>NZ_NNBO01000001.1:0-1174471 GCF_002803145.1 Kitasatospora sp. CB02891 | reverse complement strand
CGCACCCGGCGGCGGCCGGGGCGTTCCCGGCCGGCCCGCCGTGCCGGTCGTGCCGCAGCCCGGCCGCCCGCCCCGGCTGCGGGTCGCGCTGCCCTCCGCGCCGGTGCCGCCCGCGCTGCCGGCCGCCCCCGTCCGTTCCGTCCCCCCGGCGCACCAGCCGCCGGTCGCACCGCCCGCACCAGCAGAAGGAACCGAATCATGACCGCAACAACTCCGCCGTCCGGGGGCCTCGACTGGCTCCTCAACGACCTGGTCGGCCGCGTCGCGACCCTTCGGCACGCGGTGATCCTCTCCAGCGACGGTCTCGCCACCGGCGTCTCCAGCGGCCTCGGCCGGGAGGACGCCGAGCACCTGGCCGCCGTCGCCGCGGGCTTCCACAGCCTGGCCAAGGGCGCCGGCCGGCACTTCCGGGTCGGCGGCGTCCGCCAGACCATGGTCGAGCTGGACGAGGCCTTCCTGTTCATCACCGCCGCCGGTGACGGCAGCTGCCTGGCCGTGCTCAGCGACGCCGAATCCGATGTGGGCCAAATCGCCTACGAGATGGCACTGTTGGTGAAGCGCGTCGGCGAGCACCTGGCCGCCGAGCCGAGGACCGAGACCACTCCGCCCGGGAGATGACCGACCGATGAGCGAGCCCGAGCCGACCGAGCCGACCGAGGGCGCCGCCCCGGGCGGCCCCAGCGGTGAGATCGCGGACGAGACGTCGGCCGACGAACCGTCGGTCGACCTGTTCGCGCCCCGCACGCCCGTGGACGACCGCTGGTTCGACGACGACGCCGGTCCGATGGTCCGGCTGTTCTCGATGACCGGAGGACGCGCCCGGCCGGTCGACGACGGCCTGTTCGACCTGATCTCGCTGGTCACCGCCGCCGGGCAGGCCCTCGCGCCCGGCGGCGCCCCCACCGATCTGCCGCTCGGCCCCGAGCACCACGCGATCATCCAGCTCTGCCGCGAAGAACCCCTCAGCGTGGCCGAGTTGGGCTCCTACACCGACCTGCCGGTGAGCGTGGTGCGGGTGCTGCTCGGCGACCTCCACGACGCCGACCTGATCAGCGTCACCCGACCCTTCCAGCTCGCCCAGCAACCGGACGAGCGCCTGCTGCGAGACGTGATCAATGGCCTCCGTGCACTCTGACGCCCCGTCGACCTCCACCACCCGCAGCGCGCCCTGGGGCGCCAACGCGGTCAAGATCCTCGTGGCCGGCGGCTTCGGCGCGGGCAAGACCACCCTGGTCGGCGCCGTCAGCGAGATCCGGCCGCTGCGCACCGAGGAGACGCTCAGCGAGCGCGGCCGCCCGATCGACGACACCGTCGGCGTCGAGGCCAAGCGCACCACCACCGTCGCGATGGACTTCGGCCGGATCGACCTCCGGCCCGGCCTCGCCCTCTACCTGTTCGGCACCCCCGGCCAGGACCGCTTCTGGTTCGTCTGGGACGAACTCGCCCGCGGCACGCTCGGCGCGGTCGTGCTGGCCGACACCCGGCGCCTGGCCGACTCCTTCCCCTCCGTCGACTACTTCGAGCAGCGCGACATCCCGTTCGTGGTCGCCGTCAACTGCTTCGAGGGCACCGAGGTGTACGCGCCGGAGGACGTCCGCGCCGCACTCGACCTGCCCGGGACGGTGCCGGTGCTGCTGTGCGACGCGCGCCGCCGCGAGGACGGCAAGGAACTGCTCGTCCGGCTGGTCGAGCATGCCGCCGAGCGGCTCGGAATCCGATTGTAGGACTGGCGGCATTGTCGCAGGTCAGCGGAGTGCCGTCCGCATGGTGAGCAGAATCTGTCTTGCTGTGCGGACCGGCCGGTACAGTGGGTTGCCTTCCGGGCACTTCGCGTGGAAGTCTCGTACTCATGCCCGCCGTTCGACGCGGGCCCGATGACACCCGCCGGGGGAGGAGCAGCGCCATGGCCGATGCGGCCCGCATAGCGGCGCTTCCCGCGCTCACCGTCCGGCGATACATCGACCAGGGTCTGATCTACAGCGCCTGCTGTCGCTGAGGCACCGCCACCATCCTGTTCCCGCGGATGTGGTGGCGGTTTCGTGCGTCCCCCGCCGATCCCCGCCGTGCTCCGGAGAGCAGCCCGTGCACCCTCGCACCCTTCTCGACCCGTTCTGGCCCTCGCGCCAGGCCCACCACTTCGATCAGACCTGTCGGCGCGCACCACGCGCCTCCCGCCCGCCGCGCTGACCCACCGTCAGCGACGGCGCGCCGGAAGCGCAGACGACGACCACCCACCGACCGTCACGCGCGAAAGAGCCCACGATGTCCTACGCCGCCACCGCGACCCCGCACCTGCGCGCGGTCCGCACCCTGCCGAACCACTCCCTCGACACCGAGCACCGCCGAGTCGCCCCGATCACCCGGCCGGCGCCCGCGATCGCCCCCGAGAGCCTGCTCGCCGGCCTCCAGGACGGCGCGGCCGTGGTCGCCGCACTGCCCCAATCCGTGCTCCCGCAGGGCCTGTTGACGCAGCTCGGCGCGAATGCGAACGCGCCGCTGGTCGGCTACCTGGTGCTGGTCCCGGCCGAGAAGGTCGCTCCCGCGCCCGCACCGGCCCCCGTCGCCGCACCCGCCCCGGTCCGGCCGTTCACCCGCCCCGCCGACAGCGGCATCTCCGTCGACCTCGACCGCCGCAACGCGTACGTCGACGGCTCGCTGCTCGACCTCACCTACCTCGAGTTCGAGCTGCTCGCCCACCTCACCGAGCACCCCCACCGGGTCCACACCCGCGACCAACTCGTGCACACCGTCTGGGGTTACGGCCACGTCGGCGACGGCCGCACCGTCGACGTCCACGTCGCCCGGCTGCGCCGCAAGCTCGGCGCCGCCTACCGCGACACCATCGTCACGGTCCGCCGGGTCGGCTACAAGTACGCGCCGGTGGCCTGAGACTCCGTACGACCGGCCCGGCGAGCCGCGTCGCCGGGGCGGTCGTGCGGCACCCGGGCGGCGGCCCGCACCGAACGGTGCGGGCCGCCGCTCTGTTGCGTGCCCGGAGAAGTGTGCGGCCGTGTCCAGGGAGCACCTCTGCTCGTTGGCCCGTGCGAGTGACGCCCGGAGGTGTTTCGGGCCGGGCCCGATCGGGAGTTCCGCCCCCGTTGAAGAGGAGTGCTGCTCGCCATGCCAACGTC
Organism: Kitasatospora sp. CB02891; assembly: GCF_002803145.1. Lineage (NCBI taxonomy): Bacteria > Bacillati > Actinomycetota > Actinomycetes > Kitasatosporales > Streptomycetaceae > Kitasatospora > Kitasatospora sp. CB02891. The sequence continues at coordinate 1,171,340 of NZ_NNBO01000001.1, read as the reverse complement.
AGCCGTGCGGTTCGGAGACCTGGAGATCGCCTACACGACGGAGTTCAGGCTGGGCCTGGACAGCCGGGGCAAGCGGACCAAGCTGAGCTGCTCCTTCTACCATCCGGTGCCGCCGGAGGGGTTCCACGTGCTGGGCAGCCTCGGCTTCCCCGGCCTCACCGATCCGAACGGGAAGGTCGCGGCGCTCTGCGTGCGCGACGTGGCCGGAGTGGAAGGCGACGCGCTGGCCCTCCCGAAGGACTACGAGTGGGTGTGGAACGACGCCGGCACCGGTGGCACGGACGGCTCGTGCTGGCGGCCGGTCCCGCCGCCCGGCTACCGGGCGCTGGGGAACGTGTTCGTCTACGGCCACGACAAGCCTCCGGTGGACCTGGTGCGGTGCGTCAAGGACTCGTTGACGGTGCCCGCACCCGCGGGTGACCTGATCTGGAACGACTCGGGCGGCGGGGGCAAGTACGACTTCAGCGCCTGGAAGGTCTGCGCGCCCGAGCAGTTCGTCGACGAGACGCCGGGCGCCACCAAGGCCGTGATCACGCCCGAGTCGTTCGTCGCGCTCGCCGGGTACGAAAAGCCCTCCCACGCGCCCGAGTTGAACGCGCTGTGCCTGCCCCTGTCCACCGAGCGGCCCGGGCTGTCCCCGGAGCCCCCGAGGCTGACGGGCCGCACCCGGCCGGCGCAGTCCACGCCCGCGGTGACCGACCACAGCGTGCGCGTGCCGCTGACCGCCGTCCGCGACGACGCGAAGTCGCTGGCGTGGCGGATCGAGAACTCGCCCTACTACACGATCGAGCGGCGGGTGTGGTGGTCGCTGCTGCTGTTCAACGACAACCGCACCGACACCGACCAGACCGTCGAGGACGCGGTGACCGTCGGCGTGGAGAAGTCCAGCAGCGAGACCTTCAGCAGGAGCACCGGCGTCTCGGTGAGCGCCGAGGTCGGCGTCAAGATCTTCGGCACCGGTGCGACCGTGAGCGCGACCGTGACCGGCGAGTTGGGTTACGAGTCCTCGACCTCGGTCACCGAGTTCCGCTCGCGCACCGTCACCCGCCGGCTGGTCACCCCCAAGAACACCGCCGGCGCCCTCTGGGTGGCCTCCTACGGCCTGCGGACGCTGCGGGCCGACGGCACTGTCGTGGGCTCCCAACTCAGGTTCGACGGCGACGCGTTCCACCACGCGCAATACCCCTCCAGTGAGGCGTCGTCCGGCGCCGGCATCCCGTCGCTGGCCCGGCTGGTGTCCGTGTACAGCGGCAAGGTGCTCGACGTGGCGGGCCCGAGCGCGGCGAACGGCGCGGTCGTCCACCAGTGGGAGTGGAACAACGGCGACAACCAGAAGTGGCGGATCGAGCCGGCGGGCGACGGCTACTACCGGCTGGTGTCCGTGTACAGCGGCAAGGTGCTCGACGTGGCGGGCCCGAGTACGGCGAACGGCGCGGTCGTCCACCAGTGGGAGTGGAACAACGGCGACAACCAGAAGTGGCGGATCGAGCCGGCGGGCGACGGCCGCCACCGGCTGATCGCCCGTCACAGCGGCAAGGCGCTGGACATCGCGGGGCCCAGCGCGGCCAACGGGGCGGTTGTCAACCAGTGGGAGTGGAACAACGGCGACAACCAGAGGTTCCGCCTCGAAGCCGTCACCGGCTGACTCGTTCGACGACCTGGCGGGCGGGGGTTCCGGGTGGATCCTCCGCCCGCCCCAGGGGTTCAGTCGGAGGAGACGATCTCGTTGACGAGCCAGGAGCCGAGTTCCTCGGTCATGGGTACCTGGTGCTGTGACCGCATAGGTCTCCCGAGGTGGCACCAGTGAATCGACTGGATGCCCCGTGGCAGTTCGTCCGAGGGTGTCAGAAGCGGTGCCGGGCTCGGTCGGCCCGCGAGCGGCTGCCGCTGCTCGTCCGGGTCAGTGGGTGAAGCGCGGGTCCGATGCGTCGTACTGGTATCCGCGGGACAGAACGCCCGCGACCTCGGCCTCGCCGTGTGCCTCGGCCCACGCGCGGATCAACGCCTTCGCGGCGCTGTGGCGTTCGGCCACCTCGCGCAGCGGCACCACGACTTCGGCCACCACCTCGCCCTCCGGCACGCCCTCGTCGTCGGCGGCCCCGGCGTTGCCGTCGTTCACCGCGGCAACCCTGACCCGGCGCGGTGTCCCGGGGGCGTCCGGCAGCGGGATCAGTTTGACGAAGTACGAACCCTCGAAGAAGTAGAAGTCACGGACTTCACCGTCGAGCGCCCCTGCCACCGCGGCCCCCATCGAGCCGAGCACGGAGAGAACCGCATCCGTCCACCCCGAGAACGGGAACTCCCGGCTGCCCAGCGTCAGCCAGGCCGGGCCGTCGACGAAGAGGGGATCGCGGGAGTCGACCTTGATCCGGTCCGGAACGACCTGCACGTCGAACAACTGCCACCGCTCCCGTGTACCCGAAACCGCACCAGTTGCGACCCCGGCGCAGTCTAGTTGGGCGGCCGGGCGCGTTCACGTCGTCGGGCGGCCAGGACATCGGGTTCGCCCAGGAGGAATTGGTCGGGGCACAGGTGGACGTCGTTCCTTCTCGCCCGGCACAGGATCTTCTCGCCGTTGTGGGCGGAGAGGCTGTCCAGGATCACGTAGCTACCGGCGCCGACCCGGGGGACCTGTGCGGTCAGAGCACTGGCGTCGGGCCGGGCACGCACGCGTGCCCGGCCCGGCAGGGTGCGGCGGGTCAGCGCGGGGCGCGGATGGCGTCGATGATGCGGGTCCAGTTGTCGCCGCCGTGCCCGTTGTCGACGGCGTGGCGGTAGTGGGCCTGGACGGCGAGGGGGAGGGCGAGGTCGAGGCCGAGGGTGGTGCTGGTCTCGACGATGTGGTCGGCCGTCGCGCCCATCATGGTGACGGTGCTGAGGTGGCCGGGGTGTTCGCCCGCGTCGAGGGCGGTGCCGGGGACCTGCTCGACGGCGCGCAGGATGGCGCCGATCCGGTCGGCCGAGGCGAGCAGTTCGGGCAGGGCCTCAGCGGCCTTCATACCGGCGGTTCCCAGCATCGCGGTGGCGTGCATCAGGGAGGACAGGGTGGTGAGGAACACGGCGAGTTGGGCCTGGTACATCATCTGGGCGAGGCCCGGGTCCGTGCCGAGGTAATTCGGTGTGCCGAGCAGCTCCAGCACCGCAGTATGACGCTGCATCAGTCGAGGGTCGCCGCTGTAGTAGACGTGGGCCGCCGGGGTGCCCACCATCGGCGCGGGAACCATGACGCCGCCGGTGAGGAAGTCCGCGCCGTGGCCGGCCGCCCAGGCCGCCGCCTCGCGCGAGCGGTCGGGGGTGTCGGAGCTGAGGTTGGCCAGGGTCCGGCCGGCCAGCGAGGCGGTGGAGCGGTCGAGGATGTCGTGCATCGCCCGGTAGTCGGTGAGGCTGAGGAGCACCAGGTCGCTCGCCTCCACCGCTTCGGCGGGCGTCGCGGCGAGCGTCGCCCCGGCGGCGACGAGGTCGGTGGCGCGGGCGGGGGTGCGGTTCCAGACGGTGACGGGGTGTCCGGCGGCGAGCAGGGCCCGGGTCATGGCCTGGCCCATCGGGCCGAGGCCGATCACGGTGACGGCGCTGAGCTTCTGTGGTTCGTTCACCCCTCCATGCTCGGAGGCTGCCTCCTGTTCCGGAAGTACCTACTATCTTCTGCGGTACTTACCTTTTTGTAGGGGGATCGGGATGGTCAAGGCACCGCGGCAGGGTCCGTACATCTGCGGCATCGACGCCGCGCTCGACGTGGTGAGCGGCAAGTGGAAGGGCCTGATCCTCTGGGAGCTGGACACCCACGGCGTTCGCCGCTTCGCCCAACTCCGGCGCGCGCTACCGGGGGTGAGCGAGAAGATGCTGACGCAGCACCTGCGCGAACTGGAGCAGGACGGGCTGGTCCACCGCGAGGTGTACGCGGAGGTGCCGCCCCGCGTCGAGTACTCGCTGACCGAGCAGGGGCGCACGCTCAACGAGGCGCTGCGGCCGCTCGGGCTGTGGGGGACGGAGCGGGTGCGCCGGGAAGGGCTGGGGACGGTCGCCGTCGATCAGTGATCCTCGCCCCGCAGGCCCAGGGCCTCGCGGAAGTCGTCGAGGGCGGCGTCGAAGCGGCAGGCGGCGGTGCGGAAGGTCGACCGGTCGATCAGCACCTCGGCCAGGGTTCGGCCTCCGGCGGCCGGGTCGTGCGCGTCCAGTCGACGGGCCAGTTCCACGCCCTCGTCGAACAGGGGTTGCAGCTCCGGCAGTTGCGCGGTGAAGGCGTAGGTGCGGTGCTCGCACCGGACGGTGGAACGGACGGTGAGGACGCGGTGCAGCCGGAGCAGCTCGGGCAGGTGCCGGTCCGGGGCCTCGGCCAGGGTGTTCACCTGTTCCCGCAGGGTGGCCAGGCGGTCGAAGTAGCGCTGCCCGACCTCGGCGGACCACTGCCTGGGGCCCGCGCCCGAGGGTGGACACGGGCCGTCGGAGGCCAGCCGTTCGCCGTCGGCGGCGGACCAGGACAGCAGGGTCGCCCAGAACGGCGCCTGGTCGCCGCTCCGCACCTTGCGCTCACCGGTGGTGGCCAACTCCGTCAGCGCGGCCAGCGCCGACTGCCGTGCGGCGGCCGCCCGTTCGGCGTGACCGCGGCCGTCGAGCAGTTCCGCGTACCGGACCAGCGCGTAGAAGTGGCAGGCCAGCGGGCCGCGGTCGTCCGTGGCCTCCCCCGCGTCCAGGTCGACGAGCACCTCGAACGCGGCGAGCGCTTCGTCGATGCGGCCGGCGTCGGCGAGCGTGGCGGCCCACTCCGCGAGGGACCGGGCGAGCGTGTCGAAGTCGGGCCGCAGCGGCCGGATCGCCGCCACCCACTCGGCGAGGGCGTCGGCGGCCTCGGCGTGGCGGCGCTCCTCGGCGAGGGCGGTGGCCCACAGGTGCAGCGCGCTGACGGCGGGGACTCCGGAGAGTTCGCCCGGGGGGCGCTCCATGGCGACCATCTCGGCGAGCATGGCGAGCCCTTCGGTGCGGCGGCCGAGGGCGTAGAGCTCCCGGTGGCACAGGAGGAAGGCCCTGAACAGGAGCTTCTCGCGGTCGGGTGTGCCCGGATCGATGGCCCGTGCAGCGGCCACCGCCTCCTCGCACAGCGCGAGTCGGAGCGGGTGGCTGTCCCGCAGGCCGTGCTCGTAGCTGAGCGACAGCAGGGCGTTGACCAAGCGGGGTAGGTGGGTGGCCGGGTTGACCTGGGCGAGCACCCGGTAGGCCTCGACCTCTTCGCGCCGGGTGGGCCCCGTAGTGGCGAGCAGCTTGGTCCGGGCCCGCAGAACGTCGTCCTGATCGATTGTCGGCGAGGGATTCATGACGGGGATTCTGGGCGTCCCGGACGGACCCGAACAAGGCCGGTGACCTGTGCGGTTCGTCCTACGAAAAGGCCTGTCGACCTGTCATGATGGGTGTGTCGTCGGCCCTCGGGCCTCGGCCGGGCGCAGCGGACCCACCGCCCCGGCGGGGTCGCTGCCCGGCTCTCCTCCCCACTCCCGTTCGGCGGGCGTCTTCGCCTGCCCGGCGTCCGGTCAGCGCTCGTCCGGGGGCAGCAACAGCACGGCCAGCGCCTGGGCGCAGGTCTGGGCCTGGGCGAGGGTGTGGGGGAGGGACTCGGGGGTGAGGTGGGCGGGGGTGGAGCGGAGGGCGAGGGCGAACCGGGCGGTGCGGGTGGCGTCGAGGACGGGGACGGCGAGGGTGCGGATGCCGGGGGCGGACTCGCCGTCGTTGAGGGCGTAGCCGCGTTCCCGGGTGAGGGCGAGTTCGGCGTCGAGGTCGGCGGGGTCGGTGAGGGTGCGGTCGGTGTAGGCGGGGAGCGGGCCGGGCGGCGGGCTCTCGGTGGAGGCGGGCCAGGCGAGCAGCACCTTGCCGAGGGCGGTGGAGTGCAGCGGGCGGCGCAGGCCGAGGCCGGTGGACGGCAGGACGGAGCCGCCGACCAGGATGACGGCGTGCGGGCCGGAGCGGATGGCGAGGTCTGCGGTGGCGCCGGTGCGGCGGGCGAGCTGGTCGAGTTCGGGGCCGGCCAGGTGCAGTCCGCGCTGGTGGAAGGTGAGTTGGCCGAGTTCGGCGACGGCCGGGCCGAGCCGGTAGCGGGCGGTGCGCTCGTCCTGGTCGAGGAATCCGGTGACGACCAGGGTGCGGGCGAGGCGGTGCGCGGTGGAGACCGACAGGCCCATCCGGCGGGCGAGTTCGGAAGCGCTGAGGTCGGGACCGTTGTCGTGGAAGCAGTGCAGCAGGCCGAGCGCCCGGTGGACTGCCTGGGCGCCGGCCGGCGGTGACTGCAGGGTTCCGGGGCTGGCGGGCATCGCACCTCTTAGGGAGTGGCTCAATCGGGTCAACTGGGCTGGGATTTCCAGGATATGGGGGTGATCGCCAACGGAGCATGTCGGCGGTGTTGCGGCGGCTCACCCGCACATGAACAACTGATCCCATCATCTGGCAAAGCTTGATCGAGGCCCTGGCGTCGTGGAACGCTCGACCCATCGGCCGACATCGGCAGCCACCGGCCCATCGGGCCGGTCCGACAGGAGGGAGCGCGCCGTGAACACCGTCCGGCAGCGCCCCTGCTGTTGCTGTTGAGAGCTCTCCCCCGAACTCCCTTTTCCCGTCGTGCAGTTCCCACTGTGTGGGACACCTGCGCGTTTTCCCAGACTTCCCGGAGCCCCGCCATGAGCCCCGCACCCGCCGTGCCCGGCACGCCCCCGTACCCCGACACCCTGTGGTTCACCCGTTGCCCGGTGCCCACCGCCACCGGCATCGCCGCCGATCAGGGCTGGCTGGCCGCGGAGTTCGCGGCCGACGGCATCGAGGTGCGTTCCCTGCAGGACGTCCCGCCGGAGGTCGCCGCCGACCACCACTACACGCACGCACTGGCCGGGCTGTTCCGCGAGGGCGGCAACGTGCCTGCGCTGTGGGCCCGTTCGCGTGGCGAGCGGACCCGGCTGATCGGCCTGACCTGGATCGAGGAACGCCAGACGATCCTGGTCCGGGAGGGCAGCGGCATCCGGTCCGCCGAGCAGTTGCGGGGGGCCCGGCTCGCGGTGCCCCGGCACCCGATCGGCATCGACTTCTGGCGGGCGATGGCCCTGGCCGGCCACCGCGGCGCGTTGGAATCGGCACAACTCGGCCTGGCCGACGTCGAGTTGATGGACATTCCGGCGGAGCCGGACGGCGACCAGTGGGCGGCCGAGCTGGCGGCGCTGCGGGACGGCCGGGTGGACGCCGTGTACGTGAAGGGCGCGCTGGCGGTCGAGGCCGCCCGCCGGTACGGCGCGGTGCCCGCCGTGGAGCTGGACGCGCTCGCCGACCGCCGCCACCGGGTCAACAACGGCACCCCGCGACCGATCACCGTCCACCAGCAACTGCTGGACGAACACCCCGAGTTGGTGGCCCGGTTCGTCGCCGTGCTGCTGCGGGCCGCCGACTGGGCGGCCGACCGGCCGGCCGAGGTGGCGCGGATCCTCGGCGCGGAGACCGGCGCCGGGCCGGAAGGCGTCGCCGGGGCGTACGCCGGGGGCGGGCACCGCACCCTGCACCTGGACCTGTCCGCCGAGCGCCTCGACCTGCTCGCCCAGCAGGAGCGGTTCCTGCACGCCCACGGTTTCCTCGCCGACCGGGTGGACGTCCAGGCCTGGGCCGACCCCGCGCCGCTGGCCGCCGCCCGCGCCCTGCTCGCCGCCCGTCCCTGACGCCCGTCCCCGACGTTCGTCCCTGAGACCCACCCTGACGTCCGCGCCCGACGCCCGCGCCCGACCTTCCGTGATTCCAGAGGAGAGACCCATGCGCAGCACCACTTCGCGCACCCCTGTCACCGCCACGCTCACCGCCGTCGCCGCCGCCCTGGTCCTCACCGCCTGCGGCTCGTCCGGGCCGGACGCCGCCGGCAGCGCCGACGGCAAGGGCGGCGAGGTGGTGCTCCGGGTGCCCGACCCCGGGAACTCGGGGTTCCTGGCGAAGGGGAAGAAGGACGGGTCGCTGGACCGGGCGCTGGCGGCCGTGCACGCCAAGGTGGCGTGGACGGGCAGCGCCGGGCCGTTCGCCCCGGCCGCGCAGGCGCTGAACGCCGACCAACTGGACGTCGCCCAGGGCTCGATCACCTCGGCGGTCACCGCGCTCGCCCAGAAGCCCGGCTTCAAGCTGTTCGCGCAGATCGCACCCGACGAGGCCGGCGAAGGCATCCTGGTGAAGAACGGCTCGCCGATCAAGGAGGTCAAGGACCTGGTCGGCAAGAAGGTCGCGGTCTCCCAGGGCGGCACCTCCGAGTACCTGCTGCTGAAGGCGCTGGAGAAGAACCGGATCCCGGTCGACCAGGTGCAGCGGGTCTACCTGCGGGCCGACCAGACCTCCGGGGTGTTCAACTCCGGTCAGGTGGACGCCTGGGCGACCTGGGGGACGTTCTCCATCCCGGCGATCGCCAACACCGGCGCGCACTTCCTGGTCGACGGCAAGGCCGTCGGCAGCGACAACTACGCGGTGTGGGCGGCGCGTTCGGCCTTCGCCGAGCAGCACCCCGAGGTGCTGAAGGCGTTCTACGGCTACCTGCACGAGAACGGCGCCAAGGAGAAGGCCGACCCCGCCGCCTACCTGAACGTGTTCACCGACGCCGGGCCGACCGCCGTCACCCCCGCCGAGCAGCAGGTCGCCGTCGACTTCGGCAGGAAGCGCGCCGTGGACTCGCCGATCACCGACGCGGATGTCGCCCGGTTCGCGGTGGTCGCCGGGTTCTACGCCGACCAGGGCGTCACCAAGTCGAAGGTCGACGTCAAGCCCTACCTGATCGACATCGACGCGCTCGGCGGAGCGGCGAAGTGACCGTCACCACCGCCACCTCCGTCACCACCGAGCAGGCGCAGGCCGCAGGGCTGGTCGCCCCGCGCGCCCGGACCACCGCCGACCGCCCGCGCGGCGTCTCGCTCGCCCTGCGCACCCTCGGCCCGCTCGCGCTGCTCGCCGCCTGGCAGCTCTCCTCCGCCACCGGGGTGCTGACCCCCGACGTGCTCGCCTCGCCCGGCCAGGTCGTCCAGGCCGTGGGGGAGTTGTGGGGCAACGGGCAGCTGGCCGACGCACTGTCCACCTCGCTGACCCGGGCCGCGCTCGGCCTGCTGTTCGGGGCGGGCGTCGGGCTGGTGCTCGGCGTGGTCACCGGGTTCTTCCGGCTCGGCGAGGAACTGCTCGACTCCGCCGTCCAGGTGCTGCGGACCGTCCCGTTCCTGGCGCTGGTGCCGCTGTTCATGGTGTGGTTCGGCATCACCGAGACCGCGAAGGTCGCGCTGATCGGCGTCGCCACCTCCTTCCCGATGTACGTCTCCACCTCCGGCGGCGTGCGCAACACCGACCGCAAGCTCGTCGAGGCGATGCGCAGCTTCGGCCTGTCGCGCTGGGCGGTGGTCCGCGAGGTCGTCCTGCCCGGTGCGCTGCCCGCGCTGCTGTCCGGCCTGCGGCTGTCGATGACGCTCAGCGTGATCGCGCTGATCGCCGCCGAGGAGATCAACTCCACCGAGGGGATCGGCTACTTGATGGCCCAGGCGCAGAACTTCTCGCGCACCGACGTGCTCGCCGTGTGCATCCTGATCTACGGCCTGCTGGGCCTGGCCGCCGACGGCGCGGTGCGCGTCCTGGAGCGGCTGCTGATGCCCTGGCGTCCCGTCAACGGCCGGGCGGTGGTGGGACGATGAGCGCCCCCGCCGTTCACGTCCGCGGACTGCGACGGGTGTTCGGCGCCCGCGCCGTCCTGGACGGCATCGACCTGGACATCGCCCGCGGCGAGTTCCTCGCCCTGCTCGGCGCGTCCGGCACCGGCAAGACCACGCTGCTGCGGATCCTCGGCGCACTCGACCGCGCCGACCAGGGCACCGTCCTGGTGCCGCCCGCGCGGACGGTGGTCTTCCAGGAACCCCGGCTGATCCCGTCCAAGCGGGTCCTCGGCAACGTCACCGTCGGCCTGCCGCGCGGCGAGGCCACCCGGGAGACCGGCCGGCAGGCGCTCGCCGAGGTCGGCCTCGCCGACCACGCCGACGCCTGGCCCAGCACGCTCTCCGGCGGCGAAGCGCAGCGCGCCGCACTCGCCCGGGCGCTCGTCCGCGAACCCCAACTGCTGCTGCTGGACGAGCCGTTCGCCGCTCTGGACGCGCTCACCCGGCTGCGCATGCAGGACCTGGTCGGCGACCTGTGCCGCCGGCACCGCCCCGCCGTGCTGCTGGTCACCCACGACGTGGACGAGGCGATCCGCCTCGCCGACCGGGTCGCCGTCCTGCGCGACGGCGCACTCGTCCGGGACGAGACCGTGGCCGTCGACCGCCCCCGCGACCCCGCCGACCCCGCCTTCGCGGCGCTGCGCCGCGACCTGCTCGCCGACCTCGGCGTGCACCAGGCAACCGAAGCCCACTGACTGACGCCACGTCAGATCGCAAGGAAGAAGAGAGAACCGCTGCCATGACCGTCACCGTCGGTGTGCACCGCTCCAACCCGTCCCTCTACCACCTGGCCCGACTCGACTACCTGCAGCAGGAGTTGGCCCCGCTCGGCGAGAGCGCCGAGTTCCACCACTACGCCGACGGCACGAAGACCGGCGCCCACCTGGCCGACGGCACCATCGACTTCGGCGGGACGGGCTCCACCCCGCCGATCACCGCGCAGGCCGCCGGGCACGACATCGTGTACACCGCGGTGTCCGCGCCCCGGCCCGACCACGGGGCGCTGCTGGTCGCCGCCGACGGGCCGATCGCCTCGGTCGCCGACCTGAAGGGCGCCACCGTGGTGCTCGCCGTCGGCTCCTGGCAGACCCACCTGCTCGCCAAGTCCCTGCACCAGCACGGGCTCTCCTACCGGGACGACATCACGGCCGAACGCCCCGCCGGGGACGAGGCGGAGCGGCTGCGCAGCGGCGCGATCGCCGGTTGGATCGCGCAGGGCGCGGAACTCGCCGCCGCCCGCCGCACCGGCGAGTTCCGCGAACTGATCCGCACCACGGATGTGATCACCGACCGCTCGGTGTTCTTCGCCCGCCGTGAACTCGCCGTCCAGCGGCCCGAGGTGGTCGCCGCGATCGTCGCCGCCCTGCAGCGCGCCGACCACTGGGCCGCCGCCCACCCCGAGGAGGCTGCCGCGCTGGCCGCCGCCGACCAGGGCGGCGAGGCCGCCGACTGGCACACCGCGCTGACCGCGCTGCCCTGGCAACTGGAGCCCGCCACCGCCGAGTTCGTCGCCGAGCAGCAGGAAGCCGCGGACATCTTCCACCGGGTCGGCTTCATCGACCGGCCCGTCACCGTCGCCGACATCCACCTGCCCGCCCTGGAGCAGCCCGTCGCCGACGCCATCTCCCGCGCCGGAAAGGGGAACTGAGCGCCATGGCCACCGAAGTCCTGTGGTACCTGATCCCCCGCGAGGGCCACTACCCGTGGGAGCCCGAGGGCCGCCGACCGGTCGACCTCGGCTACCTCCAGCACCTCGCCGCCACCGTCGAACGCCTCGGCTACACCGGCGCGTTGCTCGCCACCGACCAGTACGACGTGTGGGCGCTCGGCTCCGCGCTGGCCGCCGCCACCGGCCCCGGCTTCCAGCCGCTGCTCGCCGTCCACCCCGGGCTGGTCTCGCCCACCCTGCTTGCCAAGATGGCGCTGTCCTTCGAGCACCTGCACGGCGCCGGCCGGCTCCGCTTCAACGTGGTCAACGGCTCCACCAACCAGCTGCGCGAGTACGGGCTGCACGTCGACCACGACGACCGCTACCGGCTGTCCGCCGAGTACTGGAGCCTGGTCAAGCGCCTCACCAGCGGCGAAGTCTTCGACCACGAAGGCGAGTTCTACCGGCTGAAGAACGCCGGTGAGTCGCTGCGCGACCTGCCGCCGCTGCGCGAGGGCCACATCCCGCTCTGGTTCGGCGGATCCTCCCCGGCCGGCATCGAGGTCGCCGCCGAACACGTCGACGTGTACCTCACCTGGGGCGAACCCCCGCACCTGCTCCGGCAGAAGCTCGACCTGGTCCGCGAACGCGCCGCCGCCCACGGCCGCACCCTGCGGCTCGGCCTGCGGCTGCACCTGATCGTCCGCGACACCGAGGAACAGGCCTGGGCTGCCGCCGACCGCCTGCTCGACGTCACCAGCCAGGCCACGTACGCGCGGCAACTCGGCGCCCGGCAGGGCGAGGACGGCGTCGGCTGGCAGCGACAGTTCCGCCAGCACGGCGGCCGGGTGCCGGCCCGGGCCCGGGAGCTGGAGACCCACCCCAACCTGTGGCCCGGCATGAGCCTGTTCCGGCCCGGCCCCGGCACCGCCGTGGTCGGCTCCACCGAACAGGTCGTCGAACGGCTCCGGGAGTACCAGGAGCTGGGCGTCGACACCTTCATCCTGTCGGGCAACCCGCTGCTGGAGGAGGCGTACCGGGTCGCGGAGACCGTTCTGCCGCAGCTGCACTGACCGCGGACGGGCGGGCGGCCGGGGAGAACCGGCCGCCCGCCCGTCGGGTCCCGGTGGACGTCAGACGGTCAGGCGGTCGATCTCCGCCAGCTCCTGCGCGGTGAGCGGGCCGGCCGCCAGCGCGTCCAGGTTCTGGTCCAGCTGGCGCACGCTCGACGCGCCGACGATCACCGACACCACCCGCTCGTCCCGCAGCACCCAGGACAGCGCCAGCTGCGCCAGGCTCTGGCCGCGGCCCTCCGCGATCTTCGCCAGCGCCCGGAGCTGCGCCAACTTCGCCTCCGTCAGCGCCTCCTGCTTCAGGAAGTGCCCCACGGACATCCGCGAACCCGCCGGCACGTCACCGCTCAGGTAGCGGTCCGTCAGCAGCCCCTGCGCGAGCGGCGAGTACGCGATCAGCGCCGTCTGCGTCTCGCCCACCGCGTCCAGCAGGCCCTGCTCCGGCTCCCGGTTCAGGATCGAGTAGCTGGCCTGGTTCAGCAGGCACGGCGTGCCCAGGTCCCGCAGGATCGCCACCGCCTGCCGGTGCTGCTCCGCCGGGTAGTTCGAGATCGCCGCGTACAGCGCCCGGCCCGAACGCACCGCCGTGTCCAGCGCCCCCATCGTCTCCTCCAGCGGAGTCGACGGGTCCCACCGGTGCGAATAGAACACGTCCACGTAGTCCAGACCCATCCGGTCCAGCGACTGGTCCAGACTCGCCAGCAGGTACTTGCGGCTGCCGCCGTCCCCGTACGGGCCCGGCCACATGTCCCAGCCGGCCTTCGACGCGATGAACAGCTCGTCCCGGTACGGGCGGAAGTCCTGCGCGAACAGGTAGCCGAAGTTGCGCTCCGCGCTGCCGTACGGCGGGCCGTAGTTGTTCGCCAGGTCGAAGTGCGTCACCCCGCGGTCGAACGCCCGGCGCAGCACCGCGCGCTGCACCTCCAGCGGCTGGGTGTCACCGAAGTTGTGCCACAGGCCGAGCGAGACGGCGGGCAGCTGCACGCCGCTGCGCCCGGCGCGGCGGAAGGTCATCGAGGCATAGCGGTCGTCCGCGGCGAGGAAGGTCATACCGGCATCCTGCCAGGTGAGCGCCGTGAACGGGACCAACGGCCCTGCCGTTCCCGAACCCCGGGACGTACCCTGACCGGGCGCGAGACGTACGAGGAGGAAGCCGTGGCGCTGTCGGACATCACCACCAGGGCCGAGCTGGAATCCGCCCTGCGGCGCTTCTACGGCGCCGCGTTCGCGGACCCGCTGATCGGCCCGATCTTCACCGAGATCGCCCGCCTCGACCTGGAAGCGCACCTGCCGAGGATCACCGACTTCTGGGAGAGCGCCCTGCTGCGCACCGCCGCCTACCGGGGCAACGCGCTCGCTCCGCACGCCGCGCTGCACGCGATCAGCCCGCTCACCGCCGAACACTTCGGCCGCTGGGTGCAACTCTGGCGCGCCACCCTGGACGGTCGTCACGCCGGCCCCGTCACCGAACGGGCCAAGGCGCAGGCCCAGCGGATCGCCGTCGCCATGCTCCGCCGCCTCGGCGAGGGCGACACCGGCGGCGGCAGCGGAGGGTTCGTCCCGCTGGCGGCGGTCCGTCTCGCCTCCGGGGCCTGAGCGGGAGACGTCGGAGCGGGAGACGCCTGGGCGGGCAAGGCCCGCGCGGGAGATGCCGGGGTGGGGACGCCTGGGCGGGGGCGCTCAAGCGGGGGACGCCTGAGCGGGGGATGCGCGTCGTTCGCGTCGTCCACCCGTTTTCTGCGGATTCGGCACGCAGGGGTGGGGATTCGTGGTGCGCCCGGATTCCGGTTCTCCCGCTCCTCGGCTTGCGGTCGGGCCGGAGAGGGTGGGGGAGTTCCGGTATGCGGGCAGTGGTCATTTCCTGACCGTCGGCGCGCCGGGCGCTGTCGGCAACACTCGCGGTGTGGTCCGCGGGATTCCGGAGCGGCGGCGGGGGGAGTTCGCCGTGGCGGTCAATTCACGCGCTGCGGTCGGCAGTTGTTCAGCGCTGGCCCCAGGTGACGTCCGGGTCGGGGCCGGCCGGGGCCTGGCCCCAGGTCACGTCCTCGTCGCGGTCGTCCGGGGCCGACAGCGAGACGCCGTTCGCCCGGACCGTGTGGGCGGAGGCGGAGGGCGCGGCGGAGATTCCGACCAGGACGGTGATTCCGGCGGAGAGCAGACCGACGAGGACGGTGCGGGACAGGCGGGTGACGTTCACGGAATTCTCTTCTCTGGGATGATCTCGATGCGAATTCGGAAATTTTCCCGGTGAATTGCTTTACCGGTATTTCCTTTTCGTCGGCGTCCGGTTCGTTGCTGCTCCCTGCCGACGCCTCATACTTTGGCCGCTCGTTCGACCGCAGGGAAGAGTCTGAGGGTGGACGGATCATGCAGTGGCACAAGTCGTCCACGAGTGCCTCGTGGTAGGGCACTGCCCCGGCAGGCGGTGGCGAGGGTGAATCCGCAGGTGGGAGCGGTCGGAGGGGCGGCCCCCGGGTGCGGGCGGAGCGCTCGGTGCGCGGGTGGTGGACGGTTCCGGACAGCCATCGCATAGGCTCGGCGCACGATGGTGCGGATCACTGTGCTCGGGGCACTCACGGCGCAAGTGGCGGGGGACGCAGTTCGGCTCGGCGGCCCGCGTCAGCGTGCCGTGCTCGCCCGCCTGTTGGTCGCCCGCGGCGCGGCGGTGTCGGCCGAGCGGCTGATCGACGACCTGTGGGACGGCGACCCGCCCGCGAAGGCGGCCGTCTCGCTCCAGGCCTACGTCTCCAACCTGCGGCGGCTGTTGGAGCCCGCGCGCGGCCCCCGGCAGGAGTCACGACTGCTGGTCAGCGCCGGGCGCGGCTACGCACTGCGCGAAGTGGACGTCGACGCGGCCGAGTTCGAGACGCTGACAGCGGCGGGCGAACCGGCGCGCGCGCTCGCGCTGTGGCAGGGCGCCGCGTACGGGGAGTTCACCGACCGGCCGTGGGCCGTCGCCGAGACCGCCCGGCTGGAAGAACTCCGCACCGGCGCCCGGGAGTCGGTGACCGCGCAGGCGCTGGCCGAAGGACGCTTCGGCGCGGCGGTGCAGGACGCCGCGGCACTGGTCGAGGACCACCCAATGCGGGAGGAGGGCTGGCGGCTGCTCGCCCTCGCCCTCTGGCACTCCGGCCGCCAGGCCGACGCCCTCGCCGCCGTCCGGCGCGCCCGCGCCCACCTGGCCGCCGAACTCGGCCTCGACCCAGGCCCGGCCCTCGCCGACCTCGAAACCGCGATCCTGCGGCAGCAGTTGGACCGGCTCGCGCCGACCGGCCCGGCCCTGGGCGTGAGGGGCTTCGCCGGCGGGGGTCGGGGCGGGGCGCAGGGCGGCGGAGCCGACGATGCACGGCGGGCCGACGGGCCAGGTGCCGGACGGGGGAGAGCCGGGAGATCGGACGAGGACGTCGCCGGCCGCAGCGGTGGCGGGGTGCGCGACGGTGTGTGGGGCCCGCCGGCCCGGCCGGCCGGTGGGCTCACCGGAGGAGGCGGGCCGGGGGCGGCGGCGCCCGCTCGCACCGGAAAAGGCGACGGACGGCCGGCGCCGGGCCGACGGGCCGTGCCGTCCGGCGTCGGCGGGGTGGCCGTGCCCGGCGGGGTGTTCGTCGGACGGCAGGAGGAGCTGGCCGCGCTCCGGCGGGCCGCCGAGGCCGCGCGCGGCGGCGTCGGGTTCGCGCTGGTGAGCGGCGAGGCCGGGGCCGGGAAGTCCACCGTGCTGGGGCGGCTGGGCGAAGAGCTGGGCGCGCACGGCTGGCGGGTGGTCACCGGGCGCTGCCCGGAGAGCGCCGGCGCGCCCGCCGCCTGGGCCTGGACCGAGGTGCTGCGCGAACTCGTCGGACAGGAACCGGACGCCGCCGCCGACCCCGAACTCGCTCCGCTGCTCGGCGACCTGGAGCCGACCGCAGGTCAGGACGCGCTGTCCGGCCGGTTCCGCCTGCACCGAGCCGTCGTCGCCCGGCTGCACGCCGCCGCCCGCCGCGCCCCGCTCGCCGTGCTGCTCGACGACCTGCACGCCGCCGACCCGGAGACCCGCGAACTGCTCGGCGAACTCGCCGCCCACCACGCCCCCGGCCCGCCCGCCGGCGGCCTGCTGGTGATCGCCGCGCTGCGCCCCGGCGAGGGCGAACTCTCCGACGTGCTCGCCAGGTTGGCCAGGCGCTCGCCCACTCGGGTGCCGCTCGGCGGCCTCGCCGAGGCCGACGCGGGACGGCTGATCGAAGCAGTCTGCGCCGCTCCCGTCCGCCCCGAGACCGTCCACGCCCTGGCCGAACGCACCGGCGGCAACCCGTTCTACCTGGCGGAGATCGCCCAACTGCTGGCGCTGGAGGACGAATCGACCGCGCTCAAGCAGGTGCCGCAGGGCGTCCGGGACGTCCTGCGGCGACGCTTCGAGCGGCTCCCCGCACCCGCCGTCGACCTGCTCCGGCTGGCCGCCGTCGCCGGCCGGGAGAGCGACGTCGACCTGCTGGTGCGGGCCGGCGAGCAGGACGAGGACACCGCCACCGAAGCCGTCGAAGCGGCCGTCGCCGGCGGCCTGCTGCTCGAACCGCGGCCCGGCACCGTCCGGTTCGCCCACCTGCTGGTCCGCGACACCCTGTACGCCGACCTCGGCGGGCTGCGCCGGGCCCGCCTGCACGGCCGGATCGGGCACGCGCTGCACGACCGGCGGCCCGGCGAACTCGCCGCCCTCGCACACCACTTCACCCAGGCCGCGAGCGCCGGCACCGCCGAACTCGCCGTCCAGCACTGCGTCCGTGCCGCCCAGGCCGCCGAACGGCGCTACGCCCACCGCAGTGCCGTCACGCTGCTCCGGCAGGCCGTCGACAACCTGGAACGCGCCGCCGAACAGCCCGGCGAGGACCGGGCCGCCCGCCGCATCGAGCTGCTCGGCGCGCTGCTGCGCGCCCAGATCCGGGCCGGACAGGTCACCGACGCCGGGGACACCAAGGCGCACGCCCTGCGACTGGCCCGCGAATCCGGCCGCGAGGACCTGCTGATCGCCGCCTGGACCGCCTGGACCGAACCCACCCCGTGGGTCACCCACCCCTACGGCAGCATCGACCAGGACGCCGTCGACACCCTCGGCCGGCTGCTGCGCCGCACCGACCTGCCGGCCGCCACCCGGTGCCGGCTGCTCGACGCGCTCACCCACGAACTCGACTGCACCGGCTCGCCGCAGGCCGTCGACGCCGCCGCCCAGGCCGTCGCGCTGGCCCGCGCCGAGGGCGACCCGCAGCTGCTGTGCCTCGCGCTCGCCGCCCAGGCCCGCGCCTGCGACCACGAACTCGCCTCCGTGGACCGGCTCCTGCTCGCCGAGGAGATCACCGCGCTCGCCGTCGCCCACGACCTGCCCGCCTACCGCTGGCACGCCGAACACCTGGCGGCCACCGCCGCCGCCGTCCGCGGCGACCTGCCCGCGCTGCGCCGCCACCTGACGGCCGGTGAGGAGCTCGCGCAGCGCTACCGGCTGGCCGAGCTCTCCGACGTGGTGCTCTGCCAGCGCGGGATGCTGGAACTCGCCGCCGACCGGGTCGAGCAGGCCACCGCCCTGTACGACCGGGCCATGGCGGGCCTGCGGGAGCGCGGCTCGCTGCACGCCGACGCACTCGACGCGCTGGTGCGGATCACGATCGCCCACCGGGAGGGCCGCCTCGGCGAGATGCTCCCGCTGATCGACCAGCACCGCGCCCAGTACGGCCCGCTGGTCGCCGACGTCACCGCACTCGCCCTGCTCGCCGTCGGACGCCCGCCCGAGGAGGCCCGCGCGGCCCGGGTCGAGCGCCGCACCGTGCAGGCCGACTACTTCCGCTCGCTGTTCCTGGTGCTGCGCGCCGACGCCGCGATGGCCCTGGACGAGCGCGCCGAGATCGCCGAACTCCTCGACGAGCTGCGGCCGTTCGCCGACCTGGTGGCGGGCGCCAGCTCCACCTCGATCGCCTCCCGCCCGGTCGCCCTGTCGCTCGGCGAACTCGCCCGCCGGCTCGGCCGCACCGCCGAGGCCGCCGACCACTTCCGGCACGCCGCCGAGGTCGCCCGCCGCTGGGAGTCGCCGAGCTGGGAGGCCCAGGCCCGCACGGCGCTCGGCGCGCTGGAAGGCTGACGGCAGGTCACCCCCCCGCAGCGCCACTTGGAAGATCGCCACGCCCGCGCCAAGTGGACTCCAAGACGCCTCTCCCACACTGGTGTTCGTCAGTGACTCGAACGCCTTACGGGAGGCACCCGCACCATGTCCACACTCCTCGGCCGCCTCGGCGGGGCCGCCGCCGCCCGGCCCTGGCGCACCGTCGCCGCCTGGCTGCTGCTGATCGCCGCGATCTTCGGCCTGGCCCGGGCGTTCGGCGGTGAGTCCCGCGACAGCTACCGGGTGCCGGGCACCCGCTCCACCGCCGGACTCGACCTGCTGCACGAGCGCTTCCCGGAGACCGCGGGCGCCGACGCCCGCGTGGTGGTCCACGACCGCACCGGGAAGGCGCTTCCCGAAGACGCCCTGACCGCGCTGCGCACCCGCCTGTCCGGCCTGCCGCACGTGCTCGCCGTCTCCCCGCCGATACCCTCGCAGGCCGGTGACACCGCGCTGCTGACGCTGAGCTACGACGTCGAGGTGACGGCCTTCAAGGACTCCGCCGGAATCGACGCGCTGCACGACGCCGCCCGGCCCGCCACCGACGCCGGCTACCAGGTGGAGCTCGGCGGCCAGGTCCCCGAGCACTTCAGCGCCCCCGACGGCACCGCCGAGGCGATCGGCATGGGCGCCGCCCTGATCATCCTGGTCCTCGCCCTCGGCACCGTGGTCTCCGCCGGCCTGCCGCTGCTGGTCGCCCTCGCCGGCCTCGCCCTCGGCACCGGCCTGATCACCCTGCTGTCGGCCGTCACCGACATCAGCAACACCGCCCCCACCGTGGCCTCCATGGTCGGCCTCGGCGTCGGCATCGACTACGCGCTGCTGCTGGTCGCCCGACACGTCGAAGGACTGCGCCGCGGCCTGGACGCCCGCGCCGCCGCCACCGTCGCCAACGCCACCGCGGGCTCCTCCGTGGTGGTCGCCGGCTCCACCGTGCTGGTCTCGCTGTTCGGCCTGAAACTCGCCGGCCTCTCCATCTACGCGTCCTTCGGCTACGCGACCTTCGCCACCGTCGGCGGCGTCATGCTCGCCTCGCTCACCCTGGTCCCCGCCCTCGCCACCCTGGCCGGCCCCCGCCTGCTGCGCCGCGCCGAACGCCGCGCCACCGCCGGGGGCGAGCCTGCCCGGACCACGGCCACGCCCACCCGCACCGAGCGCTGGGCCCGGCTGATCGGTCGCCGCCCGGTCGCCGCCGCGGTGCTGTCGCTGGCCGTTCTGCTGGGCCTGGCCGCGCCGATGCTCGGCATGCGCACCTGGCCGCAGGACGCCGGCAGCCAGGCCGCCGACAACACCACCCGCAAGGCGTACGACCTGATCGCCGAGGCGTACGGCCCCGGCGCCAACGGGCCGCTGCTGCTGGCCGTCGACCTCGACCGGCTGCCGAAGAGCGAACTCCCCGCGTTGGCGGCCAAGGTGGCACAGGACCCGGCGGTGGTGCAGGTCCAGCCCGCCCGGTTCAACCAGGCCGGGAACGCCGCCGTGATCACCGTCCAGCCGAGGACCGGCCCGCAGGACGAGGCCACCGCGCAGCTGGTGAAGCGACTGCGCGACCACGACCTGCCCGCCGGCGCCGAGGTGACGGGCGTGGTCGCGACCTTCTCCGACATCTCCGACCGGCTCTCCGCCCGCCTGTGGCTGGTGGTCCCGTTCGTGGTGGCGCTGTCGCTGGTGCTGCTCACCGTGCTGTTCCGGGCGCCGGTGATCGCGGTGAAGGCCGCCGCGATGAACCTGCTGTCGGTGGCCGCCGCGTACGGCGTGATGACGGCGGTGTTCCAGCACGACGCGACCGCGAAGCTGCTCGGGCTGCCGCACGCCGTGCCGGTGTCCAGCTGGGTGCCGATCCTGATGTTCACCGTGCTGTTCGGCCTGTCCATGGACTACGAGGTGTTCCTGCTCGCCCGGGTCCGCGAGGACTGGCTGGCCACCGGCGACGCGAAGGGCAGCGTGGTGCGCGGCCTGTCCGCCACCGGACGGGTGATCAGCAGCGCGGCCGCCATCATGGTCGCGGTGTTCACCGGCTTCGCGATCGACCCCGACATGACCGTCAAGATGATGGGCGTCGGCATGGCCGTGGCCGTCCTGATCGACGCCACCGTGGTCCGCCTGGTGCTGGTGCCCGCCACCATGACCCTGCTCGGCCGCCACAACTGGTGGCTGCCGCGCCCGCTCGACCGGCTGCTGCCGCAACTGCGCATCGAGCACGGCGAGGAACCGCCCACCCCCGCCGAGCCGCTCCGGCCGGCCGCGGTCTGACGCGCCGCGACCGACCTGCCGACAAGGGCCCGCCCCCCGGGGCGGGTCCTTGCTGCGTGCGGGTGGCCGCCCGCGTGGTCCGCCCCGCCCCGGCCCCGCCCGTGCGTACCGTGGGCGCATGAGCGTGCGAGTGGAGCGGGTGTACGAGGCGCCGGACGGCGGGGTGCGGGTGCTGGTGGACCGGCTCTGGCCGCGCGGGCTGAAGAAGGAGGACGCGCACCTCGACCGGTGGGCCAAGGAGGTCGCGCCGTCCACCGAGCTGCGCCAGTGGTTCCACGGCCCGCGGAGCGAGTACGGGGAGTTCGCCCGCCGCTATCGGACCGAGCTGGACGCGCCGCAGGTGCAGCAGGAACTGGCCGAGCTGCGGGAGCTGGCGCAGAACGACGACCTGGTGCTGCTGACGGCGGTGAAGGAGCCGTCGCACAGTCATGTGAACGTGCTGCTCGAACGGTTGGAGCAGGCGGGCTAGCTCCGCCCGGTCGGTGCGGCCCGGCGGTGTGTTCTCTCCGGCATATGTGTGCAGACAGGATGTAATGCGGACATGAGCCTGCTGCGGGAGAACGCCGTTCTCGCCCTCTTCTTCTGCCTCGGCCTGGGCTACCTGGTCGGCAAACTGCGGATCGGACCGATCCAACTCGGCGGCATCTGCGGCGTCCTGATCGTGTCGATGCTGATCGGCGCGCAGCACGTCTCGGTGAACGCCGACGTCAAGAACATCGCGTTCGCGCTGTTCATCTTCTCGCTCGGATACATCGCCGGCCCGCAGTTCTTCGCCAACCTGAACGCCCGCGGTCTGCGCTTCGGCGTGCTCTCCCTGATGGAGGCCGTGGTCGTCATCCTGATGGCGCTCGGCTTCGCCACGTTCTTCGACCTGGACGTCGGCACCGCCGCCGGCATCCTGGCCGGCGCGGCCACCGAGTCCGCCGCCGTCGGCACCGCGCAGGACGCCATCGCCAAACTGCCCGGCATCACCGCCGAGCAGACCACCCAGCTGCAGGCGCACGTCGCCACCGCCTACTCGGTCTGCTACCTGTTCGGCCTGATCAGCATCGTCCTGCTGACCAGCCAGCTGTTCCCGATGCTGATGCGGATCGACCTCGCCGACGCGTCCCGGCAGCTGTGGGAGAAGATGCGCGGCGGCGACGCCGGCCAGCAGCCCGGCGAGGAGCCCTCACTGCCCGCACTGGTCGGCCGGACCTACCTGGTGTCCCAGGGCGAAGGCACCCGGATCAGCCGACTCCAGGAAGCCTCCGGACAGTTGATCACCGTCGAGGCGATCAGCCGGGGCGGGCGCAGACTCGACCCCGACGACGACCCGGTGCTGCGCCGCGGCGACCAGGTGCTGGTGGTCGGCCGCCGGACCGCCGTCATCGACACCGGCCACGAACTCGGCCCCGAGACCAGCACACCCGGCCTCGACCGGGCGTTGGCGGTCCGTCAGGTCGTGGTCACCAACAAGAAGGTCGCCGGGCACCCGCTGAACGACGTCCGCGACCGCGACAGCCAGGCCACCGGCGGCGTCTTCCTCACCGACATCCAACGCGTCGACCACCACCTGCCCGCCGTCGGCGAGACCGAGGTCCACATCGGCGACACGCTCACCGTCGTCGGCGCCCCCACCAAGCTGGACCGGTTCGCGAGCCGGGTCGGCGCCACCGTCCGGGAGGACACCGCCGACTGGATCTACCTCTCCTTCGGCATCTGCCTCGGCGTCCTGCTCGGCAAGGTCAACGTCCACTTCGGCGACGTCAACCTCACGCTCGGCACCGGCGGCGGCTGCCTGATCGTCGGGCTGGTCTTCGGCTGGGCCCGCTCGCTGCGACCCACCTTCGGGGCCTACCCGCCGGTCGCGGCCCAGACCATGAAGGACCTCGGCCTGGCGATGTTCATCGCGGTCACCGGGATGGCCGCGGGCCCCGACGCCGGCCCGCTGCTCAAGCAGTACCCGGTGCTGCTGCCCGCCGCGGGCATCCTGATGGTCGCCGTCCCCGCCTTCCTCGGCCTGTTCGTCGGCCGTAGGCTGCTGAAGATCGAACCGCCGATCCTGATCGGCGCGATCGCCGGCCAGCAGTGCTCCACCCCCGCGATCACCGCCATCGGGAACGTGGCGCAGAGCAGCGTCCCGATGCTCGGCTACACCGTCACGTACACCATCTCCAACTTCCTGCTGCCGCTGACCGGTCCGGTACTGGTGGGCCTGGTCGGGCTCTGAGCCCCCGTCGGCGGCAGTCGAACAGCTGACCCGAACCGCTAGGAGAGACGCCACCCATGACCAAGCCGTCGATCAGCCGCGAGGAGATCCACCGGCTCTCCCGGCTCAGCCCGTTCGAGCTCAAGAGCGAGTTCGTCCGGCTCGCCGAGCACTACCAGGCCGACCGGCCGGGCCAGAAGGACAAGAGCACCGCCCACATGCTCAACGCCGGGCGAGGCAACCCCAATTGGATCTGCACCGGCCCGCGCGAGGCGATGCTCGCGCTCGGCCACTTCGCCCTCACCGAATCCCGCCGGGTCTGGACCGCCGACAACCTCGGCGGCATGCCCGAACGGATCGGCATCGCCGCCCGCTACGACCGCTTCGCCCGAAGCCACCCCGAACTGCCCGGCATCGACCTGCTCTCCGCCTGCCTCAGCCTCGCCGTCGACCGCTTCGACCTCGACCGCGACGCCCTCGTCCACGAACTCGCCGACGCCGCGATCGGCGACAACTACCCCGTCCCCGGCCGGATGCTGACCGCCGTCGAACAGATCGCCGCCGGCTACCTGCGCGACGAACTGATGGACCGTCGGCCCCCCGCGGACCGCCTCGACCTGTTCGCCACCGAAGGCGGCACCGCCGCCATGTGCTACATCTTCGACTCCCTCGTGCAGAACGGCCTGCTGCACAAGGGCGACCGGATCGCCCTGATGGTGCCCGTCTTCACGCCCTACATCGAGATCCCCGAACTCGACACGTACGAGTTCGACGTGGTCCGGATCGAAGCCTCCTCCTTCGCCGAGGCCGGCGTCCGCGAATGGCGCTACCCCTCCGAGGAGGTCGCCAAGCTGGCGGACCCCTCGATCAGACTGGTCTGCCTGGTCAACCCCAGCAACCCGCCCTCGCTCGCGCTCTCGCAGCGGGTCACCGACCAGATCCGGTCCATCGTGGAGAGCACCAACCCCGGGCTGATCATCGTCACCGACGACGTCTACGGCACCTTCGTCGACCACTTCCGCAGCCTCGCGGCCGACCTGCCCCGCAACACCCTGCTCGTCTACTCCTACTCCAAGCACTACGGCTGCACCGGCCACCGCCTCGGCCTCATCGGCCTGCACCGCGACAACGTCGTCGACGACGCCCTGGCCGCACTCCCGCAGGCCGAGAAGGACCGACTGGCCGCCCGCTACGGACGGCTCAGCCTCGACCCCGGCCGCATCCGCTTCATCGACCGCCTGGTCGCCGACTCCCGACAGGTCGCCCTCAACCACACCGCCGGACTCTCGCTGCCCCAGCAGGCCCAACTCGCGCTGTTCTCGCTGTTCGGGCTGCTCCCCGAAGGCAAGGCGTACAAGGCGAAGGTGCAGGCCATCGTCCACCAGCGCCTCGAACTGCTGCTGGAGGGCTCCGGGATGAAGATCTCCCAGGACCCCGAGCGGGCCGGCTACTACGTCGAACTCGACCTGCTCGCCGAGGCCGAACGCACCTCCGGCGCCGCGTTCGCCGCCTACCTGAAGTCCACCTACGAGCCCACCGAGCCCCTGTTCCGGCTCGCCGAACAGACCGGTGTCGTACTGCTCAACGGCGGCGGCTTCGACGGCCCCGAATGGTCGGTGCGGGTCTCGCTGGCCAACCTCGACGACCTCGACTACCTGAAGATCGGCCACCACCTGAAGGCCATCCTCGACGAGTACCGGGCGGAGTGGACGGCGACCGAGCTGCGCTGAACGGTTCTCGGGCCCGGTCGTCACTGCTCGGCGGCGGCCCGGACCACGCCGTGGTCGAAGGCGAACACCACCGCGTGCACCCGGTCCCGCACCCCCAACTTGTCCAGCACGCGCCGGACATGGGTCTTCACCGTCGCCTCGCCCAGGTGCAGCGCCGCTGCGATCTCCGCGTTCGACCGCCCCCGGCCCAGCAGTTCCAGCACCTGCCGCTCACGCGGCGTCAACCGGTCCAGCGCCCGCTGCCCCGTCGCCGACCCGCCCGGCGGCGCCGAGCGGGCGAACTCCGCCAGCAGTCGACGTGTCACCGACGGCCCGAGCAGCGACTCCCCGGCCGCCACCGTGCGAACTCCCGCCAGCAGGGCCTCCGGTGGCGTCCGCTTCAACAGGAACCCCGCCGCGCCCGCCCGCACCGCGGCGAACACGTACTCGTCCAACTCGAAGGTGGTCAGCACCAGCACCCGGGCCTGCGGACAGCGCACCGCCAACTCCGCGGTCGCCGCCACCCCGTCCAGCACCGGCATCCGGACGTCCATCAGCACCACGTCCGGCCGACACGCCTGTGCCACCTGCACCGCCTGCGCCCCGTCCGCGGCCTCGCCCACCACCAGCAGGTCCGGCTGCGTCCCGATCATCATCCGCAGGCCGGCCCGCATCAGATCCTCGTCGTCCGCCACAAGCACCCTCACTGCCACGGCAGTTCCACCTCCACCCGCCACCCGTCGGCGACCGGCCCGGCGGTCAGCGTGCCGCCGAGTGCGGCGGCCCGCCGGCGCATCGAGGCCAGGCCGCGGTGCGAGGTGCGGTGCGAACTCCCGGGCGTGGGTGAGCCGTTGTCGACGACGGTGAGGCGCAGCGCGGCCGGGGCGGCGGCCAGCCGGACGGTGGTGGCGGTCGCCGTCGAATGCTTCAGGGTGTTGGTCAGGGACTCCTGCACGATGCGGCGGAGCGTCTCGGTCTGCCGCTCGGTCAACCGGTCCGCCTCGTCGTCGAGTTCGAGGGTGGGGGAGAGGTGCGGGGGCAGATCGGCGAGCAGCGCCCGGAGGGCGTGGACGAGCGGCGGGACGGGCCGGAGCAGGCCCAGGACGCGGTCCAGGTCGGTCATCGCGTCCCGGCCCACCCGCTCGATCCGCTCCAGGGCGACCCGCACCTCCGGCGGCCCGCCCGGCAGACAGAGCCGGGCCGCGCCCGCGTGCGTCACCATCACCGTCACCGCATGCCCCACTGCATCGTGCAACTCCCTCGCCATCCTCGCCCGTTCGTCGGCGATCAGCCGTTCGGCCCGCAACTCGGCGGCCGCGCGCCGACGTTGCTCGGCCCGCTCCAGCCGCAGCCGGGTCGCCACCCCGACCGCCGCCGACGCCGCATGCACGACGCAGCCGAGGACGAACCCCGGGCGGGTCGAGAGGGCGGCCAGAACGGCCGCCACCGGGACGGCCGCGAGCGCCGCCGCGACCACCGGCGGCCGGCTCCGGCCCAGCACCACCAGCGGCAGCGCCGACGCCAGCGACAGGTTGGTCACCGGATCGCCTGCCAGCACCACCGCGACGGTCGCCGCGGCCCCCGCCCACAGCGCCCCCACCGGCACGATCCGCCGCCCCACCAGCGCGGCGAACCACACCACGACCGCGACCCGCGACGCCACCGTCCCGTGATCGAGCGACGCCGTCCACCCCGCGCCCCCCACCGCGATCCCCGCCGACGCCCACGCCACCACCCCGTCCAGCGCCACCCACCAGCCGCGTGCGACGGGCCGGTCCGGGCGCCACCAGGCGTCCGGACCGCGCAGGCGTCGTGCCACTCGCGTCTCCCCTCCCGGACGACCGGCTCGGCCGTCAGCCGGTCGACTGCGCCTGCGCCTGCGCGAGCGCGGCGCGCAGCCGCCGCACCTCGTCGAGCAGGCGCGGCACGTCCTGGCGGGCGGCGGCGATGAAGTCGATGTCCGCATCGGTCCGGGCGTCGATTCCCCGGATCTCGCGACCGCCGGTGACGCGCGTCAGGTAGAGCTCGTCATCCTCGTCCGGGTCGGCGTCGAGCTGGATGAAGCTGCAACCGCCGGTCGCCTGCCGACTCTCCAGCCAGGCGACCCACCGCCCCGGAGTGGCAGCGGCAGCGCGCTGCTCGATGGCGGCCAACTCCCCGTCGGACAACAGCTGCTCGGCCCTCATGGTCCCCCCTCGGCGGCAGGCCGCCTGTCGTGGGTGCAGGTGGCGCCGCCCCACGGTAGGCCGGGTGGTCGGATCCGCGCGTCCGCCCAGGAGTTGACGTGTCGTCCCCCTCCGGGAGGAGAGCCCGCCCGGGCGGCAACACCTCGCCGCCGACGCGTCCCCCGTCGGCGCCTGCCGGGAGGCCCGTCGAATGATGGTTCGTCTCCGGTCGGAGCCCGTTACGATCGCGCCATGACTGTGGACGGACGGATCAAAGAGGCGGAACTCCTTTACGAACGCGCCGTGTTCGGGGACGACAGCAGCGTCTTCGATCCTGCGGAGCGCGGGCTGGACGGAGTCGAGGCGGATCTCGCCCTCGCCCGGGGGAAGCTCATCCACGCCCGCTACCTGCGCGAACGAGTGGAGGACCCAAAGGAGTTGGTTCTCTTCGAGCGGGCCGCCGAGCTGTACGGCCGACTGGGCGACGAGCGCGGCGAAGCGGAAGCGCTGTTCTGGATCGGCACGTTCCACCAGCTGGTGCGGGAC
Organism: Kitasatospora sp. CB02891; assembly: GCF_002803145.1. Lineage (NCBI taxonomy): Bacteria > Bacillati > Actinomycetota > Actinomycetes > Kitasatosporales > Streptomycetaceae > Kitasatospora > Kitasatospora sp. CB02891. Next base: position 1,143,954 of record NZ_NNBO01000001.1, on the reverse strand, counting down.
GACAACGGGACGGCGCTGCCGGCCCTCCGCCGCGCCCGCGAGCTGGCCGCCCGGGCCGGGGACCGGCTGACCCTCTCCTACGTGCTGCGCCATCTCGGGTTCGCCGACCACATGGCGGGCCGACTCGACGCCGCCCGCGCCCACTTCGAGGAGTCCACCCGGCTGCGACGCGAGCTCGGCTTCCTGCCCGGCGTGGCCGCCAACCTGATCGGCCTCGCCTTCCTGGCCGCCCAGCAGGACCGGCGCGGGGACGCCGCGGAGCTGCTCGCCGAGGCGGGCCGACTCGCCGAGCAGAGCGGAGCGCACGGCGTGCAGCGCTGGGTGGCGGAGGCCCGGGCGGAACTCGACCTGGCCTAAGCACCGAGCGGCCGGCTGGCCTGAGCGCCGGCAGGGGTCGGCCCGGCGGGCGGGGTGAACGGCCTTGGCCGGTGGGCCGGTTCGGCCTCAGCTCTCGGCGGGCCGATGGTCCGGTTCGGGCGCGGGGTGCGGCTCCGGCTCCGGTGCAGGGTGCGGCATGAAGCGGCTCAGCGAGTAGTGGGGCGGGGAGCCGTCGCGACCGCAGGGCGCGTCGATCCGAAGCTCGTCGGAGCGCAAGTCCGGTTCGGCGAGCACGAGTTCGTTGACGTAGGCCTTCAACTCGTGGGCGTCGCCGGTGGTGAACAGGAACGTCCAGCTGCCCGCCTCCGGCGCGAAGCGGGCGGCGTGCTGCTGAACGCGCTCCTGCTGCCGGCGCTTTCTCTTCCGTTGACCTGGCATTCGGTCAGCATCCCCGGCGGCCGTCACCCTCGCAAGCCGGTTTCCCGAGCTCAACGGTGGTGCCTCCGCGGCTGATCGGCCGCCGGCTCGCCTGCTCAGTGCGGGAGTTGCTGCTCGCCGAGAGTACGCAGGTGGCGGGCGAGGGCGGTGCGCTGAGCGGGGGTGAGGCCGCCGGTCAGGTCCGCGTCCGCAGCCTCGGCGGCCTCGGCGCAGCGGGCGAGCAGGCGACGACCCTCGGCGGTGAGGGTGAGCATCTGGCGGCGGCGGTCCTCGGGGTCGCGGACGCGTTCGACCGCGCCGAGTTCCTGCAGTTGGTCCGCGAGCGCCACGATCAGGCTCGGCACGACTCCCAGGCGGGTCGCCAACTCCTGCTGGGACGCGGCCGATCCGTCATCCAGTGCGGCCAGCAGGGCCGCGTGCTTGGGCTTGATCCCCAGCGCTTCGACCCGGCCCGCGAAGCGGTCCGATGCGAGGGCGCCGAGGACGCCCAGGTTGAAGACCACTGTGGCGCGCAGCGCCGCTGCTCCCTTGGCATCGCTCACGGTCCGAATGGTAGCGTCCCCATATCGTTCATAGTTCGAATGATTCAGGGGGAGATGGAATGACCGCTCTGCTGGTGGCCAACGCGCTGGTGGCGCTGCTCAGCGCCGGATCCGGGGTGGTCGGGGCGATCCGTCCGGGGCTGGTGCTGGCCGCGAACGAACCGATCACCGCCGGGACGCACCTCTACGCCCGGGCCTACGCGGCCCGCGCCGTCCCGCTCGGAGTCCTCACCGCGCTGGTAGTGACGGTCGGTCCGTGCGCTGCGGCCTGGCCGGTGCTGCTGGTGGCCGGGCTGGCGCAGGTGGGCGACACCGCGATCGGCGTCCGCCGGCGAAACGTCGGCATGACGATCGGCGCCGGCACCACCGCCGTCCTGCACCTCGCCACCGCCTGGTGGCTGGGTCGATGAGCGGCATCGGCCCCTTCGGCACCCGGTGTTCGCCGCCGAACCGGCCGTCTGCGCGGCTGCCCACCCGCCCCTGGCAGTGCACGCCCCGGGCCGGCGAGGGCGGCCGCGGCACCGAGGACGGCGGCCCGAACTGCCCAGTGGCCGGGCCGGGTCCAGGCGCAGTCGGTGGGAACCCTCAGCCCCAGTAGGGGGTGGCCCATCCCTGAGGGGGAGCGGTCCATCGTCCGAAGGTAGGTCCAGGGTCGGAGTCGGCCTGGACCGTGGGCTGACGACCCGGGCCGCTGTCACCTGTCAGCGTGTCAACTGTCGGAAACAGCAGGGGTGTTGGGTTTTTCACCCTTCGGCATGGACGCGGGAAGGTGGACGGACATGGCGGAACACAGGGGCGGAACGGGTCCGGGCGGTCGCGGGAGCACGGGGCGTCGGCGCGGGCGCCCGGCCGTGCGACTGGTGGCGCTCGCGCTGGCGGGCGCGGGTTTGGTGGGGGTGACGGCCCCGGCGGCCGACGCCCTCGGCGCAAGGGGACGGGGCGGAGTGGTGACGGTGACCGCCGCCCAGGACCCGGCGCAGGACACCGCCGACCGGGGACCGCGCAAGGGCGTCGACCCCAAGGCCCTGGACGCCGCGATGCAGGCCATCGTCGACTCCGGTGGCGCCTCGGCCTCGCTCGCCCGGGTCGGCGGGTTCGGCCGCACCCTGTGGAAGGGCGCCGCGGGCACCGCCGACTACGCGACCGGCGCCCCCGCCTCGGCGACCGGCCGGTTCCGGATCGGCAGCGTGACCAAGACCTTCGTCTCCACCGTCGTCCTCCAGCTGGTCGCCGAGGGGCGGCTGGGCCTGGACGACCCGGTGGAGCGGCTGCTGCCGGGCGCCGTGCCGAACGGAGCGAACATCACCCTGCGTCAACTGCTCAACCACACCAGCGGGCTGTTCGACTACACCGAGGACCAGGCCTTCGACCCCACGGCGCCCGGCTCCCTCGAACGATGGCTGGAGTCCGGCCGCTACACCCGCTGGACGCCGCAGCAGCTGATCGCCCTGGCCGACGACCACCCGGCGTACTTCCCGCCCGGCCAGGGCTACCACTACTCCAACACGGACTACGTCCTGGCCGGACAGATCATCGAGCGGACCACCGGCCGCAGCTGGCAGCGGGAGGTGGAGCGCCGGATCATCCGCCCGCTCGGCCTGACCGGCACGTCCATGCCCGACCACGAGACGACCGTCCCCGGCCCGCACGCGCACGGTTACTTCGACCTGCCCGCCGGCCGCGTGGACGTCACCGACCTGGACCCGAGCATGGCGGGCGCGGCCGGCGCCGGGATCTCCACCACCGCTGACCTCAACACCTTCCTCACCGCCCTGCTCGGCGGACGGCTGCTGCCCAGGCCGCAGCTCGCCGAGATGATGACGGTCACCCCGCAGAGCCAGGGCAGGTACGGCCTGGGCCTGGAGCGGACCACCACCGACTGCGGGGAGTTCTGGGGCCACACCGGCGGCATCCCGGGCTTCAGCACCTTCCTGTACACCAGCACCGACCTGCGCCGTCAGCTCTCCGTCTCGATGAGCGGCAACGGCCTCTCGACCCCGCTGCCCACCCGGAAGGCCTTCGAGAAGCTGATCGACGCCGCGACCTGCACCGGCTGACCCCGACCGGCCGACAGTTCCACCCCGGAGTGCCGGTTCCCGGAGGGCACTCCGGGGTGGATCGTCCAGGCGAACCCGGGCGTGGGGCCCAGTGGTCCCTGTTGCCCCTGGAACGGTTCTGCGGCGCCCCACCGCTGTCGACGCCTGTGACCGTCCTCTGCTAGCTTCGCCTGCACCAGAGCAGTGCCATGTCGACGCGTCACCGAGAGGGTGAGGTTTATGGCTGCCGGGAGCGAGTTCCGTCACGTCCCCGACCGGGTCGCCGACTGAGCCGGCTTCTGCCGCCAGCGGCCCGGACCGCTTCACAACTCCGGAGTTCGTCAACAATGCAGAGCATGATTCCCCGCCCGCTGAGCCTGCTCGTGCTGGGTGGCACGCGTTTCGTGGGTCGCACCCTTGTCGAGGCCGCACTGGCCGAGGGGCACCAGGTGACGCTGTTCAACCGCGGCCGGACCGCGCCCGAGCTCTTCCCCGAGGTCGAGACCGTCATCGGCGACCGCACCACTGACCTGTCCGCGCTCGGTGGCCGCCGCTGGGATGCCGTGGTCGATGTCGCGGGCTACGAGCCCGAGGTGGTCCGCCGTTCGGTCACGGCGCTGGGCGGGCGCGTGGGCCGGTACGTCTTCGTCTCCTCCCTGTCGGTTCTCGCCGACCAGGCCACCGTGCAGAACGAGGACGGCGAACTGCTCGTCCTCGACGGAGACCTGCCGCCGCATCAGCTCTATGGCGCGCGCAAGGCCGCCTGCGAGCGGATCGTGCTGGGGGCATACGGCGAGCGTGCCAGCATCGTCCGGCCCGGCATGATCGTCGGTCCTCACGACCCGACCGACCGCTTCCCCTACTGGCCGCGGCGCTTCCGGCGGGGCGGCCGGGTGCTGCTGCCGGGAAACCCGGCCGACGCCGCCCAGTTCATCGATGTCCGCGATGTCGCGGCGTGGATCCTGGGGTGCATCGCAGCACAGCGCGGCGGCGTCTACAACGTCACCGGCCGCCCCCTGCCGTTCGGCGAGTTCTTCGCCGCCTGCCAGGCACTGGTGAACCCCGGTGCGGAGCCGGTCTGGGTCGGCACCGAGAAGCTGCTGAAGGCCGGCGTCGCCCCGTGGATGGGCGTCCCGATGTGGATCGGCGCCCCCGAGTGCGCGGCGATCAACCGGGTGGACATCTCCCGCGCCTTGGCCGCCGGTCTGACACACCGTCCGCTCGCCGAGACTGTTGCCGACACACTCGCCTGGGACACCGCTCGCGGTGGACCGGCCGTCGACGACGAGGGGCTCACCGCTGCGCAGGAGCAGCGGCTGCTGGATGAGCTGACGTGATCCGGCGCGGTGTGATCCTGCGCTGAGAACGGGGCGGTCCCGGGTGAGCGAGGCCGGGGACGGCGGCCGGGGACGCCGGCTTCATCCCGGGGCGGCTCGCCCAGGGCCACCGCCCTTCTCGGCGCCCGGGCGCGGCGGGCGCGGCGGGTGCTCGGCTGTCGGCCGGCCGGCCAGCCCTTCCGCCTGGAGACGACATGGCCACCGTTGATCATTGTCCGTTGTGCGGACAAGCGATGATCAGCCGGTGGCCGTGGGCCACAGCGTGGATCCTGCCCGATGGCAGTCGGTGTTCGAGGGCCTGATGGCGTGGGTCGCAGGTCGGTTCGCCCGGGTGGAGCCGCGCCGCCGAGCACGGGGGTTCGTGCTGAGCCGGTTCGCGGACCTGCCGAGGAAGAACTGTTGCACGCTCGCCGAGCACGCCGGTGACGCCAGTCCGGCCGGCATGCAGCACCTGCCGAGCCGCGCGTCCTGGGCCGCCGACCAAGTACGCGACGACATAAGGGACTTCGTGGTCGAGCATCTCGGCGACCAGGACGCCGTGCCGGTCGTCGACGAGACCGGGGACGTGAAGGACGGTACTGCGAGCGTCGGCGTGCAACGCCAGTACACCGGCACCGCGGGCCGAATCGAGAACTCCCGGGTAGCGGTATGCCTCGTCCACTCCTCCCCGGACGGGCACGCCGCCATCGACCGGCGCCTCTGCATCCCGCGCTCCTGGACGCAGGATCCCGACCGGTGCCGGACAGCGGGCATCCCCGAGGATCCGGGTTTCGCGACCAAGCCCGCCCTGGCCACCGAGATGATCGCCCAGACCCCGGACGCCCGACGTGCCGGCCACCTGGGTCACCGGCGACGAGGTCGATGGCGGTGACCCGCACCTGAGCGCCGAGTTGGAGAGGGGTCGGATCGGTTACGCCCCGGCCATCTCTCGCAAACGGCCGACCACCACCCGCGCAGGTGCCTTCCCAACCGGCGGCCTGGCCCACAGCCTGCCGAAGAACGACTGGCAGCGGCTGTCGGCTGGAGCCGGTGCGATCTCGCCCTCTACCGCTGCTGCTCGGTCCGGCCGCACTCCGCGACCACCTCGTCGATCAACCCCGGCGGGAGCGCACATGTCAGCACCCCAACGCGATCCGGTCCGAGAAGCGGTCAGCCACCGACGACTTCACCTGTCCGGGCCCAGGTGCAACCCGCTCGACGAGCAGACCCCATCGAATTCACCGGTATTGGCCCTGGCTCATTTCTCCGGGCGGCGGCGACGCGCCGGTGGCCGGCTTCGAACAGGATTCGGGGCCGCTTAGCGCTTCCGGGCGGATATTTCGAAAGAATTTTGGAAATGCGCGCGGAGAATCAAGATGATTCGGATTGCGAGCAGGCCGCACGGGCGCGGGTGAGTACGATGACTCAGCCGGCCCGTGCGGCCTGCCCTTTCGCGCTACGGGTTCAATTCAGCCCGCGATTGTCTTCGGACTCATCCGCAGTGGGAGTTGTACTGCACCGCGGTCGACGCGATGGTGCCGTACCAGTCGATGCACTGCCCCGGAGCGTAGACCCTCACGGGGCCGGCGTAGGTGGTGTAGTTGCCGCCGTCGTGGATCCAGGTGGAGCTGCCGGAAATCTTGATGCCGGCATCCACGAAAACGGCCGATCCGGAGCTGTTGCGGACCGTGACGACGCAGTTCTGCCCGTTGCCGCTGTTGTAGGTCAGGAACACGGTGCCGCCGCTGACCGACAGCGAGTCGATCACCGAGTACCCCGAGCCGCAGGCGCCGTTGTACGAGGCGGCCTGGGCGGTCGTCGGGGCGGCCAGCAGGCCGGCGCTCGCGGTGGCCAGTACGGCTGCGCCGGCGGCGATCCGCTTGGCGGTCTTCGTTCCACGAATCATGTTGTCGTCCCTCCCATTGTTCGCCCACCTGGCGAACGGGAATGAGCATGTCATTCGATTTGAATCGACGCAAGGGTGTTCGGGAAATGTGGGAGGCAATTGACCGACTGTTCGATCCCGGATGGTGGGACATGCTGCAAAAAAGGGCGATTTGACCGGTCGTGATGTTCGATCGGATCTGCGTTTTCGGGCTGGTGGGCATGATTCGCCTGGGCGGCGTGTGGAAATTCGAAGAACGTGTGCTGACAGGTAATTGCGGGTTTCGGGATTCGCGAGGGAATTCCCGGGGCTGCTGTGGCGGCAGTGGTGTCGCAGGCCGAGGGAGGGTCCACCGCGAGGGGGACCAGGTCGAGCCTCGGAGGGGACGCCGGTGGGGCGGGCAGGGCGTGAAGGTGGGCGGCATGAAGAAGCTGCTTGCGGGTGGGTTGTTGGTGGTCGGGCTGCTCGGCGGGGCCGTGGGGGCCGGGGTCGGGACGGTGGCGGCGGGCGCGGTGTGGCCGGTGTCGGGGGTGATGGCGGGCGGCGCGGTGTGCGGGGTGGCCGTCGGGTGCGGGCTGCCGGTGTGGGGTGCGCGGCGGTTGGGCGGGTGGCCGCGCTGGTTGCCGGTGGTGATGAGCGCGGTGCTGGTGGCGACGCTGGGGGCGGCCGTGCTGTGGCCGGGGGAGCGGGCGGTGCCCGGACAGGCCGCCGCGTACTGGGAGTTGCCCACCGGGTCGCGGCTCGCGTACCACCTGACGCCGGCTCGGGGGACGGTCCGGCCCGAGCCCGTCGTCCGGCTGCACGGCGGCCCGGGCACGCCGGGCGAGGCGGCGGACGGGCTGGACGAGGAGCTGAGCCTGGCGGGCTACCAAGTGTACGCGTACGACCAGTTGGGGTCGGGGGACTCGCCGCGACCGGCCGGCCTCGGCGGGTACACGGTGCAGCGGCAGGTCGACGACCTGGAGGCGATCCGGCAACGGCTCGGCGCGGAGCGGATGGTGCTGATCGGGGCGTCCTGGGGCGGCACCCTCGCCGCCGAGTACCTCGCCGCGCACCCCGACCGTGTCGCGCAGGTGGTGTTCACCTCGCCCGGCGCGCTCTGGACCCCCGAGTACACCGACGAGCAGGCCGGGCAGCTCTGGGACCGGCTCACGCCCGAACAGCGCCGGCGGGTCGACGGCCTCGGCGGCAGCGGGCCGCGCCTCCCGGTCTGGTCGGCGCTGCTGGCCCTCGACCCCGCGCAGGCGCACGTCCTGCTGCCCGACGACCAGGTCGACGCGCTGTTCCGGAACCTGCTGGCCATCTCCGGCTCCGCCGCCACCTGCCACCCCGGCGAGGCCGCCGAACTGCCCGTCAAGACCCCCGGCTTCTACGCCAACCAGCTGATCGCCGCCGACCTGCGCCACCGCCCCGACCCCCGGCCCGTGCTGCGCACCGTGCACGTCCCGGCGCTGGTGCTGCGCGGCGAGTGCGACTACAAGCACTGGGAGGTCACCCGCGAGTACCGCGACACCCTGCCCGGGGCCCGACTGCTGTACGTCCCGGGCGCGGGCCACGCCATCGCCGTCGACCGGCCCGATGCGTACCGCGCCGCCGTGCTCGCCTTCCTCACCGGCGCCCCGCTGCCCGGCGCCCCGTACACCGGCGCGGACGACCCCGCGAAGCGGTGACGGCGGCCGCGACCCCGGAGGGAAACCGCTTTCCGCATTCGGTCGGCCGGGTGCTCCCGCGCGCGCTCGGAAACCGCTTTCCGCACCCCGCGCCGTCCCTGTTTGTCCGGGCGGCGCGGGGCGGCGCATGCTGGAGAAGGACCAACCCGGCTCCGAGGAGAGTGCCATGGAGATCAGGGGACCCAGCGGAGTGGTCGCCGGGGTCGACGGTTCGGTGCCCGGCAACGAGGCTGCCGAGTGGGCGGCCCGCGAGGCCGAGCGGCGCGGGGAGAGCCTGCACCTCGTGCACGCCGTCAACACCGGCACCGTCACCCTCTCGCCCCGCACGGGAACGACCGTCACCGACCTGATTCTGCGTGAGGCGGCAGAACTGCTGGAGAGCGTGCGGTCCGGGCTGGAGGCCGCGCACCCCGGGCTGCGGATCACCGGTGACGTGGTCCCGCGCGACGCCGCCGAGGCCGTGCTGACCGCGGCCGAGCACGCCGGTGTCGCAGTGCTCGGCACGCGTGGGCACGGCGGGTTCGCGTCGCTGCTGCTCGGCTCGGTCAGCCTGCGGGTCGCCGCGCACGCCGCCTGCCCGGTGGTGGTGGTCCGCGGCACCGAGCACCCGGACGGGCCGGTGCTGGTCGCCGTCCACGACGAACGGGACGCCGCCGCGCTGCGGTTCGGGTGCGAGACGGCGGCCCGGCGGGGCCTCGCGGTGCGGGCGCTGCACACCTGGTCGCCGGTGGTCGCCGACGTGGGCCGGATGGCGCCGATGGTCGACGAACTCGGCGAGGAGAGCCGGCTGCACGAGCAACTGATGCTGCGCACCTGCGACCCGGTGCGCGACGAGTTCCCCGCCGTCGACGTGCAGACCCAGCAGCTGACCGGCGGCACCGCCGCGACCGTGGTCGAGGAGTCCCGCACCGCCGCGCTGGTGGTGATGTCCCGGCACCAGCCGGCCCCGCGCTTCGGCCTCCGGCTGGCCACCCCCGTGCATGCCGTCCTGCACCACGCGAAGTGCCCGGTGGCCGTCGTCCCGGTGTGAACCCCGTTCCCCGTCCGGGCGGGCCCGTCGCCACATGACGGGCCCGCCCGGTACGCGCCCGGCTGCCGCCGGCGGGGCGGCGCTGCCGGTTCGTGCAGCAACGATCCGGTGGTCGCGGTGGCGCGGCAAGGGCGGTAGGGGCCGTGCCATCCGATCGGCGCAATAGGTCGGTTGGTCGTACGTCGGACGAGCTTATGAGACGTCAACCAGCCAGCTGCGGCGATGGGCTGGGGTGGAGCGGGCGCGTCAGTTCGGCTCGGTGAGCGGTCCGGTCAGGCGGCGGAAGGCGGTCTCGGCGAGCTCGGCGGCGCCGGCCGGGTCGGTGTCGCCCGCGGCCCAGGCCTCGACGGCCACCCGCATGGCGGCGTTGGCGGCGGCGGCCAGCAGGCGAATGTCGAGGCTGTCCGGGGGCAGGTCGGCGAGCGTGGCCAGGACCGGGCGCAGCGCGGTCTCGGCGTCGTGCTGGGTGCGGTGCCAGACGTCGCGCAGGGCCGGGTCGTCGGGCATGGCGCGGAGCAGGCCGCGGGTCCAGGCGAGGGCGGCGGCGGGGCGGCCGGGGGAGGGGTCGAGCGAGCCGCGGGCGGAGTCGAGCAGGGCGGGCAGCAGCGGGGTGCCGGGGGCGGTGGCGGCGAGCAGCTCGATCCACTGGCGGGAGCCGTCGGCCAGCAGCGGGGCGACGGCGTCCTCCTTGGTGCGGAAGTAGCGGTAGAAGGTGCGCAGCGAGACGCCGGCGGTGCGGGCGATGTCCTCGGCGGTGGTGCCGTCGGCGCCGCGTTCGGAGAACAGGCGGGCGGCGGTGAGCGCGATCTCCTGCTGGGTGGCGGCCTTGCGGCGTTCGGTGAGGGAGAGCGCGGGGCGTTCGGGTTCGGCCATGGTGTGGTCCCCCGGGGTGGTGGTCGGGCGGTGGGCGGCCGCCGGGCGGGTGCGAACCGGTGCAGGTCGGACGGGTCGGCGGCGGCCGGGCGGTCCTCAGCGTAGCCGCCCGGGCGTCACGGGATGCGGGTGTGGCACAACGTGCCATGTTGGCGTACCGTGCAGGAACGAGAGGTCGGAGTGCACCCCGCCCGACCCGCCGCACGACAGGGAGACCCCCATGAACCGCTTCGAAGGCCGCCGCGTCCTGATCACCGGCGCCGGCTCCGGCATCGGCCGGGCCACCGTCCACCGGATCCTGGCCGAGGGCGGCACCGTGGTCGGCGCCGACGTGGTCGAGGCCGGGCTCGCCGCGACCCGTGCGCAGGCCGAGGCCGACGGCACCGCCGACCGCCTGATCACCAAGGTCGTCGACATCTCCGACGAGGCGTCCGTCAAGGCCGGCGTCGGCGCCGCGATCGCCGAGCTCGGCGGCCTGGACGCGGTGGTGAACGCGGCGGGCATCCTGCGCTCCGCCCACACCGAGCAGACCACGCTGGAGTTCTGGAACCGGATGCTGGCGGTCAACCTCACCGGCACCTTCCTGGTCACCCGTGAGGCGCTGCCCGCGCTGCTCGCCACCGGCCGCGGCGTGGTGGTCAACTTCTCCTCCACCTCCGCCGCCTTCGCCCACCCCTACATGGCGGCGTACGCGGCGACCAAGGGCGGCATCCAGTCCTTCACGCACGCGATCGCCGCCGAGTACGCCAAGCAGGGCCTGCGCGCGGTCTGCGTCGCCCCCGGCTCGATCGCCTCCGGCATGACGGCTGCCCCGGGCCTGCCTGAGGACGCGGACATGTCCTGGTTCGCCAAGCTCCAGCCCGCGCTCGGCCAGGGCTTCGCCGGGCCCGAGACGGTGGCCGGCGTGATCGCGATGCTGGCCTCGGACGACGGCGCGTTCGTCACCGGCACCGAGATCCGCATCGACGGCGGCACCCACGCCTGACGCCCCGTCAACCCGACCCCCGCCGTCCCGCCCGTCCGTGACCGGGGCGGCGGGACGGACATTCCCGGGCGGCCGCCGGTGCGGGCGCCGCAGCGTGCATACTTAGCCGGCACGTTCGGCACGGCCGCGCCGAGCCCGTTCGTCATCGGCTGGTGGATGCGCGGCGAGGGGAAGACACGGGGATCACGGCCATGGGGCTGACCGGCACGACGCTGCTGCTGTTCACGATCGAGATCGCACTCGTGGTGCTGGGCGCCACCGTCTGGTGGTGGCCCGCGTTCGCGAAGCGCCACTGGCGGGCCGTCCTCGGCCGGGTCGGCCTGCTGTTCGGCAGCCAGCTCGCACTGCTCGCGGTGATCGGCCTGCTGGTGAACAACTACTTCTCGTTCTACAGCAGTTGGAACGACCTGCTGGGCACCGGCAAGGACGGCCCGGTCTCCGTGAAGGCCGCCGCCGCGCCCGCCCCGCCGCTCGGGGCGACAGCCTCCCCGAGCGCCTCCCCCACCGTCGAGCCCGAGCCCGCCAACCTGCCGGTGCTGCCCGCGCAGGAGCTCGGCAGGGAACCCGTCGACACCACGGTCGGGCGCGACCCGCAGAAGGTCGGCGAGATCCGTTCCGTGCGCATCCCTGGCGCGCGCACCGGCCTGAGCACCGACGGGTACGTCTACCTGCCCCCGCAGTACTTCCAGTCCGGCAACGAGCAGCGGAAGTTCCCCGCGGTCATCGCGATGACCGGCTTCCCCGGCGACGCCAAGGCGCTGATCACCCGCTTCAACTACCCCGGCGTCGCGCTCGACGAGATGCGGGCCGGCCGGATGCAGCCCACCGTCCTCATCCTGATGCGGCCCTCGCCCGCGATGCCCGCCGACCCCGAGTGCGAGAACGTCCCCGGCGGGCCGCAGGCCGAGACCTACTTCGCCAGGGACGTCCCGCGCTCGATCGCCGCCGCCTACCGGATCTCCACCGCCCCCGGGGCGTGGGGCGTGATGGGCAACTCCACCGGCGGGTACTGCGCCGCGAAGCTCGCCATGCGGCACCCCGAGATGTTCGCCGGCGGCGTCTCCATCTCCGGCTACCTGAAGGCCGCCGAGGACGTCACCACCGGCGACCTGTTCAAGGGCAGCCAGCAGCGCCGCGACGAGGCCGACCTGCTCTGGCGGCTCCAGCACCTGCCGATGCCCGCCACCGCGATCATGCTCAGCGGCGCCGAGAAGGGCGACGGCGACTTCCGCAAGGACGCCGACGCGTTCACCGCCGCCGCCAAGGCCCCGATGACCACCGGCGTCGCCTCCGTCCCCGAGGGCGGCCACAACTTCACCACCTGGATCAAGCTGCTCCCCGCCGGCTTCCAGTTCCTCTCCGCCCACCTGAAGCCGTGACCCGGCCTGAAGCCGTGACCCGCCCCGGGGCCGTGATCCCACCCGGGGTGTGACCGGGCGCGGGCCCGCGGCCGGACGGGCCGGCGGGCGGGTGCGGTAGGCGGGCCAGCAGGCAGGCGGGTGCCGGCGGGCCGGGCGTCAGGCCGGGGTGAGGGTGCCGGTGTGCAGCTCGCCGACCCGGCCGGACTCGCCCTCCCACGTCCAGAAGGCCTTGACGGTGAGCGAGTTGAGGTCCATGACGTGGCTGACGGTGAGGCCGCTGCGCTCCGTCCAGGAGACGAACCAGATGCCCGGGGCGATGGCCGCGGTGTGCAGCGGGACGTCCTCGAACTGGCCGGCGGACTCGCCGAGGCCCTCCCAGCGGAGCCGGGCGCCGTCCGCGGAGTAGGAGTTGCGGAAGGCCGCGCCGTTGTCGACCTGGAAGAGGTAGGTGCGGCCGGCGAAGCCCGGCAGAGCGGCGGTCATGTGTGGGCGGTCCTTCGGGCGGGTCGGTGCGGTGGACGGGTGCGACCGGTGGGGTCGCACCCGTCCCAACCTATCGGACCGGGGTCAGACGCGGGGCTCCGATCAGCAGGCGAAGTCGACGCGGCGGAACGTCGCGTAGTGGTCGGCCGTGTAGTAGTCCTCGTGGTGGACCTTGCCGGTGATGATCCGTCGGGTGCCGCGGGTGGGGCTGCCCGGGGTGATGACGGTGTACTCGTGGTAGTACCCGGTCGACTGGGCGGGCAGGACGCCCTCGCGGTTCTGGAAGACCACGCCGTCCTGGGAGTACGGGAAGGGCCCGCCGGCGTCGATCAGGCGGATGGTGTCGCGGCCCTGGCTGGGCAGCGCCGTGTAGCAGACGTTCCCGCTGACGGCCGCGTGCGCCTCGGTGGCGACCGCGGCGGTGGGGGCGAGGGTCAGCAGACCGAGGGCGGCGACCGAGGCGGCACGGACCTTCAGCGCGCGTGGAGTCATTCGCATGCCGCCAGTGTGATGCGGCGTCAGCCGCCGCCGTAACCCTTGTCGCGAACACTTCACCTGCTGGTCGCGGCCGGAAAACCCGGACGACGCGCGGCGTACCGGGACCGGCCTGTGGCGGGCCGACACCGCCGGACCCCGCGCCCTGTGGTTCCGACACATGGGTGGCCGGACGCACCGCCCCTAGCGTGACCTGACCCACAGTCGGACCGCCGACCGGCCCACCCCCACGTGGCCGACCGCCGGCGGTCCACCCGTCCGTCGAAGGAGGACCAGGTGCGCCACCCGCTCAGGTCCGTGTTGACCGCCCTGTCGGCCGGTGCGCTGCTCGCGCTCGGCCTCGCCCCCACCCAGGCCGCCGCGGCCCCCGCCGTCCCCTCCTACCTCAGCCAGGAGGCCGTGTTCGGCTCGCCCGGCAACGGCTGGGCGCAGGTCGAGCGCTACCTGGACGGCACGTCCGGGTTCACGCAGGAGCAGTACCCGTCCGACGGGCGCGGCGACCAGGACGGTGCGCGGGTCGGCTACTTCGGCGGGGTCAAGCGGCCGTTCTCCGGCCGGTTCCTGCTGTACAGCGCGCAGGGCTGGAACACCGCCACCGGAACGCCCGTACTGCTGGTGCACGGCGCCAACGACAACGCCGACCGGGCCTGGGCGAACCCCGGCGAGACCGGCAACTGCGGCGCGTCCGGCTGCCCGGGCACCGGCATGGCGCAGGCGCTGGCCGCGTCCGGCCACCGGGTGTTCGCGATCGGGTTCGCGCACAAGCAGGGCGACAACCTGATGCAGGCCCAGGCCGTCGGCGACGCCATCGCGGTGATCAAGGCCCGCACCGGCGCGGCCCAGGTGGACGTGGTGGCCTGGAGCAAGGGCGAGGTCGCCGCGCGCTCCTACGTGTCGTCCGTGAAGCCGGGCTGGGGGCGCGCCTACGCGGGCGACGTCCGCCGACTGGTGACGCTCGGCGGCCCGAACGGCGGCCTGGACTACACCTACGCCCACGGCTGGGCGTTCTCGCTGGCCACCTGGCCGGCCTGCGGCGGCACCGCCAACGCACCCTCCCCGCACCTGTACATGACCTGCTACGGCACCTACACCGCGCAGCCCTGCCTGGGCGTGCTGCCCACCGGCGGCTACGACTGCTTCCCCGGACAGCGCCAACTCCTCGCCCGCTGGGACGGCCCCTACGGCGTGGACGCCACCATGCAGGACTGGTGGACCACCTACTACGGCGGCCAGGGCTACTACACCTCCAGCCAGGGCATCCAGGCCGCGATCGACGCCGGCTCGCTGATCAAGCCCCTCCAGCAGGCCGGCGTTCCGGTCACCGTCCCCACGTACCTGCTGGCCGGCGGCTCCGCCGACATCCCCGGCATCCTCAACGAGGGCCGCGGCCCGAGCGACGGCCTGGTCCTCACCGCCAGCGCGCTGGACACCACCGGCATCGCGAAGGTCGGCGGCACCGCCCTGCTCGGCGGCCTCAACCACATGGAACTCGCCTGGGCCCCCGCGGCCGTCTCACAGGTGACGGCCTGGCTGGGCTGACCACCGGGGCGGGTGGCCGTCGTCCACCCGCCCCGTACCCGCTGTCGGGCGTCCGCACTACAGTGCCGCGCATGACGACGTCTCTGCTTGCCATCGTCCGCGACCGTGCCGCCGTCGCCGACTACTTCCGCTGGCCGGGAGAACTCGACCTCACCCGGACCGAGCACGTGGAGCCGGTCCACCTGGCGTCCGGCCTCCGGCTGGAGGCGTTCGCCGGGGACGGCGGGGGCGGGACGTACTTCTTCTGCGGGGAGGGCGGCGAGGGGCGCCCGATCCTGTTCGCCGACTCCGAGGGCGGCGCGGCCCTCCTCGCCGTCGGCCTGCCCGAGCTGCTGCGCCTGCTGCTGGCCGCGCCCTGGTGGCGCGACTGCCCCACCTGCACCGCGGAGGAGAGCGATGAGGCCGCCGTCGAGTACCTGGAGGACGAGCCCGCCCTGCTCGCCGCCCGCGACACCGTCGCCGCCACCCTCGGACTCACCTACCCGACCGCCGCCGAGGCCCTCGCCCGCCTGCACCTGACCGCCACCGGCATCGGCCGCGAGTTCGACCTGATCTACACGCCCGAGGGCACGTCCTACCGGACGCTGATCGGCTGACGTCCTCGACGGGACGGCCGGCTTCTCCCGGCCGGAGGTCAGCCGACCGCGAGGCCGATGGCGATGCCGATGCCGATCAGGATCAGCACGCAGGCGACGACGCTCACCGCCAGGGCTCTTTTCACCACGCGCGGGATGGCGCGGGGGTCCTTCCTGTCGAGTGTCCTGCAGGCTCTGAGGCGGACGTACCAGGTGACCCAGCGGAGCCAGCGCTTGTCGGCCTTCTGCACGGCCTTCGGGTCGGTGGCGACGAGGGGGCGGGTGACGGCGAGCACCTTGCGCCACTGGGGGCCGGCGGCCGCCGATGCCGCGGCGGCCTCGTCCCGGTCGGTGTTGCCCAGCAGCGCGGTCGCCGAGCAGATGATGGCCCGCAGGCCGGCCGTGCCCTGTTCGGTGTCGAGGATCCGGTCCAGCAGCTCGGTGTCCCTGGTGGTCCGAAGCTCTTCCAGGTTGTGCTCCAGCTGGTCCTTGGCGGAGGTCGTGGCCGCGTGGTCCCGGGTCTCCGCTTCGAGGATGGCGAGGTGGAGCTTCTCCTCCCAGGCCAGGCGTTCCTCGCGGGACGGGACGAGCAGGAAGAGCAGGTGGTGGGCGGCGTCGAGTCGGCCCCAGATGAAGTCGGAGCGGCGCCACTCGCGGTTGATGAAGGCGCCGAAGTGCTGGAAGCGGATGCCGTAGAGCTTCCGGTCGCCGAGATCGGCGAACCGGTCGACGTTGAACACCGGACTCATGCTGTCCGGCCCGAGCCGCAGGAATTCGAACGCCGGGGTGAGCGGCCCGGCGGCCTTCGACGGGGGCGCGTACATCCTGGTGACCACTTCGACCGCCAGGCAGTCGTGCACGACGTCCCCGAGACCCTTCCAGTGGCCGAGGCCGGCCTGCCGGGTCACCTCGGCGAACCGGCTGCAGGCCTTCGCGACGAGCCCGCCGATCGTGGCCGGGACGTCCAGATCGTCGAAGACCCGGCCGAGGAGCCCGCCCAGTTCCAGGTTCGACAGCTCCAGCCCCGGCCGGTACTGGTCCCGGATCCGGTGTCTGACGGCCTTCGCGACGGCGAGCGCGCGGCGCTGCTGCCGGCTGATGTCCGTCGCGCCGTCGAGCAGTGCGCGCTGTCCGTCGGGATCCGCGTGCAGGTCCTTGGAGTCGAGGTACTGCTGGAGGTAGCCGCCGAGGGTCTCGAAGAGCCGTTCGGCGGTGATGAGTCCCCAGCGCCACTGGGACATGTCGGGGCTGTTGATGTCCTGGCTCGGCCACTGCGGGCTCCAGTTGGGGTTCTCCCCGAGGATCCGACCGAGCTCGTCGGGGTCCGCCTCCGGCACGGCGACGAGCTCGGTCACCGTGCCCACCTCGGCGAGCCGCTGACGGGTCTCCCAGAGCACTGCGCTGGCCCGGCTCAGCCGGTACTCGCCGAGCATCGTCTCGGCCGCGTCCCGCACGTAGTCGCGGAGGTCCTTCTCCTTGCTCATCCGGTCGAACAGACTCAGCTGCGTGCCGCGCACGCTCGTCCCGAGCCGGGTCGAGAGCTCCTGCGTCCCGGACCGGAAGTCCGCCTCCCGCGGGTACTGCAGCGCGTTCAGGGCCGAGGTGACGAACGAGACGTCACCGCAGGCCGACTGTCCCGCCGTGTTCACCGTCTCCAGGCCGACCGACGGGGTCACGTAGACGACCACCCGGCGCACCCGCTCGTCCAGTTGACGTTCGGTGATCGCTTCGAGGACCGGGCCGAACGGGGCGTTGTTGAGCACCCCGCCGTCGATCACGCAGCTCGCCGGGGCGTCGGCGGCCGGAGCGGGGAGCTCGCGGAAGTGGACCATCGGCTGCTCGTCGACCGGCGGGAAGGCCACCGGAAAGCCGGCGCTCGCCCGCGCCGCCTGAACCAGCGCGTCGTTGTTCACCGTGCAGAAGTCACAACGGCTGTCGAGCTCGAAGCCCATCGTGCCGTCGTCCAGCTTCCGGAAGACTTCCGCATGTTTGTCGTACTGGAACCGGTACACGCGCCGGTGGTCACGGACGTCGAACCGGCTGCCGAAGCCGTCCTTGAAGTTGCGCGCCCGGCCGCCCAGCGAGGTGGCCGTCATGAAGAGGCTGATCGGCTGCTCGGGCGATTCGGCCTCGGGCATCTCCTCCAGCTGCGCCCTGATCCGTTTCTCGAAGTAGGTGCCGTCGAGCAGGCTCTGCCGGGAGGGCGACTTCAGCAGCTCCGGCAGCGAGGCGGCCGCTTCCCAGACCTCGCGCAGCGAGCCCAGCTCCGAACCACGGCCGATCGCGGTGGCCAGCAGGAGCCCGTTGAGGCCGCCGGCCGAGGTGCCCGAGACGATGTCGATCACCACCCGGGCGTTCGCCCCCGTCGCGTCGGTGATCTGCCGCCAGATCTCGGCCACCTCCCGCTCGGACGGGGAGAGCGATTCATCGGGTTCGTCGGCGGAGGCACGGCGCAGCAGGTCCAGCTCGTGCGTGACACCGCCCATCCAGACCGCGAGGCTGACGCCGCCGTTCATCACCAGGGCCAGCCGGACCTCTTCCTTCACCGCCATGTCTCGCACCGTAGGGCGGCGGTCTCCGGACCGCTCACGCAGTGCGAGCCGGTTGGTCCAGCGCGCGGCCCGGGGCTGGCCGGGCGGGGCCGGGGCGGCGGACGGTCGGTCAGAGCGCCGAGCCGAGGCGGGCTGCGACGGACTGCATGAGGGGGACCAGGGCGGCGGGGCCGGACTGGGCTTCGAGGGCGTGGACGCGGGCCTCGGGGCCGGAGACCGAGAGGGCGGTCGGAGTGGGGGCGCCGGGGACGGCCACGGCGAGGCAGCGGACGCCGATCTCCTGCTCCTGGTCGTCGACGACGTAGCCGGACTCGCGGGCGGCGGCGAGCTGGGCGAGCAGCACGGCGGGGTCGGTGACGGTGTGCGGGGTGTGGGCCTGGAGCGGGCCGGGGCCGAGCAGGGCGCGGGCCTCGTCCTCGGGGAGCTGGGCGAGCAGCGCCTTGCCGACGCCGGTGCAGTGCGGCTGGGCGCGGCGGCCGACCTCGGTGAACATCCGCATGGAGCGCCGGGACTGGACCTGGCCGACGTAGACGACCTCGCAGCCCTCCAGGACGGCGAGGTTGGCGGTCTCGCCGGTGGCTTCCATGAGTTCGGCGAGGAACGGGCGGGCCCAGGAGCCGAGCAGCCGGTTGGCGGTCTCGCCGAGGCGGATCAGGCGCGGGCCGAGGGTGTAGCGGCGGGCGGAGTCCTGCCGGACGTAGCCCTGGGCGAGCAGGGTGCGGACCAGGCGGTGGATGGTCGGCATCGGCAGGCCGGAGGCGGCGGAGAGTTCGCTGAGGGTGGCGATGCCGCCCGCGTCGGCGAGGGCCTCCAGGAGGAGGAAGGCGCGCTCGACGGACTGCACCGAGCCGGTGGTGCGTTCGGTGGGGCTGCTGGCCACGGGACGGTTCCTTACACGGGCGGACTTCGCGACCTCTCAACGGAGCGTTGAAATTCTGCATCGCGGAAACTAATCTCACTGTACAGAACGGAACAGCGGAACGGCCCGAGGGGAGTGCCGCCGATGGCTGCAGGTCAGGGTGCGTCTGTTCCGGGCGCGGTGGTGGCGGGCCCGCCGGTGGAGCGCGCCGGCGAGGTGCTCACCCCGCAGGCGCTGGCGTTCGTCGCGGGCCTGCACCGCGCGTTCGACGGCCGCCGGCGGGAGTTGCTGGCCGCCCGGGCGGCGCGCCGCACCGAGGTCGCCCGCACCGGCACGCTCGACTTCCGGCCGGAGACGGCGGCCGTCCGGGCGGGGGAGTGGCGGGTCGCGCCCGCGCCGCCCGCGCTGACGGACCGCCGGGTGGAGATCACCGGCCCCACCGACCGCAGGACGACGGTCAACGCGCTGAACTCCGGCGCCCGGGTGTGGCTGGCCGACTTCGAGGACGCCACCGCCCCCACCTGGGCGAACGTGGTCTCCGGGCAGCTCAACCTGATCGACGCGTTCGAGCGCCGGATCGACTTCACCGACGCCCGCGGCAAGGCGTACGCGCTGAAGCCCGCCGGCGAGCTGGCCACCGTCGTGGTGCGCCCGCGCGGCTGGCACCTGGACGAGCGGCACCTGACGGTGGACGGCGAGCCGGTGGCCGGCGCGTTCGTCGACTTCGGCCTGTACTTCTTCCACAACGCGGCCCGGCTGCTGGCGCGCGGCGCACAGGACCCCAACTCCGGCCCGTACTTCTACCTCCCGAAGACCGAGAGCCACCTGGAGGCCCGGCTCTGGAACGAGGTCTTCACCCACGCGCAGGCCGCACTCGGCATCCCGCACGGCTCGATCCGCGCCACCGTGCTGATCGAGACCATCACCGCGGCCTTCGAGATGGACGAGATCCTGTACGAACTGCGCGAGCACGCCGCCGGGTTGAACGCCGGACGGTGGGACTACCTGTTCTCGATCGTGAAGAACTTCCGGGACGCGGGCGCGCACTTCGTGCTGCCGGACCGCAACGGCGTCACCATGGCGGCCCCGTTCATGGCCGCCTACACCCGGCTGCTGGTGCGGACCTGCCACCGGCGCGGTGCGCACGCGATCGGCGGGATGGCCGCGTTCATCCCGTCCCGCACCGACCCGGAGGTCAACGCGGCGGCGCTGGCGAAGGTCCGGGCCGACAAGGAGCGGGAGGCCGACGGCGGCTTCGACGGCTCCTGGGTCGCCCACCCCGACCTGGTGCCGGTGGCGCGCGAGTGCTTCGACGCGGTGCTGGGCGAGCGGCCGCACCAGCAGGAGAACCCCGGTGCGGCGGACGACGTGACGGCGGATCAGCTGCTGAACGTGGCCGGTGCGGAAGGCAGTTGCACGTCCGCCGGGCTGCGCAACGCCGTCCGGGTCGGCGTCCGGTACATCGAGGCGTGGCTGCGCGGGATCGGCGCCGTCGCCATCTTCCACCTGATGGAGGACGCCGCCACCGCCGAGATCTCCCGCTCGCAGATCTGGCAGTGGATCCACAACGGGGTGGTGCTGGCCGACACCGGCGAGCAGGTGACGGCCGAGCAGGTGCGACGGCTGCTGGCGGAGGAACTCGCCGTGCTGCGGGAGGAGGCGGGCGCCGGGCGACGGTGGGACGACGCCGCCGCGCTGTTCGAACAGGTGGCGCTCGGCGAGGAGTTCCCGGAGTTCCTGACGCTGCCGGCCCTCGCGCTGCTCGACCCGAGCGGCGACGAATAATCCGGTGCGGCCGGTGGCGGCGGGCGACTAGGGTCGTCCTCGTCCAGGTGCGCAGGCAGGGGTTACTTCCACTCTGAATGGGCAGGTCGCGGGTTCGAGTCCCGCCGCCGGCTTTCCAGCCGGCGTAGCTCAGTCGGTAGAGCAGCTGATGTCGCCTCCGCCGCTTCTGTTCTCTGGACGTCCAACTTCAGAAAACTGCCACCTCCCGGTGCGCAGGCGCCGGTTACTTCCTCCAAAGAACTCCACCGGCGCCACCTTTGATCTCGGGAGGGCAACCGCGCCGGGGCGTCCGGTGCGCAGGTCGGGGGTTACTTCCGGATCTGGCGGTTCCGGGTTCGAGTCCCGGTCGACCGTGCGCGAGCACGGCCGATAGCTCAAGGGAGAGCACCAGACTTCTACCTCCGCCGAGGCCGGCCCGTGCGGTCGGCAATTCTCGGACGCCCCGGTTCGGCCTGCCTGCCCGCAGGAGGAGTCGACCATGTCCCGCTTCAACTTCCGCCGTTCGAAGAAGACCGCCCCCGCCGTGACCGAGGCCGGGCCCGGCTCGCCCGTCACCACGACCGGGCAGCTCACCGCGAACCACCAGGGCGGGCCGGGACACCTGCGCGACGAGAAGTCCGAACTCTTCCTGCTGGCGATGGCCAACCTGGTCGGCCAGGACACCTTCTACGAGCGCGGCGGCGCCCGCGACGACCGCTACACCGCCCTGGTGCGCTCGCTCGCCGTCAGCGATCCCGAGTGGACGCTCGGCCTGCTGCGCTGGCTGCGCCACGGCGCCGCGATGCGCACCGCCTCGCTGGTCGGCGCTGCCGAGTTCACCCGCGCCCGGCTGGACGCGAAGTTCCCCGGCCACTCCCGGCAGGTGATCGACGCCGTCCTGCGGCGCCCCGACGAGCCCGGCGAACTGCTCGCCTACTGGACGTCCCGGTACGGGCGGGCGCTGCCCAAGCCCGTCAAGCGCGGCGTCGCCGATGCCGTCGCCCGGCTGTACAACGGCCGGGCGCTGCTCAAGTACGACACCGGCACCAAGGGCTACCGGTTCGGCGACGTACTGGAGCTCACCCACCCGACGCCGGATCCCCGCAAGCCGTGGCAGAGCGAGCTGTTCCGCTACGCGCTGGACCGGCGGCACCGCCCCGACACCGCCGTTCCGCCGGCGGGCGACGCCCTGCTGACCGCCCATCGCGCGCTGCTGGCCGTCCCCGTGGAGGAACGCCGCGCACTGGTCACCGGCCCCGACGGCGCGCAGCGCCTGGCCGAGGCCGGGATGACCTGGGAGGCACTGGCCGGCTGGCTCCAGGGCCCGCTGGACGCCGCCGTCTGGGAGGCCGTCATCCCGTCCATGGGCGCGATGGCGCTGGTGCGCAACCTGCGCAACTTCGACCAGGCCGGGGTGTCCGACGAGGTCGCCGAAGAGGTCGCCCGGCGGATCTCCGACCGGGGCGAGGTCACCCGCTCCCGGCAGTTCCCGTTCCGCTACCTGGCCGCGTACCGGCACGCGCCGTCGCTGCGCTGGGGCCACGCGCTGGAGCGGGCGATGAAGCACTCGCTGGCCAACGTCCCCGCGCTGACCGGCCGTTCGCTGATCCTGGTGGACCGGTCCGGCTCGATGTTCGACCGGCCGAGTGCGCAGACCCAGCTCAACCGGGCCGACACCGCCGCGATCTTCGGCACCGCGCTGGCCCTGCGGGCAGCCGAGGCGGACCTGGTCGAGTTCGGCTCCACCAGCCGGGCCGTCCCGCTGGAGCGCGGCGACGCGGTGCTCCGGGTGCTGGACCGGTTCGGCAACCTCGGCGGCACCGACACCGCCGGGGCGGTCCGCCGGCACTACCGCGACCACGACCGGGTGGTGATCGTCACCGACGAGCAGGCGTACGGCGGTCGGGCGAGCCACCCGCTGGAGTCCGTCCCCGCCCGGATCCCCGTCTACACCTGGAATCTGGCCGGCTACCGCCCCGGCCACGCCGCGTCCGGCACGGCCTACCGCCACACCTTCGGCGGCCTGACCGACGCCGCCTTCCGGCTCGTCCCGCTGCTGGAGGCCGGGCAGGACGCGGCCTGGCCGTGGGAGGAGTGACGGCGGCTCACTCCTCGCGGCGGCGCCGGTGGTAGGCCCAGGTCAGGGCCAGGACCAGCGGGCCCCACAGGGTCAGCGGGAGGGCGGCCGCCGCCGCGAGGGCCTTCCACCAGCCGTTGGAGTACTCGACGAGCGGGACTCCGAGGTCGAGGAAGGCCAGCGGCAGCGGGTCCCACAGTGCGACCAGGGCCAGCCCGCCCAGGGTTGCCGGGACGATCGCCGCGAACGGCGGAATGCGTCGGCCGCCGATCAACGGCAGCCAGGCAGGCGCGACTTCGCCCCAACCGGCCACCAGACCGAAGGAGAGGTAGGCGATCCCCTCGGACAGGACACTGAGCCCGAAGACGTAGAGGATCACCCACCAGTGCCAGGTCTTGTGGACCTCGTAGACCTGGCCCATCTCGAACTCGAACGCGAAGGGCAGCCGCCAGAGGCAGGACGGAAGGACGGCCAGCGGTATCAACCGGGCGGCGCGGACGGCCCAGGGCGGGACCGGCCGTGCCGTGCCGCCCAGCCTCGGGGTCGGGTGAAGCAGCTCGAATCGCATGCCCCGATCCTCCCGACCCGACCGGCGCCGGGGATCGGCCTGAGGCAGTGTCAGGTACTCGCCCGTGCGAAGGAGATCGCCTCCTCCGCCAGGTGGAAGGCCGGCGACTCCGGTCGGGCCGAGGAATGATCCGGGCACCGGCCTATGCCCCGCCGGCCACCAGCGCGTCGCCGAGCGGGGAGCGGGCGTACAGGACGGAGCGGCCGGCGCGGGTGCGGGTGAGGAGGCCCGCGGTGGCCAGGGCGGAGAGGTGGCGGCTGACCGCGCCCGGGGTGACGGCGAGCCGGTGGGCGAGCGCGGTGGTGGAGGCCGGCTGGTCCAGCAGGACCAGCAGGCGGGCCCGCGGCAGGCCGATCAACTCGGCCAGCGCGTCCGGGACTCGGGGCGGGGAACTCTCGCCCATCAGGGCGTTGCCGCGGGCCGGGTAGGTGATCACCGGCGGCTCGTCCGCGTCGATGACGGTGTGCGCGCCCAACGCGCACAGCGTCGGCATCAGCACCAGACCGCGGCCCGCCACCGGCGTGTACCGGCCGCCCAGCGCCTGCACCCGCGGATCCGGGTCGTCCAGCCGCAGCACCCCCGCCTGCCAGGACAGCCGGGAGTCCAACTCCGCGAACAGGCCCTCCGCGCCGCGCTCCGCGAACATCCGCCCCCGGTACGCCAGATCGGCCTCCAGCACCGTCCGCGCCCGCGGCCACCACTGCGGCAGCAGGCAGCGCTCCCAGTACCCGCGCAGCTGCGCCACGCAGCGCGCCAACAGCTCCGCCGGATCGGCCAGCAGCGAGGCCACCGGCTCCGGGACCGGCGCCCCGTCGCCCCGGTAGGCGGCCGCGAAATCCTTCACCACCGTCTCCGGCGGCGTGCCTGCGATCGTCTCCAACTCGGCCTCGAAGGACGGGCGTTGGACCATCGGTCGGGGCGTCAGGAAGTCCGGCGCCCAGGCCCGGGGCGTCACCAGGGACTCCAGCAGCGGGACGTCCAGCGCCCGGTACGCCGACTCCCAGGACTCCATCCACCGCTGCTGGAACGGGTACTTGTGCGGGTAGCGGCGCGCCCGCAGGCTGAACACCGCCTCCTGCGCGGGGGAGTAGGTGAACCAGGTGGTGGCGAGGTCGTCCACGCCTAAGGCGAACTCGAACATTGACCCCAACGGTAAAAGGATTCCGGCGAGTTGGGAACCCTGGTGTGCTGACGGCCATGACCGCCACCGCCGCGCCCGCCGGGCGCCGCTCCCTGCTGCCCGCCGAGCCCGTGCTGCGCCGGCTCGCCGTGATGACCGGCGTCAACACCGTCGGCAACGGGCTCTACTACTCCGTCAGCGCGCTCTACTTCACCCGCCAAGTCGGGCTGAGCGCCGGACAGTTGGCCCTCGGTCTGGCCGCGGCCGGAGTCGCCGGGATGCTGTCCGGCGTACCGTTCGGGCGGCTCGCCGACCGGGTCGGGCACCGCCGACTGCTGTACGTCCTCGGGCCGTTGCAGGGCGCGGCCGTGCTCGGCTACGTCTTCGTGCACGGCTTCGCGCCGTTCGTCGCCGCGATCGTCGTCGCCACCGTGCTGGAACGCGGCGCCGTCGTGGTGCGCAGCGCACTGATCGCGCACCTGCTGCCCGCCGCCGACCAGGTGCGCTCGCGGGCCCTGCTGCGCTCGGTGATGAACGCCGGACTGATGCTCGGCGGCGCGGGCGCGATGCTCGCCCTCCAGGCCGACACCCACTGGTCGTACGCCACCGTGCTGGCCCTGGACGCCGCGAGCTTCGCCGCCACCTCGCTGCTGCTGCGCGGCCTCCCCGACGCGACGGTTCCCGCCGCTCCGGCCGCCGGTCGACCGCGGCCGCGCACCGCGCTCGCCGACCGCCGCTACCTGCTGGTCGCCTTCCTGCACGCCGTGCTGGAACTCCAGTTCGCGATGCTGGAGATCGGCATCCCGCTGTGGATCGCCGTCCACACCACCGCGCCGCGCGCCCTGGTCGCGGTGGTCGCCATCGTCAACAGCCTTGCCGTGGTGCTGTTCCAGGTCCGCGCCAGCCGCGGAGTGGTCGACGTGCGCTCGGCGGCCGGGGCCTGCGCCCGCGGCGGCGTCCTGCTCGGTGCGGCCTGCCTGGTGTACGCGGCGGCGGGCGGACGCGGCACCGTGCTCGCCGTGACCCTGGTGCTGGCCGGCGTGCTGCTGCACTCGCTCGCCGAACTGCTCACCTCGGCGGGCGGCTGGACGCTCAGCCTCGACCTCGCCGACCCCGCCGCGCACGGCGAGTACCAGGGCGTCTTCATGAGCGGGCAGGCCGGCTCGCACGTGATCGGCCCACTGATCGTCACCGCCACCGTGCTCGCCCACGGCGTCGCCGGCTGGGCGGTCCTGGGCGCCCTGCTGGCGACGGCCGGCCTGGCGATGCCCGCGGTCGCCGCCCGCCGTTGACGGACCGCCGGGCGGGTCGCCGTCAGTCGCCGGAGAAGCCGAACACACCGAAGTGGGTGGGCTCGCCGTCGGTGTGCAGGACGACGTACTTCCCGGTCCACCGCAGGTCGACCTCGGTCCGCAGATACGGGGAGTCGGCGAGGACCCGGGTGAACTGCTCGACCGTCGGACGCTCGGTGCCGAAGTAGTCCAGCAGGCTCTGCGCCGGGAGCGGGCGGACGCTGCCCACGTCCTCGAACCCCAGCGGCTCCGAGGAGTCCTCGACGGCGTACGGGACGTCGAGGATCGAGTGGGTGCCCTGCTCGTCCATGAACTCCTCGTCGGCCCACAGCTCTTCCAGCGTGTCGTACTCCTGGCCCGCCCAGTGGGCGGCGAACTCCGCCCGGTGCAGGGCGTCCAGACTGCGCTGCGGCGAACCGAGGTAGGGCGTGAGGTAATGCCACTCGCTGGCGCCCATCCGAGTGCTCCTCCTGCTGCGGTCGACGTGCCTGGAAGCTACCGGAAGCCGCAGACAGGCCGAGTGGCCGTCAGTCGTGGCGGGCCGCCAGGGTGCGGGCGGCCTTTGCGCAGGTGCGGGCGATGGCGGGCTCGTCGGCGGTGGTGAGGTGGCCCCGTTCGACGACGGGGCGGCCGTCGACGAGGAGGAGGGTGAGCGGGGGGAGGGCGCCGAGGACGAGGGCGGCGACGGGGTCGGCGATGGTGGAGTGGAGGAGGCCGTCGACCTTCCAGAGGGCGAGGTCGGCGAGCTTGCCGGGTTCGACGGAGCCGATCTCGTGCTGACGGCCGAGGACCCTCGCGCCGCCCATGGTGGCGAGGCGCAGGGCCTGGCGGGCGGTGAGAGTGTCGGGGCCGCCGCGCAGGCGGCTGATCAGGAGGGCGTTGCGCAGTTCGGTGCCGAGTTGGCCGGACTCGTTGGAGGCGGTGCCGTCCACGCCGAGGCCGACCGGGACGCCGGCGCCGAGCATGTCGGGGACGCGGGCGATGCCGGCGGCCAGGCGGGCGTTGGAGGACGGGCAGTGGGCGACGCCGGTGCCGGTCTCGGCGAACTTGGCGAGGTCGGAGTCGGTCATGTGGACGCAGTGCGCCATCCAGACGTCCTCGCCGAGCCAGCCCGTGGACTCGAAGTAGTCGGTGGGGCCCATGCCGAACAGCTGGTGGCAGAAGGCCGCCTCCTCGGCGGTCTCCGAGCCGTGGGTGTGCAGCCGAACCCCCTTGCGGCGGGCCAGCTCGGCCGAGCGGGACATCAGTTCGGTGGAGACCGAGAACGGCGAGCAGGGCGCCAGGGCGACCTGCAGCATCGAGCCGGAGGAGCCGTCGTGCCACCGGTCGACCGCGGCCTCGGAGGCGGCGAGGATCTCGTCGGTGTCCTCCACCGCGTGGTCCGGCGGCAGGCCGCCGTCCTTCCGGCCGCGGTCCATCGACCCGCGCAGCGCGGTGAACCGCAGGCCCAGCTGCCGGACGGCCTCGATGGACGCGCCGAGCAGGTCGCCCGCGCCGCGCGGGAAGACGTAGTGGTGGTCGGCGGCGGTGGTGCAGCCCGAGGTGAGCAGCGCCGCCGCCGAACCCAGGGTCGCCGCGTGCACCAGCTCGGCGTCGATCCGCGCCCAGGACGGGTACAGCTCCACCAGCCAGTCGAACAGGATGCGGTTCTGCGCCAGTCCGCGGGTCAGCCACTGGTAGAAGTGGTGGTGGGTGTTGACCAGCCCCGGCGTGAGCAGGTGCCCCTCGCCGTCGATCCGCCGTGCCACGTCGGCCAGGCGGGGCGGCGGGGGCCCGTCGCCGACCGACTCGACGGTGTTGCCGAGGACGACCACGTGCCCGCGCGCGTACTCGGTGCCGGCGGCGTCGACGGTGGCGATCGCCGCGTTCTCGATCACGATCCGTCGAGCGGCGGCCGGGGGCTGCACTGCCATGGGAACTCCTGGGGGAGGCGACGGGTCGTCAGGAGACGGGGATGACCGGGGTGACGCCCTCCCGGTGCACGGTGCCCTCGATCAGGCCGTACATCCGGTCGGCGGCGAAGTACACCTCGTTCTCGTTCGTGAGCCCGAACGGCGCCAGGTCGACCAGGAAGTGGTGCTTGTTCGGCAGTTCCAGGCGGACCTCGTCCACCTCGGTCCGGTGGTTCAGCACCCGGGTGCCCATCGCGTGCAGGGTCTGCTGCAACGAGTACGAGTAGGTGTCGGCGAACGCCTCCAGCAGGTGCCGCCGGACCTCCTGGTACGAGTGGTTCCACTCCGGTTGCGGCCGGCCGTCGCGGCCGTGGAAGCCGAACGCCCAACGAGCCGTCACCTGGGTGGCCAGGATCCGGTCGTAGGCCTCCCGGAGGGTGGTGTACCGGTCCTTGAGGTAGCCCCAGAACTCCGAGTCGGTGGTGTTCATCACCACCAGGTCCTTGAGCCCCGAGACCACCCGGAACCGGTCGCCGTCGTACAGCACCTCGGTGGTGCGCACCTCCTGCCCGCTGCGGACGAAGGAGTGCCCGCCGTCGCCGGCTTCCGCGGCCCGGTCCGCGGTGCGGATCCGCTCCCAGCCGTACTCCTCGACCCGGATCCGGGCGCTGTGCACCACGCCGCGCTCGGTGTGCTCCACGAAGTGCCGGGCCAGCAGGGCGGCGAACCCCTCGGCGGACTCGATGCCATACTGCTTGGCGAACGCGTACACGGTGTTCTTGGTGGAGTCGGTGGGCAGGCAGTTGGCGTTCGAGCCGGTCAGGTGGACGTCGTCGAACTCGCCGCGCAGCGAGACCGAGACGTTCAGGTCCTTGATCTCGTGGCGTCCGGAGTCGCGGCGGACCCGGACGATGCGGTTCTCCGCCTTGCCGTACTGGTTCTGCCCGAGCACGTGGGCCATGACGTGTCTCCTAAGCGGTGGGCGGCGTCCAGGGGGTTAGCTGCCGCGGTAGACCGAATAGCCGAACGGGTTCAGCAACAGCGGGACGTGGTAGTGCCGCTGGACAGGCGCGACGGTGAAGACGATCGAGACCTCCGGGAAGAACGGCGGCTGTCCCGACCCCGGGTCGGCCGCCTGCGCCGCGTGGTACTTCGCGGTGTCGAACAGCAGCCGGGCGACCGAGCCGCCCGCCACGTCCGGCAGGTCCGTGACCCGGCCGTCGGCGTCCGTGGCGGAGGCGCCGAGCACCTGCCAGCCGCCCTCGGCGTGCACGGCCAGCTCGACCGGGACGCCCTCGGCCGGGCGGCCGAGGCTGGTGTCGAGCACGTGGGTGGAGATGCCGGCCATGAACCGTCCTTGCGTGTGGGTGACCTGACGATGCGTCAGGCGGAGAGGGCGAGCAGGCGGAGCTCGTTGATCCGGCGCAGTTCCTCGCGGACGGTCTCCGCCTCGGTGGCGGCGTCGTGCGGCAGCCGCTCGCGCAGGGCGGCGAGCAGGTCGGCCGCGGTGCGGCCGGTGGCGCAGATCAGGAACAGGTGGCCGAACTTCGCCTCGTAGGCGGCGTCGGCCGCGGCCAACTCGTCCAGCACGGACGGCTCGACGCCCCGGAGGCCGGCCTGCTCGCGTTCGGACGCCGCGTCGCCGGCCTTCGGCGTGCCGATCCGGGCGTGGCCGGCCAGCGCCTCGGTCAGCTCGGCCGGCGACAGCCGGGCCGTGGCCGTCGCGTTGGCGGCCAGCAGCGCGGCGCGGTCGGGCCAGGGGCGGGAGGCCGCGACGGCGGCGGCCCAGGCGGGGCTGGCGCAGACCTCCAGCAGGATCGCCAGCAGGTGGGCGGGCTCGGCGGAGGACAGCGCGGTGAGCGGGAGAGGGGCGGCGGGCGGCTCCGGGGATGGCTCGGTCACGGAGGGACCTCCTGGGGTTGGTGCCACCCGGACAAGCTAGAGCGGGCCCGACGGGCCGTCAACGCTTTGTTGAACTGTTTGTGGCGGGGGCGTGCGGCGGCGGCCGTGCGCGGCGCCTGCCGGTCAGGACTTCTCCTGCCGGTTCAGGTAGTTGTACACGGTGAACCGGCTGACACCGAGCGCCGACGCGACCGTCTCCACCCCATGGCGGACGGTGAACGCCCCGCGTTCCTCCAACAGGGCGACCACCCGCTGCTTCTCCGTGCGGTTCAGCTCGGCCAGCGGGCGGCCGTCGAACTGGCGGGCCGTCTCGGCCAGCAGCCGGTCCAGCGCACTGCCCAGGTGCGGCAGCCGCACCGCGACGGCCGGTGCGCCGTCCCACTCCAGGACGACGTCCTCGGCCCGCGCCTCGGCCGGATCGACGGCGGTGGCGCCGATCGCCTCCAGCAGCGGCCGCAGGGCCGCCGTGAACGGGTGCTCGTCGAGCGGTGCGGGGCCGGCCGGCGCCGGGCCGTCGGCCAGCACGCTGACCTGGAGCGAGATCCGGCTGGCGCCGACCGCCAGGGTCTCCCGCAGCAGCCGGGCCGTGGCGGCCAGCGCCTGCTCGGCGTCGCCCTCGGCGCTGGTGCCGAACGGCCCCACGGCGACGGCCAGTCCGGCGTCCTCGACCGCCCGGCGGGCGGTTCTGGCGTGCTCGGGGAAGCCGTCCAGCTCGAACGGCTCGGTCGTGAACTCCACCATCACTCGCACACGCTCACCTTAGCGATCGTCCGTCGAAATGTTTGTCGGATGTAATGACCAAATGGAGCGATCGGTCGGATTCGGTGATCGCTGCCGACCTGCCGGGTTCGGCGTCAGCGCGGGCGCACCATGACGGTGAGCCGCGGCGAGTCGGGCGCGGCCCGCTGGCTGTTGAACGCCCGGTAGCCCCAAGTCCCGTACAGCGTCTGGACCTTGCCGTTCCCGGCGAGCGGGTTGACCATGAGCGTGACGCGGCTCTCGGTGCGGTGGGCGAGGAGTTCGTCGTGGATGCGGCGGGCGGTGCCGGTGCCGCGCCAGGCGGCGCGGACGCCGATCTCCTTGAGGGCGAGCACCGGGGCGTCGGTGAAGCCGTCGGGGAGCGGCTCGGCCATCCGCGACCAGTACCGGTCGTCGGCGTCGACGGTGTTGCCGTAGGCGTACCCGACCGGGAATCCGCCGCGGTAGCCGAGGACGAGTCCGAAACCGGGGTCGGCGAGGTGCCGGTCGAGGCGTTCGACGAACGCTTCGACGCGGTAGTTGGCCAGTTGCAGCAGCGGGGCCCGGACGTCCGCGTAGACGTCCAGCAGATCGCGGCGGGCCTGCGCGGTGAGGGCGGTGAGGTGGCGGAGTTCGACGGTCACGTGGTGGTCCTCCTGGCGGCGAAGCGGGTGAACCCGGCCCGGATGCGAGCGAGTTCGCTGTGGGTGGTGAGAGACAGCAGCATGCCGGTCGCATTGACGGTCGACCGGGGCGGGCCTACGCTCCCAGGACTCTCCCGGCGTTCGGAGGCCCCTGATGCCGCTCGGCGATGGTGTGGTGATCCGCAGTCGGCGGGTGGTGCTGCCGGACGGCGAACGGGCGGCCGACGTGGTGGTCCGGGGCGGACGGATCGAACAGGTGGCGGCCCACGGGGCGGTGGGCGGCCGAGGGGTGACCGACCTCGGCGCACTCGTGCTGATGCCCGGACTGGTCGACACCCACGTGCACGTCAACGAGCCCGGCCGCACCGAGTGGGAGGGCTTCGCCTCCGCGACCAGGGCGGCGGCCGCCGGCGGAGTCACCACGATCGTCGACATGCCGCTCAACTCCGTTCCACCCACCACGAGTTCGGCCGGCCTGTCGGCCAAGCGGAAGGCCGCCGAGGGCCGGCTCTGGGTGGACGTCGGCTTCTGGGGCGGGGCGGTGCCCGGGAACCTCGGCGAGCTGGAACTGCTGCACCGGGCAGGAGTGTTCGGCTTCAAGTCGTTCCTGGCCCCGTCCGGAGTGGACGAATTCCCGCACCTGACCGGCCCCGCCGAGCTGGTGGCCGCGCTGACCGAACAGGCCCGGCTCGGCGCGCTGGCGATCGTCCACGCCGAGGACCCGGCCGTGCTGGACGCCGCCCCGAACGTCGGCGGCGCACGCTACCGGGACTTCCTGGCGTCCCGTCCGGACGCCGCGGAGAGCGTCGCGGTGGCCGGGCTGCTGGACTGCGCCCGGCGCACCGGCGCCCGCGTGCACCTGCTGCACGTTTCGAGCGCCGCCGTCCTGCCGCTGCTGCGGCAGGCCCGGGCGGACGGCGTGCGGGTCACCGCCGAGACCTGCCCGCACTACCTGACCCTGGCCGCCGAACAGGTCCCCGACGGGGACACCGCGTTCAAGTGCTGCCCGCCGATCCGGGACGCGGCCAACCGGGAGCTGCTCTGGCAGGCGCTGGCGGCGGGCGAGTTCGCCGCCGTGGTCTCCGACCACTCGCCGTCGACGAGCGAGCTGAAGCTGAGTCAACGCCATGGTGGGAGCGGCGACTTCGCTGCCGCGTGGGGCGGGATAGCGTCGTTGCAGGTGGGCTTGCCCGCCGTGTGGACCGAGGCGCGACGGCGGGGGCATTCGCCGGCGGACGTGGTGCGCTGGATGGCGGCCGGGCCGGCCGGGCTGGTCGGTCTGTCGGGTGTGAAGGGCGCCATAGCGCCCGGCTGCGACGCAGACCTGGTGGCGTTCGACCCCGACGGCGAGTTCACCGTCCGGCCCGAACAGCTCCGCCACAAGAACCCCGTCACCCCGTACGCGGGCCGCACCCTCACCGGGCTGGTCCGTCGCACCTGGCTGCGCGGACGGGTCGTCGACCTCGACGGCGCGCCGCACGGCCGGCAGCTCGTCCGTCGTTGAAGTCCGTCAGGAGGAGGGTCGGTTGAGTACTGGATCGGATCCGGACGTGCCGTTCACCGAGCTGGTCGACCTGGCCTCGCGGGCGCTCGGCGCGGGCGTGGTCGCCACCAACGAGGACACCTTCGCCGACGCCGAGAACCTGCTGGTCGCCGCGCCCGCCGAGTTCCGCCCGCACACCTTCGGGCACAAGGGCCAGATCATGGACGGCTGGGAATCCCGCCGCCGACGCGGCGTCAGCGCCGAACAGCCCCACCCCGTCGACGAGGACCACGACTGGGTGATCGTCCGGCTCGGCGCGGCGGGCGTGGTGCGCGGCGTGGTGGTCGACACCGCGCACTTCACCGGCAACCACCCCGAGACGGCGTCCGTCCAGGCCGCGTCCGTCCCCGGACACCCCTCGCCGGCGGAGGTCGCCGCGGCCTCCTGGACCGAGATCGTTCCGCGGACGGCGCTGCGCGGCGACAGTGCGCACCTCTTCGCGGTGTCGGACCCCGTGCGGTACACGCACGTCCGGCTGAACATCTGGCCGGACGGCGGCGTCGCCCGGCTGCGGGTGCACGGCGTGGTGCTGCCCGATCCGCGAGAGCTGGTCGGGCTGACCTTCGACCT
This sequence comes from Kitasatospora sp. CB02891, assembly GCF_002803145.1. Lineage (NCBI taxonomy): Bacteria > Bacillati > Actinomycetota > Actinomycetes > Kitasatosporales > Streptomycetaceae > Kitasatospora > Kitasatospora sp. CB02891. The sequence goes on along the minus strand of NZ_NNBO01000001.1, from coordinate 1,110,887 downwards.
GGCCGCGCAGGAGTACGGCGGTGTCGCCGAGGACGCGTCCGACCGGTACTACTCCTCCCCGCACCACCTGAACGCGCCCGGGCGGGCGCGGGTCATGGGGGAAGGGTGGGAGACCCGGCGGCGACGCGACAAGTCCCACGACTGGGTGCGGATCGCGCTGGCGGGGGAGGGCGAGGTGCTGGCGGTGGAGGTGGACACCTCGTGCTTCGTCGCGAACGCGCCGGGGTGGGTGGAGCTAGTGGGTCTGGGCGGGGAGGGCGAGGTGGTGCTGCTGCCGCGGACGCGGTTGCAGCCGGACACCCGGCATCGGTACCGGCTCCCGGGGGGCGCGCCCGTGACGCACGTGCGCGTGAACGTGTATCCGGACGGGGGGTTGGCGCGGGTCCGGCTGACGGGGCGTCTGACGGAGGCGGGGTGGCACGGGCTGGTGGGGCGGTGGGTGCGGGCGGTGCCGGAGGCGGAGGCGAGGGCGGAGGTGATCGGGGGGCTTTCGGGTGCGGGTCGGAACAGGGGACCGGAAACGGCGGGACGCGACGCGCCCTGCTGATCGCGGGCAGACCCGGCCTCGCCGTTCCCCGAGCCCCTGCGAGAGCTCCCGCGCACGGACTCTTCGGGGCATATGCCTGTCAAGGGGGTGGCGCTCTGGTGGGGGAATATCCGGTGAGCTGATGATGGGGCGGTGATCGGCTGGATACGCTGGGCTGACGGTGGGATGCGAGGGAGGGGGTCCGGGAGATGACGACGGTGAGCCGGGGTCGGAGTGATCTGCTGGGGCCGGGTGGCGGGGGTGCGGGCCCGTTCGGGGTGTTGCGGCGGGCGCTGCGATTGCTGGAGGCCGTGGACCGGTACGCCGACGGGTGCACGACGGCGGAGCTGTCGCGGGCGCTGAGCATGCCGGAGTCGGCCGTCCGGCAGTTCGCGGAGGAGCTGGAGACCGAGGGGTACCTGATGCACCTGGACGGGGTGTGGACGCTCGGCGGGGCGTTCACGCTGCTCGGGGCGCAGCACCGGGAGCCGCTGGTGCGGGCCCGGTTGCACCATCGGCTGGAGGATCTGCGGGACGAGCTGGGCGCCGCCGTGTACTTCAGCCGGTACCAGGACGGCGAGTTGCTGGTGGAGGCGGTCTGCGACGGCGAGGACGCGCCGGCCGTGCACGAGTGGGTGGACTTCCGGGCCACCGCGCACGCGTCCGCGATCGGCAAGTGCCTGCTCGCCCAACTCGACCACGCCGCGAGGCTGGACCACTTCGCCCGGCACCCGGTGGCCCGGCTCACCGCGAGGACCATCACCGAGACCGACCGCCTGCTGCACCGGCTCGACCGGCAGCCCGCGACCGTCCCCGTGCTGGACTTCCAGGAGTACTCGATGGACGCGGTCTGCGCCGCTGTCCCGATAGTCGCCGGGAACACGGTGGGCTGCCTGGCCACCTCGCTGCCCGCCGAGCAGGCCCACCGGCTGCGCGAGGCCGCCGAGTTGCTCACCGCGCGGGCGACGCCGCTGATGCTCGCGATGGCGGTGTGACCGGCTGACGGGTGGGGGCGTCGTACCCCGGCATTACGGTCGCCGGCGCCGATCGAAAGCAGCAGGCCCGGGAGGCCCTGGCCCGGTGTGCGGACGCCCCGCCCACCGGGTGCTGGAGCTGCGTACCGCGCTCGGGATCGCGAATTTGCGGCAGGGGAGGGGTGACAGCACGTTGGCCGGTGCGGTGGCGGACTGGCGGGCGTACTTCGGGGAGGAGCACGACGGGACGGTCGCCGCCCGGGAGGCGCTCGCGGGGTAGCAGAACGGGGGCCGTCGCGTGGATCCGGCGATCCGGTGCGACAGCCCCCGTCGGTTTCGACGTTCCCCCCTCGTTCTCCGGACCGGCGGGCAGGCCGACGGTCCGGAGCGACGTCGAAGGTCGAGCCCGTCCCCCGGAACGGGCTTCCCCCCTGGACTCCACGCTAGGGCGGACGGGTGGGGTGCGGTTTGGCACTGGGTGCCCGGCCGGTTGGCGAGGCGTCAACTGTCAGGGCAGGAGTGGCGGCGGTGGTCGCGCGGGGCGAGGCCGTACGCGGTGCGGAAGGCGCGGCTGAAGTCGTCGGGGCGGGGGATGCCGCAGCGGGCGGCGATGGTGCCGATCGGGACGTGGCGCAGGGCGGGGTCGGCGAGGTCGCGGTGGGCCTTCTCCAGGCGCAGGCGGCGGATCCAGGCCGCGACCGTGTCGCCGTCGGTGTGCTGGGCGAACAGCCGGTGCAGGTAGCCGACCGAGATGTGGTGGGCGGCGGCGACGGTGGCGGGGGACAGCTCGGGGTCGTGCAGGTGGCGGCGGACGAAGGCGCGGACCTGTTCGACGGTGGCGCGCTGCCGGGCGGTCTCGGGGAGTTCGGTGTCGTCCGCCAACTCTTCGGCCAGCCAGGCGGCGACCAGGTCCACCGCGATCGGGCCGAGCCGGTCGGCGAGGGCGGGGCCGAGGACGGGGGCCTGGCGGTCCACGCTGAGCAGGAAGTCCGCGAGGATCGCCGCGGACCCCTCGGTGGCCCGGAAGCCCCGGCCGAGCAGTCCGCGCAGCCGGTGCGGGGGGATCGGCAGCAGCGCCGTCGGGAAGTCGATGCCGACGCCCTCGACACGCGGTTCGCCGCCCGTCGCGGTGCGTTCGCCGAGCGCCCGCAGCTCGTACGGGCGGGAGCTGTCCAGCATGGTCACCTCGCCGGGGCGGAACAGCTGGGTCGGCTCGCCGTCGCGGGTCAGCGCGAGCGCGCCGTGCTGAACGAACGTCAGGTGGAACACCCCGGGGTCGGAGCGCCGGACCCGGGCGTCGGTGCGGCGGAACCGGGCGGACGGGAAGGAGGTGCCGAGGAAGGTCACCGGTCCGAGTGCGGAGCGGCGCAGTTCGGCGTCGAAGCGGTCGATGTCGGCGCTGGTGGCGTCGCAGTCCCTGGTCAGTCCGATCAGGTCGCGCCAGACCTCGAACCGCTCGTGTGGTCGGAGCTCCCCGAGCGGGTCGTCGCTCTCCGCCGCCGCGGCCATGCTGTGCCCACCTTCCGTTGCCCTTCGGCGACTCGCCGTGTCCGCCGACAGCATCGCAGGCCGCCACCAGGGCCCCGTACGGCGGGTGTCATCACAGGGGGATGCGACGGCCGCGCCTGGGCCGACCGGGCGAAATCGGTGAACACGCGCGCGGCCGGAGCGGCCGCGCCCCCGGGCCGGACTAAACAGGGCATACCAGTCAGTTCGGGTTCGGGCCACCGTATTTCACCGGCGTATTTCACCGGCGCATTTCACCGACAACGGAAGTCCTGGAGTATTCAGGAGAAAACGTGACGCATGGTGTCGGCCGTGGCCTGCGCCGAGCCCCGGACCGTGAACCGCCGGGCCGCCTGGCGGCCTCGCTGCGCGGCGGCGTCCAGGTCGATCTGCCACCGCAGCTGCGCACCGGGGCGTTCACTCCCGCCGCGCCGTGGGCGGCCGGCTTCCGGGCCGGCGCGGCGTACGGGCAGGCGCCGGGCGAGGAGGCCGAGACCGCCTTCGGCGCGCCCGGCCGACCGCCTCGGCGCACTCGTCAACACCGGCGCCGACCGTAGCGACAGCGAACTCGTCCGCGGCATCGCCGAGTTGCCCGGCACCCGCCGCCAGGACCGGCCGCGCGCCGGGCGAGACCGAGCGAGACCGAACGAGGAGAACGGTGAACCACGGAATCAGTGTGCTGTTCCGGGCGATTCCCCTGCTCATGGGCGCGGTGTCGGCCGCGCTGGGCGGCTACGTCCTTGCGCACTCCACCGGGCCGAGCGCCCGGGTCGCGGGCCTGGTGCTGGTCTTCCTGGCGGCCGTCTGCCTCTGCCTGTTCGCCACCGCGGCGACCGTCGTCCGGCAGCTGATCGGCCGCTTCACCGCGCTGGACCGGTTCGGCTACCCGGCGTTCGGCTTCGCGGTCGCCGGGGCCGCCATCGGCTACGGGGTCTGCCTGCTCACCGAGAGCCACCGGCCGCCGCCGGACTTCGTGGCCGGGAGCGCGGTCCTCGGCATCGGCCTGGTCTGCGTGTGCGTCTCGTCGGTGGCCGCCGTCTCCACCCGGTTCGCGCTGATCAGCGAGAACGCCGCCCTTCCCGAGGGTTCCCCGCCGCGCTCGCCCGCGCCGTTCCGTCCCTTCGCGGCCCGGACCCTGGTGGCGGTCCCGGTCCTGGCAACCGTCGTCGCCGCAGCCTGGGCGACCGTCCTGCTGGCCAACGGGGGCGGCGGGGACGAGGCCGGGCGCTTCACGGCCGGGCACGTGGTCGTCGACCTGGCGATCGTCTGCACCTGCCTGGTCGGGCTGGTGGTCAGCCTGCTGCGGCAGATCCAGAACACCTACAGCCGGCGGGACCGGATCTGGTGGCCCGTCGTGGCGGGCACGCTCGGGGCCATGGACATCACCGGGGGCCTGGTCGTCGTCGCCCTGGACCCGCGGCCCACCCAACTGGCCACCGGCTACGTTCAGATCGGGCTGGGGCTGATCGCCTGGACCGTCCTCGGCACGCTGCTGCTGCTCGTCCTCGTCTGGCGCCGCGACGCTCCGTCGGCCGACCGCATCCCGCTGATCCCGATCGGCACCGCCCTGGTCTGCCTGTTCATGTCGGCGTTCCTGTTCGAGTCGGCCGACCCGGACGTGATCGTCGCGGCCCGGGTCCTGGTCGGCCTCGGCGGCGTCTGCTTCGCGTTGTTCTCCCTCGTCTCCATCCTGGAGAGCGGCACCGGCGGCCGGGGCTGAGGAACCGCCGGGGAGAAACAGAAGAGGCAGGGAGCCGATGCTCTCCTGCCGCTATCCAACTTATATCCGACGGGGGGCCTTGCGGCAAGGCCCCCTCGATGGCGGACAATCGCTGACTGAATCGGGAAAGCAGCGCAAAGAGCATCAAACCGGGCAGAGTACGCGAAGTGCCCGGCAGGGGATCGGAGAAGCAGGACATGACCCACCAGACGACCAGTGCCTTCGAGCTGCCCGAGCGGCTCGCCGCCAAGGCGGACCCGGCCCTGATCGCCGACGACGAGCGGCACTTCGCCACCGTCGCCGCGACCCTCGAACAGGACATCGCCGAGCTGACCGCCCGCCTCGACCAGGTCCGCCGCAGCCCCGGCGGGACCGGTCGCGCCGCCATGGACCGTGACAACGAGGTCCACCAACTCTCGTCCCGACTCCGGACGTTGCGCCGCTTCGGCAGCGACCTGTGCCTCGGCCGGATCGTTCAGGCCGACCAGTCCGAACCCGTGTACATCGGCCGGCTCGGCCTCGCCGACGGCGACGGCCGCCGACTGCTGATCGACTGGCGCTCGCCCGCCGCCGAACCGTTCTTCGCCGCCACCCACGCCAACCCGATGGGCCTCACCAGCCGCCGCCGCTACCGCTGGCAGCGCGGAAAGGTCGGCGACTACTGGGACGAGGTGTTCACCGCGGACGCGCTCGACGGCCACGCCGCGCTCGACGACCAGTCCGCGTTCATCGCCAGCCTCGGCTCCGCCCGCTCCGAGCGGATGCGCGACGTCCTCGCCACCATCCAGGCCGACCAGGACGCCATCATCCGGGCCGGCTCGCGCGGCGCCCTGGTCGTCGACGGCGGCCCCGGCACCGGCAAGACCGTGGTCGCCCTGCACCGCACCGCCCACCTGCTGTACTCCGACCCGCGCCTGGGCCACCGCAAGGGCCGGGTGCTGTTCGTCGGCCCCCACCAGCCGTACCTGGCCTACGTCGCCGACGTGCTGCCCAGCCTCGGCGAGGAGGGCGTGCAGACCTGCACGCTGCGCGACCTGCTCCCCGAGGGCGCGGCCGTCGCCGAGGAGGAGGACGCCGAGGTGGCCCGGCTGAAGGCCGTCGCCGGCATGGTCGGCGCGATCGAACAGGCCGTCGGGATCTACGAGGAACCGCCCACCGAGGCCTGCAAACTCGCCATCGAGTGGTACGAGATCTCGGTCCAGCCCGAGGACTGGTCCGAGGCCTTCGCCGCCGTCGGCCCCGGCACCCCGCACAACGAGGCCCGCGAGACCATCCTCGACGAACTCATCACCATCCTGATCGACAGGAACGCCCACGCCCTCGACGACGAGGAACACGGCATCTCGCCCGAGATGCTCGCCCGCGAACTCCGCCGCGACCGCGAACTGCTCACCGCGCTGCGCCGTGCCTGGCCGATCCTCGAACCCACCGACCTGGTCGGCGACCTGTGGACCGTCCCCGCCTACCTGCGGCTGTGCGCGCCCTGGCTGAGCCGCGAGGAGATCCGCACTCTGCAGCGCACCGACCCCGCCGCCTGGACGCTCTCCGACCTGCCGCTGCTGGACGCCGCCCGCCGCCGCCTCGGCGACACCGCCGCGGACCGCCGCCAGCGCGCCCACCGGGCCCGGCTGGCCGCCGAACGCGAAATGATGGACGGCGTCGTCGACCACCTGCTGAACGCCGACGACGACGGCGAGGGCGCGACCATGATGCTGGGCGGCGCCGACCTGCGCGACGCGCTGATCGACCACTCCGAGCCCGAGCCGGTCAACCCCGACCTGCTGGCCGGCCCGTTCGCGCACATCGTGGTCGACGAGGCGCAGGAACTCACCGACGCCGAATGGCAGATGCTGATCGCCCGCTGCCCGTCGCGGTCCTTCACCATCGTCGGCGACCGCGCCCAGGCCCGGCACGGCTTCACCGAGTCCTGGACCGAACGCCTGGAGCGGGCCGGCCTGGAGCGGATCACCCTCACCTCACTGAGCGTCAACTACCGCACGCCCGAGGAGGTCATGGCCGAGGCCGAGCCCGTCATCCGGGCCGCCCTCCCCGACGCCAACGTCCCCACCTCGATCCGCCGCAGCGGCCTGCCCGTCCTGCACGGCGCCCCCGCCGACCGCGACGCCCTGCTGGACGCCTGGCTGGCCGAACACCCCGAGGGCACCGCCTGCGTCATCGGCGACCCGGACTACCCAGGCCTGCCCCGGGTCCGCTCGCTCACCCCCGAACTGGTCAAGGGCCTGGAGTTCGACCTGGTCGTGCTGATCGACCCGGAGTCCTTCGGCGAGGGCATCGAGGGCGCCGTCGACCGGTACGTCGCGATGACCCGCGCCACCGGGCAGCTCGCCGTCCTGCGCCACTAGGAGCTGTTCAGGGTTCGGGTCAGGTGGCTGGAGTCAGGGACTCCAGCCACCTGATCGATCCGCGAAGGCGCAGGCCACCGCCCGGGGTGGCGGTGGCGTCGCGGTGGGCGCGGCGGCGGCAGCGGAGCCACCCGCGCCCACGGATGGTCAGGCGCAGGATCGTCCGGCACGCGCGGCACTCCGCCGTCCGCGACCCTCGACTGCCGGGCCCCTGAACCGAACTCACTCCGGAACGGTCAGTCGGGGTGTCAGCCCGTCGGGCCCGACGGGGTAGCGGGCGAGGATCTTCTTCCTGGCGTCGGCGGACGGTCGGTGGAAGTACACCAGCTCACGCGTCGTCCCGGTGCACTGCGCCGGCCCGGCCAGCACCGCCCGCTCCGTGTCGTCCAGGACCAGCAGATCGCGTTCGGCGGCCAGCCCGGGCAGCCGGGCGAGGACGTCCCGGGCATTGTCGTCGTCCACCTCCAGCAACGCGTACGAGGTCGGTTCGGGCAGGCGGCCGGCCAGCGCCCGCGCGGCGTACTCCATCCGGACCGTGCAGTCCAGCCAGCCGAGGCGGCGTTCCGCCTCCGCCGGGTCGAACGCCCGGCAGATGACCTGCTGGATCGCCACATCGGCCACCGCCGCGTGCTTGGCGACGAAATGGTCGAGGTTGGTGCGCCACTGGCCGAGCATCTCCGCCGTGACCTCGCGCCGCGTCTGGTAGGACAGCGCCTCCGGCTGGAACGCGAACGCCAGCCCCCGGCGCCGCAGCCGGTAGCCGAGCTCGGAGTCCTCCAGGCCCCAGCCCCGGAAGCCCTCGTCGAAGCCCCCGATCGCGAGCAGGTGCTCGCGGCGCACCGACAGGTTGCAGGTGAACGCGTAGTGCCAGCAGGTCTCCAGGTTGTCGAGGTTCTCCGAGAACTCGGCCAGCAGGAACTCCCGGCCGTCCCATCCGACGATCTCCGGCATCGCGTCGAGCGAGAACTCCCGGGCCAGTCGCTCGTCGTCGATCTCCCCCTCGGCCATGTCGCCCCGGGGGCCGGCCACGACCAGGTCGGTGCGGAGCCGGTGGTACCGGGCGTGCGCAGCGAGGAAGCCGGGTTCGACGACCTGGTCGGCGTCGACCAGGACGACCACGTCGCCGGAGGCCGCGCGGATCCCGGCGTTGCGGGCCGCCGCCCGGCCGGAGGCCGAGGTCCGCGGCAGGAACAGGTACTCCAGGGGGTAGGGCGGCGCCAGTGCGGCGAGGAGTTCCCCGGTGCCGTCGTCGGAGCCGTCGTCCACCACGACGACTTCGAACGAGTCGCCGGCGTCGAGCTCGCAGAGGGCCAGGCACGACAGCAGTCGCCGCACCTGCGGGCCCGCGTTGTAGGACGGGACGACCACGCTGATGTTCATCGTGACCCGACCAGGCGTACGTTCACTTCGACTCCCCGTCCCGGTGTTCCACCGCGGCCGCATCCCGCGCACGCCAGGGTCCCACAGGGCCGGCGGGCCGGGCTAGGAGCCGGTTCGAGGTTCCGATCTTGTCGGCTCGCGTCTCTGGCAGAACTCGGAGTTGTGGCGCGTTCTGACCTGACGGATGCCGAGTGGGCCTTGATCGAACCGCATGTTCCGGTGGCTGCGGAGCCGATGCCGGACACCGTCCGTGGCTCCGCACGGGTTCGTGCCCGGGCACGCCGTAGGCGCAGGGCCCGGGCCGGCGACGGCCGGACTCGGCCGGTCCCCGGGCGGCCCGAGCAGCAAGATCCATGCGCATTGAACACGGCGGGCCGACCGTACGTACTACCGGACGGGGGCGCTTGGCCGTCCGGCCTCGCGCAACCGCTCACCGATGGAGGACGGATGCTTCGCACGATGGCAACGGGACTCCTCGCCGGCCTGCTCTGCTTCGGCGGCGCGGCCACCGCCATGGCCGCCGCCAACCCGAGCGGAACCGGGCCCCCGAACCAGTCCTGTCAGAGCTTCGAGACCCCCGGCACCGGTGCCGGAGCGCCGGGGCACTCCGGGACATCACCCGGGTCGGTGTTCAACGAACCCGGCTTCGGCAGCACGAACGGCGGCACCGGCGGAGCGGCCTACAACAAGGCGGGCGCGCCGTCGCAGTACGACGTCGCCTGCTTCCAGGTCAGTCAGCACTGACACCCGCTACGGCCCGGGCCGTCGAGCCCGGGCCGATCCGGTGGTCGGAGCGGTCATGAGCAGCAGTCAGTCGGCGGTGTTCGGGCCGAGCACCCGGTAGCGCAGGTGGGTGACGGTCGCGGAGGGGATCACCTCGGCGGGCTCCAGCTGGATCCGGAGGCCGTCGAGGAGCCGCTCGCCGGCGCCCAGGGTGACGGGGACGAGGTGCAGGACGAGCTCGTCGAGCAGCCCGGCCCGGAGGTACTGGCGGACGGTGGAGGCGCCGCCGGCGATCTCGACGTCCTGTTCGCCGGCGGCCGCGCGGGCCCGGTCGAGGGCGGCCTCGATGCCGTCGGTGACGAACTCGAAGGTGGTGCCGCCGCCCATCGGGAGCGGCTTGCGGGCGTGGTGGGTGAGCACGAACACCGGTGCGTGGTACGGGGGTTCGGGCCCCCACCAGCCCGTCCAGGTCTCGTCCCAGGCGCCCCGGCCCGGGCCGAACATGTTCCGCCCCATGATGTGTGCGCCGGTGTTGGCGTGCAGCGTGCCGAGCAGGTGCGCGTCCTGCTCCCGCCCCGGCCGGTCGGTCTCGAACATCCAGGAGGTCAGGGCCTCCCGCGCGCCCGTGCCGAACGGGTGCTCCAGGCTCTGGTCCGGCCCGGCGGTGAACCCGTCCAGCGAGACGGCCATGTTGGCGGTGACGATTCCCACGAGGGCTCCCGGTGGTTTTCGACGGCGGTGTTCCCCCGGCGATGCTAGGCAGCCGGGCCGCCGTTCAGCGGGAGCCGGGCGGCGGAGTGTCTTCCGGGGTGTCGTCGATCGGGAGCTCGGGCGGGTCGAGTCGGACGCGGCGGGCGGTCGGGTCGTCCGCCAGGTAGCGGACGGTGCCCTCCGCGCCGAGCTGCGGCGGCAGGTGCACCGGGAACTCGTACCGCACGCGGACGGTGGACTCCCCGTCCTGCCGGTCGGTGTAACGCAGCGTCAGGACGGCGGCCGTCCGGCCCCGGTGGTCGATCTCCTCCAGGGTCTCGCCCATCCCGACCACCACCGCCCGGCGGGCCACCGCCTCGGCGGCGAACCGCCGCTCGTGCAGGGCGCGCTCACGCGGCCGGTTCAGGGAGAACAGCCGCCGCTCACGATCCCGCCGGGCGGTGAACACCACTCCGACCGCGGCGGCCGCCGCCACCGGCAGCGGCCAGGGGCTGGACGACCCGACCGTCGCGCCGACCGCCATGGTCAAGGCGGCGGCCAGGGTGGCCGTCCACGGCCCGAACACCGGGTACACGTGGTCCAGGGTGTCCCAACCCGCCACCGCGAGGGCCATGAACGCCCCGTACGTCGCCACGGCCGCCGTCATCACCAGCGTCGTCGGCTGCTCCCGGTACCCCGCCCCGGTCAGCCACCCGCCGCCCAGCCCGACCCCGAGCGCGATCGCCAGCAGCACCCAGCGCAGCCAGAACAGTCGCGGCCACTTCCCCGCCGGTGGTATCGAACATCGGTAGTCCATGGGCGGGGATGGTAACCGGTCCACCGCCGAAGCGGGTTCGCGCCCCGCGGTCAGGCGTCGCGCAGCATGCAGGTCAGGCGGCAGCTGCTGATGCGCTTCCCGGCGTCGTCGGTGACGGCGATCTCGTAGGTGGCGGCGGTTCGGCCCCGGAAGACGGCGGTCGCGACGCCGGTGACGTGGCCGGAGACGGCCGGGCGGTGGTGGGTGGCGTTGAGGTCGACGCCGACCGCGTACCGGCCGGATCCGGCGTGGAGGGCTGCGCCGATCGAGCCGAGCGACTCCGCGAGTGCGGCGGAGGCGCCGCCGTGCAGCAGGCCGTACGGCTGCTGGTTGCCGTCGACCGGCATGGTGCCCACGACCCGGTCCGGGCCGGCCTCGAGGATGCGGATGCCGAGCCGTTCGGCGAGGCGGCCGAGCGGGATGAGGCCGGGGTCGGTGCTGAAGTCGGCGACCTGGTCGGGGAGGTCCTGGAGCGGGTCGAGCGGGAGTGCCTGGTTGGTCATGGCGTTCCTTCCGGTAATTGCTTCAGGACTGTAGCTACAGGAGTGAAGCTTTCACAAGATAGGCTGGCGCCATGGTTCGACCGCCCACACCCGCGAAGCGCCCGTACGCCCCGCGGATGGCCCCCGCCGAGCGGCGGGAGCAACTCCTGGACGCGGCACTGGAGATCATCAACCGCGACGGCGTGGCAGCCGTCTCGGTGGACGCGGTGGCCAAGGCCGCCGGCGTCACCCGGCCCGTGGTCTACGGGCAGTTCACCGACGCGGACCACCTGCTGCGCGCCCTGCTCGAACGCGAAGGCGAGCGGGCCCAGGCCCAGATGGCGGCCACGCTGCCGGGCGACCTGAACGGAGCGGACCCGGTCGAGGTCTTCACCGGCGTCGCCCGCGGGTACTACGACGCGGTGGTCACCGCCCCGGGCCGCTGGCGCGCGATCCTGCTCCCGGTGGACGGCACGCCGCCCGCCGTGCGCAAGTACAAGGAGCGCAGCGACGCGCTGATCCGCGAGCAGTTCGCCCGGGCCGTCCGCTGGTTCCTCCGCGACGCCGCCGACGCCGCCGATGCTGCCGACGCCGCCGCCGACCTCGACGTCGAGCTGCTGATCCGCCTGCTGCTGGCGGCACTTGAGGAGGGCGGCCGCCTCGTCCTCGACGACCCCGACCACTACCCGCCCGAACGCCTCACCGCGATGGCCCGGTTCCTCGTCGAGACCCTCCTCCACCGCTACCCGCACACCGCGCGCCGACCGCCGGCGGCATCCGCCCCGGGCCGGGGCGGTTCGCCCAGGCGGGCGAGCCGGTCCGCATCGACCTGATGGCGTAGCCCGGCCACTCGTTGGGGCACTCCGTGCGGCCGGCCCGGCCGCCGGCGGCCCGAGCGGCCCGGACCTGGCCGATGATCACATGCACCGCTCCGTGCCCGGCCCTCGCCCCTGGAGGCTCCGATGACCACCAGCAGCCCGCCCCGGCGCATCCTCGTCGTCTGCCTCGGCAACTACTGCCGCAGCCCGTTCGCCGCCCGGGTGCTGACCGACCTCGGGGGCGACGCGGTCGAGGTGCGCTCCGCCGGGCTGATCGGGACGTGGCAGGAGGCCCACCCCGAGATGGTCGCCGTGGCGGCCGTCCTCGGCTACGACCTGACCGGCCATCACCCCGCCCCCGTCACCCCCGAGCTGATCGAGTGGGCCGACCTGGTCCTCGCCATGGACCACGCCGTCCTCGACCGCCTCCACGCCCTGGTCGGCCCCGACAGCACCACCGAGATGCGCCTCTACCTCGACCACGACCGCGACGTCCCCGACCCGATGGGCCGCTCCGCCGTCGAATTCGTCTACTGCGCCCTGCTGATCGAGGCGGGCGCGGCGAACCACCTGCCCTGATGGCGCGTCAACCGCGACGGGCCACCGACAGCAGGACGTCCACCAGGCGGTCCGCCGCGTCCGGGCGGCCGTGTTCGCGGGCGCGTGCCGCCATCGCGGTGCGGCGCGGCTCGTCCTCCAGCAGGGGGCCGAGGGCGGAGCGGAGGTGGTCGGGGGTGACGGTGCCGAGGAGGGCGACGGCGGCGCCGGCCTGTTCCAGGTGGGCGGCGTTGTGGGCCTGTTCGTTGCCCGCCGAGGAGGCCAGTGGGACGAAGACCGCGGCCTTGCCGAGGGCCGTCAGCTCCGCGAGGGTGCCCGCGCCGCTGCGGCTGACCACGATGTCCGCCAGGGCCAGGACGTCCGGGAGTTCGGCGCCCAGGAAGCCGGTCAGGAAGTAGCGGCCCATCAGGTCGGCGGGCAGCCGCGCCGCCCGGGCGTGCAGGTCGGCCTCGTTCGCGGGGCCGCACTGGTGGACGACGTTGGCCCGCTCCAGCAGCCAGGGCAGGACCTCGGCCACCAGGGTGTTGATCTGCACCGAGCCCTGGGCGCCGCCCGTCACGTACACCGTCGGCAGCGACGGGTCGAAGCCGTACAGCCCGAGCGCGGCCACCGCCTTGTCCGGACGGCCCGTCAGGACCGCGGGGCGGACCGGGTTCCCCGTCACCACGGCGGTGCTGCGGGCGGCCTCCGGCAGCAGGGGCAGCGTCGACTCGGAGGAGACCGCCACCCGGGTCGCGGCCCGGGCCAGCACCTTGTTCGCCAACCCCAGGCGCACCGTCTGCTCGTGCACCACCAGCGGCGCCCGGCAGGAGCGCGCGGCCAGCCCCACCGGCACCGCGACGTACCCGCCCGTCGCCAGCACCACGTCCGGCCCGAACCGGCGGATCAGCGACCGGGCCTGGAACGCGCCCCACGGCACCCGGAGCATGTCCCGCACGTTCGCCGGGGAGATCAGCTTCAGCGGGTTCCTGGACCGCCGGACCTTCCCCGTGGCGACCGGCTCGAAGCTGATCCCCTCCGCCGGGGCGATCCGCGCCTCCAGGCCCTTCGCGGTGCCCACCCAGAGCACGTCCACGCCGCGGCGCTCGGCCGCCAGCCGCGCCTGCAACGCCCGTACCGCCGTCAGCGCCGGATACGTGTGCCCGCCGGTGCCGCCGCCCGTCACCACCAGCCGGAGCGCCCGCTGTTCGCTGCCCATCCTCGTACTCCTCCCGATCGATTCCGTGCCGTCCCCAAGGGTGCACGCTTACCTGGCGGTCCGTCACATTCCGTGGCGGAACGATGAGAAGGGTGGGGAACGGGTGCGCGAGGCGTACATGGATCGTGCGGTCGCGGCGGCGGTCGCGGCCCGCGGCGGCGTGCCGGAGCCGCTGACGGCGGAGCGGCTGCGGGAGTGGCAGCGGGCGGACGCGGCGGCCCGGCCGCGGCCCGGGCTGCGGGAGCTGGCCGACGGGGGCCGGTTCGAGGTGGGGCTCGGCGAGGGCGTGGTGTGGGCGCGCCCGGCCGGCGCGAGCGGGCGGTTGCCGGTGCTGCACTACCTGCACGGCGGCGGGCTGATCGGCGGCAACGCGTACGCCGTACTGCCGCGCGTGCTGCGGGAGTTGGCGGAGCCGCTGGGGATCGCGGTGGTGTCGGTGGAGTACCCGCTCGCGCCCGACGCGCCGTACCCGCAGCCCCTGCACGCCTGCCGCGACGCCCTCCGGTGGACGCTGGCCAACGCCGCCCCGCTGGGCCTCGACCCGGCCCGGGTGGTGCTGGCCGGGAAGAGCGCCGGGGGCGGCCTCGCCGCCGCGCTCGCCCTGCTGCTGCGCGACGAGGGCGGCCCGGTGACGATCGGTCAGCTGCTGCTCAGCCCGATGCTCGACGACCGGGGCGGCACCGCGTCCGCCCGCCAGCTCGCCGGGCGCGACACCTGGGACGCCGCCTCGAACGCCACCGCCTGGCGGGCGGCCCTCGGCGCGCGGTACGGCACGCCCGACGTCCCGCCGTACGCCGCGCCCGCCCGCGCCACCTCGTTGGCGGGGCTGCCGCCGGCCTACCTGGAGGTGGGCTCGGCGGAGACCTTCCGGGACGAGGTGGTGGCCTTCGCCGGCGCCCTCTGGCAGTGCGGCGGCAGCGCCGAACTGCACGTGTGGCCCGGCGCCTGCCACGGCTTCGACACCCTGGCGCCGGGTGCGGCCGTCAGCCGGGCGGCCGTGGCGGCGCGGCAGGGGTGGCTGCGGCGACTGCTGGAGTGAGAGGGGCCGTCAGTGCGGTCAGTCCGCCCGCAGGATGCGCGAGAGGTAGATCCGCGGCGGGTCCGCGTCGTCGTCCACCGTGTACTCCACCAGGCCGAGATCGCGGGGCAGCGGCGCCGAGTGCATCCCGGGCCGCCCCGGGACCGGCAGGCTCAGCTGCGGGAACGGGTGTTCGCGCAGGTCGACCAGGAACGCCACCAGGGCGGAGAACACGTCCGGCGGCGTGCCCGGATCGCCCAGGGACTCCGCGACGGCCGGGGAGAGGACGAGCGGATCGTCCTCGGACTCGCCGTGGCCGCTCACCGGTCCTCGAGGCGGCGCAGTACCGCGGACGCCGGGGTGCCGGGTGCGGTGCCGGACCGGACGGCGGTGTGGATGCGGTCGCCCTCCGGGTCGCGGTAGAGCTCGGCCCGCAGCCACCACCGCCGCAGGACACCGCCGATCGTCGTGTCGTCCGCCTCGCCCATCTCCCGGTAGAACTCCATCCGTTGCGCCGGCGGCAGCGCGGCGGCCACCGCGTCCTGGGTGCGCGGGATGGGCGGGGTGCCGTCGTGATGGCCGTACAGGGATGCGGCGCTCACCATGTCCTCCGGAGTCTCGGGCGGGCGGGGCCACCGCCCAGTGTGCTCTCCCCGGATTCGCGGCCGACGGCCGGGGCGCGGGGTCGGGCGGTGAGTGCTCGGATCAGCCGGGGACGTCGGTCGGGACCCAGCCGGTGGAGGTCCAGCCGGCGGGGGTGCGGGTGAGGAAGACGTGCCGGTGGCGGCGGTCCCCACTCGCCTGCCAGAACTCGGCGGTGACGGCGTGCAGGGCGTAGCAACTCAGCGCGGGGGAGGGGGTGGCGCACTGCGGTGCGGGCCGGACGGGGCCGCGCAGGCGGACCTGGCGGCCCGGTTGCGGCCAGTAGAAGGTGAGGGCGGCGTCCGGTCGGGCGGCGAACTGACGGGCCTTCGGGGAGCCGGGCTCGGTCCAGAAGTGCCAGGCGCCGGCGGCCCGGTCGACGTCGCGCAGGACGAGCACCCGGGCGTCCGGGCGGCCCTCGGCGTCGACCGTCGACAGGGTCATCACCTGCGCGTCCGGGACGCCGGCCGCGAGGGCGTCCAACAGCCAGGCGGTGAACACGGCGGCCGGGTCGGCAGGGGTGGCCGGGTCCGGGGCCGGGTAGCCGGCGGCAGCGAGGACCGGGTGGCCGATCAGGGCCCGGACCAGCGGGTCGGGTGCGGTGCGGTCGGTCAAGGCGTCTCCCGGGGTGGCTTCGGATCACCCTATCGAGCGGCTTATTAGACTCAATGTTGATAAGAACCGTCGAAACCCTTGTCGGGCCCGCTACCCGCGAGTAGTTTGCCCCTGTGCCCACGGGCCCGCCGGGACCGTTCCGACCCCCTCCCGGCGGCCGGGCCGACGCCCACTCCACTCCACCCCACCCCAGCCGTATGTCCACCCGCAGGTACTGGAGGCACCCCCATGCCGCGCACCACCCCCTCCCGCAGCCTTCGGCCCGGGCAGCCCGCGTCCGTGCACGACAACCTGGTCCTCGAACCCCGCGACGTCCACTTCGACTGGTCGCGGCTGCCCCTGCACTGGATCCCCGACGAGCCGATGGCCACCCACACCATCAACGTCCTGCACCTGCTGCTCCCCGAGGGCGAACGGTGGTTCGTCAAGGTGTTCAAGGAAGCGCTGCCGCTGATCCGCGACGACCAACTGCGCGAGGAGGTCCTCGGCTTCATCGGCCAGGAGGCGATCCACGCCGAGGCCCACCAGGAAGTCCTCGACCACCTGCTCGGCCAAGGCCTCGACCCGCGACCGTACGTCCGGCAGATCAGCTGGCTGTTCCACCGCGTCCTCGGCGACAAGCCCGGGCTGACGGCACGTCAACGCCGCGAGAACGTCATCGAACGGGTCGCCTTCATCGCCGCGATCGAACACTTCACCGCGTTCCTCGGCAACTGGGCCCTCAACTCGCCCGGTCTCGACCGCGCCAAGGCCGACCCCACCATGGTCGACCTGCTCCGCTGGCACGGCGCGGAGGAGGTCGAACACCGCAGTGTCGCCTACGACCTGATGCGCCACCTCGACCCGGGCTACCTGCGACGGGTCCGGGGCATGGCGGTCTCCGGGCCGCTGCTGGTCCACCTGTGGATCCGGGGCACGCGGTTCATGCTGGCCGCCGATCCGTCGCTGAACGGGAGCCTGGTGCCGACGTGGCGGGAGGCGCAGAAGGCCGCGCGGCGGGGACTGCTCCCCGAACCGGGGCGGTTCGTGAGGTCGGCGCTGCGGTACTTCGGCCCGGGGTACCACCCGACGAACGAGGGATCCTCGTCGCAGGCGCTGGCGTACCTGGCGAAGTCGCCTGCGGCGAGGGCTGCCGCGGCGCATTGATGTAGGGGGCGCGAAACGCAGGCGGGCGCGAAAACAGGGGCGCTGGGGGCACCCCCAGGCGAAGCCGAGGGGGCGGAACTGCGCGACAAGCGCACACCACGTCCGCAAGGTCGCGATCAAGTGCAAGTCATTCTCCTGCATCGCGATCTTGCGGGTGGGTGCCTTCCGCTGCGCGCAGTTCTCCCCCAGCCCTGGCGGGCCGGGAGGTACCCCCACGCGCCCCTGCTTTCGCACCCACTCGCACCCACTCGCGCCCCTGCTTCCTCCCTCCGTCCCCCCAAGAACCCCGGAGTTGCCCGCCCATGGATCTCGAAACCCCGCCGCCGGACCTGTACGGCCGTCCCCGGGCCGATCGGATGTTCTCGCGGTTGACCGCGTTCGGTGACTGGTACAGCCCTGCGCTGGGGCGGCCGGGGTTGCGGCGGAGTCCTCGGCGGGCCGAGTCGCGGCCGGTGCCGCCGTTGTACCTGGTGGTGACGTCGCACCAGGTGGTCGCCGAGGACGTGGTCGAGCTGCGGTTGGCCGATCCGTCGGGCGGGGTGCTGCCGGAGTGGCAGCCGGGGGCGCGGGTGTCGGTGACGTTGCCGTCGGGGCGGGAGCGGCACTATTCGTTGTGCGGGGATCCGGCCGATCGGCTGGTCTACCGGGTCGCGGTGCGGCGGATCGCCGACGGCGGCGGCGGGTCGGTGGAGGTGCACGACGAGCTGCACGTGGGGGTGCGGCTGCGGGTGCGCAGGCCGCGGAACGGGTTCGCGTTCTGCGGGGAGCGGCAGGTGCTGTTCCTGGCCGGCGGCATCGGGGTCACGCCGTTGCTGCCGATGGCGCGGGCGGCTCAACACGCGGGCATCGACTGGAAGTTGATCCACGTGGGCCGGACGGCTGCCGCGCTTCCGTTCACCGCCGAGCTGACGGCGCTCGATCCGTGCCGGGTCGAGATCCGGACCGACGACGTGCACGGCGTCCCGGATGCGGCGGAGCTGCTGTCGCACGCCGCGCGGAACGCCGCGGTGTACGTGTGCGGTCCGGCGCCGATGCTGGGTGCGGTGCAGCGGGCGCTGGACGCCTCGCCCGCGGCGTCGTTGCACTTCGAGCGGTTCGGGGCCGCGCCGGTCGTGGACGGTTGGCCGTTCGCGATCAGGCTGGGGGAGGGCGGGGAGACGGTGGCCGTTCCGGCGGACCGTTCCGCGCTGGACGTGGCGCGGGAGTCGAAGCCGGATCTGGCGTACTCCTGCAAGCAGGGCTTCTGCGGGACGTGCGTGCTGAAGGTGGCGTCCGGGACGCCCGAGCACCGCGACCGCAGGTTGACCGAGGAGCAGCGGGCCGCGGGCCTGATGCTGCCGTGCGTGTCCCGAGCCGCCGAGGGCGAGACCCTCGTCCTGGAGGTGTGATCCGATGAAGCAGCGCGGACAGTTGCCCCGATTCCCGTTCGACGAGCGGGACCTGGCGAAGTTCCGGGAGGTGCAGCAGCTGGCGTACCACTGCGCGGAGCAGGTCGCGGCGTGGATCGAGCCCGGTGTGACGGAGCGTCAGGCGACCGCGAAGCTGCGGCGCAGCCTGGTGCGGGCCGGGGTGCAGGACTTCTTCCACGTGCCGTTCGCGTGGTTCGGCGACCGCACCGCGTTCCGGCACTTCCACACGCCGCTGCAGTTCTTCGCCGGCTCGCGAGTGTTGCGGGAGGGCATGCCGTACGTGCTGGACTGCGCGCCGGTGGTGGACGGCTACACCGCCGACATCGGGTACGGCGGCAAGGTCGGCGAGAACCCGGTGTGGGACCGGCTCGCGCAGGACCTGCGGGTGTACCGGGAGCTGATCCTGCGCGAGGTGAAGGCGCGCAGGACGTTGGACCAGGTGTACGCGGCGGTGGACGCGCAGATCGCCGAGCACGGCTACGACAACCGCCACCAGGTGTACCCGGGCCGGGTGATCGGCCACCAGGTGACCAGAACGACCGCGCGCGGCCCGGCCGGCGTCAACCTGTTCGGCTTCGGCGTGCGCACCCTGCAGACCCTCGGGCGGGAGCTGGTGAAGGAGCGACTGGAGGGGCGCTCCCCGCTGTGGGCCGGCGGCCGGGCGTCGCGGCACGCCCCCACGCCCGGCCTGTGGGCGGTGGAGCCGCACATCGGCTTCCGCGAGGTGGGCATCAAGTTCGAGGAACTCCTCGTGGTCACCGACGAGGACGCGTACTGGCTCGACGACGACCTGCCGCACGTGCGGCGCTGGGCACTCCAGGAGGGCACCGCATGACCGGCCGCAGCACCGAGATCCGTCGCCGCACCGTCGACTCCGGCGGGCTGAAGCTCGCCGTGTACGAGCAGGGCGACCCGACCCGCCCCACCGTGCTGATGGTGCACGGGTACCCCGACGACCACAGCGTCTGGGACGACGTGGCCGCCGACCTGGCCGTCGACCACCACGTGGTGCGGTACGACGTCCGCGGCTGCGGCGCGTCCGGGGCGCCCGGCGGGCGGGAGGGCTACCGGCTGGAGCTGCTCGGGCAGGACCTGTTCGCCGTCGCCGACGCCGTCAGCCCCGACCGGCCGGTGCACGTGGTGGCGCACGACTGGGGCAGCGTGCAGTCCTGGGAGGCCGTCACCGCCCCCGGCTCGTACCGGCGGATAGCCAGCTACACCACCATGTCCGGCCCCTGCCTGGACCACATGGGCTTCTGGATGCGGCACCGGCTGCGCCGGCCGACGCCCCGGCACGTCTCCCAACTGCTGCGCCAGGGCGTGCACTCCTGGTACATCGGCCTGTTCCACCTGCCCGTCGTCGCGCCCGCCGCGTGGAAGCTCGGCCTGGCCCGGCTGTGGCCCCGGGTGCTGAACGACCTGGAGGCCGTCCGCCCCCGGCCCGGCCACCCGCAGCGCACCCTCGCCAAGGACGCCGTGCACGGCATCGAGCTGTACCGGGCCAACATGCGGCCCTCGATCGCCAGGCCGCGCGAACGCCGCACCGAGGTGCCCGTCCAGCTGATCACCCTGCAGCGCGACCACTACGTCGCGGAGTTCCTGTCCGAGGGCCTGGAGCGGTGGGCGCCCCGGCTGACCCGTCGCACCCTGAACGCCACCCACTGGTCGGCGCTGCTGGAGAAGGGCCCCACCGTCGCCGCGCTGGTCCGCGAGTTCGTCGCCCGCGACCACGGCGCGCTGCGTCAGGAACCCTCCGGGGGCGGCGAGTTGGTGGTCGTCACCGGTGGCGGCAGCGGCATCGGCCGGGCCACCGCACTGGCCTTCGCCGACCAGGGCGCCCGGGTGGTGGTCTGCGACCGCGACCTGCCCGCCGCGCAGCGCACCGCCGAACTGTGCGCGCTGTCCGGCGTCAAGTCCGGCGCGTACCAGGTGGACGTCAGCGACGGCGCGGCCATGGCCGCCTTCGCCGAGCAGGTCGCCGCGGACTTCGGCGTCCCCGACGTGGTGGTCAACAACGCGGGCATCGGCCACTCCGGGACGTTCCTGGAGACCACCGAGGAGGAGTGGCGGCGCGTCCTGGACGTCAACCTGTGGGGCGTCATCCACGGCTGCCGCGCCTTCGGGCAGCTGATGGTCGACCACGGCCGGGGCGGACACCTCGTCAACCTGGCCTCCGCCGCCGCCTACCTGCCGTCCAAGGTGCTGGCCGCGTACGCCACCTCCAAGTCGGCGGTGTACATGCTCTCCGACTGCCTGCGGGCCGAACTCGCCCCGCACCGGATCGGCGTCTCCACCATCTGCCCCGGGATCGTCAACACCAACATCACCCGCACCACCACCTTCTCCGGCCTCGACACCGACGAACAGGCCGCCAAGCAGGCCCGGGTGTCCAAGATGTACGCCCGCCGGGGCTTCCCGCCGGAGAAGGTCGCCGCCGAGATCGTCCGCGCCGTCCGCACCGGCAAGGCCGTCGTCCCCGTCACCGTCGAGGCCAAGGCCGCCAGGCTGCTCGGCCGGATCAGCCCCGGGCTGCTCCGGCTCGGGGCCCGGATCAACGCGGGCTGACGGAACGGCAGTTGGCGGGTGCGGCGCGGCCGGTGGGAGAACCGGCCGGGCCGCACCCGCCGGGCGCGGGGAAAACCGGCTGCACAACGCGGGTTCTCGGCGTAAGACTGCCGTCCATGGACACACCCGAAGCCCGAGCCCTGCGGCACGTCGCCGCCCGCAGCAGCGGCGACCCGCTGCCCGCCGGGATCGACGTCACGCTCAACTTCCACCCCGACCGCGAGCTCGACGGGGTGCCGATCCTGGAGTCGCTGGCCCGGGACGGCGTGTACCGCTCCCAGTTCTCCACCGGCACCAGCAACGGCGGCCTCACCGCCCACCCCGGCGGCGACCGGTGGACGTGGGAGAGCCGGATCTTCGGCGGCGCCTACGACGACGCCCCCGCCGAGCGCCGCCCCGTCTACGGCGCGCTCAACCACCTGCGCAGCCCCTACGGCGGCGCACCCCGGTTCGGCTCCGCGCACTTCCGGCTCGCGCCCGGGGCGCTGGACCGGGCCACCTTCTGCTACCCCGACAGCGTCTTCGAGCCCGAACACTTCGGCACCGCCGCCGCGATGGCCCTGATCACCCTGGTCGAGGCCGACGGACCGGACCTGCTGGACGCCTACGTGGAGGCCCAACTGCACGGCAGCGTCCGAGTGCCGGACCACTTCGACGCACTCGTCCTGGACCCCTGCTACCGGGGCACCGCCGTCGAGACCGCCGCCCGCGCGCTGCCCTGCCGCCTCGAATGGCACCCCGGCCACCGGCTCACCGTCGACGAGCTCGCCCGCCACGACGACTACCGCGGCCCGCACATCACCGCCCTCGGCGCGAAGATCGCCCGCGACGGCTCGCCCGGGGGATCGACCGGCGGCGTGCTCGACCCGGCCGTCATCGGGGCCGCCGTCCGCAGCGGGCAGTACGACCCGCAGGAGCTGAAGAAGGTATGGCACTGTCTGGCCCGGTTCGGCCGCCCCGTAGACTGACAGTCCATGGATCTCACCGCCATGGCCGCCCCCCTCGCCTCCTTCGCGCTGGTCGTGGGCCTGCTCACCCTCACCCCCGGCCTCGACACCGCCCTCATCCTGCGCACCGCCGCCCTCGGCCACCGCCGCCAGGCCTGGGGCGTCGTCATGGGCATCCAGACCGGCACGATGCTGTGGGGCACCGCCTCCGCCGCCGGCCTCAGCGTGCTGCTCACCGCCTCCCGCGCCGCGTACGAGACGCTGCGCTGGGCCGGCGTCTGCTACCTGCTGTGGATGGGCGTCCAGCTGCTCCGCAGCCGCAAGCACGACAGCTCCTCCGACGGGCCGGAGGAGACCGACAACCCCGGTGGCTGGTGGGCCGGTTGGCGGCGCGGCACGCTCACGAACCTGCTCAACCCGAAGGTCGGCGTGTTCTACGTCGCGGTGCTGCCCCCATTCATCCCCGCCGGTGCCCCGCACCTGCCGGCCGGCGTCCTGCTCACCTCCGTGCACGTGATCGAGGGCACCCTGTGGTCCGCCGTCCTGATCGGCTTCGCCCACACCCTGCGCGGCTGGCTGCGCCGCCCCGCCGCCCGCCGGGTGCTCGACCGCGTCACCGGGACCGCCGTGGTCGGCTTCGGGGTCAAGCTGGCGCTGAGCGACTGACCTCCCCGGGCCCCGCGGGCTCCCCGGGCTGCTCGGGTTCTGTCGGTCCTGCGACGGCGGCGGCGAAGCGGGCCGCCGCCGCGGCGACCGCCGCACGCAGCTCCGGGCCGCCCACGACCCGGAAGTCGAACGGGACTCCCGACAGCCATTCCCGGGCGTACATCGTCGGGTTGCGGGTGCTGCCGCGCAGGACGCACCGCCGCTCGCCCGCCGCTTCGAGGCGGCCCATCGGCCCGGCGACCCACGGGGCGACCTGTGCCAACGGGGCGTCGAACACCACGTGGGTCGGGTAGGCCCAGCCCGAACCGAGATGCGCCTCCAGCAGCGCGACCGGGTCGAGGTCGGCAGGCATCCGGAAGCCGGTCGTGGTCTCCTCCGCCGCCAGCACCCGGTCGATCCGGAAGGTGCGGATCGCGTCCGACCGGTGCGAATGGCAGAGCAGGTACCAGCGGGCCCGGCGCACCACCACCGCCCACGGATCCACCTCCGCCCGCCACTCGTCGCCCGCCGCGCTCCGGTACGTGATCACCGCCCGGCGGTGCGCCGCCACCGCCTCGACCAGCGTGTTCGTCACCCCCGGATCCGCGTACACCGCCCGCGGGTCCGGCGCGGCTGCCGCATGCTCGCGCAGGGCCGCCGCCTGCCGCCCGACCTCCTCCGGCAGCACCCGCACCACCTTGTCCAGCGCCGCCCCCACCGGATCGCCCGGCTCACCGGCCGCCGGCCGCCCGTCCAGCACCGCCATCACCAGGCCCAACGCCTCCGCCTGGGTGAACGCCACCGGCGCGAGCCGCGTCCCGCGCCGCAACCGGTACCCGCCGTGCGGCCCGCGCTCCGACTCCACCGGAATCCCGGCCTCCCGCAGGATCGCCACGTACCGCCGGGCCGCCCGGTCCGTCACCCCGAGCCGCTCCGCCAACTCCTCCGACGTGGTGCCCGGCCGGGCCCGCAGGATCTCCAGAGTGCGCAGCGCGCGGGCGGTGGGACTCGTTCCGGTCGACATGTCGGCCAGCGTAGGCCGATCCCGCGACAATCAGGAAGCAGATCGTCCGGAACCGCACCTAGCCTTTGAAGCGCCCGCTTCCCTTCTCTCTTCTTCGGGAGCTCATCGTGGACATCCTGCTCATCGGCGGTCTCTGGCTGGACGGCGCCGCTTGGGACGGCGTGACCCCCGTCCTCCGCGAACTCGGCCACCGGCCCGGCCCGTTGACCCTGCCCGCCGGGCCCTCGACCACGCTGGACGAGCAACTCGCCGCGGTCGTCTCGGCAGTGGACGCGGCGGCCGACCCGGTCATGCTGGTCGCCCACTCCGCCGCCTGCACCCTCGGCTGGCTGGCCGCCGACGCGCGGCCCGAACGGGTCGCCTCGCTCGTCCTGGTCGGCGGGTACCCGCAGCAGGACGGCGCGCCCTACGCCGAATTCTTCGAGATCCGCGACGGCGTCATGCCGTTCCCCGGCTGGGGGCCGTTCGAAGGCCGGGACAGCGCCGACCTCGACGAGAGCCAGCGGCAGCGGATCGCCGCCGAGGCGATCCCCGTTCCCGAACACGTCGCCCGCGGAATCGTCCGCCTGACGGACCCGCGCCGGTTCGACGTCCCGATCACCATGGTCTGCCCCGAATTCGACCCCGACCAGGTCCGCGCCTGGGTCGCCGAGGGCCAGGCCCCCGAACTCGCCGCCGCCAAGCACGTCGAGTACCTCGACTTCGACTCCGGCCACTGGCCGATGTTCACCAAGCCGGCCGAGCTCGCCCGCCTCCTCGCCACCCTCGCCTGACAGGCCGTCACAACCACCGCTCGGCGGCCTCCACGCTGTCGCTCATGCCGGCGTTCCGGAACGTGACCGGGGCGGCCCAGGTCTTCGGGGTCGATGCCGTCCGGGCAGCGGGTGCGGATCGGGCTGCCCCGGACTGCTCCGGGCCGGTGGCTCCCGGCGCGAGGCGATTCGCACACCCGCTGCGCGTGCTCAGCTCGCGTCGGCGGGGCCTTCGAGGACGAGAGTGGTCTCGTTGATGCGGCGGAAGCGGCCGTCCGCGGCGAACTCGGCGAAGAGGTAGACCTCCATGTGGAGGGTGGAGCCGTCCTTCATCGAGATGGCGGCGGTGTGGTGGTCGGCGTAGTTGTCGCCGTCGAAGAGCTCCTGGTGCATCTCGATCACGCCGGAGACCACGGCCTCGCGGAGATTCGCCATGTTGACGAGAAACGCCTCGCGCTCAACGGTTCTGCCGTCGATGCGCTGGACGAAGTCGGGGGTGATGTGACGCTCGGCGGCCTTGTCGAGATCGAGGTCCGAGGAGAAGACGATGTCGTCGAGGGCGGCCCGGATGTCGGTGCGAGGCATGCTGCAACTCCCTGTGTCGGACGGCGACGTCGGTGCCGGAAGGACCACCGGGCGGTGGGCCGGAGCCGAGGCGCCGGCCGGCCGGAACCCGTTGTCGCCGCTGATGTAACTGCTCTTATACCAAAGGGAGTTCATCCTCCGTGGCGGTACGCCGATTCACGTTGCGGCGGCTTCCCGGACAGCGGGGAGCCGGGGGAGTGCGGCATGCCGGAGGACGGTCGTCGGGCGGCCGCAGCGCGTGCGGCGCGCCGTCGGCCGGGGCGGTTGGGCCTGCGACGGGCGCGTTCGCCGAGGGCGAGGGGGTCAGGGCCGGTCTGCCGCGTTCCGGACGGCCGTGATCGAGGTGTTGAGCAGGCGGGTGGCCGTGGCGTGGGCCGCGGCGGGGTCGCTGCGGGTGATGGTGCGGGCGAGTTGTTCGAGGTCGGCGGTGCGGCGGGATTCGTCGCGGAGGGCGGCCATGAAGTGCTTTGCCGTGGGGGAGTCGTCGATCGCTTCGAGGCCGGCCATCAGGGTGTTGAGGGCGAGGCGGTAGGGGAGGCTGTTGGTGCCGGTGACCAGGGCGGTCCAGTAGGCGGCGCCGGTGG
This sequence comes from Kitasatospora sp. CB02891, assembly GCF_002803145.1. Taxonomy (NCBI): domain Bacteria; kingdom Bacillati; phylum Actinomycetota; class Actinomycetes; order Kitasatosporales; family Streptomycetaceae; genus Kitasatospora; species Kitasatospora sp. CB02891. The sequence goes on along the minus strand of NZ_NNBO01000001.1, from coordinate 1,085,200 downwards.
CGGAGAGTTCGGCGTCGGACATCGCGTCGTGGGGGAGCAGGTCGAGCAGGTGGGCGCCGACGTGGGGTGAGCGTTCGGCGCAGAGGCGGGCGGCGTCGGCGCCGATGCAGGCGCGGAGTTCGAGGACGCCGACGGTGGCCTCGTCGTTGAACGTGCCTCGGGCGATGACGAGTTCGGGGAGCAGGTCGAGTCCCGCGTGGGCGGGGATGTCGAGGACGCGGGTGGCGCCGCCCTGGTTGACCTCGACGAGGTTGCCCTGCTGCAGGCGCTTGATGGCCTCGCGGACGGCGTGCCGGTTGGCGCCGAAGGTTTCGGCGAGTTCGCGCTCGGACGGGAGGGCGCCGGTGAGCGTGCCGTCGAGGATCGCGTCCATCAGCTGACGGTGGATCTGGCCGGAGAGCGGCATGGGGCCCACGGGTCGGAGGTTCACGCGGTCAGCATACTCAGGCGGGCCGTCCGCATTACTCGTTGTCTGGTTGGACCAGTAACCCTATGCTCCGGGCTCATGGATCTCGCATCGCTCGTACTCTGGCTCTCCGCCCCGGTCTTCCTCCTCGGCATGCTCGTGGAACTGTTCGTGCTGCGCCGACGCCGGCTGCCCTCCTACGACAGGCGCGACTCCCTGCTGAACATCGCGACGGCCGTCGGCAACCAACTGGTCGCCATGCCGTGGGCGATCGTCGAGGCCGTGGTGCTGCTGCGGCTGCACTCGGCGGTGCCGTGGCACCTCGACGGCTGGCCGGCCTGGGTGGCCGGGATGATCGCCGTGGACTTCGCGTACTACTGGTTCCACCGCGCGCACCACGAGATACGGGTGCTGTGGGCGGTGCACGTGGTGCACCACAGCAGTGAGCGGTACAACCTGTCGGTCGCGCTGCGCCAGCCGTTCCTGCTGGCGGTCACGGCGCTGCCGTTCCTGGTGCCGGTCATGCTGATCGGCGTCCGGCCCGAGGTGCTGACGGCCTGTTTCGCGATCAACCTGGTCTACCAGTTCTTCATCCACACCGAGCTGGTGGACCGGATGTGGGCGCCCGTCGAGTTCGTCCTCAACACCCCGAGCCACCACCGTGCCCACCACGGATCGCAGCGCCAGTACCTCGACATCAACTACGGCGGGATCCTGATCCTCTGGGACCGGCTCTTCGGCACCTTCGAGCCCGAGGGCGAACGGGTGCGCTACGGCCTGACCAAGAACATCGACACCTACAACATCCTGCGGGTGCAGACCCACGAACTCGTCGCGATCGCCCGGGACGTGCGCGGCGCCCGCAACTGGTCCGACCGGTTCGGCCACGTGCTGCGCGGGCCGGGCTGGACGCCGAAGCCGACGCAGGCCTGACGGGAACCCGGGAGCCGGGAGTCGGTCGGACGGGGACGGGAGGTGTGCACGGACCGGACGCGGCGGGTGCGTCGTCGGGCCGGCCGGGGGCGGGGCGCGTTCCTGGGGTGGAGGTCGATCCGAGCCCAACTTCGAGGGAGCGCACCGTGACTGGCGCGAACGCGGTCGGCCGGGGGCCGGTCCTGGAGTCCGAGGCGCAGGCCTCTGCGGCGGCGACCCCGCCGACCCTGCGTCAGGGGTGAGCGCGATGAAGCCGCCGACCACCGAGCCGCTGCTGAACCAGTGGGGACGGCAGGCCCGCGCCGCCTGCCGGGGCATGGACTCCGCCGTGTTCTTCTCGCCGTGCGGCGAGCAGGGCGAGGCCCGCCGGATGCGCGGGCGGCGGGCCCGGTCGGTGTGCCACGACTGCCCGGTCCGCTCGGAACCGTCAGGGGAATTGTCTCAAAGTCGACTTGGCGGCAATGGTGCGCTTTGACGGCGGGGCGGTTCGGTCGTGATGATCTGCAGTCGTACTCACGCACCGGCCCCGCGGGAATGGGTGCGGGGATTTCTGCCGCGCGCCGGGCGTGCCGGGCGTGCGAGCTGCGGGGGAATGGTGGGGAGCCGCGAGGTGGGGAGCGGCGTACGGGCGCGCGGGCCGGCTTCGGGGCGTGGGGAGCGCACGGAACTGATCGGTCGTGCTTCCTGATGAATCGTCAATTTGCTTGGTAAGTAAGCGGGACGTGTCTATTCCGCTTACTATTCGGCCAAACGAGGAGTGCGCGGGACCGAATCGGTGAACTTGCTGCGGGGGTTCGGCGTGCCTTCCTGACGACGAGAGCAGGGCATGACCCAGACAGAACAGGAAACCCGAGCGCCCGCGCCCCGCGCGGGCCGGCGGACGGCCGGGCGGGCCGCCGCCGTGGTGGCGGCCCTCGCCGCCACCGCAGCCGTCACCGCGCCCTCCGCCTCGCCGGTGACCGCCGAAGGTTCGGTGACGGTCCAGGTGGTGCGGACGGTCGACGAGAGCGGAACCTGGTCCGGACCGGCGCTGGAGCCGGGCATGGCCGGAGTGACGGTCACCCTGACCGGCGACGACGGCGCCGTCGGCACCGCGGTCACCGCCGCCGACGGCACCGTGACGCTGAAGCCCGCCAAGGCGACGGCGAGCGGCAAGTACCGCGTCGAGGTGGTCAATCCGAAGCCGGGCGTGCTGTTCCCGGCCTTCGCCTCCCGTGAGGGCCTGGCCGGTGCGCCGGACAAGCTCAGCAGCAACGAGGAGTTCGTCGACCTGTCGGCGGGCAAGCACGCGACCCTGACCACCGGCTTCTGGAACCCGGCCGACTACTGCCAGCAGAACGCCCCGCTGGCCACCGCCTGCCAGCCGGCCTCCCTGGACCCGGCGAGCGGCCGCACCCTGCTGACCTTCCCGTACCGCTCCCGGGGCGTGAACCAGGACGTCACCGACATCGCCAACACCGGCGACACCGGCAACGTCTTCGGCATCGCCTGGAACCGCGACGACCAGCGGCTGTTCAGCTCCGCCCAGGCCAAGCGCGCCACCGTGTACGGCTCCGGCGGGCCGGGCGCGATCTACGTCACCGACCCGGCGACGAAGACCACTTCGCTGTTCACCGTCGTCCCGAACGCCGGCAGCACCGCGCACGCCGGCAACGCCCAGGACGACGCGTTCGTCGCCCCGGTCGGCAAGGAGAGCCTCGGTGGGCTGAAGCTCTCCGAGGACGGCCGCGACCTGTACGTGGTCAACCTCCACGACCGGAAGCTGTACCGGTACGACGCCACGGCGAAGACGGTCGAGAAGCCCAAGGCCGTCTACGCGATCCCGACGCCGAACTGCCCGTCGGCGGACGACTGGCGGCCGTTCGGCCTCGGCATGCAGGACGGCGTCGGCTACGTCGGCGGCGTCTGCTCCGGCCAGTCCACCCAGAAGATCGGCGACCTGCGCGCGATCGTCCTGCCGTTCGACCCGGCCACCGGGACGTTCGACGCGGCCGTGCTCGACCAGCCGATCGACTACCACGGCACGCCGGCCGGGAACGCCTGCGGCGGCTACTTCTGGTACCCCTGGCAGGACACCGTGCCGATGGCGAACGGGCAGGTCTGCGGCCTCAACCCGGAGCCCGAGCTCGGCGAGATCGGCTTCGAGACCGACGGCTCCATGCTGCTCTCGTTCCGCGACCGCTACGCCGACCAGGCCGCCGCCGCCCCGCCCGAGGGCCCGCTGCCGAACGGCTTCGTCTACGTGCTCGCCTCGGCCGACCTCAACAAGGCCTGCAAGTCCGGCGACTCCTACGTCATGGACGTCAACCTCGGCTGCGGGATCACCACCAAGGGCAAGGGTTTCTTCAACCTGAACCGCCCAGCCCCGGTCGGCCACCCGTACGCGTCGTTCGCGGGCATGGCGCTCTCCAAGGTCGAGAACTCCATCGCCACCTCCGGCTACGACGTCTCCAACCACATCGTCACCGCCGGCACCATGTTCACCCTCCGCGACGGCGGGATCGACCCGGGCTTCGGCAACGAACTGTCCAACGGCACGTCCCGGTTCGGCAAGGGCGCGGCGATGGCCGACCTCGAAGTGCTCTGCGACAAGGCGCCGCTGCAGATCGGCAACCGGGTCTGGTACGACCCGGAGCGTTCGGGCCTGCAACTGCCGCAGCAGAAGCCCGTTCCGGGCGCGACGGTGAACCTGTACGACGCCGACGGCAAGAAGGTCGGCACGGCGAAGACCACCGCGCGCGGTGAGTACTACTTCGACGACACCAACGTCACCGGCGGGCTCAAGCCGAACACCAAGTACACGATCCGCCTGGACAACCCGGCGGACTACGCCAAGGGCGGCCCGCTCTACCACTGGGTCCCGACCAAGGCGAACGTCGGCGACAACAAGGCGATCGACTCCGACGGCACCGTCCCCAAGGGCGGCACCTACGTCGAGCGCGCGCTGACCACGGGCGGCCCGGGTCAGAACGACCACACCTTCGACTTCGGCTTCAGCCAGCAGCAGGGCGCGCTGCGCCTGGTCAAGCACGACCAGGACGGCAAGCCGCTGCCGGGCGCGGTCTTCCAGCTGTGGCGCGAGACCAACGGCACCGACGGCCTCCAGACCGACGGCGACAAGGCGGACACCAAGATCGGCGACCCGTGCACCACCGGCGACAACGGCACCTGTGCCGGCAATGTCGACAAGGGCACGTACTACTGGCAGGAGGTCACCCCGCCCAAGGGCTACCAGGCGCCGGAGCAGCCCGTCCTCGGCCCGGTCGTGCTCGACGACGAGCACCTGGAGGACGGCGTCACCACGACCGCCGTCAACAAGCTGATCCCGCCGCCGCCCACCACCCCGGCCCCCACCCCGCCGGCGACGCCGAGGCCCACCCAGGCCCCGACGCAGCCGTCGGGCGGCCTGGCCTTCACCGGCATGGACGACACCGCGCTGACCTGGACCCTGGTCGGCGGAGCGGTCCTGCTGGCGGTCGGCACCGGAATCCTGATCGTCGCCCGGAAGCGCCGCACCGCCTGACGCCCGAGCACAAACGCACGACCGAGGGGCCCCGGGATACTCTCCCGGGGCCCTTCCCCGAGCACCGACCGTCCCGCACCGAGGAGCGACACACCCCGATGGCATCCGAGAAGAAGCGCCCGTCCCGCCGCAGCCTGATCGTCACCGCCGTGGCGGCGGCCGTGCTCGCGGGCGGCGGGGTGACGGCCTGGCAGCTGGTGGGCGGCGAGGAGGAGAGCCGTCCGCTGTCCACCGAGGAGGCGTCCCGACTGGCGCTGTCCCGGCTGAAGGTCTACCAGGCCAGCCCGCTGCGGGTGACGTTGAAGGCGCAGGAGGGCAACGGCATGGTGGTCGAGGTGCAGGGCGTGGTGGACTACCGCAGCAAGCACGCGGCGGGCAGCTACACCGTCAGCGGCAAGAACGGCACCATCGACCAGGGCCTGGTGGTGTGGGACACCGGCGGCCTGGGCCTGGCCAAGGCGCCCGCGGGCGCGAGCGGCCCGGCCTGGGAGCAGGCCGAGCACGTGCCGCGGGCCGGCTGGTCCTCGCGCAGCTACGGCACCGACCCGCTGGACGCCGGGCTCCAACTGCTGATCCAGCTGGGCGCGGACCGGCCCGACAACCCGCTGCTGCTGGTCCAGTCCGGGCCGCGCTGGCTCGGCCGGGACCGGATCGACGGCCGCGACTACGACCGGATCGCCGGCCCGCGCTCCCGCGACGCCGCCGACAAGGACACCGGCGCCACCTCGCCGATCACCTACTGGCTCGACGGCGACGGCGGCCTGCGCCGGGTCACCATGCGGATGGCCGGCCTCGGCACCCCGACCACCCTGGAGATCGGCGGTCAGGACGCCGGGGCCAAGCTCCCGGAAGCGCCCTGGGCGACCACGGGCTGAGATGCCGTCAGACCGCGGCGGGCAGCGGGTAGCCGTCCGGGTCGACCTTGCCCGGCAGGTCCACGGCGGGGACGGCCGGGGCGTTCGGGTCGGCCATCGACGGCTGCGCGGGCGGCACCGGCACGGCGTTGAACGCCATCCCCGGCGGGGCCTGCACCCCGGCGGCCCGGCCCGGCGGGACCTTGCCGCCGCCGCTCGCCCCGCACGCGGCCAGCTGTTCCAGGTCGGCGGGGCTCTGGGTGCCCGGGCTGTTACCGGAGAAGCAGTTGCCCGGGTCGACGGCCGAACTGACCAGGTCCACACCGTTGCCGGTGGCCCGGTTCCCGGTCACCCGGTTGCCCGAGGCGGGGTGCCCCGGCGGGTCGGTGACCACGACGCCCGCCGCCCGGTTGCCCTGGACGAGGTTGCGCTCGACCCGGTTGTCGGTGCCGCCGCCGATGCCGATCCCGATGCCGAAACCGCCGTCGGCCTGCTGCGGCGAGTCCGCCGAGTTGTTGTTCGCGACCACGTTGCCGGCGATCACCGCGGCGTGCTGCGGGGCCAGCGACTCCAGGTCGTTGGAGTTGACGGTCACGCCGACCCGGTTGTTCACCGCCCGGTTGCCCACCACGGTGAGGTTCTCCGAGGCGTTGGTGATCTCGATGCCGACCGCGTTGCGCTCCACTGTGTTGCCCCGCACCAGCGTGTTGCACGGCTTGCACTGGCCGACGTAGATCCCCGAGTCGGCCATCCCGGACGCGTACGAGTCCTCGATGATCCCGTCCCGCGCGTCGAACGCGTAGATGCCGTACAGCGCGTTCCCGTACGACGTCACCTTGCTCGCCCGGAAGCCCTGCACCGCCGGGAACCGGGTGGTGTCCAGCGGGTCGTACGCGGAGCCGCCCGCGCCGTGGCGCTGCAGCTTCTCGTCGGTGACGCCGGTGAACAGCACGCCGTTGGCCAGGAAGCCCCGCACGGTGAGGTTCTCGACCACGGTGCCCGCGCCGGTCGCGGTGATGCCGTTGATCAGCTTCAGGTCGCCGTCGAAGACCACCGTGTTGCGGTCCGAACCGCGCAGCACGATCCGGGGCTTGGTGATCCGCACGCTCTCCTTGTACACGCCGGGATGCACCAGGACGAGGTCGCCCGGGTCGGCGACGTCCACGGCCCGCTGCACCGTCGGGACGTCCTCGGGCACCTGGATCACCGTGCCCGGCGGGTGGCGGTCGGCGGACGTGGACGCCGACGAGGAACAGGCGGCCAGCGCCGGCAGCAGCAGGCCCAGTGCCACGAGGCCGGCCCGGAACCGGCGCGGACCGGTCCGACGGCGCATCAACGGGTGGAAATCATGGAGGAGTTGCATGAAACGTGTTCTATCGTCTCCAATAGCGGCCATGCACATCGAATCGGGGAACCCGCAGGACGCCGCCGCCACTGCCCGGCCCCGGATCGGCCGTCGGGCGCTGCTGTCGGCCGGCGCCGTGCTGGCCGCCGGGGCGGGCGCCGCCACCGCCACCGCCTTCGGTCGAAACCCCGGGCCCGCGCCGGCCGCCGCGCCGCCCGCCCCGATTCCGCACCACGGCGCGCGGCAGTCCGGCCTGACGTACCGCCAACTCCCCGCCACCAGGCTGCTGGCCCTCGACCTGCCCGCCTCCGCCGACCGCGCGGCGCTGCGCGGCCTGCTCGCGGGCCTCGACAAGGTGCTCGCCGCCGCGTCCGACGGCAGCCTCGCCGACCCGCGACTGGCCGCCGCCCCGATCTCCTCGCTGGTCGCGATCGGCCCCGCACTGGCCGCCCGGCTGAAGCTCGACGCGCCCGCCGAACTCGCCGAACTCCCGGCCTTCCCCGGTGACCGGCTCGACGAGAAGCGCGGCGGCGGCGACCTGCTGCTCCAGGTCTCGGCCGAACAGCCCTGGACCACCGGCATCCTGACGGAGCATCTGCTCGCCGCGGCCAAGCCCTTCGGTGCTTCGTCCCGATGGAGCCAGGCCGGCCTGCTGCCGCCCGTCCCCGACGGCGAGACCCCGCGCAACCTGTTCGGCTTCAAGGACGGCAGCGCCAACCCCGACCCCGCCGACCCCGGCCTCTGGCACTCCGACGGCACCATCCTGGTCTACCGCCGGATACGCATGGACAGCGCCGCCTTCACCGCGCTCCCGACCGACCGTCAGGAACTGGCGATGGGCCGCCGCCTCGCCTCCGGCGCCCCGCTCACCGGCACCGCCGAGCACGACGACCCCGACATCTACATCAAGCACCCCGACGGCTCGTACGTCATCCCCGCCGACGCGCACGTCCGCCTCAGCAGCCCCCGCCTCGACGGCGGCGCCCGGATGCTCCGCCGCGGCTACTCCTACGACGACGCCCCCGACGACCGCGGCCTCCTCTTCTGCGCGTTCATGCGCGACCCCGCCCTGTTCACCCGCGTCCAGAACCGCCTCGCCGGGAACGACGCCCTCAACCCCTTCCTCACCCACAACGCCTCCGCCGTCGCCTGGGTCCTCCCCGGCTCCCAGCCCGGCCGGCCGTTGGGTGCGGCCCTCTGAGCTCCTCGGTACCCTGGGGCCGCCGATCCGGGAACGTGCGCAACCACCGTGACGGCGACGGGATCTGACGGACCGAGGATTTGCCTGGATGGGGATGGACATGTCCGACAACGCACGCCTCTCCGGGGAAGTCCTGCTGGACGTCGGCAGCCCGGAGGAGTACCGGGCGACCGTCCTCCGATTCCTCACCGATGCGCTGGGCCGGATCGAAGGCCCGCTGAAAGCCCGCGTCGACGACCTCGCGGACGGCAGCGCCGGGCGGGTCCACGGCGACGCGCTCGTCGGCCGAATCCGGCTGTCCGCGGCCTCGTTGGAGCTCGGCGGCATGTTCCAGCACCGCCCGTACAGCCCGGAGAACCTCGACTGGCTCGCCGAACGGGCAGCGGAGGGCCGGACCGTGTACGCAGTGGCAGCCGTCATCGGGCAGGGCGGACTCAACGTCGAGGTCGTGTGCGACCTGACGGCATGGCGCGACGACGCCGACGACCGGTGGGCGGTCCTGCGGATGGAGACCCCGGACTCCGGCGCCCTGGTGGAGAGCATCCGCGCGGTGGCCGAGCAGGTGGACCCGGTGTTCGGATCCATCGGCCACGGCGGGGAGATGACGTGCACCGAGCTGGAGCACGCGCTGGGCCTCCGCGACCTCGGCGACACCTACGACGACGCCCGCCGGATCCTCCGGGGCTACGACTGGATCACCGTCGCACCACGGCAGTTGGCAGCCGAACACGGCGGCGCCGCAGCGTTCGCCGGCTCGGCCCTCTCCACCGTCGACGAACTCCCGTCCGGCGCCCTGTGGCTGGCCGCCACCGAAGAGTTCGCCGACTACCGCGGCTCGGCGGTGTGGGCGATGTTCGAGGCGGTGGCCCCCATGCTCCCGACCGGCCTGCCGACCCGGCGCGAGTGGCCGGGCGTGCCGCGGCAGGTGAGCCCGGTGGTCCTGGAGGACGCCGAGAAGTACGGCGCGACGCGGGCGTTCGATTCCTGATGGAGGAGAAGTGAAGCGCAGGCCGTCACGCGTCATGGGACTGCCGTCGTTCTTCGCGGTGGCGCTGCTCGGCTTCGGACTGATCGGCGGCTGCGAGCGGTACTCCGCGAAGAAGGACCACCCGGATGTGACGGGAACCTGGGTGGCCGGTGAGGAGCGGCTGGAGATCCTGCCCGATGGGCGGTTGGGAAGTACGACGGTCCTCGAGTCGTTGTGCCGCGCCTCGCTCGAAGGGTCCACCGCTGTCAAGGAAACCAGCGGTGGCACCTGGCAGTACAAGGAACTGCCCTCCGCAGGGCCGGGCATCGAGGTCGTCCTGCCGGATTTCTTCGGACCCGGCCGCGCGTGCCCGGTCGAACTGCTCTTCAGGATGTCGGGGAAAGCCGTGGACAGCCTGGCGCCGACCAGCGGGCCGCCGTCGCCCGACCGGTTCCGCAGGCAGTGAGATCTGCACACCGCTCGATGTGCCGGTCGGACGTCCCGTCAGGCCTGTTCGTGGTGGATCGGCCCCCTGGTGGCGGTGAGGGGCAGGCAGGTGCCGCCGCGGGTGTGGGCGACGAGTTCGGCGGCGATGGAGACGGCGGTCTCCTCGGGGGTGCGGGCGCCGAGGTCGAGGCCGATGGGGGAGTGGAGGCGGGACAGTTCGGCGGGGGTGAGGCCGGCTTCGCGGAGGTGGGTGAGGCGGTCGTGGTGGGTGCGGCGGGAGCCCAGGGCGCCGACGTAGGCGAGGGGGAGGCGGAGGGCCCGTTCGAGGAGGGGGAGGTCGAACTTGGCGTCGTGGGTGAGGACGCAGACGGCGGTGCGGGCGTCGAGCCGGGAGGCTTCGGCGTCGAGGTAGCGGTGGGGCCAGTCGACGACGATCTCGTCCGCGTCGGGGAACCGGCGGCGGGTGGCGAAGACCGGGCGGGCGTCGCAGACGGTGACGCGGTAGCCGAGGAACCTGCCGATGCGGGCGAGGGCGGCGGCGAAGTCCATGGCGCCGAAGATCAGCAGGCGCGGGGGCGGGACGTAGGACTCGACGAAGACGGTGGCGTCGCCGACCGGCAGGAGGCCGGTGCGGCCGGCCGCCAGCATGGCGCGGGTCTCGGCGACCACCGGGTACGGGAGCGGGAGGGCGCCGTACGAGGCGTCGGGGGTGACGGTGAGGGTGCGGCCGAGCAGGGCCGGCGGTCCGTCGACGATCCGGGCCACCGCGACGGGGGCGCCGGAGGAGACCAGGCGGACGGCGGCGTCCAGGCCGGGGGAGGTGCCCGGGACGACGGGGTGGACGAAGACGTCGAGGGAGCCGCCGCAGGTCAGGCCGACGGCGAAGGCGTCCTCGTCGCTGTAGCCGAAGTGTTCGAGGACGGGGGTGCCGGAGGCCAGGGCCTCCTGGCAGGACTCGTACACCGCGCTCTCCACGCAGCCCCCGGAGATCGAGCCGACGGCCTCGCCGTACGCGTCGACGGCGAGCGCCGCGCCCGGGCCGCGCGGGGCGCTGCCGGAGGCGCGGACCACGGTGGCGACGGCGAAGGGGCGTCCGGTGGTGTGCCAGGCGTGGAGTTGCGCGGCGATGTCCTGCACGAAAGGTGCTCCCTCCGGGTGGCTAGTGGACGCCGAGCCAGGACTTGATCGGGGCGAGGGCGAAGTAGACGACGAAGACGACCGTGAGGATCCACATCAGCACCCCGGGCTCGCGCCACTTGCCGGTGCCGGCCTGGACGACCGTCCAGGAGACGATGCCGGCCGCGACGCCCGCGGTGATGCTGTAGGTGAAGGGCATGACGACGCTGGTGAGGAAGGCGGGGACGGCGACCTCGCGGTCCGACCAGTCGATGAGCCGGGCCTGACTCATCATCAGCGAGCCGATCACCACCAGCGCGGCGGCGGCGACCTGGACCGGCACGATGGCGGCGAGCGGGGAGAAGAAGAGCATCAGGGAGAAGACGGCTCCGATGACGACGGAGGCCAGGCCGGTGCGGGCGCCGTCGCCGACGCCGGTCGCGGACTCCAGGAAGACGGTCTGCCCGGACGCCCCGGCCACGCCGCCGATCGCGCCGCCCGCACCGTCGATGAACAGCGCCTTCGACAGGCCCGGCATCCGGCCCTTGGAGTCGGCGAGGCCGGCCTCGGTGCCGACGCCGATGATGGTGGCCATCGCGTCGAAGAAGCCGGCCAGGACCAGGGTGAACACCGCGACGGAGGCGCTGATCGCGCCCATGCCCTGCGCGCCGAACGCGCCGAACAGGTCGACGTGGCCGAAGAGGCCGAAGTCGGGTGCGGCGACCGGCGATCCCGGCCAGACCGGCGCGGAGCCGCCCCAGTCGTCGGCGGTCAGGTCGGCGGCCTTGTTGACGATCATCGCGGCCGCGGTGCCGACCGCGAGGCCGATCAGGATCGCGCCGCGCACACCCCGGGCCAGCAGCACGAAGATCAGCAGCAGGGTGAGTGAGAAGAGCAGCACCGGCCAGCCCACGAGTTCGCCGAACGGGCCGAGGGAGAGCGGGGTCGGCCCGCCGGTGTGCACGAATCCGGCCTTGACGAAGCCGACGATGGAGATGAACAGGCCGATGCCGATGGTGATCGCGTGCTTCAGCGCCAGCGGGATGCCGTGCATGATCTTCTCGCGCAGGCCGGACACCACCAGCAGCACGATCAGCAGGCCGTAGATCACGCACAGGCCCATCGCCTGCGGCCAGGTGCTGTGCGGCACCACCAGTGCGGAGATCACGCCCGAGACGGACAGGCCGGCGGCGAGTGCGAGCGGCACCTTGCCGAACACGCCCATCACGAGGGTGGTGACGGCGGCGGCGAGCGCGGTGGCGGTGACCAGCTGGGCGTGGTCGAGGCGGTGCCCGGTGACGTCCGCGCCGCTCAGGATGATCGGGTTGAGCAGCAGGATGTAGGCCATCGCCATGAAGGTGGTGAGGCCGCCGCGGACTTCCGTGCCCACGGTGGACCCGCGCGCCGAGATCAGGAAGTACCGGTCCAGCGTGCCGCGCGAGGTGGGGCCGGGTTCCGCCGGGGTCTGTGCCATGTCGGTTCCAAGGGGTCAGGGCGTGTCGGTGAGGTGCTCCGGCCGCACCGGGATGCGGGTGAGCGCCTTCCCGGTGGCCTGCCGGATCGCCGCCACGATGGACGGCGTGGCGGAGACGGTCGGGGCCTCGCCGACGCCGCGCAGCCCGTACGGGGCGTGCGGGTCGGGGAGTTCGAGGAGTTCCACCGGGATCGGCGGGGTGTCGAGGATGGTCGGGATCAGGTAGTCGGTGAACGAGGCGTTGCGCACCTTGCCGTCCGTCAGCACGATCTCCTCCATCACCGCCAGGCCCAGCGCCTGCGTGCAGCCGCCGTGGATCTGGCCGACCACGGCGAGCGGGTTGAGCGCCCGGCCGACGTCCTGAACGGCCGTCAGTTCGACCACTCTGACCAGACCGAGCTCCACATCCACGTCCACCACGGCGCGGTTCGCGCAGAAGGAGTACTGGACGTGGCCGAAGCCCTGGCCGGTCTCCGGGTCCAGCGCGGCGGTCGGCCGGTGGCGGTGCACCCGGGTCTGCTCGACGGGCTCGTCGCCGAGCAGCTCGGCCAGCGGGGCGAGCACCCCGGCGGAGGCGGACACCACCTGACCGCCCGTCAGCGTCAGGTCGCGGTGCGTCCAGCCGTGCCGGCGGCGTCCCCGGTCGAGCAGCACCTCGCGGACGGCCTCGGCGGCGAGCTTGACCGCGCCGCCCGTCATGTACGTCTGCCGGGACGCCGAGGTGGAGCCGGCCGAGCCGATCCCGGTGGTGGCGGGGTGGATGGTGACCCGCTCGACGCCGAGCTCGGTGCGGGCGATCTGGGCGTGCACGGTGATGCCGCCCTGGCCGACCTCGGCCGCCGCGGTGTGCACCAGGGCGACCGGCTCGCCGCCGATCACCTCCAGCCGCACCCGGGCGGTCGAGTAGTCGTCGAAGCCCTCGGAGAAGCCGACGTTCTTGATGCCCACCGAGTAGCCGACGCCGCGGACGATGCCCTCGCCGTGCGAGGTGTTGGACAGCGCGCCCGGCAGCGCGCGCCGGTCGGACGGGTCGAGCGGCGGCGGCAGCGGCCGGTCCTTGGCGCGCTGCAGCAGCTCGGCGACCGGCGCGGGCGCGTCGATCGGCTGCCCCGTCGGCATCAGGTCGCCCTGCGCGACGGCGTTCAGCTGCCGCAGCTCCACCGGGTCCATGCCGAGCGCGGCCGCCAGCCGGTCCATCTGCGACTCGTAGCCGAACGCGGCCTGCACCGCGCCGAAGCCGCGCATCGCCCCGCAGGGCGGGTTGTTGGAGTACAGCGCGAGGGCGTGCATCCGGACGTTCGGGATGACGTACGGGCCGTGGCCGAGCGAGGCGGCGTTGCCGGCCACGGCGGCCGAGGTGGAGGCGTACGCGCCGCCGTCCAGCACGATCCGGCAGTCCGCGAAGACCAGCTTCCCGTCCCGGGTGGCGCCGTGCTCGTAGCGCATCCGGGCCGGGTGGCGGTGCACGTGGCCGAAGAACGACTCGTCGCGGGAGTACACGATCTTGACGGGCTTCCGGGTGTGCAGCGCCAGCAGGCAGGCGTGGATCTGCATCGACAGGTCCTCGCGGCCGCCGAACGCGCCGCCCACCCCCGCCAGCGTCAGCCGGATCTTCTCCTCCGGCAGGGCCAGCACCGGGGCCATCTGCTGCCGGTCCACGTGCAGCCACTGGGTGGCGATGTACAGGTCCACGCCGCCGTCCTCGGCGGGCACCGCGAGACCCGACTCGGGGCCGAGGAACGCCTGGTCCTGCATGCCGACCTCGTACTCGCCCGCCACGACCACGTCCGCCAGCGCCCGCACCTCGTCGGTGACGCCGCGGCCCGCCACCAGCCGCTGCTCGTGGCAGAGGTTGCCGTGCGCGCGGGCCTTGTACTCGTGCGGCTCGTGGACGTACCCGTGGGTCTCCGGATCCAGGCACTGCTGCTCGGTGGTGATCGGGGTGAGCACCTCGTAGTCGACGACGATCCGCTTCGCCGCCCGGCGGGCCGTCTCCGGATGGTCGGCGGCCACCAGGGCGACCGGCTCGCCCTGGTAGCGGACCTTGTCGACGGCCAGGGCCGGCTGGTCGGCGACCTCCAGACCGTAGAACTTGGCGCCCGGGATGTCCTCGTGGGTGAGCACCGCGTGGACGCCGGGGACGGCGAGGGCCGCCGAGACGTCGACGGAGCGGATGTTCGCGCGCGGGTGCGGGGAGCGCAGCGCCGTGCCCCACAGCATGTCCTCGTGCCACAGGTCGGAGGAGTAGGCGAACTCGCCCTTCACCTTCAGCGTGCCGTCGGGCCGCAGCGGGGACTGCCCGATGCCGTCCTTGGACGCCTGGTCGATCCGCTGCAGGTTCTTCTCGGCCTGGACCGGACGGGTCGTCGTCATTCCCCGCCCCCCGCCCCTGCGATGCGGGCCGAGGCCAGCCGCACCGCGTCCATGATCTTCTCGTAGCCGGTGCAGCGGCACAGGTTGCCCGACAGCGCCTCGCGGATGTCGGCGTCGGACGGGCGCGGGTGCTGGGCCAGCAGGGCGTCGGTCTGCACCAGCAGGCCGGGCGTGCAGAAGCCGCACTGCACGGCGCCCGCGTCCAGGAACGCCTGCTGGACGGGGCCGAGCCCGCCGTCCGGGTCGGCCAGCCCCTCCACGGTGCGGACCTCGCGGCCCTGCACCTGACCGGCCGCCACCAGGCAGGCGCAGACCGGCACCCCGTCCAGGTAGACGGTGCAGGAGCCGCACTCGCCCTGCTCGCAGGCGTTCTTCGAACCCGGCAGGCCGACCCGTTCGCGCAACACGTACAGCAGCGACTCGCCCTCCCACACGTCGTCGGCCTCGACCGGCCGGCCGTTCGCGGTGAACACCACCCTCATGCGGTCCTCCCCAGCTGCTCGCGGTAGTCGCTCCAGCACCAGGCCAGCGTGCGCCGGGCCAGCACCGCCAGGGCGTGCCGCCGGTACGCGGCGGTGCCCCGGACGTCGTCGATCGGATCGGCGGCGGCCGCCACCAGCTCGCCGAAACGCCGCACCGCCTCCGGGTCCGGCGGGTCGCCGGACTCCCAGGCCAGCGCGTCCGCCAGGTACGCCTCGGCCCGCGCGGCCCGGCGCGGCGTCGGCGCGGCCGAGCCCAGGCCGGTGCCGACCGTGCGGTCCGCCGGGTGCAGTGCGAGGGCGAACGCGCACACCGCGATCACCATCGCGTTGCGGGTGCCGACCTTGGAGAACTGCTGCGGGCCGTCGGCGACCGGGATCCGCACCGCCCGGATCAGCTCGTCCGGGGCCAGGCAGTGGCGCTTCACCCCGAGGTAGAACTCGTCGATCGGGATCAGCCGCACCCCGCGCACCGAGTGCGCCTCCACCCGCACTCCGCGGCCCGCGGCCAGCAGCGCCGGATGCGCGTCGCCGGCCGGCGAGGCCGCGCCCAGGTTGCCGCCGACACTGCCCCGGTTGCGGATCTGCGGCGAGCCCACGGTCCGCGCAGCCAACGCCAGCCCCGGCAGCGGAACGGACAGCTCGTCGATGATCCGGGCGTACGGCACGGCCGCGCCCAGCCGCACCGACGACCCGTCGGTGCTCCACTCCGTCAGCTCGCCGACCCGGTTCAGGTCGAGGATCGCGGACGGCCGGCGCAGGTCGAAGTTCAGCTCGACCATCACGTCGGTGCCGCCGGAGACCGGCAGCGCCCCGGGGTGCTCGGCCATCGCCACGAGCGCCTCGTCCCAGGTCGCAGGCCGAAGGAACTCCATGCGGTGCCTCCTCTCTTCGCCGGCGGACGGGGGTCCGGCGCCCCGGCCGGGGGTGGCCCGGCCGACCGCCCGGCGGGCACCGCGGTGCAGCCCGGCGGCGTGCAGGCCAGTGAACCGCCGCGGCCGGGGCCGCCGGCAGTCACCGATGGCACGAGGGCCGACGGTGCGCAGCCGCACTGTCCTGTACGTTCGTCCAATGTGGACGATCCGCAGGCCCACTCGGGTCACCCTGGGCCGTCCTCGCCCCGGAATCACCCCCACGATCCACCCGCAGCACCCGCCGCACCGTCACGAAGGGCCCCGTCCATGCGCGTCCGCGACCTGCTCGCCCCCGGCGCACCCCGACTGCGCCTGCTCGCCGGCGAGGAGGAGCTCGACCGGCAGGTCACCGGAGTGATGACCACCGACCTCCAGGACCCGGGGCGGTTCCTGCACGGCGGCGAACTCGTCCTCACCGGCATGCTGTGGCGCACCGGCCCCGCCGACTCCGCGCGCTTCGTGCGCACCCTGGTGGCCGGCGGCGCCGCCGCGCTCGGCGCCGGCGAGGTGGAGGTCGGCCCCGTCCCCGACGACCTGGTCGCCGCCTGCCGACGCCACCGGCTGCCGCTGCTCGCCGTCCCCGACGACATCGCCTTCGGCGCCGTCACCGAGTACGTCGGCCGGCACGTCTCCGCCGGCCGCGCCGCCGACCTCGCCGCGCTGGTCGACCGGCACCGGCTGCTGGTGTCCGCCGCCGGCGCGGGCGGCCTGGACGCCGTCCTCGACCTGCTCGGCGGCGACCTCGACCTCGACTGCTGGGTGCTCACCCCCACCGGCCAGGTGGTCGCCGGCCCCGCCGACCGCCTCGCCCCCGCGGACCGCGACCGCCTCGCCCGTACCCACCTGGCCGCCCAGCAGCGCGGCCAGCACCCCCCGCACCGGGTCCGCCTCGCCGACGGCGCCTACTCGCTGCTGCCCGCCGCCGAGGCCGCCACCGGCACCCCGCTCGCCGACTGGATCCTCGCCGTGGCCGGCGACCTCACCGAATGGCCCGCCAAGCGCCGCCAGCTCGCCGAGAACCTGGCCCGGCTGGTCGCCGCCGAACGCACCCGCCGCGACGACGGCCGCCGGCTGCGCCGCCGGATCGCCGACGAACTCCTCGCCCTGCTCCGGCGCGACGCCGACCCCGCCGACATCGCCCGCGTCCTGCACGGCGAGGGTCGGCCGCACTGGCTGGTGCTGTCCGCCGACGCCGCCGGCCTGCCCGACGGCGCGCTGCGCCCCGTCCTCGAAGAGTCGCTGCCGGCCACGGCCCTGGTCGCCGCGGACGGCCCGACCGGCGCCGTCGCCGTGCTGCCCGCCCCCGACACCGCCGTCCCCGCCGCCGCTCCCACCGACGACGTGCGCGCGCTGCTGGCCCCGCTGGAGGCCGGACTCGACGCCGGGAGCCGGATCACCGTCGGCGTCGCCGCGCCCGTCGCCGAGTCGGGCGGCCTGCGCGGCGCCCTGGAGGAGGCCCGGCATGCCCGCCGGGTCGCCGACGCCCGGGCCGGCCGGATACGGGTCGCCGGCCCCGAGGACCTCGCCTCCCACGTGCTGCTGCTGGCCGCCGTCCCCGACGAGGTCCGGCGGGCGTTCCGGTCCCGACTGCTCGACCCCGTCACCGCCTACGACCGGGAGCACCAGGCCGACCTGCTGCACACCCTGGCCGCGTTCCTGCGCGCCGACGGCTCCTGGACGCGCTGCGCCGCCCAGCTGCACGTGCACGTCAACACGCTGCGCTACCGGATCGGCCGGATCGAGGAGCTCACCGGCCGTGACCTGTCCCGGCTGGAGGACCGGGTCGACTTCTACCTGGCCCTCCAGCTGGGCTGACGGGCCGTCAGGCGGCGCTCCGGCGCCGGCCGCGGGGCCGGCGCGGGTACGGGAACAGCCGGGGCCGGCGCTTCGCCGCCACGTCCTCGACCCAGCCGAAGACCAGCACCAGCAGGGCCAGCAGCGGGATGCCGACCAGCAGGGTGAACCACTGGCTGGTCAGCAGCCACTTCAGGTGCTGGAAGAAGAAGTCGACGCCCCACAGCCGGTCGATCAGCGGGACGGCCAGCACCAGCGCCGTCACGTGCCACAGGTAGACGCTGACGGCCCGCGAGTTCAGCAGGCTCACCAGGCCGTTCCAGCGCTCCAGCGGCGCGGGCCACTGCTCCCAGGACGGGCTGATGTGCAGGAGCATGGCGACGAAGCCGAGGGACCAGACCGCCTGGGCGATCGGCCAGGCCTCGATGTCGGTCGGCTGGGTCGGGTCGACCGGCCGGGTCTGCAGGTACCAGAAGCCCGCCACCATGACCAGCGGCGCGATCGACGGCAGCACGTACTGCGGGATCTTCCGCAGCAGCCCCTCCTGGTGGGCCATGCCGAGGATCCAGCAGGAGCCGAACATGGCGAAGTCGTTGGCGGTCTCCCAGACCCGCGGATAGACGACGTCCTGGTCGACGAAGAACACGTTCATCACGATCACGATCGCCAGCGGGGTGCACAGCGTCAGCACCGGGAAGCGGCGCAGGGCCTTCAGCATCAGCGGCGACAGCAGCACGTACCAGAGGTACGCCCGCAGGTACCAGAGCGGCACCACCAGCTGGGTCGCCCAGCCGGACTCCAGGTGGCCGCCGAAGCCGTGCAGCCCGTTCGTCGCGTACGGCGGGGTGCTCAGCGGCAGCACCCAGAACGCCAGCTTCGCCCACCACCAGGTGGGGTGGCCGTCGGAGTGCGGGCCGCCGCCGTCGAGGACCTGGAGGGTGACCACGATCGCGCCGAACAGCCACATCGGCGGCAGCAGGCGGCGCAGCCGGCCGCGGATCACGCCGAGCGCGGGGCGGCTCAGCGAACGGGTCATCAGCGAGCCCGCCAGCGCGAACATCACGCCCATCGACGGGAACAGCAGCGGCAGCCAGAACCAGCCGAAGTTGTGGTACAGCACCACGCGGACCAGTGCCAGGGCGCGCAGCAGGTCGAGGTAGCGGTCGCGGCCGCCGGTGCGGGCGGGCGGCGGCGGGTCGGCGGGCAGCTCCCGGCGCAGCTGCTCGGGGATCCGCAGCCGAATGGTGTCGCTCATGGTCAGGCCTCCACCGGTGCGGCGGCGACCTCGCCGGTGCGCCGGAGCTTCTGCCAGCGCAGCCGGCCACCGGTGAACGCGGTGATCGTGGACTGCAGCAGGACGATGTACATCAGCTGCCGGTACACCACCTGCTGGATCGGCAGGCTGATCAGGTGCCAGGGCTTCTCCCGGTCGAGCCGGAAGGCGTACCAGGACAGCAGCGCCTGCAGCGCGATGAAGGCGCCCCAGCTGGCCAGCGTGATCGGGGCGTCCGTGAACAGCACGCCGTACAGCAGGAACAGGTCGACCAGCGGCGCCAGCAGCGGGGCGACCACGCCGAACAGCACCACCAGCGGCAGTCCGATCCGGCCGAAGCGGCCGGCCGGGCCGCGGGCGATCACCGCGCGGCGGTGCTTCCACATCGCCTGCATGGAGCCGTAGCTCCAGCGGTAGCGCTGCGACCAGAGCTGCTGGAGGCTGGCCGGCGCCTCCGTCCAGGCGCGGGCGCGCTCGGCGTAGACGATCCGCCAGCCGTCGCTGAGCACCGCCATGGTGATGTCGGTGTCCTCGGCGAGGGTGTCGTCGCTCATCCCGCCGACCCGCCGCAGCGCCTCCTTGCGGAACGCGCCGACCGCGCCGGGGATGGTCGGGATGACGTTCAGCACGTCGTACATCCGGCGGTCCAGGTTGTGGCCGAGCACGTACTCGATGTGCTGCCAGGCGCCGATCAGGCTCTCCCGGTTGCCGACCTTGGCGTTGCCCGCGACCGCGCCGATCTTCGGATCGCCGAACGGCTGGACCAGTTCGCGCACCGTGGACGGCTCGAACACGGTGTCGCCGTCCATCATCACCACGATGTCGTACGAGGCCGCCGCGACGCCGGCGTTGAGCGCGCTGGGCTTGCCGCCGTTGACCTTGCGGATCAGCCGGACGAACGGCAGGTTCATCTCCTCGACGATGTCCGCGGTGCCGTCCGTCGAGCCGTCGTCGATGACGATCACTTCGATCGGATAGTCACTGGCCGCCAACGAGTTCAGGGTGTTGGCGATGCACTCGCGCTCGTTGTACGCCGGGACCAGCACGGTGACCGGCCGGGTGACGGGCTGCCCCCAGGCGCCCTGCCGCTTGGAGCGGCGGGCGTGGATCGGGGCGAGCACGATCATCAGCCCGAACCGGCCGAAGTTCAGGAAGCCGACCAGGGCCATCAGGCCGACCAGCACCGGCAGGGTGTGCACGGCGACCTGGGTGGCCCAGATGAAGCCCTTGCCCGCCCACAGCTGGAAACCGTGCACCGGCACCGTCCCGGGGGAGGCGCCGAGCGCGTCGGAGATGGTGGTGAAGCGGTAGCCCTCGCCCTGCAGCTTGACGATGATCTGCTCCAGCGCGGCGACCGTCTCGGCGCGGTCGCCGCCCGCGTCGTGCAGCAGGATCAGCTCGCCCGCGCCCGGCGTGGCGGGCATCGCCGCCTTGACGATCTCCTCGACGCCGGGACGCTTCCAGTCGTCGGTGTCGCGGTCGATGAACGCCGTCAGGTAGCCGTGCGCGCCCACGTACTTGATGACCGGGTAGTTCCAGTCGTCCAGCGCCGCGGAGTTGGAGGAGTACGGCGGCCGGAACAGCGAGCTGTGCACGCCCGCGACGCCGGCCAGCGCCAGCTGGGTCTGCGCCAGCTCCCAGCTGATCCGGGCGTGCGACTGGTACACCAGGTCGGGGTGGGTGAAGGTGTGCAGGCCGATCTCGTGGCCGCCCGCGACGATCTGCCGGATCAGCTCCGGGTTGCGGGTGGTCATCGCGCCGGTCACGAAGAAGTCCGCCCGGATGTCGTGCGCCTTCAGCACGTCCAGGACCTTCGGCGTCCACTCCGGCGAGGGGCCGTCGTCGAAGCTCAGCACCACCGTCTTGTCGGGGATCCGGTAGCTGACCGGGTTCGCCTGCTTGTCCCCGCGCGCGTCGATCACCGGGCCGCCGTTGAGCAGGTTCTCCGGGACGGTGTCCTTGTCGACGGAGACGGCGATCCGGGTGTCGTGGAACACCTCGTTGGTGGCCAGCCCGCGCAGCACCAGCAGCGCCAGCAGGCACGCCAGCAGGGACAGCGGCATGACGAAGCGCAACGGCGGCGCGGCCAGTCGGCGCGGCCTCAGCAGGGACTGCCGGCGGCGCTGGTGGCGGGACAAATGGCGCTCCTGGAAAGGGTGGTGCGGATGGATCGGGGGTACGTGGCCGACCGGGTCAGGGGTGCTTGGTCGACTTCCCCGAGGGCGTCGCCCCGTGCGTCCCGGTGCTGGGTTTCGTGGTGCCGGCCGAGCTGCCCGGCCGCGGCGACGTGGAGCGGGTGGGCGTTCCGGACGAGGACGCGGACGCCGACGGAGACGCTGACGGCGAGGGGGACGGAGCGGCCGACGCGGCCGCGGCCGGCGCGGGCTGCGCCGGGATCTCCATCGCCGGGGCGTCCGCCTGAACGCCGATCAGACTGCCGCCCATCGCGACCGCCAGCACCGCGCCCACCACCGACACCGGCCAGCCGAGCCCGCGCAGCAGCCTGCCGCGCAGCCCGGACTCGTCGACGAACACCGGTTCGGGCAGCGGCTCCTCGGCCTCCGGGCCGGGTGTGCCGGGCTGGATCAGGTGCTCCGATCCGCGCTCGGAGGAAGGCATGGCAGAGCGCACCGAGCGAGGCCTTTCGGGGCAGGGAGGGAAGTTGTGAAGACCGCGGGAGCGTAACTCGAACGCTAGTGCACCGTCCTGGGACGAATTGGGCCCGATGTCCACTTTCGACGCGTTCCGCGTCAGGGTTGTAATCGGATCGAGACCCCTACCGGTCCGTACCAGGTTTAGACCTGTGTACGGATCGTCGATCACGGCCCCGATCCGCCCCGGCCGGGCCGTCCCCGCGGCGAAGCCGGAGGTGAGCACGGTTAGGATGACCGCCTCCGACCGGTCGTCGATCCCCGCGCAGCAGGCGTGTTCCAGCTGACACCGCTGCGCCCCAAGGAGTTTGTGTGCGCCAGCCCCGCCGCTTTCCGCGCCCTCGTGCGTGGAGCGTGATCACGCTGCCGACCCTGCTGTGCGCGCTCGCGGCGTGCACCGGCGACCCTGCCTCCGGTGGAGACTCCGGCGCGAAGGGCACATCCGCCGCCAGTGCCTCGCCGACGCCCACCGGGCCGCCGGGAACGATGTTCGACACCTTCAAGTACAGCGGCCCCGACGACCCCGCCTTCGCCGCGCACGGCTGGCAGGTCCGCGACGGCGGCGGCGGCCCCGGCATCAAGGACACCTGGTCCGCGGCCGGCGCCTCGTTCCCCGCCGACCCGACCGCGCAGGGCGGCCGGGCGCTGCAGCTGCGCTCGTCCACCGACGGCACCAAGCAGGGCACCAAGCAGGTCGAGGTCCAGAGCACCCGCACCAACCTGTTCCACGGGACCTTCGCCGCCCGGATCCACTTCAGCGACAAGCCCTCGACCGGCCGCACCGGCGACCACGTCGTGCAGACCTACTTCCCGATCTCGCCCGCCGACGACTCGGCGAACTACAGCGAACTCGACTTCGAGTACCTGCCGAACGGCGGCTGGGGCGCGCCGGGCCCGAAGCTCGACACCACCAGCTGGTTCAAGGCCGACCCGCCGGACCGCGTCACCCGCGCGGCCAAGCAGCGGATGGAGGGCTGGCACACCATGGTGATCACCGCCATGGAGGGGAAGGTCGTCTACTCCATGGACGGCAAGGAGCTGTTCACCAGCTCCGACAAGTACGTCGCGCGCGAGAAGATGGACATCCACTTCAGCAACTGGTTCATCGACCTGCTGCCCTCGATCACGGGCCAGCGCAGCTGGGACATGAAGGTCAACTGGTTCTACTACAAGGCCGACCAGGCGCTCTCCCCGGCCGACGTCCAGCAGGCGGTGGACGGCTTCTACGGCGCGGGCACCGACTACGTCAACACGCTGCCGAAGTCCTGACCCCGCGCCACGCGAAGGGCCCGGCCGCGCGTGCGGCCGGGCCCTCGTGCGTGCGGGGCGTCAGTGCTGGGCGGGGATGATCGTGGTCAGCCAGGTGAAGATGCTCGGGACCAGCTGCTTCCAGACGTCGCTGCTGTGCGGGCCGGTGGTCTCCTGCGTGGTCACCGTGGTCGGGGCCTTGGCCGCGGCCTTCAGCGCCTCGCCGCCCTCCAGGCCGTCGCCCTTGTTGCCGGTGACGTACAGCGCGACCTTCGGCGGGGTCTTGGCGTTCTTCAGGATGTACAGCGGGTTGGAGATCTCCTTCAGGTGCGGGTCCTTCGCGGTCAGCGACTGGCCCTCCGCACCCGGGTCGTTGTAGCCGGAGAGGCTGATGCCGGCCCGGTAGCGGTCCGGGTGCTCCAGCGCCAGCTTGGCCGCGCAGTGCCCGCCCGCGGAGTAGCCGGCCACCGCCCAGCGCTCGGCCGAGGTGTCGACCCGGAAGTTGTCCAGCACCATCTGCGGAACGTCCCGGGACAGCCAGGTGTCGGCGTTGACCTTGCCGGGCACGTCCGCGCAGCCGGTGTCGGTGGAGTCGCCCAGCAGGTTGGTGCGCGGCGAGACCAGGATGAACGGGGCGACCTGCCCGCTCTGCATCATCGGCTTCAGCTGCTCGGACACCCGCAGCGTGCCGTACCAGGTCTTCGAGGAGCCCGGCCAGCCCGGCAGCAGCTCGACCACCGGGAAGGTCTTGTCCTTGTACGCCGGGTCGTTGTACTGCGGCGGCAGCCAGACCAGCACCTCGCCGTCGACACCGGAGACCGCGCCCTTCAGGTCGGTGGTCTGCACGTCGTTCGGCACCTTCGGGTCACCGACCGGCTTGAACTGCTGGATCACCTTGGAGCGCTGCGGCTTGGAGTCGTTGCCCGGGGCGGCGCTGCCGCCGGCCTCGGCCTGCACGTTCGGCACCGCGCGGACGTGGTTGCCGGTGCCCAGCAGGTCGTCCCAGCTGCCGTAGATCAGGTTGGCGTTGTTCACCATGACGAAGACCATCATCACCGCGGTGATCTGACAGACCAGCAGCATCACGATCCGGGACAGCACCTGGACCGGCTGGGGCCCGCGGACCCGGCCCCACAGCAGCAGCGCCGCCGCGATGGAGATCGGCACCAGGATGATCGTCAGAATAAGGAAAGGGGTGCCTGTCAGCTGCATCGGGTCTCTCGAATCGGGTCGTCCGGCCGTCCGGGGCAGGGTCCCCCGGTTCGCACATCACACTTGTCAGACTGCGTCAAACACACGATCAGTTGCTGGCGACACCCGCAGAAACCTGAGAGGAACATCACGTTTTCGTGAGAATCCGCTGTGCGTTCGCGGCCTAGTCTGCCAGCTCGTTCGAACCCCTCCCGCACCAGCCCGAAGCTTTTACCGAAACCAGGAGCATTCATTCCGTGACCAGTGCCAACGGCCCCGCCCGCCCCGCCCTGCCCAGCCTGCTGGGCCTCGGCCCGCGCGCCGAACGCCGCCGCCGCACCCTGCCCGCCGGAGTGCTGCGGCTGCCCACCATCGGCGTCGACATCGGCGGCACCAAGGTGGTCGCCGGCGTGGTCGACGGCGAAGGCCGGGTGCTGGACCGGCTGCGCACCGAGACCCCCGACAAGAGCAAGAGCCCCAAGGTGGTCGAGGACGTCATCGTCGACCTGGTCCTCCAGCTCGCCGACAAGCACGACGTCCACGCCGTCGGCGTCGGCGCGGCCGGCTGGGTCGACTCCGAACGCTCCACCGTGCTGTTCGCCCCCCACCTGAACTGGCGGAACGAACCCCTCCAGGAGGCGCTCAGCTCCCGGCTGCGCTTCCCCGTGGTGGTCGAGAACGACGCCAACGCCGCCGCCTGGGCCGAATGGCGGTTCGGCGCCGGCCGCGGCGAGGACCACATGGTGATGATCACCCTCGGCACCGGCATCGGCGGCGCGGTCGTCCGCGACGGCTACGTGGACCGCGGCAAGCACGGCCTGGCCGGCGAGTTCGGCCACATGCAGGTGGTCCCCGGCGGCCACCGCTGCCCGTGCGGCAACCGCGGCTGCTGGGAGCAGTACTCCTCGGGCAACGCGCTGGTCCGCGAGGCCCGCGAACTCGTCGCCGAGGAGTCCCCGGTGGTCCAGCCGCTGCTCGCCCGGGCCGGCGGCAGCCCGCTCGGCATCACCGGCCCGCTGGTCACCGAAGCCGCCCGCGACGGCGACGCCGTCGCCACCGAGCTGCTCTACGAGGTCGGCCGCTGGCTCGGCGTCGGCATCGCCAACCTGGCCGCCGCGCTCGACCCCGGCCGGTTCGTCGTCGGCGGCGGCGTCAGCGAGGCCGGCGACCTCCTGCTCGGCCCCGCCCAGGACGCCTTCCGCCGCACCCTCACCGGCCGCGGCTTCCGCCCCGAGGCCGAGATCGTCCACGCCGCCCTCGGCAACGAGGCCGGCCTGGTCGGCGCGGCGGACCTCGCCCGCCAGGTCGCCCGCCGGTTCCGCACGGTCAAGCGCCGGCGGGTGGAACGCGAGCCGCTGACGCGGGGTCTGCTGGGCGGCGGCGCGAGCCGCTGACGCGGGGTCTGCTGGGGGTCGGGTTTCTCGGTGAGTTGCCGGGGCGGGCCTGCTGGTGTCGGGCTGTGCTTCGTCGGCGCGGGTCTGCCGTCTGCTGGTGCGGCCTCCTGCTGGCGCGGGGTCTGTTCCTGGGGACCGGTGCGGTGCCTGCCGTGGTCGTGGGGCGAGCCGCTGGCGTAGGGCCTGCTGGGTGGTGGTGCGGGCCGCTGGCGCGGGGTCTGCTGGGGGTCGGGCTTCTTCGTGGGTCGCCGGGTCGGGCTTGCTGGTGTCGGGCTGTGCTTCGTCGGCGCGGGTCTGCCGTCTGTCGGTGCGGCCTCCCGCTGGCGCGGGGTCTGCTCCCGGGGACCGGTGCGGTGCCTGCCGTGGTCGTGGGGCGAGCCGCTGGCGTAGGGCCTGCTGGGTGGTGGTGCGAGTCGCTGGTGTGGGGCTTGTCGGGGTCGGGTTTCTCCGTGGGTCGCCGGGTCGGGCCTGCCGGTGCCGGGCTGTGCTTCGTCGGCGCGGGTCTGCCGTCTGTCGGTGCGACCTCTCCCGCTGGCGCGGGGTCTGCTCCTGGGACCGGTGCCTGCCGTGGCGGTGGTGCGAGTCGCCGGTGTGGGGCCTGTCGGGGTCAGGCGTCTCCGTGGGTCGCCGGGGCGGGCCTGCTGATGCCGGGCTGTGCCTCGTCGGCGCGGGTCTGTCGTCCGGTGGTGCGGCCTCCCGCTGACGGGGGCGCGGGTGTGGTGCCTGTCGTGGCGGTGGTGCGGGTCGCTGGTGTGGGGCCTGTCGGGTCGGGTTTCTCGGTGAGTTGCCGGGGCGGGCTTGCTGGTGCTCGGCCGTGCTTCGCCGGCGCGGGTCTGTCGTCCGTCGATGCGATCTCCCGCTGACGTGGGGCCTGCTCCCGGGGGCCGGTGTGGTGCCTGTCGTGGTTCTGGGGTGATCCGCTGGCGTGGGGCTTGTCGGGGTCGGGTTTCTCCGTGAGTCGCCGGGGCGGGCCTGCCGGTGCCGGGCCGTGCTTCGTCGGCACGACTCTGCCGTCCGCCGGTGCGGCAGCACGCCGACGCGGGGCCCCTGCGGGGAAGGCGGTTTGTGGCGGTGCGGTCTGATGCTGCGACAGGATCGTTTCGGCGTGCGGCAGTTGGCCGAACGTGCCGTTGTCGAGTGCGTGGCGGGTGTGGGAGAACGGGAGACCGATGCCGTCCCAGGGAGGCCGTATGAGACCCCTCGTCCGTCTCGTCCCCGCATTCGCACTTGTCACCGGACTGCTCTGCACCGCCGCGCCCGCGCAGGCCGGCCAGGCCGTCGTCGCCGGGAAACAGCCCGAGGCGGTGGGCTGGGGCGGAGCGGTGAGCAGCGTGGACGCCGACGCCACCGCCGCCGGGTTGGAGGTGCTGCGGCGCGGCGGCAACGCCGTGGACGCCGCGGTCGCCACCGCGGCCGCGCTCGGGGTGACCGAACCGTACTCGGCGGGTATCGGCGGCGGCGGGTACTTCGTGTACTACGACGCCCGGACCGGGAAGGTCACCACCCTCGACGGGCGGGAGACCGCCTCCCGGACGGCCGACAGCTCGCTGTTCCTGGAGAACGGGCAGCCGCTGGCGTTCAACGACGCCGTCACCAGCGGCCTGTCCGTCGGCGTGCCCGGCACGGCCGCCACCTGGGAGCAGGCGCTGCGCCGCTGGGGCAGCCGCGATCTGGCCGAGGTGCTGAAACCGGCCGAGCGGATCGCCGACCGCGGGTTCACCGTCGACCAGACCTTCCAGGACCAGACCGCCCTCAACCAGGCCCGGTTCCAGGACTTCCCGGCCAGCCGGGCGCTGTTCCTGCCGAACGGCAAGCTGCCGGTCGTCGGCTCCACCCTGCGCAACCCCGATCTCGCCGCCACCTACCGGGAGTTGGGCCGGACCGACACCGCCGCGCTGTACCGCGGCCCGATCGGCGCCGACATCGTCCGGACCCTCCAGCACCCGCCCGTCGACCCGGCGTCCGGGCGCAACGCCCGCCCCGGGAAGGTCGACGCCGCGGACCTGGCGGCCTACCAGGTCCGGCAGCAGGACCCGACGCACGTCACCTACCGCGGCCTGGACGTGTACGGCATCGCCCCGTCCTCCTCCGGCGGGACGACCGTCGGCGAGGCGCTGAACATCCTCGGCACCAGCAGCCGCGCCGACCTCGCCGACCCCGTCCAGTACGACCACCGCTTCCTGGAGGCCAGCCGGATCTCCTTCGCCGACCGCAACCGCTGGGTCGGCGACCCGCGCGCCGTGCAGGTGCCGACCCGTCAGCTCCTCGACCCGGCCTACGGCGCGTCACGGGCCTGCCTGATCGACCCGAAGCACGCGCTGACCAGCCCGCTCGCCCCCGGCGACCCCTACCACCCGGCGGCCTGCGCCAGCAGCGGACAGCCGGTCGCCGAACCGTACGAGGGCCTGAGCACCACCCACCTGACGGTCGCCGACCGGTGGGGCAACGTGGTCGCCTACACGCTGACGATCGAGCAGACCGGCGGCAGCGGCATCGCCGTGCCGGGCCGGGGCTTCCTGCTCAACAACGAGCTGACCGACTTCAACTTCGCGCCGCTCACCCCGGGCGTCCCCGACCCCAACCTGCCCGGCCCGGCCAAGCGTCCGCGCTCCTCGATCTCGCCGACCATCGTGCTGAAGGACGGCAAGCCGTACCTGGCGGCCGGCTCGCCCGGCGGCGCCTCCATCATCACCACCGTGCTGCAGGTGCTGACCGGGCGGATCGACCGCGGCCTGACGCTGGAACAGGCCATCGCCGCGCCCCGCGCCAGCCAGCGCAACACCGCCGCCACCCAGGCCGAACCGGCCTTCCTCGCCTCGCCCGAGGCGGCGAAGCTCCAGGCCATGGGCCACGTGTTCACCAGCACCCCGGAGATCGGCGCCGCCACCGGCATCGAACGCCTCCCCGACGGCCGCTGGCTGGCCGCCGCCGAACCCGTCCGCCGCGGCGGGGGAGCGGCCGCGGTGGTGCACCCGTCCCGCTGAGCCGTCGCCTGCCGGGCGCTGTCGGCCCCGGGCGGTATGTTCGGACGGGGTGCCCGGCCCGGTGCCGCGCGCCCCGTCCGTCCGTACCGCCGAGGGAAGGCCGCCGTGACCGTCCGCATCGCCACCTGGAACATCAACTCCGTGACCGCCCGGCTGCCCAAGCTGCTGGAGTGGCTGGAGTCCGCCAAGCCGGACGTGCTCTGCCTGCAGGAACTCAAGTGCACCACCGAGGCGTTCCCCGCCGAGGCGATCGGCGAGCTCGGCTACCGGAGCGCCGCGCACGGCACCGGCCGGTGGAACGGCGTCGCCGTGCTGTCCCGGATCGGCCTGGACGACGTGGTCCGCGACCTGCCCGGCCAGCCCGGGTACCTCGCCGAGGACGCGATGCTCCCCGTGATCGAGCCGCGCGCGGTCGCCGCGACCTGCGGCCCCGTCCGGGTCTGGTCGGTGTACGTGCCCAACGGCCGCGAGGTCGACCACGCCCACTACCGCTACAAGCTGGAGTGGCTGGCCGCGCTGCGCGACGCCGTCCGCGAGGACACCGCCGGCGACCGCCCGTTCGCCGTCCTCGGCGACTACAACATCGCCCCCGCGGACGAGGACGTCTACGACATCGCCGCCTTCGAGGGCCTCACCCACGTCACCGCCCCCGAGCGCGCCGCACTGACGGCCCTCCAGGAGATCGGCCTGCAGGACGTGGTGCCCCGCCCGCTCAAGTACGACCACCCCTACACCTACTGGGACTACCGCCAGCTGGCCTTCCCGAAGAACCGCGGCATGCGGATCGACCTCACCTACGCCAACAAGCCGTTCGCGGACGCGGTGTCGGACAGCTACGTCGACCGCGAGGCCCGCAAGGGCAAGGGGACGTCGGACCACGCGCCCGTGGTGGTCGACCTGGACCTCTGAGCCCGGGCGTCAGAACAGCAGCGAGAGGACGACGGTGCCCAGCACCGGGTTGGCGTTGACGTAGTCCAACTCGGCCCAGTGGTACAGGGCGACGGCGCACACCAGCAACGGGTCGGGCTCCGCCGACACCCGCCCGTCGGAGTCGGCCGGGCTCCGGCCGTCCTCCAGGAGTTCCGCGCGGAGCAGCCCGCGGCGGACGAAGCGCAGGGTGCGGTCGCCCGCGCAGAACTCCACGAAACGGCCGGAGCGCAGCGGGTGCCGGCCGCGTGCGCGGAGGTGCAGCTCGGCGCCGTCGAAGACGCCGGCGACGCCCCGGGTCGCCGGCTTCGCGGCGTGGAAGCCGGGCCGCCCGAACGCGGGCAGCTCGGCCGGCGGGCGGCCGTCGAGCTCCACCCGCCAGGACTCCGTGGCGTCGGTGCACGTCCTCAGCCGCGTCCGGTGCAGCGCCGGCTCGCCGAGCTGTGTGGCGGCTGACGCCCCGTCCGGGCGAATCTTCGTGAACTCCACCGCGTCGTCCCCCTGTTCGTGAAACCGCAGGTGAAGGCCAGTGGGTGGAGCTTCCTGCGCCAGTATTCTCTGAGTGTATAGACGCGGAGTACACCCCCGGCGTACTCTCTCGATCATGAGCGTTCCACTCACCCTGCTCGGGCTCCTCGAACGCGAGCCCAGCCACGGCTACGACCTCAAGCGGGACTACGACGCGTTCTTCGGACGCGGAAAGCCGCTGCCCTTCGGCCAGGTGTACGCGACCCTCGGGCGGCTCGCCCGGGACGGGAAGGTCGTCGTCGGCGAGCCCGAGGCCGGCGACGGGCCCGACCGCAAGCGCTACGTGATCACCGAGACCGGCGCCACCGAGTTCGAGGACTGGCTGCGCGAACCCGTCGCCGCCGAACCCCACCTGCAGACCGTGCTGTTCAGCAAGGTCGTGCTCGCCCTGATGCTCGGCCGCGACGCCGAGCTGTACCTCGACACCCAGCGCGCCGCCCACCTGAAGCGGATGCGCGAACTCACCGAGATCAAGCGCTCCGGCGGCCTGGTCGACGCGCTCCTCGCCGACCACGGCCTGTTCCACCTGGAGTCCGACCTGCGCTGGATCGACCTGACCGCCGCCCGACTCGACGCCCTTGCCGCAGAGGTGGCCAAGCGATGACCGACCCCCTGATCCACGCCCACGACGTCACCCTCGCCTTCGGTGAGACCCCCGCCCTGCGCGGCGCCGAACTCGCCGTCGAGGCCGGCGAGATCCTCGCCGTCATGGGCCCCAGCGGCTCCGGCAAGTCCACCCTGCTGCACTGCCTGGCCGGCATCCTCACCCCCGACAGCGGCGAGATCCGGTTCGACGGCCGCCGGATCGACAACCTCGGCGAACAGGAGCGCAGCGCCCTGCGCCGCGAAAGCTTCGGCTTCGTGTTCCAGTTCGGCCAGCTGGTACCGGAGTTGACGGCCGAGGAGAACGTCGCCCTGCCGCTGCTGCTCGGCGGCCGGCGCCGGGCCGCCGCGCTCCAGCAGGCCCGCAGCTGGTTCCCGAAGCTCGGCCTGGACGGCCTGGAGGCCCGCCGCTCCGGCGAACTGTCGGGCGGTCAGGCCCAGCGCGTCGCCCTCGCCCGCGGGCTGGTCGCCGAACCCCGCGTCCTGTTCGCCGACGAACCCACCGGCGCACTCGACTCCCTGACGGGCGAACAGGTGATGGACCTGCTGGTGGGCTGCGCCCGCGAACAGGGCACCACCGTCGTCCTGGTCACCCATGAGGCCCGGATCGCCGCCTACGCCGACCGCGAGGCGATCGTCCGCGACGGCCGCGCCACCTCGATGAGCGGACGGCTGACCTCATGATCGGGCTCGGACTGCGACTGGCCGTCAGCGGCGGGCGCGAGGCACTGGTCCGCCTCGCCATCACCGCCGGCGCGGTCGCCATCGGCGTGGGGCTGCTGTTCACCACGCTCGCCGCGATCAACGGCGTCCACGCCCAGAACGCGCGCAACGCGTGGCTCAACACGCCGTTCGTCAACGGGCTCCCCGCCGATCGGGAGGCTGCGGGGAGTTCCGGCGGCGGCCAGGGGGCGAGCGCGTCCGGCGGTGCTGCGGAGGCGGGGAGTTCCGCTCCCGGCGGCGCGCCGGCGGTCGACGGTCGGGCGGCGAGTGCGGCCGGGGTCGATCCGATGTGGTGGACGACGCGGCGGGACACCGTGCAGGGCAAGGAGATCGGGCGGATCGACGTCGCGCCCACCGGGCCGCGGGCGGCGCTCGCACCCGGCGTGCCGCGGATGCCCGGGCCCGGCGAGTACTACCTGTCGCCCGCGCTGGCCCGACTGGTCGACGAGCTGCCGCCCGCGCAGTTGGGGGACCGCTTCCCCGGGCACCGGATCGGAATCCTCGGGGACGCCGCGCTGCCCGCGCCGGACAGCCTGCTGGCGCTGGTCGGCCGCACCCCGCAGGAGCTCTCGGGGCAGCTCGGCGCCACGACGGTGGACCAGGTCGCCACCATCGCGCCCGAGAAGTGCGCGAAGTGCGTGGTCGGCATCAAGGCCAACGGCGTGGACCTGATCCTCACGGTGGTGACCGGCGCGCTGGTCTTCCCGGTGCTGATCCTGATCGGCACCGCCACCCGGCTGAACGCGGCCCGCCGCGAGCAGCGGTTCGCCGCGATGCGGCTGGTCGGCGCGACACCCCGTCAGGTGTCCACGGTGTCGGCGGTGGAGGCGACGGTCGCCGCCGCGCTCGGAGTGCTGCTGGGCTTCCTGCCATACCTGGCGCTGCGCGGCCCCGTCACGAACGCGAAGCTGACCGGCGCACCGTTCTTCGCCTCGGACATCGCCCTGACGCCCGTGCAGATCGCCGCCGTCGCCGTGGGCGTCCCGCTGGCCGCCGCCGTCGCCGCCCGGATCGCGCTGCGCCGGGTGCAGATCTCCCCGCTCGGGGTGAGCCGCCGGGTGACCCCCAAGCCGCCCAGGACGTGGCGCGTGGTGCCGCTGGTGGCCGGGCTGGTCGAGCTGTCCGCGTTCCTGGTCTGGCACCCCGAGTCGGTGCCCGGGCAGGTCAAGGCGTACCTGTCCTCGTTCCTGCTGATCGCGCTCGGCCTGGTGCTGTCCGGCCCGTGGCTGACCATGAAGGGCGCGGGGCTGATCGCCCGGCGCACCCAGCGCCCGGCGACGCTGATCGCGGTGCGCCGACTGGTCGACAACCCGACCGCCGGGTTCCGCGCGGTGAGCGGACTGGTGCTGGCCCTGCTGGTGATGACCGCGACGATCGGCGTCATCACCACGATCAGCGAGGAGCGCAACCACCCCCACGGCGGCCCGCAGTTCAACAACATGCTGGTCAACGACCTCACCGGCGGATTCGACGAGGGCGGCGAACGGTTCGTGAGCCAGGGCCCGCCCGCCTCGCCCGAACTGCTCCAGCGCCTGCGCGCCGTCCCCGGCGTGCGGACCGTGCTGCTGGCCCACCCCGGCGACCGGCAGCTGGAGGTGCAGGCCGCCGACGGACCCGCCACCACCCGGGAAGTCGTGGCCTGCCGCGACCTGGAGCCCCTCAAGCTGTACGGCCACTGCGCGCCCGGCGCGCAGAGCGCCTACGTCCCGGTCACCTGGTACGGCTGGCGCGACGAGAGCGCCACCGAATGGCCCGCCGCCCCGTTCACCCCCGACCAGCTGGACGCCACGGGCGTACTGAACGTGGTGGTGGACACCGACGGCTCACCCGCCGCCGTCGAGCAGATCCGGACCATGGTGGACGTCGCCTACCCGGCCGAGCGCCAGATGATGACCCTCGGCGAGGCGTGGAGCCTGGCCGGAGCCGAAGTGCGCGGCTTCCAGCAACTCGCCGACGCGGTGATCCTGGCGACCTTCCCGATCGCCGGATGCAGCCTGGCAGTGAGCGTCGCCGGCGGCCTCAGCGAGCGCAAACGCCCGTTCAGCCTGCTGCGCCTGACCGGCGTGCCGCTCGGCACCCTGCGCCGGGTGGTGGCCATGGAGTCGGTGGTGCCGCTGCTGGTGATGGCCGCCGTGGCGATCGGCGTCGGCCTGCTCGCGGCCGACCTGTTCCTGCGCTCCCAGCTGAAGTACACGCTGCACGCACTCGGCGCCGGCTACTACCTCGTGGTGATCGGCGGCCTGAGCGCCGCACTGGCCATCATCGGCGCGACGATGCCGCTGCTGCGGCGGATCACCGGGCCGGAGACGGCCCGCAACGAGTAGCCCTCCGGTTGGTGGAGTCCGGTGGCGCTGCGTCCCACGGACGCGGTGCCACCGCAGGTCACCGGGGTCCGACCGTCCCGTCGGGAAGACGGGACGGCGGAGGCTCGAGGGGCCGTGGCCCGGTTCCGGAGCACGGATCCCGGCGGGAGCCGCACCGTGCGGCGCCCCGGCGACGACCGAGGGGGGTGGTGAACGTGTCGTTGGTCAGGTTGTCGTCGTACAGCTCCTGCCGACTGAGGCAGTGGTCCCGGGGGTGGCGATCCCGAAGGTCCCAGGGCGAGCCGGGCGCCGGTGCTGATCACGTACGACTGGCCGGTCGCCACGGGTTCCGGGACAGGGCGACGCTCCGGACCCGAACGGCCCTTGAGGTGTCGCCGGGCCCGGGGCCCTGGCCTAGCGTGGTCGGCGACCAAGGGTAGTGGGGCGGTCACGCACCGCTGCCCCTCGGCTCGACTCCCTGGAGGTACGGCATGCGCCGAACGCGCACCGCCGGCGTCGCTCTGCTCGGCACCACCGTCCTGCTCGGCCTGGCCGGCGCTGCTGCCGGCCCCGCGTCCGCGAAGGGCAGCCAGCCCGCCTGGGTCAGCCCGGCGCAGGCGCAGCCCGGCCAGTCCGTCTCGGTCAGCGTGAACTGCGCCGGCAACGAGACGAAGACGCTGACCGCGAGTTCGCTCGCCTTCGCCGGCGGCTCGACCACGCTCAGCGTCGGCCCCGACGGCAAGTACTCGGGCACCGCGACCGTCATCTCCGAGCACGAGATGGCCGACGCGGCCGCCAAGCGCTCCACCGCCAACGACCCGTCCTGGGGCATCGACGGCAAGTGCCCGAACGGCGACAAGTTCGTCGGCGCGGTCGCCATCGCGGCAGCCGGGGCCGGCAGCGGCAACACGGGCAGCGGCAACGCCGGCAACGGCAATCCGGGCAGCGGCAGCGGCGCCGTGGGCGGCGACTGGGAGGGCGCCGCGCGGCTCCCGCACGGCGGGGTGGAGACCGGGGTCGGCGGTTCGGTCGGCATGGACGCCGGGCGGCTGGCCGCCGGGGCCGGGCTGGTGACGGCCGGAGTGGCCGGGTTCTGGCTGCTGCGCCGGCGCGGATCGGCTGCCGGCGAGGAGCTCTGAGCGGTCGTCCGGTACGCGCCCACCGTACCCGGCGGGCCCCGCGTCCCCCGCGGCCCGCAGCACGCAACGCCCGAGGGCGGCTCCCACCAAACGGTGGGAGCCGCCCTCGAAGCGTGTCCGGGCGGGCCGGTCAGACGGCCGGGACCGCGGCGGCCGCGGGAGCGGCGTCGGTGCGCTGCAGGGTGCCGATGGTCAGCAGGTACTGGCCGACGATGTAGGTGAGCATGATCAGGAAGCTGTGCATGGGCAGCAGCTTCCAGTGCGCCAGGTCGGTGGCGATCAGGGTGTCGGACAGCAGGAACAGCGCGCCGCCCACGCCCGCCCGCCAGTCGATCCGGGAGGACGTCACCGCGGTGGAGGCCAGCAGCAGGCTGTAGGCGGCCATCGGGATCCGCATGGCGGCGTCCAGGTCGGGCAGCAGCAGCGTGATCAGCGTCGCCCAGGCCACCGCGTAGCAGGCCGCGACCATCGCCGTGCGGCGGCGGTCGGCGAGCGCGCCGAGCTTCACGAACATCGTCACGTAGCAGGCGTGGCCGACCGCGAACGAGCCCATGCCGGCCAGGAACCCGACGGTGCCGCCGACCTGCAGCAGGATGTCGCCGCCCGCGCCGAACAGCAGCGCCGGGATCAGCAGCTTCGGCGTGGCGGGCCGCGCCGACGCCCACACCCAGGCGGCCAGCAGCGGCATCAGCAGCGGCTTGGTGGAGTACCGCAGGACCGGCACGTGGACGGCGATCGCCGTCAGGTGCGCCACCGAGACGACGGCGAAGGCGATCAGCAGGGCCCGCGCGGTGCGCGGGTCGCGGGCGGGGCTCATGCGGGGGCACTCTCCGGTGAGGCGGCGGGGGAATCGGTACGCGGCGCGGGCTGCCAGCCCGGGCCCTTCACCAGGTGGCGCAGCCGATCGCCCCAGGTGGTGGCGCGGGCCACGTCCCGGGCGATCGCCGCGTACTCGTGGGTGGCGACCTTCAACGGATTGTAGGTCGAGATGTTCTTGGTCAGTCCGTACACCGGCTGCTCGGCCTCGGCCGCGAAGGAGCCGAACCAGCGGTCGAAGACGATCAGGATGCCGCCGAAGTTGCGGTCCAGGTAGCCGCCCTGCGAGGCGTGGTGCACCCGGTGGTGCGACGGCGTGTTGAAGAGGTACTCGACCGGCCGGGGCAGCCTGCCGATCCGCTCGGTGTGGATCCAGAACTGGTACACCAGGTTCACCGAGCCGCAGAACGCCACCGCCGCCGGGTGCACGCCCGCCGCGATCATCGGCAGGTAGAAGATCCAGCTGGTGGCGGACGTCCACGGCTGACGCAGCGCCGTCGACAGGTTGTAGTGCCGGCTGGAGTGGTGCACCACGTGGCAGGCCCACAGCACCCGGATCACGTGGTGGCCGCGGTGCGACCAGTAGTAGAAGAAGTCGTAGGCGAGCAGCATCAGCGGCACCGTCCACCACAGCACCGGTGTCCGAAGCGGCGTCAACTCGTACAGGAACGAGTAGATCGCCACGATCGGGATCTTCCACCCGGCGTCGAACAGCAGCGAACCCAGGCCCATCGACAGGCTGGCCGCGGTGTCCTTCGCGGCGTAGCCCTGCTCGTCGTCGTCCGGGTGGAAGCGGTAGGAGACGATCTCCAGGACGGTGAGCAGCACAAAGGCCGGTATCGACCAGAGCACGACATCGGGTAGGTCAGGCATGCCCGGAACCATAAGGGACGTGGGCGACCGGCGGAAGAGGTAGTTACCGACGCGTAGTGTGCGGTGCGGCGTCTAGGCTTGGGGGCGACATGGAGCGGCAGGAAGCAGCCGCCGGCGCCCTGGCGGCCACCGGCGGTACGGGGAACGGACGCACGGGCGGGGCCACGCGGCTCGCGACCCCCGGCCGGACGTACCCGCAGATCGTCGGTACCGGAAGCGAATTCGCCGATTCCGTGCGGCGGTTGGCGGAGCGGTTCGCCGCCGCCGACCGGGCCGAGGCGGATCTGCTGGCCTCGGCCGTGCTCGGCGCGCACGGCGCCCGGCACCTCGGCGGCGCACCCCAGCAGGCCGAACCCGCCGCCGGCACCAGCTGGTGGCACGGGCCGAGCGTCCACCACACCACCTCGCCGCTGTTCCGGCCGCTCGGCTACCGCCGGATCCGGCGCGAGGCCCCCGCGCTGCCCGCCCCCCGCGCCACCGGCGGCGGCCGGCACCGCAAACCCGAACGCCCCACCACCGAACTGCGCATCGCCGCCCGGCTGCTGCTCGCCCACCCGCTGGTCACCGCCGACGGCCCGCACGGCGCGTCGCTCCCGCTGATCCGCCGTCACGCCGCCACCCTCGCCGAACGCTTCCACACCCTGCTCGGCTACCGGCTCACCCTCGGCCCCGCCCACGCCCGCCTGCACAAGGCCGCGCTGCCCGGCCGCGGCCTGCCCGGCCTCGACCCCGCCGGGTACGCGGCGCTCGTCCGGGCGCTGGCCGCGATCGCCCGCGGCGAGCGGCCGACGGCGGACGTCGACGCGGTGCAGGCGCTGCTCGACCAGTGGCGGCCGCCCGCCGAACTCGCCGCCGACCTGCTCACCGCACCCCCGCTGCCACCCGCCGGACCCGAGCTGACGGTCCGCCGACTGCTCGCCGAGACACCCGTCGTCCTGCTCGACGACCTCGCCCCCGCCGAACGCGACCACCTGCGCGAGGCCGTCCCCGCGGAGACGGAACGATTCGCCGACGTGCTCGGCCTGACCGCCGAGATCCGCGCCGAAGGCATCGCCCTGCTCGACCCCGCCGACGAACTCACCGACCTCGCCCTCCCCGGCACCGGCACCCTCGCCCAGGCCGCCCTGCTGCTCGCCGAACGCCTGGTCGAGGACCTCCGTCCGGTCGACACCGAGAGCGCCCCGCCCGCCGTGCTGATCCCCGACGCCCTCATCGACGGCACCCTCGGCGACATCACCGACGACTACGGCATGAGTGCCGGCTGGGACGCGGGCTACCTCGCCGACCTCGCCGCTTTCCGCCGCGACGCCCTCGACCTGCTCCACCGGATGGGCCTCGCCGCCCCCGCCGGCCGCAACTGGCTGCTCCGCGCCCCCGCCGCCCGCTACGCCCCGCGCGCCGAACTCCAGCCCGCCCCGGGCTCCGGCCGCCACTCGCGCCCCGCGAAGGGCCGGGACCGGCAGGCGGTGTGAGGACGGGCCCTAGGATCTCGGGGCATGACGAGCAAGGGATGGGGCGCCCTGTACGGGCTGGCGGTCATGGCGGTGCTCGGCTGGGGGCTGACCGGACTGGTCGAGGCGGGGTGCGACTGGGGTTTCTCGCGGGGCCGGCGGCAGTGCGGGGTTCCCGACGGGTACCTGCCCCACTTCATCGCCTGCGGTGTGGCGGCGTTCTCGACCGCCGGGCTGGGCTGGACGGTGATCCGCACCGACGACTGGCGGCCCTCGCTGGGCGCCTCGGCGGGCGGGCTGGTCGCGCTGGTGATCACGCTGGCCAACGGCCGGAGCGGCGGGCACCTCGCGCTCGCCGCGCTGGAGGCGGCCGTCGTGATCGGGCTGCCGGTGACGCTGCGTCAGGTCGGCCGGGCCGGGGCGCGGCGGGCGGGGAAGGCGGCGGGGGGCGTCAAGGGGTGAGCGGGCGGACGTGTTCGGCGACCGGGCGGAACTCCTGGACGGTGGTGTCGTACTGGACGCGCTGGCCCTGGTGGAGGAAGCGGTTGTCGTCGGGGGCGAGGACGGAGTCGTAGTAGACGGCGACCTCGGGGCCGCCCGCGTCCGGGGTGATGTAGCCGTAGGCGTGGTGGATGTCGAACCACCGCACGGTGCCGGTCTCCATGGCGGGACTCCCTTCGGGCCGGTCACCCTCAGTATCGGCCGCGGCCCCGGGACCCACCACTCGTTCGGCCGAGCGTCAGCGCTGCGCGGCGCTCACGGCGTGGCCCTGGCGGACGGTCTCCACGGTGGCGGCGACGCCGAAGGAACCCAGGACGACGGAGGCCGCGACGGCGGCGCAGGCGAGCATCCGGCGGTGGCGCTTCGGCAACGGGAAGCGCAGAACCGGGGCGGACGCGATGGTGCGGGCGTTCATGGCAGAGAGCGTGGCAGGGCGGCGTTACGCGGTCACCAAACGCGGGTGAAATCCGGAAGGGATCTCGGCGTCGGAACCTCCACGACCCGATCGCCGCAGGTCGGCAGGGGAGTCGCCGGTGTGCGCAGCAGGCCCGGCAGGAACGAGGCCAGCACCTGCTGGGCCGCGCCGTAGAAGAAGATCGGCAGCAGCACGGCCGGGTGGCCGCCGAACTGGGCGCCCGCCAGCGCGGCCGCCGCGCTGGTGTTGTTCAGGCCCGAGGCGAGGGTCAGCGTGGTGCGGGCCGCCGGCGCGGCGGGGGAGCGGCGGGTGGCCAGCCAGCCCGCCAGGAACGGGCCGGCGCAGACCAGCGCGCCGCACCCGGCGGCGACCGCGACCAGCCGGGGCTCGGGCCGCAGCACGATCTCCCGGGCCACACCCGCCGCGTTCAGGTACGTCAGCGCGAGGGCGTTCAGCAGACCCGCCAGCCGCAGCCGGGGCAGCAGCGCGGCGCGCAGCCGACCGCTCAGCAGACCCCGGGTGGCGCGGCGGGCCAGCAGCCCGGCCAGGCAGGGCAGCGCCACCCACAGCGCCATGAACCGGCAGGTGGTGTCGGAATGGGCGAGGGCGTCCAGCACCCGGCGCAGGCCGCCGCTCTCCGGCTCCTCGGCGAGCGCCAGGCCGAGCGGGGTGGTGAGCGGGCTGAGCAGCGTGGTGACGAGGACCAGGCCGAGGCCGAGCGGCGCGTCCCCGCCGACCCTGGCGCCCCAGGTCTGGGCGGCGCCGGCGACCGGCATCGCGGCCGTCAGCGCCAGCCCGACCACCAGCCAACGGGCCTCCCGGACGTCCGGCCAGCACCCGGCGGCGGCCCGCTCCGCGCCGAGCAGCACCACCGCCCGCAGCACCAGCGCCACCCCCAGCCCCGCCAGCAGCAGCCCGGGCCGCAGCAGCGCCCGGCCGACGTCCGCGGCCCGGGTCTCGAACCCGCCGATGAACATCGCCGCCACCAGCATCAGCGTCGGCACCGTCACCCCCGCCGCCCGACAGTGCCGGATCTCCCCCGCCGCGGCGGGCAGCAGCGCGCCCAGCAGGCAGGCGGCCACGGTGGCGGCGGCGAGCCGGCGGCGCAGGGCGCGGTCGAGGGCGGTGCAGAGCGGGCGCATGGGGGGCGGGGCTTCCGGGGGGTGTTCGGCGGGACGTGCGGCGGAAAGGCAGCGGGGCGCGGGGGCGGGTGGACCCGGGCGGCGGGTCCGGGTGGCGGACGTCCGGGCTCCCGGGCGGCGCGGGGCGTGGAGGACCGGCGGGCGCGGGCGGATGACGGCCGCCCGGCCCGCCGCGCGGCGTGGAGTCCGACCCGGATCAGCCTGCCACCGTCCCGCGGCGGCTTTGACCATTACGAACTCTTGGTAAAGCCGGGCGAGTTGCCGCTCGCCCAGACGCCGCACGGGCCGCCGGGACAGCCGCCGCGACCCGGCGGCGGGGCCGTTTCACTCCTGCGGGCGAGACCGCCCGGGGTATTCCTCGCCGACGGCGGTGCCGACGGCGTCGCGCAGCCCGTGCGCCGCGTGCATCCGCGACGGCCCCGCCGCCGGGTCGTCGCGCAGCTCGCGGATCAGGGACAGGCAGAGCGCCAGCATCACCAGCACGAACGGCAGCGCCACCAGGATGGTGGCGTTCTGCAGCGCCGTCAGGCCGCCCGCCAGCAGCAGCGCCGCCGCGACCGACGCCATCAGCGCGCCCCACACCACCACCAGCCAGGTGCGCGGGTGCAGCGCGCCCCCCGAGGAGAGCGAACCCAGCACCAGCGAGGCCGAGTCCGCCGAGGTGATGAAGTACAGCATCACCAGCAGCACGGCGATCACACTGGTCAACGAGCCCAGCGGCAGCGACTTGAGCATCTCGAACAGCCCGGCGTCCGCGCCCTGCGGAATGGTCGCGACGAGGTCGGCCGCACCGGTGGACTGCAGCCGGATCGCCGTGGCGCCCATCACCACGAACCACACCGTGGTCGCCCCGCTCGGCACCAGCAGCACCCCGATCAGGAACTGGCGGACCGTCCGGCCGCGGGAGATCCGGGCGATGAAGGTGCCGACGAACGGCGCCCAGGACAGCCACCACGCCCAGTAGAAGATCGTCCAGGAGCCCAGCCAGTCCTCGTCGGTGAACGCCCCGGTCTGGGTGGCCAGCACCGCCAGGTCGGACAGGTAGCCGCCGACGGTGGAGGGCAGCGCGTCCAGCACGAACACCGTCGGGCCGACCACGAAGACGAACGCCATCAGCGCGGCCGCCAGCACCACGCTGGTGGTGGACAGCCACTTCACGCCGCGGTGCACACCCGACATCGCGGACAGCACGAACGCCCCGCCGAGCGCCGCGATCACCACCAGCTCGACGCCCTGGGTGGCCCGGACGTCCGTCACGTACCCGAGGCCGCCGGCCACCTGGATCGCGCCCAGGCCCAGGCTGGTCGCCGAGCCGAACACCGTCGCGAACACCGCCAGCAGGTCGATCACCCGGCCTGCCCAGCCGTGCGCCCGGCGCTCGCCGAGCAGCGGCACGAACGCCTCCGACATCCGGTTGCCCCGGCCCTTGCGGAACGTGGTGTACGCCAGCGCCAGGCCGCCCACCGCATAGATCGCCCACGGGTGCAGCGTCCAGTGGAACAGCGAGAACTCCAGCGCCCGCTGCGCCGCCGCCGACGTCTGCGGCGCGATGTCGGAGCCCGGTTGCGGCTGCGCGTACAGCTGAAGGGGCTCGCCGACGCCGTAGAACAGCAGGCCGATGCCCATGCCGGCGCTGAACATCATCGCCACCCAGGCCAGCGTGGAGAACTCCGGCTGCTCGCCGTCCCGGCCCAGTGGCACCCGGCCGAAGCGGCTCAGCGCGATCACCACCGCCAGCACCAGGAACACGTCCGCGGCCACCACGAACAGCCAGCCGAAGGAGTGCAGCACCCAGGACAGCGCGGTGCTGGACGTCCGGCTCAGCGAGTCCTGCGCGAACACCCCCCAAGCGACCACCCCCAGCACCGCGACGGCGCCGACGCCGAACACCACCCGGTCCACCGGGAAGGCGTCCGGCGCGGACGGCCGAGGGTCTGTCGAAGGCTCGGAGGGCCCGAAGGGCTCGGAAGGCGTGGGCATATGAGGCACTATGTCCACAAACGCCCGCCCGCCGGTAGGCGGCACGCCGAGGGGCCGCGCAGCCGGCCCGGCGTCAGGCGGCCGGCACCGGCGGCGGCTCGTACGGGCCCAGCACCAGCCGGACCATCTCCTCCAGCCGGGTACGGGCGTCGTCCAGGGTGGACCGGCCGGTCACCCAGGCCGTCAACTCGCCCTGCCAGGCGTGCCCCACCATGTGCCGCACCAACTCCCCGGAGCCCGGCGGGACCTCCGGCAGCACCGCGCCCAGCGCCGCCCGGTCCGCCCGGGCCAGCCCCTGGAGGGCCTCGCTGGCGAACGGATCCGTGGACGTCGCCACCGCCACCCGCAGCCGGGCCAGCTCGGGCTGCCGCTGGTACGCCCGCATCCCCCGGCGCACGAACCGCACCGCCCGCTCGGTCGGCGAGGCGCTGCGCCCCGCCCCCACCTCGCCCACCAGGTCGGCGAGCAGCAGCCGATGCCAGTCCGCCATCGCCGCGGCCAGCAGATGGTCCTTGGAGGAGAAGTACCGGTAGGCGGTCCCGAGAGCCACCCCCGAACGCTCCGACACCTGCTTCATCTGGAGCCGCTCCACGCCGATCTCGGTCACCAGGGCCAGGGCGGCGGACAGGAGGGAGCCGCGGCGTTCGAGCTGACGGGGGGACATCGCCTCCACCGGACGAGGTGACAGGTCAACCTTGGTCACCCGAACCATGATACGGGGCGGCCCCTCGCCGCGGTATGACGCGACAGGTCACCGGTCAGTGACGGTCGCTCCCGACTCAGGGCGACTTCGGCGCCCCCGGGACCCCGGGCCGCAGCTCGCGCAGCAGGGTCTCCTGCACGGCCGACGCCACCAGCACCCCGTCACGGTCGTAGAACTCGCCCATCGCCAGCCCCCGGCCGTCCGACGCCGACGGGCTGCGCTGCGCGAACAGCAGCCACTCGTCGGCGCGGAACGGGCGGTGGAACCA
Source organism: Kitasatospora sp. CB02891 (assembly GCF_002803145.1). Lineage (NCBI taxonomy): Bacteria > Bacillati > Actinomycetota > Actinomycetes > Kitasatosporales > Streptomycetaceae > Kitasatospora > Kitasatospora sp. CB02891. Next base: position 1,042,261 of record NZ_NNBO01000001.1, on the reverse strand, counting down.
CATCGCGTGGTCCAGCGAGGCCAGCGCCACCCGCGACTCCGCCACCCGGTGCACCCGGTGCGGCTGCAGGTGCAGCGCCGTGGTGGACGCCAACGTCAGGTCCGAGAGGTAGGTGAGCGCGCACACCTGAAGCAGCGGATCGTCCGCCGGCAGCCCGGCGTCCGTCCGCAGCCAGACGAACTGCTGCGGCACCCCCGGCAGTTCGGGCGGCAGGCCGGGCGCGCCGGCCGGGACGAACCGCATCCGCAGGGCGCGGAAGATCGCCGACAGCTCGTACTCCTCCGGCGCGTCGCGCTGCCAGGCCAGGTACGGGTCCGGCAGCTCCTCCGGGCCCGGCACCGGCGGCATGGTGCGCTGACGGTCGCCCGCGGACTCCGGGCGCTTGAACGACGCCGACATGGTGAAGATCGCCTCACCGCGCTGGAGCGCCGTCACCCGCCGGGTCGCGTACGAGTTCCCGTCCCGGGCCCGGTCCACCTGGTAGACGATCGGACGGCGCGGATCGCCCGGCCGCAGGAAGTAGCCGTGCAGGCTGTGCACCCGCCGCGCCGGCTCCACCGTTCGCCCCGCCGACGTCAGCGCCTGCGCCGCCACCTGGCCGCCGAACGCCCGCAGCGGCGCACCCGCGTGACAGTGCCCCCGGAACAGGTTCTCGTCCAGCTCCTCGATGCCGAGCAGATCGGTGAAGGAGGGGGCGTCGGTCGGGGAGTTCGGAGTCACGCGGCACATGCTAGAACACGTTGCAGTGTTGATCGGATGTGGAACGGGTCACGTCGCGCTGTCCGAGGTGATCGCCTGTCGGAGGTGATCGTTAGCGTTCCGTCCATGACCACGGCCGTCCACACCCTGCGCTACCCGAGGCCCTCCGCGCTGCGCCCGCACCGGCTGGAACTCGCCACCCAGCACGGACCGTTCTTCGACGGCACGCTGCGCCACCCCGGGCCGGCCGCCGCCGCGCTGCTGGCCGTCGCCGACGTGGCCGCGGCCCGCTACCACCGTCCGCTCGCCGCCGCCTCGCTCGACCCCGTGGTCACCGCCGACGGCGACCGGCTGCGCTTCGAGTCCTTCTCCGGCTGCGGCGGCGTGCACGCCCGCCTCGACCTGCTCCCCGACGGCCTCGACGGCGCCGCCACCGGCCACGGCACCACGAACATCGACATCGGCGCCCCGCTGCGCGAAGCCCTGCGGCTGCGCGCCCCGGCCGAGCGGCTCAGCCTCGCCGTCGGCGCGGACGAGGTCGAAGTCGGCATCGGCGCGGACACCTTGATCGAACGGAAGGTGCCGCTGCCGACGCGCTGGCTCAAGGGCTTCGCCGAGACCCAGGTCCGCACCGCCCGGTTCGACCTGCGCGCCGAACTGCCCGCCGCCGAAGCCGTCCGCTTCCTGCGCACCCTGCCCACCGGCGGCCGCAGCACCGTCCGCTGGGTCCTGCCCACCGGCCGCGGGCTGCGCCCCACCTCCCGGCCCGGCCCCGGCGCCGTCTGCCTGCCCGGCCCCGAACGGCTCGCCGCCCTGCGCCCGCTGCTGCGGCATGTCGTCGCCCTGCGGATCTACGGCCCACCCGGCACGCCCACCGGCCCCACCGCCTCCGCCTGGGAACTCGCCCTGCCCGGCGGCCGGATCACCCTCACCCTGTCGCCCGACGCCTCCCGCGGCTTCTCCGGCGAAGGCGGCCTGCTCGACCTGCTGGCCGTGCCGACCGCCGCCGGCGACGCCGAGATCCTGGAGGCGCTGTTCGACGACGAGCCCCGGATCGACCTCGCCGCAGACCTCGGCCTGCCCCCCGACCGGGTCCGGGCCGCCCTCGCCCACCTCGCCACCGCGGGCCGGATCGGCTACGACCTCGCCGACGCCGCCCACTTCCACCGCCAACTCCCGTACACCGCCGAACGGGTGGCGGACGCCAACCCCCGCCTGCGATGCGCCCGCGACCTGCTCGCCGCCGGGGCCGTCGGCCCGCGCGCCGGCGACATCCGCGTGGTGACCGTCGGCGACCACGCCCACCACGTCCGCCTCGACGCCGACGGCCCCGCCGGCTGCACCTGCCGCTGGTGGGCCCGGCACCGGGGCGACCGGGGGCCGTGCAGCCATGTGCTGGCGGTGCGGATGGCGACGGAGGGGACGCGGTGAGGCGGGGCGGAGTGCGGCGACCGGAGGTGCTGCGGGCTGCGCGGGGACGTCCGGCTGGTGGGCCGCCGTCGCGGCGACCGGGGGCGTGCAGTGCGGTGGCGGCGGTGCGGACGACGATCGAGGAGAACCAGCGGTGAAGCAGCCCGAGACGGACCTGGTGGCGGCGATCCGCCGTGCCGACTTCGACGAAGTCGCCCGACTGGTGGGTGGGTTGACGCCGCCGCAGCGGCGGGCCGAGGTGCCCGGGCTGAAGGCGCTGCGGCGTGAACTGCGCGACAGCATCCACTCCCGGGCCGGGGCCGGGACGGCCCTGCTGGTCGCCGGGGCGGTCTGCCACACCGCGCCGTCCGGTGCGGCCGAGTGGATCGGCTCCGGTGACTTCGAGGGCGTCGAGCGGTGGCACCGGCCGCCGCTGGGCGGCCTGCTGGACGGTCAGGACACCAGCTGGCAGCGGGAGGTGGCCCTGCGGCTGGCCCGCCGTCCCGGTGACCGCGAGAGTTGGGGGCCGTCCACCGCCTACCGGATCGCCGAGCACCTGCTGCGCGCGAGCGACACCCCGCCGCCGACCGACCCCGGGTTCGTCGTCGAGTGGATGACCGACCGCGGCGACCCGCGGCCCCGGCACGGGGAACCGCGACTGCCGCCCGGCATCGACCTGTTCGCGCGGCTCGTGCAGGACAGCTTCACCCCCGTCCTCGCCCCGCTGGTCTTCGACGCCGACACCGCCGGGCAGCTCTCCGGCCCGTGGGTCGCCAAGGAGGACGCCCAGCGCTGGCCCGGCGTCCTCGCCCGGCTCGCCGACGAACAGGTCGTCGACCGCGAGGAGTTGGTCGCCCGCGGCTTCGCCCGGCTGGTGCGCGGCGGCGGGGCCGGGGAGCTGCGCGGCTACCTCGCGGTGGTCCGCGCACTCGCCCCGTCCGAGGACGAACTCCTCGCCAACCTGCGGGCGTTGACCGCCCTGCTGGACGCCGCCTCGCCGCTCGCCGGATACGCGCAGGACTGCCTGATCACCCTCGACCGGGCCGGGCGGCTCGACGACGCGACGGTGGCCGAAGCCGCCGAGGTGCTGCTCGCCCGGCCGGAGAAGAAGCTCGTCCGCACCCAACTGGCCTGGCTGGACCGGGTGGCGGCGCGAGCACCCGAGCTCGCGCTGCGGGCCGCCGCCCAGGCCTACGGGCACCCGGACCGGCAACTCCAGGGCCAGGCGCTGAAGGTGACCGGCCGCCATGTCGCGGGCGGCCGCGGCCGGTTGCTGGTCGAGCTGCGGGCGGCCGCCCTCGCGCTGGACCCCGCGCACGCCGAGACAGCGGCTCAACTGCTCGGCATTCACGTCGAGTCGGAGGAGGCGGCGGAGGAACAGGACCGGCTGCCCGAGCCGCCCCGACCGGTGGCGATGCCCGCACCGCTCGGCAGCCCCGCCGAGGTCGCCGAGGAGCTCGCCGCCGCGCTGGCCGGCGACGGCGACGGCGTCGCCTTCGAACGCGTCCTGGACGGTCTGGTCCGGCACGCCTGGCAGGACCGGGAGGCGCTCGCCGCCGCGCTCGCCCCCGTCCTCGTGGCCGACGAGTGGCGGACGCTCGGCGTACTCGCCGGAGCCGTCACCGGCGCACTGCCCGAGCAGCGGGCCTGGCGGTCCCTGGCGACGCCCAAGGCCAGCCCGTTCCGGACCTGGGAACTGCGCGGCGGCGTGGGCGGGTTGATCGCGGCCCGACTGGAGGAGACCGCCTGGCGACTGACCGGCGACCCCGTCCCCCTGCTGCTCTCCACCCCCACCCGCCGGAACGGCGCGCTCGACCCCGGCGAGCTGGTGGCGCGACTTCGCCGGTACGAGGAACTCGGCCTCGAACCCGGCCCGATCGACCTCGCCCAGGCCCTGCTGCGCACCGTCCCCGACGGCATGTCTGACGCCGGGGCGGACGGCCTCGCCTCCCCGGCGGGCGCGCGGCTGGCCGCCTGGCTGCGGGCCGGCGGGCTGCCCCGGCAGGCCGCCACGCCGATCCCCGCCGGGACGGCGCGGCCCGGGGTGCGGATGACCGAGTACCGCCGCTTCTGCGACCAACCCGGCCTCGGTGACGGCGAGTTGTCGATGCTCGGGGTGCCCGGATCCGGCGCACCCGGCGTGCGGCCGGAGGGCGGAGTGCCGGATCCGGTCCGGGCGCTGCTCGGCCCCACCGGGCGGTTCCACCGGTGCTCCGAGGTCGAGCACTCCATGCCGGACGCCCGCTGGCTCGCCGTCCTGCCGCACCACCGCGAGGAACTCGCCGTCCGCCTCATCGGCCAACTCGCCGACTCCGCCGGTTCGTCGCCGGTCCGCGGCCACCCCCAACTGCTCCCGCTGCTCGCCGAGACGGGCGGTCCGGCCGGCTTCGCCGTTCACCAGGCCCTCGCCTACGGCCTCGGCGCGGCCTTCCCCGAGGACCGCACCGCCGCCGTCGACGCCGTGCTGCTGCTGGCCGCGCAGTCCGCGCTCGACGCGACGCTGCTCGGCCACGAGACCGGCGAACTGCTGCGCGCGGGTGCGGTCAAACCGAACCGCCTCGCCGCCACCTGCACCGAACTCGCCGACGCGGGCGCGCCGAGGCTCGCCTGGACGGTGCTGGCCGGCGTCCTGCCCGCGCTGCTCGACGGCCGCCCGCCGACGGGCGCGGCGGGGCTGCTGACGGCAGCGGTGGAGTGCGCGCGCCGCGCAGGGGCGAGAGGGGAGATTCCGGCGGTGACGGCCGCCGCGACAAGTGGCGGGCGCAGCAAGCTGGCTGCGGAGGCGAGAGTCCTGGCCGGACTGCTGGAGCGGGCCTGACGGCGCGGGCCGTCAGGCGGCCGGCTTCTTTCGGACCGGGACGTGCTGGGCGCTGTTCCCGGTGAAGGGCGCGCGGGTCCGGCCGTCCCAGCGGCGGCGGAGCCGCAGGCCGGCGAGCCGGGCCATGAGGTCCAGCTCGGCGGGCCGGACCCAGCGGAAGGGGATCGTTCGGGCTTCGCCGCGGCCGTCCTCGGCGACCGTGAGGTGGCGGCAGGTCGCGTCCTGGGGGACGGCGTCGTGGACGGTGCAGGCCCACTCGGTGACGGGGATCTCCGCGCCGTGCGAGTTCTGGAACGCTCGTTCTTGACCGATCGTTCTCGAATGTCTAGGGTCATGGGCATGGGAAGACCACGCGCCTTTGACGAGGCCGAGGCGATCCGGAGGGCCGCGGTGCTGTTCGCCGAACGCGGCTACGACGGCACCTCGGTCGACGACCTGGTACAGGGCCTCGGTGTGCACCGCGGCAGCCTGTACAAGGTGTTCGGCAGCAAGCGGGGGCTGTACCTCGCCGCGCTCCGGCACCACTTGGAGGACGAGGTGCTGCCCACCGTGGCGGCGCTGACCGTCACCAGCGGCCCGGCGGAGGCGCTCGCGCAGGCGGCGGGCGGGTTCGACGGCGGGGCCGCGGCCGGGCTGCTGCTGTCCGCCGCGGTTCATCAGGCTCCGACCGACCCGGACGTCGCGGCGCTGGTGGAGGAGGCCCTGCGGGCGTTGGAGCGGGCGCTCGCGGCGGTGCTCGGCGAGCCGGCCGACAGCCCGCTGATCGGGGCGCTCGGGGCGAGCGTGCTCGGACTGCGGCTGCGGGACCGGGCGTTCGGGCCGGCGGCGTCCGCCCCGGCGGTCCATGCGCTGGCCGCCAGACTGGCCGACTGACCGGCCGTCGACTCACTGTTTCGCACACACCGTACGAGGAGGGTTCACCGAGATGGCTCGACTGTCTGTCGACAACGGGACGCTGGTCGTGGAGATCGAGGGTCTGGACAAGCTCTGGGCGATCAAGAGCCGAATAGAGATCCCGCTGGCCAACGTCCGTGGCGCGACCGCGGATCCGGGCGTTGCGTCGGAGCCGAAGGGCATCAAGGTCGGCGGCACCCAGTGGCCGGGTCTGATCACGGCGGGCCGCTTCCGCCGGCACGGCGAGTTGGTGTTCTGGGACGTGAAGAACCCGGCGAAGGCCGTGGTGATCGAGCTCGCGGACGAGCACTACGCCCGGGTGATCGTCGAGGTGGAGGACCCGCGGGCCGCAGTGGCCCTGGTCGAGGGCGCACTGCGGCACTGAGCGGGCGTCAGGCCGGCCGGACGGGCCCGCCGTCCTGGCCGGAGCGGCCGGAGGAGTGCTCGGCCGCGGCGGCCTCCGGCTCGACGGTCCGGACGGCGCTCGCGGCCGGCTTGGCCGCGGCCAGCGGCGCGTCCGGGCGCGGGGCGGCGGCGGTGAGGCCGGCCGGGGTGTCCGGGACGGGGGAGGGGGCCTCGGGAACGAGGACGTCGGCGCCGGCCGGGGTGGCGGCGACGGCGCGCCACCAGGGTGCGGCGGGCGGCGGGTCGGCCGGTTCGAAGGGCTTGCCGGGGCGCGGGACGGCCAGCGTGACGCCGGCGGCCTGCGCGGCGGCGACCGTCCGTTCGGCGGGCTCTTCCCACGGGTGGGGGGCGAGGTTGAAGGTGCCCCAGTGCATCGGGAGCATGACCTTGCCGCCGAGGTCGCGGTGCGCCTGCACGGCCTCCTCGGGCGTCAGGTGGACCTCCGGCCAGTGCTCGGAGTACGCGCCGACCTGCATCATGGTGGCGTCGAACGGCCCGAAGCGGTGGCCGATGTCGGCGAAGCCCGGGAACCAGCCGGTGTCGCCGCTGTGGAACAGACGGTGGCGCTTGCTCTCCACCACCCAGGACGACCAGAGGAACTTGCCGCTGGGGCGCGGCCCGCGCGAGCAGTAGTGGCGGGCGGGAGTGGCCGTCAGCCGCAGGCCGTCCAGTTCGGCGGACTCCCACCAGTCGAGGTCGACGATCCGGTACGGCTCGACGCCCCAGTGCTCCAGGTGCGCGCCGACGCCCAGCGGGACCGCGAACACCGCGTCGCCCGCGGCCAGTGTGCGGATGGTGTCCATGTCCAGGTGGTCGTAGTGGTCGTGGGAGATCACCACCACGTCCACCGGCCCGAGTTCGGCCAGCGGCAGCGGCACCGGGTGCAGCCGCTTCGGGCCGATCCAGTCGAACGGCGAGACCCGCTCGCTCCACACCGGGTCGAACAGCACCCGCACGCCGTCCAGTTCGGCCAGCACCGTGGCGTGGCCGAGCCAGGTCAGGCGCAGCCCGGACTCGGGCGGGGTGGACAGCTCGGCCGGCAGCAGCCGGTGCACCGGCACCGCGGCGGCGGGGCTGCGGCGGCCGCCGTCCACCGCCAGTTTGGTGCGCATCAGCGCCAGCGGGGTGTGCCCGTACGCCAGTGGGCGGGTGGGCACCGGGTTGCGGAAGGAGCCGTCCACGAAGTGCGGCGAACCGGAGACCCGGTGCAGGCGCTTGCCGCGCGGGTCGGCGCCGAACGCGTCGGTGCGCACCCGGTGCCAGCTCTCCCGCGGCAGGGTCCGGTAGGAGCGCTTCACGTCGCGCAGCAGGAGCCCGGCCTCGGCAGCCAGCTCACCGGCGCGGAACAGCCAGGAGACGGGACGGGACAAGGCACCTCCACGGTAGAACACCCGAACGGCGGCGTGCCGGGGCGGCGGAACGCGGTTGCGCCCCGCACGGGTCCACGGCAGGCCGGACGGCGCCGCCCGGGCAGCCGGGAACCCCGGCGCGGACGACGCATCTCGAACCTGGACATTACCTTTCCAAACGGCCAAAACCCACCGAACGGGCCGTCGGCGCGCCGTTCGGCCCAACGAGAACGGACCGCCCCGGGTTGCGGGACGGTCCGTGCGGGAGGCGTGAAAAGGCGCAGATCAGGCCCGGTAGAAGCGGGTGATCGTCTCGGCGACGCAGTGCGGCTTGGCGCTGCCCTCGCTGGAGATGGTGAACCGGACCACCGCCTGCACCCCGCCGGGCACCTCGTCGGCCGACACCAGCACCGCCGTCGCCCGGACCGCCGAGCCCACCGGCAGCGGGGCGGGGAAGCGGACCTTGTCCGAGCCGTAGTTGAGGGCCATCGCGATGTTCTCCACCGCGTAGCACTCCTTCGCGAGCACCGGCAGCAGCGACAGCGTCAGGTAGCCGTGCGCGATCGTCCCGCCGAACGGTGAGTCCTTGGCGCGCTCCGGGTCGACGTGGATCCACTGGTGGTCGCCGGTCGCCTGCGCGAACAGGTTCACCCGCTCCTGGTCGACGGTGTGCCACTCGCTGGTGCCCAGTTCGGCGCCGACGGCGGCGGTCAGATCGGCGAGCGAGGCGAAGGTCGTCACGGTGCGCTCCACAGGTGCGACGGGGCAGGGGCGGCCCGTCCGGGCCGCCCCGCAGAGTATGCCTACTCGTCGGTCACCTGTCAGTGGGGGCCGGGGCCGGCCGTGCCGCGGGCGGCCGGCCCGGCTCCGGCGGGATCACAGCGCGGGATCGGGCATCAGCCGGCGGCCGGAGACCAGCTCCGGGGTGATCGCCACGTACTCCGGGCCCGGTTCCGGGATCCACGGGCGCAGGCCGTCCGACTCCAGCGCCGCGCGCTCCTCCGCGTCCCGCACCACCTCGGCGCGCCCGTGCACCAGCACGCTCCAGCCGCAGCGGCCGGCCGGGTCGAAATCGTCCACCTGGAACGCCGCCACCGTCCCGTCCAGCGCCCTGGCCACCCTGGTCCCGGTGCGCAGCGCCAGGATCAGCCGCCCGTCCTCGGCCAGTCGAAAAGCCACCGGCAGCACCGCCGGAAGCGCGTGCTCGGTGTACACCACGCGCCCCAACGGCACGGCGCCGAGCAGGCGCAGGCACTCGGCCTCGCTCAGGGTCTCCACCCGGTCGTCTCGGTCCATAAGGTCGATGGTGCCCCGCCCGCACCGCCCACGAACAGGGCCCATGGTCCCTGAGCTGGGGCTCATCGGGCCGAATTCGGCGCGCGCCGACACCGCTCGGCGATACCTTGGCATCCGGCCGCAGCACTCACTGGTGGCCGGAATGCGCAGGCGAGGGGGCGGTACAGGTGAGCGGTGGCATCGAACTGGTGGTGATCGGCGCGGACGGCGGCCCCGAACGCGGCCACGGCGGCTCCGCCCGCGCCGCCGACGGCGCCCGCACCCTCGCCGCCGCCCTGCCCGGCCGCACCTTCGACGCCGGCACCCGCGGCAGCAACGTCAGCATGCCGCCCGCCGACGCCGACGCCAACACGCTGCTCACCGCGCTGCGCCAGGCCTCCGCGCGGCCGGCCCGCTGGCTGGTGGTCTGCCTGCTCGGCCAGCTGATCGCCGACCCGCGCGGGCGCCGGGTCGCCCTGGTCACCGCCGGGTCGACGCCCGACAACGCCTACCGGCGCGGCCTCGCCTGGGACTGGATCACCAGCGCCATGGTGCACGGCGAGCAGGAGGAGACCCTGCTGATCGTCGACGCGGTCGCCGACCGCGACACCTGGGCGGCGCTGCTGCGCGAGGACGGCGCGGGCGAACTGCTCGGCCACTCCCGGGTGCCGCTGTGGGGCCGGATCGGCCGCTGGAGCGCCGGGCGGCGCGGCCGCGACGGCGTGCTCCCCGGCGCGGAGGGCTCGTTCAGCTGGGCGCTCGGCCGGGTGCTGGAGCACGGCGTGCCCGGCGCGCCCGCCGCCGTCGGCCCGCTCGACCTCCAGCCCGCCGTCGAGGGCCAACTCGGCTGGGGCGAACCGGCGTCGGCCGGTGAGGCCAGACTCCTGGTGCCCCGTGACGGAGGGAGACTCCTGATGCGCAACCGGGCCGCCGTGCGCGGAGCGCTCGCCGGACTGCCGCTTTCCGATGAACTTTTGGCTGTTCTGTGGCGAGAAAGTGCCCCAACGGATCCGCCTTCCGCGTAAGGTCAGGACGCCCCGGGTGTTGCCGTGCCGGGGCGGGTTGGCGAAGAATCGACCTCCGAGCGACCCGGAATCACCACAGGGGACGGCAGACGAGATCCGCGGTCCGGACCCGCCACAGGTTCGGCCGCGACAAGGTGGGGCTATGCGGCAGCGCGGAATTCTGGTGCGCCCTAAGGCGGTTGGGATCAGCGGGCTGGTTCTGCCATTCCTGCTGGCGGCCCTGACGGCATGCGGAAGCACCGAGAAAGGCTCCGCCGACCGCCTCGGCACCCCCGCCTCCGGCCTTCCCCGGGCCACCGCCGCCCCCACCGCGAGCAGCGACCCGAATCGCAGCCCCGTCCCCGACCAGGGCGACCAGGGGCTGGAGGCGCACGCCGCGGTGACGGCCTATCAGGCCTGGTGGGACGTCCGCACCGAGGCGTTCAAGCGATCGAATTCGGACGGAACGGCGCTCGGCCAGTACGCCACCGGAAACGCGCTCAGCGAGGCCCTGCTCTCGCTCACCCAGCTGCACGATGCGAAACTCGTGATGACCGGAGCGCCGAAGACCTCACCCCTCGTCAAAACCCTCGACCTGCAGGCCAGTCCGCCCACCGCGACGATCGAGGACTGCCTCGACGTCAGCGGCTGGCACCAGGTGGACGCCGCCACCCAGCAGATCAAGGATCCGCAACAACGGCCGTCCCGCTACCCCGTGACCGCGGTCCTGAAGAGATACGGAAATCGCTGGCTGATCGCCGACTTCACCCGTGAGGTGACCAAGACATGCTGAACTCCGCCTGGCGCGCAGCGCTCTGTGCACTGACCGGAATCGGACTGACGGTCGCGTTCGTCCCCTCGGCGAGCGCCGACGTGACGCCGTGCGCCGACGACATCATCTGCACAGGCATCCACGAACCCGGCAGCGGCGGAACCCCCGGCGGCGGGTCGACCGGCGGCGGCGGAGGCTCCGGCTCCGACACCTGCAGCTGGAACGGCCAGCCCGTGCCGTGCTGGCGCGACGACCTGGGCTGGTTCTCCAGCGGCTGCTACTACCGCCTGGCGAAGCCCCAGCCGCTGGAGACCGAGGACGTCTGGGACGGGAAGACCAGCAAGGACGGCGCGATCTACGACCGGGCCTGCCTCGGCAACGAGGCGCCCGGCTCGGTCTTCCTCGCCCAGCCGCCCGGCGGGATGAAGCCCCCGACGCCCCGGCAGCTCGCCTTCGACGCCCTCGACCAGATCAAGGTCGCCCGGCCCGTGCTGCACGCCGCCCCGCAGACCGACGCCGTGGTCGGCTCCCCGGTGTGGTTCTGGTTCGACGCCACCCCGCAGAGCGCCGGCCCGATCAGCCACGACGTCCCCGGGCCCGGCTACGCCGTGACCACCACCGTGACGCTCAAGCAGGTCGTCTGGTCCGTCGACGACGGCCCCGCCGGCGGCCGCTCCCAGGAGTTCACCTGCGCGGACCCCGGCACCCCGTTCGCCGTCGGCCAGACGCCCAGCTGCAGCCACATCTTCGCCAGGAGCTCGGCCGCCATGGCCGACCACGCCTACACCGTGCGGGTCGCCCTGCTGTGGCGGGTCACCGCGAAGACCTCCGCCAACACCGACATCGACATGGCGGACTTCACCTGGCGCAGCGAGTTCCCCGGACTGACGCTGCGGATCCCGGTCAACGAGGTCCAGGTGCTGAACTGACCGGCCCGGCGGCCGGACCGCCGGCCGCCGCACCAGCATTGACGTTCCATCACGAGTGAGAGGCCGCGAAGCGGTGGAGAACCGAAGCATGCCGACCCCGCCGCGCCGCCTCGGGGCGCGCCGGCGCAGGCCCGCCGTGCTGGCGATGGCGGCCGCGCTGATCGCCGCCGGGGGACTGGGCGGCGCGGTGCTGTACAACAGCAGCGGCCAGCGGATCGCCGTCCTGGCCCTGGCCCGCGACGTGCCGATGGGCCAGGTGATAAGCAACGACGACCTGGTCGTCGCACACATCGCCGGCGACCCCGCACTGCACCCGCTGGACGCCCGCGACCTCGAACACACCGTCGGGCTGCGCGCCACCACCGACCTCAAGCGCGGCGCCCTGCTGGTCAAGTCCGACCTGACCAGCGACCCCGCCACCCAGCCCGGCCAGCAGATCGTCGGCCTCGCCGCCAAACGCTCCCAACTCCCCGCCACCCGGCTCCAGCCCGGCCTCCAGGTGCTGATCGTCTACACCCCCGACAGCACCAAGCCCGACGGCAACACCCGCACCCCCGACACCATGACCGCCACCGTCGCCGTCGTCGGCCGCGCCGACACCGACGGCACCACCGTCATCGACGTCGCCATCGGCCCCGGCGACGGCCCCCGGCTGGCCTCCTGGGTGGCCGGCGGCAAGTTCCAGGTGATCCTCGCACCCCGAAACGCCGGGGGCTCCTGATGACCGTGGTGGCCGTGCTCGGCGGGCCGGGGGCGCCCGGGGCCACCAGCAGCGCCCTCGCCCTGCTGCTGTCCTGGCCGCTGCGCCCGGGCCGCCGGGTGCTGCTCGTCGAGTGCGACCCCGACGGTGGCGCGATCCTGGCCGGCGCCCTGGAGGGCCGCGTCGACGCCGTGTACGGACTGCGCAACCTGGCCGTCGCCGACCGGCGCGGACTGCTCGCCCAGGCCCTGTGGGAACAGCTGCTGGACGTCTCCCCGCAGGGCAACGGCGAGCGCCTGCTGCTGCCCGGACTCACCGACCCTTCCCAGGCCCCCGGCCTCGCCTACACCTGGGAACCCCTGGTGGAGGCGCTGCGCGCGCTCGACCCCGAGGGCTACGACGTGATCCTCGACCTCGGCCGCTCCGGCGCGAACGGCCCGATGGCGGTCCTCGCCCGGCGCTCCGACGTGGTCGCCGCGACCGTCCGCACCACGCTGCGCGGACTGTCCGCGGTCCGGCCCCGGCTGGCCGCGCTGCGCGAGGACCTCGACACCAACGGCACCGGCGCGGACAGCCTCGGGCTGCTGCTGGTCGCCGAAGGCCCCTACCCCGACCACGAGGTGTCCCGGCAGTTCCAGCTGCCCGTCCTCGGCACCCTCACGCACGCGCCGCGCACCGCGCGCGTGCTGTCCGACGGCGGCGACACCACCGACCGCCGGTTCATCCGCTCCGAGCTGATGCGCACCGCGCGGACCGCCGCCGACCGGATCCAGCACCACGCCGAGGGCCGCCGCCGACGCCTCGGCCCGCAGGCCCAGCAGCCGCCGCAGATCCAGCAGGCGCCGCAGGCCCAGCAGCCGCCGCAGCCGCCGCAGATCCAGCAGGTGCCGAGGACCCAGCCCGCCCAACTCCCGCCGCAGCCGCCCCAGCAGGCTCAGCCGCAGCTCCAACAGCCCTACCAGGCACCGGCCCCCCGGCCGTCGACGCCCCAGCAGGCCGTACCCTCGCAGCAGATGACGCACCAACAGATGACGCACCCGCAGGCGCCGCCGCCCGGGGCCCCGTTCGCGCAGCCGCCGTTCGCAGCCGGACCGGTGGGCGGCCGCCCGGAGCGGCCGTACCCGCCGCAGCCGTACCCGCCCCAGGCGTACCCGCCGCAGCACCAGCAGCCCGTACACCAGCAGCCCGGCCGGCCGCAGCCGTACCCGCCGCAGCACCAGCAGCCCGTCCAGCCCTCGCCCGTCCAGCCCTCGCCCGTCCCGCCGCCGCTCGGCCAGCCGCCGCGTCCGCAGCCGGGCGGGCAGTTCACCGGCGAGTGGCCGATCCGGGTGGAGAGCCAGCCGCAGATCTCGTACGCCGCGCCGTACATCGCGCCGCCGGTGGTGCCGCAGCCGCCCGCGCCCGCGCCGTTCCCCGGACAGGACGACGGGCCCGAGGACGGCCCGGGGGAGGTGCCCCGTGCGCGCTAACCCGTACCAGGGGCCGCCGCCGTACCCGGGCGGCCCGCAACAGCCCGTCAACGGGCAGGTGGTGTACGGCGGTTCGCCGGACGCCGCCGGGCTGCCGTGGGCCAAGCCGGCCGTCCCCGCGCCGATGCCCGCCGCGCCCGTGCCGCCGGCCGGGCCGGTGGCGGCCGTGCCCTCCGCCGTGCCCGCGCTCGCCACGGCCGGCGCGGTGCCGGCCGTGGACCCGCAGGTCGCCCGGGAGCTGAAGCGGCAGGTCGCGGCCGAGCTGCACCAGCAGCTGTCCCGGCTGAACGAGGCGTCCGGCACCGAGGCCGACCGGGCCACCCGGCGCCAGCGCGGGCGGGCGCTGATCGAGGAGTCGGTGGCCCGCTGGTCCGACGCGTACGCGCAGACCCACGGCATCCCGCCGACCCGCGAACAGGACCGGGCCCTCGCCGAGGCCGTCTACGACCTGCTGTTCCGGGCCGGGCGGCTCCAGCCGTACCTGGACGACCCGGAGATCGAGAACATCCTGATCAACGGCTGCGACGACGTCTGGGTGTCCCGGGTGCACCAGCCGCTGCGCCAGGTCCCGCCGGTCGCCGACTCCGACGAGGAGCTGATCGAGCTGCTCCAGGACTTGGCCCGGCAGCACGGCGGCGGCGAACGCAGCCTGTCCACCGCCAGCCCGATGCTGGCGCTGCGCCTGGAGGGCGGCATGCGCCTGCAGGCGATGACGGAGGTCACCCCGCGCCCGTACGTGGCGATCCGCCGCCACCGGGTGGCCAGCGCCACCCTCCGCGACCTGGTCCAACTCGGCACCGTGGACACCACCCTGGCCGCGTTCCTGGCCGCCGCGATCCGGGCCCGGAAGAACGTGATGATCACCGGCACCCAGGGCGTCGGCAAGACCAGCCTGCTGCGCGCGATGGCCGCCGAGATCCCGCCCGACGAGCGGATCGGCACCCTGGAGTCCGAGTTCGAACTCTGGCTGCACACCCTCGGCCACCTGCGCCAGGTCGTCCCGATGGAGGCCCGCGAGGGCAACGGCGAACGCGTCGACGGCCGCCTCGCCGGCGAGCTGACCATCGGTGAACTCATCCCCGCCGCCCTGCGGATGACCCTGTCGCGGATCATCGTCGGCGAGGTCCGCTCCGGCGAAGTGGTGCCGATGCTGCGGGTGATGACCAACGGCGAGGGCGGCTCGATGTGCACCCTGCACGCCCGCGGCCCGCACATGGTGGTCGACCGGATCGCCGAACTCTGCCTCGAGTACGGCTCCCACATGACCGACAGCCTGGCGTACCGGCTCACCGCCAACGCCATCGACTTCATCGTGCACGTCACCATGGTCGACGAGACCGCCGTCGGCGGCCGCCGCCACCGGTTCGTCTCGCACGTCCTGGAGGTGGCCGGCCTCGGCGAGTCCGGACGGCCCGCGATGAACACCGTCTTCGGGCCGCGCCCGGAACTCGGCGAGGTGCGGGCCGTCCCCGTCACCCCGCCGCACTGCCTGGACGACCTGCGCCGGGCCGGATTCGACGCGGGACTGCTCGCCTCCCCGTACGGGACCTGGGGCGCGCCGCTGAACCTGCGGATCGGGGGGATGCGCTGATGCTGCTGTACGTGCTGTGCGGACTGCTCGTCGCCGGCGGACTGGTGGCCCTGGCCGCCGGACTGACCGGGCGACAGCGCGACCCCGACGAGCGGGCCAACCCGCTGGAGGGACGGCTGCACACCCTCTGGTACGGCGCGCCCGGCACCGCCTCGCCCGGCATCGCCCGGCTGCGCCGCGTCCAGCTCGCGCTGGCCCTGCTCGGCGGCCCGGCCGGCTGGCTGTTCACCGGCATCCCGCTGGTCGCCCTGCTGGTGCCCGCCGCCGTGTTCGGCCTGCCCTGGCTGTTCGACGCCACCCGCTCCGACACCCGCCGGATCGAACGCCTGGAGGCACTCGCCGAGTGGACCCAGCGCCTCGCCGACGTACTGCTGCTCGGCGTCGGCCTCAACCAGGCCATCGTGACCAGCCGCCGCACCGCACCCGCCGCCCTGGAGACCGAGATCGCCGACCTCGCCGCCCGCCTGCAGGCCCGCTGGCGCCCGGAGGACGCGCTGCGCGCCTTCGCCGACCAACTCGCCGACGCCACCGCCGACAAGGTGCTCGCCGCACTGCTGCTGCGGGCCGGCGACAGCGGCCCCGGCCTGGCCCGGGCGCTCTCCGACATGGCCGAGTCGGTGCGCGAGGAGGTCCGCCAGCGCCGCACCATCGAGGCCGACCGCGCCAAGCACCGCACCACCATCCGCTGGATGGTCGGCATCATCCTGCTGGTCGTCGTCCTCGGCTCGTTCAACTCCAGCTACACCCAGCCCTACACCACCGGCATCGGCCAACTCGTGCTCGGCGTCGTCGCGGTGGCGTTCGTGCTGGTGATCGCCTGGATGCGCGCGCTGGCCTCCTACACCCCGCTGCCGCGGATCCTGGAACAGGACCGGCGCTCCAAGGCCGGCCGGATGCCCGGACAGCGCACCGGCGAGGAGAGCCCCGACACCGCCGCCGGCGACGACACCGACCCGCTGGTCAAGGGGGCCCGATGATCTCGCCCTGGGCCGTCCTGGCCGGCGCCGCCGCGGCCGGCGGCCTCGCCCTGCTGCTCGCCGAACTCCGGCCCGCCCCACCGGACCTGGGCCAGGCCCTGGACCGGCTGCACCGCACCCCCGAACCGCGCCGGGACACCGCCGAGAACCCCGCCGACCCCTGGTACGACCGGGTCGGGATGCGCTCCCTCCAGCTGCCCGGGGTCCGCATCCCGCAGCAGGAACTCGCGCTGATCGGCCGCAGCCCCGCCCGGTTCATGGCCCACAAGGTGCTGTTCGCCGTCCTCGGCCTCGCCCTGCCCGGCTGGTTCGCCGCCCTGGCCGCCCTGTTCGGCGACGGACTGCCGCTCGCCGTCCCCGTGCTGGTCGGACCGCTGCTCGGCGCCCTGCTCTGGTTCGTCCCCGACGGCATCGTGGCCGGCGAGGCCAAGGAGGCCCGCACCGAGTACCTGCACGGCATCGCCGCCTACCTGGAACTCGTCGCGCTGGAACGCGCCGCCGACTGCGGACCCGCCGAAGCCCTGCGCCGGGCCGCCGCCGCCGGCCGCGGCACCGTGTTCCGCCGGATCCGCGACGCCCTGGAACGCGCGGCCACCGACCGGGTCCCGCCCTGGGACGGACTCGACGCCCTCGCCCAGGAGTTGGGACTCACCCCGCTCCAGGACGTCGCCGACATCATGCGGATCTCCGGCGTCGACGGCGCCGCCGTCTACGACACCCTGCGGGCCCGCGCCAAGAGCCTGCGCGGCGAACTGCTCTCCGAGGAACTCGCCAAGGCCAACACCGACAGCGAACGGATGGTCGCCCCCGGCTCCGCGCTCACCCTGCTGATGACGGTCCTGATCGTCTTCCCCGCGCTCTACCAGATGCTGACCGTCCAATGACCCCACCGCAGGCACCCCGTCCCCCCGCACCGAACGCACCGGAGAGCACACCATGACCCGAATCCGCGCCCTGGCAACGGCAGTTCTGCTGCCGCTGCTGTTCCCCGTCCACCTGCTGCGCCCCGTCCTCGAGTTCCGCCTGGTCAAGCTGCGCGCCGCCCGGGCCTCCGGCGACCGCGGCGCGATCAGCATCGAACTCGCGCTCGCCGTCATCGTGCTGGTCGCCATCGCCGGAGCGGTGGTCTACGCGATCACCCAGCTCGGCACCAACGTGAAGAACAAGATCCCGCAGAACGTCCCGGACGGAGGCCAGGCGCCGTGACCCGACGCCCGCCCCGGCCCTTCGCCCGCGCCGCCCTGACGGCCCGACGATTCCGCGGACGCACGCTCGACGTGGGAGCGATGTCGATCAGCCTCGCCATCGTCTTCCCCGCCGTGCTGTTCGTCATCCTCCTGGTCGTGCAGGCCGGCCTCTGGTGGTACGCCGACCAGGCCGCGCTGACCGCCGCCCGGGAAGGCGTGGACGCCGGACGCGTCAACGGCGCGCACACGGACGACGGGCCGAGGCGGGCCCAGGACTTCACCGACCGGCTGGGCAACCTGGCCCGGCTGGAGCGGATCGACCCCGACAACGGCGACCCCGAGCTGTACCGGCTGTCCGTCACCGTCCACCCGGCGTCCGTGCTGCCGTTCTTCGACCGGCTCACGCTCACCAAGACCGCCAGCGCCCCCCGGGAGAAGTTCGTACCGCAGGGGCAGCCGTGACGACCCGACACCTGAAGGACGACCGCGGGTCGTTCGCGATCGAGGCCGCGATACTTGTGCCCGTGGTGCTCGCCTTCGCGCTGATGGCGGTCGCCGCCGGGCGCGTCCAGAGCACCGGCGCGATCGTGGACGCCGCCGCCCGCTCCGGCGCGCGCGCCGCGTCGCTGGCCCGCACCCCGGAGGGCGCCCGGCAGGCAGCGGCGGACGCCGTGACGCAAGCTCTCGAAGACCGCCACGTGCAGTGCGCGACCGAGCCCGTGGGGGAGCCCGAGTACGGCATCCTGAACACCGACGGCGAACCGCTCACCACCATCACCGTCAAGGTCTCCTGCACCGTCGCGTTCGGCGACCTGATGGAACTGGACGGCCTGCCCGGCCACAAGACGCTCACCGGTACATTCACCTCCGTGGTGGACCGGTATCGGGGAAACTGACCGCACGGCACCACCGGATGGGGGGAGGGACTGTGAACGAACAAGGCGTGAACTGCCGTGACCGGGGCAGCATTTCGGTCATGGTCGCCGTCACCGCCGTCAGCCTGGTGGCCGTGGTCGGCCTGGTCCTCGACTGCGGCGGCCGACTGCGCGCCGTGGAACGGGCCGACGCGCTCGCCCAGGAAGCCGCCCGGGCCGGCGGACAGCAACTCGACATCGACGCGCTGCGGGCCGGCCAGGGCTACCGCTTCGACCGGGCCGCCGCCGAACGGACCGCGACCGCCTACCTGCGCAGCCACGGCGTCAAGGGCGCCATCGGCTTCCCCCGGCAGGGCGACCTCAAGACCTTCAGCGTCACCGTCGAAACGGACTACCCGACCGCGCTGCTCGGCCTGGTCGGCATCACCACACTCCCCGTGCAGGGCCACGGCAAGGCCACCCTGGTGCACGGCATCACGGAAGGGACGACCGGCTGATGGCCGCGCGCGGAGCCGACGACCAGCACCGCAAGGGCCGCCAGGAGCGGCGACCGCACCCCGGCGGGACCCCGCCCGTGCACCTGCGCCCCACCCGCCGGCGCGGCGCCGGCGGCTCGGTGTTCGCCGCGCTCGGCTCACTGCTGGCGCTGGCCCTGCTGCTGATCGGCGTACCCGCGCTGCTCGGCTACGGCACCGCCACCGTCGCCGCGATGGGCAACCCGCTGGGCCGCGGCCTGCTGGAGGCCCTCACCAGCCCCGACGACGGCAGCCTGTTCCTGTGGCTGCTGGTCGCCGTCGGCTGGCTCGGCTGGCTGTGCTTCCTGGCCTCCGTCCTGATCGAGATCCCCGCCCAGCTGCGCGGCCGGGTGGCCCGCCGGATCCCCGCCTTCGGCTGGAGCCAGCGGATCGCGGCCGGCCTGGTCGGCTCCGTCCTCGCCCTGCTCCCGGTGGCCGGCTCGGCCTTTGCCGCCACCCCCGAACTCGGCGAACGCCCCGCCGCCGTCGCCCAGTTGACGACCTCCCCGGCGCTCGCCGCGCTGCCCGCCGCCGTTCCGGCCACCGCGCCCACCGCCGACCCGCAGCAGCCGAGCTACACCGTCCGCGACTCCCGGCCCGCCGACAGCCTGTGGTCCATCGCCGAACGCCAACTCGGCTCCGGCGACCGCTGGACGGAGATCGCCAAGCTGAACGCGGGCCGCCCGATGGACGACTCCGGCACCCGCTTCGACGCCGACCGGCCGATCCAGCCCGGCTGGCAGCTGCTGATGCCCGCCGACGCCAAGCCCGACGGCGCCGCCGCCCCGGCGGCCGACGCCGCCGCCGGCGGGAGCAACCGGAGCGCCGCCGTCACCCCGCCCGGACTGTCCGCGGCCGCCCACGCCACCGTCACCGTGCACGGCGGCGACTCGCTGTCCTCCATCGCCCAGCGGGAGTTGGGCGACGGAGACCGCTGGCCCGAGCTGTTCGACGCCAACAAGGGCGTCACCGCCCCCGACGGCGAGAAGCTCACCGACCCGGACGTGCTCGCCCCCGGCATGGTGCTCACCGTCCCCGGCGCGCAGCCGCCCGCTCCCCAGACGCCCGCTCCGCAGCCGCCGGACGCCCAGTCGCCGGCCGCCCCGCTGCCCGCCCCGCAGCTGACCGTTCCGCGCAGCCACGCACCCGAGCGGCCGGAGGTCGACGAGCGGACGGCGCCGCCGGCGCAGACGCCGGTGGCCGCGACGCCTGCTGCCCAGCCGCCCGCCGCCGAGACGCCCGCTGCTCAGCCGCCTGCCGCTCAGCCGTCCGCCGCTCAGCCGTCCGCCGCTCAGCCGTCCGCCGCTCAGACACCGGCTGCCGAGACGCCTGCCGCCCAGCCGCCTGCGCCGCAGGACAGCGCGCCCGCCGCAGACCTGCCCGCCGCCGGCGACCAGCAGAAGGCGCACCACGGTGACGACTACACCGTGCCGCTGGCGGTCTCCACCATCGGCGTGCTGATGGCCGCGGCCCTGATCACCCTGGTCGCCCGCCGCCGCACCGACCAGCAGCGGGCCCGCCGCCCCCGGCACCGGATCGCCCTGCCGTCCGGCCCCGCCGGGCGCCTGGAGGCCGAGCTGAAGGCCCGTCAGAACGACGGCGGCCTGGACCTGCTCAACCGCGCGCTGCGCACCCTCGGCCGCAACACCGTCCGCGGCGACAAGCGGCTGCCCGCCCTGGTCGCCGCCCGGATCACCACCGCCGGCACCGTCGAACTGCACCTCGCCGCGCCCGCCGTGCCGATCGCCCCGTTCCGGGCCGCGCACGCCCCCAACGTGTGGTGGTGCCCGGACGACTCCGGCGAACTGCTGTCCGCCGGACAGGCCGCCAAGTACAGCGCCCCCTACCCGGCGCTGGTCACCCTCGGCAACAGCCCCGACGGCTCCACCGTCCTCGCCGACCTGGAGACCGTCCGCCTGGTCCACCTCTCCGGGCACCCCGACGACGCCGACGACGTGCTGCGCACCCTCGCCGTCGAACTCGCCCACAGCCCGCTCGCCGACCGCCTCCACCTGCACCTGGTCGGCATCGCCACCGACCTGCCCGCCGCCGGCCCCGCCACCGACCGGGTCCACCACCACGCCACTCTGGAGGCCGCGCTCGCCGCGCTCGGCCCGCGCACCGCCAAGGCCCGAGCCACCCTGGTCGCCGCCGAGGCCGGCAGCCCCCGCGAGGCCCGCAGCCGGGGCAGCGCCGACGAGGCGTGGGTGCCGGAGATCGTGCTCTCCGCGCAGCCGCCCGCCGGCAGCATCCCCGCCGAGCTCGGCCGCCTGCTCGACGGCCGCCCCCGCACCTGCCTGGCCGTCCTCACCCGCGCCCCCGAGCGCGGCGCCGGCCCCGTCGCCCGCTGGACGCTCCCCGCGACCGGCCAGTCCACGCTGCCCGGGCTGCACCTGAGCGTCGAACTCCAGCGCCTGAGCCGCGAACAGTACGACCAGCTCGGCGAACTCGTCCGCGCCTCGGGCGACTTCACCCAGCACCCGGCCCCCGAGTGGACCTTCGACGGCCCGCACAACGGCCCCGAGGACGAGGAGGAGATCCCGCTGCCCGCCGTCCCCGCCCTGGCCACCGTCGGTGCGGCGATCGCCACCCACCCCGGGCTGATCGGCCTCGACTCCGAGCCCGTCGCGTTCGCCTCCGAACGGCTCTCCGAGCGGTCCTCCGAACGGCTCTCCGGCCGGTCCTCCGAGCGGGCCGACACCGCGCTCGACGCCCGGCTGATCGCCCTGCTCGGCGGCCCCGGCGGAGCGCAGCAGGACGTCACCGACGCACCGTCACCGCTCTCGCTCGCCAAGCCCGCCGCCGACGGCGACGCCGCCGGACCGCGCGTGGTGGCCCGGGTCGTCCCCACCGGCAGCAGCCCGTT
The DNA here is from genome assembly GCF_002803145.1 of Kitasatospora sp. CB02891. Taxonomy (NCBI): domain Bacteria; kingdom Bacillati; phylum Actinomycetota; class Actinomycetes; order Kitasatosporales; family Streptomycetaceae; genus Kitasatospora; species Kitasatospora sp. CB02891. The sequence continues at coordinate 1,020,526 of NZ_NNBO01000001.1, read as the reverse complement.
CGCGGGACTCGTCCCCACCGCTCCCACCAACCCCTACGCCGTCATCCCGGTCTCCCCGGTCGCCCCGGTCCCGCCCGCGGCCGCGGTCCCGCCCGCGGCCGCCGAGCCTGCTGTGCCCGTCGAGCCCGCCGCGCCCCGGCACGCCGCCAACGGGCAGGCCCGCAAGGCCACCACCCCGCCGCACGGCACCCGCATCGACCCGCGCCTCGGCGGCGCCTACCCGACCCCGGCGGACAGTCCCGTCGAGCAGGGCCCGGACGCCACCGACACCGCCGAACTCCCGCCCGTGGACGCCGCTCCGGCGCCGACGGAGCAAGTGCAGTACGGCGAGGGCACGCAGTACTTCGAACTCCTGCCGGCCGAGAGCGCCCCGGAGCCGAGCACGGAGCCCAGCACGGAGCCGGTCGTGGAGCCGGTCGCGGAACCCGCTGCGGAGGGCACCCAGTACTTCGAACTCCCGCCCGTCGCGACCGTCCCCGAGGTTGCCTCCGCCCCGGTCGCGCCGATGGCCCCCGCCGCCCCCGCCGCCCCCGCCGCGCCCGTGGTGCCCTCGGTGCCCGAGCCCACGCCGATGCACGACCAGGCGGAGGCGCCCGACCCGCACGGCGTGAGCATCGCCGCCCGGCCGTCCGCCCGGCCCGGAAGCACCGCCTCCCGGACCGACAGTGACGACCTGTTGGCGATCCTGCGCTCCCCGGAGGCGCACCACCTGCGCTCCGCACCCCGGATCCGGCTGCTCGGCCCGGTGGACGTCCTCGGGGTCGCGGGGACCATCGACCCGGCGGGCCGCCCCCGGCTGACCGAACTCGCCGCCTACCTGGCGCTGCGCCCCGGCTCCGAGCACTCGGCGATCGACCGGGACATCCACCCCGGCGCCGCCCACCTCGACCCGAAGGCCACCGCGGAGCGCCTCGCCGAGCCGCTGCCCGTCAAACTCGCCGCGCTGGCAGCCTGGTTGGGCACCTCCCCGGAGGGCCGCGACTACCTGGCCGCGGAACCCGCCGAGACGTACACCTTCGCGCCGACGGTCGGCTGCGACTGGGACGAGTTCCGCAGCCTGTATCGGCGCGGCATGCGCTCCACCTCCACCACCGCGGACGCCGCACTCGCGCACGCCCTCGCCCTGGTCCGCGGCGCCCCGTTCGCCGAGGCCCCGGCCGGCACCTTCGCGTGGGCGGAGACCGAACGCCAGGACATGCTGGCGGCGATCGTCGACACCGCCCACGAACTCGCCGCCCGCCGCCTCCAGTACGGCGACCACCGCACCGCCGAGGCCGCCATCTTCCGCGCCCTCGCCGTCGCCCCGGACGTCGAACTCCTGCACCGCGACCTGTTCTACGCGTACGCCTCGGCCGGCGCCCGCGACCAACTCGTCCGCGCCGTCAACCGCCTCGACGCCCTCAGCCGCCGCACCGGCCGCGACCTCGACCCCGACACGGTCGCCCTGCTCCGCGACCTCCTCACCGGAGGCTGAGCTCGCACCGGAACTGGCGAGGAGAGGTGACGAAGGCCCGGGCCGCTCAGCGGTCCGGGCCTTCGCACGACCGCCTGTCCGACGGCCGGGCCGCCGTCCGGACGCCTGCTGGGTCGCCCGGCCGGTCACGGCCCCGTGCTGATCGCTTCGGCGACGGCGCCGGGCAGCCAGTCGGTGGTGCGGGAGAAGGCGAAACCGAGCTTCTTCGCACGGGCGTTGCTCATGGCGTAGTGCCGGTCGAACGAGAACGGCGAAGCTTCCCCGCCCACCGGGACGGTCCGCAGGACGGGCTCCCGGCCGACCTCCTCGGCGACGATCGCGGCGAGGCCGTGCACGTCGAGCGGGCCGTCGGAGCAGGCGTTGACCGGGCCGGTGAACTCGGCGACGGCCGCCCACACCAGCAGCTCGGCCAGCTCCTGGCAGTGGATGAAGACGGTGGGCAGCGCCTCCGCATGCACGTCGACCGCCCGGCCCTCGGCGATCCGCTCGACGTAGTGCGCCAATCGCCCGGTGAACTCCTGCGCGCCACCCCCCAGGACGTGCGCACTTCGCACAGCGGCGAACTCGACGCCACCGGCACGGGCGAACACGGCCTCCGCCTGCCGCTTGCCCTCGGCGTAGTGCGCCGCTCGGTACGCGTCGTCCTCCCACGGCAGATCCATGACCACCGGCCAGCCGCCCAGGTCCACCACCTCCTCCGACACCGGCACCTCCGCCGCCAGGCTCGGCAGCGGGCCGCTCCGCGGGTCGTAGACCTCGATCGTGGAGGTCATCACGTACCGCCGAGTCCGACCGGCGAAGACCCGGACGGCGACGGCGGCCTGCACGGGGGTGTAGCAGACCTGATCCACCACGACGTCGAAGTCGCGACCACCGAGGGCGGCCGTCAGGGCGGCCTCGTCATTCCGATCGACCACGAGGTGCTCGACACCGACGGGCGGCGGGACGGAACCACGGTTGATCACCGTGACCTGGTGCCCTGCGGCCAGCAGTCGTTCGACCAGGAGCTTCCCGAAGTACCGGCTTCCGCCGATGACGCAGATCTTTCGCATGTGCCCATGGTGGTAGCGGGTGGGCACCAGTAGAAGTCCCGACTTGCAGGGCAGCTGTGAAGAAGAACTGTTGATCGAACGGACGGTCCGCGGCCTCCGTGCTCCACCGCGGGTTCGCCGGGTTGCTCCTCCTGTAGGGGGAGGTCGGAGGATGGCGGGATGACAGGCGACACGCGCTACTCGATCGGTGCGTTGGCCCGGCGGACCGGGCTGACGGTCAAGGCGATCCGGTTCTACGCCGATCGGGGCATCGTGCCGCCCACCGGCCGTACCCCGGCCGGGCACCGCTGGTACGGCGTTGATGCCGTCGCACGGCTGGACCTGGTGCGGACGCTGCGCGACCTGGGGTTGGGGCTTCCGGCGATTCGGAGGGTCGTGGACCGGGAGCTCTCGCTGTCCGAGGTCGCGGCTGCGCACGCCGAGGCGCTTGCCGTGCAGATCGACGTGCTGCGGCTGCGGCGTGCGGTACTGACGGCGGTGGCCAGGCGCGGGGCGACACCCGAGGAGACCGAATTGATGCACCGACTGGCCAAGCTCTCGGCGGACGAACGCCGGCGGCTGATCGAGGACTTCCTCGACGCCGCCCTCGGGGACGCCCCCGAACTCGCCGGCGCCAGGCGCACGTTGACCCCGGAGCTGCCCGACGATCCGGATGCCCGCCAGGTCGAGGCCTGGCTGGAGCTGGCGGAACTCACCCAGGACCCGGAGTTCCGCGACGTCGTCCGGCAGTTGGTCGACGGGCGCCGTCCCGGCCTGCACCGGGACGCGGTCGCTCTGGTCCGCGACCGGGCCGCCCCGGCGGTGACCGCCGGCCTCGACCCGGCGTCCGCGCAGGCGGATCCGGTGGTCGAGGCGGTGACGGCCCAGTACGCCGAGGAGCTGGCCCGGCCCGACGACGTCGAGCTGCGTCGTCACCTGTGGACGTACCTGGAGGCGGCGAACGATCCGCGCCGCGAGCAGTACCTGCGGCTGCTCGCCGTGATCAACGGCTGGACGGCCCCGGAGGGTCTCACCCCGGTCCTCACCTGGTTCACCCGCGCCCTGGCCGCCCGCCTCCCGGGCTGACGTGCCATCATCTGCCGCATGCGCCTCACCGTCGACGGAGCCGTCGCGGCCTCGAGGCTCGTCCTGATCGACGAGTTCGAGACCGACGACGGCTACGCGTTCGTTCCGACCCGCCCGCTGTTCCTGGCCGCCGGCGATCGGGTGGAGCTCGCCGACCCCGGTCCGGCCGTCGTGCGGGCGGACGGTACGCGGCACCCGTTGGACGGTGGCTGGGAGACCCGGTGCCGGTGGAGTCTCAGGAGACGTTGAGCGCCAGGTCGTCGAGGACGAACGAGGTCTGCTTCTGGTAGTCCTCGGCACCGGTGAAGGTCAGTGTCACGGTCTGGCCCGCGTAGGCGGAGAGGTCGACGGTGTGCTGGGCGTAGCCGGTGTTGTGGTCGAGGTTGGAGTGGGTGGCGACGGTGGCGCCGTTGGCGGTGACGGTGAGCTTGTCGTAGGCGGTGGTGGTGCTGGTCTCGGCGGTGTCGACGTGCAGCCAGTAGGTGAGGCTCGCGGCGCAGCCGGCCGGGACGGTGACGGTCTGGGTGAGGGTCTCGGTGCGGGTGGTGCCGTAGCCGTCCAGCCAGACGTCCCAACTGCCGCTGCGGGCGGGCTCGGTGGCGGCGCTGTTGACGGTGCCGGCGGTGCCGGTCCAGGGGCTGAGGGCGCCGGTCTCGAAGCCGGGGTTGCCGAGCAGCTGGGCGGGCGTGCAGGAGCCGGTGGGCGGCGGGGTGGTGCCGCCGGTGCTCGGGACGCGGTTGAAATCGGCGGTGAAGGTGGACTCGATGCCGGAGATCACGGCCGGGTCGGCGATGATCAGGCCGAGTTCGCGGTTGTGGTTGAGCGAGTTGTCGGAGAAGTTCTCCGAACCGGCGAACACCTTCGCGGTCGAGGTGCCGTAGTCCGCGACGATCGCCTTCGCGTGCACGTAGAACCCGGTGCTGCTGGTGTACGCGGTGACCTTGCCGCCCGCCGCGGTGACCTGGTTGAACTGCGCGGTGTACTTCGCGGAGGTGTCCTCGGCGACCACCCGCACCGTCACGCCGCGCTGCTCGGCGGCGACGATCGCGTTGACCAGCGCGGCGTCGCCGAACTCCTCCTGCTCGACGTCCAGACTGTGCTGGGCGCCGTTGATCAGCGCGAGCAGCCGGTTCTGCGAGTCGGTGGGCGACCACACCAGGTCGGTCCCGTCGGACGGGGTGACGGCGGTGTGCGCGTAGTCCGCATTGAAGACCTGCTCGATCGCGGCGACGTCGGCCGCGTCGGTGTCCAGCACGCCGTAGTCGCGGGAGGTGGCGTAGTAGGTGGTGTCGAAGTTGCCGGTGGAGACGTACGACGTGGCGCCGTCCACGGTGATGGTCTTCTGGTGGGTGTAGGTGAACGAGGCGGACGAGTAGACCACGCTCACCCCGCCGGCGGTCAGCGCGTTGTACGCGGCGCTGTTGACGGTGCTGTGGTTGGGGTCCATCACCACCCGGACCTTCACGCCAGCCTTCTGGCGGTTCACCAGCGCCGTGGTGAGGTTGGCGTCGCGCAGCTCGTAGATGGTGACGTCGACCGACCTGGTGGCCGAGTTCACCAGGCTGTAGATCGCGCTCTCGCCCTGGTCGGGCAGGACGACCAGGGTGTAGGCGCCGGTGGCGGCGTGGCCGGCCGTGACCGGGGCGAGCGCGGTGGCGGCGACGGTGGCACCGGCGGCGAGGGTGCGCAGCAGGCGGCGGGTGAGGCTCATGGCGGGGCTCCAGCTGTCGGGTGCACATACGGAAGTGACGCGCGTAGCGCCGCCCAGTAAGACACGCCCTGACGGCCGATCAGAAGAGTCCGGACATGACAGATCGCTGAACAGGAATACTTTTACCGGGACCCGGACAACCGTTGACCGGACGTTCTGTCCCGCGTTCGCCCCGCCGCCCCGGCTCGCGCGAAGGTTCGAGCCCGGGTGAGGGGCGACCCGTCGGCTGCGCCTTCACCCGGACGAGTCACCGTCGGCCGTCGGCCGCGGCCTCCAGCACGGCCAGGTCGAGCCTGGTCATGGCGAGCATCGCCGTCACCGTCCGGTTCGCCCGTACCGGGTCCGGGTCGTTCAGCAGCTCCAGCAGCCGGCGCGGCACGATCTGCCAGGACAGGCCGAAGCGGTCCTTCAGCCAGCCGCACTGGCCGGGCTCCCCGCCGTCCGCGGTCAGCAACTCCCAGTAGCGGTCCACCTCGGCCTGGTCGTCGCAGTCCACCTGGAGCGAGAACGCCTCGTTGAAGGTGAACATCGGCCCGCCGTTCAGCGCCCGGTACTCCCGGCCGAACAGTTCGAACGACACCAGCATCACGCTGCCCGCCGGGCCCGGCCCGGCCTCCGAGTAGTGCTTGACGTCCGTCACCCGGCCGTCCCGGAAAACCGAGAGGTAGAACGCGACCGCCTGCTCGGCCTGGTGGTCGAACCACAGGAACGGGGTGATCTTCTCCGCCATCGGGGGAACGCCTTTCGTCGCTGTTCGAGGCCTGCCGCATCGACGCTAGCCCGGCAGGTCCGGCGGGAGCGGGCGGCGCTCCGGCGGTGCGCCAGGTCGGGGGACGGGCCGAGGGAACGGGCCGAGGCGGCGGGTCGAGGGGCGGGCCGGGGGAGAGCTCGGGGGACAGGTGGGGGCGGAATGCGGGGCGGGGCCGTGCGGGCCGTGGCAGAGTCGGTGCCATGACGCTCCCGGACCCGGTCACCCCGCCCGCCGACGACCTCCCGCCCGTCGCCGGCCTGCCCACCGCCGCCGAACAGGCCGAGCGCGACCCGGCCCAACGCGCCCTCGCCGCCCCGCTGCTGACGGAGTTCACCGCTCGCCTGCACGCCGTCACCCCCGTCACCGCGCTCTGGGTGCACGGCTCGCTCGCGCTCGGCGACTACCGGCACGGCCGCAGCGACCTCGACCTGATCGCCGTCCTGCCGACCGCGCCGGACCGCCGGCTGCGCACCGAACTCGCGCTCCTGCACCAGCAGTTGATCGCCGAACGGTCGCCCGCGGAGAAGCTGCACTGCACCTACCTGTCGCAGGACGCGCTCGCGGACCCGGCCGTCGACCACTTCACCTTCGCCCAGGGCGAGCCGATGGACCGGCCGGTCACCGCCGTCACCAGGCGCGAACTCCTGGACGGCGGAATGCGGTTGGCCGGCGCCGAGGCGGTCGCGCTGCTGCCCCCGGTGAGCGACCAGGAGTTGCACGCGCACCTCCGCACCGACCTGCGCACCTACTGGTACCCCGTCACCGACCGCCCCGGACCCTGGCAGCGCGACATCTGGGTGGACTTCGGCCCGATCACCACCACCCGCGCCACCGTCGCCCTCCGCGAGAGCCGCCTGATCACCAAGCGCGAGGCGATCGCCCGACTCCCGTCCCTGGACGCGCCGTCCGAGCTGGTCGCGGACATCGTCGCCCGCCGCTACGGCACGCCGCTGCCGCTCACCGGGGAACAGCGCGACCAACGCGCCGAGCAGGCCCGGCTGTTCACCCGCTCGGTGATCGAACGGGCGCTGGAGTGACGGGAGTTCGGCCGAGGACGGACAGCGCCGCGCGGAGCGAGCCGTAGCCGTCGGCCGGGTCGGCACGGTCGCGCAGACAGCGGTGGAGGGCGGCGGTCAGTTCGAGCCGCGGGCCGATCCGGCGGTCGATCAGGGCCACCGCGAGCCGGGGACGGGTCTCGGCGTCGACGTCCTCGTTGTTGCGCAGCGGGAGCCAGCGGGCGCCCCTGGCACGGCAGGCGGTCTCGCCGAGGTACCAGAGCGCACAGTCGAAGACCGGATCGTCGAACAGGCGGATCACGGACGGGAGATGCGCGATCCGGTAGCGCTCCACTGCCGCCATGTGGTCCAACCTGTCGGCCAGGCCCAGGGTGTGGACGCGCTGCCGCAGCACCTCCTCCAGTGCGTCCAACGACCGCTCCGAGAAGTCGAGTTCACCCTCCCGGCCGGTGGCCCGCGCCCACAGCGGGAACGCCTCCTCGCGCATCGCCAGCCAGAGCGCGAGGTCCTGGCCGGGCCGGCCGGGGTCGAGCGGTCCGGGCGCGTCGGGCCGGGGACGGCTGCCCCGGCTCTGCCCGGGCCGGGCGCGGGCCAGCTCCAGGGCCCGGTCCACCACCGAATCCCAGAACGCATAGCCCTCCAGCGTCTCCGCCAGCCGGTCGCCCGCCGGCGGGCCGGCCGCCGCGACCACCGTGTCGAGCGCGGCGCACATCGGGAAGTCGTCCTCGTACAACTCCTCGGCCTCGGCCAGCTCCTGGGCCTCCTCCTCGTCCAGCACCTCCTTCGGCAGCCGCAGCAGCGGCTGCAGCCGCCCGGGCGCATGGGGTGCAGGCTCGGGCGAACAGTGCCACAACGCACCGTAGTTGCGGACGTGCACCTCGCCGAAGTACCAGGCCGCAGCGGTCAGGAACGGCTCGTTCCGCGCCGCGTCCGCCCGCTCCCGGTCCGGGAAGCGCTCCCGGACGGTCCGCTCCAGGCGAAGGAGCGAGCCGGTGTCGAAGTCCCAGCCGCCGCCGGTGAGTTCGGCCCAGGCGGGAAACCCGTCCCGGCCCTCGGCCAGCCAGGCGTTCAGCCGGGGATTGTCGCGCCACTCGGGGTCGTCGATGGTGGTCATGGCCGCCGAGAGTAGGCGGCGGGACGGACAGTCGACGGCCTGTCAGCGCGTGGGGCGCCGGAACAGGGCGGTCCACAGGAACGGCATGCCGAACAGCGGCGACTCGGCGGGCTGCTCCCGCATGCGGCGCAGTTCGACCTCGGTCAGGTCGGCGAACACCCGGCGCAGCGCGTCCGGGGTGTACGCGAGGCCACCGTGCAGGGAGCGTTCGCGGTAGCAGTCCGCGTCGGAGAGCTCGGAGCCCATGCCGCCCTCGCCGGCGGCGAAGCAGGTCAGCGCGAACAGACCGCCGGGGGCCAGGACGCGGTCGAGCAGCGCCAGGTAGCCGACCCGGCGGTGCGGCGGCAGGTGGTGGAAGCAGCCCGAGTCGACGATCAGGTCGTACGGCCCGCTCAGCTCGTCCGCGCCGAGCGCGAAGGCGTCCCCGCAGCGGAAGCGGACGTCGACACCCGCCTCGCGGGCCCGCTCGCGACCCCAGTCGACGGCGACGGGGGAGAGGTCGACCGCGTCCACCTCGAAGCCCCGCGCGGCGAGGTGCACGGCGTTGCGGCCCGGGCCGCAGCCCAGGTCCAGCGCGCGGCCGGGGGCGATCAGTCCCCGGTCGAGGTGCGCGGCCAGGTTCTCGTCCGGTTTCGCCACGAAGAACGGGACCGACCTGCTCCGGTCGCCGTAGAAGCGGTCCCAGTAGTCCCGGCCGTCGCCGGTGGCGAGCCGGCCGGTCTCCGGCGTGGTGCCGAACAGCCCGTCCAGGAGCGCGAGTACGTCCTCGACCGTGCGAACGGTCCGGTCCATCCGGCCCCCCTTCCGACCTGGCCGATCCTAGGCAGCGGGGACCGGACCGACCAGGTCGGGCGAGTTTCGGCCACCGCCGCAGCGGGCTGCTGCCGCCCGGGGCCGACACCGAAGGCCCGGACTTCGGGCGACGGGCCCCGGGCCGGGCGGGCCGCCCCTGCCGGGCCGGGACGGGCGCCTTCCGCGCGGCGCCCGGCCGCCCGGGGGCGAGAAAAAATCATCCGGGCGGGTGACAGGGCGTGGCGTGGCCGACATTCGCCCCAGGGCTGGATCCGCGGGCCGACGGGGTGTCAGTCGGCGGCGGGGAACAGGGCGGTGAGCTTCGGCAAGCGGGCGGCGGTCTGCTCGGCCGTCCACGGCTCGCCGTCCGGGTCGGCGACCAGCGGGCTGTCGTGGCCCTGGGCGAGCATCGCCTCCTCAAGGCCGTCCTCGTTGCCGGTGAGCGCCTCCCAGGCGTCGGCCGCGCAGTAGTCGAGGGTCTCCCAGCCGGGCAGGTGGCGGTCGGTCTCGGCGGCCAGCCGCCGGAACTCGGGGTGGTCGGCGAGCGCGTCCGGCTCGTCGACGGCCAGTCGGTGGGCGTCCTGACCGAGGCCGACCAGCCAGGCGTGGAAGTACCACAGGCCGTCGTCGCTGAGCCGGCCGGGCGCCACCAGCTTCGCCACTGCGACGGTGGCCCGGGTGTCGACCGGCGCCCGCACCTCGTCCAGGCGCAGCTGGAACTCCAGCACCTCCTCCAACGGCAGTTGTCCCAGCCGGTCGACCAGCAGCTTGGTGCGGTCGCAGGGCGCGCCGGCCTCCAGGGTCGACTCCACCAGTTCCCAGAAAACGCTCAGGTCCATGCCCGGCATGCTCCCACGCCCCGAGGACACCGGTTTCCGCCGCCGGTCCTTGACTTCAAGGGCGCTTGAACTCGCAGGATGGGCGACGGCAGGGCCGGAAACGTCCGGCCGGACGACGGGTGGAGGCATGATGCGGGCAGTGTGGCTGCGGGAGTTCGGCGGGCCGGAGGTCCTGGTGCCGGGCGAGGCGCCGGACCCGGTGCCGGGGGACGGCGAGGTGCTGATCGAGGTCGCCCACGCCAACCTGACGTTCGTGGAGACCCAGTTCCGCGCCACCGGACTCGGCCCGTTCTCCGCCGCGCTGCCGATGATCCCCGGCAACGGCGTCGGCGGCACCGTCGCCGCCGTCGGCCCCGGCGTCGGCGCCGAGCTGCTCGGCCGGCGCGTCGTCTCCTCCACCGGCGGCAGCGGCGGCTACGCGGAACGCGCCGCCGTCCCCGCCGCCGGCCTCCACCAGGTGCCCGACGGCCTCGCCCTGGACAGCGCGACCGCGCTGCTCGCCGACGGCCGCACCGCCCGCCTGCTGCTGGAGACCGCCGCACCCGCCCCCGGCTCCCGGGTCCTGATCCTGGCGGCCGCGGGCGGCGTCGGCACCCTGCTGGTCCAACTCGCCGCCCACGCCGGCCTGCAGGTGGTCGCCGCGGCCGGCGGCCCCGCCAAACTCGCCCTCGCCGCCGAACTCGGCGCCGCCGAAACCCTCGACTACCGGCAACCCGACTGGACCGCCCGCACCGCCCCCGTCGACCTCGTCCTCGACGGCGTGGGCGGCACCCTCGGCCGCGCCGCCACCACCCTGCTCCGCCCCGGCGGACACCTACTCAGCTACGGCCTGGCCAGCGGCAGTTGGACCGACCTGCCGCCGGACGAGGTCGCCGCCCGCAGGCTCACCGTCCTCACCCTGCGCCCCACCCCCGACGCCGTCCGCGCCGCCACCGCCCACGTCCTCGCCGAGGCCGCGGCCGACCGCCTGCGCCCCGTCATCGGCCGCCGCTTCCCGCTGGCGCAGGCCGCCGACGCCCACCGCGCCATCGAATCCCGGGCCACGCTCGGCAAAACGCTGCTGGACGTCCGCCCGGAGTGACCCGGACCCTGCGTCGAACCCGAGTGACGCCCGGTCGGTCGGAGTTCGACCACACCAGCACGGCCGGCCCGTCCGGCGTGAGCACCGGAACCCACGCCTCGTCCGCCCGGTCGAGCCGGGTCTCGTCCAGGCACAGGGGGGCAGTTCGGTGACGCCGTCGGAGGTCCAGCAGCGGACGGTTCCGACGATCGCGCGGAGGCGGCGCCGCTCCTCGGCCGACCAGGCGTGGTACCAGGCGCCGGGGCCGCGGAAACGGCGTTCGAACAGCTCGCGCGGCGCGTCCGACGCGGCCGGGGCGAACAGCGGCATCAGGAAGCCCTCGACCTGCCCCGAGCGGCAGGCGGCGCCGCCGTACTGGTGCTGACGGACGATCCCGGTCGGCGCCTCGACCAGCGCGAGGAGCCGGCCGCCGCCGCTGGTGCCGTCGGGGTCGAGGAGGACGACGCGTCGAAAGGCCGTGGCCGCAGTCCTCCCGGCCGCAGGCGCCGGGCTCAACGGGATGCCCCGCGGTCGCGGCCGCGGCCGAAGCTGACGGGCCGTCGGAAATCGGGTCGTGCCCGGCCCGACGGTCTCGTTAGCATCCCGACATGTCAGATCAGCCGATGTACCCTCCCAAGCCCCGGCCCGGCGACCGCGTCGCCGTGCTCTCGCCGTCCTTCGCCGGGCCCGCCGTGTTCCCGCTGCCGTACGAGCTCGGCCTGCGCCGCCTGCGCGAGGAGTTCGGACTGGAGCCGGTCGAGTACCCGACCACCCGCAAGCTCGGGGCGAGCCCCGAGGAGCGGGCCGCCGACCTGCACGCGGCGTTCACCGACCCGAGCATCACCGCCGTGCTGGCGACGGTCGGCGGTGAGGAGCAGATCAGTCTCGTCCCGTACCTGGACGGGGAGTTGCTCCGATCGCACGCCAAGCCGTTCTTCGGGTACAGCGACAACACCAACCTGCTGGACTTCCTGTGGCGGCACGGCGTGGTCTCGTACCACGGCGGTGCGGTGATGACCGAGTTCGGCCGGCCCGGCGCCCTGCACCCGCTCACCGAGGCCTCGCTGCGGGCCGCGCTGTTCGACAGCGGCGAGTTCGAACTGCGCGAAGCCGAGGACGTCAGCACCGAACTCGGCCGCTGGGAGGACCCGGCCACGTTCGAACAGCTGCCGGCGAGCGAGCCCGGCACCGGCGCCTACTGGCACCGCTCCGACCGGGTGGTCGAAGGCGTCAGCTGGGGCGGCAACCTGGAGATCCTGCACTGGATGGCCGCCGCCGACCGCCTGCTGCCCGTCGAGGCGTACGCGGGCTGCGTGCTGGTGCTGGAGACCTCCGAGGAGATGCCGTCCGGCACCGAGGTGTACCGGATGCTGCGCAACCTCGGTGAACGCGGACTGCTCCGGCAGTTCCCGGCCGTGCTGTTCGGCCGCGCCATGGCCTGGTCCTTCGAGCAGCCGAACGACGCCGCGCAGCGCGCCGAGTACCGCGCCGAGCAGCGGGCCGGCGCGCTGCGCGCCCTGGACGCCTACGCGCCGGACACCACGGCCGTGTTCGACGTCGACCTGGGCCACACCCAGCCCCAGCAGGTGATTCCGTACGGCGGCCGGATCCGGGTCGACGGCCCGGCCCGCCGCATCACCGTCACCTACTGAACCCGCCCGGCGGCACGTGCCCGCACCCGCGCCGACCAGCGCGTGCCGCCGCGGGCCGCGCCACCCGGCCTGGCCCGGTCGCCCGCCGACCACGTATCGTGGCCGGGATCGGAACGCGGTGCCCGGGGCACTGCGGCGAACGGGCACGACGTCGCGCGGGCGGCGGACGGGGGCGGTGACCTGACGGTGGCTGACGTGGCATCGACGACGGGGGACGGGCCGACGGCGGCAGACCTGGAGGACACCTTCAAGCTGCCGACCCAGCCGGCGGGAAGCCCCGCGCAGGGCGCCGAACTTCCGCCCGCCAACGACCCGTTCGCCACCTCCGTCAACCTGCGGGTCAACCTGACACCCCCGGACCTCACCCCCGGCGGCAACCGGCCGGCCCCGCCGCCCACCCCGACCCCGGCCGGCGGCACGCCCGTCCCGCCGCCGCCCGCGATGCCGCCCGCCCCGGTCAGCACCGGGTGGACGGGCATGATCCCGGTGATCACCGCCGACATGCCGCCGCCCGGCACGGCCGCCCCGGCGCCCGTCGCGGCGTCAACTCCCGTACCCGCGCCGGTACCCGCGCCCGCCCGCGGCATCGGCCAGGGCCTGCGCGGCCGGATCCTGGTGATCGAGGGCGGCTACGGCGGCGGCCGCCGCTGGGGACGCGGCGGCACCGCGCACGCCTCCGTGCTGTCCGCCGCGCTGGCCGGCGTCGCCCCGCAGATCCTGCTCTCCGCCGACCAGGTGGACGCCGTCCACCTGCCCGGCGCCAACGACCCGCAGACCGTGCTCGCCCACCTGCGCGCCGCCGCCCGCCACCCCGGGCCGCTGCTGATCCACCTCGGCGGCCACCTGGTCACCGACCGGCGCGGCGACCAGATGTACCTCTCGCTGCGCGAGAACAAGGCCTCCGAGAGCCTGCCCTGGTCCGCCCTCGCCACCGAACTTCGGCACCGCGGAACCGAGTTCGACACCCTGGTGATCGGCGACCTGAGCGCCGACCCGGTGCTGTGGCCGCACCTCGTCTCCGCCGCCGGGCAGCAGCTGAGCGAAGGCGTGCCGCTGTGGGCCGTCGTCAACCACGACCCCGATCAGCTCGGCACCTTCACCCGCGCGCTGATCGAGACCCTGCACCGCGGCCGCCCCGGCGCCGACCAGCTGCTCACCCCCGAACTGGTCCGCCAGCAGGTCCACTCGGTGCTGCGCGCCGACACCGTGGTGATCGCCGCCCACCCCGGCGACCGGCCGTGGTTCCGCAACACCTCCCGGCAGATCGGCCCCGCCGACACCGCTGCCGGCCGACCGGCCGCACCCCCCGCCGCGGCCCCGGCCGCCCCGCCCGCCGCGCGCCCCGCCGAACCGGCCCGGCCCCGGCTCGCCCCCGGCTGGACGCCGCGCGCCCTGGTCTCGCTGCGCAAGCCCGGCGTGCCCGCCACGCCCGCCCGCCGCCGAATGATCGTCTCGCTGGTGCGCGGCGTCCCGATGGTCCCGGTGGACACGCCGCTGGTCGACCTCGGCAAGGACCGCCCCGCACCGGACATCGCACCCGAGCCCACCGTCCGGCTCGGCAAGGACCTCCCGGCGGCGGCCGCCGCACCGGCGGTCGAACGCGCCGAGTCCGCGCCCGCACCGGCCGAGTGGTACGCCGTGGACTTCGCCAAGCCCGCACCCGCGCCCGCACCGGCCGGACTGCTCGAACGGTCCGAACCCGCCGCGGCGGAACCCCGGTTCGACCCGCTGGCCGCGACCGTCCCGATCACCGGCGACGCCCTGGCCGCCACCCTGCCGCTGCCCGACCCCGGCGCGACCGTTCCGACCGTGCCGCTCGACAAGCCCCGACCGCCGGTCCGGCACGACCCGTTGGCGGCGACCGTGCCACTGGACAAGCCGCCGGTCCGGCACGACCCGCGGGTGGCCACCGTCCCGCTGGAGGAGAACGCCGCCGCTGCCCCGTCCGCCCCGGCCGAACAGGCCCCGCCGACCGACTACTTGGAGGCCATCGGCGAGATCGTCCGGGCCGCCGAGGCGGGCGACCACGACACCGCCGCGACGCTCGCACTCGCCCTGGAGAACAAGGCGGTCGCCGCGCACGGCACCCTCGCCCCGGTGGTGCTCCAGGTCCGGCAGGTCCGCGCGCACGTCTCCCGGGTGGCCGGACTGCCCCTGCTGGCCGCCGAGTTGTACCGCCAGGTGGCCGCCGCGCTGCTGCAGGTCGAAGGCCCCGAGCACCCCGAGACCCAGCGCGCCGCCACCAACGCCGAAGCCTGCTGGCGCGCCGTCAAGGACCCGACCGAGGCGATCCGGATCGCACCCGAGATCATAGAGCTCCGCGCCCACCTGCCCGGCCCCGACGGCCGCAAGCTGCGCGCCTCCGAACGCTACCTCCAGCAGCTCGTCAACGCGAAGGCGGCGGCGGGCAGTTGATGCCCGCTCACCGATCCACGGTCCACGGCGCGTCCGGCGGCGGTGCGCCGGTGTCCAACAGGTGCCGGACGAGGCGCAGCGCCCGGTCGAGCGGGACGGTGTCATCGTCCGGGTACTCGTCGTGCTGGCCGTTGGCGAGCAGGTAGCCGTCGCTCCACCCGTCCGCGCCCGGGTCGACGGCGTGCCCGCCCGGGTCGCCCGGCCCGTCCAGCAGCATCACCATCGCCCGCTCGCCGTTGCAGACCACCGCCAACTGCCGCCCGCGCGAACTGTGCAGCCAGTTCTCCAGCCGGCCCGCGCCGATCCGTCGCCGCAGCTCGGCGACGGCGTCCTGCCCGTCGGCCGCGATGGACGCATGGTCGGCGAACTCCCAGCGCTCGGTGTGCTGTTGGGTCATGCGGGCGGTCTCCCTCCGGGTGCGGCGGCGCGGTCCCGAACCGCCCACGCTACCGGGAGGCCGGGCTCAGTCGGCGTCGACGGGGAGCAGGCCGCGCTCGGCGAAGACCCGCTTCGCGGCGAGGGTGGCGTTGATCGCCCGGGGGAACCCGCAGTAGGCGGCGGCGTGCAGCAGGGCCTCGACGATCTGACGTGGCGTCAGGCCGACGTTCAGGGCGGCGTTCACGTGGACCTCGACCTGGGGCTCGCAGCCGCCGAGCGCGGTCAGCATGCCGAGCGTGACGAGCTGCCGGTCGCGTGGCTCCAGCGCCGGACGGGAGTAGATCTCGGCGAACCCCCAGGCCGCGATCTGGTGCGCCAGCTCGGGGGAGACGTCCGTCAGCGCCGCCACCATCCGCTCGCCCGCCTCGCCGTCGATCCGCCCGAGGACCCGCATGCCCCGCTCGAAACGCTCACGGCGGTCGTCCGTGGTCATGGCCCCGCTCCCTGCGTGGTTCGACGATCGGGCAGCTCGACGGCCCGAAGGCCACCGTAGAGTCCGGACGGGCCGCATCGGGCGGGCCGCGCCGACGCGACCCCCCGGCGGCCCAGCGGAGGGCGGCCCTGCGGGGCCCGGTCGGTCCGACACCGACCGGAATCAAATGCTGCGACGTCCGGCGCAAGGAGGCGCTACACTCGCCGCGACACCGTTGGTACGCGATGCGCGGGTACGCGATTCGCGTGAGCAGAGGGACAGAGACGTGGCGGGTGACGACGACATCTCCGGGTGAGATCCGGATCTGACGGCCACCGGGCCGGCGCACAGGAGCGCTGCCGGAGTGGTCCGTTTCGTCGTCCCCTTTTTCGCCCGTCCCCTCGGGGCAGTGGCTGTTCCCTGCCCTCCAGCACCTTCGAGGTCTCTTCACCATGTCCGACGCTGCCGTCGTCTGCTCCAACCTGTCCTTCTCCTGGCCGGACGACACCCCCGTCTTCCACGACCTGTCGTTCAGCGTGCCCACCGGCCGCACCGGCCTGGTCGCCCCGAACGGGTCCGGCAAGTCCACCCTGCTCCGGCTGATCGCCGGGCAACTCAAGCCCACCGCAGGCTCGGTGACGGTCTCCGGCACCCTCGGCTACCTGCCGCAGACCCTGCCGCTGACCGGGAACCTCACGGTCGCCGAGGTGCTCGGCATCGCCGAGGTGATCCGCGCCCTGGACGCCGTCGAGTCCGGCGACGTCGCCGAGGAGCACTTCGCCACCATCGGCGACGACTGGGACATCGAGGAGCGCACCCGCGCCCAGCTCGACCGCCTCGGCCTCGGCCACCTCGCCATGGACCGCAGCCTGAGCACGCTCAGCGGCGGCCAGGTGATCTCCCTCGGCCTCGCCGCCCAACTCCTGCGCCGCCCCGACGTGCTGCTGCTCGACGAGCCCACCAACAACCTCGACCTGACGTCCCGCCACCGGCTCTACGACGTGCTGTCCGAGTTCAACGGCTGCCTGCTGCTGGTCAGCCACGACCGCGCGCTGCTCGACCGGATGGAGCGGATCGCCGAACTCGGCAACGGCGAACTGCGCCTGTACGGCGGCGACTTCACCGCCTACGAGGAGGCCGTCCGGGGTGAGCGGGAGGTCGCCGAACGCAACGTCCGCAACGCCGAGCAGACGCTGAAGCGGGAGAAGCGCGAGGCCCAGCAGGCCCGGGAACGCGCCGACCGGCGGGCCAGCAACGCCGCGAAGAACCTGAAGAACGCCGGACTGCCGAAGATCTTCGCCGGAAACATGAAGCGCGGCGCGCAGGAAGCCGCCGGCCGCTCGGGCCAGGTGCACGCCGCCCGGGTCGACGAGGCCAAGGCCCGCCTCGACGAGGCCGGGCGGGCGGTGCGCGAGGAGCAGCGCCTCAGCCTGGAACTGCCCGACACCCAGGTGCCCGCCGGCCGCACCCTGTTCCACGGCACCGGCCTGCAGGCGCGCCTCGACGGCAGCGAGGTGTTCGCCCCCGGTGGCGTCGACCTGGTCGTCCGCGGCCCCGAGCGGATCGCGCTGACCGGCCCCAACGGCGCCGGCAAGACCACCCTGATGCGGCTGATCACCGGCGCGCTCACCCCGGACAGCGGCGAACTGCGGCGCGGCGAAGGCCGGATCGCCTACCTGTCGCAGCGCCTGGACCTGCTGGACGAGAACCGCACCGTCGCGGAGAACTTCGCCGAGTTCGCGCCCGAGCGCCCCGAGGCCGAGCGGATGAACCTGCTCGCCCGGTTCCTGTTCCGCGGGCCCCGCGCGCACCTGCCGGTCGGCGTGCTGTCCGGCGGCGAGCGGCTGCGCGCCACCCTGGCCTGCGTGCTGTGCGCCGAACCCGCACCGCACCTGCTGCTGCTCGACGAGCCCACCAACAACCTCGACCTGGTCGGCGTGGGCCAGTTGGAGAGCGCCCTGAACGCCTACAAGGGCGCGTTCCTGGTGGTCAGCCACGACGAACGGTTCCTCGCCGAGATCGGCGTCGACCGCCGCCTGCGCCTGGCCGACGGCGTCCTCGCCGAAGCGGCGGCCCCCGCGATCTGACCGACCGCCCCGCGAAACCTGCCCGGACGGGCCACCGGCCGTCCGGGCAGGTGTCGCGAGTGGGCCGCGGTGAGGCTGCCCTGCCGGTTCTCGTGGATTGCGGCAGCGTGCCCGGCGGGCTGCTCGTCGCGGACTGCGGGGGAGTTCGGCGGGGGCTCGACCGGCCGAGGGTGCGGGCGAGGCCGGGCCACCTGGGCGGGGTCGGCCCGGCGCACTGCCCGGTGTGGCTGTGCTGCGGGGCTCCGTGGCCGACGGGGTGCTTCAAGCATGCTTCAACCACGGTCGTGCGCACCCGAGTTGCCGAGCCCGGGGCGGCGGCGGGCCGCACCGTGCGGCCGTCCCGCCGGGCCCCGCCGCGTCCCGCGGCCCGGTGGCAGCTCGCTCGCCGCCGACCGTGCCGCAGGAGCCTCGCTCACCGCGCCTCAACCAGCTCCGGCTGTCGCCGAGTCGGTCCGTCCGATCCGAGCTCCGGCTGTCGCCGAGTCGGTCCGTCCGATCCGAGCTCCGGCTGTCGCCGAGTCGGCCCGTCCGTCCGATCCCGGCCCGGGCCGCTCGGCCGCCCGAAGCGAGCCGCCAATGACTGCAAGGGAGTTACCTCATGACCCAACCTGCCCTGATCGCCCACGACCTGGTCCGGGTCCTCGGCGGCCGCCGGATCCTCGACGGCCTGTCGCTGACCGCCGCACCCGGCCGCCGTCTCGGCCTGATCGGCGAGAACGGCTGCGGCAAGTCCACCCTGCTGCGGGTGCTGGCAGGCGTGGACGAGCCCGATGCCGGGAGCGTCGACCGCCCGGCCGACCTCGGGTACCTGCACCAGGAGATCCCGTTCGACGCCGCCACCACCGTCGCCGCCGTACTGGACGACGCGCTGCGCGAGGCCCGAACCGACCTCGCCGAACTCGACCGGCTCGGAGCCGACCTCGCCGAACTCCCGGACGGCGACCCGCGCCTGCCCGACCTGCTGGCCGCGTACGGCGCGCGGCTGGAGCAGGCCCAGGACCGGGAGGCCTGGGACGCCGACCGCCGCGCCGCCCTGCTGCTCGACGGTCTCGGCCTGGCCGCCGTCGCGCCGCAGCGCACTCTCGGCTCGCTGTCCGGCGGGCAGCGCGGCCGCCTCGCCCTGGCCGCCCTGCTGGTGCGCCGCCCCGCGGCCGTCCTGCTCGACGAGCCGACCAACCACCTCGACGACGGCGCCACGGCCTTCCTGGAGGAGCAACTCCGCTCCCTGCCGGGCACGGTGGTCGTCGCCAGCCACGACCGGGCGTTCCTCGACGCGGTCTGCACCGACCTGCTCGACCTCGACCCGGCGGCGGACGGCCCGGTCCGCTTCGGCGGCGGCTACCGGGCCTACCTGGACGCCAAGCGCGCCCGGCGGCACCGCTGGGAGCGCCGGTTCGCCGACGAGCAGCGGGAGTTGGCGGAGCTGCGGCGCTCGGTGGAGGTGACCGCGCACCGGGTCGCCCCGGACCGCGGGCCCACCGACAACGAGAAGATGGGCTATGGCCACCGGGCCGGCCGGGTGCAGCAGCAGATCTCCCGCCGGGTGCGGGACGCCGCCGGCCGACTCGCCGACCTGGAACGCCGCCAGGTGGCCGAACCGCCCGCCCCGCTGCGCTTCGCCCCGGACGCCCTCGCCACCGGCCCGGACGCCCTCGCCGGCGGCCCGGACGCCCTCGCCACCGGCCCGGAGCAGGAGGTGCCCGACCCGCTGGTGACGTTGCACCGGCTCCGGGTACCCGGACGGCTCGCACTCGACGCCCTGGACGTGGCTGCGGACGAACGCCTGCTGATCACCGGCGGCAACGGCACCGGCAAGTCCACCCTGCTCGCCGTCCTGGCCGGCCGCCTCGACGCGACGGGGCGGGTGCACCGGAGGCCCGGCCTGACGGTGGGTCTGCTCACCCAGGACACCGCGTTCGAACGGCCCGACCGCACCGCCCGCGACACCTACGAGCTGGCGCTCGGCCCCGACCGCGCCGAACGCGTCCCGCTGGCCTCGCTCGGTCTGCTGGCCGCCACCGACCTCGACCGCCCCGTCGGGTCCCTGTCGGTCGGCCAGCGCCGCCGCCTCGCCCTCGCCCTGCTGGTGGCCCGCCCGCCGCAGCTGCTGCTGCTCGACGAACCCACCAACCACCTCTCCCCGGTGCTCTGCGACGAACTGGAGGAGGCCATGGGCGCCAAGGGCCCGGGGGCGATCGTGGTGGCCGCCCACGACCGCTGGCTGCGCCGCCGCTGGCAGGGCCGCGAGATCGGCCTGAACCCCTGACGCACCGCCGGCCCGGCCCGGGCTCCCACGAGCCCGGGCCGGGCCGGCCTGCGCCAACGGACCTACCGCGCGCCGCCGTTGACGTACAGCGTCTGCCCGCTCACGTACGACGCGTCCTCGCTCGCCAGGAACGCCACCACCGAGGCGACCTCCTCCGGCAGGCCCACCCGCCGCAGCGGGGTGCGCTGCGCGACCTCCGCCTGGTGCGCCTCCGGCGTCGCCCCGACCCGCTCGGCCGTCGCCGCCGTCATCGAGGTCGCGATGTAGCCCGGCGCGACCGCGTTCACGTTCACGTTGTACAGACCCAGCTCGATCGCCAGCGTCGCCGTCAGGCCTTGGATGCCGGCCTTCGCCGCCGCGTAGTTGGCCTGGCCGCGGTTGCCCAGCGCCGATCGCGAGCTCAGCGACACGATCTTGCCGTACTTCTGCTGCACGAAGTACCGCTGCGCGACGTGCGAACAGTTGTAGGCGCTGGTCAGATTGACCGACAGCACCAGGTCCCAGTCGCTCTTCGGCATCTTGAAGAACAGGTTGTCGCGGGTGATCCCGGCGTTGTTCACCAGGATGTGCACCCCGCCCAACTCCTCGACCACGGAGGCGAACACGGCCTCCACCGCCGCGTAGTCGGCCACGTCGCAGCCGAATGCCCGCGCTGTGCCGCCCGCCGCGACGATCTCCTTGACGGTGCCCTCGGCCCGCTCCGCCGTCAGGTCGACCACGGCCACCGCCGCGCCCTCCTCGGCCAGCCGCCGCGCCGTCGCCGCCCCGATGCCCTGCGCGGCGCCGGTCACCACCGCCACCTTGCCGTCGAACCTGCCCACAGTCACACCTTCCTGATGGTTCGTCATGAATGAACTCAGTCCCGCTCGACCAGCACCGCGGAGCCCTGGCCGACGCCCACGCACATGGTCGCCAGGCCGCGCCGGGCACCGGTGCGGCGCATCCGGTGCAGCAGCGTGGTGAGGATCCGGGCGCCCGAGCAGCCCAGCGGGTGGCCCAGGGCGATCGCCCCGCCGGACGGGTTCACCAGCTCCGGGTCGATGCCCAACTCGCCGACGGACGCCAGCGCCTGGGCCGCGAACGCCTCGTTGAACTCGGCGGTCTCCACGTCCTGCAGCTTCCAGCCGCCGCGCTCCAGCACCCGCCGGGTCGCCGGGACCGGCCCGATGCCCATCACGTCCGGGTGCACGCCCATCGACGCGCCCGCCACGTACCGCCCCAGCGGCTCCAACTCCAGCTCCGCGAGCGCTCGTTCGCTGACCAGCAGCAGCGCTGCCGCGCCGTCGTTCATCGGCGAGGCGTTGCCCGCGGTGACGGTTCCGCCCGCCCGGAACACCGGCTTCAGCGCGGCCAGCTTCTCGGCCGTGGTGTCGGGACGGATCGACTCGTCGCGCTCCACCAGCACCCCGTCCGGGCGCTCGACGGCCAGCAGCTCGGCGTCGAAGTGGCCCGACTCCCGTGCCTGCGCGGCCAGTCGGTGGCTGCGCAGCGCGAACGCGTCCTGCGCCTCGCGGTCGATGCCGTAGCGGGCCGCGACCTCCTCGGCGGTCTCGCCCATCGACAGCACGCCGTGCAGCTCGCGCATCCGCGGGTTGGTGAGGCGCCAGCCGAGCCGGGTGTCGAAGGTCTCCAGCTTGTGCGGCAGCGCCTCGTCCGGGCGGGGCAGCACGAACGGGGCCCGGCTCATCGACTCGCAGCCGCCCGCCACCACCACGTCCGCCTCGCCGGACCCGATCGCCCGGGCCGCCGTGGTGACGGCCTCCATCCCGGACGCGCACAGCCGGTTGACGGTCGCACCCGGGACCGAGTCGGGCAGGCCGGCGAGCAGCACCGCCATCCGGGCCAGGTTGCGGTTGTCCTCGCCGGCCTGGTTGGCGGCGCCCCAGTACACGTCGTCGATCCGCGCCGGGTCCAGCCCCGGCACCTGGTCGAGCAGTCCGCGCAGCACCGCCGCCGACAGGTCGTCGGGCCGGACGGCGGACAGTGCGCCGCGCAGCCGACCGATCGGGGTGCGGCGGGCGGCGGCGATGAAGACCGGAAGCACTTCGTCGAGCTCCTGTTCGTGACGGTCGGTCGACCGGTGCGCTCGTGACGCACGGTCAGAAGGCGTTGACCCCGGTGAGGGAACGCCCGATGAGCAGCTTGTGGATCTGACTGGTGCCCTCGTACAGCGTCATCACGCGGGCGTCGCGCAGGTACTTGCCGACCGGGTACTCGTCGATGAAGCCGTACCCGCCGAACACCTGCAGTGCGTTGTTCGCCGACCGCACCGCCGCCTCGGAGGCGAACAGCTTGGCGACCGAGGACTCGGTGGCGAACGGCAGGCCGCGGTCGACCAGGTCGGCCACCCGCCAGGTCAGCAGCCGCGCCGCGGCCACGTCCACCGCGATGTCGGCCAGCAGCTCCTGCACCAACTGGTGGTGGGCGATGGACTTCCCGAACTGCTCGCGTTCGCCGGCGTAGCGGACGGCCGCGTCGAGGGAGGCCTGCGCGATGCCGACGCAGCCCGCCGCGACCGACATCCGGCCCTTGGCGAGCGCCGCCATCGCCACCGTGAAGCCCTTGCCCTCCGCGCCGAGCCGGGCACTGTCGGGCACCCGGACCGCGTCGAAGGACAGCTCGGCGGTCGCCTGGCCGCGCAGGCCCAGCTTGCCGTGGATCGGCGTGCGGGTGAACCCGGGCGTGTCGGTGGGCACCAGGAAAGCGCTCACCCCCCGGTGCCCGGGCTCGCCGGTGCGGGCGAACACCAGCGCCACCTCGGCCCACGTCCCGTTGGTGATGAACATCTTCGAACCCGAGATCAGCCAGTGGTCGCCGTCCCGCACCGCCCGGGTGGTCAGATTCGCCGCGTCCGACCCGGTGCCGGGCTCGGTCAGCGCGAAACACGCCAGCGCCTCGCCCGAGCACAGCCGCGGCAGCCACTGCCGCTTCTGCTCCGCCGTGC
Source organism: Kitasatospora sp. CB02891 (assembly GCF_002803145.1). Lineage (NCBI taxonomy): Bacteria > Bacillati > Actinomycetota > Actinomycetes > Kitasatosporales > Streptomycetaceae > Kitasatospora > Kitasatospora sp. CB02891. The sequence goes on along the minus strand of NZ_NNBO01000001.1, from coordinate 997,438 downwards.
CGAACGCGTTGATCGACTTGGCGACCAGGCCCAGCGAGACCGACACCACCCCGCGCACCGAGGAGTCTCCCCGCCCGAGCTCCTCCAGCACCAGGCAGTACGCCAGGTGGTCGCCGCCGCTGCCGCCGTACTCCTCCGGCAGGGTCAGGCCGAGGAAGCCCAGCGCGCCGAGCTTCTTCACGATCCCCAGGTCGATCGACTCCGCCCGGTCCCACTCGGCGGCGAACGGCACGATCTCCCGGTCGGCGAACCCGGCCGCCAACTCCCGGACGGCGGCCTGCTCCTCGGTCAGCTCCAGGTCCACGCGGCGACCCCTCGACAGTCCCAATAAACTAGCGGTGCAAGTTTTACGGCGACTGTAGCCCGCCCCCGCCCCGCACGGAAGAGGCCGCCTGCGACAATGGGCCGGTTCCGTCGGCCCGCGACCCGAGGAGGCCAAGATCGCCCGACCGCGCACCCCTCTGCTCAGCCGGGACCGGATCGTCGCCGCCGCACTCGCCCTGGTCGACACCGAGGGACTGCCCGCCCTCTCCACCCGCCGCCTGGCCGCCGAACTATCCGTCAGCGGACCGTCCCTCTACAACCACTTCGCCACCAAGGACGAACTCCTGGACGCCGTGGTCGACAGTGTGATGGGCGAGGTCGACCTCACCATGTTCGACGCGCCGGACGACTGGCGCACCGCCCTGCGCGACTGGGCCCGCTCCTACCGCGCCGCCCTGGCCGCCCACCCGCACCTCGTCCCCGTCCTCGCCCAGGGCCCCGGCCGCCGCCCCAACGCGCTGCGCCTCGCCGACGCCGTCTTCGGCTGCCTGGTCGACGCCGGCTGGCCCCGCGGCCAGGCCACCCGGATCGGCGCCCTGATGCGCTACTTCATCACCGGCTCCGCCCTCGGCTCGTTCGCCGCCGGCTTCCCCGAGGACGCCGCCCTCTACACCGCCGACTACCCCCACCTCGCCGACGCCCACCGCCTCGCCGAACACCGCCGCACCATCGACGAAGGCGCTTTCGAAACCGGCCTCGAAGCGCTCCTCGACGGGCTCGAACTCCGCTACCGCAAGCTGAATTGACGGAGCGTCATCAGCCGTGAGCCGTGGGAGTCCGTGCCGCCGACGACGTCGAACGGGCGCAGCGCACCTTCGCGCCCGGACGCACTGACCTGCCCCTGCCCTCCGCCGGCCGTGCCCCGCCTGCCATGATCCACTCGTTCGCGGACCGCAGTGAGGAAGGCAGCACGATGAGCCGCAACCCGAAACTCCTCGCCCTGATCGGCCCGTTGCTCATGCTCGTCGCAGTCCTCATGGGCTGGTCGAACATCCAGGCCCGCATCGACTTCGCCGACGCACCCCGCGTCCGGGCGACGGTCCTGACCGCCGACTACCGCGAGGCGCGCAGCTCCACCGCCCGTGACATCACCCTCGGCGTACCGGAGCCGGTTCCGCTCGACGACATTCGCACCGCCCCCGGCGGCCTGGTGCCCGGCGCCACCGTCACCGCCCTGGTCCGCCCCGGCCACGCGCTGCTCCCCGCACAGCTCTCCTGGTCCACGCTGATTCTCCCGGTCTTCCTCGCCGCGCTGGGTCTCGCCGGCACCGTGATCGGCGTCTGCGCGATCCGGGCCGACCCGCCGACCGGGCCCACCGACCCGGAAGCCTGGTTCTGACCGGGCCGGGGATTCCGTCGCACGGCCAGGCGGAAGGCACTTGCCCCGCGCGCCCCGTGATCCTGTTCTGCGGCGCATCGCACGGCACCGGGGGGAACGGATGCCCGACGGAGAACAGGCTTTTACTACGCTCTTCAGCCTCATCGCGGGGCTGCTGGCCCTGATCGGCCTGCTGATCGCCGGCCGCGGCATCACCGGCATCGTCCTCGTCCTGCGGCGCTCCTGCCGCCGCACCCGCATCCGCACCTCCGGACTCGTCGCCGAGGCGCAGGTGCTGGACAGCCACCCGACGAGGGCGCGGCCCGACGACTGGCTCTCCACCGTCACCCGGCGCCACGTCGTCCTCGGTTTCCGGACTGCCGACGGCCAGGACATCCGCGTCGAGGACACCACCGGCATCCCCCGGACCGTCGGCGACCGGGTCGCCCTCCGGGTATCTCCCCGCCCACCCGCACCAGGCCCTTCCCACCGATGCGCCCGGCTCCGGCCGGCACCTCGGGCACACCCTCGGCGTCGTGTTCGGCTCGTTCTTCGGACTGGCCGGCCTGGTCTTCGCCGCAGTCGCCATCGGCATGGCCGTCTTCGCCTCCCAGCTGCCGCCCGAGCCGCCGCCCGACCCGGGCACCTGGCCGTAGCGACCGGCGCCGCGCCCGAGCGTCTCCGGCTTCGACGCCCCGAGAGCCCTTGCGGGAGCCCTAGTGGGCGGTCTGCGCGACTGCGTTCTGTCGACCGGGCCCGACCGGGCGCCCGTGGAACGTGCCGCGGATGCGCTCCAGAGCCGTCTGGGCCGATGGTCTGACGTTCCGACAGCGGTTCGCTGCCCAGCCTGTACCTTTCTGTCCGTTTTACTTCCGTTTTGCATTGAGCTCTCCGTTTCCGTACGGTTTCATCCGTTCGGAGCAATTCGGCAGGCGGACGCGCCGTGAACACGGCGTTGCGCCGTCCGGCCGACATGCGGTCGCTCGAACGGTCGACCATGGTCGGCCGGACGTGGGCGGCACCGGTCCGCCTGCCCTGACGGTCAGGAGGACCAGGCGTATGGGTGGAACGGACAGGCGGGCGGTGATCGGCGAGTTCCTCGGGACGCTGCTGCTGGTTCTGCTGGCGGTGGGCGCCGCGGTGCTCGCGGGCGAGGCGATCGGCCCGGTCGGCATCGCGCTGGCGTTCGGCTTCGTGCTGCTCGCGCTGGCGTACGCGCTCGGACCGATATCCGGCTGCCACGTGAACCCGGCGGTGACGCTCGGCTTCCTGCTGGCCCGCCGGATCGACGGGCGCACCGCGGTGTCGTACTGGATCGCGCAGGTGCTCGGCGGCATCGCCGGCGCGGCGCTCGTCCTGGTGCTGGCCAAGCAGGTGCCGGGGCTCGAAACCCACGGCAAGCTCGGCACCAACGGCTGGGGCGACCGCTCCGAGGTGCACATCAACGCCGGCGGCGCGTTCCTGACCGAGGTCGTCCTCACCTTCCTGCTGGTGTACGTCGTGCTGGCGGTCACCCACCGGCTGGCCGCGGTCGGCTTCGACGGGCTGCCGATCGGCATCGCCCTGGCGGTCGTCCACCTGGTCGGCATCCCGCTCACCGGCACCTCGGTCAACCCGGCGCGCAGCCTCGGCCCGGCGCTGTTCGCAGGCGGCGACGCGCTCTCCCAGCTGTGGCTGTTCCTGCTCGCCCCGCTGGTCGGCGGCGCCCTGGCGGCGGGCATCCACCTGCTGACCCACCCGCAGCCGAACCTTCCGGTCGCGGAGGCCCTGGCCACCGACGCCCGGGTGTAGTACCCGACCCGACGGCCGAAGCGGCGGTCGGGACCGTGATGAACGGTCCCGGCCGCCGCTTCGGCGTCGGGTGCTGCGGGGCCGGCCGGGCACGCGGCTCGAAGTCGCTCACCGGGCCGGCCCGCACTCCGGAGGGAGAGCGCCTACCGCAGGGCGCGGCGCAGGGACGCCGCCGGGTCGCCCGCGTGGTACGGGCGCTCGCTGGGCTCGATGCCGTCCAGGAACTCCTGGTAGCGCAGCGCGTAGTGGAGGTGCATCAGCGGGGCGGCCGGCTTCAGCGCGCGCAGCGGGTCGCTGCCCGGGACGAGGGCCTGCCAGGCGGCGGCCCAGCGGGCCCGGACCTGGGCGGCGCGCTCGGGGGAGAGGAACGGGTCGGGGCGCAGGCCGTCGAGGGCCGGGTGGCTCCACACCGCGTCGGAGAAGTCCAGGACCACCCCTCGCTCGCCGTCCCAGCGCCAGTTGCCCGGATGGCAGTCGCCGTGCACCAGCGTCAACGGCAGCCCGCAGTCCGCGAGTTCGTCGACCAGCTCGGGCAGCCGGTCGGCCAGTGCCAGGGCCCGGTCGTACTCCTCGGCGGTCAGCTCCGGCCGCAGCCGCTCCAGCAGCGCCGGGAACAGCTCCGCCAGCGCCGCCGGCGAGCGGTCCGTCAACCCGCCCGGCCCGTCCGCGGCAGCGGCCGCCTGCACGGCCGCCCACCGGTCGACGACACTCAGCATGCCGTCCTCCGGCAGCCCCCAGCAGTCCACGCCCGGCACGTCCGCCATCAGCATCCGACGACCGTCCGCCGCCAGCACCTGCGGCACCAGCCCCGGGTCGGCCTTCGCCACCCGGGCGATCACCTCGGCCTCGGCCACCGCGAACGGCGGAGTGCTCTTCAGCCAGGCCGCACCCGCACCGGTCGGGAAGCGGGACAGCGCCGACAGGTTCCAGCTGCGCAGCTGCTCCACCGGGCCGGACCGCGGCCGCCCCAGCGCCGCCAACTCGCCGTCCGCCCATGCCCACTCCGCGGCCAACCCGTCCGCAGACGCCCACGGCAGCCGCAGCGACTGCTCGTCGATCTCCACGGCGGGGGCCGCGGTCAGCGGCTGCGACGGACGCTCCAGCGCCTGCGCCAGGTACACCACGTCCCCGCAGCTGCCGGTCTCCCCACCGTCCACGGCGAGCATCCGCAGCAGGGCCACCGGTGCCCCGGCCGCCTCGGCGGCCGCCCGCACCACCTCGCCGATCTGCGCCCAGTAGGGCGAGGAGGCCGTGAAAGGCCCCACCGCGCCGAGAAGTTCACCCTGCCATGCGATCAGGACGGTAGCCGTCCGCTGTTCAGTGTTCTGCACCCCGGCATTGTCCGGACGCAGCGGCCCGCCCGCCAGCGAATTACCGCCGACGGGCGGGCCCGGCGGTCGCCGCTCAGTCCGAGGCGTCCGTCATCGGCCGCGACAGCGACAGCCCGAACCGGCCCTCCGCGTCCGTCCACCATTCGGTCAACTTCAGTCCGGCGGCGAACAGTTCACGCTCCACCCGCTCCCGGCGGAACTTCGCCGACACCTCCGTGTACAGCTCCTCGCCCTCCTCGAAGTGCACCGCGAGACCCAACTCCGTGATCTTCACGCTCTGCGCCCGCAGCGAGCGTAGCCGCATCTCGATCCACTCCTGCTCGGGATCCCACAACGCGACGTGCGCGAACTGCGCGGGGTCGAAGTCCGCGTCCAGCTCCCGGTTCAGCACGGACAGCAGGTTCCGGTTGAACGCCGCCGTCACCCCCGCCGCGTCGTCGTACGCGGCGACCAGCACCGCCGGGTCCTTCACCAGGTCGGTGCCCAGCAACAGGGCGTCGCCCGGCAGCAGTTGGGCCCGCAGGCCGGACAGGAACGCCGCCCGCTCGGCCGGCACCAGGTTGCCCAGCGTGCCGCCGAGGAACACCACCAGCCGCGGGCCGCCGCCCTCCTCCGGCAGGCCGAGACCGGTGGTGAAGTCCGAGAGCACCGCGGAGACGTCGAGCCCCGGGTACTCCTCGATCAGCGACGCGGCCGCCGACTCCAACGCGCTCTCGCTGACGTCGACCGGCACGTACCGCTCCAGGGTGCCGTGCCCGCGCAGCGCGTCCAGCAGCAGCCGGGTCTTCTCCGAGGAGCCGGAGCCCAGCTCGACCAGGGTGCGGGCCCCGGTCGCGGCCGCGATCTGCCCGGCCCGCGCGGTCAGGATCTCCCGCTCCGCCCGGGTCGGGTAGTACTCGGGCAGCCGGGTGATCTCCTCGAACAGCTCGGAGCCCCGGGCGTCGTAGAACCACTTCGGCGGCAGCCGTTTGGGCTGCCCCGTCAGACCTGCGCGCGCATCGGCGCGCAGCGCCCGGTGCAGGTGGTCGGCGGGCAGCAGGCGGGTCAGCCGGTATCCGGTCACAGCGGGGCGTCCTCTCGGCTACGCGGCCCGGTCGGGGCCAGGGGGGTGAGCGCGCTGCCGGCCGCATCGGCCACCAGCAGGGAACGGTCGGGGACTTCGGACCAGCCCGGCCCGTCGTCGAACGGCTCGGAGGCCACCAGCAGCGAACCGTCCGCGTCCCGCCGCCGGAACAGCGTGTCCCCCCAGGCGGTCGCGGCCAGGCTGCGGCCGTCGGTGGCCAGCAGGTTGATCCGGGCATCGGCCAACTCGGACGCAGCCAGGCACACTTCGGCCAGCGCCTTGCCCAACTCGACGCCGCTGCGCAGCCGGTTCAGCACCACCGCCCAGAGCAGCGCCGAATCGGTGCGCGCCTCCAGCTCCAACAGCTCACCGGTCGGGATCAGTTCGGCCAGCGGCTCGAACGCGCCCGGCCAGCCCGGCAGCGCCCCGTTGTGGCTGAACAGCCAGCGCCCGGCGGCGAACGGCGCCGCCGCCTGCGGGCCCGGCGCGCAGCCCGGGGTGGCCGAGCGGACCGCGCCGAGGATCGCGTGCGAGCGCACCACCCGGGCCAGGTCCGCCAGGTCGCCGTCCGCCCAGATCGGCCCCTCCCGCCGGTAGCGGGCCGGCCGCTCGTCGCCCTCGGCGTACCAACCCACCCCGTAGCCGTCCACGTTGACGGTGCCGTGGCGCTGCAAGCGGGGCGCCCAGGACTGCCGCAGCGGCCCGAACGGCGGATCCAGCAGCACCGTGCGCAGCGCCACCGGCCGTCCCAGGTAAGCGAAGTGACGACACATCAGGCCTCACCCGCGCCCTCGGCGTCACGGGCGGTGCGGAACCCGGAGAAGATCTGCCGCCGGATCGGGTAGTCCCAGTTGCGGAAGGTGCCCCGGCAGGCGACCGGCGCGACCGCGAACGACCCGCCGCGCAGCACCTTGTACTCGGGCCCGAAGAACACCTCCGAGTACTCCCGGTACGGCCACGCCCGGAATCCCGGGTAGGCGGTGAAGTCGCTCGCCGTCCACTCCCACACGTCGCCGATCAACTGCCGCGCCCCGTACGGCGACTCGCCCTGCGGGTAGGCGCCGACCGGGGCCGGGCGCAGGTGGCGCTGGCCCAGGTTGGCGTGCTCCGGGCCGGGCGGCTCGTCGCCCCACGGGAAGCGGCGGGAGCGGCCGGTCGCCGGGTCGTGCCGGGCCGCCTTCTCCCACTCCGCCTCGGTCGGCAGCCGCCGTCCCGCCCATCGCGCGTACGCGTCCGCCTCGTACCAACTGACGTGCAGCACAGGCTCGTTCGGCGGCACCGGCTCCAGGTGGCCGAACCGGCGGCGCAGCCACTGGCCGCCCTGATCGGTCCAGAACAGCGGCGCCGTCAGGTCGGCGGCCATCCGGTGCTCCCAGCCGGCCGGCGTCCACCAGCGGGGCTCCCGGTAGCCGCCGTCCGCGATGAACGCCTGGTAGGCGGCGTTGGAGACCGGCGCGGTGTCCAGCCAGAACGCCGGCAGGTCCACCGGGTGGGCCGGTCGCTCGTTGTCCAGCGACCACGGCTCGGTGTCGGTGCCCATGGTGAACGGCCCGGCGGGGACCAGCACTTCGGGCCGCAGGACGCCCTCGGCGGCGGGCGGGGGAGGGGCGTCCAGGACCGCCGGGCCGGTGCGCAGCTGGTGGGTGATCAGCATCGTCTCGTCGTGCTGCTGCTCGTGCTGCGCGATCATTCCGAACGCGAACCCGGCGTCCAGCAGCGGCGCACCCTCCAGCGGGGAGGCGGCCAGCAGGTCCAGCACCCGGCCGCGCACCTCGTGCGCGTAGGCGCGGGCCTGGTCGGGCGGCAGCAGCGGCAGGCTGGGCCGCTCGGAGCGCGGGTGCTCGAACGCGTCGTACAGCGGGTCGATCTCCGGATGCATCGGGTCGCGGCCGCCGACGTTGCGCAGCAGCCACAGCTCCTCCTGGTTGCCGATGTGCGCCAGGTCCCAGACCAGCGGCGACATCAACGGCGAGTGCTGGGCGACCAGTTCGGCGTCCTCCACGGCACCGGTGAGCAGCGCGGTGCGCTCCCGGGCGGCCAGCAGTTCGGTGGCGATCAGCTCGCGCAGTACGGCGGGGTCGGTGCGGTCGGCGTTCAGCACGAGGAGTCCTCCTGCAGCGCGGGCGCCGCACCGGAGCGCAGCGCGGCCAGCTGGTCGTCGGCGGGGCAGCGGCCCCGGGCCGGATAGCGTTCGGCGAACTCCAGTACGGCGGATCGCAGTTCGCCGTCGCGGCGGGACAGCGCCCGGTCGGCGGCGGCGAAGCAGGCCAGTGCGGCCCTGCGCAGCTCCGGGTCGGCCATGCCGAGCGCGGCGGCGCGCCGCCACAGGCCCGAGCGGGGCGCGCGCGAGCCCGCGTGGCCGAGCCGCTCCAGCGCGTCCAGGGCCTCCTCGGCGGCCGGCGGATCGTCCATCAGCGCGGAGACCAGCGCCAGCGGCACCCGCCAGCCCTCGCCCGGCTGGGCGTCGATCATCCGCAGCTCCAGATGGCCGCGCGGGCGCACCGGCGGGAACAGCGTGGTGCGGTGGTAGTCCAGGTCGGCCAGCGCGACGCCGCGCTCGCCGCCGCCGCGCAGCCAGTCGCGGAAGGTCAGTCCGGCCGGCGCGTCCCACGGCAGGCGGTCGGTGCGGCGCACGCACAGCACCGTGGCGTCCAGCACGTACCGGGTCCACGCCTCGCGCGGATCGGCCAGCGGCGGCGGAGCGAGCGTGCGGGAGGGGTCCATCCGGGACCAGATCAGCTGCCGGGTCGACTTCCAGCCCGTCGGGCGGCCCTCCAGCAGCGGCGAGTTGGCGAACGCGCCGACCAGGACCGGGCCCAGCAGGTGGGCGAGTCGCCAGCGGTCGAGGTAGGTCCGCTCGGTGCCCGCGTCGACGCAGACCTGTACCGAGGCGGTGCCCGTCATCATGATCCGGCCCCACGGGCCGCCGCGGTCGAAGTAGCGTTCCATCGCCCGGTACCGCGGGTGGGTGGCCTGCATCTGGCGCTCACGGTCCAGCGGATCGGTGCCGGTGCCCGTCAATCGCAGGCCCTCGGCGGCTAAGGCCGCCCGCAGCACCGCCTGGTCGGCGCTCAGACCGGCCGCGCAGGCGGCCGGGTCGGGGGCGGGCGGGGAGCTCAGCTCGACCTGCCCGCCGGGTTCGTACGTCAGCCGCGAGCCGGCCGGAAACACCGGGCCGTCGGCCGAATCGGGCAGCACCGCCAGTGCGGACGCCACCCGGGCGGGATCCACCGGGGCGGTCGGACATCGGTCGTCGTGGACGAACCACTCCGCCTCCACCCCGACCAGCGCCGGGGGCCCGATCTTGAAACAGATGGCGCCCAGGTGTCGTTCGGCCGACGCCTCGGTCAATTCCATCAATGCGGTTACGCTCTGTGTCGAACCGACCGGCCGATCGGCCTGTGGTGGACGTAGAGATGTCACCGGACTCACCATCCCTCGGTACGTGACTATGGCCCGGTTGTTCCTGCTCAGTCTGCCCCGGAGCAAACCTCGACGCCGCTCGGCCCGCAGTCGCGCAGGTCAAGCGGGTGAGAGCGGTGCGGGGACGATCCGACGGCAGGGCGGGATCCGGCCAGGGGCGGGCGGAATCGGGTGAATTCGTCCACCAGTTCGACTTGACCCTGTGTGAGCGGCTGTGCGGGCGGTCCGGCCGGCGGCCGGACCGCCCGCAGGAGTGGCCGCCGGTCCGGCCGGACGCCCGGCCTGCCGCAGGCTCAGCGGTCGAGGCCCAGGGAGTCGGGAAGGCCCCGGATCCAGGCGGCCCGATCCGGTTCCGCCGCGGCGATGCGCTCCAGCCCGTCGACGAACCGCCGGTGCGCCGCCGCGTCCATGCCGCCCAGCTCGTGGGCGACCCCCTCCAGCGTGCTCAGCGCCAACCGGGCGTCGTGCCCCACCGCGACGAGGTCCTCCAGGGTCGCCAGCGCCGTCAGGAGCGCCCGGACCACCTCGTCCCCCTGGGCCACGGCCGCCTCCTCCACCCGAGTGATCACGGAGGCGATGCTGCCATCCGCACCGGACGCCCGGGACGGCGGGTCCTGGGCCGGGCGTCCGAGGACGCGCACCGGCGGTTCGACCGGGCCCCGGGCGGCTACCTCGGCGGGCGCGGTGCCGTCCGCCGGTGGATCGGCCCTCCGGGCGCGTACCAGCCCGCCTTCTTCCGGACGGCCGGGCTCGGGTCGTCGGCGCGGGCCGCCTCCAGGGCGGCGACGGCGCGGGCCTCGGTGTGGACGAACTTGCCGACCAGCTCGGCGGCCCGCACCCGGACCCGCGGATCGGGGTCGGACGCCAGATGCCGCAACGCGGGCTCGATGACCCGCTCCGCACCGGGCGCGCACGTGTCGTCCTTGCACCGGTCGCAGGCCAGGGCGTGGAACGCCGCGATCCTGACGTCGGCGTCCGGATCGTCGGCCATGGCGATGAGCCGCCCCATGGACCCGGTGTCGACGAGATGGTCCAGCAGGCGGCAGCACCCCTCGCGGACGGCCGCGTTCCCGTCGGACAGGCCGGCCCGGATGGCGCCCAGCGCGTCGTCCTTGCGCAGCAGCAGCTCCCGGTAGGCCGCCACGGCGCGCTGCGGGTCGCCCAGGCACGAGACCAGGGCTTCGTTGTCGGTCCTGACGAATCCCAGCATGGCGCCAGTGTCCGCCCCAACGGCCGCCCCGGCAAAGGGATTTCACCGCGCGGCCACGGGGGAAGGGGTCAGGACAGCTCGGGGTCCGGGTGGGCCGGGGTGCGGTCGGCGGCCTTGAGGCAGGCGATGGTCCGCTCGTGGGTGTCCCCCACCCGGTCGACGACCTGGACCCGGATGTAGACCTCGTCGACGACCTGCATGGCGTGCTCGGTGAACCAGCCGAGGAAGCGCCTCCCCTGGGCCGGGAGCGGCATGCCCGCGGTGGTCACCGTGAGCATGAAGTCCTTCCGCTGCTCCAGGCCCGCGGCGGCGATCTCCGCGATCGCGTGCAGCGCCGGCCCCCAGGCGCCCGGTGCGCGGGGCGGTGCGCCGTCGGCGGGCGGCCGGAACGCGACCAGGTAGCTGATGTCCGAGATGACGGCGACGTCCTGGGCGGCGTTCGTCAGATGGCACGCCCAGGCCCGCTGCCCCAGCGGGGCCATGCCGTCCACGGCCCGCCCGGAGTGCCCGAGCGCGGGCCTGACCGTCCTCGCGTACTGGGCGCGCGCGAGCGACGCACCGAGTGCGGCGAGCGCGGCCGTGGTCGCGCTCTGGATGTCGAGGAGCTTCAGCTTCCACGGCCAGGTGTTCTGCAGATGGTCCGACAGGTTGTCGTGGATCACGCTGTACGCCAGCATCGCCAAGGCCACCGCGGCCGCGGTGTTCAACAGTCTGGACAACAGCGTGTTCCTGCGGACGACCCGCTGCTCGCTCTCCATCAGGCCCCCAGTCCCGGCCGGCGACCCGATCCCCCGAACGGCGGGCGCCGGCCACTCCAGGGTCCCCGACGGGCGGCCCGAAGGGAATCAACCGGCCGAGAAAATCAGCACAGTTGAAGCATCACGAAGCCGCCGCGGCCCGGCCCGGGCCGAGGACGCGTCCGGCCTGCCTCAGGTGCCCGGCACCCGCCGCAGCTCACGGATCGGGCGGCTCAGCAGCAGCGCCGAAGCCACCAGCAGCGCGGCCAGCGCCACGGCGGTGAGCACGGTGCTCGGGCCGAACGCCTCGGCGGCCGGGCCGGCGAGCGCACTGCCGATCGGGAGCATGCAGACCGAGCCCGCGACCTCGTACGCGTGGATCCGGTTGAGCACCTCGCCGGGGACCTGGGTCTGCACACTGGTCGCCCACATCACACCCCAGAACGTGACGCCCGTGCCCACCAGCACCTGGGCCACGGCCAGCACCGGAACGTGCCAGCCCAGGACGATCCCCAACGGGTAGAGCGGAAAGGCGAGCAACGCCACGGCGCCCGCCGCGAGCGGCCGCCGGGGCTTGAGCCGGATCGCCAGCAGCCCGCCGCACACCGTTCCGACCGCGAAAGCACAGCTGAGCAGCCCGAACAGGGCCGATCCGTACGCCGGGACGAGCACGCCGGCGGCGACCGGCAGCAGCGGCCCGGTGGAGAACATCGTGTAGAACATCCAGATCACGATGGTGCCCCACAGCCACCGGCGGGAGCGGAACTCCCGCCAGCCGATCGCCAGGTTCCGCCAGAGACTGTCCCCGGGCGGCGGAGCGGCGACCGGGCCCAGCCGCAGCGCGAACAGCCCGCAGGCGCTGATGCCGTAGGTGACGGCGGCGATGACCATGACCCAACCGGTCGCGGCCGCGCCCACCAGCAGGCCCGCCAGCGCCGGGCCGAGCAGCGCGGTCAGGGCCTCGGACGTCCGCAGCACACCGTTGGCCCCCTGCACGTCGCGGGCGACCAGCGGGACGGTACTGGCGGCGCCGGGCTGGAACATCGCCGCGGCCGCGCCGGCCGCCGCCATCAGCGCGTACAACTGCCAGAGCCGCTCGATGCCCTGGAAGAACAGCAGGGCCATCAGGGCGCGGGTGACCAGATTGGTGAGGTCCGCGCCGATCATCATCCGGCGGGCCGTGAACCGGTCGGCGAGCACGCCGCCGAACAGCACCAGGCCGGCGAACGGCGTCGTCATGAAGGCCAGCGCCAGGCCGACGCTGCCGAGCCCGTGGCCCGCACCGATCAGCCCCGCGGAGACCGCCACCGGCAGCATGGTGTGCCCCAGCAACCCGGCGCTGCGCGCGACGAAGTAGTACCGGAAGTTGCGCGACCAGATCGCCGGCCCGGCAGTGGCGGCGGGGCCGAAGAGCGGGGGCTGCAGCTCGGAGTGCGTCACGGGAAGCAGTCTTGGTGCCGACCGGCCGGGATTTCCAGTCGCCACGGGTCACGATCCGGCGGTGGGCGGAAGCCGATCGCCACCGCACCGCAGCGGACCGGATCCGATCGCAGGTCAGGCACCGTCCCGGGCCGGCCGAACCGGTCCGGCGCGGCCGGGGGCTCAGGAGGTGAGACGGCGCTCCAGCGGGGTGCGGAAGCGCGGGGTGACGCGGGCGTCGCCGAGGACGGTGCGCAGGACGGCGGCCTCGGCGGAGATCGCGCCGCGGGCCTCGCGGCCGGGGTCGTCCAGGAGGTCGAGGACCACCTCGCCGTCCGAGCGCTGGGCCCAGCCGCCGACGATCCGGCCGTTCCACCAGACCGTCGGGCCGAGATTGCCGGAGCGGTCGATCAGCTCGGAGCGGTGGGCGGGGGAGAGGTACCAGTCGCGGTGCTTCATGCTCATCGCGGTCGGGTCCAGGGCGGGCAGCAGCGCCGCCCACGGGGCCGGCTCCGGGACGGGGGTGAGATCGTCGGGGAGGACGAAGCCCGCTGCGCCGCCCGCGAGTTCGACCTCGACGGCGGCGCAGCCGGCCAGCGCCGCGCGCACCTCGCGGACACCCCAGCCGGTCCACCACACCAGGTCGTCCTCGGTCGCCGGGCTGTGGCTCGCCAGCCAGCGCCGCGCCAACTCGACCTGCGCGGCGGCGCGTTCGGCGGCGGACGGGGCGGCGGGGGCGTCCGGACCGGGGGCCCAGCGGTGCCGGCTGCTGGTCCAACTGCCCTGCGGGCGGCGGCGGACGATGCTGCCCTCCATGCCCAGCAGCCGCAGCAGCCGCATCCCGACCGGCTGCTCGGCCTGGTAGGAGGTGCCCGCGCCGTACTCGATCGTCTCCCGCAACTGCGGTACGGCCTCGCTGAGTTGGGTCCCGGTCAGCTCGGTGGGCGAGTCGGTGAGGGCGGCCCGGACGGCGGCCTCCACCCCGGCCGTCCACGCGGCGTCGCGGCCGGAGGCGGCGAAGTCCTTGAGCAGGCGGGCGCGTTCGCGGGCCACCACCTTCGCGGTGGTGGAGGCGTACACGGTCGGGGCGAGCGCGGCGGGGATCGCGAACAGCGTGCTGCGCATGCCGTGGTGACGCAGCACGGTGCGGTCCTGGTAGAGGGCCCGCTCGGTGTCGGCGATGCCGGGGGTGGCGAGCCGGGCCGAGACGGCGAGGAAGACCGTGGCGGGGTCGGTGGCGTGCACGGCGACCAGGTCGTCCACCACCTGCTCGGCCCGGTCCGCCCGGGCGCCGGGGGCGAGGCGGTGCCGCCGGGCCAGCCGGGCGCGGCGCTGGTCGTCGTCGAACTGCGGTCGGGCGGGCACGCGTTCCTCCTCGAACTCCGGGCACTCCGGGCCGCCCAGCCTGCCACGCCGCGCCGTCACCCCGCGCCCGCCACACGGACGCCCGGCAGCACCGACAGCCCGCCACACCCGTCACGCCCGTCACAGCGGCCACCGGCCCGGCGACCCCGCGACGTGAAAGTTTCACCCGGGCGGCCGGCCCGCCGCGGGGGTGCGGCGGGGAGGGTCTCGCGTGAAGCGGCAGGGCGGTGAACTGCGCGGCCGGGCCACGGGGCCACCGGAGGCGCGACGGGAGCGCTCCCACGGTTTCTGTGCAACTCCTTGACGACACATCGAGGCCATGGCTTCATATCGGTTGTTCCCAGGCCGAGTTCCACTACGGCCCGGGCCAAGCTTGGGAGCGCTCCCATCCCCAGGGAGGCTCCACCGAGTCCGTCCCCCACCCGAAAGGACTCCCGTCACTGTGTCGGCCAACCTGACGCGCCGTCTTCGGACGGCGGCAGCGGCCGCGGCGCTCGGCGCCGCGACCGTACTGCCCATTGCCATGTCGACCCCCGCCGCCCACGCGGCGGCCCGTGTGGACAACCCCTTCGCCGGCGCCGGGGTGTACGTGAACCCCGAGTGGTCCGCCAACGCTGCCGCCGAGCCGGGCGGTTCGGCCGTCGCCAACCAGCCCACGTTCGTCTGGCTGGACCGGATCGCGGCCATCAACGGCGTCAACGGCGGCATGGGTCTGCGCGACCACCTGAACAAGGCGGTGCAGCAGGCGGCCGGCAAGCCGTTCGTCTTCCAGGTCGTCGTCTACGACCTGCCGGGCCGCGACTGTGCAGCCCTGGCCTCGAACGGCGAGCTCGGCCCCACCGACCTGCCGCGCTACAAGAGCGAGTTCATCGATCCGATCGCCTCGATCCTGGCCGACCCGGCCTACGCGAATCTGCGGATCGTCACCACGATCGAGCTCGACTCGCTGCCGAACCTGGTGACCAACGCGGGCGGCACCGCCACCGCCACGCCCGCCTGCGACACCATGAAGGCCAACGGCAACTACATCAACGGCGTCGGCTACGCGCTCGCCAAGCTCGGCGCCATCTCCAACGTCTACAACTACGTGGACGCCGGTCACCACGGCTGGCTGGGCTGGGACTCCAACCTGCAGCCGACCATCGACACCATCAAGCAGGCCGCCACGGCGTCCGGCTCGACGCTCGGCAACGTCCAGGGCTTCGTCGTCAACACCGCCAACTACGGTGCGCTGCACGAGCCCAACTTCACCGTCGGCGACTCGGTGAACGGCACCACCGTGCGCCAGTCGAAGTGGGTGGACTGGAACAACTACGTCGACGAGGCGTCCTTCGCGAAGGCCTGGCGGGCCAAGGCCGTCGCGTCCGGCTTCAACGCCAACGTCGGCATGCTGATCGACACCTCGCGCAACGGCTGGGGCGGCGCCAACCGCCCGGCCGGACCGGGCCCGAAGACCTCGGTCGACGCGTACGTCGACGGCGGCCGGATCGACCGCCGCTTCCAGACCGGCAACTGGTGCAACCAGTCCGGCGCGGGCCTCGGCGAGCGTCCCAAGGCCGCCCCCGAGGACGGCATCGCCGCGTACGTGTGGGTGAAGCCCCCGGGCGAGTCGGACGGCGCGAGCTCGGCGATCTCGAACGACGAGGGCAAGGGCTTCGACCGGATGTGCGATCCGACGTACACCGGCAACCCGCGCAACAACAACAACATGTCGGGCGCGCTGCCGAACGCCCCGCTGGCCGGCCACTGGTTCTCCGCCCAGTTCCAGGAGCTGATGCGGAACGCCTACCCGGCGCTCGGCTCGTCCGGCGGCAGCGACACCACCGCGCCGACCGCGCCCACCGGCCTCGCCGCGACCACCACCGCCAACAGCGTCGCGCTGACCTGGAGCGCCGCCACCGACAACGTCGGCGTCACCGGCTACGACGTGTACCGCGGCGGCGCCCTGGTCGGCTCCACCGCGAGCACCTCCTACACCGACACCGGCCTCACGGCCTCCACCGCGTACTCGTACACCGTCAAGGCGCGCGACGCGGCGGGCAACGTCTCCCCGGCGTCCGCGGCACTGGTCGCCACCACCAAGGCGTCCGGCGGCGGCACCGGCTCCGGCTGCACCGCGAGCTACAAGGTCACCAACGACTGGGGCGCCGGCTTCAACGCCGACGTCACCGTCACCGCCGGCAGCGCGGCGATCAAGACCTGGAAGGTCAGCTGGAACTACGGCGGCAACCAGCAGATCACCAACCTGTGGAACGGCCAGCTCGCCCAGTCCGGCCAGGCCGTGAGCGTCACCAACCTGGCCTACAACGGGACGGTCGGCGCCGGCGCCAGCACCTCCTTCGGCTTCGGCGCCACCTACTCCGGCGCCAACGCCCTGCCCACCCTGACCTGCACCGCCACCAGCTGACGACGCAGGAACGCAACCCGGCCGCCGTCCGCCCGCAGATCCAGCGGGCGGGCGGCGGCCCCGTTGCCGGGCGGCAGGGCCCCCGAAGTCGCGCGACCGGCGGCGACCGGCGCGGCCGCTCGGACGAGGTGGCTTGCCGAGCGGATCGGAAGTATAGGAAGATCTTTATGTCCTGTTGCCATTTTTCGACCGATTGCCCGCCGGAAGGGGTGCCGTCATGGCGCGTCCGAACTGGGTGCCCGCGGGGACCGACCTCGACAAGCCGAACGCCGCCCGGGTGTACGACTACTACCTCGGCGGTTCGCACAACTTCGAGGTCGACCGGCAGATGGCCCGCAAGGCGATGGAGCTCTGGCCCGACCTGCCGAAGATCATGCGGGCCAACCGGGCGTTCCTGCACCGAGCCACCCAGTACGTGGCCGCGGAGGGCATCAACCGGTTCCTCGACATCGGCTCCGGCATCCCCACCTTCGGCGCCGTCCACGAGGTCGCCCGCGAGTACCAGCCCGACGCCCGCGTGGTCTACATCGACATGGACCCGGTCGCCGTCGCGCACAGCCGCCTGATCCTCGCCGACGACGACCTGTGCCAGATCGTCGACGCCGACCTGCGCAACACCGACGACCTGCTCGCCCGCCCCGAGGTGGAGGACCTGCTCGCCCCCGGCGAGCCCGTCGCCGTCATCCTCAACGCCGTGATGCACTTCGTCACCGACGACGACGAGCCCGAGAAGATCCTCGCCAAGCTCCGCGAAGCCCTGCCCAGCGGCAGCGCCCTGGTCCTCTCGCACGCCTCCCTGGAGGGCCGCCCCGACCAGGCCGGCTCCCACCAGGACCTGTACCGGGCCACCCCCACCCCGCTCACCATGCGCAGCCGCGAACGGATCACCTCCTTCTTCGAAGGCTTCGACCTGGTCGAGCCCGGCGTGGTCTACCTGCCCGAGTGGCGCCCCGACGAGGCCGCCGCGGTCGAGCCGCACCCCGAGCGGATGACCGGGATGGCCGGCGTCGGACGCCTGTCATGAACGAGGCGGCCGCCCCGGACAACGGGTTCCGTACCGCCTGGGCCGCCATGCTGCGCACCGGACACGGGGCGGCCGTGCGCCCCGGCGTCCTCAACCCGTTGATCGCGCGGACCGCCGAACTGCTGCGCCGCGCCGCCCTGGAGCACCCGTTCCGCCCGGAACTCGCCGGGCAGGTCGGCGCGCTGCTGATCGACAACCACTTCACCGACCCCCAGCTGCTCTCCGAAGCCGTTCAGCTGATTCAGAGCCGCGCCGTCCCCGACGGGCGCGGCCCGGCGCTGTCCGGCGCCTTCGCGGCCGGCTGGGCGGCGGCGCTGCGCGAACGCACCCTGCGCGAGCAGGAGGCGATCCGGCTGGCCGCCGACACCGCCCGCCAGGAGATCGAGCGGGCGCTGCGGGTCTCCGAGGCCCGCTTCCGCGCCCTGTTCGAATCCGCGGCGATCGGCATCGGCCTCGGCGACACCGACGGCAACATCCTGGCCGTCAACCGGGCCCTCGGCGAGATCTTCGGCGGCGGCCCCGAGGACATGCAGGGCGTCCGGGTCAACGACCTGATGCACCCCGAGGACACCCCCGGCGTGTGGGAGGCCTACGAGGAGCTGATCAGCGGCAAGCGCGAGTACTTCCAGTTCGACAAGCCGTACTACCGGCGCGACGGCGAAGTGGTGTGGACCCACCTGACGGTCTCGCTGATCCGCGACGACGACGGCTCGCCGCTGTACCAGGTGGCCATGCTGGAGGACGTCACCGACCGCTACCGGCTGCAGGAACGGCTGCGCCACCAGGCCACCCACGACCCGCTGACCGGCCTGCCCAACCGCGCCGCGTTCTTCGAACGGCTGGAGCGCCTCTTCGAGTCGCCGGAGCCGGACGCCCGGTTCGGCCTGTGCTACGTCGACCTGGACGGCTTCAAGGTCGTCAACGACAGCCTTGGCCACGACATGGGCGACCAGCTGCTGTCCGTGGTCGCCCGCCGGCTGGAGTCCGCGCTCAGCCCGCTCGGCCACATGGTGGCCCGGCTCGGCGGCGACGAGTTCGTGGTGCTGCTGGAGAACTGCCGCGGCGAACAGGAGGCCGTCGCCGCCGCCAAGACCGTGCTCGCCGCGCTCACCAAGCCCGTGGTGATCGGCGACCACCGGCTCGCCGTAGGCGCCAGCGTCGGCGTGCTGGAGCGCCGGATCTCCAGCACCACCCCCGGCGCGGCCGTCCGCGCCGCCGACCTGACGCTGTACCGCGCCAAGGAGGCCGGACGCGGCCGCTGGACGCTGTTCGATCCGAAGGAGAACGCGCGCGCCGTCAGCCGGTACGCGGTGTCCGTGCGGATGCCCGCCGCACTGGACCGCGGCGAGTTCTTCATCGACTACCAGCCGATGATCGACCTCGGCACCGGCGTGATGACCGGCGTCGAGGCGCTGGTGCGCTGGCGCGACCCGCAGCTGGGCGTGCTCAGCCCCGAGGAGTTCGTCGGCGTCGCCGAGGAGACCGGGCTGATCATGCCGCTCGGCCGCTGGGTGCTGGAACAGGCCTGCGGGCAGGCCGCCGAATGGGTCGCCAGGTTCGGCGACCGGGCGCCCCGCCTGAGCGTCAACCTGGCCGTCCGGCAGGCCCGCAACGCCGGCCTGGTCGGCGACATCGACCGGATCCTGCGCAGCACCGGACTCGACCCGTCGATGCTGCAGCTGGAGATCACCGAATCGACGGTGGTCGGCCCCGAGGACGAGGCCCTCAAGGCCCTGCACGCCCTGGTCGACATGGGCGTCTCGCTCGCCGTCGACGACTTCGGCACCGGCTGGTCCAACCTCGCCTACCTGCGCGACCTGCCGGTGTCCAACCTGAAGATCGCCGGCTCGTTCGTCGGCGACCTGCACGACCCCGCCAAGGACACCCACCTCGGTTGGCGGATCGTCAGCGGCCTGGTCTCGCTCGCCCACACCCTCGGCCTGTCCGTCACCGCCGAGGGCGTCGAGAGCCGCGCCGACGCCGAACGCCTGCGGCTGATGGGCTGCGACCTCGCCCAGGGCTGGCACTTCGGACGGCCGGTCCGCCCCGCCGAGATCGCCCGCCGGATCGCCGAGGGCGACCCCGACCGGACCGCCGAGATCGAGCCCACCACCGGCCCCGACGGCACCGAACGCCGACGCGCGCCCGAGGGCGTCCGCCAACTCCCGACGGCCGGGCCGGAGTTCGCCCCCGAGTCGGAGCTCGCCCCGCGGACCGACGGCGACTCCTGAGGCCCGGCGCCCCGCCCCCGCCTCCCGGCCCGGCGCTCCCGTTCGGCCCACCCGTCCCCGGCTACCCGCCAGTACCCCGGCAAGCTGAAGGGCGTCGGCGGAACCGGAGAGCAGGAGGAGGCAGGACGCGATGGTGAAGGCATTCGGGTTCGTCGCGTACGGCGGGCCGGAGCAGCAGCAGGTCCTGGACCGGCCGCTGCCCGTGCCCGGCCCGGGCGGGGTGCGGATCGAGGTCAGGGCGGCCGGCGTCAACCCGGCCGACTGGAAGAAACGCGAAGGCTGGTTCGGGACGGTCGCCGAGCCGCCCCTGGTGATGGGCAGCGAAGCCGCTGGCGTGGTGACCGCCGTGGGGGACGATGTGGACGCCTTCGCCGTCGGCGACGAGGTGTTCGGCATCGCCCCCGGCGGCGCGTTCGCCGAACAGGTGCTGCTGTCGGCCCGCGCCACCGCCCGCAAACCCCCCACCGTCGGCTTCGACCAGGCCGCCGCGCTGCCCGTCGCCGCCGCCACCGCCTACGACGCGCTCCGGCAACTCGACCTGCACTCCGGCGAGACCCTGCTGATCGTCGGCAGCTCCGGCGGCGTCGGCAGCGCCGCCACCCAGATCGCCCGCGCCCGCGGCATCACCGTCCTCGGCACCGCCGGAGCCGGCAGCGCCGACCACGTCCGCTCCCTCGGCGGCACACCCGTCCGCTACGGCGACGGCGTCGCCGACCGCCTGCGCGACGCCGCCCCCGACGGCGTCGACGCCGTCCTCGACCTGGTCGGCGGCACCGCCGTCCGCGACGTCGCCGGGGCGCTGCGCCGACCCGGACGGCTGGTGTCCACCGCCGACCGCGCCACCATCGAGGACCTCGGCGGCGCGTACGTGAAGCGCGACGGCACCGCCGCCGTGCTCACCGCCCTCGCCGACCTGGTCGCCGCCGGGACGCTGAACGCGCAGATCAGCGCCAGGTACCCGCTGGAGCACGCGGCCGAGGCGATCGCCGAGGTCGAGTCCGGACACGCCCGCGGCAAGCTGATCCTGGAGATGAACCGCCCGTGAAGATCACCGACGCGAAGCCCGGCGCGCCCTGCTGGGTCGAACTGTCCACCAAGGACCCGGTCGCGGCCAGGACCTTCTACCACGAACTGTTCGGCTGGCGCACCGAGGCCGTCCCCGAAGAGAAGGCGATGGGCTACACCCGGCTGTACGTCGGCGACCGAATCGCCGCCGGCCTGGTCGGGTTGATGAAGGAGGGCCAGCCCACCGCGTGGAACATCAGCTTCCACGCCCCCGACGTCGACGCCACCGCGGAGAAGATCACCGCCGGCGGCGGCAGCCTGATCGTCCCGCCGACGGACGCCCTCGACTGGGGGCGGTTCACCGTCGTCCGCGACCCCGCCGGCGCGGTCTTCTCCGCCTGGCAGCCCCGGAACCGGCGCGGCTGCGAGGTGATGAACGAACCCGGCTCGCTCGGCTGGATCGAACTCGCCACCCGCGACCCGCGGGGCGCGGTCGTGTTCTACCGCGAGATCTTCGACTGGACCGTCACCGTCGGCGAGATGTACACCCAATTCGGCCTGGACGGGCGGGACTTCGGCGGCATGATGGACATGGCCGACCAGTTCCCGCCCGAAGTCCCGCCGTACTGGATGCCGTACTTCGCGGTCGCCGACGTCGACCTGAGCGCCGAACGCGCCGCACTCCTCGGCGCCACCGTCACCCTGCCGCCCACCGACGTCCCTGACGGCCCGCGCCTCGCCGTGCTGCGCGACCCGCAAGGCGCGGCGTTCGGCATCCACGTGGCGTACTAGGAGAGCTGAGCTCGAACAACCCTGCTATCCGGCACCGGAGTTCAGGCTCACGGACGACAACAGGTCGGCGGGCGGCTCGGGCGGCGCAGGCGCCGAGCACCGCAACGCCCGGAGCCGGTAGGGGGGTTCAGACCCGAGCCGATGGCAGGTCGGAGGACGGCGGGGCGGCGGGTGGCGCAGGCGCCGAGCACCGCAACGCCCGGTGCCGGTAGGGGGGTTCAGACTCGCGCCGATGGCAGGTCGGAGGACGGCGGGGCGGCCGGAGCGGACGGTCGGCGGCGCTCACGCAGCCGGGGCAGCAGGCCCGCCGCCCCGGCCGCCGCCGTCACCGCCAGCGCCGACAGCGGCACCCAGTCGCCCAGCCGGACGTACCACGTCCGGGCCGCCGGATCGGCCGGCGACAGGTGGACCGTCACCGCGCCCGACTCGCCCGTGGTCAGCCGCGCCAGCCGGCGGCCCTGCGCGTCGTACGCCACCGACTCGCCCGTCAGCGCCGCCTGAACCACCGGCCGGCCGGTCTCCGCCGCGCGGATCGCACCCAGCGAGGCGTGCTGCGCCGGCGCCCAGGTGGACTGGAAGGTCGAGGTCGCCGACTGGTAGACGATCAGCTCGGCGCCCTGCCGGGCCGCGGTGTGCGACATGTCGGGGAACGCCGACTCGAAGCAGATCAGTGCGCCGACCGGCAGCGGGCGGCCGCCCTGGCCCACCACCGGCAGCAGGTGCACCGAACGGCCCGGAGCCCGGTTCTCGCCCGCCGCCGAACTCACCCCCGCGATCCAGCCCAGCAGCGGACGCAGCGGAATGTACTCGCCGAACGGCACCAGCCGGATCTTGCGGTACCGCGCCACGATGCCCGAGGAATCCACCAGCACCGCGTCCTTGGAGATCCGGCCGTCCGCCTTCCGGGCGTCCTCGCCGACCAGCAGCTGCGCGCCCGTCGACTGTGACAGCGCGGTCAGCCGGTCGAGGGTGGCGCCGTCCCGGTCGAGGTCGGCGGTGGTGGAACTCTCGCCCCACACCACCAGGTCCACCGGGCGGCCCGCCAGCGAGCGGGTGATCCGGACGTTCGCCTCCAACCGGGCCCGCTCGTCCGTGGTCTGGCCCGCCTGCACCAGCGCCACCGACGCCGAACCGCGGGTCGCCGGCGCGGGCTGCGCGGCGAACGCCACCGGACCCGACACCACCGCGACCAGCGCGGTCGCCGCCGCCAGTGCCCGCAGCCGCACCTCGCGGGCCAGCACCAGCAACGTCAATGCCGTGTTGACCGTGACGAGGGCCCAACTCACCAGCCACACCCCGCCGACCGAGGCCAGGCCGAGCACCGCCGGATGCTCCCACTGGGACGCGCCCAGCAGCGCCCACGGCCCGCCCAGCGCATGCCAGGACCGGGCGAACTCGGCGCTCACCCACACCGCCGGGACGACCACCAGCGCCGCCGCCGACCGGCGGAGCGTCAAATCGCCGTGCAGCAGCCACCACACCGCCACGCCCACCGGCGCCTGCAGCACCCCGAACACCACCGCCAGCAGCGGCAGCGCCGGGCCGATCGACGGGATCAGCCAGTACATGGCGGTCAGGATGAACCCCGCGCCGAACCACCAGCCGCGCACCGCGGCCTCGCGCGCCGTGCCCGCCGCCCGCATCAGCAACAGCCCCGGCACCAGCGCCACCCAGGCCAGGGCGGCCAGGCCGGCACCCGGGAACGTCAGGACGGGCAGCGCGCCCGCGACCAGCGCGCCGTAGCGCGCCGGGCGGGTCAGGGCGGTTCGCAGGCTCATGCGGAAATTGTCCGCCCGGGCGGGCCGGAAGACACCCCTTCGCGATCATCGGCACGTCAAGTGTCGTCCGACGTTCACCTCCGGCCCCGGCCGGGGCCCGACGTTCACCTCCGGCGTGCGTCGGGACCCGGCCCGGTTTCGAGCCTCGGCCCGGTGGCGGGATCCGCCGTCACTCGCCTTCCAGGTCGCCCTCGGTCTCCAGGAAGACCTGCCGCAGCTCGGCCAGCAGCGCCGGGTCCGGCTCCGCCCACAGGCCGCGCTCGGCGGCCTCCAGCAGGCGTTCCGAAATGCCGTGGAGGGCCCACGGGTTGGCCTCGGCGAAGAACTCGCGGTTGACCGGGTCGAGGACGTACTCCTCGGTGAGCTTCTGGTACATCCAGTCCGCGACCACGCCGGTGGTGGCGTCGTAGCCGAACAGGTAGTCCACCGTCGCGGCCATCTCGAACGCGCCCTTGTAGCCGTGCCGGCGCATCGCCTCCAGCCAGCGCGGGTTCACCACCCGGGCCCGGAACACCCGGGCCGCCTCCTCGGTGAGGGTGCGGGTGCGCACCGTCTCCGGGCGGGTCGAGTCGCCGATGTACGCCGCCGGGCTGCTGCCGGTCAGCGCACGCACCGTGGCCACCATGCCGCCGTGGTACTGGAAGTAGTCGTCGGAGTCGGCGATGTCGTGCTCGCGGGTGTCGGTGTTCTTCGCCGCCACCGTGATCCGCCGGTAAGCGGTTTCCATCTCCTCCCGGGCCGGCCGCCCGTCCAGGTCCCGGCCGTACGCGTAGCCGCCCCACACCGTGTACACCTCGGCCAGGTCCGCGTCGGTGCGCCAGTCCCGGCTGTCGATGAGCTGTAGCAGGCCCGCCCCGTACGTCCCCGGGCGGGAGCCGAACACCCGGACGGTGGCCCGGCGTTCGTCACCGTGCTCGGCCAGGTCCGCCTGCACGTGGGCGCGGACGAAGTTCTGCTCCGCGGGCTCCTCCTGGCGGGCCGCCAGCCGCACCGCGTCGTCCAGCAGCGCCACCACGTGCGGGAAGGCGTCCCGGAAGAAGCCGGAGATGCGCAGCGTCACGTCGATCCGGGGCCGGCCCAGCTCGGCGAGCGGGATCGCCTCCAGACCGGTGACCCGGCGCGAGGCGTCGTCCCAGACCGGCCGGACGCCCAGCAGGGCGAACGCCTCGGCGATGTCGTCGCCGGCGGTGCGCATCGCCGAGGTGCCCCACAGCGACAGGCCCACCGACGGCGGGAACTGGCCGTCGTTGTCGGCCCGGTACCGCTCGATCAGGGAGGCGGAAAGCGCTTGCCCGGTCTCCCAGGCGAGCCGGCTCGGCACCGCCTTCGGGTCCACCGAGTAGAAGTTCCGGCCGGTCGGCAGCACGTTGACCAGCCCGCGCAGCGGCGAACCCGACGGCCCGGCCGGCACGAACCCGCCCTGCAGCGCGTGCAGCACCGCGTCCAACTCGTCCGTGGTGGACGCCAGCCGCGGCACCACCTGGGCGGCCGCGAAGGACAGCACCTCGGCGACGGCGGCGGGCAGACCGGCCGCGACCTTCGCCACGGCGGCCGGGTTCCAGTCCTCGGCCTCCATCGCCTCCACCAACGCCCGCGCCTGGGCCTCGGCGGCGTCCGTCGCCCCCAGCGTCAGCGCCGCCTCGTCCAGGCCGAGCGCCTCCCGCAGCCCCGGCAGCGCGCTGACGCCGCCCCAGATCTGCCGCGCCCGCAGGATCGCCAGCACGATGTTGACCCGGTCGGCGCCGCTCGGGGCCTGGCCGAGCACGTGCAGGCCGTCGCGGATCTGCGCGTCCTTCACCTCGCACAGCCAGCCGTCCACGTGCAGCAGGAAGTCGTCGAAGCCGTCGTCCTCCGGCCGCTCGTCCAGACCGAGGTCGTGGTCCAGCCGGGCGGCCTGGATCAGCGTCCAGATCTGCGCCCGGATCGCCGGCAGCTTCGCCGGGTCCATCGCCGCGATGTTCGAGTGCTCGTCCAGCAGCTGCTCCAGGCGCGCGATGTCGCCGTACGAATCGGCGCGGGCCATCGGCGGCACCAGGTGGTCGACCAGCGTGGCGTGCGCCCGGCGCTTGGCCTGGGTGCCCTCGCCCGGGTCGTTCACCAGGAACGGGTAGACCAGCGGGAGATCGCCGAGCGCCGCGTCCGGGCCGCACTCCGCCGAAAGCGCCGCCGTCTTGCCCGGCAGCCACTCCAGGTTGCCGTGCTTGCCCAGGTGCACCACCGCGTGCGCACCGAACCCGCCGTCCTCCTGCGCCGCCGCGATCCAGCGGTACGCCGCCAGGTAGTGGTGGCTCGGCGGCAGGTCCGGGTCGTGGTAGATCGCCACCGGGTTCTCGCCGAACCCGCGCGGCGGCTGGACGAGGACCAGCAGGTTGCCGGAGCGCAGACCCGCCAGCACCAGGTCGCCGTCCGGGTTCTGCGAACGGTCCACGTACAGCTCGCCCGGCGCCGGACCCCAGTGCTCCTCCACCTGCTCGCGCAGCGCGGCCGGGAGCGTGGCGTACCAGCGCCGGTAGTCGGCGGCCGGGATGCGCACTGGGTTGCGGGCCAGCTGCTCCTCCGTCAGCCACGCCTGGTCGTAGCCGCCCGCCTCGATCAGCGCGTGGATCAGCGCGTCGCCGTCGTGCTGGTGCTCGGTCTCGGTGTGCAGACCGGGCAGGCTGTCGCCCAGGTCCATGCCCTCCGCGCGCAGCCGCTCCAGCAGCCGGATCGCCGACGCCGGGGTGTCCAGGCCGACCGCGTTGCCCACCCGGGCATGCTTGGTCGGATAAGCCGACAGGACCAGTGCCAGGCGGCGCTCGGACGCCGGAGTGTGCCGCAGCCGGGCGTGCCGCACCGCGATGCCCGCGACCCGCGACGCACGTTCCGGGTCCGCCGCGTACACCGTGAGCCCGTCCTGGTCGACCTCCTTGAAGGAGAACGGAACGGTGATCAGCCGGCCGTCGAACTCCGGGACGGCGACCTGCGTCGCCGTGTCCAACGGCGACAGCCCGTCGTCGCTGCCCTCCCACTGCGCCCGCGACCAGGTCAGGCACAGCGCTTGCAGGATCGGCCGGTCCAACGCCGCCAACGCGCCCGCGTCCCAGGCCTCTTCGTCACCACCGGCCTGCGCGTCGGCCGGCCGGGTGCCGCCCGCCGCCAGCACCGTCGTCACGATCACGTCGGCCGCGCCCAGCTCCGCCAGCAGCTCCGGCTCCGCACCGCGCAGCGACGCGCAGAAGTACGCCCGGGCCTGCGCGCCCTCCGCCTCGATCGCCCGGCAGAGCGTCTCCACGAACGCCGTGTTGCCGCTCATGTGGTGCGCCCGGTAGTACAGCACCGCGACGGAAGGCCCCTCCGACGAGTGCGCGGTGCGCTCCAGCGGACCCCAGGACGGGGCCGACGCCGGCGGCGCGAAACCGTGACCGGTCAGCAGCACCGTGTCCGACAGGAACGCGCCCAGCTCCGCCAGGTTCGCCGGACCGCCGTGCGCCAAGTACGCGTGCGCCTCCGCGGCGATGCCCGCCGGCACCGTCGACAACTCCATCAACTGGGCGTCCGGCGCCTGCTCGCCCGTCAGCACCACCACCGGACGCGGCCCCGCGAGCAGCGCGTCCAGACCCTCCTGCCAGGCCCGGCGCCCACCCAGCAGCCGCACCACCACCAGCTCGACGCCGTCCAGCAGTTCGGGCAGCCCGGCCGGATCCAGCCGGGCCGGATTGCCCCACCGGAACCGCACCGGACCGTTCGACGCCCGGGCACTCAGCAGGTCCGTGTCGGACGTGGACAGCAGCAGGATCATGCGAAAGCCCTCCCGGGCGTCTCGGACAGCGCGGACAACCCGGTCGTGGGAGCACAGGTGCGATCGAGGACGCGGAAGGGCCCGACGGGGACAGAGCCCACGGGCACCCGCCAGGATGCGGGCATGCGACGGCGCATGGCACGGACCTTCCTCGGGGTCCTCGCCCCGGGCAGTGGAGGACGGCCGGAGTTCCTGGCTCCCACGGCTCACTGAGCCGCGGTCACAGTGGCGGGACCGCACCGGATTCTCACCGGACTTCCTCCGCTGTGCCGTCGCTGGCAGCGGACACCCCGAAAGGCGCCCGGGACGCCTCGAAAGGCACCCGCCAGCATCGTACGGGTTGACGGCGCATCGGGGGAGTGTGACCTGCGACGCGCCCCCGATCCGATCCGCGCCGACCCCGGAACCCCACGCTGAGCTGGGCATTCGCCGGGCCCACGACACCGGAGGTCGACACTCGGGGCAGTGGCGCGACCCGCCGCCATGGGTATGCTCGCCGCCATGCCACCCACACCCGACGCCTTCGCGGCACCCTTCGTCGGGCCCGACCGAGGCCGCGCCGACGCCTGCCCCGGCGCGCTCCGCCTGCACCTCGCCGAGGACGGCCACCTCGCCCGACTCCGGCTGCCCGGCGGTTACTTGACGTACCGTCAGCTGCTGGTGCTGGCCGACGCGGCCGACGCGCTCGGCGACGGCGAGGTCGAGATCACCTCCCGCGGCAACCTCCAACTGCGCGGCCTGCGCGAGCAGTGCGCCGCCGACCTCGCCGAACGGCTGCGCGCCGTCGGCCTGCTGCCCTCCGACACCCACGAACGCGTCCGCAACATCGCGGCCTCGCCCCTGGCCGGCCTGGACGGACGCGGCCGCCCTGACGTCGATCTGCCGCGCTGGGTAAGGGAGTTGGACGCCGCCCTGTGCGCCGCGCCGTGGGCCGCCCGGCTCTCCGGCAAATTCCTGTTCGCCCTGGACGACGGCCGCGGCGACATCGCCGCCCTCGACGCCGATGTGACCTTGATCGCAGTCGGCGACGGGCGCGCCCTGCTGCGCCTCGGCCGCGCCCGCACCGGAACCGTCGTCGACCACCCCGTGCCCGCCGCGCTCGCCGCCGCCCGGCACTTCCTCGACCTGGCCGCCGGACGCGCCTGGCACCTGCGCGAAGTGCAGGCCGAGCTGCCCGACGGAGAGGTGGCGCTGCCGCGCTTCGCCGGCGAGCGGCCGCTGCTGGGCGCGGTCGGTGACGCCGCCTCGGTCGGGCTGCGGTTCGGGCGGGCGAGCAGCGCGCAGTGGCGGCTGCTGGCGGACGCGCTCGGACCGGACGGTGCGGGTGGCGGCGGAGGCGGGAGCGTGCGGCTCACCCCGTGGCGCGGCGTCGTCGTGCCCGGGGCCGGGGCCCAGTGGCTGCCGCGGCTCGCCGACGCGGGCTTCCAGGTGGAGTCCGGCGGCCCCTGGGAAGGCGTCAGCGCCTGCACCGGCCTGCCCGGTTGCGGGAAAGCGCTTGCCGACGTCCGTGCGCAGGCCGCCCGGGCGATCGCCGCCGCCCCCGCCGAAGGCCTGCCCGTGCACTGGTCCGGCTGCGAACGCCGCTGCGGGCACCCCGCCGGACGCTGGGTCGACGTGCTGGCCACCGCCACCGGACACCGCGTCACCGTGGACGGCCGCGTCCGCGAGACGCCGTGGCCGGTGGCGTCCGGGCAGGGGGCGACCGGGAACGGCCCGACCGGGAACGGCCCGACCGGGAATGACACGACCGGGAATGGCCCGACCGGGGACGGCCCGGCCGAGAACGACACGACCGAGAACGACCTCGCCGAGGCAGTCGCCGAGGCGCGCAATGCCGACTGGCGGAGGACCGCATGATCGACTACGAGAAGGACGGCGCGGCCATCTACCGCCAGTCCTTCGCCACCATCCGCGCCGAGGCCGACCTCGCCGCGCTGCCCGCCGACGTGGCCCAGGTCGCGGTGCGGATGATCCACGCCTGCGGCATGACCGACCTGGTCGAGGACCTGTTGTGGTCGCCGAACGTGGTCGCCGACGCCCGGCGCGCCCTGCACGCCGGTGCGCCGATCCTGTGCGACGTCAACATGGTGGCCAGCGGGGTGACCCGCAAGCGGCTGCCCGCCGACAACGAGGTGATCTGCACCCTCACCGACCCGTCGGTGCCCGAACTGGCCCGCGCCATGGGCACCACCCGCAGCGCCGCCGCCATGGAACTCTGGCTGCCCCGCCTGGAGGGCGCCGTGGTCGCCGTCGGCAACGCACCCACCTCGCTGTTCCGCCTGCTGGAGCTGATCGAGGCCGGTGCGCCCCGACCCGCCGCCGTGATCGGCGTCCCGGTCGGCTTCATCGGCGCCGCCGAGTCCAAGCAGGCCCTGGCCGAACACCCGGCCGCACTGGAACACCTGGTGGTCCGGGGCCGCCGGGGCGGCAGCGCGATAGCCGCTGCCGCGATCAACGCGATTGCGAGCGAACAGGAATGACGGACCGTCAGGAAACCTCCTCGGCGACCACCGGCCGGCTCTACGGCGTCGGCGTCGGACCGGGCGACCCGTCGCTGATCACGGTGCGCGCCGCCGAACTCATCGGCCGGGCCGACGTCATCGCCTACCACTGCGCGCGGCACGGCCGTTCGCACGCCCGAGCCATCGCCGAGCGCTATCTGACGGGCAGTCAGCTGGAGGAGCGGCTGATGTACCCCGTCACGGTGGAGACCACCGACCACCCCGGCGGCTACCGGGGCGCGCTGGACGACTTCTACCAGGAGGCGTCCGAGCGGCTCGCCGCCCACCTCGACGCCGGGCGCACCGTCGTCGTCCTCGCCGAGGGCGACCCGCTGTTCTACGGCTCGTACCAGCACATGCACAAGCGCCTCGCGCACCGCTACCCCACCGAGGTGGTGCCCGGCGTCACCTCGATCAGCGCCGCCGCCGCCCGCCTGGGCACCCCGCTGGTGGAGGCCGAGGAGGTGCTGACGATCATTCCCGGCACCCTGCCGGAGGAGGAGCTGACCGCGCGCCTCGCCGCCACCGACTCCGCCGTCGTCATGAAGCTCGGCCGGACCTTCCCCACTGTGCGCCGCGCCCTGGAGCGGGCCGGACGCCTGGACGAGGCCCGGTACGTCGAGCGCGCCACCATGGACGGCGAACGCACCGGCCTGCTCGCCGAGATCGACGCCGACAGCGTGCCGTACTTCTCGGTCGCCGTGCTGCCCAGCCGGGTCGCCGCCCTCGACTCCGACGGGCAGCCGTTCGAGGCGCTCGCGGCCCCGGCCGAACAGCCGTCGCAGACCGGCGAGGTGGTGGTGGTCGGGACCGGCCCGGCCGGGCCGCTGTGGCTGACGCCCGAGGCGCGCGGGGTGCTCGCCGGCGCGACCGACCTGGTCGGCTACACCACCTACCTGGACCGGGTGCCGGTCCGCGCCGGCCAGGTCCGGCACGGCTCCGACAACAAGGTCGAGGGCGTACGCGCCGAATTCGCCCTGGAGTTGGCGCGTCGCGGCCGTCGCGTCGCGGTCGTCTCCTCGGGCGACCCGGGCGTGTTCGCGATGGCCACCGCCGTCCTGGAGGCCGCCTGCGAGGACCCCTACCGGGACGTCCCCGTGCGCGTCCTGCCGGGGATGACCGCCGCGCACGCCGCCGCGTCCCGGGCCGGTGCGCCGCTCGGCCACGACTACGCGGTGATCTCGCTCTCCGACCGGCTCAAGCCGTGGGAGGTGATCGCCCGTCGGCTGCGCGCCGCCGCCGAGGCCGACCTGGTGCTCGCGCTGTACAACCCCGGCTCCAAGTCCCGTACCACGCAGGTGGGTTCGGCGCGCGACCTGCTGCTGGAGTACCGCGACCCGGCGACCCCCGTGGTGCTGGCCCGGGACGTCGGCGGCCCCACCGAGCGGGTCCGCACCGTCGCGCTGGCCGAACTCGACCCCGCCGACGTCGACATGCGCACCCTGCTGCTGATCGGCTCCACCCAGACCCAGTGGGTGCAGCGCGACGGCGGGCGCGACGTGGTGTGGACGCCGCGCCGCTACCCGGAGGCCTGACGCTCCGTCAGTTCGTTCAACCCGCCAGCTGGCGCAGCCAGTCGACCGCCCCGGCGACGTCCGGGGCGGTCTGCACGCCCTGCGGGGCGGCCGGGCGCTGGACGACCACCACCGGCAGGCCGAGCTCGCGGGCGGCGGTCAACTTGGGGGCGGTGGCGGCGCTGCCGCTGTCCTTGGTGACCAGCACGTCGATGCGGTGCGCCCGCAGCAGCGCGCGCTCCCCGTCGAGGGTGAACGGCCCACGTTCCAGCAGGACTTCGACGGCCGCGGGCATCGGCGACACCGGCGGCTCGACCGAACGCGCCAGGAACCACAGGGCGTTCAGATGCGCGAACGCGGCGATGCCCTGCCGTCCGGTGGTCAGGAACACCCGGGCGCCCAGCGCGGGCAGGGCCTCGGCCGCGGCGGCCAGACTCGGCACCGGATGCCACCGATCGCCGTCCTGCGGCAGCCAGCTGGGACGACGCAGCGCCAGCAGCGGCGTCCCGGTCTCGGCGGCGGCCAGGGCCGCGTTGCGGCTCATGGTCTCGGCGAACGGGTGCGTGGCGTCGATCAGCACGTCCACCCGGTGCCCGCGCAGCCAGGCCGCGAGCCCGGCCGGGCCCCCGAACCCGCCGATCCGCACCTCTCCGGCAGGCAGCCGCGGCTGGGCCACCCGCCCGGCCAGTGAACTCGTCACCCGCAGGGCCGGGTCGGCGACCAGCACCTCCGCCAGCCGACGGGCCTCACTGGTACCGCCGAGGATCAGGACGTGCATGGCGGACTCCCGGAGCCGACGCGATTCGGACACACCACCCTAACCGGGGCCGCCCGCACGCCGAGAGGCCCCCGGCGGGTCGGCCGGGAGCCTCTCGGGGCCGGCCGCGGCGGTCGGCCGGAGCCTGCTGCGGCAGCGGCGTCAGTCGGTGACGACGGCCTGGGCGTCGATCTCCACCAGCATGGGCTCCTGGGGGAGTTCGACGAAGATGGTGGTACGGCACGGCTTGACGCCGCCCGGCTTGATGTTCTCGTCGATGAAAGCGGCGTAGACCTCGTTCATCAGCGGGAAGTCGGCGCGCTTGGTGAGGTAGACGCGGAACATCACGACGTCCTCGATGGTGGCGCCGCCGGCCTCGACGATGGCCTTGACGTTCTCCAGGGTGCGGCGGGTCTGGGCCTTCACGTCGCCGTGGTGGAGGTACTCGCCGGTGGCCGGGTCCTGCGGGCCCTGGCCGGAGACCTGCAGGATCGGGCCCTTGCGGACGCCCTGCGAGAACATCCAGGCCGGGGCGGGCGCGCCGTCGGTGCGGATCTCGGTCTTGTCGGTCATGTGCGGTGCTCCAAAAGGAAGATGACGGTACGTCAGGAGAGGTGCCCGCGGGCGGGGAGGCCCGCGTCGGCGGAGATCGCCCGGGTGCAGGCGAGCAGCTGGGGGAGCAGGTCGAGGACCTGCTCGTAGGGGAGGACGACGTCCGGGACGGAGATGGACGCGGCGGCGACCACCCGGCCGGAGGCGTCCCGGATCGGCGCGGCCACACAGTTGATGAACGCCTCGTGCTCGGCGTGGTCCTGCGCCCAGCCCTGCGCGGCGACCTGCTCCAGTTCGGCGAGCAGCGCGTGCGGGCTGGTGATGGTGTTGGGCGTGTGGACGGTGAACTCGATGGTGCCCACCACCCGGCGACGCTCGACCGGCGACAGGTCGGCCAGCAGGACCTTCGCCACGGCCGTGTTGTGCAGCGCCGCGCGCAGCCCGATCCGCGAGTACATCCGCACCGGGTGCCGCGAGTCGTACTTGTCGATGTAGACCACCTCGCCGCCCTCGTACGCGGCCAGGTGCACGGTCTGGCCGGTCGTCGCGTTCAGCTCCGCCAGGTGCGGGGCGGCGGTGCGCCGTATGCCGCGCTGCTCCAGGGCGAGGCTGGACAGCGCGAACAGGCCCGCGCCCAGGTGGTAGCGGTACTGGGCGTCGCGGTGGACGAACCGTTCCTCCTCCAGGGTCTGCAGCAGCCGCAGCACGGTGGTCTTGTGCACGCCGAGCAGGTCGGCCAGCTGGTCCAGGGAGCGTTCGCCCTCGCCGAGTTCGGCGAGCAGGCGCAGGGCGCGGGTGACGGTCTGGCTCATGGGTGTCCCGATGTTCCGAGGGTTTCGAGGGCTTCGGGGAGGTTACGGGTTCCGGCGTCCGCGGGGGAGGCGGGTACAGCGGAGGCGGGTGCGGCGGAGGCGATCGCGGGGGAGGTGATGCCGGACGCGGAGACCCGGGTCGCGGCCCAGTCCCGCTCGTCGGCGGCGAGCAGCGCGGCCACCGTGCGGGCGTCCGGGAGGGTGCCGTGGTCGGCGGGCGCGGTCAACGCGCTCGCCGCCGCCAGGTGGCCCAGGCGCAGCCGGGAGCGCTGGTCGAGGCCGCGCAGGGTGCCGGCCAGGTAGCCCGCCGCGAAGGCGTCGCCCGCGCCGGTGGGCTCCACCACCTCGACGTGCAGGGCGGGCTCGGTGACCGAACCGCCGTTGCGGTCGAGCGCGGTGACGAGGTGTCCGGAGTCCTTGACGACCAGCACGGAGGGAGTGGGAAAGCGCTTTCTGAGTGCGGTCGGGTCGCCGGTGCCGAACGCGTCCTCGGCCTCGTCCGCGCCCAGCAGCAGCACGTCGGCGGCGTCCAGCAGGGCCGGGAGCACCGACGGGTCGCGGCGGCGCCACAGCGCGGGACGCCAGTTCAGGTCGAAGGAGACGAGCCGGCCGGGGCGGCGGCGGGCCAGCAGGGCGCGGACCAGCTCCAGGCAGTCGTCGGAGAGGGCGGGGGTGATGCCCGTCAGGTGCAGCAGCGGGGCGCGGTCCAGCAGCGCGGCGGCCGCCGGGTCGTCCAGCAGGGCGGGGGAGAGCGCGGAGGCGGCCGAGCCGGTGCGGTAGTAGTGCAGGCGGGAGCGGCCCGCGCCGAGGTCGTGCGGCAGGTCGGAGCCGCCGGTCTCCTTCAGGTAGACGCCGGTGGGGCGGTGCGGGTCCACCGCCACGGCGGAGACGTCCACCCCCGCCGCGGCGAGGTCGCCGGTGAGGCGGCGGCCGAAGCCGTCCGCGCCGACCCGGCTGATCCACGCGGTCGGCACGCCGAGCCCGGCGAGCGCCGCGGCGACATTGGACTCGGCGCCGCCGACCGAGGGCCGGAACGCGCCGACAGCCTCGAACGGTCCCGGCCGGTCGGGCAGCAGCACCGCCATCGACTCGCCCAGGCACACCGCCCGGCCGGTCGCCGCCCCGCCGTCCTGATCCGCCATCAATCCCGCTCCCTCACCCTCGGGCCCGTGCTCCCCGCCCCCGCCAACACGGCCCGCGCGGCCGTCGCTCGGCGGTGAGTTCCGGTGCTGCGTACCTGGTGGGAAGGGGGACGGGCCGCGTCGCGGTCCGTTGACCGCCGTCCGGCGTGAATGCTAGAACCGTAACACCAACATGCGCAATAGAGGTTGCACATGTTGCAACATCCCAGCTCGTCGGGCGGGCCGGGACCGGAACGGAGGCACAGCCATGGGCAACACGGCAGCACACCAGCACACCGGACACCACTCCTTCGCGGACCCCGCCCCCGGGCCCGGCATCGACCGGGACGCCGTCGCCGCCCTCGCCGACGAAACCCTCGACTGGCGCTTCAAGGCCGTCCCCGCCGACGCCTGGGGCCGCACCGTCCGCGACTGGCTCGCCACCGGCCCCTCCCTCGACAGCCTCGGCACCCCGCTGCTCACCCTCGACGCCGCCGCCCTCGACCACAACCTGCGCACCATGGCCGCCTGGTGCCGCGAAGCCGACGTGCTGCTCGCCCCGCACGGCAAGACCACCATGGCCCCCGCCCTCTGGCAGGCCCAACTCGCCGCCGGCGCCCACGCCATCACCCTCGCCAACCTGCCCCAGCTGCGCGTCGCCCGCGCCTTCGGCGTCCAGCGCCTGCTGCTCGCCAACACCCTGCTCGACCCCGCCGGCCTCGCCTGGCTCGCCGCCGAACTCGACCGGCACCCCGACTTCGCCTTCACCTCCTGGGTCGACTCCGCCGACAGCGTCCGCCAGATGGACGCCGCGCTGCGCGCCGCCGGCGCGAAGCGCCCCGTCGAAGTCCTGGTCGAACTCGGCGGCCCCGGCGGCCGCACCGGGGCCCGCGGCATCCCCGCCGCCCTCGACGTCGCCGCCGCCGTGCACGCCGCCCCCACGCTGCGCCTGGCCGGCGTCGGCGGCTACGAAGGCGCCCTCGCCCACGACGCCTCCGACCGCGCCCTGGCCACCGTCCGCGACTACCTGCGCGACCTCGCCGAACTGCACCGCCGCCTCGCCCCCGGCTACCCCACCCCCACCCCCGTGGTCACCGCCGGCGGCAGCGCCTACTTCGACGCCGTCGCCGAAGAACTCACCCCCCTCGCCGAGGAGTTCCCCGGCACCAAGGTCGTCGTCCGGGCCGGCGCCTACCTCGCCCACGACGACGGCTTCTACCGCGGCATCTCCCCCCTCGCCCGCACCACCGGAGCCACCCCCCTGCGCTCCGCCATGCACGGCTGGGCCCGCGTCGTCTCCCACCCCGAACCCCAACTCGCCCTGCTGGACGCCGGGAAGCGCGACCTGCCGTTCGACGAAGGCCTGCCCGAACCGCAACTCGTCCGAGGGACCGGTGAGTTGACCGGCGCCGAGGTCACCGCCCTGAACGACCAGCACACCTTCCTGCGCGGCGCCGGCGAGACCGCCCCGATCGGCGCCGTCGTCCGCCTCGGCCTCTCCCACCCCTGCACTGCCTTCGACAAGTGGAACCTCATCCCCGTCGTCGACCACGCCGACGCCCAACACCCGCGCGTCGTCGACCTGGTGAGGACGTACTTCTGATGCCCGACCTCCTGCTGCGCGGCGCCACCGTCGTCGACGGGACCGGCGCCGACCGCCGCCGCGCCGACGTCACCGTCACCGACGGCCGCATCGACGAGATCGGCCCCGGCCTCACCGCCCGCCGCACCATCGACGCCGACGGCCTCGTCCTCGCCCCCGGCTTCATCGACCTGCACGCCCACTCCGACCTGAGCCTGCTCGTCGAACCCGACCACCCCTCCCGCATCACCCAGGGCGTCACCCTCGACGTCCTCGGCCAGGACGGCCTCTCCTACGCGCCCGCCGACGACGCCACCCTCGCCGCGCTGCGCCGCCAACTCGCCGGCTGGAACGGCGACCCCGACGGCTTCGACTGGAACTGGCGCACCGTCGGCCAGTACCTCGACCGCCTCGACCGGGGCATCGGCGTCAACGCCTGCTACCTGGCCCCGCACGGCACCATCCGGATGCTCGCCATGGGCTGGGACAACCGCCGCCCCACCGAAGCCGAACTCGACCGGATGCGCGCCCTGCTGGAGCAGGCGCTGGCCGACGGCGCGGTCGGCATGTCCACCGGCCTCACCTACACGCCCGGCATGTACGCCGACACCGCCGAACTCGTCGAGCTCTGCCGGACCGTCGCCGCCCGCGGCGGCTACCACGCCCCGCACCAACGCTCCTACGGCGCAGGCGCGCTGGAAGGCTACGCGGAGATGGTGGAGATATCCCGGCGGTCCGGCTGCCCGCTGCACCTCACCCACGCCACGATGAACTTCGGCGTCAACGAAGGCCGCGCAGGAGAGTTCCTCGCCCTGGTCGACAGCGCCCTCGCCGACGGCATCGACGTCACGCTCGATACCTACCCGTACCTGCCCGGATCCACCACGCTGGCCGCCCTGCTGCCCAGTTGGGCCACCGAGGGCGGTCCCGAGGCCACCCTCGCCCGCCTCGCCGACCCCGCCGCACGCGAACGCATCCGCGTCGACGTCGAAGAACGCGGCAGCGACGGCTGCCACGGCGTGGTCACCGACTGGGACACCATCCAGATCTCCGGCGTCCGCAACACCGCGCTGGCCGCCGTCGTCGGCCGCACCGTCTCCGAACTCGCCGCCGAACAGGGCCGCACCGGCACCGAGACGTTCTTCGGCCTGCTGCTCGCCGACCAGTTGGGCACCACCATCCTCCAGCACGTCGGCCACGAGGAGAACGTCCGCGCGATCATGCGCCACCCCGCGCACACCGTCGGCAGCGACGGCCTGCTCGTCGGCGCCCGCCCCCACCCCCGCGCCTGGGGCACCTTCCCGCGCTACCTCGCCCACTACAGCCGGGACTTGGGCGTCCTCACCCTGGAACAGTCGATCGCCCGGATGACCGGCCGCGCCGCCCGCCGGCTGCGCCTCGACCGGCGCGGACTGATCCGCCCCGGCCACCACGCCGACCTGGTCCTGTTCGACCCGGAGACCGTCCGCGACACCGCCACCTTCGACCACCCCCGCCGCCCCGCCGCCGGCATCGCCCACGTCCTGGTCGGCGGCGTCGCCGCCCTCACCGACGGCAAACCGACCGGCGACCTGGCGGGACGGGCCCTGCGGCGCGACGCGGACGGGCTGGTGCGGGCGGTGGACCGATGAGCTGCCGGACAGGCATTGGCAGACGTCTTTCAGGAAACAGGAGTTGGGGAGCATGGGAACCGAAGTGACCGACCTGCGCGCGGCGTTGACCGCGCAGCCCGTGATAGCCGTGGTGCGGGCGCCGGAGATCCCGGACGCGGTCGCGCTGTGCGAGGCGCTCGCCGAAGGCGGCGTCGCCTGGACCGAACTCACCTTCACCACACCGGACGTGACCCGCCACGTCGCCGCCGCCGCGAAGGCCGGCTGCCGGATCGGCGTCGGGACCGTCCTCACCGCCGAGCAGGCCCGCCAAGGCATCGACGCCGGGGCCGGGTTCCTGGTCACCCCCGGCCTGCGCCCCGCCGTCGCCGCCGTCGCCCGCGAGGCCGGGATCCCGGTCGTGATGGGCGCGTTGACGCCCAGCGAGGTCGCCGATGCGCTCGACCTCGGCGCGGCCGCCGTGAAGATCTTCCCCGCGAAGGCCTTCGGCCCCGGCTACTTCAAGGACCTGCACGGCCCCTACCCCGGCATCCCCCTGGTCGCCTCCGGCGGCGTCAACGCCACCAACGCCAGGGCCTTCCTCGACCACGGCGCCCTCGCCGTCTGCGCCGGCACCGACGTCGTCCCCCCGCAGACCGTCGCCGCCGGCGACTGGGCCGAGATCACCCGCCGCGCGAAGGCGTTCGTCGCCTCGCTCGACTGAGCGCGGCCCGGTCGCCGTCGGGGAGCATCGGGCGTCGCCGGTGGGGCGTCGGTGGGGCGTCGGTGGGGCGTCGGTGGCGCGGA
The DNA here is from genome assembly GCF_002803145.1 of Kitasatospora sp. CB02891. NCBI lineage: Bacteria > Bacillati > Actinomycetota > Actinomycetes > Kitasatosporales > Streptomycetaceae > Kitasatospora > Kitasatospora sp. CB02891. Next base: position 959,207 of record NZ_NNBO01000001.1, on the reverse strand, counting down.
GGGGGCGGAAGAGGAGCACGTGCCCCTCGCTCCGCCCCTCCGTGCGTTCGTGTCCGCGCGGAGGGGCGGGAAAGCGCTTACCGGCTGCGGGTGGTGGAGTACAGGTGACTGTCGCGGAACTCGGTCGCGGCCAGCGTGCGGCCGACGATGATGACGGCCGTGCGGATGACGCCCGCGGCCTTCACCTGGACGGCGATGTCGCCGAGGGTGCCGCGCAGCACCAACTCGTCCGGACGGCTGGCCATCGCCACCACTGCGGCCGGGCAGTCCGGCCCGTAGTGCGGGAGGAGTTCCTCCACCACGCTGTCCACGTAGCGGGCCGCCAGGTGCAGGACCAACAGGGCGCCGCTCCGGCCGAGGACGGCCAGTTCCTCGCCGGGGGGCATCGGCGTCGCCTGCCGGGCCACCCGGGTCAGGATCACCGTCTGGCCGACCGTCGGGACGGTCAACTCGCGCTTCAGGGCCGCCGCGGCCGCCGCGAACGCCGGAACGCCCGGCACCACCTCGTACGGGATGTCCGCCGCGTCCAGGCGGCGCATCTGCTCGGCCATCGCCGAGAACACCGACGGGTCGCCCGAGTGCAGCCGCGCCACGTCCTGGCCCTCGCGGTGCGCCCGGACGATCTCCGCGATGATCTGGTCCAGGTCCAGGTTCGCGGTGTCCACCAGTCGCGCCCCCGGCGGGCAGTCGGCCAGCAACTCCTGCGGCACCAGGCTCCCCGCATACAGGCACACCCCGCAACGCGCCAGCGTGCGCTGGCCGCGCACCGTGATCAGATCGGCCGCACCCGGCCCCGCACCGATGAAAAAGACCGTCACTTCGCTGCTCCTCCGACTTCCTCGGCCGCGCCGGACACCCCGGCGTCGCCGCCCTTGACGACGCTCCACTGAGTGACCGGCATCGCCTGCCGCCACCCCGTGAACCCGCCCACCGGCACCGCGTGCGCGACGCTCAGCTTCACCAACTCCCCGCCGCAGCGCCGGTACCACTGCGTGAGCAGGGCCTCCGACTCCAGCGTCACCGTGTTCGCCACCAGCCGCCCACCCGGGCGCAACGCCGCCCAGCAGGCCTCCAGCACGCCGGGCACGGTCAGCCCACCGCCGACGAACACCGCGTCCGGGACGGGGAGTTCGGCCAGCGCCGTCGGCGCCGCGCCCTGCACCACCTGCAACCGCGGCACCCCCAGCGCTGCCGCGTTGCGGACGATCCGCTCCGCGCGCACCGGGTCGCGCTCCACGCTGACGGCCCGGCAACTGCGGTGCGCCCGCAGCCATTCGATGCCGATCGAACCCGAGCCGCCGCCGATGTCCCAGAGCAGTTCGCCCGGGGCCGGACCGAGCGCCGCGAGCGTCGCCGCACGAATGTGACGCTTCGTCAGCTGGCCATCGGATTCGAAGAGTTCATCGCGCAGGCCGGAAGTCAGCTGCTGGTGCGGCGCGTTCGGGTCGGCGGCCGCGCAGTCGATCGCCAGCACGTTCAGCGGATCACCCGGCGGCAGCGACCAGCCGTCCGCCACGCCCTCGTGCAACGCCTCGGTGGGGCCGCCGAGTTGCTCCAGCACCCGCAGGCGGCTCGGCCCGAATCCGCGGTCCGTCAGCAGCTTCGCGACCAGGGCCGGCGTCGAGGCGTCCTTGCTCAGGACAAGTATTCGGCGGCCGTGGTAGAGCGCTGCGTGCAGCGCCTCGGGGGCGCGGCCGACCAGCGTCACCACCTCGGTCTCCTCCACCGGCCAGCCCAGCCGGGCGCACGCGAGCGACACCGACGACGGATGCGGCAGTACCCGCAGCGACCCGGCCGGCACACCGCACTCGATCAGCGTCCGGCCGATCCCGTAGAACATCGGATCGCCGCTCGCCAGCACCGCCAACCGCCGCCCCGCGAAACGGGCCACCAGGCCCGGCACCGACGGCCGCAACGGTGACGGCCACGGCACCCGATCCGCCGTCACCTCGACCGGCAGCAGCGCCAGCTGCCGCGGCCCGCCCAGTACGGCCTCCGCCGCGGTCAACGCCTCCCGGGCGGCCCGGGACAGCCCCGGCCAGCCGTCCGCACCGACCCCCACCACGGTGATCGCAGACACGCGCAAACTCCTCACAGCTCGGGGGACGGGCAGCCGCAGCCTACCCGCAGCCGGCCGCCACACCCCCCACGAGCTGCGGAGATCCACGGTGCGACATTGGCCACACCGGGGCGTGCGGGAGCCCTCAACGAGGCTCGGACACCAGCTGGACCGCGGGCGGCATCGGGGCGGTGGGCGCGGCGCCGGGTGAGGCGGGGAAGGCGCGGTGCAGGAGCAGCAGGGCGAAGATCTCCTGCTCGATGCCGTCGGGGTGGCGCGAACGCAGGGTGCGCGCCGGATGAGGAGGCGTCAGGTGGTCGAGCGCCGCCCCGCTGCGGGACTGCTGGGCGTAGCGGGCGGCGAGATCGGCGGCCGGGGCGGCGGCCGGGTCGAGGATGCTGGTCAGCAGACGGTGGGGCGGGGCGCCCAGGCGGTCGGTGTCGAGCGTGTAGTCGATGACCCGGACCTGTGCCGGGCAGACGCGTTCACGCCCCCGATCGGTCGGGACGATCGGAACGCTCGGAACGCTCGGGGCCGCCGGACCGGTCGGATCGGAGGCCGTGGCCGGACCGGTCAGGTGGGAGCCGTCCGCCAGCCGTGCGGTGAGCGGGAGTCGGAGATGACCCGGCACCCGCCAGAGCAGGTCGGCGCCGCCCGCGCGGGCGGCCTGCCAGGTCGCCGGGTCGGTCGTGCCGCGGTCGGCGAGGACCAGCATGTCGCGGGTCAACGTCGGGTAGATCGCCTCGGCGAGGGCCCGCTCGTGGGTCGAGAGCGGACCGACATCGGCCGCGAGCGCCCTGTTGGTGCCGCACTCGACCAGGGCGCTGACCCGGGCCTGCGGGTAGCTGACGGGCTCCTGGAGCGTGGATCGGCCGGCGCGGGCGGGAGTTCGCGGCGCGGTCCGGACGGTGCTGCCGAGCGACCGGCCGAAGTGCGCGGCGTTCGGCGGCGTGTCCGGGACGTCGAGGATCGTGCCGTCCAGCGCGACCAGCCGGCGGCCGCGGTACCAGGCGTCGGCGGTGGTGGAGGCGGCCGGCGGCGGACACGTCTGCTGGAACAGGCGGCGCAGCGGCTCCGGCCCGAGCCGCAGCCGGGCCCGGCCGATCGCGGCGGCGGTCGGCACCTGCCTGCCGTGCGGCCACCAACGCTCCCGCTCCAGGTCGTTGACCAGCAGCCGGGCGACCTCCGGGTAGCCGCGCTCGGCGAACATGCCCATCGCCAGCACGAAGTAGACCACCACGCGGGCCGGCAACAGTCGACTGCGCTGCTCGACCCGCCCGCAGTCGAGCAGTACCTGGTCGATCAGCTCGGGCGGGAAGGCGCGGGTCAGCCCGCCGAGAGCGGCCCGCTCCGCGGGCCGGACGTCGGTGAGCGGGTGGGTCGGCGGGCCGGACTGCCCTGGTACTGGCACGACCCGTTCAACGAGTTGCGCGCACCGAAGTCACCGGTGCCCGTGAGTCACCTCGGTGGGGCCGGGCCATCGGGGGCGGGGAGGGGAGCGGCGGCGGTGACGGCTCGGCGGGGCGAAGTCCGCGAGGTTGCGGTCGGCCTGCTCGGATGTCGGCGCGCGCTGCGCCCAGCCGGTCGCGGAATGCCGCTCGTTCCGTTCGCGCCGATCGGCGGCGGTGCCGCGAGCCGGTCAGTCGAGGGCGTCCGCGGCGCGGCGGAGCGCGCTGGTGGCGCGGGCCAGGAGTTGGCGGAGGTGGTCGCGTTCGGCGGGGGTGAACTCGGCGTGCAGGGCCTGCTCGACGGCGCTGGCGCGGTCGTCGGCGAGTTCCAGGGCGGCGCGGCCCCGGTCGGTGAGGCGGGTCTCCAGGATGTTTCGGTGCCAGCGGTGCGGGGCGCGCTCCACCAGGCCGCGATCGGTCAGGTGGCGGAGCAGCACGGCCATCGCCTGCGGCGTGACCTGGCAGGCCCGGGCGAGTGCGGCGCCGCTGATGCCCGCGTTCTCGGCGAGCACGAACAGCGCCGCGTACTGGGGCACCGTCAGCCCGGCGGGCTCGACCGCGATGCGCTTCGCGGCCAGCAGCTCCTGGTCGGCGAGGTGCAGATCGATGCCGAGGCGGTCACTGGCAGGCATTCCCATGCGGCGATGCTACAAGGCCTGCTCACCGTATCGACGTTGACAGTCATCAATGTGTTGATGATGATCGTAGTGTTGAGCTTGAGCTTGAGCTTGAGCTTGAGGGGGAGCGGAGCGCTGCGCCGTTGCCGTCCCCGGACCTGCCCGCGTTTCGATGTTGATTTGTCGATCTGTCAGTTCGGCTGACACCCGTGTCCCGGAGGACCGCACACCGATGACCGACCTCTCCTTCCTCTCCGTCCCCGGCATGGCCGCCGGCTTCGTCGCCGAGACCCGCCCGAGGGCCCACGGCGCGGGCGTCGACCTCTACGAGTACGACCGGGTCACTGCACCCCTGGAATCCCTGCTGCAGTGGCCGGAGGCCTGCCGCGAGGCCGCACTCAGGCACCGCGCCGCCGCCGAGCGGGCCGCGGGCCGCGGTCGGACCCGGACGGCCGGCGAGCGCCACCGGCTGGCCGCCCGGTGGTTCCACCTCGCGGGCCTGATCCCCGACCCCGACCGGGCGCGGGCCGCCGAGCTGGCGAGGGAGGCGGACCGGTCGATGGAGCAGTCGCTGGCCCTGCTCGAACCGCAGGCGCGCCGCCTGTCCGGCGACGGCTTCGCGGGTTGGCTGCGGACACCGGCGGACGCGGGCCCCCAGGTGGACGGACACGCGGGCCCGCAGGTGGGCGGACACGCGGACGCGGAGGCGAACGGCAAGCGCTTTCCCGTTGCGGTGGTGATCCCTGGGATGGACTCCGCGAAGGAGGAGTTCCACGCCGTCGCGGACGCGCTGCTCGCCCGTGGCGTCGCCGTCCTGGCGATCGACGGGCCGGGCCAGGGCGTGCTGGGCGCCGGGACGGTGCTGGACGCGACCGGCCACCGGAAGGCCGTCGCCCGGGCCCTGGACGCGCTCGCCGGGGTCGGCTCCGCCGCCGACGGGTGGGGCCTCGACCTCGAGCGGATCGCCGTGGTCGGCCTCAGCCTGGGCGGGTACCTCGCCGCGGCGGTCGCCGCCCATGACTCGCGGGTGCGGGCGGCGGTACTGGTCAGCGGCCCGTACCGGCTGGAGTGGGACAGGTTCGTCCCGTTCGTCACCGCCACCCTCGGCCTGCGGTGCGGCGGCCCGGACGCCGCCCGCGACTTCGCCGACCGCCTGGACCTGGCCGCGCTCGCGCCGCAGCTGCGCGGCCCACTGTTGCTGGTCGAGGGCGGCGACGACCGGATCCCCGGCATGACCAACGCGGAGGCGCTCGCCGCCGACCTCCCGCACGCCGAGGTGCTGCACGTGCCGTACGGCAACCACCTGCTCGGCAACGCACCGGCGGACTGGCTGCCCGACACCGCCGACTGGCTGGCCGAGGCGCTGCTGACGGTGTGACAGGTGCGGCGGAGCCTCCGCCTCGGGCATCATCGACCCCGATGGAGTCTCCGCCGCCCCCGCCGCCCCCGCTGCCTCTGCTCTACCTCGACGTCGACGGCCCACTGATCCCGTTCGGCGGCGACCCGGCACGGCACCGCACCCACCTGACGGAACGCCGCATCCGTGAGCTCACCGGCGGGTCGAACCCGCTGCTGACCCGGGTGAACCCCGCCCTGGGCCCGCAACTCGCTGCGCTGCCCTGTCGGTTGATCTGGGCCACCACCTGGTTCGACGACGCCAATGCGTGCCTCGCCCCGCTGCTCGGCCTCCCCCCGCTCCCTGTCCTGCCGGACCCGCCCCTCGACGCGTCCGACCCGGCGCCCGGTGTCCACTGGAAGACCCCCGCCCTGGTTGCCCATGCCGCCGGCACCCCGTTCGCCTGGGTCGACGACGAGATCACCGAACGCGACCGTGAGTGGGTCGCCCAGCACCACCCGGGCCCCGCGCTGCTCCACCGCATCGACCCCGAAGTCGGCCTGACCGAACGGGACTTCACCGTCCTCGCCGACTGGCTGCGCAACCCGACCCGACGCCGGATCGGCCCGCCCGCCGGATCCCGGTGAACTACCGGTCGGCTGCGCCGGGTTGCGCCGGGTTGCACCGAGCCGCGCTGACTTGCGCCGAGTTGCAGCGAATTGCGCCGCGTGAGGCACCGGATGTGCCACCGGCCGGCCCCCTCCGGCGCGGTGGGACGCGGCCTCAGAGGACGAAGTAGCTCACCCCGAAGGTCTTCGCGGACTTCCCGGGATCCACCTCCGCCGTCACCGGGCCCTGGCAGTTCGCCGCGGCGTGCACCAGCACCGCCGAGTCGGTGAAGTTCTCGACGGTCACGGGGGACGTGGTGCTGTAGCAGCCGCGCGGCGGGTTGTGGTGGGCCACGCCGTTCACCACCAGGAGGCCGGTGGCCGCTTGGGCGGGCGTCGAGAGGGCGAGCACGCCGGCGGCGGCCAGCAGGCCGATTCCCGTGAGACGACGACGCATGACTGATCTCCCTTCCGAGGACGCCCGGCTGGGAGCGGGTGCCTCTTCGGACGGGGGATTCCCGTTGCGGACCGTCCGTTGCGGAACGCCGCGGCCAATCCCTCGAATCGGCGAGCGTGCAGAGATGCAGGGGTGGTGACAGGTGCCTCGGACTCCCGGAGGGCGTGGGACGCGTGGTCAGCCGGTGGTGGGCGGGCCGCCGAGGCGGCGGTTGCGGGTGCGGCGGTCGGCGAGGCGGTCGGCGGCGGGGAGGCGGGCGAGTTCGGCGAGGGCGTGGGTGATCGCGACGGCGAGGTCGGCGCGCAGGTCGGCGGGGTCGTCGGTCTCGGGGACGACCTGGTCGACCAGGCCGGTGGCGGCGAGCGCGGTAGCGGTGATGCCCTGGGCGCGGGCGAGCTGAGCGGCGTGCTCGCCGTCCCGGTGGACGATGGCGGAGGCGCCCTCGGGCGGCAGCGGGGCGAGCCAGGCGTGCTGGGCGGCGATGACGCGATCGGCGGGCAGCAGGGCGAGCGCGCCGCCGCCGCTGCCCTGGCCGAGCAGGACGGCGAGGACGGGGGTGCGCAGGCCGACCAAGGTGGTCAGGCAGTGCGCGATCTCCAGTGCCACACCGTCGAGTTCGGCCTCGACGGAGAGCTCGGCGCCGACCGTGTCGACCACGGTGAGCAGCGGCATGCCCAACTCCTCGGCCAGCTCTGCCTGTTGCCGAACCGCCCGCAGGTCGGCGGCGGTGAACGGCAGTTCGGGACGGTCGGGGCCGGAACGTTGCTGGGCGACCACCATCACCGGGCGTCCGTCGATCAGCGCGAGGGCCCGGACGAGGGCGCTGTCGCCGTCCAGCGGGAGGAGCAACTCGGCGGTCTGGGAGAGGAGTTCGAGCGCGGAGAGCCGGTCCGGCCGGCGGCTGCGGAGCACCGACTCCCAGGCGTCCTCGGCGGTGGGGGCGACATCGAGGACGGCCGGTGGCGGCGAACCCGCCTCGGGCGGCCGGACGGTGAGGACGGTGAGCGCGCGGGAGAGGAACGGGCGCAGGCGGTCGGGCGGCACGATGGCGTCCAGGCGGCCGTTGGCGGCGAGCGTCTCGGCGCGCTGGACGGCGGGCGGCAGCGGTTCGCCGCGCAGTTCCTCGTAGACGCGCGGGCCGAGGAAGCCCAGGCGGGCGCCCGGTTCGGCGAGGACCAGGTGACCGAGGGTGCCCCAGGAGGCGAACACGCCGCCCATGGTGGGGTTGCGCAGGTAGGACAGGTACGGCAGGCCGGCGGCCCGGTGGGCGTGGACCGCGGCGGTGACCCGGACCATGCACAGGAACGCGGCGGAGCCCTCCTGCATGCGGGTCCCGCCGGAGACCGGCAGGGCGAGCAGGGGGAGGCGCTCGGCGGTGGCGCGCTCCACGGCCCGGGTGATCCGCTCGGCGGTGGCGACGCCGATCGAGCCGCCCAGGAAGCCGAACTCGCAGGCGATCAGCGCCAGCGGGCGGCCGTCCAGCAGAGCGCGGCCGGTGAGCACCGCCTCGTCCAGCCCGGTGCGGGCGCGGGCCCCGGCCAGTGCGTCCCGGTAGTCGGGGTCGGCCGGCTCGGTGGTGATCGGCTCGTCCCAGGAGGCGAAGCTACCGGGGTCGACCAGCAGATCGAGGAGTTGACGTGCCGTCACCGGGGGCCTCCGTCGCGGGGGAGTGGGGAACACAGGGGAACGCAGGGGAGTACAGGGGAGCGCAGGGAACACGGGGGAGCGCAGGGAATGCGGGGAAGATCGTCGAGCGGGAGGTGCCGAGCCTACGGGTGGACCCGGGCCGCCGGCGGGTACGGCGCACAGTGGTGACCGGGATCACCGCCGACGGGCCGGGCAGGCCGGGGCGAAACTGTCGCCGGGCCGTGCGGTGCGTGCGGGCCGTGCGGTGCGGGCGTGGAGCCGGGTGCGGAATCGGGTCGTGGAACCGGGCGCCGGGCGGCCTTCGAGGCGGCCCTCGGGGCGGGCGGCGGAACGTGACGCAGCAGACATTCGGCTAATTGGTATCCAAGATGCCGAATTGGATAGAGTCAGCGCCGTGAGGCTGACCAAGAGCACCGACATCGCACTGCGCATCGCAATGCGGCTGGCGGTGCTGGACGAGGACCAGACCCCGACCACCCGCGAGGTGGCCGAGGCGGTCGACGTCCCCTACAACCACGCGGCGAAGGTGGTCAGCCGTCTCCAGCACCTGGGCGTGGTCGAGGCCCGGCGCGGGCGCGGTGGTGGGCTTGCCCTGACTGCCGCCGGCCGCACCGGATCGCTCGGCCGGATCGTCCGGGAACTGGAGGGCGCCGGGGACGTGGTCGGCTGCGAGGATGAGCCGCCGTGTCCGCTGCGACACTCCTGTCGACTGCGCGGGCTGCTGCGCAGGGCGCAGGAAGCATTCTTCGCGACGCTCGACCCGCTGACGGTGGCCGACCTGGTCGGTCCGCCGACCGGCCCGGTCCTGCTCGGACTGCCCGGGCGCGGATAGCCCGGCCCGGTTCGGGCGGGGTGCGGTTCGGGATCGTCCGGGCTCGTCCCGGCGTGCCCGGAAAGCGTTTTCCACCCGCAGGTCGTCAGTGTCCGGCAGTCCGCCGTCGAGCAGTCACCACAAGGTATTCCGCAGGTATTCCCACACCTTAAAATGCGCATCTCAGATGCGAGTTTGGAGCTTCGGATGCTGTCCGAGAAGTCCGCGCAGACCGTGCGTGCCACCCTGCCCGTGGTCGGGGCGGCCATCGAGGAGATCACCGGATCGTTCTACAACCGGCTCTTCACCGCTCACCCCGAGCTGCTGCGCGACTTGTTCAACCGGGGCAACCAGGCCGACGGCAGCCAGAAGTCGGCGCTGGCCGGCTCGATAGCCGCCTTCGCGACCGCCCTGGTGAACAACCCCGACCAGCGACCGGACGCCATGCTCGCCCGCATCGCCCACAAGCACGCCTCGCTGGGCGTCACCGGCCCGCAGTACCAGGTGGTGCACGACAACCTGTTCGCCGCCATCGTCGAGGTGCTCGGCGAGGCCGTCACCCCCGAGGTCGCCGAGGCCTGGGAAGAGGTGTACTGGCTGATGGCCAACGCGCTGATCGCCCTTGAGGCCCGCCTGTACGAGGAGAGCGGCACCCACGGCGAGCGCCGCCCCTACACCGTGGTCTCCCGCACCGCCGAGACCGCCGACGTGGCGACCTTCCTGCTGCACCCGGCCGACGGCGGCCCCGTCCCGGCGCACAAGCCCGGCCAGTACGTCTCGGTGCAGGTCGAGCTCCCGGACGGCGCGCGGCAGATCCGCCAGTACAGCCTGTCCGGCCGGCCCGACGGCGGCCTGCAGATCACCGTCAAGCGGGTCGCCGGCGACCCGGCCGGTGAGGTCTCCACCCACCTGCACCAGCACGTCGACCAGGGCGACACCCTGCTGGTCAGCGCCCCGTTCGGCGATGTGCAGCTGGTCGACGAGGACCGCCCGCTGGTGCTGGCCTCCGCCGGCATCGGCTGCACCCCGATCATCGGCATGCTGGAGCACCTCGCCGAGACCGGCGCCACCCGCAAGGTGATCGCCGTGCACGGCGACCAGCAGGAGTCCACCCATGCCTTCCGCGAGGATCTCGCCCGACTGGCGGAGAAGCTCCCGAACGCCGAGGCCCACGTCTGGTACGAGCGCCCCGAGGGCGAGCGGCCCGCCGAGCGCACCGGCCGGGTCGACCTGACCGGCGTGGCCGTGCCCGCCGACGCCGTCGCCTACCTGTGCGGCCCGCTGCCGTTCATGCGCGCCGTGCGCACCCAGCTGCTGGAGGCCGGCGTGCCGGCCGCCGACATCCACTACGAGGTCTTCGGCCCCGACATGTGGCTCGGCCAGAACTGACCTGTCGCACCACGGCTTTCCGGGCCCGGCCCCGGCGCGGAGCTGTCCGCGCCGGGGCCGGGCCCGTCGGTCACAGCGAGGCGGTGATCGCGTCCCACAGCGCGACCCTGGCCCGCAGCGCGGTGCGGACCGTCGCCGCGCACTCCTCCCAGCACTCGGTGTCGTCGCCGCACAGGTCGATCAGCATCTGCATCGCCATCGGGGTGTGCTGCTCGCCGTCCACCTCGATGTGCCGGGCCAGGTAGTCCTTGAAGACGCCGAGCCGCCCCGCCGAGTCGTCGATCCGGACCACCTGCTCGAACATCTCCGGGATCAGGTCCTCCCGGCCGAACGCGAACGCCGCGGCCTGGCAGTGCACCGGCGCGTCCTCGATGATCCCGAACGTGACGGCCGTGAACTCGGCCGCCGCCTGCGGGATGTCGGCCAGCTTCGCGGCCTCCGCCACCGACCGGCCGGAACGGATCGCCGCCAGGAAGGCCTCGACCGGGCCCGTGTCGGCGCCTGCTCTCGCCATGCCGTCCAGGTACAGCTCGAAGTGGCTGATGTAGCCCTCGCCGAGCTCGTCGCTCTCCTCGACCAGCACGATCTCGTTGATCAGCCGGCGACTCGCCGTCGGACCGTCCGGCAGCCACGGCAGGGTCACGCAAGTGAGCTGCCGCTGAAGGCACTTGAGCAGGGACATGAAGTCCCAGACGGCGAACACGTGGGTCTGCTGGAAGGTCTGCACCTTCTCCAGGCTGTCCAGCGAGAGGTACATCGGGTGGGAGACCACCTCGCGGCGGACCTCCTCGATCGACTCGCGCAGGGCGGTCAGGCCGGGGTGGCTGCGGTCCCAGTGGTAGCGGTCGCTCATGGCTGCTCTCCTCGGGTGATGTGGTGAGGGTGTGGCATGGTGCAGCTGGGGGTGCGCGGGGGTGTCCCGGGACGGCTGTCGGCCGGCGGCCGGTCACTTCATGACGGCACGGATCGCGTCCCGCAGTTGGGCGGCGTCCGGCTGGAGGGCGCGGTCCAGGCCGAGGGCGAACGGCAGCACCGCGCCGTCCGGTCGGGTCACCCGGCGCGGCGGGGCGAGCAGCCGGCCTTCCTCGCCGGCGATCGCCAGCGCCTCGGCGGCGAACCCGGCGAAGCGGTTGGAGTCGTCCAGCACCACCAGCCGCCCGGTGCGCTCCAGGGAGGCGAGCAGCGCGGCCCGGTCCAGCGGGTACAGGGTGCGCGGATCGAGCACCTCCACCGACACCTCGTCCGCCAACTCCTCGGCCACCGCGAGGGCTTGATGCACCAGGTGCCCGACGGCGAGCACCGTCACATCGGCGCCCGGCCGATGCGTCCGGGCCACGCCCAGCGGCACCGGCGCCAACGGCGCCGTCACGTCCTCGCGGACGCCCAGGGCGCCCGCGGGGGCGAACAGCACCACCGGGTCGTCGTCCGCGATCGCCGAACTCAGCAGCCCGTACGCGTCGGTGGGCGTCGCCGGGACGAGCGTCTTGATGCCGACGTGCGCGAACAGGCCGTACGGATGGTCCGAGTGCTGGCCCGCCCAGCCGCTGCGGGAGCCCGAACCCGGCACCACCACGGTCAGCGGGACCCGCGCCTGGCCGCCCGTCATCAGCGAGAACTTGTGGGCCTGATTGGCGAGTTGCTCGAAGACCAGGAACAGTAGCGACGGGATCTGCAACTCGATCACCGGGCGCATCCCGGCCAGCGCCGCGCCGATGCCCGCCGAGGTGAACGCCTGCTCCGACAGTGGCGTGTCCACCACCCGCTCGGTGCCGAAGCGCTGCTGCAGGCCCAGCGTCAACCCGGCCAGGCCCGCGCCCACGTCCTCGCCGAACACGCACACCGCCGGGTCGGCCGCCAATGCGTCCGCCAGCGCCCGGTTCATCGCCTTCGCGTACGACAGCAGGGTCACAGTGCCGCTCCCGACCGGGGCCGCAGCCCGCTCGCGTACAGGTGATCGTCGGCCGTCGCCGGATCCGGTTCCGCAGAAGCTAGCGCGAACTCGGCAGCCAAGGAAAGAAGTTGTGAGATATCGGCGTCGATCGAGGCGACCTCGGCGGGCGGCAGGGCCGCGGCGGCGGAGACGAGCGGATCGCGCTCGCGCCAGGCCGCGACCTCCTGCGGGGCGCGGTAGGAGAGACGGAACCGGCGCTCCATGGTGTGGTGCGCCTCGAAACGGTACGTCAGGCACTCCAGGAACCCCGGGCCGCCGCCCGCCCGTGCCCGCTCCGCCAGCCGCTGCGCCGCCGCCCGGACCGCCTCCACGTCCATGCCGTCCACCGTCTCCGCCGGAATGCCGAACGCCTCCGCCCGGCCGCACGCCGAACCGCCGACCGCCGCACCGGCCGGCAGCGTCGTCGCGTAGCCGTTGTTCTCGCACACGAACAGCACCGGGGCCCGCCAGATCGACGCCAGGTTCAACGCCTCCAGCAGCACCCCCTGGTTGAGCGCGCCGTCGCCGAAGAACGAGGCCACCACCCGGGGCCGGCCCTGCCGCTGCGCCGCCCAGGCCGCGCCGACCGCGATCGGCGCGCCCGCGCCGACGATGCCGTTCGCGCCGAGGATGCCCAGCGAGAAGTCCGCAGCGTGCATCGACCCGCCCCGGCCCCGGTTCAATCCGTCGACCCGGCCCGCCAGTTCGGCCAGCAGCCGGCCCGGGTCGGCGCCCTTGGCGAGCACGTGTCCGTGGCCCCGGTGGGTGGACGTCAACTGGTCGTCCGCCGTCAGCGCCGCGCACACGCCGACCGCCACCGCCTCCTGGCCGATGTACGGATGGGTGCCGCCGACGATCAGGCCCGAACGCACCCACTCCAGCGCCAGCTCCTCGAACGAGCGGATCAGCCGCATCGCCCGGTACCGTCCGGCCCGGTCGGCCAGGTGCGGCAGGCTCACCGGCCCGACCGCCACAGCACCGGGCAGAACTCCGGGTCCGCGTAGTCCGGCCGGCCGGCCGCCGTGCGCCGCACCACCGCGTCGTGGTTGTACACCACCGGGGAGCCGTCCGACTTCAGGAACGAGCGGTAGCGGTTCGAACCGTCCTGCAGGTGCAGCGAGACCGCCCGGCGCGGCTGGGCGGACCGGTTCGGGCCGGAGCCGTGATAGGTCCGGCAGTGGTGGAAGGAGACGTGCCCGCGCGGGATCTCCACCGGCACCGTGCGCACCTCGGCGCCGTTGAACTCGGCGTTCTCGTGGAGGAGTCGGTCGAGCTCGGCGCGGTCGCGGGCGGCGAAGTGCCGGGTCGAGTCGTCGCCGCCCGGGCGCTCCTCCCAGCGGTGGCTGCCGTCCACCATGGTGATGGTGCCCATCTCCTCGGTGCAGTGGTGGAACGGCAGGAACGCCGTCAGCATCCGCTGCGAGGTGGACGTCTGCCAGTAGTGCTTGTCGAAGTGCCACGGCACCACGTTGCTCGGCTCGCCCGGCACCGGCGGCTTGTAGATCAGCGTCGCCTGGAACACCCGGATCTCCTCGGCCTGCGCCAGGCGCGCCGCGACCGCGCCCAGCAGCGGCTTGCGCAGGATGCGGCCCATCTCCGCGTGCTCGTAGTGCACGTAGTCGTTGTGCCGCTGCACCGGCCCGTCGGCCGGCGTCCAGGACGCCAAGTGCGGCGGACGGTCGGGAAGTTCACGGTCCCGCTCGCCCGCGTAGTAGCGCTCGGTGGCGGCCTGCAGCACGTCCAGCTCCTGGTCGCTGAACAGCCGCCGCGACAGGTACCAGCCGCGCTCCGCGTACTCCAGCACCTCCTCGGCGGTCGGCAGCAGCGCCGACTCCTCCTCCGACAGCTCGAACGGCTCGGTGGTGGTGGCCACGTGAGGGATCTCCTTCGGTCAGTGGTCCGCGGTGACGGCGCGCTCGCGCTCCACCGCCTCGTACAGGGCCTTGATGTTGGCGGTGCCGAACGAGCCGGCGCCGCGCCGCTCCACCAGCTCCAGGAAGAAGGTGCGGCGCGGGTGGGTGGAGCGCGCGAAGATCTGGAACAGCTCGCCGCCGTGGTCGCGGTCCACCAGCACGTTGGTGTCGCGCAGGTCGGCCACCGGGATGCCGGTCGGGCCGAGCCGCGCCTCCAGCGCCCGGTAGTAGGCGCCCGGAGTGCTCAGGAACGCCACCCCGCGGTCGCTCAACTCGCGTACCGACGCGGTGATCGAGGCCGTGCTGAAGGCCACGTGCTGGACGCCCGCACCGCCGTGCGCCTCCAGGAAGCCGTCGATCTGACCGGCCGACCGCGACGTGTCCGGCTCCAGCAGGGTGAACGTGACGGAGCCGCACGGGCTCTGCACCACCCGGGAGTCCATCGCCTGCGCGCCGACCTCGATGTACTCGCGGAAGATCTCCCGGAAGCCCAGGCCGCGCACCGCCCACTCCACCGAGGCGTCCAACTGCCCGCCCGGCACCACGATCGCCACGTGGTCCAGTGACAACAGGCCTCCCGGGCCCGGGAGTTCACCGTCCGGAAGGAGATCCTGCGCGTCGGCGAAGCGCACCGCCAGGTCGCCGAACCCGGAGACCGTGCCCGCCCCGTCCAGGCAGCCGCCGCCCGCGTTCAGCGCCCGCTCGGCCGCCACCGCCGCCGCCACCCCGTCGGTGTGCCGCAGCGCGATCACGGCCACGCCGTCGCCGTGCCGCCGGACCCACTCCGTCACCTGGTGCTCGGCGTCCACCGCCGAGGTCACCAGCAGCCGGATCGAGCCCTGATGGGCCAACACCTGCACCGTTCCGGGCGAGTTGCGGGCCGGGCTGCTCAGCGTGAAGCCCCAGTCGTCGCGCAGTTGCGCGGCGTACTTGTGGGCGTCCTCCGCGTACAGTTCGAGATAGGCGATGCCCGCCACGGTCATGAGTCCCCTCCGAAGTGCCCGGCCGAGACGCCGAGTTGCTTGGCCGCGATGCTCGGCGGGCCGAACACCAGGCTCAGGTTGTGCCCGCCGAACGCGAACGAGTTGGACAGGGTGTGACGCACCGGACGGCGGACCGCAGAGCCGCGGACGTGCCGCAACTCGCAGTCGGCGTCGGGCTGTTCGAGGTTCAGCGTGGGCGGCAGCAGGCCTTCGGCGACGGCCAGTGCGGACACCGCCGCCTCCACCGCCCCGGCCGCGCCCAGCAGATGGCCCGTCGCGCCCTTGGTGGAGCTGACCAGCGGGTCGGCCGCGCCGAACACCTCGCGCAGCGCCAGGACTTCCGCCCGGTCGCCCAACCTGGTGCCCGTGCCATGGGCGTTGACGTAGTCCACCGCCGACGCGTCCAGGCCCGCCGAGCGCAGCGCAGCGCGCATCGCACTGGCCGCGCCGGCCCCGTCGGGGCGCGGCATGGTCGGGTGGTGGGCGTCGGTGGCCGCGCCCCAGCCGGACAGCTCCGCGTACGCCGAGGCGCCGCGGGCGGCCGCGTGCTCGGCGCGTTCCAGCACCAGGACGGCGCTGCCCTCGCCCAGTACGAACCCGTTGCGGCGGGCGTCGAACGGCCGGGATGCCTGCGTCGGGTCGTCCCAACCAGCGGCGAGGGCACGCGAGTTGTCGAACGCGGCGGCGATGGTCGGGTGCAGCGGGGCCTCCGCGCCGCCGCACACCACCACGTCCGCCTCGCCGCCCCGGATCAGTCGCAGGCCCTCGGCGAGGGCCTGCGCGCCGGCCGCACAGGCGGTGATCACGGTCGAGCTGTAGCCGCGGATGCCGTGCGTGATGGCGATCCGGGCCGCCGGCATGTTGGACAGCATGCCCGGCAGCAGGTACGGGCTGACGGCGGCCCGGCCGCGCTCGCGCCGCCCCGCGGCCTGCTGCTCGTAGCTCTCCAGCCCGCCGCCGCCGGTGGCCAGCACCACTGCGGCCCGCTCCGGGTCGCAGTCCTGACGGATCGTCAGTTTCGCATCGTCGAGGGCGTCGTTCGCGGCGGCCAGGGCCAGCAGCAGGAAGCGGTCGGCGCAGCGGGTCTCGGTGGGCGGCAGCACTTCGGTGGCGGGCACGGGCGGGGCGATGCCGGCGGCCCGCAGCCAGCCCGCCGCCGGGTGGTCCGCGGCCGGGGCGGTCAGCCCGGAGCGGCCCTCGACGAGGGCGCGGAACACCTCCGGGACGCCGCGGCCCAGCGGCGTCACCCAGCCGATGCCGGTGATCTGCGCGGCGGGCGCGTTCACCGGGCGCCCGCCGCGGCCAGGTGCTGCTGCCGCAGCAGGCCCTTGCGGACCTTGCCGGTCGGGCCGAGCGGGATCTGCTCGTCCGGCACGGCGAGCACCGCGCGCACGGTGTCGGCGACGTGCGGCTCCAGCGCGGCCAGCACCCGGGCGGTGCGGTCGTCGGCCGGGTCGTCGCCGACACCGGTGGACGGGGCGAGTTGCAGCAGGACGTCCGTGACGACCCGGTCGCCGTCGCGGAACGCCACCACCGTGCAGTCGAGCACGTCCGGGCAGGCGACCAGGACGCGTTCCTCGGCGGCGGCGGTGTGCAGGAGGCGGCCCTCGCCGAGGTCGACGGTGTCGACGGCGCGGTCGACGTGGTAGTAGTAGCCGTCCTCGTCGCGGTACATCAGGTCGCCGGTGAGGAAGTAGTCGCGCAGCCGGGTGCGGTGGGTGGTGACGGAGTCGTTCCAGTAGCCGACCGCGAGGGTGGGGGAGCGGGTGCCGAGTTCGCCGACCCGGCCCGGGCCGAGCTCGTTGCCGTCCGGGTCGAGGATCGCGCAGTCGACGAACGCGTGCGGGCGGCCCACGCAGCGGCCGTAGCGGTCGGAGTCCGCGGTGTGGGTGATGAAGAAGTGCGAGTGGCCCATCTCGGAGGAGCCGAGGCCGTCGATGAACACCGAGCCGGCGGTGCGGACCCGGCCCTGCCGGGTGGCGGTCTCGCGCGAACCCTGGGCGACCAGGCGGCGGATGTGGGTCTCGTGCGCGCAGTCGCCGGTGTTCCACCACAGGCCGACCGAGGACAGGTCGCGCGCGGCCAGGTCGTGCCGGGCCAGGTCGGCCCAGGTGGTGGCGAAGCCGTACACGCCGAGCGGCTGCCAGCGTTCGACGGCGTCCAGCACCATCGGGCCCGACTGGCCCGACAGCAGATGGAGTTGGGCGTCGAAGCTGAGCGCCAGGTTGACCGCGATCAGGGTGGCCGCGTGGGCGGCGGGCAGCGCGCTCAGCACCCGGTCGATGCCCTGCGGGCGGGGCAGCAGCAGCCGGTGGCGGATCGCCGCGTACAGGCTCTGGTGCGAGTGCAGCACGGCCTTGGGCAGGCCGGTGGTCCCCGAGGAGTGGGTGATGGCGACCGGGTCGGTGGGCCAGTGCCGGTACGGCGCGGGCGCGGACCGCGGGTCGCCGTCGGCGAGTTCGGCGGTGTCGGCGAGCAGGGCGGTGCCCAGGTCGAGGCCCGCCAGGGCCTTGGCGTGCTCGGCGTCCGCGAGCAGCCCGACCGCGTTCAGCCGGCGCAGGTAGCGGGCCGAAGTGTCCACGTCCAGCGCCGGGTTGAGCAGGGCCGGGACGGCGCCGAGTCGGGTCAGCGCGAGGAAGGCCAGCACCTGGTCGGCCGCCGCGGAGGCTTGCACCGCCACCGGATCGCGTCGGCGCACCCCGAGCGCGTGCAGGGCGGCCGCCCGCGTCCGTACCGCCAGGTCGAGTTGACGGAGCGTCAGGGCGGTGTTGGCGGGGTGGCCGTCGACGGGGGTGTCGAAGGTCAGGGTCGGCGAGTCGAGGCCGAGTCCCTGTTCGACCCGGGTGGTCAGGACGTTGCCGGCGCCGACGGAACTGTCCTCGGACAGCACGGCGCGCAGGGTGCGGAGGCTCATGGATCCCGTTCTTCTCGTGGTGCGGGACGTCGGCGGGCTCGAACCCCGGGGTGCGTCAGGGGGCGAGCAGGACGGCGGTGGCGTGGTCGGGCGGGCCCTGGACGGCGGTGATCAGCAGCACCTGATCGGCGTCGCCGTCCTCGATCAACAGGCGGGCCCGGTCGTGGAGTTCGGTGTCGCTGTCGAAGCCGGGGCCGAGCGCCACGACCGGGCCGTCGAGCTGCCAGCGGGCGGCGAGGTGGCCGAGGACGGCGTTCGGGTTGGACTGGAAGAACAGCAGCGGCGGGACGCGCCGGCCGGTGGCAGTGGCCCCGGCGAGGGCGTCCGCCGTGCCGGTGTCGCCGGTCGGGCTGGCCAGCAGCAGAGCGGTGCGCGGCGGGTCGAGCGCCGGCGGCGGCCCGTAGTGGCGGCGCAGACAGCGGTCGGCGGTCTCGGCCACCAGCGGATTGAAGGCGGACTCCACGAACCCGGCGATGGCCGGGAGCCGGTCGTCCGGACGCTCGGGCCAGGCGGCGGACGCCAGCACCCGCAGCGGGCCGGTCAGCTCCCGGGGGCCGAGCGGCGCGGCGACGGCAGGCTCCACCGGGGCGGGCAGCGGCGTGCCCTCGGCGGTAGTGGCGGTCATGCGGCGGCCACCAGGAGTGCGGTGTTCGCGCCGCCGAACGCGGAGTTCAGGGTGAGGGCCAGACCGGGGACGGCCGGGCGGGGACGGTCGAGGACCAGGTCGAGCGGACAGCCCGGGTCCGGGTGTTGCCACCCGGCGTTGACGGGAAGCGTCCCGGACTGCAACACGCCTACGGTGACGGCGAGTTCGAGCAGTGCGGAGGCCTCCAGGGCGTGGCCGTGCACGGACTTGGTGGAGCTGACCGGCGGCGTGCCGGACGGGAACACGGTCCGCAGGGCGGCGGCCTCGGCGAGGTCGCCGAGCTTCGAGCCCGCGCCGTTGGCGTTGACGTAGCCGATCGCCTCGGGCCCGGCGCCCGCCCGGGCGAGGGCGTGGTGCACCGCCCGGGCCAGGCCGGTGCCGTCCGGGTGCGGCCGGCAGACGTGGTGGGCGTCGCCGGTGCGGGCCCAACCGGCGATCCTGGCCAGCGGGTTCAGCCCGCCGCGTCGGCGCAGCGACGGCACCGACTCCAGGACCACCGCCACCACGGCGTCGCCGAGCAGCATGCCCTGCCGGCCCAGGCTGAACGGGCGGACGGCGCCGTCCCCGGCCAGCGCCCGGCCCGCGTCGAACACCGCGAAGGTGTCCGGCTCGACCAGGTAGCCGGCGGCGACCAGCACGCGTTCGCGGCGGCCGGAGGCGATCAGCGCGGCGGCGTCGGCGACGGCCGTGGCGGCCGCCACGCACGCGCCGGTGTACACCCGGGGCCGCAGCCCGGTGCGTTCGGCGACCTCCGCGGCGACCGGTCCGGCCCGCCGATCGCCGTGCAGGGCGAGCAGCAGGTCCTCGGGGGCGTCGTCGGGAGAACCGGACAGCGCGCCCGCCTCGGCGAGCACGTCCACCAACTGGTCGGCCAGACGCGGCGACCCGGGTGTGACGGCGGCCCGGTCGGTGCGGTGGCCGGCGGTGTCGAAGCGGTCCACCGGGACGAACGCGGGCCGGCCGGCCGTCGCGCCGTCCCGCAGCGCCGCGAGGCCCGGGCCGAAGGCCGAGCGGACACCGATGCCGCCGACCAGGACGGTGCGCCGCGGCGGACCGTTCCGGAGAGCGGTCGCGGTCATGGCGCGGCGACTCCCGCTTCCGGGCGGGCGCCGACCGGTGCGGGGGTGGGCGGTGCGGCGTTGGACGCGACGGCGTCGGCGGTGGCGTTGGACGCGGCGGCGTCGGCGGGCGGTGCGGGGGCAGGCGGTGCGGCGAGTGGGGCGCCGAGCTGCTCGGCGAGCTGGGCGCCGAGTGCGGCGACCGCGTCGTCCACCGTCCGGATCGCGTCCAACCGGTCGTCGTCGAGGTCGAGTTGGACGCCGTAGGTCTGTTCGGCCTCGGCGATCAGCCAGGTCAGTTCGAGCGAGCCCAGGTGTTCGTCGACCTGGTCGGGGGAGCGGTCGCCGTAGCGGGCGAGCATCGCGACCGCCTCGGCCCGGCCGAATCGCGCCACGGAGTCGGTGGTACCCATCAGGCGGTGCCCACCGAGGACTTGGCGATCCGGTCGGCGACCTCGGCGCTGAACTCGTCGATGGTCATCAGCGCGGTGGACTCCATGTCGTCCAGCTCGAAGCGGATGCCGTACTCCTCCTCGACCTGCACGGCCAGGTCGGCCAGGGCGAGCGACTCCAGGTCGAGACCGGCCGGGCCGAGGTCGGTCTCCGAAGTGACCTGCGAGACGTCGTAGTTCATCGCCGCCAGGGTGGCCAGGACGAACGAGCGGATCTGTTCCTGCATGGACTTGCTCTCTCCAACGCGTCGGGGTGCCGGGGTTCGGGGCATGGGGTGTCTCTGGACGGACGGACGGGTGGACGGACGGACGGGGCAACGGGGCTCCGGCGCACGAGACCTTCGTGCGGGGGTCGCGGTGTCCGGGGGTTTCCGTGTCCAGAGGTTCAGGGCAGGGCGCACCGACGGACGGGCGGACGGTGTCTGGAGCCGTCCACCCGGCCGGGCGCACTGCGGCGGAAGGGGGAGGGGAAAAGGTGAGGCGGATCAGCGGGCGGCGTCGACCTGTCGGCGCAGGGCGGCGACGTCCCGCAGCAGCTTCCCGGTGGCGGTCCGGGGGAGCTGCGGCATCAGGTGCAGGCGGCGGGGCAGCTTGTAGCCCGCCAGTTCCCTGCCGAGCAGTTCGCGCAACTGCCCGGTCGCGCCGTCCCGTTCGGACGGTGCGCGGGAGGCGCCGTCGGCGGTCGCGGCGTACGCCTCGATCGCGCCGTCGGCGAACACCACGACGGCCTCGACCACGCCGGGAAGCCCGGTCAGGGTCTGCTCGACCTCGTTCAGGTCGACCTTGAGGCCGCCGATGGAAATCTGTGAGTCGCGCCGCCCCAGTACCGTCACCCGTCCGGTGCCGGCGTCGAGCAGTGCGGCGTCCCTGGTGTGCAGCAGGCCGTCCGACCAGCGGGTCGGGTCGGTCGGGCCCAGGTACGGGGAGTGCGCGCGGGTGATGTTCAACTCGCCCGCGCTCAGCGACAGTTCCATACCGTGTACGGGTTGCAGGGCCGGATGGTGGCGGCCCGTCAGATCGGTGGCGATGACCCCGGTCTCGGTCATCCCGTACATGGTGCCCAGCGGCACACCGTAGCGTTCGCGGAACGCGGCGGGAAGCCCGGGACGGATCAGCTCGCCGGCCACGACCATCCGGCGCAGCTGCGGGAGTCGGGGCGGCGCGGCCACCGCGGACAGCAGCTCCGCGTGGAACGGCACGCCGATCACGGTGGTCGGGGCGGCGCCGTCGGCGACCGCAGTGAGGATGCCCGCGGGGGTCATCCGCTGCGGCACCACGAGTTCGACGCCCGCATGCAGGGCGTGCAGCAGCCCGCCGACCAGGCCGAGCACGTGCACCGTCGAGGACAGCAGCACGGTGCGCTCGCCCCGGGCCGGGAACTCCGGCAGCCGGGCGTAGCAGTCGAGTTCGCGCAGCAGGTCGCCCGCCGTCCGCCCGATCACCTTCGACGGGCCGGTCGAGCCCGAACTGAGCTGGATCAGCGCGTGATGGTGGGACGTGGCTGGTTCGGCGACCGCGTCCGGGTCCAGCGGGGCAGCCGGGAGAGACCTGAACTGCGGACGCCCGTCGGCGAGTTCGACCAGCACCCGGGGGCGCAGCCGGTTCACGGCACGGTCCACCTCGGCGGCGGTGAGACGGTGGTCGAGCAACACGGCCCGAGCTCCGGCCCGCCACGCGGCCAACAGCACCGCGACGAACTCCGCCGAAGGCGGCATGCGCAGCGCCACCGTGCCCTGCTCGCCGAGACCGGCCGCGGCCAACTGCCGCTGCCGCTCGGCCACCAGGGCCCGCAGCGTCCCCCTGCTCACCGGAGCGCCGAAGCGCAGGCACGGTTCGCCGTCCGGTCCGGCGAGTAACTGCTCGTCCACCCAGTCCGCGGCAACCGTGCGGCCGCGCACCGGGGTTGGGATCAACGTCAACGCAACTCCACGCGCTCGAATGGGAAGCATGGGTCGGAAGTTGTGATGCTTCAGTGTGGATCCCCCGTCGGTGCCGACCTTTGCACGGGAGCGCATCAAGGGTCAAGGTCTATACCAGTGGCGACCGGACCCCTACGCTGTCCCTCGTTTTCGCACCGGTTGACGGATCATCAGGAGGTTCGGAGACGATGGTTCCGCTCACTCTGGCGGAGCACGGCGCGCTGGCGAAGGGCCTGCTGCCTGCGGCGATCTGGGACTTCTTAGAAGGCGGCGCCGGAACCGAGTGGACTCGCCGGGCCAACCTCGACGCCTGGCGCCACCACGTGCTGCGCCCGCGCGTCCTGGTGGACGTCTCGGCGCCCGACTGCGGCACCGAGCTGCTCGGCGCCCGGCTGACCGCCCCGTTCGGGGTCGCGCCGATGGCCTACCACCAACTCGCCCACCCCGACGGGGAGTGCGCCACCGCCCGGGCCGCCGCCGAGGCCGGCGCGCTGCTGATCGTCAGCATCTTCGCCAGCCGCACGCTGGAGCAGATCGCCGCCGCCGCACCCGGCGCGCCGCGCTGGCTCCAGCTGTACTGGCTGCGCGACCGCGAAGCGCTCACCGCGCTGGTGCGGCGCGCCGAACAGGCCGACTACCGGGCCCTGGTGCTCACCGTGGACGCGCCCAAGGTCGGCCGCCGGCTGCGTGACCTGCGCAACGCCTTCGCGCTGCCGGCCGACCTGACCGCCGCCAATCTGGACCCCCGGTTGACCAGGAGCGCCGGGCACTCGGCCGCCGGTCGCTCCGGCATCGAGGAACACTCCCGGCAGCAGTTCGACCCCACCGTCAGCTGGGCCGACCTGGCCTGGCTGCGGGAACGCACTCGCCTGCCGCTGGTGCTCAAGGGCGTCCTCACCGCCGAGGACGCCAGGCTCGCCGTCGAGCACGGCGTGGACGCGCTGATCGTCTCCAACCACGGCGGCCGCCAACTCGACGGCGTCCCGCCCGCGTTGGCCGTCCTGCCGGAGATCTTGGACGCCGTCCCCGCCGAGTACCCCGTGCTGGTGGACGGCGGCCTGCGGCACGGCTCCGACCTGGCGACGGCCCTCGCGCTCGGCGCCCGCGCCGCACTGATCGGCCGCCCCGTGCTGTGGGGCCTGGCCCACGGCGGCGCGGACGGCGCCCGGGCGGTGCTCGACCTGCTCCGCGAGGAGCTGCTCGACACCATGGTGCTGGCCGGTCGACCCACGCTCGCCGCCCTCGACCGCGACGCGCTCGCGCCCTGGCCGCCGGCCGCCGCCGCGCCGCTCTGAACGCGCCTCGTTCTCCTTATATATAGGGGCTCATGACAAGACACCGACAAGCAGGTGCTGTCGGGCCCCCTCGCACCCCCGTACGCCAGCAGGAAAGGACCCCGTGGCGACCATCGCAGAACCCGAGCCCGCCAGACCTGAGCCCGTCGCAGCCGAGCCCGCCAGACCCGGGCCCGCCGCAGCCGCAGCCGTCGGGGGCACAGCTGTCGGCGAGCTGTTCGAGGACTGGGACTGGGAGGACCCCGCAGGGCTCGAAGCCCGCACCGACGCGTTCACCGAGAACCTCGCCCGGTGCGCCTCGATCGACACCGTCCGTCCCGAAGTGCCGCACACGCACGGAGACTTCCAGGAGCTCGGCGTCACCGGCATCGAGTTCGCCGCGTTCCGCACCCGGCACCCGCACGGCCTCGGCACCGATCTGGTCGGCCTGCACACCGACCACGAAGCCACTCGCCCCGGGCCGGTCTACCGGATCGACGGCGCCGACCTGTTCACCCAGCTCGACATCGGCCGGCCGCTCCCGTTCGCCGACCACAGCGTGGACTGGGTGTACGCCGAGCACCTGATCGAACACGTCCCGCTCGGCACCGCCGTGCACTGGCTCGCCGAAGTCCGCCGCATCCTGCGCCCCGGCGGCGTGCTCCGCCTCACCACCCCAGACCTGGCGCGCTACATCGACGGATACCTCGACGGGAGCGAGCAGTTCTTCCGCCGTCACCGCCGCCGTCTGCGCACCATGCGGGTCGGCCCGCCGATGCCGGAGCGCCGCGCGTTCATGCTGAACCAGATCTTCTACCATTTCGGACACCGGTGGATCTACGACGAGGCCGAGCTGCGGCACGTCCTCGACCGCGCCGGGTACCACGAATTCGCCATCGAACGACGGGAGTTCCAGATCGGCGTACGTCCCGACGTGGCCGACCTCGACACCGCCTTCCGGAAGGACGAGTCGATCTACCTGGAGGCCGTCGCCCCCGGAGGACCGTACTGATGCCACTCCACCCGCAGGCCCGAGCGTGGCGCGCCCGTCGCGCCGCGGCCGGCACCCCGCCGCTGTACACCCTCACCCTGGACCGGGCCCGCGCCGCCGACCTCGCCGACCTGCGCGTCGCCTCAGGCACCGGTGAACCCGTCGCCGCCGTCGACGAGTTCACCATCGACGGCCCCGGCGGCCCGCTCACCCTGCGGCACTACCACCCACCGGCCGAGACCGACCGCCCCGGCCCCGCGCTGCTGTACCTGTACGGCGGCGGCTGGGCGCTCGGCTCGCTGGACACCGGCGACCCGATCTGCCGCGCGCTCGCCAACGGCACCCGCGCCGACGTCCTCGCCGTCGGCTACCGGCACGCCCCCGAACACCGCTTCCCGGCCGCCGTCCACGACTGCTACGCGGCACTCGACTGGATCGCCCGGAACGCGCGACGGCTCGGCCTCGACCCGGCCCGGATCGCCGTCGGCGGCGACAGCGCCGGCGGCAACCTCGCAGCCGCCGTCACCCTGCTCGCCCGCGAACGCGGCGGACCCGCGATCGTGCACCAGCTGCTGGTCTACCCGAACACCGATCACCGGGTTCCCGCAGCAGGCGATTCGTCAACGGCCGTTGACGGAGGGGGTTCGGTGCACGGAGGGCGGCCGACACACGGTGAGGATCTGACACGCGGCGAGGATCCGGCGCATGGTGAGGATCCGCCACTCGGTGAGGACCCGGCGCTGTTCAACCGCCACTCGGTGGCCTGGTACTGGTCGCACTACCTCGCCGACCCGGCCGACGCCGCCCACCCCCTCGCCAGCCCGCTGCGCGCCCCCGACCACCGGGGCCTGCCGCCCGCCACCGTGATCACCGCCGAGTACGACCCGCTGCGCGAGGAGGGCGAGCAGTACGCCGCCGCGCTGCAGGCCGCCGGCGTCCCCGTCACGCTGCGCCGCTACCCGGGCATGCCGCACGGGTTCTTCGCCATGCCTGGCGTGCTGGACGACGGCCGGGCGGCCCAACTGTTCGCCGCGGACCAGCTGAGGGCGGCTTACGCGGCACCCGCGGCACCCATGCTGCACACGGCTCCGGCGGAGGTCGGCCGGTGAGCGGGGTGCTGCGGCTGGGCGAGCTGCACGGCTCGCTGTCGGACCCGCTGCTGGACGCGATGACGTTCCTCAACGAGGTCACGGGGCGCTACCCCGAGGCGATCTCGTTCGCGCCGGGCCGCCCGCACGAGGAGTTCTTCGACCCTGCAGACATCGTCGGCCACCTGGACAGGTACCTGCGACACCTGCGCGAGGAGCGCGGGCTGACGGAGAACCAGCTCCGGCAGGAGGTGTTCCAGTACGGGCGGACCAAGGGCCTGATCGGGCCGCTGATCGCCCGGGCGCTGGAGGCCGACGAGGGCATCACGGCCGACCCCGAGGCGCTGGTGGTCACCGTCGGCGCACAGGAGGGCATGCTGCTGGTGCTGCGGGCCCTGTGTGCGGGCCCGGACGACGTGCTGCTGGTCTCCTCGCCGTGCTACGTCGGCGTGACCGGCGCCGCCCGGCTGCTCGACCTGACGGTCCGCCCGGTGCCGGAGGCCGGCCCGGACGGCGGCCTCGACCCGGAGGCCCTGGCCGCGGCCGTCCACGAGCTGAGGGCCGCCGGGAAGCGCCCCCGGGCCTGCTACGTCGTCCCCGACTTCGCCAACCCGAGCGGCGCCAGCCTGGACGAGAGCGCCCGCCGACGGCTGCTGGACGTCGCCGAGTCCACCGGCGTCCTGTTGATCGAGGACAACCCGTACGGCTTCTTCGGCCGCAACGGGCCCGTCCGGCCGACGCTCAAGGCGCTGGACGGCGACCGGCGCAACGTGGTCTACCTCGGATCGTTCGCCAAGACCTGCTTCCCCGGCGCCCGGGTCGGCTACGTGCTCGCCGACCAGCAGGTGGCCGCACCGGACGGGCGGCTCGGCCTGCTCGCCGACGAACTCGCCAAGCTCAAGAGCATGACCACCGTCAACACCTCGGCGCTCAGCCAGGCCGTGATCGGCGGCATGCTGCTGGCCGGCGGGCTGCGCCTGCGGGAGGCGAACGAGCCCGCCCGGCAGTTCTACGCGCACAACATGGATGTCCTGCTGACCGAACTGGAAACCGCTTTCCGTCCGCTCCCCGGCATCTCCTGGAACACCCCGGAGGGCGGCTTCTTCGCGGTCGTCACCGTCCCGTTCCGGGCCGACGCCCGGGCCCTGGACGCCTGCGCCCGCGAGTACGGCGTGCTGTGGACCCCGATGGACGGCTTCCACCCCGGCGGAGGCGGCGAGCACCAGCTGCGGCTGTCCTGCTCCTACCTGACGCCGGACCAGGTCGTGGAGGGCGTGCGGCGGCTGGCCCGGTTCGTGACGGAGCGGACGGTGCAGCAGACCTGACGCGGCAGCACTGATCGGGGCCCGGCACACCTCGCCGGGCCCCGATCAGTGCTGCTTTCCAGGAGGTGTCAGCGGATCCGGCGGGCGAACAGGCGGGCCGCCCAGGCCACCGCGAGCACCGTCATCAGGCCGGTCAGCAGCAGTCCGCGCCAGACCTCGGGCGCGTCCAGGTGGCCGGCGAACAGGGCGCGCATGCCCTCGACGCCCCAGTAGCAGGGGTTCCAGGAGGCGGCGGTGCGCAGCCAGGCCGGGGCGAGGGCGATCGGCAGCAGGGTGCCGGAGAGCAGGGCCAGTGGTTGGGCGATGGTGTTGACGACGGGGCCGAGGGCGGCGTCGGTGGGCACCAGCAGGGCGAGGCCGTAGGAGACCGAGGAGGCCATCAGGGCCATCAGGGCGAGCAGCGCCATGGCGAGCAGCAGATCGGTGAAGCCGACGGTCAGCCCGAACGGGATGGCCAGGACGGCGATCAGCAGGGACTGGACGAGCAGCGCGGTGGTCTCCCGCAGGGCGCGGCCGAGCAGCAGGGCGACCCGGCTGACGGGCGTGACCCGGGAGCGTTCGATGATGCCGGCGTGCAGTTCGCCGAGCAGGGTGAAGCCGGTGAACAGGCCGCCCATCACGGCCAGCGCCGACAGCAGGCCGGGCACGTAGATCCGGTAGGCGTCGGCGGTGCTGTGCGCGCCGGAGGCGGCCAGGGCCGAGGTCAGCAGCGGGGCGAACAGCAGGAGGTAGCACAGGGGTTGGAGCAGTCCGACGGCCAGCCACGCGGGTGAGCGGGCCATCAGGAGCAGTTGGCGCTGGTAGACCAGCCAGGTGTCGCGGGCGAGCTTCACGGGGACCTCGGGGGCGTCGGGGCGGCGGCGTGGGGCCGGCGCGGTGTCAGCTGTGGACCGGCGAGCGGCCGGTGAGGGCGAGGAACACGTCGTCCAGGCTGGGGCGTTGCAGCTGGACGTGGTCCGGTTCCAGGCCGGCGGCGGCCAGCGCGCGCAGCAGCTGCGGGATCGCGGTGTCCGCGGAGTCCACGTGCAGGCGCAGCCCGTCCTCCTCGGGCAGCGACTCCAGGCGTCGGACGCAGGGGAGTTCGGCGAGGACGTGCGCGGCCCGGGCGGTGGCCCCGGCATCGGGGAGGCCGATGGTGACGGCGTCGCCGGAGATCTCCTGCTTGAGCTGCTCGGGGGTGCCCTCGGTGACGATGCCGCCGTGGTCGACGATGCCGATCCGGTCGCACAGGGCGTCGGCCTCGTCCAGGTAGTGGGTGGTGATCAGCACCGTCATGCCCTGATCGCGCAGGCGGCGGACTTCCGTCCAGACCTGGGCGCGGCTGCGTGGGTCGAGTCCGACGGTGGGCTCGTCCAGGAACAGCACCTTGGGGCGGTGGACCACACCCAGTGCGAGGTCGAGGCGGCGGCGCTGGCCGCCGGAGTAGGTCCGGCACGGGCGGTCGCCGAACTCGGTGAGGTCGAAGGCGGCCAGGCCCTGTTCGGCGCGTCGCAGTGCCTCGGCCTTGCGGATGCCGTGCATCCGGGCCTGCAGGACGAGTTCCTCGCGGGCGGTGGCGTGGTCGGTGGTGCCGCCGCCCTGGGCGACGTAGCCGATCCGGCGGCGGACCTCGCCGGGGTCGGTGCGCAGGTCGGCGCCGGCCACGGTGGCCGTGCCGCCGTCGGGCGGCAGCAGGGTGGCGAGCATGCGCAGCGTGGTGGTCTTGCCGGCGCCGTTCGGGCCGAGGAGACCGTAGATCCGGCCCTCCGCGACGTCGAGGTCGATGCCGCGCACCGCGTCGACGGTGGCGGCGCCGCGGCGGGGCCGGAAGGACTTGCGCAGCCCCTTGGTCACGATCAACCCGGACTCCTGTGCTGGTCGGTGGGTTCGAATGGGGTGGTTCGAATGGGGTGGGGAGGTGCTCCCGGGGAGGGACGGCGGACGCCGGAGCAGACCCTAGGGCCCGGCCCCGCCCGCCGACAATGGTCTGGACCAGGTGGGCGGATCCGATGTTCAGCGCGGTGCGCGGGCGAACCGCTCCAGCCGCTCGACGGCCGACACCGTGCCGCCGCCCGCCAGGAGTTGACGTCCGAGCAGCTGGGCGGCGGCGCGGAACGAGGGGTCGTCGAGAACGGAGCGCAGCGCCGCGCGCAGCTCCCCGGAGGTGGCGGTGGCGAAGTCGACCCGGACGGCCGCGCCGAGCGCGGCCAGCCGACCGGCCGTCACCGGCTGGTCGTGGCGGATCGGGGCGACCACCAACGGCCGCCCGTGGACGAGGGATTCGACCGCGGTGTTCATCCCGCCGTGGCACAGTACGGCGTCCACCGCCCCGCGCTCAAGCAGTTCCAGCACCGGAACGCGGTCGCAGGCCACCGCGCCCGGCGGCAGAGCGGCGTCCGGCGGGCCCGCCACCACGGCCTGCACGTCCGGGAGTTCGGTGAGCGCGGCGGCCGCCCGGTGCAGGAAATCGCCGGCCACCTCGGCCGACAGCGTGCCCATGGTGACCAGCACCCGGCGGCGTCCCGGCGCCAACCGGTCCCAGGGGAACGGCGGTTCGGGCCGGTCCGCGAGCAGCGGCCCCACCAGGGCGTACTCGGCGGGCACCCGGTCGAGCCCCGCCAGCTCCCGGCAGGTCGGGGCGATCACCAGGCCGGGGGAGAAGCGCGGGTCGGTGAACTCGGCGGCGGGCAGGCCGGCCCGCTCCCACAGGCCGTGCAGCACCTCGTCCCGCCAGGACGCCAACTCGCAGTCGCCGAACGGCGGATCGCCGATCTCCAGCGAGGACGGCGCGAAGGACGCCCACCGCACGCCCGCGCCGTGCGAGGCCAGCGCGCCCGCCGGACTGTGCTGGTCGACCAGCACCACGTCCGGCCGCCACTGCTCGACCGCCCGCCGCACCGCGCCCAGCGTGAACCTGGTGTGCGGCACCACGAAGCCGTCCCAGAGCGAACGCACCGCCGCCGCCCCGCCCACCGCCTGCTCCCGGAACAGCCGGGCACCGGTGGGATGCACCACGGCGTCCGGCCCGAGCACCGGCCGCAGCGCGGACTCCGGCCCCACCCAGGCGACCCGGTGCCCGCGCGCGGCCCAGGCCAGGGCCAGCGCCCGGGCCGGCAGCAGGTGCCCGGCGAGCGGCGGCGCCACGATCAGCAGGCGCAACGCGCCCCCGGGGGAGGTAGGTGCGGGCATGGGGGAATCCTCTCGGGAGGGGGTGGGCGGCGCATTCGACTGCGCGACGTGCGGCCGTAATCGCCGGGCCGGGCGAAGAGACTTGCGTGCGTCGTGTGCCAACGACGGAGAAGTGGTACAGACCACAAGGGGGAGTCGGGAAGGAAACGCCGGAGATCCCTTGTGCGGGCCGGTGAGGCGTGGGAATACTAGCCCGCGTGACCGCTCTGGAAGCAGTCGCCGTCCACCTTCCGCCCGTCGCCGAACCGATCGAACTGGTCGGGGAACGCCTCGGACTGACGGATCGTCAGATCGGGCTCTTCCGCCGGTTCCACGGCCTCGACCAGGTCAGGGTGGACCGCGACGGAGACCTGACCGATCTGCTCACGGCCGCAGCGAAGGCCCTGGCCCAGCTGTCCGGCAACGAACACCGCGTGAAGTACGTGCTGCACGCGCGCAGCCTGCCGATCGCGGCCCCCTACCCGCACAACCCGCTGCACGACGCGCTCGGCCGTCTGGGGCTGACGCACGCCCGTGCCTTCACCATCACCCACCACGCGTGCGCCGGCTCGCTGTTGGCGCTCGACGTGGCCGGTCGGCTGCTGGCGGCAGACCCCGACCCCGAGGCGCTGGCGTTGATCCTGGCGGGCGAGAAGACCTTCACCCGGGACGCCCGCATCGTCCCGGACACCGCCCTCTTCGGCGAAGGGGCGGCGGCCGCTCTGGTAAGGGCCGAAGGCGAACGCGACCGCGTGCTGTCCTACGCGGTCGACCAGCGCGGCGAGTTCGACGGGCGACTCGCCGACGATCCGGAGCTGATGGCGCGCTACCAGCGCAGCTACCCGGACCTGGTGATCGCGGTGATGGAAGCCGCGCTGAACGAAGCCGGCGAAAGCTGGGAGTCGATTCGGCTGCTGCTCCCGCACAACGTCAACCGGATCTCCTGGCAACGGATCTGCCGCCGGATCGGGTACCCGCCCGACCGGGTGGTGCTGGACAACGTCCCGGCAGTGGGGCACAGCTTCGCCGCCGACATCCTGCTCAACCACCACACCGCCACCGGCCGCGGCCTGCTCCGCCGCGGCGACCGCTACCTGGTCGCCGCGTCCGGACTCGGCGCGACCTTCGCCGCCATGGTGCTCCAGCACTGAGGCCCGCTCCGAACCGGGGGGCGTCACCGCCCCCTGGTCCGGCACGCCCGGGCGAAGGAGCCGCGCCACCGGCCGCCGCGTGAGCGCCGCACCCGGCCCGCACCCCCGGGCCCCGCCGACAGGGAATCGCCATGACCGACTCCGCCACCGACTCCTCCGTCCTCGTGCAGGATCCGGCCGACGACGCCGTCGACCCCGAGCTGCGCAGCCGCGCACTCGACGGGATCCTGCTGCTGCTGCCCCGCGTCCTCAAGCGCGACCTGCCCGAAGTCACCGAGAACGCCTGCCTGTTCGACGAGGTCGGCCTCACCTCGGCCGCCACCCTGGAACTCATCCTGGAGCTCGAGGACCACCTCGACGTGCAGATCGACGTCGAAGGCATCGACCAGGACGACCTCCGGTCGGTCGGCACCCTGGCCGGCTTCGTCGCCGGACACGTCATCGCCGAGGACTGAGCGTGCGCGTCCGCGGACCGCTGCCCGCCACCACCCTGCCGCGCACCGCCTCCCCGCTGCGCCTGACCGCCGCCCGGGCCTTCGACCTGACCGGCGACTCCCCGCTCGCCGCCGACCCCGACCTGCGCACCTTCACCGCCGACCTCTCCCGCCCCTACGGGGTGGCTCCGGACGAGGACGCGCTGGCCGGAGCCCGCGGCCAGTCCTACGCCGCGCTCGCCGAACTCGCCGTGCGCCAGCTGGTGGACCCGGCCCGCCCGGTCGACCTGCTGGCGCTGGTGTACGCCACGCCCGACGTCCGCCCCGGGCAGTCGGTGGCGATCCAGCTCGCCGGCGTGTGCCCGGGGGAGCCGCTGTCCTTCGCCATCTGCGACGAGGGAGCCGGCGGCACCTTCAGTGCGCTCGGCATCGCCGACGCCTACGCCCGCACCGGCGGCGCGCGGCGGGCCCTGCTGATCGCCGTCGAACAGGCCGACCTGCACCATCGGCCGCACCGCCCGGCCCGGTTGCCCGACCGGCACTCCGCCTCCGCACTGCTCTGGGAGTCCGGCGGGGGAGGCCGGGCGCTCCAACTGCTCGACAGTCGAGCCGATGTGACTACGGGTCAAGTGGCGGAATTGGTAGCGGAGTTCGAAGCAGATCTGCCCGCTCAGTCGCTGCTGGTGCTCGGCCCCGGGTTGGCCGACGTCCCCGCGCCCGGCGGTGCGGAGACCCGGCGGGCCCGACCGGGCAACCCGTACACCGGCGGCTGGACCGCCCTCGCCGATGCTCTCGCCGATCCCCGGCTCGCCGGACGTCCGCTCGCGCTCGCCGACCGGGAGCCGGAGACCGGCAGGCTCGACCTGGCGTGCTGGGCGCCCGAGGACCCCGCCGGATGACCGAGATCTGGCTGATCGCCACCGACATCACCGAAGAACAGGCCGCCGCCCTCGGGGAGTTGATCGACCCGGACGAGCGCGCCCGGGCTGCCCGCACCCCCGACGGGCCGGGTCGGCGCCGCTTCCTCGCCGCGCACGCCGCCGCCCGCCTGCTGACCGCCGCTGCCGCGGGCGTCCCGCCGGAGCGCGTCCGATGGCGGCGCGGCCCGCACGGACGCCCCGAACCCGTGGACCTGGAAGGCAAGTTGAGCGTCAACCTGAGCACGGCAGGCCGGTGGGCGCTGTTCGCCGTCCAGCAACGTGCCGACGGGGACGGCGAGATCGGCGTGGACCTGGAACCCGTCCCCAGCGGCCATGCGGCCGCCCGACTTGCCCGGCGCTACTACCCGGCGTCCGAAACCGGCGGCGGGGCCGCGGAGTTCACCCGCAGATGGACCCGCAAGGAGGCGTACACCAAGGCCCACGGCGGACGCCTCGCCGACGGGCTGCGCACCCACGCCGGGCCGGTCGGCGGCCCTGGCCCGTACCGGATCGACGGGCCGCTCGGGCCCTGCACCGTCCATGACCTGCCCGCACCGCCCGGCCACCGGGCCGCCGCCGCCCGCACCGGCAGCCGACTGGTCCGGCCGCGGCTGCTCTCCTACCCGGCCGACCTCGCCCAGGAGTTCGGCATCCGCCGCGTCGACGGACTCGACCCCCACCACCTCCAGCGCGTCGACGGCCTCGACCCCCACCACCTCCAGCGCGTCGACGGCTCCGGCGCCCATCGCACCCCCGCCACCCGTCGGCCCGACCTCGAAGGCAGACCATGACCCGCCACCCCGACGACGCCACCCCGCTGCCCACCGCCGCCGCCGGCGTCCAACTCCAGTCCGCCGCCTACGAGAAGCTGCTCGGCGCGCTGCGCGAGGCGATCGCCCGGCTCGCCGCCGACGAACCGTTCGAACGGCTGGTCGTGCCACCCGTGATCTCCCGCGCCACCATCGAACGGGCCGGGTACGTCGCCTCCTTCCCGCAGCTGCTCGGCACCGTGCACAGCTACACCGGCAGCGCCGCCGACTGGCGTCGACTCGCCCCGCTGATCGCCGAATCCGGGCCCTGGCACGACCGGCAGACGGTGTCCGACCTGGTCCTGCTGCCCGCCGCCTGCTACCCCGTGTACGCCACCCTCACCGGCCAGGACCTCCACCACCCCGCCCGGTTCAGCGTCGAAGCGCAGTGCTTCCGGCAGGAAGCCACCGCCGAACCCGGCCGGCTGCGCACCTTCCGAATGGCCGAACTCGTCACCGCCGGCACTCCCGCCCACTGCCTCGACTGGCGCGAACACTGGCTGCAGCGGGTCGCCGACTGGCTGGAGACGCTCGGCCTCAAGCCGTCGATCGACCTGGCCGACGACCCGTTCTTCGGCGGCGGCCGACGCCTCTACCAAGCGGCGCAGCGCGCCCAGGAGTTGAAGTTCGAACTGCGGGTCCCGGTGGCCGACGGACTGGTGCAGGCGATCGCCTCCGCCAACATCCACAAGGACCACTTCGGCGAGGCCTTCGCCTTCACCGCCGACGGCGCGCCCGGCCACACCGCCTGCACCGCCTTCGGCCTCGACCGGATCGCCCTGGCCCTGCTGCACACCCACGGCTCCCGCCCCGTCGACTGGCCCGAGGCCATCAGAACCGCCCTGAACGGAGACTGACGCACGTGTCCCAACAGCAAGACGTCGTGGTGCAGTTCGGAGTCGAAACCGCCGAGGCCGAGGGCCCGCTCACGCTCGGCCAGGACAACATGATCCGCTGCCTGCGCCACGACGAACCCTCGCACATGAACAAGCAGGCCACCTGGACCGTCCCCGCCACCGCCGACCTGGCGGGCTGCCTCTCCGCGCTGCGCACCCTCGCCGAACGCCACGCCGCGCTGCGCACCGTCTTCCCCGGCCCCGCCGATCGCCAGCCCGAGCGCCAACGCGTCAGATCGGCAGGCGAGTTCATCGTCCGGGTGATCGCACTCGGAGCGGACGAGAACCCGGCCGAGTGCGCCGAACGCTACTGCTGGGACGGCCGCCGCCAGGCCTTCGACCTGGGCGAGGACTTTCCGCTGCGGTTCGCCCTGCTCACCCGCCACGACCTCCCCGTGCTGCTCGCCGTGGTCATCTGCCACGCCCAACTCGACGGCGTCGCCACCGGGTTGCTGTACCAGGAGTGGCTGACCCTGGCGGCCGGCGGCACCCTGCCCCCGCCGGCCGCGCCCACCCCGATCGAGGTCGCCGAGCAGGAGCGGTCCAGCTCCGGGCAGCGCCGCACCCGCGCCGCGCTCCGGCACTGGGAACACATCCTCGCCGACCAGCCGTCCGCCGTGTTCGCCGACGACCGGATCGGCCCCAACGACACCCAGCTGCCCACGCTCGGCGTCCGCTCCACCGCGGGGGCCGCCGCCCTGGTCCGCGCCGCCCGGCGCACCGGAGCCTCCAACTCGGCCGTCCTGCTGGCGTGTTACGCAGCCCTGGCCGCGCACCGCGCCGCCCGCGGCACAGTGGTGATGGCCGCGCTGTCCGCGAACCGCCACCGCCCCGGCCTCGCCGAGCACATCGGCACCCTCGCCCAGGACGCCCTGCTCGCCGTCGACACCGACTGCCCCGACCTCGACACCCTGATCGGTCGCACCCAGGCCCAGGCACTGTCCGGCTACTGGCACGCCACCTTCGACGCCGAACGCATCTGGCAGCTGATCGAGGACGTCGCCCACCGCCGCGGCGCCCGGTTCGCCCGCCACGTCGTCGTCAACGACCTCAGCGCCACCGTCCCCGACAGCGTCGCCGCCACCAGGCCCGACCCGCCCACCGACCCCGACCTCGCCTGGTACCCCGCCGAACCCACCCCCACCCGGCTGATGCTCAACATCTGGCGCACCGCCGGCTGCCTCGAATTCACCCTGCACACCCACCCCGACGTCCTCGACCGCGACGAGACCGAACTCTTCGCGCACGCCCTGCTCCGCCTGCTCGACCTGGCCGGCCGGCGCACCGTCCGCCTCGGCCCCGACGGCGAACTCGCCGCCCTCACCGGCCTCCCCGTCGGCCGCCGCGACAAGGGCCGCTGGCAGCAGATCGGCGCCAACTGGATCGACCTGGACGCCGTCGCCGACCTGCTGCGCGCCGCGCTCGACGCAAAGGACGTCGAAGTGCACTGGCAGGGAGGTGAGTTGACCGCGACGGTCGACACCGGAGGTCGGGCGCTCACCCCCGGGCAGGTGCACGCCGCGGTGATGGCCGCATTGCCCGGGCACGACACCGCGATGGCGCCGCACCGCTACGAGCTGACCGGCGGCAGCGGCAGCGGACGGGACTGACCGCGGCACCCGGGTGGAGCAGTCTCCCCGCCGCCCGGGCGCGTCGCACCCGGACGGCGCGGCCCGCCCCGCGAGGATGGGACGCAACACCCGTCGCGACCCACCCCCAGCCGGAGCGCACCATGGAACTCTTCCCGCCCCTGCCCCTGGAGTCCTGGCGGGACACCAAGGAGACCCTGCACCGATTCGCCCAGGTCATCGGCAAGATCCGGCTGGCCGGCAGCCCCCGCCGCAACCACTGGTGGAACGTCCCCTACCACCTGACCGGACGCGGCATCACCACCCGGCCCACCGGCCCCACCCGCGGCGGCGACGCCTTCACCATCGACTTCGACTTCACCGACCACCGCCTGTACCTCCGCACCCTCGGCGGCCGCGAGGACTCCTTCCCGCTGATCGGCCGCTCCGTCGGCGACTTCTACCGCGACACCCTGCGGGCCCTCATCCACCTCGACATCGACATCGTCCCCGAACACCCCTACCCGTACGACCTGCCCGACAGCCACCGCCCGTTCGCCGACGACGACGAACACCGCAGCTACGACCCGGCCGCCGTCACCACCTACTGGCACATCCTCAGCCAGGTCGCCCTGCTGCTGGAGGAGTACGCCAGCGGCTACTCCGGCAAGACCAGCCCCGTGCACCACTTCTGGCACACCTTCGACCTCGCCGTCACCCGCTTCTCCGACCGCGAGATCGACCAGCCCGCCGCCGACCCCGTCACCCGGGAGGCCTACTCCCGCGAAGTCATCAGCTCCGGCTTCTGGTTCGGCGACGACAACGTCCCCGAGCCAGCCTTCTACTGCTACACCGCACCCGAACCCACCGACCTCGCCACCCGCCCCCTGCACCCGGCCGCCGCCTCCTGGACCGTGAACCGGGGCAGCCACCTCGCTCTCCTGAAGTACGCGGACGTCCGGACCGCCGACGACCCGTGGGCGACCGCGCTCGACTTCCTGAACTCGGCCTACCGCGCGGGCGCCGAACTGGCCGGCTGGGGGCGCCGCCGCGAATGCCCGGGCGGCGTCACCGACAGCGTGCTGCGGACCGCCCCGCCCACATAGGTCAGTAGAAGTGCCGTAGCTGCGGCCAGAGTTGCGACCACGGCCGGACCGGCCCGTCGCACAGCAGGACCGGGGCGTGCTGCTCCTCGTTGGCCAGGCCGCGGCCGTTGTCGACCCGGGCGACCTCGCGGCAGCCGGTGAAGGCCCGCTCGACCTGCGGGTACGGTGCGGGGTGGATCAGCAGCACCGGTCCGGTCGAGGAGTCCGGCGGCGGGCCCCAGTCGGCGAACGACATGTGGCCCGAATACGGCGCGGGCAGGCCGTAGTCGCCGCCGAACCGGGCCAGCGCGCCCGCCTCGCCGTAGTCGGCGGCGAACACCACGGCGCGGCCGCGCTGCTCGGCCGGGACCAGCGCCCAACCGGCACCCGCCGCCGCAGCCAGTTCCGGCCAGCCGACCTGCTCCGCCGACTCCTGGTACACCCAGGCCACGAGCGGGAGTTGACGCGCGGGCAGCACCGGCAGCGTGATCACCGCGTTCAGTGCCACCGCCAGTGCCAGCACCCCGACCAGCCGCGCCCGGCTGCGGGCCGCCGGCCACATCCGGTCCACCACCGGCTGGCACCCGGCCGCCATGACCAGCAGCAGCGGCGGCAACGCGTAGTACGGCTTGCCGCCGAGCAGCAGCACCAGCGCGCACAGCCCCAGGTAGCCGTACGCCAACGGCCGCGCCCAGCGCAGCTCCGGCTCCTGCCGCAGCCGGCGCAGGCCGCCGAGCCACACCGGCACCAGGACCGGTGACAGGTACAGCAGTTGCATCGGCACGAAGGTCAGCCGGTCGGCCAGGCCGTCCTGGCCGCTGATGCCCGACGCCACCGTCAGCTGCGGCCAACCGTGCCGGGCCTGCCAGTACAGGTTCGGCGCGGCCACCAGCACCGCCAGCAGCGCACCCACCGGCAGCCAACGCCCGCGCAGCACCTGCCGGTTGCCCGTGAACCGGACGGCCGGCAGCAGCGCCGCCGCCAGCAGCAGCACCAGATCCTTGTTCAGCAGTGCGACACCCACCGCCGCGCCGATCGCCACCCACCAGCGGCGGTCACCGGTGCGCAGCAGCCGCAGCACCAGCACCCCGATACCCGTCCACGCGAACAGGTCGAAGCTCGCCGTGGAAAGCATGTGACCCAGCGCCAGCACCATCGCCGACACCGCCGCACCCGCCGCCGCCAACACCTGACCGCCCCGCCGCGCCCCCAACTCCCGGGCGGCCAGGGCGGTCAGGACGATCGTCGCGGCGCCCAGCAGCACCGCGACCACCCGCAGCCCCGCCGGGCTCTCGCCGAACAGCGCCGTCGACCACCGGGCCAACAGCGGCGTCAGCGGCGGCTGATCGACATAGCCCCAGGCCAAGTGGTGCCCGGCGGCCAGGAAGTAGAGCTCGTCACGGTGGAAGCCGTACCGCCCGAGCAGCACCGCCTGGAGCGCCGCGACACCCGCTGCGACGGCCAGCACCGGCTGCCATGCGAGCCGCGACAGTGCGACGGGCGCCGAGGCGCCAGTGGATCCATCCCCCCGAATGTCCATGCCGGGAGTGTGCCAGACCCGGCGCGCCGTGCCACCGGACGGACCGGCAAAGCTTCGACGGGATGCGGCAACCGGGGGACGGAGAGCGATTGTTCGGCAGCGGGCGCACGGTTAGGCTCGGGCGCTGTGAACGGCACCCCGCACCCCAGTGACCTGCCCCTCTCGTCCGCCGAGGCCCCGAACCGGCCCGGTGCCGCCGAGCCGGCCGCGGACCTGGCCGCGCTCGCCGGACTGGCCACCGAGACCCGGCGGCCCGAGCACGCGGGCATCGACCTGCTGCCGACCCTGGAGATCGCCCGGCTGATGAACGCCGAGGACCGCACCGTCCCGGACGCCGTCGCCGCCGAACTGCCCGCGATCGCCGCCGCCGTCGACGCGATCGCCGAACGGATGGGCCGCGGCGGCCGGTTGATCCACGCCGGCGCCGGAACCGCCGGCCGACTCGGCGTCCTCGACGCCGCCGAGTGCCCGCCCACCTTCAACACCGCGCCCGGCCAGGTCGTCGCACTGATCGCCGGCGGCCCCGCTGCCTTCACCGCCGCCGTCGAGAACGCCGAGGACGACCGCTCCGCCGCCGGCGCCGACCTCGACGCCCTCCACCTCACCGCCGACGACACCGTGGTCGGCATCTCCGCGTCCGGCCGCACCCCCTACGCTGTCGCCGCCGTCGAGCACGCCCGCGCCCTGGGCGCCCTCACCGTCGGGCTGTGCGGCAACCGCGGCTCCGCGCTCGCCGCCGCCGCCGAGCACGGCATCGAGATCGTCACCGGCCCCGAACTGCTCACCGGCTCCACCCGGTTGA
Organism: Kitasatospora sp. CB02891; assembly: GCF_002803145.1. Classification (NCBI taxonomy): domain Bacteria; kingdom Bacillati; phylum Actinomycetota; class Actinomycetes; order Kitasatosporales; family Streptomycetaceae; genus Kitasatospora; species Kitasatospora sp. CB02891. The sequence continues at coordinate 919,990 of NZ_NNBO01000001.1, read as the reverse complement.
AGGCCGGCACCGCCCAGAAGCTGGTGCTCAACATGATCTCGACGATCACCATGATCCGACTCGGCAAGACCTACGGAAACCTGATGGTCGACCTCCGCGCGACCAACGAGAAACTCCGCGACCGCAGCCGCCGCATCGTCGCCCTCGCCACCGACGCCGAACCCGCCGACGTCGCCACCGCGCTCGACGCCACCGGCGGAAAGGTGAAGGACGCCATCCTGCTGCTGCTCGCCGACGTGGACGCCGCCACCGCCGCCGGGCTGCTCGACCGGCACGACGGACGGCTGCGCGAGGCCGTCCGGGCCGCGCTGACGGGCTGAACCCCGGAGGATCCTGCCGGGAACGGGCTCAGAGCTGCTGTTCCGCCCAGATGGTCTTGCCGCGCGGCGTGTGCCGGGTGCCCCAGTTCCGGCAGAGCTGCGCCACCAGCAGCAGACCGCGGCCGCCTTCGTCGAAGGTGCGCGCCCGGCGCAGATGCGGGGCCGTGCTGCTGCCGTCCGACACCTCGCAGATCAGCGTGCCGCGGTCCCGGATCAACCGCAGGCCGATCGGCGGCTGTCCGTACCGGACCGCGTTGGTGACCAGCTCACTGACCACCAACTCGGTGACGAACGCCGCCGCTTCGAGCCCCCACTCGGCGAGCGCCGCCGCGGCCAGCTTGCGGGCCCGGGCCACCTCCGCCGGGTCGCGCCGCAACTCCCAGTCGGCCACGTCCTGTTCGTGCAGCGCCCGGGTGCGGGCCAGCAGCAGCGCCACGTCGTCGCTGGGCGCGTCCGGGCCCAGTGACGCGGACAGCACCCGGTCGCACAGCTCCTCCAAGGAGTTCGCGGGCTCGGCGAGTGCCGAAGCCAGTCCGTCCAGGCCGAGTGCCGGGTCGCCGCGCAACTCCGAGGCCCGCAGCAGGCCGTCCGTGTACAGCGCCAGCACGCTGCCCTCCGGGATCGCGAACTCCTCCGCCTCGAACGGCAGTCCACCGAGGCCCAGCGGCGGGCCCGGCGGCAGCTCGGGGAACGTCACCGCGCCGTCCGGGCCGACCAGCGCCGGACCCGGGTGGCCCGCCCGGGCCATCGTGCACGTGCGCGTCACCGGGTCGTACACCGCGTACAGGCAGGTCGCGCCCACGCTGCCGCCCGCCCAGGCCATGGTGCTGTCCGGCAGCTCGTCCAGATCCACCCGCAGTACCAAGTCGTCCAGGTGGGTGAGGAGTTCGTCCGGCGGAATGTCGATGTCGGCCAGCGTCCGCACCGCCATCCGCAGCCGTCCCATCGCCGCCGCCGCGGGCACCCCGTGCCCCACCACGTCGCCCACCACCAGCGCCACCCGGGCGCCCGACAGCGCGATCACGTCGAACCAGTCGCCGCCCACCCCGTCCCGACCGCTCACCGGCAGGTAGCGGAACGCCACCTCCACCGCCGCCTGCCGGGGCGTCCGGGCCGGCAGCAGCGAACGCTGCAGGGCCAACGCGGTGTCCCGCTGCTGGGTGTACTGGCGGGCATTGTCCACGGACAGCGCCGCCCGCGCCGTCAACTCCGTGGCCAGCACCAGATCGTCGTCGTCGAACGGCTCCGGCGAACGGTGCCGCAGGAAGATCGCCACGCCCAGCGTCACCCCGCGTGCCGTCAACGGCACCAGCAGCAACGAATGGATCCCGAACTCCGCCGTCGACTCGTGCCGCCGCGGCTCCTGGTCGATCCAACTGCGCACGATCGGGTCCCGCATGTCCGTCCGCACCGGTCGCCCCGAGGACAGCACCTGCGCCATCGGCGACTCCGGGAGGATCACGTCACGCGCCCCCACCGCCACCGCCGACTCCGGAGAGCCCGGTAGTACCGACTGCTGCGCCACCCGGTAGAACACCAGGCCCGCGTTGGACGGCGGACTGCCGCCGAACACCGGCTCCAGCAGGTCCACGCCGACGAAGTCCGCGAAGTCCTCCGTCCCGACGTCCGCCAACTCCTGTGCGGTGCGCCGGACTTCGAGGGTCGATCCGATCCGCAGGCCGGCCGCGCCGAGCATCGCCAGTCGGCGCCTGGCCAGATCCTCCGGACGGGTCTCCCGCTCGGGCACCTCGACGATCGGCGGCGGATCGACCCCCAGCGGCTGCAACGGCTGCGCGGACACCACCCAGGTCGGCTCGCCGCCCGCCGTCCGCACCGGGACGATCGCCAACTCCACCGCTACCGGATCGCGCTCCGAGCGGATCAGCCGGACCATCCCGGTGAACGGCTCACGCCGAACCACCGCGCGCAGCACGGCGATCGGCGCGTCGCCGGCCAGCAGGGCGAACGCGGAACGGCCCAGCACCCGGTCCGCCGAGAACCCCGACATGCGCTCGGCCGCCGCCGACCATCCCGTGATCGAGCCGGCACCGTCCACCGTCGCAGTGGCCGCACGGCCCGGTACCCGTGTCGCCATGTCCGCACATTCCCCTTCGGAGCAGCAACCCCCAGGCCATGCCCTCAGCATCGCTCCGCGACGCAGAGGCCTCAAACCGCCACGCCGCACCGGCACCGGTATGGATCAGGCGTTCGATCGATGGTGCGGTGGCGACCCGCGGGACGCAGCCCCGGGCACGACGGTGATCGGACCGCGCGATCGGAGGACCGGCGTCGATGTGTGGACCCGGTACGCTGCCGCGCATGAACGGCGGTGGCGGGAGCGAACAGGAGGCCGAGGTGCTGGCCGCGCTCGCCGAGCTGGACCGGATCGAGCGTGCACGGATCCACCGGATAGGGATGCTGGACACCCGGCGCATGCTCCGGGCCATCGCGGAACGGGCCCGGGCCGAGCACGGGTTCGAGCTCGGCCTCGGCGGGCTGGTGGAAGGCCGCGATCTGGTGCTGCGCGCCTGGTCGGGCACACTCCACAGCACCCTGCACGACCTGCGGATCCCGCTCGGCCTCGGCCTCGGCGGCCGAGTGGCGGCCGTCGGCAGCTCCGTCGCGGTCCGCGACTACTACCGCTCCAGCCGCATCACGCATGATTTCGACCAGCAGGTCGGCAGCGAAGCCGTCACCGGTATGGTCGGCCTCCCGATCGGCACCGGCCCCGCCCGCGGCGTCCTCTACGGCGCCATCCGCGGCAGCGGACAGATCGGCGACAGCGCCATCGACGGCCTGACCCGACTCGCCCACCTCGCCACCCTCGCCGTGGACGTCGCCGACGGCGCCGCCACCCTCGCCGACACCGCCGTCACCGGCGAACGCCGCCGGATCGCCGCCGAACTCCACGACGGCGTCGGCGCCATGCTGTTCGGCCTCGGCAGCTCCGTCCGCGACCTGCGCGCCGACACCGCCCACCACCCCGAACTCGCCGACCGCCTGCGCCGCCTCGAACGCGAACTCGGCGACGCCGCCGCGACCTTGCGCGCCGCCGTCGCCCGCCTGCACCGCGACCGGCCCACCGCCGACGACGGCGAGTGCGGCGGCGACCGCCTCGCCGCCGACCTCGCCGAGACGCTCCGCAGCTTCGAACAACGCACCGGGACTCCCGCCGCCTTCATCCCCATCGGACCCGTCCCGCGCCTGGACCCCGAACGCGCCGCCCTGCTGCGCCGCACCGTCGCCGAGGGGCTGCTCAACGTCGAGAAACACGCCCGGGCCGGCTCGGTCGCCGTCACCCTCACCCACGACCGGCACCGCCTCGGCCTCGCCGTCATCGACGACGGGCCGGGGCCCGAACCCAACGGGAAACCGCTTTCCGGGTACGACGGGAAATCGCTTTCCGCATGCGCCGGGAAACCGCTTTCCGTTCGCGACGGGAAGCCGCTTTCGGTTCGCGCCGGGAACCCGCTCCCGGGGACTGGAGGGAAACCGCCTTCCGTGGACGCGGCCGCCGACCACCAGGTCGACACCGCTGCCACCGGTGCCGGCCTGCCCGGCCTGCGCGCCCGGTACGAACGCCTGGGCGGCAGCCTCCACCTGCACAGCGACGAGGACGGCACCACCCTGCGGGGCGAACTTCCGCTCCCCGGAGGCCCGTTCCCGCTGCCGTCCACCCGTCCGCAGCACCACCCGGCCTGACTGGCCTGACCGGCCGGCCCGTCCGCGCCAGTCCGCACTCGTCCGCGCCCGCCCCGTCAGAGCAACTGCTCCTGCTGCGCCCGGCGGATCGCCTCCACCCGGTTGCGCGCCCCGAGCTTCTGCATCGCCGTCTGCAGGTACGTCTTGACGGTGTTCCGGGTCAGCCCGAGCTCCTCCGCGATCTCCGGGTTGGTGCGGCCGGTCGCCGCCGAGCGGATCACCTCGTACTCGCGCCGGCTGAGCGACAACCCGAACAACCGCGCCTGCAACTGGGCCGGGGCCGAACCGTTCAGTCGTGGGTCGAGCACCCGCCCGCCCGCCGCGGCCAGCCGCAGCTGGGCCACCAGATCGGTGTCCGTGACGTCCTTCAGCAGGCAGCCGTGCGCACCCGCCGCGAGCGCCGCGGACAGCGCGTCCCGGTCCTCGAACGCGGTGAACAGCACCACCCGGGCATCCGGCGCGGCCGCCCGCAGCAGCGGCACCGTCCGGGAACCCGGCAGGTCCGGCAGCCGCAGATCCAGCAGCACGACGTCCGGGCGCAGCGACGCGGCCAGCGCCACGCCCTCGCGCGCCGTCCGGGCCGAGCCGACCACGGACACGTCCTCGGCCCGCCGAATCAGCGCGGACACGCCGTCGCAGACCACTGGATGGTCGTCGACCACCAGGACCCGTACGGTACGACCAGTGGAGCCATCCGCCATCCGAGCGAACTCTCCTCTCCAGGTGGGGGGACCGCAGACCCGGGGCCGGCGGAAATATTGGGTGCGACGGTAACTGAACACAGAGGGGTCAGGCCATGGGCTCAGCCGAGAACGTCCACAACAACGAGCAGCCGCCGTCCCGGCCGGGCGACGGTGCCGCCTCCGGCGCGGACTCCGGGACCGGGGCGCGGCTCGACCGCGCCACGTCGGCGGCCAACTTCCACGCCGCCCGCGAGGTGCTGTGGCAGCACGCCACCGACTACGACACCGCGTACCGCACTTTCCAATGGCCGGAGCTGGGCGAGTTCAACTGGGCCCTGGACCACTTCGACCCGATGGCCCGCGGCAACGACAAGCCCGCGCTGTGGGTCGTCGAGGCCGACGGCAGCGAGCGTGTCCACACCTTCGACCAGCTCGCCCGCCGCTCCGACCAGGTCGCCAACCACCTGCGCGAACTCGGACTCGGGCGCGGCGACCGGGTCCTGGTGATGCTCGGCAACGTCAGCGAGCTGTGGGAGGTGATGCTCGGCGCGATCAAGCTCGGTGTGGTGCTGATCCCCGCCACCCTGCTGCTGTCCGCCGAGGACCTCGCCGACCGCCTGGAACGCGGCGAGGTGAGCGCCGTGATCGCCGCCGCCGAGGTCGCCGACCGCTTCGCAGGCCTCCCCGGCGCCCCGCTGCGGATCGCCGTCGGCAGCACCGGCGAGACCCCCGAGGGCTGGCACGACTACGCCCGGGTCGACACCGCAGCCGAGGAGTTCACCCCCGAGGGAATCACCCTCGCCGACGACCCGCTGCTGCTGTACTTCACCTCCGGCACCACCTCCAAGCCGAAGCTGGTCGAGCACACCCACGCCTCGTACCCGGTCGGCCACCTGTCGACCATGTACTGGATCGGACTGCGCCCCGGCGACGTCCACCTCAACATCTCCTCGCCGGGCTGGGCCAAGCACGCCTGGAGCAACCTGTTCGCGCCGTGGAACGCCGAGACCACCGTCCTGGTCTTCAACTACGGCCGGTTCGACGCCCAGCAGCTGCTGGACGTGATCGCCCGCTGTCGGGTCACCACGCTGTGCGCCCCGCCCACCGTCTGGCGGATGCTGATCCAGGCCGACCTGGGCGCGCACCGCACCGAACTGCGCGAACTCGTCGGCGCCGGCGAACCGTTGAACCCCGAGGTGATCGAACAGGTCCGCGCCGCCTGGGGATTGACCCTCCGCGACGGCTTCGGCCAGACCGAGACCACCTGCCAGATCGGCAACACGCCCGGCCAGCCCGTCAAGCCCGGCTCGATGGGACGGCCGCTCCCCGGCTACCGCATCGCCCTCCTCGACCCCGACGGGAAGCCCGCCGAGGAAGGCGAGTTGAGCCTCGACCTGGCCCACCGCCCGCTCGGCCTGATGCGCGGCTACCGCGGCGACCCCGAGCGCACTGCCGACGCCATGCGCGACGGCCACTACCGCACCGGCGACGTCGCCGCGCGGGACGCCGACGGCTGGATCACCTACGTCGGTCGCGCCGACGACGTCTTCAAGGCCAGCGACTACCGGATCTCCCCGTTCGAGCTGGAGAGCGTCCTGATCGAACACCCCGCCGTCGCCGAAGCCGCCGTCGTCCCCTCGCCCGACCCGCTGCGCCTGGCCGTCCCCAAGGCGTACGTGGTGCTGGTCGACGGCCGCACCCCCAGCCCCGAACTCGCCCGCGACATCCTCGGGTTCACCCGCGAGAAGCTCAGCGCCTACAAGCGGATCCGCCGCCTCGAGTTCGCCGACCTGCCGAAGACCATCTCCGGCAAGATCCGCCGCGTCGAACTGCGCACCCACGAGGCGGAGCGCGTCGGCGACCGCAACCCGAACGAGTACCTGGACAGCGACTTCCCGGAGCTCCGCCAGGGCTGACGGCCGGGGGCGGTGCCTCGACTGCCGGAACTGCGGGACGGAACCGCGGGACGGAATTGCGGGACGGAACTGCGGGACGCGACCGTGGGACGGGACCCTGGGACCGGGCTGCTGGGCGGCACCGCTGGAGACGGAAACCGCTTTCCGGGTGCCCTGCCGAACCATCGGGAGGGGCTCGCGGAAAGCGGTTTCCCGTTGCTCGGGGGAGCGGGGACGGGGCGGGGGCGGAGCGGGGGCGGAAAAGCGTTTGCCGACCGCCCGGTGCGTGTCGGTAGCATCTCGTCCACCTCCCGGGCGTGAGCGCAGAGGCAGACGCGCCGCGACGGCATCGCGGATCACGCCGGTTCGAATCCGGCCCCCGGGAGGTTCTGACGAACGGTAACCGCTTTCCGCACGTCCTCGTCGGCCATCGACCATCGGCCGGGGCGGGGCATGCGGAAAGCGATTTCCCGTTGGTCGGGACAGGCTCACGGAAAGCGCTTGCCGAGCTCCCCGTGCGTACCGGTAGCATCCCTCTCACCTCCCGGGCGTAGCGCAGAGGCAGGCGCGGCGCGTCAACAGCGCGTCAAACGCCGGTTCGAATCCGGCCCCCGCGAGGCCCCCGGCACCGGGCCCGTAGCGCAGAGGCAGACGCGCCGCCCTCCACAGGCGGAACACGCCGGTTCGAATCCGGCCGGGCCCGACCCCGCCGATGCACCGTCACTCCGAAGGAAGCCCGATGAGCACGCCCGAGCCGACCGACACCCGCGGCTTGGACGAGCCCCCGGCTCCGGAAGAGACCCGCAGCCCGGGTGAGACCCGCAGCCCGGGTGAGACCCGCGGCGCGGGCGAGACCTGCGGCGGTGCGGACGAGCTTCAGGGCCTGGATGAGACCCGGGCCGCCGTCGAGGCCGAACTCGCCGCGCTCGGCCGCGCCGTCGGACGGCTGCGCGCCCTGCCCGTCGACCACCCGCTGCGGCTGCGTGCCGAGCGCGTCGCCGAGTCCTTCGTGCGTGACAGCCGCCAGCACCGCCGGCGCGAGCGTCGCGCCGAGGCCGTCCTCGCCGATGCCGAACTGAGCGCTGCCACCGCCACCGGCGGCGACGGCCGCCGCGAGGACGCCGCGCTGCCCAGTGCGACCGGCCACACCCCGATCGGCGAGCTCCGGCGGAACCGGCGCTGCTACGTCTGCAAGCGCGGCTACCGCCAACTCGACGGGTTCTACCACCGGTTGTGTCCGGACTGCGCCGCCGACCACACCACCCGACGCGCCCTCAGCACCGACCTGACCGGTCGGCGGGTGCTGCTCACCGGCGCGCGCGTCAAGATCGGCTTCCAGCTGGCGCTGATGATGCTCCGCGACGGCGCCGACCTGACCATCACCAGCCGTTTCCCGCACGACACGCTGCGCCGGTTCGCCGCCGCCGAGGGCAGCGCCGACTGGCTGGACCGGCTGCGGATCGTCGGCATCGACCTGCGCGACCCGCGGCAGGTTCTCAGTCTGTGCGAGCAACTGCGGTCCGAGGGGCGGCCGTTGGACATCCTGGTGAACAACGCGGCGCAGACCGTCCGCCGCCCGCCCGAGGCGTACGCGCTGCTCGCCGCCGGTGAGCACGGACCCGTCCCGGTGCAGGTCGGTCACGCTCCCGGCTTCCGCCCGATGCCGGTCCTCGCCGCCGCCTGGCCGGCCGTCGAACTCGGCGCCGTACCCGTCGTCGCGCCCGCCACCGCACCTACCACTGAACCGACAGCGCAGGAGGCGGCGTTGGCGGCTCCGGCGCTGCCGCTCCTCGCCCCGATGGACGAGGCGGGTCTGCTGCCCGACCGTGCCCCGCAGAACTCCTGGTCGGCGACGCTCGGCGGACTCGATCCGGCGGAGGTGCTGGAGACCCAGCTGGTCAACGCGCTCGCCCCCGCCCTGCTCTGCGACCGGCTGCTGCCGCTGCTGGAGGCGTCCCCGCACCCGTCGCGGTACATCGTCAACGTGACGGCGGTGGAAGGGCGGTTCGCGGTCCGCAACAAGATGCCCGGACACCCGCACACCAACATGGCCAAGGCCGCCCTGAACATGCTCACCCGCACCAGTGCCGCCGAACTCGCCCAGCGCGGCATCCACATGTGCGCGGTCGACACCGGTTGGATCACCGACGAGAACCCGGCGCCCAAGAAGTCCCGGATGGCGGGCGCCGGCTTCCGCACCCCGCTCGACATCGTGGACGGCGCGGCCCGGATCTACGACCCGATCGTCCGGGGCGAGGCGGGCGAGCCGCTCAGTGGCGTCTTCCTGAAGGACTACCAGGTCGCGGACTGGTGACGCGTCGGCCCGGGGCCGAGATCGGTCGACGAGGCCGGGACCGGCCAGAAGGCCCGCCGGCGCGGTCAGTTGACGAGGAGGTACACCCGCACCGAGAGGTCGGAGCTCCAGCCGACCTCGCCCCGCAGCCGGACGTTGCCGTTGCCGGGGGCGACGTTGTGCACGGTCGTGGTCGCGTCGCCGACGAAGGGCTGGCCGTTCGAGTTGATCTCCGTCATCGACGCCATCACCACACTGCTCGGCGTCACGCCCGGGACGCTGAAGTTCACCGTGAACAGCCCGTGGATCCCGAGGTCGTAGCTGAACGCAGTCGCCGGCCGGATCGTCAACGGCGTGACCTGAAGCGGATCGTTCACGGCTGCGCACCCTTTCACGGACGGAAGTTCGTACCCAGCGCACAGCCTGCACCCGTCGTCGACCGAGGACAACGACATCCGGTGGAATTCACTCGTTTCGTCCGATCGGCCGCGAAACAGGGGTGCCGAGGCGGGCCACGGAACAGCGCCACGGAACAGCGCCACGAAACAGGGCCGCCCACCGGGGGCGGCCCTGCGTCACATCGGGGAGGCGTGCTCAGCGGGCGGACATCCGCAGGGCGCCGTCCATCCGGATGGTCTCGCCGTTGAGGTAGTCGTGGTCGGCGACCATGGCCACCAGGCGGGCGTACTCCTCGGGGTGGGCGAGGCGCTGCGGGAAGGTGACGGTGGCGGCTAGGCCGGCGCGGATCTCGTCGGAGAAGCTCGCCATCATCGGGGTGTCGACGATGCCGGGGGCGATGGTGACGACGCGGATGCCGAACTGGGCGAGGTCGCGGGCGGCGGTGATGGTCATCCCGGCCACGCCGGCCTTGGAGGCGGCGTAGGCGATCTGGCCGACCTGGCCCTCGAAGGCGGCGATGGACGCGGTGTTGACGACCAGTCCGCGCTGGCCGGCCTCGTCGGGCTCCTGGGCGGACATCGCCTCGGCGGCGAGCCGCATCACGTTGAAGGTGCCGATCAGGTTGACGTTCAGCACGGTGCGGAACAGGTCCAGGTCGTGCGGGCCGCGGCGGCCGACGATCCGGGCGGACGGGGCGATGCCCGCACAGTTGACGGTCAGGCGCAGCGGGTGGCCGTCGAAGGCGATCCGGGCCAGCGCGTCGCGTACGGGCTGTTCCTCGGTGACGTCCGCGCCGAGCAGGGTGACGCCCTCGGGCGGGGTGGCGGACTCGACTGCCTTGGGCAGGTCCAGGCCGTAGACGTGGGCGCCGAGGCCCGCCAGGTGGGCGGCGGTGGCCGCGCCGAGGCCGGAGGCGGCACCCGTGACCAGGGCGGCGGTACCGGTGAGCTGCATGCTGGAAAGCCCTTTCCGAGTGGCGTGCGGGGTGGCGTTCGGGGCCGTTGGACAGCGGCCCCGAACGGGTGATGACGAACCGTCAGGGGCGCGGGGTCAGCGGGCGAACTGGCGGCTGATCACCAGGCGCTGGATCTGGTTGGTGCCCTCGAAGATCTGCATGATCTTCGCCTCGCGCATGTACCGCTCGACCGGGAAGTCCCGGGTGTAGCCGTAGCCGCCGAGCACCTGCACCGCGTCGGTGGTGACCTTCATCGCGGCGTCGGTGGCGATCAGCTTGGCCACGCTGGCCTGCCGGCTGAACGGGCGGCCGAGGTCGCGGCGGCGGGCCGCGTCCAGGTAGGTGGCGCGGGCGGAGTCCACGGCGGCGGCCATGTCGGCGAGCAGGAAGCCGAGGCCCTGGTGGTCGACGATCTTGCGGCCGAAGGTGGTGCGTTCGTTGGCGTACGCCACGGCGGTGTCCAGTGCGGCCTGGGCGAGGCCGGTGGCGCAGGCGGCGATGCCGAGCCGGCCCGAGTCGAGGGCGGAGAACGCGATGGACAGGCCCTGCCCCTCGGCGCCGATCCGGCGCTCCGGCGCGAGCAGCGCGCCGTCCCAGTACGCGGCCGTGGTCGGCACGCCGTTCAGGCCCATCTTCTCCTCGGGCGCGCCGAAGGTCAGGCCCTCGACCTGGCCGGGCGCAAGGAAGCAGGAGATGCCGTGCGCGCCGGGCGCGGTGCGGGCGAACAGGGCGTAGAAGTCGGCCTTGCCGCCGTGGGTGATCCACGCCTTGGTGCCGGTGATCCGGTACCCGCCGTCGACCGGCTCCGCCTTGCAGGTCAGCGCGGCCGCGTCGGAGCCGGCGTTCGGCTCGGACAGGCTGTAGCCGCCGACCATCTCACCGGCCAGCATCCGGGGCAGCCACTGCTCCTTCTGCTCCGGCGTGCCGAACGCGTTCAGCGGGTGGCAGGCCAGGGTGTGCACGCTGGTGGCGACCGCGACGGCCGCCCAGCGCGCCGCCAGCTCCTCCAGCACCTGGAGGTACACCTCGTACGGCTGCCCGCCGCCGCCGAACTCCTCCGAGTACGGCAGGCCGAGCAGACCGGCCTGGCCGAGCAGTGCGAACAGGCCCTCCGGGTACAGCTCCTGCTTCTCGTGGGACTCGACCTTCGGGGCGAGTTCCTTGTCGGCGAGATCACGGGTCAGCGCGATCAGGTCCGCGGCTTCCTCGGTGGGAAGCAGGCGATCCACGGCCATGTCCGGCTCCAAGCGGTACGCAAAGCGGTACGTCAGTACCGGGAAGCGTAGCGCAGTAGCGGCGGCAGTGGGGGCCCCGGAGACGGTGAACAGGGAAAAGTCCGGGAAAGGACGGAGAAAGCGAGCGCGCACGGGAAGCGCGGGGGAGTACGGGACGGGGCCCGGGGTACGTGGGGCGGCCGGATCGGCGGCTGCGGAGAGGCCGACTGTCATACTGGGCCGGTGATCGACAGCGCCGCCGCACCCCAGCCCAGCGGACGGGGCGCCGCCCGCCGCAGCGCCCTCTTCGAGGAACTCGTCGCACTCTTCACCGCCGAAGGGTTCGCCCAGTTCACGCTGGACGACCTCGCGGCCCGGCTGCACTGCTCGAAGCGGACCCTGTACGGACTGGCCGGCTCCAAGGAACAGCTGGTCCGGGCGGCCGTGGTGCACTTCTTCCGCGACGCCACCTCCCGGGTGGAGGCCGCGCTGGCCGCCGAGACCGACCCGGCCGCGAGGCTGGCCGCCTACCTGCGCGCCGTCTCCGCCGAACTCGCCCCCGGCTCGGCCCGGTTCTTCGACGACCTGGCGGCCTTCGACCCCGCCGCCGAGGTGTACGGCCGCAACACCCGCGCCGCCGCCCGGCAGATTCAACAGCTGATTGACGACGGGGTCGCGGAAGGCGCTTTCCGCGAGACCCACGTGGCGTTCGCGGCGGACGTGATCAGCTCGGTGATGGTCCGCATCCAGCAGCGCCAGGTCGCCGAGACCACCGGCCTGGCCGACGCCGAGGCGTACGGGCACCTGGCGGAGCTGCTGCTGCACGGCCTGCTGCGCTGAGCACCTGCTGAGGACCTGTTGAGAACCCGCTGAGGCTCCCGCGACGCCCGGCCTACCGCCCTGCTACGAGCCGGCGTCGACCTCGGCGACGGACGGCCCCGCCGGTTCGGCGTCGCAGACCGGGCACCGCCCGCCTTCCCGGACCTTGCCGCACTCCTCGCAGACCAGATTCAGCCAGCAGGCGGGCTCGCCGCCCTCGCGTCCGGTGCTCTCGATGTGCTCGCCGCTCTCGACGCGGTCGATGCGGGCGACGGGCTCGATGCGTCCGGCGCGTTCGGTGCGTCCGGCGCGTTCGACGGGATCCATGAGGTCCAGTGTGCCGCCGTCGCCGGGAGAGCGGGCGAACGGGAGGGCGGGAAGGGCCGGGCGGCCGCCCCTCCGTTACTCAATCTTGATCTTGGGCGGCGCGACGAACCGCCTCCGGTGCAGCGTCTATTCAGCACATTGACGAAACGATTCTCATCCGGGGGACCACATGACCGAGGGGCTCGACTTCGACGAGTTCGCGGCCAGTCGGACACGCCGCCTGTTCCACATCGCGTACCTGATGTGCGGGGACTGGCACCAGGCCCAGGATCTGGTGCAGACCACGCTGTCCAAGATGTACCCGGTCTGGGGCCGGCTGCGGCGGGGCGACGGGGAGGCGGGGGTCGACGCGTACGCCCGGAAGGTGCTGCTGCGCTGCTACCTGTCGCACCGTCGGCTGCGCCGCTCCACCGAGGTCGTCGTCGCCGAGTTCCCGGACGAGCCGATGGTCGGCGTCCGGGAGGGCAGTGCCGCCGCGCTGCGGATCACCCTGGTCGCGGCGCTGCGCCAACTGCCGCCCCGCAACCGGGCCGCAGTGGTGCTGCGCTACCTGGAGGACTACAGCCTGGAGGAGACGGCGGAGGCGATGGGCATCACCGTCAGCGCCGTGAAGAGCCTCAACTCCCGTTCGATGACCCGGCTGCGTGCCATCCTCGGTCCGGACCGCGCGCTGCTGCTCCAGGACTGACCGGCCGACCCGGCCGCGTCGCCCGCCCGACCTTCGCCACCTCGTGGCACCCACCCGCCAGTACGGAAGGCAACGAACATTGGACCTGGACCGGGAGCTCTCCCGGATGATGGAGAAGAGCGTCGAGGAGCTGTGCGTCCCGGTCGCCGTGATCGTCGCGGAGAGCAAGCGGCGAGGTCGTCGGCTCCAGCTGGTCCGGCGACTGCAGGGGGCAGGCGCCGCGCTCACCGTCGTCGCGGTGGTCGCGGCCGGTGCGAACGCCGCACTGTCCGGCACGACCGCGCGGACGCCCGTCGGCAGCACCGGCCCGGCCGGTGCGGGCGTCGCCTCGGCCACCGACCCGGCGGGCCTGTTCGGCCGTTCGTCCGGCCAGGGGGAGTCGAGTCCCGGGCCGGACCGCAGCCCCGCATTCGACGTGTCCGCGCCGCCCGCACCGGGCCGGCCGTCGGCCACCGGCACCCCGCTCTCCGGCGGCCTGCTGGCGTTCACGCCCGCCCAGGTGTCCAAGACGCTCGGTGCGCTGCTGCCCGCGGACCTGCAGTACCTCAAGGGCGCCGAGAACCACCCCGGTTCGCTCCCCGTCGGCACCATGGGCGTCCTCGTGCACTACGTCGACGGCACCGGCGAGGCGGCGAGCATCGAGGTGACGGTGCGTCACTCGAAGGCCGCCTTCCCGACGGACCGGAACGCGCCCGTCGACCCGAGCGCGCTGCCGTTCCAGTGCACGGAGACCGTGCTCGGCAACGGGGCCCGATCCGTCCAGGGCTGCCACTTCGGCTTCCTGCCGGACGGCACCGGAGAGATGGTGGAGTCCAACGACGCTCCGGTGCCCGGTCTGTACAGCCACCGGGTCAGCGTGTGGCGACCGGACGGCACCGTGCTGGAGTTCACCGAGTACAACGGGTTGCGCGACTACACCGGCGGGAAGTCGCTCAAGACCCGCACCGAGCCGCCGATCCCGCTCGCCGTCTGGCGCGAGGTCGCGGAGAGCCCGGACTGGCACTGGTTCGCCGTCCCCAAGTCCTGACGCCCGGCCCGAGTCCTGACGCCCGGCCCCGAGGGCCGGCACCTCGGCGCGCCGGCCGCCACCTCGGCCCGCCGGTCGGCATCCCGGCCCAAGGGCCGACACCCCGACACCCGGCACGCCCACCCGCCCGGGTCCCGCCGTCTCCCGGTCAGCGCCCCTGCCGGCGCGTAGGGTTGGCGGGTGACCGAACAGACGCGCAACGTGGTGGGCGACGACGCCCGGGTGGACACCGTGGTGCAGGCACAGCACGTCGGCACCGTGAACATCCACCAGGCGGCCGCCACCGCGCCCGCCCCGGCCTTCGAACTGCCGCCCGAGCGCGCCCACTTCGTCGACCGGACCGAGGAACAGCGACGCATCGCCGAGCTCCGCGGGCCGGCCGACGCCGGCGCGGGCACCCCGCAGGTGGTGGCGATCAGCGGCCTGGGCGGCATCGGCAAGACCGCCCTGTGCCTGCGGGTCGGCCACCGCCTCGCCGGCCGCTACCCGGACGGCGCGCACTACGTCGACCTGGACGAGTACCGGCGCGACGGCGCGGTCGACCCGGCCGCGGTACTCGCCGACCTGCTGTCCGGCCTGGGCGTCGAACGGGCCTGGCTGGGGCCGGACTTCCGCGCCCTGGCGCGCCAGTACTGGGCCCGGACGCGCGGCGGTCGTCGACTGCTGGTGGTCGACAACGCCCGCACCGGCGCCGAGGTCCAGCCGCTGCTGCCCGCCTCCGCGGCCAGCCTGGTGCTGGTCACCAGCCACGGCCCGCTGTACGACCTCGGCGACACCGCCCCGCTGGAGCTGACCCTCGCCCCGCTGAGCACCGACCACACCGCCGAACTGCTGCGCCGGCTGTTCGGCGAACAGCGCTGGGCCGCCGCCGACCCCGCCGCCGTGCGCACCCTCGCCACCGCGTGCGCCGGACTGCCCAAGGCGGCCGAGGTCGCCGGCGAACTCGCCCGCCGCCTCCCGCACCGCAGCCTCGCCGCCCTCGCCGAACGTCTCACCGCCGAACTCCACCAGCAGGGCAGCCGGCCGGTGGAGGCGGTCTGGGACGCCGCCTACGCCGAACTCGGCGACACCGCCGCGCAGTTGTACCGCGTCCTGCCCGAGTGCCCGGGCCCGTTCGCCACCGAGTACACCGCCGCCGCGCTGCTCGGCCACGGCCTGCCGGCCGCCGAGGACGCCCTCGCCGAACTCGTCACCGCCGGACTGCTCGACTACCGCGCCGACGGCTACCGCCAGCACGCCCTGGTCCGCGGCCACGCCGGCCGCCGGGCCCGACAGGCCGACCCCGACGGCGCCGAACGCGCCGAGGCCCGGCGCCGCGTCCTGCACTGGCTGCGCCGCCAGACCGCCCGCGCCGACCTGCTGATGGCCGGCCGCCGCCTCACCGTCGAACCCGAGGTCCCGCCGCTGCCGGACGTCCCCGACGCCGACCTCGGCACCGCCAAGTCCCAGGCGCTGCACTGGATGGAGGGGAACCGGCAGGCCCTGTACGGCGCGGTCGCGCTCGCCCACGACAGCGGCCGTGACCAGGACGCCGTGGCGCTCGCCGAATCGCTGTGGACGCACTTCCTCGACCACCCCCGGCACGCCGACGCCATCGACGCCTTCCGCGCCGCCGTGGCCGCCGCCGACCGCACCGAGAGCGTTCCGGCCCGGATCCGCACCCGCTGCCTGCTGGCCCGGCCGCTGTGGGAGACCGCCCGGTTCGAGGAGGCCGCCGCCGCTCTCGACCGGGCCGGGGCGCTGGCCGCACTGCTCGGCGACGAGTTCGACGACCGCCGTCTCGCCGCCTCCGCCATCGACTTCCGCGGCCAACTCGCCCTCGCCGAAGGCCAATGGGCCGCCGCGCATCACGACGCCGACACCGCCGGCGAGCACTTCACCGCCGCCCGCGCCGACTTCGACACGGCCCGGGCGATCCACCTGGCGATCGACAACGCGTACGGCGCGGCGCTGCAGACCTACCAGTCCGCCAAGGCCGCGGCCGCCGCCGACGACCCGACCGGGGCCGCGGAGCTGTTCGCCCAGGCGTACCGGGCGTTCGACGGCATGACCGGTCGCCTGCGGATGACCGCCCGGGCCCGCTCCGGCCTCGGCCAGGCCCTGCTCCGATCCGGCCGATACCCGGACGCCGAACCGCACTTGACCGCCGCCCTGGCCGACGCGGAGGCCCGCCGCTCCACCTTCGACGAGGCCCGCATCCGCACCGACCTCGCCACTCTCGCCGACCGCACCGGCCACCCCGACCAGGCCGCCCACCACCGCGCCAAGGCCGCCGAGCTGCGCGCCGCACACGGCGGCGTCCCCGACGAGTCCGCCCCGGAGGAGCCGCGCCCCGAGGAACGCTGACCGGTTGGCGACCCCAGCCCGGTCGGCGGCAGGTCACAGCTCCGCGTCGAGCTCCTCCGCCAGGGCCGGGCGGATCGTGAGGCGGGCGGTGAACGGGGCCAGCACGCAGTCGAGTTCGACGGGACGGTCGGGTGTCGGGGAGAGCGTCGGGCGGGTGCCGAGCCAGGCGTGGACGGCGGAGACGGCGGCGGACGGGTCGAGGTGGTGGATGCGGCCGGCGGAGCGGCCGGGGGCGAGCCGGACGGTGAGGGCGCCGCGTCGGCGGTGGCGCAGGACGATGCGGTCACCGGACAGCACGGCGGCAGCGGTGAGGCAGGCGGGGAGTTCGGCGAGGACGTGGGCGGTCCAGCCGGAGACCGTCCAGCGGCCGGAGCCCGGGCGTCGCCACAGGACGGCGGCGCTGCGCACCTGGGCCAGGCCGGCCACCGGATGCTCGGCGGACAGGTGGTGGATCGGCAGGTCGGTGGCGGCGGGGAACCGTTCCACCCGGACCCGCTGCCCGTCCACCTCGGCGCGCACCGCGAGCGCCGGCGCGGCGGACCGGGGCACCGAGGGTACAGGCAGCGGCTGGGCCGGCACGGCCCGCCGAGGGGGCGTCAGGTCGAGCAGCCGGTACAGCTCGGTGCGCAGCAGGCCGAGGGCCTGCCCGGGCCGGTCGAAGGCGTCGGCGGCGGGGCCGGGGGCGGCCGTGGACGGCGGGAGCCCGCGGACGGTCTCCAGGCCGGTGAAGCGCGGCGCGGCGGCCAGCAGTCGGGCCATCGGGGTGCCGGCGATCAACTCCCGGCTGCCGTCGTAGGCGTTCAGCACCGGGCGGCCGAGCGCGGCCGCGTACAGCGCGGTGGAGCCGTGGTCGGTGATCACCGCGTCGGCGGCGACCAGGACCGCCGCCCAGTCCTGGTGCGGGGAGGGCAGCAGCAGGCCGGCCCGCAGTTCGGGGCGGAACTGCTCGGCGAGGTCGAGGCGGCTGCGTTCACCGACCTCGTTGGGGTGGACCAGCAGCGCGACCCGGTACCGGTCCACCGGCAGGCCGAGCACCAACTCGCCCGGCAGGTCGGGTCGTTGGACGAGCAGGCTCTCCGGTCCCCAGGTGGAGAGCACCGCCAGCAGGGTCCGCTCGCCGAGGTCGAGCGCGGCCCGGTACGCCTCGCGACGGGGGCCGGACTCCAGCATCCGGTCCAGGGTGGGATCGCCGACGACGACCGCACGGGTGGCCGCCGGCGGGCAGAACTCGGCCAGCCGGGACAGCTGTTCGGCGTGGCCGAGGCCGTGCAGGTCGGCCCAGGGCGCGCCGTCGGAGAGCAGGAACGCCGGATCGAGGCCGCTCGGCAGCTCGGGCGAACCCTCGTCGTGCAGCGCCTTGTTGAAGCCCGCGCCGTGCGGCAGCAGGGCCCGGGCGCGGCCGGACAGGCTGGCCAGCGCGCCCTTGGGGCTGGTGGTGAGGATCAGGTCGAAGGGCCGGTCGGTGGCCTGCTCGAAGTCGATCACCCGGGCGCCGGAGCGGTCGAGCGCGGCCAGCGCCTCCAGGTCGAAGCGAGAGCCGGGCACCAGGGTGAACCAGCGGGAGATCCGGCCGTCGCCCTCGAACACCGGCAGGACGTCCAGCAGTCGGTGCAGCGCCACCGCCGAGCGGAACGCCAGCAGCACGGAGCGCCGCTGGTCCCCGCCGGTGTCGCGCATGCGCCGATGCTATCCGGGAGGCCGCCGCCCGCCCGCCGGGACACGGCGGCTGACGGGCAGTGGGAAACCGGAGAGGGCCGGTGCAGAGGGACGCTGATACGCCGGCCGCCGGTCCCCGGCCGACGGATCAGCGGGTACCGGCGGCGGGCGGTGCGAGGTGGTCAGGCCGTGTCGGCGACCTGGATGGCGGCCTCCGTGCCGGAGGCGATCGCGCCGGAGATCCACGCGTGGTATCGCGGCTGGCAGTGGTCGCCGGCGAAGAACAGCCGTCCGTTCACCGGCGTCGCCACGTGCGGGCCGAGGCTGAGCAGTTGGCCGGGCGTCTCGATGACGGCCTCGCCGAGCGCCCAGCGGTTGCGCAGCCAGGACTGCGAGACGTGCCGGTCGGTGACGTAGCGGCGGATCCGCTCGCCGTACAGGCCGGTCAGGTGCTCCAGGGCCTCGGTGTGGCGGTCGGCGGGGGTGAGGGCGTCGAAGCGCAGCGCGTCCTCCGCCCAGTTGTAGGCGGCCAGCACGACGCCGCCGGGCGCGCCGCCGTCGCTGGGGTGGGAGGGGAAGTAGACGAACCGGCTGGCCTCGTCGGAGACGCAGCCGCCGCCGACCGCGGCCACCGCGTCGCCGTGCGGGGCGGGCCGGTAGTCGCTGCCGAGCTTCTCGTGCCAGGTGGCCTCGTCCCACTCCCACCAGCGTTCGGTGAACTCCAGCAGCACCTTGTGCGCGGTGTCGTGCTTGAGCTCGTTGATCGCCCGGCGCTTGCCGTAGGGGAGCAGCGGCTCGAAGTCGACGTGCCGCAGCGCCGCGAACGGCACCGCCAGCACCACCATGTCGGCCCGGTACTCGCGGGCCTGGCCGCCGATCGCGCCGTCGCAGGCCTCGTCCTCCGGGCCGGTCTCCGGTTCGGCGGTGACCGTCACGCCGTCGCCGTCCGTGCGGACCCGGGTGACGACCTGGCCGCGCTCGATCGGCAGGTCGGCGGCCAGGGCCTCGGTGAGCGCGTCGGTGCCCGCGTTGAACTCGAAGTAGGTGACGGACGGGTTGATGTCGCCGGCGTCGAACACCGAGTGCAGGAAGCCGTAGGACAGTCGGCTGGTCAGGTTCTCCAGCGTGCCGACGGCCTGGACCTGGGCGTCGCTCCAGCCCTCGCCCTCCTGCAGGTAGCGCAGCAGCGAGTAGCCGTCCATGTCGTACAGCAGGTCCGCCATGCCGGTGACCCGGTCGGCGATCGGCTTGTCCGTCCAGCTGCCGTCGGGGTTCTTCGTCATGGTGTAGGCGCGGGCGGTGTCGAGCGCCTTGTCGAAGGCCGCGGCGGTGGTCTGGCCGCTGTCCCAGCCGAAACTCTTGTTGATCGGGCCCGGGGCGGCGTTGTAGTCGGCCTTGCTGACGGTCTGTCCGTTGACGTGCACGAAGCGGTTGCCGAGCCCCTTCGGCGCGACGTACACGGGGGCCTCGCCGCTGGCGAACTCCTCGCCCGTCCACGACTTGTAGACCACGCGGGAGTCGTGCGAGACCTGGTCCGGCACCGGCGGGAGGTCCACCAGGTCGAACGGGCGGCGCGGCACCTTCAGGTGGTCGGCGAGCGCGAGGGTCAGCACGTGGCTGGACGGGATGCGCATCGCGCCGGCCTCGGCGTGCAGCCGGGGGTCCTGCCAGACGTCGCCGCGGAAGGTCTTCACCCGGCCGCCGACCCGGCTGCGGTTGGCCTCCAGCACCCGCACCCTGTGCCCGGCCGCCTGCAGCAGCCGGGCGCACACCATGCCGGCCACGCCCGCGCCGACCACCACGACGTCGCGCGACTCGGTCTTCTTGAGACGCTGACGGCCCGTCAGCAGCTTGAGGTAGTCGAGCGTCAGGTCGTTGTGGTCGGCGTCGGTCAGCAGGATCCGGCGCGCCATGATCAGCGCCGCCGCCTTCCGTGCCGGGTCCGGCGGAGCCGCGCCCGCCGCACGAGAGGAGCCGGCCACCGGGCCGGCCAGGGTGGCGGCCGTCACCGCGCCGCCGGAGGCAAAGAGCAGTCCGCGTCGAGAGATCACCGGCCCAGCCTGGCAGCGCCGCACACCCCGAGATGTGCGCTCCGCCCATCGAGTCCCATTGATCACTCGCACGGGGGGCGCTCGCCGCACCCGCCGGCGCTACCGCTCCCGACACGTGCGCCCGGCGCTCGGTCGGCGGGCCCGGCAGGCCGGTCGGGGGCGGAATGGGGCGGTCGGGACGGGTTCCGTCGGGACAGCGGGCGGTTAAGGTATTCCACGAAACATTGGAGAATAGAGGAGAGCCGTGAAGTCCGAGACCAGCGCCGGCGTCGCCGCGCCGCCACCCGCCGAACTCGCTGCCGACCCCGCCGTTCAGCGGCACATCCTGGGCGTGCTGGTCACCTCCCAGATCCTCAGCGGCGCGGGGCTGGCCGCCGGGATCACCGTCGGGGCGCTGCTCGCCCAGGACATGCTGGGCAGCACCGGACTGGCCGGGCTGCCCAGTGCGCTGTTCACCGCCGGCAGCGCGCTCGCCGCGATCGTGGTGAGCCGAATATCCGCCGCCCGCGGCCGCCGCCCCGGACTGGCCGTCGGCTACGCCACCGGCGCCGTCGGCAGCGTCGGCGTGATCGCCGCCGCCGCGCTCGACAGCCCCGTCCTGCTGTTCCTCGCCCTGTTCGTCTACGGCGCCGGCACCGCCACCAACCTCCAGGCCCGCTACGCCGGGGCCGACCTCGCCGCCCCCGGCCACCGGGCCCGGGCGATCTCCACCGTGCTGGTCGCCACCACCCTCGGCGGCGTCCTCGGCCCCAACCTGGCCGCCCCCACCGGCGCCCTCGCGCACGCCGTCCACCTGCCGCGCCTCGCCGGACCGTTCCTGCTGGCCGGCCTGGCCTACGCCGCCGCCGCGGTCGTCCTCGCCACCCGGCTGCACCCCGACCCGCTGCTGCTCGCCCGCGCCGCCGCGGCCCCGACGGAGCAGGCCCCGGCCGACGACCCCGCGGCCGCCGCCGCGTCGACCGCCCGCACCCGCAACCGCGTCCTGCTCGGCGCCCAGGTGATGGTGGTCACCCAGGTGGTCATGGTCGGCGTGATGACCATGACGCCCGTCCACATGCACGACGCCGGACAGGGCACCGCCGCCTCCGGACTCGTCATCGCCCTGCACGTCGCCGCGATGTACCTGCCCTCCCCGCTCACCGGACGCCTGGTCGACCGGCACGGCCCGCTCGCCGTCGGCGCCGCCGCCGGACTCACCCTGCTCGTGGCCGGCCTGCTCGCCGCCGCCGCCCCCGCGCACTCCGTCCCGCTGCTCGCCCTCGCGCTCGTCCTGCTCGGCCTCGGCTGGAACTTCGGCCTGGTCTCCGGCACCGCGATCCTCACCGACGCCGTCCCGCTCGCCACCCGCGCCAAGACCCAGGGCGGCGTCGACGTCGCCATCGCCATCGCCGGCGCCACCGGCGGCCTCGCCTCCGGCGCCGTCGTCGACCTGGCGGGCTACCCCGTCCTCGCGCTCGGCGGCGGCCTGCTCGCCCTGCTGATCCTCCCCGCCCTCGCCACCGCGGCCGCCCGGGGCCGGCGATGACGAACCGTCAGGAACCCGCGATCACCTTCGACGGCCGCGGACTGCTCTGCGTCACCCTGCTGCTGCGCCTGCGCGCCGCCATCGCGGACGCCCCCGCCGGCACCCTGGTGCACGTCCGCGCCACCGACCCCGCCGCCCCGCTCGACCTCCCCGCCTGGTGCCACCTCACCGGCCACGACTACCTGGGCCCCGTCGCCGACGACACCGACGACACCGACGACGACGCCGACACCTACGCGCTGCGCCTGACCGCCGACCCGGCCCCGACCCGCGCCGACGCCCCGTGGCACCGCCCGGCGGGCTGACCGCCACCGCCGTCGGGAGCACCTCGAACGGGGATATAGGCTGGTCGGGCAGCGGTTCGCCCCCGTCCGAGCCAGGGCGGGCGCGTCGCAAGAGGGAACCTGGTGCGAGTCCAGGACTGCCTCGCAGCGGTGAGCGGGAACGACCGCCGTCACACGCACTGGGCCCGACCGGCCCGGGAAGCGACGGCCAGTAGACAGGCCCTCCACGGGAGATGCCCGCGAGTCCGAAGACCTGCCGCCGCCCGCAGCGCCCACCGGCGCCGCGGACCGTCCGAGCCGCAACTCGCGAAGGAGAGTTCCCGTGGCAGACCAGACCGTCGTAGCCGTGACGGCCGCCGCCAAGCCCGTCCAGGCGTCCCAGGTCACCCTCGCGCACATCATGAGCGAGCACGACACCAACCTCTACGGCACCATCCACGGCGGCGTGGTGATGAAGCTCATCGACGACGCCGCGGGCGCGGCCGCCGCCCGGCACGCCGAAGGCCCGGCCGTCACCGCCGCGGTGGACGGCATGGCCTTCCTGGCCCCCGTCCGGGCCGGCGACCTGCTCACCGCGCACGCCGAACTCGAACGGGCCGGCCGCACCTCGATGACCGTCCACGTCACCGTCACCGCCGAGCGCTGGAACGCCGCCGGCCCCGTCACCCAGGTCGCCACCGGCCGGCTCACCTTCGTCGCCATCGACGCCGAGAGCCGCCCGCGCCCCGTCCCGGCGCTGCTCGCCGCGGAGCCCGCCGAGATCGCCTGACGCCGCCTGACGCGCCGTCACCGCACTGGCGCGAGCGCCGTCACCTCCCGTGCCCGGAACGCCGTCCCCACCTGGCGTTCCGGGCACACGGCTGTCCCGATCGCCACGTGATCACTGTCACGCCGGGACGAACCGGGTGATTGCGGACAGCGTGAGATCGACATGTTCCGTTCAAGCTCCGATTACCCCACCATGGCAGCGTGTGCCCGCCTACGCGCGTAGCGCACCCCATGGTTCTCGTGGTCCAAGGAGATTGACAGATGATCAGAACGTGGAAGGCCGCCCGCCCGCTGGCCCTCGCCGCCGCCGCGCTGGTGGCCGCAGCGGGTGCGAGCGCCGTCCCGCAGCACGCCACCGCCGCCACCCCCAAGACCGCCGCCGCGGCCGCCGCCGCCACCCCGAAGCGGGTGCTGTTCGACAACACCAAGGCGGAGACCGCGGGCAACGCGGACTGGATCATCTCCACCAGCCAGCCCGACCCGCTGGCGCAGAACGCGAACCCGACCACCGAGACCAGCTGGACCGGCGCCCTCTCGGCCTGGGGCGTGGCCCTGCAGAAGACCGGCAACTACAGCCTGAAGACGCTGCCCGCCGGCAACACCATCACCTACGGCACCGGCGGCGCGCTCGACCTCGCCAACTTCGACGAGTTCGTGATCCCCGAGCCCAACATCCGCCTCAGCGCGGCCGAGAAGACCGCCGTGATGACGTTCGTCCAGAACGGCGGCGGCCTGTTCCTGATCTCCGACCACACCCAGAGCGACCGCAACAACGACGGCTGGGACTCCCCGGCCATCATCAACGACCTGCTGACCAGCAACGGCGTCAACAACAACGACCCGTTCGGGTTCTCCGTCGACCTGCTGAACATCACCACCGACAACCCGCGGGCGATCTCCTCCACCACCGACCCGGTGATCAACGGGCCGTTCGGCACCGTCACCGGCTCGATCATCCGCAACGGCACCACCTTCACCCTCAAGCCGGCCGACAACCCGAACGTCAAGGGCCTGGTCTACCGCACCGGTTACAGCGGCAACACCGGCGCGGCGTTCGCCACCTCCACCTTCGGCAAGGGCCGGGTGGCGATCTGGGGCGACTCCTCCCCGATCGACGACGGCACCGGCCAGAGCGGCAACACCCTGTACAACGGCTGGAACGACCCGGCCGGCACCGACGCCGCGCTCGCCCTCAACGCCACCGCGTGGCTCGCCCAGGGCAGCGGCTCCACCGGCAACACCGGCTCGGTCACCCTCACCAACCCGGGCGCCCGCACCGCGACCGTCGGCACCGCGACCAGCCTCCAGCTGTCCGCCACCGACACCGCCGGCGGCACCCTCGGCTACGCCGCCACCGGCCTGCCCGCCGGACTGACCGTCAACCCGGCCACCGGCCTGATCAGCGGCACGCCCACCACCGCCGGCACCTCCACGGTGACCGTCACCGCGACCGACTCCACCGGGCCGTCCGCCACCGCCACCTTCACCTGGACGGTCGCCGCGAGCGGCGGCACCACCTGCACCCCCGCCCAGCTGATCACCAACCCGGGCTTCGAGACCGGCTCCACCTCCGGCTGGACCGAGACCAACAGCGGCGGCGCCAGCACCATCAACAGCAGCACCAGTGAGCCCGCCCACAGCGGCACCTACGACGTCTGGCTCGACGGCTACGGCGCCACCAACACCGACACCCTCGCCCAGACCGTCACCCTGCCGACCGGCTGCTCCACCTACAACCTGAGCTTCTGGCTGCACATCGACAGCGCCTCCTCCACCACCACCGTCTTCGACACCCTCACCGTCGCGGCCAACGGCACCACCCTGGCCACCTACTCCAACGTCAACGCCGCCGCCGGCTACCAGCAGCGCACCTTCAACCTCGCCGCCTACGCCGGCCAGACCGTCACCCTGAAGTTCACCGGCGCCGAGGACTACACCAAGCAGACCTCCTTCGTCCTCGACGACATCACCCTCAACGTCTCCTGACCCCCCACCAGCCCCCCGGGCCGGCCCCACCCGGCCCGGGGCCGGTTCAGCCCGCGCCGCCCAGCCGGACCGCCTCCAGGTACGACGGGTGCCGGTCGCCGAGAGCGGCGGCGAGTGCGGCCAGGACCTCGCCGACCTCCGTCGCGGACCCGGTGGCGAGGGCGGAGAGGTGACGGAGCAGGAGGACGTCGGGGTGGTCGAGGCCCAGGCCGTCCGCTGCGGCGGCGAGGGCGGGCGCGACGAGTGCGACGACCCGGTCGGGGCGGCCCTCGGCGTGGGCCGCCCGCGCCAGCACGGTGCAGGCCTGGACAGCGGTCGGGCCGCCCGCCGCTCCCTCGGCCAGCGCGGTCGACCACTCCGCCTCGGCGAGCACGGCGGCCTCCGCGGCCCGGCCGTCGGAGCGCAGGGCGTCGGCCAGGCCGACGGCGACCTGCCGCGTGGTGGGGTGGTCGGCGCCGAAAGCCTCCAGCGCGTCCAGGTGAGCCTGCCGGGCGTGCCTGACGGCCTCCGCGGTACGTCCGGCCCGGCGGCAGCTGGCCGCCAGGTTGGACCGGGCCCACAAGGTCTCCGGATGCCGCGCCCCCAACAGTTGCGCCCGCCGCGCCAGGACGTCCGCCTCCAGTTCGATCGCCTCCTCGGCGAACCCGGCCCGCGAGCGCGTCGCGGCGAGGTTGGCGGTCAGCGTCAGCACCTGCGGATCATCGGGCCCGAGCGCGGCCAGCCGCACGGCTCGGACGGGCGCCAGCAGCGCGGCGGCGTCCGCGAACCGGCCGGCCTGGAAGGTGACCGCCGCGAGGCTCGCCCGCGCGGCCAGGCTGTCGGGGTGCTCGGGCCCGTGCAGCCGTTCGTGGATCTCCAGCAGCTCCCGCTGGAGCGCCAGGGCCTCGTCGGGACGGCCGAGCTTGCCCAGGAAGAAGGCGATGTTGGACCGTACGGTGAGGGTCTTCCGTGCCTCGGCACCGATCCGTGCGGCGAGTTCCGCCGCGACCTCGCGCATCAGCTCCAGCGCGTCGGCGACCCGACCGGCCTCGTCCAGCGCGAGGGCGTACTGCAGCCGGTAGTTCGAACGGCTTGCCGGCTCCATTTCGAGCGCGTCGGCGCGCGCGACCACTGCGGCGAGCTCGGTCAGCGTCTCGGCGGTCTGACCGGCCGACCCCAGCGCCCGCGCCCGGTGGCAGCGGCTGTCCAGGACGAACACGTGGTCGGGGCCGTGCAGTTCGGCGGCGAGTTCGGCGTTCAGACCGTGCAGCTCCGCGGCCGCCGCCCGGTCGCCACGCGCGGACAGACTGTGCGCCAGGTTGTTGCGGGCCAGCCAGGTGTCGGGATGCCCGGGGCCGAGTGCGCGCACCCGCAGGCCCAGGACGTGCCGCTCCAGCTCGACGGCCTCCGGCCGGCGGTCGGCGGCCCACAGGTACACGGCCTGGTTGAGCACGGCGCCCAGGGTCTGCGGGTGTTCGTGGCCGAGCACCTCCTCGGCGGCGGCGACCACCGACCCGCCGACCTCCAGAGCCTCGGTGAACTCGCCCGCCTGGTGCAGGGCCGCGGCGAGGTTGGACCCGGCGCTGATGGTTCCCGGGTGCCGCTCGCCGAGCAGCTCGGTGCAGTGCCGCAGGACCTCCCGTCCGAGCGTGATCGCCTCGGCGGTGCGGCCGATCCCGCTCAGCGCGACCGCCAGGTTGCTCCGGGCCAGCAGGGTGGCCGGTGCGAGCGGCCCGTGCACCCGGGCGGTGGCTTCCGCGATCGCCTCGGTCACCATCGCCGCCTGCCCCAACCGCCCGGCCGCGTGCAGCGCCGCGCCGAAGTTGACGGCCGCCGTGAGACTCTCCGGATGGTCCTCGGTGTAGCGCCTGATCGTGGCGTCCAGAGTCGCGCCGGCCGTCTCCACCGCTCGGTCGAGTCGGCCCGCCTGGACCAGCGCGTTGCCCAGGTCGCTGCGGGCGGTCAGCACCCGCGGATGGTCAGGGCCGAACGCCGCCTCGACATCGGCCAGCAGCCGCTCGTGCTCGGCGAGCGACTCGTCCGCCAGGCCCGCCTCGTACAGTGCCCGGGCCAGCCCGGTGCGCAGCATCAGCACCAGCTGGTCGGTCGGCCCGCCGAGCGTCGCGGCCTGCTCCACCAGGCCCCGGGCCTGATCGAGGGCGTCCTCGTGCCGACCGAGCTTCGACAGCAGGGACGTCCGGTTCGACCGGGCTGTCAGCGCGGCCGGATGGTTCGGGCCGAGCGCGTCGGCCGCGTCCGCGGCGACGGCCCGCAGCGCCTCGACGGCCTCCTCGGTGCGCCCGCAGCCGTGCAACGCGAGCGCCTCGTTGTTGCGGCTGTTCAGCGTGCTCGGGTGGTTCGGCCCGAGTGCGGCGGTCTGGGCGGCCCGGACGGCCGAGGTCTCGGTCAGGCAGTCGAGCATCCGACCGGTGCGGGACCACATGAACGCCAGGCTCTGACGTGAGGTCAGGGTGTGCGGATGGGTGGCGCCCAGCAGTTCCGACCGCAGCCGCACCACCTCCGCGACCTCCGCCGCCGCCTCCGCGTCCCGGCCCTGCGCGGACCGGATCAGCGCGAGGTTGTGACGTGCTGTCAGTGCCTGCGGATGCTCCACGCCGCGCTGCGCCACGATCGCGTCGCGCGTCTCGCACAGCATCCGCTCGGCTTCGTCGAGGCGGTTTTCGAGCCGGCGCGACGCGGCGAGGTCGGCGAGGGCGGCCAGGGTCGCGGGATGCGTCGCCCCCAGTTGAGCGGTACGCGCCCGAAGGACGTGTTCCTGCAGCGGCACCGCCTCGACGTGGCGCCCCGCCGCGACCAGTGCGGTGGCGAGGGTGGCGGCGCAGTCCAGCGCCGCCGGATGCAGGTGGCCGACGGCGACGCCGTCGGTACCGGTGTCGGCGACGGCGTCCGCGTGGGCTGCGGCAGCAACCGTGACCGCGTCGGCCGGACGGCCGAGCGCGACCAGTGCGAGGGCGGAGACGGTCCTCGCCTCCAGCTGCAGCTGATGCCGGTCGCCGACCGCGGCGGACAGCGCCTCGGCGGCGCGGGTCGCCTGCGCCAGGCTCTCCTCGTACCGGCCGCAGCCGAACGCGGCGCCCGCCACGGCGGTCCGGGCGACGGCGACCACCGGGTGGTCGGCGCCGTGCAGGTGCTCGCGGCGCTTCAGCAGCCGCGACGCCGCGACGTGGGCGGCGCGGGCATCACCGGTCAGCGTGAACCGGGTGATCAGCACCGACTGCTCGACCTGCAGCTCGCCCGCCGCGGACCGCAACGCGGGAGCGCCCGCCTGGTCCAGGACCGCCTGCTCGTGCGCGGCGGCCGCCTCCGGGCGTCCGTTCAGCTGCTCCACCTCGGCCGCCGCCAACCGGGCCGCCAATGCGACCTTGTGCGCCGGGCCGAGGGCGGCCGCCGCCGCGTCGACCAGCTCGGCCGAAAGCTCGGCGGCAGCACCGTACTGCCCGGTCGCGGCCACTGCCCGGACCGCGATCAGCCGGGCCTGCAGATGGGCCTCCGAGTCGGGGCCCGCGGTACGCAGTGCACGCTCGGCGGCCGCCTCGGCGAGGGCCAGGCCCTCTTCCGGCCGGCCGACGGCGATCACCGTCTCGGCCTGCCAGTAACAGGCCTCGACCGTGTCCGGCGCGTCCGGCCCGAGTACGTCCCGACAGGCGGCGGTGTGTTCCTTCCACAGCTGCTCCGCCGCGCGGAGCAGACCCGCGGAGGCCATGCTGCGGGCCAGGCGGGTGAGCAGCGCGGGGCCGTCCGGGACCTCGTACAGCCGGTTGCCGAAGTGACGCCGCAGGGCGCCCGCGTTGGCCCGCAGAACCTCCTCCAAGTCGGGGTCCGTGTAGTCGAATTCGGGCCACGGGCCGACCACGGAGGTGGCTGCGCAGGCGAGCTGCGCGGCCCGCAGGTGCGGAGGCGTGGTCTCCCGGGAGGCCCACGCGGTCAGTGCGGGAAGCTGCACCGCCCGGGGCTCGGCCCTCCGGTCGTGGGTCAGCAGTCTGTACTCGTGCAGCCTCCGCACGGCCATCATGCCGACCCCCTGCCCGCTCACCCCGCCGAAGTCCTCGGCGCCCTGGCCGAGCAACAACTCCCGCACCGGCGCCGCCTGCCACCACCGCTCCGGATGCCCGGTCGGCTCGAAGCAGCCGGCCAGCCGCATCGCCGGTTCGGCCGCGCCGGTCGGCCGGCGGCAGCCGGCGGCGTCCAGCGAGAGCAGCAGCGCGGCGGTCACCGCAGGGGCGCCACTGGTCGGGTCCGGGAGCAGCATGTCGTCCAGGCCGGCGGCGCGTTGCCGCAGCCGATCGAGGTAATCGGCGACCGGCCGGCCTTCCTCGGCCAGCGCCGTCGCCGCACATCCGAGCGCCAGCGGCAGGTGCTCCAGCTCCGCGGCGAGCTCGGCCAGCGTGCCGCCGTGCTCCTCGCCCGCCGGTTCCTGGTGCTCCGAGGCACCCAGCCGTCCGCGCAGGAACGTCAGCGACTCCGCCGGGGTGAACGGCTCGACCTTGACGACGGCGCCCACCTTCGACCTGGTGGACGACCCGCGCAGCCGGGTGGTGATCACGACCCGACGGTCGTCGGCGGTGCTGTACGGCAGTAGGCGGGCGAGCAGCGTCGGATCGGACAGGTTGTCCAGCACCACCAGCGCGGACGGGCCCGGGGTGCGGAACCACTCCAGGAACGCCTCGGCGTCGGCCTCCAGGCCGGTCGGCTTCCGCCGGGGCAGCACTTTCCACGCGGCATGCGCGAACGAGGTGGCGAGTGACGTC
The DNA here is from genome assembly GCF_002803145.1 of Kitasatospora sp. CB02891. NCBI lineage: Bacteria > Bacillati > Actinomycetota > Actinomycetes > Kitasatosporales > Streptomycetaceae > Kitasatospora > Kitasatospora sp. CB02891. The sequence goes on along the minus strand of NZ_NNBO01000001.1, from coordinate 890,304 downwards.
CCGTCGGTGGCGTCCGCCCACAACACCAGCAGGGCCGTCCCGTCGGCCGTGGCCCGGAGCGCGTGCGCCGCCGCCAAGTGCGATTTGCCGACCCCGCCCGGCCCGCTGAGCAGCACCGAACGGTGTGCGGTCAGGGCCTTCGCCAACTCCTTCCCGACCTCGTCGCGGGACAGGGCGAACGGCTCCGGCGTGGGCGGCCGGCCGATCGCCAGTGGCCACTCGACCGGGCCCGGTGCCGCCTCCTGGAGGGTGTAGTTGAGGTCTCCTCGTAGTTCACCCACCGCCACGCTGCGGTCGGCGGCGAAAATCACTTGCCCCGAAGCCGGGGGCGGCGGCGGAGTGCCGCCCTGCGGTTCCGGCCGGTTCGCGGTGGGCGGCGCTGCCGGGCCGGAACGCGGCGTCCGCACGGCGGCGGCGGCGGGCTGCGGTTCCGGTGGGGTGGTCCCGGGGCGTACTTGCGGCGGAGCGGTGCCGAGTCGAGCCGCCAGCGCCGTCAACTCCTGGGCGAACTCCGGGTCCTCCGCGACGGCGTTCTTCAGTGCGATCACCAGCCGCATCCGGGTGCCGTTCGGGAGCGGTTCCGCTCCGGCAGCGTCCCGCACGGCCCGCTCCCACGCGGGAGCCCCGTCGAGTCGGCCGTGAACCAGTTCGTGCAGACGGGACACCGCCTCGCTCGGACCGGGGTCGACGACGCCCGACATCCGTGCCACCACGTACCCGACCACCAGCTCGATGTCCGCCACCGGACCACCCCCCGAAGCGTCCTGACAGTGGGTCAGACAGTAGCGGGGGCGGGGTCGCCGCCGGGCCGGAACGGCGGATTCCCCGAAGGGGCTCCACCGTGCGGGGAACGGCGCGGCGCCGGGCGCGAGGAGACCTGGCCACGGTGGCTCGGCCGCCCCGCGACCCCAGCTGCTCCCCGGCGGCCACGGGAGCGCCCAACCGCCCACCGCACAACGCGAGTTGAATGCCGTCAGGGCTGCCCGGGCCCGGCCTGGCGCTCGAACGCCCGACAGGATGGCCGATATCGCGGTGGAGCCGACCGATCGGGGGTACGGTCTGCTGCACGTGGTCGGGTCTGCTTCGAGGGGGTCTCGTGGTTCCGGGTGTGGAGATCGCGGTGGGGTACGTGTTCGCGTGGGCAGTGCGCAAGGCGCGGCTGGTCGCGGGCCGGGCGGACGGCGAGGTCGACCGCGTGCTGGAGACCGGGATGGACCGCGTCCACGACCTGGTCACCACCAAGCTCGGACAGGATCCGGCTCTGACCAAAGCCGTCGCGGAGGCCGGGGCCGAGACCGCGGTCCTCTCCGCCAACACCCGGCAGTGGCTCGCACTGAGCCTCAACGACAGGGCGGAGCAGGATCCGCAGTTCGCCGCTGCGCTCCTCGCGGCTGTGCAGGTGGTGCAGAGCGCCGAGCGCTCCGCCGGCGTGTCGGCGAGCGGCGACGGCATCGCGGTCGGCGGCCCCGTGACCATCAACGCGACGGGCGCCGGGTCGGTCGCGGCGATGCGCATCGACGGACCGGTGACTGTCGGAGTGCCGGCTCCCACCCCGCCACCGGGCAAGGCCCAGGACTGACAGCGAGCGTGTGCGGTGCCGTTCGCCGGCTGGTCGTGCGACTGTCGGAAAACGCAGAAGGCCCCAGCTGAGCTGGGGCCTTCCGATGGTGTCCGAGGGGGGACTTGAACCCCCACGCCCGATAAAGGGCACTAGCACCTCAAGCTAGCGCGTCTGCCATTCCGCCACCCGGACGGGGTGTTGTCTTTGCGGGGTGTTCCCCCGCGCTGACATGGACAACAGTAGCAAAGATCGCCTGGTAGACCCAAAACCGGGGGCGGCGGGGTGGTTCGGGGCTTCGAAACCGGGAAGTGCGGACGGGTGCGCCCTTGGGGCCGGGCGGGTGCTGGGGGAGGATGGCGGAATGGCGCCCGCGGCTCCCGGCCGGGTCGGGGCGGCGCGGGCCGCAGCCGCGCCGGGCGGGCCGAGACTAGGTGGGAGCGATGAGTGTGGGCAGCGAGCGCGCGGTGACGGCCGAGTCGGAGGTCGCCGAGATCTGCCGTGACCTGATCCGGATCGACACCAGCAACTACGGTGACGGGTCGGGCCCGGGGGAGCGGAAGGCGGCCGAGTACGTCGCCGAGCAGCTCGCCGAGTTCGGGCTGGAACCGCAGATCTTCGAGTCGGCGAAGGGCCGGGCCTCCACCGTGGTCCGGATCGAGGGCGAGGACCGCTCCCGGCCCGGCCTGCTGATCCACGGCCACACCGACGTGGTGCCGGCCAACGCCGACGACTGGACGGTGCACCCGTTCTCCGGCGAGATCACCGACGGCTGCGTGTGGGGCCGCGGCGCGGTCGACATGAAGGACATGGACGCGATGACCCTCGCGGTGGTCCGCGACCGGCTGCGCACCGGCCGCAAGCCCCCGCGCGACCTGGTGCTGGCGTTCCTCGCCGACGAAGAGGCCGGCGGCACCTACGGCGCCCGGTTCCTGGTGGACCGTCACCCCGAGCTGTTCGAGGGCGTCACCGAGGCGATCGGCGAGGTCGGCGGCTTCTCCTTCACCGTCAACGACCAGGCCCGGCTGTACCTGATCGAGACGGCGGAGAAGGGCATGCACTGGATGCGCCTGACCGTCGAGGGCCGGGCCGGCCACGGCTCGATGGAGAACAACGACAACGCGATCACCGAACTGTGCGAGGCGGTGGCCCGGCTCGGCCGGCACCAGTTCCCGCTGCGGATCACCAAGACCGTCCGGGCGTTCCTGGACGAGCTCTCCGACGCCCTCGGCGTCCGGCTCGACCCGGAGGACATGGACGAGACGCTCCGGGTGCTCGGCGGCATCGCCAAGATGATCGGCACCACCCTGCGCAACACCGCCCAGCCCACCATGCTCGGCGCCGGCTACAAGGTGAACGTGATCCCCGGCCAGGCCACCGCGCACGTGGACGGCCGCTTCCTGCCCGGCTACGAGGAGGAGTTCCTGGCCGAGCTGGACAGCGTGCTCGGCCCCCGCGTGAAGCGGGAGAGCCTGCACTACGACAAGGCACTGGAGACCAGCTTCGACGGCCCGCTGGTCGAGGCCATGCAGACCGCGCTGCGCGCCGAGGACCCGATCGCCCGGGCCGTCCCGTACTGCCTGTCCGGCGGCACCGACGCGAAGTCCTTCCAGGACCTGGGCATCCGCTGCTTCGGCTTCGCACCGCTCCAGCTGCCGCCCGAGCTGGACTTCGCCGGCATGTTCCACGGCGTGGACGAGCGGGTGCCGGTGGACGGCCTGCAGTTCGGCGTCCGGGTGCTGGACCGGTTCATCGACCTGGCCTGAGACCGGCTCACCCGTGATCCGAGAGGAAATCCGGACATCCAGGAAATATGAGAAGCAGTCGAGCGTGAGAGATGCCGATCAGCTGTTCGCTTGATCACTTCAACGGGTGAATGTCGGCCCGGCCCCGCAACCCGGGCGCCGGGCCTTCGTTCATCCGTGTGCAGCCCGGGGGAACGGGCTGGAAACGACCAGGAGGAACAGAACAGATGAAGGCCAAGAAGATCGCTGCCGTCGCCGCCGCCACCGGTGGTCTGCTGCTCGCGGGCGCGGGTGTCGCCTCGGCGCACGGCGGCGCGCAGGCCGAGGGCGCCGCAATCGGCTCCCCGGGCGTGCTCTCCGGCAACCTGATCCAGATCCCGGTGCACGTCCCCGTCAACGTGTGCGGCAACACGATCAGCGTGATCGGCCTGCTCAACCCGGCGTTCGGCAACCACTGCGCGAACTTCTGACGGATTCCCTGAATTCGGACCCCCGTGCGACCTCCGGGTCGGGCGGGGGTTTTCGCATGTCCGGCGAAAATCGGCGGGGCGCACCTGTGGGCCTTCTCGTCCGGGTGAACGTCGTGGTTCCCGGCATAGGGCAGACCTCACCCGATCGGATGAACTGACTGCAACCGGCTCAACCTTCACCACCAAGGGTCGTTGAACGTAGTGCTGCCGCAAATGCGGCACGGAATTCCGACTATCGGATCGATGAGCGGTCCCGACTGGCGGAATGTGGAAGTCATCGGAAGTCGGTTCATCAGTCCACCGGACTAGGAAACAAGGGGAGTCAATGCGACAGGTCGCCAGGAAAGGCCTCCTCACGGCCATGGCCACCGGCAGCGTGCTGGCCTCGACCGCGGGCTACGCCCACGCCATCGCCGACGCTCACGGCGTGGCCGCGAACTCGCCGGGCGTCGGCTCGGGCAACGCGGTGCAGGTCCCTGTGGAGCTCCCCGTGAATGCGTGCGGCAACACCATCAACGTGGTCGGCCTGCTCAACCCGGCCTACGGCAACAACTGCGCGAACCACAGCGGCTCGGGCTCCACCGGCGCCGGAGCCGGCACCACCGGGTCCGGCTCGACCGGCTCCGGCACCGGCTCCCACGCCGGCGGTTCGGGCTCCACCGGCGGCTCGGACTGGACCGGAGGTTCCGGCTCCCACACCGGCGGCTCCGTCCCGACCGGAACGTCGGCGGGCGGGACGTCGGGTGCGGGCTCCTCGGCCGGCGGCGTGGCCAGTAACTCGGCGGGCGTGATCTCGGGGAACCAGGCGCAGGCGCCGGTCGACGTGCCGGTCAACGCGTGCGGCAACACCATCGACGTGATCGGCCTCGGCAACCCGGCGTTCGGCAACAACTGCGTCAACGAGGTCACGCCGCAGCCGCCCGTCCCGGTCGAGGAGACGCCGCCGCCGGCCTGCACCCCGCCCGGCGGCGAGTGCCCGCCGACCACGCCGCCGGTCGGTGAGTGCCCGCCGACCACCCCGCCCGGCGGCGAGTGCCCGCCGACCACGCCGCCCGTCACCCCGCCGGTGACCCCGCCCGTCACCCCGCCGGTCACCCCGCCGGGGCGCACCATCGTCCCGGTCGGCGGGCAGGCGTCCCCCCCTGGCTCGCACGCGGCCGGTGCCCACTCCGGGGAGACGGGTCGGCAGCTGGCCTCCACCGGCGCGGAGGGTCTGGAGATCCTCGCCCCGGCGGGCCTGCTGCTGATGCTCGGCGGCGGCGTGCTGTACCGCCGCTCCCGGACCCTCGCCGGCCGCCGCTGAGCCGGACCGGACAGGCCCCGGACCGGGGAACGACGCCGGAGAACGACGCCGGAGAACGCCCGCGCCCGGGCCGCCCCACCGCTGATGCGACGGGGCGGCCCGGGCGCGGGCACGCGCGCTACCAGGTGGAGCGGACCTGCCGGATGATGCGCCGCTTCAGTCGGACCGTCCGACTGCCGTCGGGGTACAGCCGGAGCCGGTCGAGCTCCCACTGCCCGTACTCGGCGTGGTCGGTGAGCAGTTGGCGCGCGGCGTTGCGGGAGGTGCCGCGCGGCAGACGAAGCGACTGGTACTCGTACTCCGGAAGCCGGACCGGTTTGGTAGGAATCAAGACTTCTCCTCCGCTGCTGTGCTGCCTGCAAGCCTACGGCGCGCCGCCGACCGGTGGCCGGTTCGGGTCCGATCCGTCCCGGGCGGCAGGACGAGCCTTCCCGGGGTCGGAGCTGACCGTCAATCAGTTTTCCCTTCCGGTACGGATACCCGCCCCGGACCGCGCCGATGCGCGTTCGACGCGTGCGCCGATCAGGCCGGTTCGGGCGGGCCCGGCGGCCGGTGCGCCCCCGGGAATCGCGGTGACAGAAAGCCGCAGATCGGACATCCGGGGTGAACTTGCCCGGTTTTCACGGCCGTAGGTGACAACCGCTGTGCGTGTCGTCGCCAGGTGGGGATAGCGTCTGCACCATGTCTGATGCCGCGCAGCTGACCATCACCGAGGTACGGGCCGCCGCAGAGGCGGTCAAGGCCGCCATTGACCGCCACCTGCAGGCCGTCTCCAGCTCCACCGAGCCCGGCGATCCGGTCGTCGTCCACGCCTACGAGGAGCTCGCGGCGGCCGCCATTGCCTACGACCAGATCCTTTACGAGGTCTACGACGAGGTCACCCCCTTCGAGATCCCGGGCGACGAGCCGGGGGCCGGTTACCAGGGCCCCGAACAGCCCGAGGCGATCAGCGTGCTGATCCGCCGCGACTACCTGATCGCCGACCCGAAGCGCCTGCGCGCCCAGGCCGAACGGGTCGACGAGACGCTCACCCCCGGCGGGGGCGGCGAGTCCGAGGTGACCGCGGCGATCGGCGTGCTGTTCGGCGAGTACGAGCCGGACGAGATCGCCGCCCGGGCCGAGGAGTTCGGCCTGGAGGAGGGCGACTCCACGTTGTGGGTGTCGGCCACCGATCCCGCCGAGCCCGGCGAGTGGCTCCCCGAGCCGTTCGAGGGCGCCGACCCGGAGCTGCTGATCTGCCGCTTCGACGTCAGCGAGGTCTACGACGACGAGCTGGACGACTGACGGACCGTCATCCTGTCCGAGGGACGACACCGGCCCGGTGCCGCCGGGCCGGTGAAACCGAAACGCCGGACGCCAGAAGCGACCGGACGCCACCGACGAGAGGGCCCGGGACGACGCACCTGTCGTCCCGGGCCCTTCGACGTGCTTCGGCCGACCAGCTGCCGGTCGCTGAACGGCTGCTGGTCGGCCACCGACCGGCCACTGACCGGCGGCCGGTCGGCTACTGGTCGGTGAGGACCGACCGCAGGCGGGTGGTGCGGGGCGCGGCGGGGCGCTCGGCGACCGCCTGGGCGAGCGCCGGGCCGGCTGCGTGGACCACCGAGAGGTGTCGCTCGGCCCGGCCGAACGCCGAGTACACCCACTGCCTGGTGAGCTGCCCGGCCGCGTCCTCCGGCAGCACCACGACGACCGCCGGCCAGCGCCGGCCGACCGCCTGGTGGGCCGTCACCGCCCAGCCGTGGCGCAGCTTGGCGGCCTGCTGGGGGCTGAGCGTGAGCCGCCCGCCGTCGGCGAGCTCCAGGTGCAGGCCGCTCGCGTCGCCGTCCAGCACCCGCGCGGGCAGGTTGACGCCCAGCGCGGGGGAGTGCACCACCCGGTCGCCCGGGTCGAAGCCGCCGAAACGGCCCGGGCCGGGGTTCAGCCTGGCCTTGGCGGCGGCGTTCAGCGCCCGGGTGCCGGCCGGGCCGCCGTGGCCCGGCGTCAGCAGCACGGTCTGCTCGGACGGGATCGACAGCGCGCGCGGGATGGAGTCGGTGAGCAGCTGCACGGCGCGGTGCACGGCCTCGCCGCCGTCCTTGGCGGTGAGGATCACCACCTCCTTGTCGGGGGCGTCCACCGGCTGGAGCTCGCCGATGCCGATGCCCGAGACCAGCTCGCCGATCGGCCCGAAGTCCGGCGTGCGGGACGCCACCGCCGGGCACGCCTTGGCGGCCAGCAGGTCGGCGAAGAACCGGCCCGGGCCGGCCGACCACAGGCCGCCCGGGTCGCCGGACAGCACCAGCCGGGTGCCGTCCGCGAGCGCCTCCAGCAGCGTCGCGGCGGTCTCCACGTCCAGCAGCGGGGCGTCCAGCACCACCAGCACGTCCAGCGGCAGGGTGCCGTCGACCGCGCGCGGCAGCGGCGCGCCGTACAGCAGTTCGGCCAGCGTGCCGATCCGCCCGGCGGCGGGGGAGTCGTCCGGGAGCAGCGCGGCCAGCGCGTCGCGGCCCTGGCCGGTCCAGGTCGCCGCCCACACCCGCAGGCCGAGCCCGGCGGCGGCGTGCAGCAGCGCGGCCGGTTCGGCCCGGGCCGCCTCGCCGCCGGTGTGCAGCACCAGGCCGGATTCGGCGACGGTGCGCACCAGCTCCTGCGCGGACCGGGACGAGGCGGCCGCGGCCGCCGCCTCCCACGCCGCCGGGCCGGGCTGGACGGGGGCGGCGTCGGCCGACGGGCCCTCAGCGGCCGTCTCGCCCCCGGCCGGTGCGTCGACGCCCTCGGCGGGCTCCGCCGGTGCGTTGTCCGCCGCGTCGGCGTCCTCGGCGTCCTCGGCGTGCGCTGCGTCCTCGGCGGCGGCCGTGTCCTCGGCGTCCTCGGCGTGCGCTGCGTCCTCGGCGTCCCCGCCGTCCTCGCCCGGCGTGAAGGTCGACAGCAGCCGGACCAGGCCCTCGCCGAGGCTCTCCTCCGCCAGCGCGAGGCGCTCCAGGGCGAGCAGGGTGCGGACGGGCGGCTCCTCGTCCTCGTCGTGGCTGCCGGGCGGCATCGGCAGCTCCTCCTGGAACGGCATCACCCGCCCGTCCTCCAGCACCGCCTGGAGCGCGCCCGCCGGGTCGGGGACGTGCTGGGCGCGCAGCGCCTCGGAGACCTCGCCGAGCTCCTGCGCGGAGTGCCCGCGCAGCGCGGCCTGCTCCAGCAGCCAGGCCACCAGCGCCTGGGCGCGCCGCGGGTCGCCGGGCTGCGCGTCGGGGCCGAGCAGCCCGCGGGCGAAGCCGTCGGCGTGCTCGGGGCGGACGCCGGGCAGCGAGAGCACCGCCCACGGGTCCTCGCGCAGCTGCTCGGCCGCGCCCTCGCCGAGCTCGGCGACCGCGACGGGGGCCAGCTGCGCGGGAGCGCCGCCGGCCGCCAGCACCTCGGCGACGGCCGTCAGCGCGGCCTTGCGCTGGGCGTCGGAGGTCGGGCCGTCGGAGGTCGGGCCGTCGGTGGGCGGCGCGTCGGCGGACGAAGCGTCAGGATCGCTCTGGCCGCTCCGGCCGACCGCGCGGATCGCTTCGGCGAGGGCGGCGACGGTACCGGCGTGCTGCTCGGCGGCCGGGGCCGGGCTCTCCTCGGGGGTGGTCATGCGGAAGGCTCCTTCAACGGGCGGACGGCTACGACAGCTCCGTCCAACCCTGGTCCGGGTAGCGGTGCACCGGGGCCGACACGTCGTCCAGGGCAGCGCGGATCTCACCCGGAAGCGTAAGCGCCTCCACCGACAGTGAGGACTGCAGCTGGGCGGCGGTGCGGGCGCCCAGCAGGGCGGCCGACACGCCGGGGCGGTCGCGCACCCAGGCGAGGGCGACCTTCAACGGCGTGGACGCCAGGCCGTCGGCGGCGGTGGCCAGCGCGTCCACGATCCGGCGGGACGTCTCGCCCAGGTACGGCTGGACCGAGCCGGCCGGGTGCGGGGCGGCGCCGCGCGACTCCGCCGGCACGCCGTGCCGGTACTTGCCGGTGAGCACGCCCCGGCCGAGCGGCGAGCAGGCCAGCAGGCCCACCCCGGCGTCCAGCGCGGCGGGCAGCGCCTCGCGTTCGATGCCGCGCTGGAGCAGCGAGTACTCGAGCTGGACGGCGGCCAGCGGGGTGCGGCCGGGCGAAGCGTGCTGCCAGGCCGCGGACTTGGCGAGCTGCCAGCCGCTGTACTGGCACACCCCGGCGTACCGGGTCCGGCCCGAGGCCACCGCCAGGTCGAGGGCGTGCAGGGTCTCCTCGGTCGGCGTGGCCGGGTCGTACGCGTGCACCTGCCACAGGTCGACGTGGTCGGTGCCGAGCCGGCGCAGCGAGGCGTCCAGGGCGTTCAGCAGGTGGCCGCGGGAGGCGTCGTGACGGGGGGAGCCGGGCAGCGCGCCGGCCTTGGTGGCGATCACCAGCTCGGAGCGCGGGATCAGACCGTCCGTCAGCCGGGACAGCAGGTACTCGGCGCCGCCGTCCGCGTACACGTCGGCGGTGTCCACCAGGGTGCCGCCGGCGTCCACGAAGGCCTTCAATTGCTCGGCGGCCTCGTGCTCGTCGGTGTCCCGACCCCAGGTGAGGGTGCCCAGGCCGAGTCGGGAGACCCGCAGGCCGGTGCGGCCGAGCCGTCGCTGTTCCATCGCGCCCTCCGTCAACCGTGCTGCGCCACGCAGGACGGCGCAGGTCGGGGGCGGTGCCCCCCACGTGCTGCGAGATTAGCGGCGAAACCCCCTGCCGCCGGGGACGACCCGCTCGGCCGACGTGTCCGCGTGCCGCGCGCTCAGCAGTAGGTCGCGATGTACAGCAGGACGCGGCCGTCCGCGTCGGCGAACTCGTACGCCTCGTGGCGCGGATCCGCGGCGGCGTCGTACCCGGCGCGCGCCCGCAGCCAGGCGTCCGGGCGCTCCTCGGGGGTGAGCAGGCGCGGGACCCAGAACCGGGCCCGCTCGTCGTACTCCTCGCCCATCGTCATCCGGTCGGCGGTGCCGGCGAGCCGCTTGGCCCGGCGGACGTCCAGCGGCCCCCGGGCGAGGCGCCAGTGGCAGCCGTCGATGTCGGTGAAGCCGCCGTCGGCGACGGGCATCGGGTTGTGGCGGACGTCGGGTTCGTCCTCCGGCGGTGCGGGCATGGCCGCCACCAGGTCGGCGAAGGTGGTGGCGGGCGGTCGCTTCTTCGGCACCCCGGCAGCATGCCAGGCAGGTGTGGCGCACGACACTTCTACCGGTCGGTAGCAGGCGGTCGGCACGGGGGCTACGCTCGCCGCACCACCGACTGGAAGGCAGCGGGCACATGCGACTCGGCATCAACCTCGGTTACTGGGGACTCGGCCTGGACGCCGACAACATCGCGGTCGCCCAGGAGGCCGACCGGCTCGGCTACGCGGTCTGTTGGGCCGCCGAGGCGTACGGGTCGGACGCCGCCACCGTGCTGTCGTACGTCGCCGCGAAGACCGAGCGGATCGACGTCGGCTCCGCGATCTTCCAGATCCCCGCCCGCACCCCCGCGATGACCGCGATGACCGCCGCCACCCTCGACACCCTCTCCGGCGGCCGCTTCCGGCTCGGCCTCGGCGTCTCCGGCCCGCAGGTCTCCGAGGGCTGGTACGGCGTCAAGTTCGACAAGCCGCTGGCCCGCACCCGCGAGTACGTGGAGATCATCCGCAAGGCGATGTCCCGCGAGCGGCTGGTCCACGACGGCGCCAACTGGACGCTGCCGCTGCCCGGCGGGCCCGGCAAGGCGCTCAAGCTCACCGTCCACCCGGTGCGCGAACACCTGCCGATCTACATCGCCTCCATGGGCCCGAAGAACCTCGAACTCACCGGCGAGGTCGCCGACGGCTGGCTCGGCCTGTTCTTCGCCCCCGAACACGCCGCGCTCTCCGTCGACGCCCTCGCCGCCGGCCGCGCCAAGGCCGGCCGGACCCTGGACGGCTTCGACCTCTGCCCGACCGTCAACATCGCGGTCGGCGACGACATCCACGCCGCCGCCGACACCCTGCGCGACTACACCGCCCTCTACCTCGGCGGCATGGGCAGCAAGGAGAAGAACTTCTACAGCCGGCTCGCCCGCCGGATGGGCTTCGAGCAGGCCGCCGACGAAGTACAGACCCGCTACCTCGCCCGCGACAAGGCCGGCGCCGCCGCCGCCGTCCCCCACGACTTCATCGACGCCACCTCCCTCCTCGGCGACACCGCCCGCATCGCCGACCGCATGCAGGCCTACGCCGCCGCCGGCGTCACCACCCTCACCCTCGCCCCCTCCGGCTGGACCCTCGACGAACGCATCACCGCCCTCCGCACGGGCGTCGACGCCCTGGAACGCGCCGGCCTCGCCTGAGGAGGTCGGGGTTGCCGATGGGTGGTGCGACCTGGAGGCGGCCCGGTTCGAGTCTTCGGGCGTGCGGGTCTGTCTGGAGGCGGCCCGGTTCGAGCCTTCGGGCGTGCAGGTCCGTCGGGCCGCCCTCGGGCGGAATTCACGTGAGGCCGGGGCGGGTCGGTGGCACACTGCCGGGGTGGATCTTCAGGTTTCTGCTGACAGCGGGTGGATGTTCGACTTGGTGAGTCGGGATCCGCTCCGTCGTGATGCCGCTGTGGCGCGTCATACCCGCTCCAGGGCCGAGCTCGATCGCGCGCTTCGGGCGATGAACGAGGCGTGGTGGGCGGCCGGACAGTCCTGGAGCCCGACGGATCCGGTCCTGGCGGTTTCGGCGCGCGCGGCGCGGGCCGCCCACGCGGCTGCGGTGGCGGACACGCTCCACGGAGTCGTCGGCAAGTTCCATGCGGTGCGCTGGGCCGGTGATCTCGACGACTACCGGCGGCTGGCGCCGTACGCGGTGCTCTTCCTCCAGTGGGAGGCGCGTCACCCGGAGCAGTGGCGGTCGGCCGGCCCGTGGTCGCCCTGGGGCCTGAAGAAGCGGGTGCTGCGCCAGTTCGCCGATATGGACGTGCCGCCACCACAGGTGCCTGCGGTGACGGAGTTGACCCTCCGGGCGGTGCACCGCGGCCAGCGGTGCGAGGATCTCGGCTACGTGCTGCTGGCCCGGAGCCTGGACGGCCCGGCGCTGCGTGCCGGGCTCGACGCGGCAGCGCACTCGCCGGACCCGACGGTGCAGCGTCGGTCCGGCTATGTGCGCTGGGCACTGGACCACGCCGAGTCACCGGTGACCGCGGCAAGTTGGCGGGGCTGGTGTGAAGACGCGGCGCGGACCGCGTGATGCGGTCCAGACCGCCAGATCCGGGGGCGGACCCCACAGCAGGGAACTGGATCGAAGTCTGGGCGTTCACGAGTGAATCACCGAATCCGGCCCCCTCCGGCCGGACCCTCGACGAACGCACCACCGCCCTTCGCACGGGCGTCGACGCCCTGGAACGCGCCGGCCTCGCCTGAACAAGCGGGTGTCCCGCCGGGATCGCCCTGCCTGGTGGCGCCGGGACGCTCCGGAGGGGCATCCCAGCGGCTGTGTCGCCGGGCGGCTCGGCCTGGGTGCCGGCGGGTTCTGAGGTTCGGGCCCCGGGGGTGGTTCAGCGGCGCAGTCGGCGCACCGTCAGGAGCGTGCCGATGCCGATCAGCACAGCGGCCGCCAGCAGCCACGGCGCCGGATCGCTGCCGGTCTCCGCCAGCGGGACGGGCCGTACACCCCGGCTCGGGCTCGCGGAGGCGGACGGGCCGGGTTCCGGGGTGCCGGTCGGCTCGGGGGACGGCGAGACGGTGGGGGTGGGGGTGGGCGTCGGTGAGGCCGCGGGTTCCACGCAGAAGGTCAGGTCGCTGACGGCCGCGCCGTCGTCGGGTGAGGAGACCTGGATCCGGACCGGGAAGTCGCCGGCGGTGGTGGGCGTGCCGGAGAGCACGCCGTCCGCGCTCAGCGTCAGGCCGGGCGGCAGTGGGCCGCTGACCAGCGACCAGGTGAGGGGTGCGCCCGGGTCAGGGGTGTAGGCCTGCAGTTGCTGCTGGTAGGGCTGGCCGACGGTCGCGCACGGGATGCCGGTGGTGATGATGCACGGGGGCTGGGTGATGTTGTCGAGGTTGAGGTTCCAGCCGTCGAAGGTGTTGCAGATCAGCCTGGTCTGGGTGGGGTCGTCCACGCTCACGCCGTACCCGTAGGTGTCCGCGTAGCCGGGGCGGTCCGGGGCGGTGCGGGCGATGTGGTTGTAGGAGACCGTGACGTCCTGGCTGCCCACGACCACCACGCCGATGTCGGCCCCGGCGCCGCCGAAGGTGTTCTGGGTGATCAGCAGGTGGTTGGCGCTCGCCACCAGCACTCCGGTGGAGGTGTTGTCGGCCGCGCCGTAGGCGGTGGTGATGATGGTGTTGTGCTGGACGGTGCCGCCCGTGCCGGGCAGCGAGGGCGAGCCGATCTGCAGGCTGTTCTGGGCCAGTCGTCCCGGGCCCGGGATGGTCAGGTCGGGCGGGCCGAAGGTGTTGCCGGAGGCGTTCAGCGTCACGTCGCCCATCGCCAGCAGGCCGCTGCGCTGGAAGTTGGCGGTCGTCGAGTCGGTGATGGTGACGGTCTGCGGGCCGGTGTCCGCCCTGACCATGATCGAGTGCACGGTCAGGCAGGCCGAGTGCTGGGTGATGTCCGTCGCGTTCACCCTGGTCATCGTGCCGCTGGCGGAGTGGTAGAGGATGCCGACGGTCGGGTTGGCGTTGTCACAGCCGTAGGCGAAGCCGGTGCCGCGCACCGTCAGGTCGGTCAGGTCCATCGAGGTGCCGGCATTGGTCAGCACGGCTCCGTGGAAGAGGCCGGCCGGGGCGTTCGCCGGGTCCGGGTCGTGCGCGGTGATCTCGTGGCCCGCGCCGACCACCGTGAAGCCGTCCGGCACGCTGAGGGTCGCCGTGGTGTCGCAGTCGGCCGTGAGGGTGAAGGTGCTACCGGCGACCGTGCCCGCGCAGGCCGTGGTGATGCTTCCCCCGGCCGCCCGGGCGGCCGGGGCCCCCAGCAGCAGCTGGGCGGCCCCGGCGGCCAGGAGCAGGAAGGCAGTGGGACGTACGCGCATGGGCACTCCAGGGGGCGACGGTCATCGAATGTGCCTGCGAGATTACCGAGGGTGATCGCTCGCGTCGTGGACGAACTGCGTGTCGACCCGGCCCCGCTGGGCCGGCCGGAAACAAGGGAGAGGCATCCGACGCTTTCCGGCGCTTAAACGAGTCTGGCCCCTCCAATTGGACCCTCGACGAACGCACCACCGCCCTCCGTGCGGGCGTCGACGCCCTGGAGCGGGCCGGCCCCGCGTCATCGGGTGGGCGGACGACAGCGCTGCCCGGCGCGTCCGATCCGTTCACCCGACCGAAGCCGGGCCGCCGGCCCAAGAGTTGGACCGGGCCGCACGACGGGTGTGCGGCGTCCGCAGTGGCTCGCCTCGGCGCACCCGGACCGTGCAGCCCGCCCTGGACCTGCCCCCCCGCGTAGGCGGCCATCGGCCCCGGCCCCGTCTGGCGTCGACAAGGGCACCCCCGAGGACGAGTGGGCCGCCCCGGAAGCCCCTGAGGCGTCAGGCAGCTGTGCGCAGCACCAGTGCGGCCGCCGAGAGCAGCGTGAGCACGACGACCGGTGCTACGGCGTAGTCCTTCACGCGCAGGTGGGAGACGGCCGCGCCGACGAAGTAGAGCATCAGGCCCACCGCGGCGGCCACTCCGAGTGGCGGGACGAGCAGGCCGGCGAGCAGGCCGAGCGCGCCCGCCGCTTTGGCGGTCCCGAGCCAGGGCAGCCAGGAGTCGGGCACGCCCACCTTGGTCATGCTGGCCGTGACCTGCGGGTTCCGGGTGAAGGTCAGGAAGGCGGAGGCGGACAGGCCGAGTACGAGCAGCGCGGCGACGACGACATAGCCGGTGAACATGGAATTCGCCCAATGGTTGGTAGCAGAGAAACCATTGAACCGTACCAATGATTTGTTGTCCTCCATAATGCGGCCGCTGTGTACGGTGGACGCCATGGCAGCTGCACACCCGATCGACCGCCTCGGCTTCCTCCTCTCCTTCCGCGGGGAGCTCGCGGGCACCCGCATTCGCGCCGCGCTGGCCGTCGCCGGGCTGCATCCGCGCAATGCGATGACCTTGGTGCGGCTTGCCCCCGGCGCCACCAGTCAGCGCGAACTGGCCGCCGCGATGGAGGTCGACCCGAGCCAACTGGTCGCCGTTCTGAACGAGTTGGAGTCCGCCGGGCTGTGCGAGCGCCGCCGCGATCCCGCCGACCGGCGGCGCCACATCGTGGAGATCACTCCGGCCGGTCGGCAGGTGTTGGAGCGCATCGACCAGGAGGTCAACACGGCCGAGCGCGAACTCTTCGGCGACCTCAGTGCCGAGGAACAGGCCCAACTGCGCGACCTGCTCGACCGCGTCCTGGTGGACCCGGCCACCCACGAGTGCAGCGAGTAGCGCCGACCGGTCCTCGGCCCGCCTCGGGTCGGGTGTCCCGGCGCCGGGCCGGGCGTCCCTGGGGTCGGGTCCGCCCGTTCAGCGGCGGGATCCGCCCCGGCTACCAGGGAACACCGCCAGTACCGACGACGCGCCCGTGGCGCCGTGCGACGGCTGCGAGCGCTGCTCACTGCTGACCGGGTCGGGTACTGGGATTCGAGCGACCCGCAGCAGGGGCGGGAGTTCGCATTCAAGCTGTTCATGGCTCAGGGGGAGCACCGGAATGCCCGGACCTGCAACCGGCAGGGGCTGCGCGGGCTCGCCGTGACGGGGGGATTGCCGGGCGGCCCGCGTGCAGATTCATGTACGTGCGGCTGCCCTGCGGCGGGAAGCAGTGACCCGAGAGGGGGGCGCTCGTCCCGGCCGGTCGGCCGGAGTGCCGGGCAGGCGGCGGGTCGGTCGGGTGTGCCAGGGGCAGCTTGCGGGGCGACGCCGGGGCACGCTGGAATGACTTCCGCACGGGACGCTGTCCCGACGCGTCGTCAAATCCCTGGGGGGACAATGAAGTTCGACCGACCGGCTCTGCTGATCCCGACAGTGCCCGCGCCCGTGCCCGGCGGGCGGGCGGGCACCGTCACGGTCACCAACGACACGTCCCGCACCTGGCTGGAGGTCAGGACCGCATCGTCGGCCGGGTTCTTCAAGACCCAGAGCACCGACCGCAACGAGAGCAAGCTCGACCCGGTCGGCCCCGGGGGGTCGGTCGCCGTCGGCCTCTCCTTCGCCACCGGTACGGAGCTCCAGGGCGTGCGCTACGGCGGCATCGACATCACCGCCTCCCCGGTGGGAAAGCACGAGGCCGTCGACACTGCCAGGTACCCGCTGATGAGCGCCGGCCAGGGACTGCAAGTGGTCGTCGGCCGACCGGGAGGCCCGGAGGGGATGGGCTACGGCAACGAGCGGGACGCGATCCTCTACGCCCAGCACCCGGAGTGGATCGCCTTCGTCCCCTTCGGGGCCGGCATGGTCCTCATGACGGGGCTCACCGTGAACGGCGTGCCCCGGAACGACTTCCTGAACCTGGACCAGAACAGTCCGCTCCTCAGCTTCAGCACCGGACGGATCGTCCACTCCCGCGACCGCACCCTCCTGTCGCAGGCCGGTCCCTGCACCCTCAGCTGGCACGAGTACCGGCAGGACGGCACGCACGCCGGGCCGTTCACCGTCAAGGTCTGACCCCGCCCGTGCCGCGTTCCTCCGCCGGAGCGGCGCAGGAACGCGGCACGGCACGAGTTCGGCCCCCTCCGGCCGGACCCTCGACGAACGCGCCACCGCCCTCCGTACGGGCGTCGACGCCCAGGAGCCCCGCCGGCCTCGCCCAGGGCCTGGCCGGTGGGGCTCCTGGGCCGATGTCGGGGTGTGTGGATATGCTCGAACACGATCAATAGCCAGGAAAGAAATCGTTTTGACGGGGCATAAGGTTCCGGTACGATCGCTCGCGTTCGTCGCCGTGTGAATCCGCCGCGGTGATGATCTGCGCGCGAATGTCCTTTTCTGGGGGGAAATTTGAGCATCCGTCGGTCGGTCGCTGCTGCCATATTCGTGGCCGCCGTCTCCGCGCCCACCGCGTTCGGCGGCGCACAGGCCATGGCCGAGACCCCGCCGACCGGCCAGTCCCAGCCGGACGCCGTCGTGTCGGACGCGGAGCCGGCACCGGCACCGGCGGACCCTGCGCCCACGGAGACCGCGCCCACGGAGGCCGCTCCGGCGGGCCCCACGCCGGCCGAGCCGGCGCCTGCGGAGCCCAAGCCGGCCGAGCCCGCTCCGACCGAGCCGGCGCCTGCGGAGCCCGCTCCGGACGATCCGGCGGCGGTCGAGAAGGAGTTGCGCGACCGGCTCGGCAGGGCGATCGCCGAAAAGGGCCACAGCACGTACTTCTACGAGCACGCGAAGGCCGCCGCGGCCGGCACCGTCGACGACGTCAGGAAATTCCTGGACGTCGACATGCCGCACATCCTGGTCCAGGACAAGTACGTCCGAATCTCGCAGATCCTGGGCCTTTCGGAGCCGGGCAGTCCGCTCCGGCAGGCCGCCCAGGAGGCGCTCGAAGGCGGCACGGAAGCGGACGCGGACCGATTCCTCACCACCGTCTGGCCGTCGTTCGCCACCGAGTACCGGGTGAAGGTCGCCCGGATCCTGAACGAGCCGGGCATCACCCGGATCCTGCGGGACGCCGCGAACGAGGCGCTCGACGGCAGGGACCAGGAGCTCATCCACTTCATCGCCCGGCTGCCGCAGCTCCGCCACGACGACGACCAGCTGCGGATCTCCCGGCTGGTCGAGGTCGGCGGCCCCGAGGTCCGCAAGGCCGCCCTGGCCGCCGTGGAGAACGGCTCGAACGAGGCGCTGCGCACCTTCCTGGAGGTCGGCCTGGCCGAGGCGCAGGCCCGTGACGCCGCCGCGCAGGAGCAGCAGAACCACCCGCAGACCGGCAACAACGGCAGCAACGGCAACAGCGGCAGCAACGGCGCCGGCGTCACCCGGGCGTCCAACACCACCACGGTGACCACGACCACGGTGACCACCACCGACACCACCGCCGCCGCCACGGGTGTCCTTGCGTCCACCGGCGTCGACGCCCCGCTTGGTGCGATCACCGCCGCCGGCGTCACGTCCGTGGCTCTCGGCGCCGCGCTGGTGGCCGCCCGCCGCCGTCGGCAGCAGTCCTGACGCTCTGTCGGTCGAGTCCGGCAGAGTGGTCGCTCTCCGGACGGCCGCCCCGCGGTTCCTCCTTCTTCCGCCGCCCGCGTGTGCGGCGACAACCCGAAACCTGTTACCAGGGGAGACTTTGAGCATTCGCCGTTCGATCGCCGCTGCCGTTTTCGTCGCCGCGGTCTCCGCGCCCACCGCCCTCGGCGCAGCGCCGGCCCTGGCCGACACTGCGCCCACGCCGACCGGCCAGTCCCAGCCGGACGTCCCGGCCACGGATGTCCCGGCCGCGGAGACCCCGGCTGCTGAGACGCCCGCCCCCGAGACGCCCGCCCCCGAGACGCCGGCGACGGACCCGGGCTCCGGCACGCCCGCGCCGGGCGGGACCACGCCCGCACCCGGTGGCAGCTCCTCGCAGGAGTTGGACGACCTGCGGGTGCGGCTGCTGCGGGTGATGGCGGAGCCGGGCCACAGCCGGTACTTCCAGGAGCGGGCCGGCAAGGCGCTCGACGGCACCGTCGAGGACATCCGGCACTTCCTGGACGTCGAGATGCCGAGGATCATCCGCGACGACAAGCGCATCCAGGTCCTGCGCATCATCGACACGGCCGGGCAGGGCACCTTCATCTGGCAGGCCGGGCAGAAGGCGCTGGACGGTGACGACGCGGCGATCGACCACTTCCTGGAGGTCGAGTGGCCGGAGCTGGTCGCCAAGGAGCGCCGGGGGAAGGTGCTCCACGAGATGATCCGCCCGGGCAGCACGCTGACGCTCAATGAGGCCGCCGCGCGGGCACTCGACGCGGACGAGCTCAAGGCCTTCCTGGCCGATCTGGACACCATCGACGGGACCAGTGCCCGCATCATGATCGCCCAGGCCATGTCGATCGGCGGGCCGGAGGTCCGCGAGGCCGCGAACCGGGTCCTGGACTCGTACGACCCCGCCTACCTCCGCAGCTTCCTGCTCACCGGCCTGGGCGAGGCGCAGGCCCGGGACACGGCCAACGCCAAGGCCAACGACGCCAACTGGCGGAAGGTGCTCCAGACGCTGATCCGGCCGGGCAGCTCGCTCACCCTCACCGAGGCCGCTGCCAAGGCCCTCTCCGCGGACGACCTCAAGGCCTTCCTGGCCGGCCTGGACGGCACCGACGTCGGCGAGGCCCGGCTGCGGATCACCCAGGCCATGGGGCTGGGCGGGCCCGAGGTCCGCAAGATCGCGAATCGGGCTCTGGACTCGTTCGACAAGGCGTACATCCACAGCGTTCTGCTCACCGGCCTGGCCGAGGCACAGGCCCGGGACACGGCCAACGCCCACCAGCCGGAGGGCGGCAACCAGGGCACCGGCACCACTCCCGAGCAGGGCGGTACCACCGTCACTCCGGTGTCCGACACGACCACCACCACGGTGACCACCACCGACACCACCACCACCGCCACGGGCGTCCTCGCGTCCACCGGTGTCGACGCCCCGCTCGGTGCGATCACCGCCGCCGGCGCCGCTTCCGTGGCTCTCGGCGCCGCCCTGGTGGCCGCCCGCCGCCGTCGGCAGCACCAGTCCTGACGTCCAGTCAGGTGATCTCGCTCCCACCGTCCCCGCCGCCCGCGTGCGTGGCGGCGACCAACCCCTGAGGAAGACTTTGAGCATTCGTCGTTCGGTTGCCGCTGCCGTTTTCGTGGCCGCGGTCTCCGCGCCGGCCATCCTCGGCAGCACGCCGGCCCTGGCCGACGCCGTGCCCACGCCGACCGGTAAGTCCCAGCCCGATGTGCCGGCGACGGACACCCCGGCCGCGAGCACCCCGGCCACGGACACCCCGGCCACGGACACCCCGGCCACGGACACCCCGGTCGCCGACGCTCCGGCAACGGACGCAGGTACCGGCGTGACCGGGCCGGAGGCCGGCACGCCCGCGCCGAGTGGCACCGCTCCCGCGCTGAGCGGCAGCGCCTCGCAGGAGGAGGACGAGCTGCGGGCGCGACTGAGGCAGCTGATCGCCGAGCCGGGCCACGGCCAGTACTTCCACGAGGAGGCCGGCAAGGCGCTGAACGGCACCGTCGAGGACATGCGGCACTTCTTCGACGTCCTGCCGACGATCATCATCGACGACAGGGACATCTTCATCACCCAGGTCATGAGCATGAGCGACCACCGCGGCCAGCTGTGGCGGACCATCCAGAACGCGCTCAGCGGCACCCGCGCGGACCGCGACCACTTCCTCGACGTCACGTGGCCCGCCGTCAGGTTGCAGTACTTGAAGGACGCCGCCCGGATCGCCGGCGGCTCCGACCCCCAGTTGGCGGCGCGGGCCCGGCAGGCGATGGAGGCCGATGACGGCGGCAAGGCACTCGTGGGGTTCATCGAGGTCGAGGTGCCGAAGGCGGCCAACGACGCCAACTGGCAGAAGGTGCTCCACGCGCTGATCCGGCCGGGCAGCTCGCTCACCCTCACCGAGGCCGCCGAGCAGGCCCTCGGGGCGGACGCGGCGAAGGCTTTCCTGGCCGGTCTGGACGGCATCTCCGATGACGAGGTCCGGCTGCGGATCTCGCAGGCCATGTCGATCGGCGGGCCGGAGGTCCGCAAGGCGGTCGGCCACGTCCTGGACGGCCACACCTCCGCGTCGCTGCACGCCTTCCTGCTCACCGGCCTGGCCGAGGCCCAAGCTCGCGACACGGCCAACGCCCACCAGCCGGAGGGCGGCAACCAGGGCACCGGCACCACTCCCGAGCAGGGCGGTACCACCGTCACCCCGGTGTCCGACACGACCACCACCACGGTGACCACCACCGACACCACCACCACCGCCACGGGTGTCCTCGCGTCCACCGGTGTCGACGCCCCGCTCGGTGCGATCACCGCCGCCGGCGCCGCTTCCGTGGCTCTCGGCGCCGCCCTGGTGGCCGCCCGCCGCCGTCGGCAGCAGCAGTCCTGACGAGTCGTCACCGCAGGTCCTGAACGCGGCGCACTCCGGTCACGCACCGGTGTGCGCCGCGGTTCTCGTTCCGCGCCGGGTGGCCGGCCGTCCGCCGACCGATGCTGCGTCAGGTTCCTTGCAGGCCGGTCGACTTGGTGGTTCCTTGTGAGTGAAACGGGCTTAGTTCGTCACGGCCGTTTACCCTTGAGGAGTTCGCCGTGTCCATGAAGCTGGAACGCGAGCCGGGTCGACCGGTGGATCCCAACCTGGTCTTCTTCCTGATGCCGTACGGGAGGAAAGCCGTACCCGACGGCCGCACCCTCGACTTCGACTCGGTGTACCGGGAACTAGAGTCCGTGGTGCGGAGTTTGGGGCTGAGCGCCCAGCGCGCCGACACCAACGACGAGACGACGCTCGGCCCGCTGGAGGCCGCCTGGGACGGGGTCGACCGGGCCGGCATCGTGGTCGTGGACCTGTCGGTTCCGTCGACGTCGGTGGCCATGGAGCTCGGCTGGGCCATGTGCCTGCACAAGCGCATGGTGGTGACCATGTACGAGGGGGCGGCGGTCCCGACGAACGTGGTCGGGCGGCTCCGGCCCATCACCTACACGCAGGAGTTCGAGCAGTTCGGGCGGTTCAAGAACGAGCTGCGGGAGCGGATCCAGGCGGAGCTGCAACGCACCGCGCCGGAGCGGGACCTGGTGCCGCGGACCGCGACGTGGGGGGCGTACGAGGCGACGGCGCAGGTGGAACTGGCGTTTCCCGACCGGGTCTTCGTCCGGAACATCCAGGACCCGTTGCAGGCCGCCGAGATGAGGCGCGAGGAGGTCAGCTACTGGGACATGGTCCCGGAGGACATGTCGGCCAGCAAGCACTACCGCCAGGGCAGTACGGTCAACGGCTTCTTCGTCGTCGACCAGGGGCGGGTGGTCTTCACACAGCGCTATCGCCAGGAGAACCCGTGGCCCCGGCTGGTGGCGGCCTACCGGCTGCGGCAGGTGTACTCGGCGCGGGTCACCAATGTGAGCCCCGCGGCCGGTGCGTTCATCGAGCTGCTGCCCGAGGGCGGCAAGTCGTTCATCCCGGCCTATCAGGTGCGGGCCGCGGGCATCGCGAAGGACGACGAGGTCCAGGTGCGGATCCTGCGGGTGGACCCGGTGCAGCGGCGCATCGACGTGGCGCTGGCCGACGCGCCGAAGGCCGGCCTCGCGGCGCCGCCCGCCGGCGAGTACCCGACGGTCGGGGAGCGTTTCGCGGGCACGGTGCACGACGTGCAGGCCAACAAGGGCTACGTCCGGGTGCGGCTGGACGGCTACCGGCGGCCGGGCCTGCTGCACCGGTCGAACATGAGCGATGCGCTGTGGCAGGCGGTGCGAGCGGGCCGGGTCACCGCCGGCTCCACGATCGACGTGGTGGTGCTGCGGGTGACGGCCTCGCGGAACCGGGTGGCGCAGTGGGACATCGCCCTGGAGGAGGACCGGAGTGCGCAGGCCGCGCCGCGACAGACTGCGGCCGGCGCGGACGACGGTGCGGGCACGACGGCGCCCGGCCCGGGCCCGGGCGCGTGAGCGACGCGGTCCCCGCGTGCGCCTGCCGCCGATGCGCTCCCACCGCCGTCCGGGAGGATTCGAGGACCCCGGGCGCAGGGTCGTCGTCGCGTCGGGACCGGCTCCGGGCCCAGCTGTCGGCCGAGGTCCGATCGGTCGCGCGGGACATCATCGGGCGGGCACGGGGCGGCGGCCCTCACGCCGGCCGCCGCGGCACGTGCGGTCGGGGTGACGCCCGCGCCGCTCTACCGGTACTTCACCGGGCTCCCCGATATCGTCCGGCAGGCCGCGCGCGACATCGTCGGGGACCTCTGTCGGGAATTGCGGGATGTCGTCGAGGCCGAGGCCCAGGCCGAGAGCGACTTCGCGGCACGACTCGTCGAGCCGTCAAGGGCCTTCCGGCGGTGGTCACTTGCCCATCGGCAGGAGTTCGGCCTGCGGTTCGGAAGCCACGGTCCGGTGGCGGGCGGGGCCTGCGGGGAGGTCACGGGCGAACGGGTCCGCCGGCTCGCCGGCGTCCGGGGGCCGGTGTTCACGCAGCTCTGGGCGGCCCGGCCGGATCCGATCCCGGCCGAGGAGGAACTGGACCCCGCGCCGAGGCGGCAGCTGTCCGACTACCGCCGGGCCGCGGGAGTGGACCTGTCGCTCGGTGCGCTGGTCGTCGTGCTCTCCGGCCGGCGGTCGCTCCACGGGCGGGTCGCGCGCGAAGTGTTCGACCACTTCGCGCCCCTGGCCACGGATCAGGAGCCGATGTTCGAGCTGCTGATGCAGGACCTGACGGCGAGGACGGGCCGGCCGCCGACTACCGGCCGCCCCGGACGAACGCCGGCCGCTGACGGCGCGGCCGGACCCGCCGGGAGCGGACGGCCGCTACAGCCAGCCCGCGCGTTTGAACAGGCGGTGCAGGACGAAGCAGACGCCGGCCATCAGGGACAGCGCCGCCGGGTACCCCCAGACCTGGCGGAGCTCCGGCATGTGCTCGAAGTTCATGCCGTAGATGCCGGCGATCATGGTGGGAACGGCGGCCAGGGCGGCCCAGGCGGAGATCTTCCGCATGTCGTCGTTCTGCTGGACGCTGACCTGGGCGAGGTTGGCGGACAGGATGTCGGAGAGCAGGCGGTCCAGGCTCTCCACCGCCTCGTTGACCTTGGCCAGGTGGTCGGCGACGTCCCGGAAGTAGGGGCGCAGCTCGGCGGGGACGAACGGCACGTTGACCTCGCCGGAGCCGGTGCCGGCCCGGGTGAGGCGCAGCGCGGGCTCCATCAGCGGGAAGGCGGCCTTTCGGAAGTTCACCACCTGCCGCTTGAAGCCGTAGATGCGTTCGGCGGCGCCGCGGACCCGGCCGGGGGAGAAGATCTCCGCCTCCAACTCGTCCAGGTCGGTCTGGAGTTCGGTGGCCACGTCGAGGTACTGGTCGACCACCATGTCGAAGATCGCGTAGAGCACCGCGGCGGGCCCGTGCGCCAGCAGTTCGGGCTGCTCCTCCAGCCTGGCCCGCAGGTCCTTGAGCGGGCTCTCCGGCCCGTGCCGGACCGTCATCACGTACGAGTCGCCGAGGAAGATCATCAGCTCGCCGATGGAGACCGATTCGTCGTGCGGGTGGTACCCGGCGGTCTTCAGGACGGTGAACACCGAGTCCCGGTAGATGTCGAGCTTCGGGCGCTGATGCGCCGTCACCGCGTCCTCCACCGCCAGCGGGTGCAGGCCGAACTCGTCGGCGGCGTGGTCGAATTCGGCCGTCGTCGGATCGGCGAGGCCGATCCACACGAAGCCGTCGCCGGCCGCCCGGACCGCATCCAGGGCGTCCGAGAAATCCTCCGGCCCCTCGGTGCGCCGTCCGGCCCGGTAAGTGCCGCAATCCACGATCATGCCCGCCATTGTGACCCGAACCCCCGGCCCGCCGGGAGGGGAGCACCCCGTAGGCTTGCGGTATGCCCACCCTGCTGCTCGTGCGCCACGGCCGCTCCACCGCCAACACGGCCGGGATCCTGGCCGGCTGGACGCCCGGCGTCGACCTGGACGACACCGGGCGCGCCCAGGCCGCCGCCCTGCCGGAGCGGCTGGCCGGACTGCCCGTCGTCCGGCTGGTCAGCAGCCCGCTGGAGCGCTGCCGGCAGACCCTGGAACCGCTGGTCGCCGCCCGCCCCGAACTCGGCCCGCCCGAGCTGGACGAGCGGCTCGGCGAGTGCCACTACGGCGACTGGACCGGCCGTCCGCTGTCCGAGCTCGCCGACGAACCGCTGTGGCGCACCGTCCAGGACCACGCCTCCGCCGCCGCCTTCCCCGGCGGCGAATCGCTGCGCGCGCTCAGCCACCGCACCGTGGACGCCGTCCGCGAGTGGAACGAGAAGATCTCCGTCGAACACGGCCCGGACGCGCTCTGGGCGGTCGCCACCCACGGCGACGTGATCAAGGCGATCGTCGCGGACGCGCTCGGCCTGCACCTCGACCACTTCCAGCGGATCTCGGTCGAGCCGTGCTCGGTGACGGCGATCCGCTACACCCCGAACCGCCCGTACCTGCTGCGCCTCGGCGACACCGGCAGCCTGTCCTCGCTCGCCCCGCGCCCGCACGGCCACTCGGCCGGCGACGACGCGGTGGTCGGCGGCGACACCGGCACCGTCTGAGCCCCGCCGGGCCGGCGCCGTCGGGGCCCGGCCGGACCCGCGCGGTCCGAGCCCCGCCGGGCCGGCGCCGTCCGGGCCTCCGCCGTCCCCGGCAGGAATCCGCGCCACCCGCACCCCACGGCAGGGCCGTTTGGCCGTAGGGTGAGATCGAGAAGACCGCACACCCCCGTACCGGAGCGAGCAGCGTGTCCCGTCAGGTCCACTTCTACGACCAGCCCGAGCGGTTCGTGGCCGGCACCGTCGGCCAGCCCGGCGCCCGGGCGTTCTACCTGCAGGCCTCCTCGCGCGGCCGGATCACCAGCGTGCTGCTGGAGAAGGCCCAGGTCGCCGCCCTCGCCGAACGCATCGAGGAAGTCCTCGACGAGGCGCTGCGGCGCAGCGGCGGCGAGGCCCCGATCCCGGCCGCCGCGCCCGTCGACCTGCTCGACGCCGCGCCGCTCGACCTGCCGCTGGAGCAGGAGTTCCGGGTCGGCACCATGGCACTGGCCTGGGACGCCCGCGAGGAGTGCCTGGTGGTCGAGGCGCAGGCGTACGTCGAGGAGTCCGAGGACGAGGACGAGATCGAGGTCTTCGACGACGAGAACGGCCCCGACCTGCTGCGGGTGCGGCTCAGCGGCGCGATGGCCCGGGTGTTCGCCAAGCGGGCCCTGGACCTGGTCGCGGCGGGCCGCAAGCCCTGCCCGTTCTGCAACCTGCCGCTCGACCCCGAGGGCCACCTCTGCCCCCGCGCGAACGGCTACCGGCGCTGAGCGGGCAACCGGCCGTGGAAGCCCCCGGCACCGACCCGGCCACCAGCGCCGCACTGGCCGCCGACACCCCCGCCGCGCTCGCCCTGCTGCGCGAGGGCACGCTGGCCGTCCACGGCCGGGTCACCGACGCCTCCAACGCCGTCCTGTACTGCACCGCCACCCTCGACGGCGTCACCGCCCCGTGCGTGTACAAGCCCGTCGCCGGCGAACGCCCGCTGTGGGACTTCCCCGACGGCACGCTGGCCGGCCGGGAGACCGCCGCCCACGAGCTGTCCGCGGCCACCGGGTGGCAGCTGATCCCGCCGACCGTGCTCCGTGAGGGCCCGGCCGGGCCCGGCATGGTCCAGCTGTGGATCGAACCCGACCCGGACGCCCCCGAACTCCTCGACCTCCAGCCCCTCGACGGGCCCGCCGCCGGCTGGCTGCCGATCGTCCGCGCCGAACTCGACGCCGGCCGCCAGGCCTGGCTGGTGCACCGCGACGACGAACGGCTGCGCCGCCTCGCCGTGTTGGACGCCGTCCTCAACAACGCCGACCGCAAGGGCGGCCACTGGCTGCCCGCCGCCGACGGCCGGATCTACGGCATCGACCACGGCGTCACCTTCCACACCGAACCCAAGCTCCGCACCCTGCTGTGGGGATGGGCCGACCGGCCGCTCACCGCCGAGGCCCTCGACGTCCTCGGCCGGCTCGCCGCCGACCTCGACGGTCCGCTCGGCGAGCGGCTGCGCCCGCACCTCACCCGCGCCGAACTCGACGCGCTGCGGGCCCGGACCGGCGCGCTGCTGGCCTCCGGACGGCACCCGCAGCCGTCGGCTGACTGGCCATCTATTCCCTGGCCGCCGGTCTGATACCGATCCGAAACAGAGAACTGGCGGAATCAAGCCGATCACGCCAACAGGTTGGTCTTTCAAATCAGTGCACGGTTAGAGTCGGTGCCATGCATGCCTGGCCCACCTCCGAGGTTCCCGCCCTGCCCGGTCAGGGGCTCCCCCTGCGCATCTACGACACCGCCACGAGCAGTGTCCGAGAGGTCGTACCCACCGGCCCGACCGCCCGGCTCTACGTCTGCGGCATCACTCCCTACGACGCGACCCACCTGGGCCACGCAGCCACCTACAACACCTTCGACCTGGTCCAGCGGGTCTGGAAGGACGCCGGCCACGACGTCCTGTACGTCCAGAACGTCACGGACGTCGACGACCCGCTGCTGGAGCGCGCCGTCGCCACCGGCCAGGACTGGACCGAACTCGCCGCCCGCGAGACCGCTCTGTTCCGCGAGGACATGACGGCGCTGCGGATGCTCCCGCCCGCGCACTACATCGGCGCCGTCGAATCGATCCCGTGGATCGTCCCGCTGGTGCAGCAGCTGCTTGCCTCCGGCGCCGCGTACGAGGTCGACGGCGACATCTACTTCTCCGTGGAGTCCGACCCGCACTTCGGCGAGGTCTCCGGGCTCACCCGCGAGCAGATGCTGCCGGTCTTCGCCGAGCGCGGCGGCGACCCCGAGCGCCCCGGCAAGAAGAACCCGCTGGACGCGCTGCTCTGGCTCGCCGCCCGACCCGGCGAACCCGCCTGGGACACCGAGCTCGGCCACGGCCGGCCCGGCTGGCACATCGAGTGCGTCGCCATCGCGCTGAAGTTCCTCGGCATGGACTTCGACATCCAGGGCGGCGGCAGCGACCTGTCGTTCCCGCACCACGAGATGGGCGCCTCGCACGCCCAGGTCGCCCTCGGCGCCCACCCCTACGCCCGCGCCTACGTGCACGCCGGGATGGTCGCCCTCGACGGCCACAAGATGTCGAAGTCGCGCGGCAACCTGGTGTTCGTCTCCGCGCTCCGCCGCGAGGGCGTCGACCCCGCCGCGATCAGGCTCGCGCTGCTCGCCCACCACTACCGCAGCGACTGGGAGTGGACGGCCGAGGACCTCGACTCCGCCCTCACCCGCCTCGCTGCCTGGCGCGCCGCGGTCTCCCGCCCGGACGGCCCCTCCGCGACGTCGCTGCTCGCCGAGATCCGCGAGGCCCTCGCCGACGACCTCGACGCCCCGGCGGCGCTGGCGGCCGTCGACCGCTGGGTTGCGACGGCCCACGCGGACGGCGGCGACGACATCTCGGCCCCGGGCCTGGTCTCCCGCGCGGTCGACGCGCTCCTGGGCGTAGCCCTGTAAGGGAGCTGCAACAGGGGCGCGTGGGGGGGGCACCTCCCGGCCCGCAAGAGCTGGGGGACGGGGGGGCACCTCCCGGCCCGCAAGGGCGGGGGGAGAACTGCGTGACAAGCGCAGACCACGTCCGCAAGGTCGCGATCAAGTGCAGGTCATTGTCCTGCGTCGCGATCTTGCGGACGTGGCGCCTTCCGCTTCGCGCAGTTCCCGCGCGCCCGGTTGCTCCTACTCTTCGTCCTCGTCCTTGGGGCGCTCCGTGGCGTGCCCCGTGATGGGCTTTTCGCCCTTCGGGCCCTGGTTCTCGCGGCGCCGCAGGTACCTCTCGAATTCGCGGGCGATCGCGTCCCCGGAGGCCTCCGGCAGCTCCGCGGTGTCCTGGGCCTCCTCCAACTGCTGGACGTACTCGGCGACTTCGGTGTCCTCCGCGGCGAGCTGGTCGACGCCGAGCTGCCAGGCGCGGGCGTCGTCGGCGAGCTCGCCCGGGGGGATGCGGAGGTCGAGGAGGTCTTCCAGCTTGTTGATCAGGGCCAGGGTGGCCTTGGGGTTGGGCGGCTGGGAGACGTAGTGCGGGACGGCGGCCCAGAAGGTGACGGCGGGGACCCCGGCGTGGGCGCAGGCCTCCTGGAGGACGCCGACGATGCCGGTGGGGCCCTCGTAGCGGCTCTCCTCCAGGTCGAGGCTGCGGGCCACCGAGGCGTCGGAGGTGACGCCGGAGACCGGGACCGGCCGGGTGTGCGGGGTGTCGCCCAGCAGTGCGCCCAGGACGACGACCAGTTCGACGCCCAACTCGTGGGCGAAGCCGAGCAGTTCGTTGCAGTAGGAGCGCCAGCGCATGCTGGGCTCGATGCCGCGCACGAGGACCAGGTCGCGCGGCTTGGGCTCGGTGACCCGGACCACCGAGAGCCGGGTGGTGGGCCAGGTGATCCGGCGGACGCCGCCGTCGAGCCAGATGGTGGGCCGGTTGACCTGGAAGTCGTAGTAGTCCTCGGCGTCGAGCGCGGCGAACACCTTGCCGCCCCAGGTCTCGTCGAGGTGTCCGAGCGCGGCGGAGGCCGCGTCGCCGGCGTCGTTCCAGCCTTCGAAGGCGCAGATCATCACCGGGTCGATCAACTCGGGCAGGTCTTCCAGCTCGATCACCCGGCATCTCCCTCCGTCCGTGGCGGGGGCACGGCCGCCCCCAGGTCCCTTACCTGCCCAGCCTACGGGCTTTGAATGCCACCCGTGGCCGGGCAAGAGGCCCAAGCGTATCGCCGTGAGCGGACGGGCCCGGCCCTCAGTCGACGGGCTCGGCGCAGGCGACGGTCGGGTTCATGGCGAGGGTGCCGGGCGGGGCGGGGATGGTGAAGGTGACGGTGGCCTCGTCGGGGCAGGTCGCCTCGGTGCTTCCCTTGAGCTGCACGGTCTGCTTCACGTACTCCTTGTCGACCTTGTACTCGGGCTTGTGGTCGCCCTTTCCGTCGCAGCGGGTCTCGGCGACGGTGTCGGAGCCACTGGCGCTCTTGGTGGCGTAGACGCAGTCGCCGACGACGATGCCGGGGCCGCCGCCCCCGCCGGGCTCGCCGGGGTGCGGGTCGTGCAGGTTGCGCAGGCAGGCCCAGGCGGCCCGGTTGCGGGTGACGTTGGTCAGGTCGTTCTGGGTGAGGTCGAGGGCGACGTCGGTGCCGTCGGGGCAGTCCGCGCCGTGCGGGAGGGCGGCGGCGACGCCGGTCAGGGTGCCGCTGCGCTTGGTGACCTTGGCCTCGGCGTTCGGGCTGTCGCAGGGCACCGTCTCGTAGTGGGCGGTGGTCCCGCTGCCGCCCGGGTTGAGGGAGCGGGCGCAGCTGCCTTCGGCGAAGTAGGAGTCGTCGAGCCGGGAGGGCGTGGGGGAGGCGACGGGGGAAACGGCGGCAGTGGCGGTGGGGGAGGGGCTGGGCGGCGGTGCGGCCTTGGCGTGCTTGGCGGGTTCGCAGCCGACCAGGAACAGGCCGGCGGTGAGCAGGGCCAGTCCGGTCCCGGCGGTGCGCAGCAGTGCGCGGGTCATGTCGGTCCTCCGTACCCGGGGTGTGTCCGATGTGTCCGGTGGGCACAGAAAATGCCCAACCCGCCTGGGAATGACGGGCTTTGGTCAACGCTACCCTGACGCGCCGTCAGCCCCGGGCGGGGAGCGGACGGCGATCTTCGTCGGGGTCGGCGCGCCCGTTCGCGGTTCCCCGGCGGAGCCAGCAGGCTGAGCGCAGAGAGACATCCCTTTTGTCGGATTCACCCGCTCTGCGAGGAGAGAAGGCCATGAAGGCAGCTGTGGTCCGGGACTTCACCGAGCCGCTGGAGATCGAGGAACGCGAGGTGCCGGCCCCCGCGCCGCACCAGGTGCTGGTGCGGATCGAGTGCTCCGGCCTGTGCCACACCGACATCCACGCCGCGCACGGCGACTGGCCGGTCAAGCCGTCCCCGCCGTTCGTGCCCGGCCACGAGGGCGTCGGCGTCGTGGAGGCCGCCGGTTCGAACGTCCGGCACGTCAAGGTCGGCGAGCGGGTCGCCGTCCCGTGGCTGGCCGACGCCTGCGGCCGCTGCGACTACTGCGTCACCGGCTGGGAGACGCTCTGCCTGTCCCAGCACAACTCCGGCTACTCGGTGGACGGCGCCTACGCCGAGTACGCCGTCGCGCACGGCGACTACGTGGTGCCCGTCCCGGACGGCGTGGACCCGATGGACGCCGCCCCGCTGTCCTGCGCGGGCGTCACCACCTACAAGGCGGTCAAGCTGTCCGGCGCCCGCCCCGGCACCCGGGTGCTGATCTCCGGCATCGGCGGCCTGGGCCACCTGGCGCTGCAGTACGCCCGGATCTTCGGCGCCGAGACGGTCGCGGTGGACATCACCGACGACAAGCTGAAGCTCGCCAAGGAGCTCGGCGCCGACCACGTGATCGACGCCCGGATCCAGGACGTGGCGCACGAGGTCCACAAGCTCGGCGGCGCCGACGCCGCGGTCTCGCTGGCCGTCAGCAACGCCTCGTTCCGCGCCGCCTACGACTCGCTGCGCCGCGGCGGCACCCTCGTCCTGGTCGCGCTGCCCGCCGAGGGCGAGCTGACGCTGCCGGTGTTCGAGACGGTGCTGAACGGCACCAGGGTGATCGGCTCGATCGTCGGCACCCGGCAGGACCTGGCGGAGGTGTTCCGGCTGCACCAGCTGGGCCGGACCACGGTGATCCGGGAGACCCGCAAGCTGGAGGACGTGAACGCCTGCTTCGCGGACGTGCTCGCGGGCAGGGTGTCCGCCCGGCTGGTGTTCGACCTGCGCTGATCCGACCTGCGCCGGGCGGCACGGGGGCGGAGCCGGTCGGCTCCGCCCCCCGACGTTGCGTCAGACGGCCGGGCGGGCCGTCATCAGCGCGGTGATCCCCGCGGCGAGGTCCGGGCCGAGCTCGCCCCAGCCCTCCTTGTAGCCGTACACGCCGGCCAGGGTGCGGGCCTCGTAGTCGCCGTTCAGCACCTCGATGTCGGCGGCGGTGATCAGCGACGGGTGGGCGACGCCGAGCGCGGAGGAGACCTTCGTCAGCTCCCTGCGCAGGGTGCGCAGGTAGACCGCGGCCCGGGTGGACTTGGAGGCCGGGTCCACGCCGCGGGCCAGCCACGGGTTCTGGGTGGCGATGCCGGTCGGGCACTTGTCGGTGTGGCACTTCTGGGCCTGGATGCAGCCGATCGACAGCATCGCCTCGCGCGCCACGTTGATCATGTCGGCGCCGAGCGCGAACGCCACCGCCGCGTTCTCCGGCAGACCGAGCTTGCCGGAGCCGATGAACGTCAGCTCGTCGGTCAGGCCCAGCTCCGCGAAGGTGCCGTAGACCCGGGAGAAGCCCATCCGGAACGGCAGCGACACCGAGTCGGCGAAGATCCGCGGCGCCGCGCCGGTGCCGCCCTCGCCGCCGTCCACCGTCACGAAGTCGACGCCCCGGTCGCCGCGCGCCATCAGCGCGGCCAGCTCCTGCCAGAAGTCCAGCTCGCCGACGGCGCTCTTGATGCCGACCGGCAGGCCGGTCTCGGCGGCCAGCAGCTCGACGAAGTCCAGCATCGAGTCCACGTCGCCGAACGCGGAGTGCCGCGACGGCGAGGCGCAGTCCTTGCCGACGGGTATGCCGCGGATCCGGGCGATCTCGGGCGTCACCTTCGCACCCGGCAGCATGCCGCCCAGGCCCGGCTTGGCGCCCTGCGAGAGCTTGATCTCGATCGCCCGGACCGGCGCGCCCGCGACCACGTCCTTGAGCTTGTCGAGGCTGAAGCTGCCGTCCTCGTTGCGGCAGCCGAAGTACGAGGTGCCGAGCTGCAGCACCAGGTCGGCGCCCTTGCGGTGGTACGGCGACAGGCCGCCCTCGCCGGTGTTGTGCATCGCGCCGGCCTGCGCCGCGCCCTGGTTGAGCGCGGTGATCGCCGCCCCCGAGAGCGAGCCGAAGCTCATCGCGGAGATGTTCACCACGCTGCCCGGCCGGAACGCCTTGGCGCGCCCGCGCGGGCCGCCCAGCACCTTGGCCGAGGGCAGCGCGGCCTGCGGGTCGTGCCCGTCCGGCAGCGGCCCGGCGAAGGTGCGCTGCTTCAGGTAGGCGCGGCCCTGCGCCTGGGCGACGTCCACCTCGGTGCCGAAGCCGAAGTAGTTGTTCTCCTCCTTGGCGGAGGCGTAGATCCAGCTCCGCTGGTCGCGGCTGAACGGCCGCTCCTCCTCGTTGGAGGTCACGATGTACTGCCGCAGCTCCGGCCCGATCGTCTCCAGCAGGTACCGGGCGTGCCCGAGCACCGGGAAGTTCCTCAGCAGGGCGTGCTTCTTCTGGACCAGGTCGCGGGCGGCGATGACCGCCACCGCGGCGGCAGCGGCCGCGCCGATCTTCCGGGCTTGCATGAACGTTCCTCCTGAGTGCCGACTCCGTCCCCACACGGCGAAGCCGAACCGATGCTAGGAGGTCCCCCCGCACCGCCCGGCGGCCAGGGGGCCCCGACGCCGGATCACCCGAGGTCAGGGCCCCTGCGGACGGCACGCACCGGCCGCCTACACGCACCAGCCGTCGCGGTACGCCGCCCAGTGGTCCGGGGTCGCCGCGAAGTCCACGTACAGCGCCAGGCCGAAGTTCTCCCGGCCGTCGGGGCCGAGCGCGAGCCGGGCCCCGCGGACCGCGGCGCGGACCGTCTCCGCGTCGCCGCGGTGCGTCGGGGTGTCGTCCCAGTACGCGGGCAGGCCCATCAGCAGCGCCACGTTCGGCGGAGTGTTGGCCAGCGCCAGCGTGGTCTGGCGGGCGACGTAGCCGCCGTACAGCGACTCCACCGGCATCGAGGTGTCGTACGACATCACCGCGACCTGGTCGACCCGCCGCGCGGCCTGCGCGAAGTACCCGGCGCTCCACCACTTGCCGTGGTCGGTCAGCGCGAAGCTGACCCGGCCGACCATCGGGACGGGCTCGATCTGCGGGGCCGCGATGGACAGCGGGGCGGACCGGGCGGCGGTCAGCGCGTGCACCTGGTCGAGCAGCGCGAGGAAGCCCGACGAGCCGTCGTGCACCGGCTCCAGGTCGAAGTGGACGCCGTCGAAGCCCAGGTCGAGGACCTGTTGCGCGGAGGCGGCGATCCGGTCCCGGACGTCCTGGCGGTCCAGGTGCAGGCCGTCCTTCTCCGGCGCGACCACGTCGCCCAGCCAGGACTGGATCCGCACCCCCGGCATCGCCGCCCGGGCCCGGCCGAGGAAGTCCGCCACGCCCGGGGCCCGCTTCGGATCGAGCGATCCGTCGTGCTCCAGCGGGCCGGTGTGTACGTACAGGTCGTGGATGCCGGTGCCGCGCACCCGCGTCGCCAGCACCGACAGGTCGGCGTCGGTGCGCCGCCCGTCCACCCAGGCGTGGCCCAGCCAGATCGCGTCCCGGCCGCGGGTGCGGGCGTCGACCGCCGGGTCGCCCGCGTAGCACCAGCGCAGCGCGAGCGCCGCGCCCAGCACCGGCAGCACCAGCAGCGCCGCCACCACGGCGCAGGCGGTCAACGCACGGCGGCGCCGGGTCCAGCGGGTGCGTGCGGTCCAGCGGCGACGCGCCCGGGCCGGCGCTGTCCGCCATGCGGACGCGGCACGGGTGCGGACGCGGTGATGCCACCTGCTGGGACGTGGTGAAGCGGGCATGATCGGGCTCCCTTCCGGTGGACAGGGACGCCCACGATGCGAAATGGGTTCCATAGCACCGCCGCCGGGCGGATACCCTGGCCGGGTGCGCCCCAGGTCAAGGTGGGGCCGCATAGCCGACAGCCGTCGCAACCAGGGAGCAGCCTCATGGCCACCGTTGTATCCACGTCCGCCCAGCAGGACCGCGCCGCCGCCTTGCGCGAGGCGCTCGCCACCCGGGTGGTGGTGGCGGACGGAGCGATGGGCACGATGCTCCAGGCCCAGGAGCCCACGCTGGAGGACTTCCAGCAGCTGGAGGGCTGCAACGAGGTCCTCAACGCGACCCGCCCGGACATCGTCCGCTCGGTGCACGACGCGTACTTCGCGGTCGGCGTGGACTGCGTCGAGACCAACACCTTCGGCGCCAACTACTCGGCGCTCGGCGAGTACGACATCTCCGACCGGATCGGCGAACTGTCCGAGGCCGGCGCCCGGATCGCCCGCGAGGCCGCCGACGAGTACACCGCCAAGGACGGCCGCGTCCGCTGGGTGCTCGGCTCGATCGGTCCCGGCACCAAGCTGCCGACGCTCGGTCACATCGCCTTCGAGACGGTCCGCGAGGGCTTCCGGCAGAACGCGGCCGGCCTGATCGCCGGCGGCGCCGACGCGCTGCTGATCGAGACCAGCCAGGACCTGCTGCAGACCAAGGCCTCCGTGCTCGGCTGCAAGGACGCCCTCGCCGAGGCCGGCCTGGACCTGCCGGTGCTGGCGCAGGTCACCGTGGAGACCACCGGCACCATGCTGCTGGGCTCGGAGATCGGCGCGGCGCTGACGGCGCTGGAGCCGCTCGGCGTCGACTTCATCGGCATGAACTGCGCCACCGGCCCCGCCGAGATGAGCGAGCACCTGCGCTACCTGGCGAAGAACGCCAAGGTCGGGCTGTCCTGCATGCCGAACGCCGGCCTGCCGGTGCTCACCAAGGACGGCGCGCACTACCCGCTCAGCCCGCAGGAGCTCGCCGACGCCCACGAGGCGTTCGTCCGGGACTACGGCCTGGCGCTGGTCGGCGGCTGCTGCGGCACCACCCCCGAGCACCTGCGCCAGGTGGTCGAGCGGGTGCAGGGCCGGCCGATCACGCCGCGCGAGCCGAAGCCCGAGCCGGCCGCCGCCTCGCTGTACCAGGCGGTGCCGTTCCGGCAGGACACCTCGTACCTGGCGATCGGCGAGCGCACCAACGCCAACGGCTCGAAGAAGTTCCGCGAGGCGATGCTCGCCGCGGACTGGCAGACCTGCGTGGAGATCGCCCGCGAGCAGATCCGCGAGGGCGCGCACCTGCTCGACCTGTGCGTCGACTACGTGGGCCGCGACGGCGTCGCCGACATGAAGGAGATCGCCGGCCGCCTGGCCACCGCCTCCACCCTGCCGATCGTGCTGGACTCCACCGAGCCGCCGGTGCTGCGGGCCGGCCTGGAGATGCTCGGCGGCCGCGCGGTGCTGAACTCCGTCAACTACGAGGACGGCGACGGCCCCGACACCCGGTTCGGCAAGATCGCCGCACTGGCCCGCGAGCACGGCGCCGGCCTGATCGCCCTCACCATCGACGAGGACGGCCAGGCCCGCACGGCCGACAAGAAGGTCGCCATCGCCGAGCGGCTGATCGAGCAGCTGGGCCGCGAGTACGGCATCCACGAGAGCTCGATCCTGGTCGACTGCCTGGCCTTCACCCTGGCCACCGGCCAGGAGGAGTCCCGCCGCGACGGCATCGAGACCATCGAGGCGATCCGCGAACTCAAGCGCCGCCACCCGGACGTGCAGACCACCCTCGGCCTGTCCAACATCTCCTTCGGCCTCAACCCGGCCGCCCGGCAGGTCGTCAACTCGGTCTTCCTGCACGAGTGCGTGGAGGCCGGCCTGGACTCCGCGATCGTGCACGCCGCGAAGATCCTGCCGATGAACCGCATCCCCGAGGACCGCCGGCAGACCGCCCTCGACCTGGTCTACGACCGCCGCAGCGAGGGCTACGACCCGCTGCAGAAGCTGCTCCAGCTGTTCGAGGGCGTCTCCGCCGCCTCCAGCGCCGCCTCCAAGGCCGAGGAGCTGGCCGCCCTCCCGCTGGAGGAGCGCCTGCAGCGCCGCATCATCGACGGCGAACGGGGCGGCCTGGAGGCCGACCTGGACGCCGCGCTGACCGAGCGTCCGGCGCTGGAGATCATCAACGACACGCTGCTGTCCGGCATGAAGGTGGTCGGCGAGCTGTTCGGCTCCGGCGAGATGCAGCTGCCGTTCGTGCTGCAGTCCGCCGAGGTGATGAAGGCCGCGGTGGCCCACCTGGAGCCGCACATGGAGAAGTCCGACAGCGAGGGCAAGGGCACCATCGTGCTCGCCACCGTCAAGGGCGACGTCCACGACATCGGCAAGAACCTGGTCGACATCATCCTGTCGAACAACGGCTACAACGTGGTCAACCTGGGCATCAAGCAGCCCGTCTCGGCGATCGTCGAGGCCGCCCAGGAGCACAAGGCCGACGTGATCGGCATGTCCGGCCTGCTGGTCAAGTCCACGGTGATCATGAAGGAGAACCTGGAGGAGCTCAACCAGCGCGGCCTCGCCGCCGACTTCCCGGTGATCCTCGGCGGCGCCGCCCTCACCCGCGCCTACGTCGAGCAGGACCTGCACGAGGTCTACGACGGCGAGGTCCGCTACGCCCGCGACGCCTTCGAGGGCCTGCGGCTGATGGACGCCCTGATCGGCGTCAAGCGCGGCGTGCCCGGCGTGGTGCTGCCCGAGCTGCGGCAGCGCCGGCACGCCCGGGTCGAGGTCGAGGAGCCGGAGGAGGTCAACCTCGGGCAGATCCGCTCCGACGTGGCCGTCGACAACCGCGTCCCGACCCCGCCGTTCTGGGGCGACCGGATCATCAAGGGCATCCCGTTCCAGGACTACGCCTCCTGGCTCGACGAGGACGCCCTGTTCAAGGGCCAGTGGGGCCTCAAGGGCGGCCGCTCCGGCGGGCCGTCGTACGAGGAGCTGGTGGAGACCGAGGGCCGCCCGCGGCTGCGCGGCTGGCTGGACCGCCTGCAGACCGAGGGCTGGCTGGAGCCCGCCGTCATCTACGGCTACTACCCGGCCAACTCCAAGGGCGACGACCTGATCGTCCACGGCGAGGACGGCACCGAGCTGACCCGGTTCACCTTCCCGCGCCAGCGTCGCGGCCGCCGCCTGTGCCTGGCGGACTTCTTCCGCCCGGAGGAGAGCGGCGAGCGCGACGTGGTCGCCCTGCAGGTGGTCACCATGGGCAACCGGATCTCCGAGGCCGCCAACGAGCTGTTCGCCGGCGACTCCTACCGCGACTACCTCGAACTGCACGGCCTGTCCGTGCAGTTGGCCGAGGCGCTGGCCGAGTTCTGGCACGCCCGGGTCCGCTACGAGCTCGGCTTCGGCGACGAGGACCCGCAGGACGTCCGGGACATGTTCGCGCTCAAGTACCGCGGCGCGCGCTTCTCGCTCGGCTACGGCGCCTGCCCGAACCTGGAGGACCGGGCCAAGATCGCCGAGCTGCTCAGGCCCGAGCGGGTCGGAGTGATCCTCTCCGAGGAGTACCAGCTGCACCCCGAGCAGTCCACGGACGCCATCGTGCTGCACCACCCGGAGGCCAAGTACTTCAACGCGCGGTAGCCGCCGCAGCAGAACTTCAACCGGAGATCATCCGTTCGCCGCGCCGGCGCCCGACGCAATCCGCCCCGGCAGGCGTATTCTTGATGATCCTGAACGGGCCGGTCCGCTCACCAGCGGGCCGGCCTGTGCCATCCCCGGACGCAGTGCGCTCCGGACGACCACCCGGAAGGACGGCGCGCATGACGACGGTCTCGACCCCGATCCGTGTCGGCGGAGACGGCGAGGACAGCGGCCTGCAGGCCGTCCTGCTCGACATGGACGGCACCCTGGTCGACACCGAGGACTTCTGGTGGCAGGCCGAGGTCGACCTGTTCGCCGAACTCGGCCACCGGCTCACCCCCGAGGACCGCACCCACGTGGTCGGCGGCCCGATGACCCGCGTCATCGACTACCTGCTCACCCGCACCGGCGCCGCGATCCGCCCCGCCGACCTCGGCGCCCAGATCAACCAGCGCTTCGTGGACCTGCTGGACGGCGGCGTCCCGCTGATGCCGGGCGCCGAGCGCCTGCTCAACACCCTTGCCGCGCACGGCATCCCGGCCGCGCTGGTGTCCGCCTCGCACCGGCGCATCATCGACATCGTGCTGCGCAGCCTGGGCGCCCAGAACTTCGCCTTCACGGTGGCCGGCGACGAGGTGCCGCGCACCAAGCCCTTCCCCGACCCGTACCTGACCGCCGCCGCCCGCCTGGGCGCCGACCCGGCCCGCTGCGTGGTCGTCGAGGACACCCCGACCGGCGTCGCCGCCGCCGAGGCGGCCGGCTGCCCCGTCATTGCGGTACCCTCCATCGCCGCCATCGAGCCGGGCCCCGGTCGGCTGGTGCTGCCCTCGCTCGAACAGGTCGACCTCGACCTGCTGCGCACACTGGCCGCCACCCGGGTGTGACGTTCGTCTCAGCTGCGCGGTTTTCCGGTTCCCCTCCGCGTCCGTGGGTACGCGGACCGTATCCGGCAGCGGGTATGAAATCGGGCA
Source organism: Kitasatospora sp. CB02891 (assembly GCF_002803145.1). NCBI lineage: Bacteria > Bacillati > Actinomycetota > Actinomycetes > Kitasatosporales > Streptomycetaceae > Kitasatospora > Kitasatospora sp. CB02891. Next base: position 851,461 of record NZ_NNBO01000001.1, on the reverse strand, counting down.
TTGGCTGACAACTCGTCGACGGTCCGGAGCCGGTCTTCCACCTGTCGGTCACCCATTGTTCGAACGGACGGTGACCGCCCCGGTGCGATGTGGCACGCTACAACCGATCAGACGCCCTCCCGCGCCGCCGCCCACCGTCGTCGAATCCGACAGGGGGCGCCCGCGTGGTCGTACCGGCCTGCGCCCTGCCGCCCCACCCCGGCGGCCGGACTCGGGTTCCCCCAGGGCGAGCCGGCCGCACGCAGTAAGGAAGACCACCCCGCATGACTACGCCCAACCGCCTGGCCGTGCTCAGCTGCGCCGCGCTCGTCGTGACCACGGCGGCCGGCTGCGCGTCCGTGGAGAAGGTCGCCAACGGCGGCGACAACGGTGCCGCGATCACCCTGGGCACCACCAACGGCACCACCGTGCTGGACCCGGCCGGCGCGTACGACATCGGCGCCTGGCTGGTGCTCAACAACTCCTTCCAGTCGCTGCTGGCCTTCCCGCCCGGCGCGACCGTGCCGCAGCCCGACGCCGCCGAGTCCTGCCAGTTCACCGGCAGCGACGCGATGACCTACAAGTGCACGCTGAAGGCCGGGCTGAAGTTCACCAACGGGCACCCGGTGACCGCCGAGGACGTCAAGTTCTCCATCGAGCGGGTCAAGAAGATCAACGACCCGACCGGTCCGAGCCCGCTGCTGTCGACCATCAAGTCGGTGGACGCGAACGGCGACCTCGAGGTCGTCTTCCACCTGGAGACCCCCGACGCGGTGCTCCCGGCCAAGTTGTCCTCGCCGGCCGGCGCCATCGTCGACCACCAGGTCTTCCCGGCCGACAAGCTGCTCGCCAACGACAAGCTGGTCGGCTCCGGCCCGTACCGGGTGGACGCGATAGAGAACCAGGGCAAGAGCCCGAGCAAGGTCACCCTGTCGCCGAACCCGACCTACCGCGGCAGCGCCACCAAGCCCGAGAACAGCAAGTTCGCCGTCCGCTTCTACGAGAAGGCGGAGGACCTGAAGGCCGCCCTCGACAAGGGCGAGGTCGACGTCGCGGACAACGGCCTCGACCCGGCCGTCGCCGCCCAGATCAAGAACGACGACCAGTCCGGCAAGGGCAACCTGCGGGTCGCCGAGGGCGACAGCGCCGCGACCTTCTACCTGGTGTTCAACACCAAGGACGAGGTCGGCGGCAAGCAGGCGATCCGGCAGGCCGCCGCCCAGCTGATCGACCGCAAGGCGCTCGCCCACGACGTGTACGCGGGCACCGTGCTGCCGCTGTACTCGGTCGTCCCGGCCGGCGTGGTCGGCCACAACACCGCCTTCTTCGACAAGTACGGCGAGCCGGACGTCGCCAAGGCCAAGAAGATCCTGACCGACGCGCACATCAGCACCCCGGTCAAGCTCACCATGACCTGGTCCCGCTCCCGGGCCGGCGCCGCCGAGCTGGAGGCCGTCAAGAAGCAGCTGGACGCCAGCGGCCTGTTCCAGGTGACGGTCCAGCAGGAGAACGACTGGAACACCTTCCTGGCCAACTGGTCGAACGACAGCTACCAGTCGTACCTGATCGGCTGGACCCCCGACTACGTCGACGCGGACGACTACATCAGCCCGCTGGTGGTCAACGGCGGCGCGTTCCACAACAACTGGGACAACCCGCAGATCAGCAACAAGCTGGTGCCGGAATCGATCAAGATGACCGACCGCACCGGCGCCGGCGCGTACGCCCAGATCCAGAACATCCTGGCCGACGCGGTGCCGATGGTCCCGCTGTACCAGAACAAGTCGTTCTACGTGTACAAGAACGGCGTCACCGGCGTCGACACCACCGTGGACAACACCAGCCGGTTCCGGTTCTGGCTGATCGGCCGCAACAAGAAGTAACGATTCTCCCGGCAGCACAACGGCCCGCCACCCCACCGGGGTGACGGGCCGTCCGCCGCTTCGGGTCCGCTACATCGCGCCGGGGCGCACCAGGCCGCTCTCGTACGCGTACACCGCCGCCTGCACCCGGTCGCGCAGCTGGAGCTTCGTCAGCACATGGCCGACGTGCGTCTTCACCGTCGTCTCGGAGACGAACAGCTCGGCCGCGATCTCCGCGTTCGACAGCCCGCGGGCCACCAGCCGCAGCACCTCCACCTCGCGCTCCGTCAGCACCGTCAGCGCCTGCGGCGGCGCCTCGTCGCCCGACGGCAGCTTGGTGGCGTACATGTCCAGCAGGCGGCGGGTCACCGACGGGGCGAGCATCGCCGCGCCGTCCGCCACCACCCGGATCGCCTGCACCAGCTCCTCCGCCGGGACGTCCTTCAGCAGGAAGCCGCTGGCGCCCGCGCGCAGCGCCTCCACCACGTACTCGTCCAGGTCGAAGGTGGTCAGCACCAGCACCTTCGCCGGGCCGCTGCGGTCCGGGCCGGCGATCCGGCGGGTCGCCTCCACGCCGTCCATCCGCGGCATCCGGATGTCCATCAGCACCACGTCCGGCTGCAGCGCGCGGACCTGGTCCAGCGCCTGCTGCCCGTCGCCCGCCTCGCCGACCACCACCAGGTCGGACTCCGCCTCCAGGATCATCCGGAAACCGGTACGGAGCAGCGGCTGGTCGTCCACCAGCAGCACACGGATCGTCACCTACGACTCCTTGCGGGGATTGGTCAGGGTGGCCAGCGGCAGCGGGTACGGCGGGGGAGTGCCGCCGAACTCCGGACAGCTGGCCTTGTGGTCGCACCAGTCGCACAGCCGGTTGCGGGTCGCCGGGAACTCACCGGTGGCCACCGCCGCCGAGATCGCCTCCCACAGCGCCTCCAGCTTCCGCTCCACCGCCAGCAGATCGGCCTCGTCCGGGTCGTACGTCACCACGTCGCCGCCGCCGCCGAGGTACACCAGCTGCAGCCGCTTGGGGACGACGCCCTTCCAGCGCCACACCACCAGGGCGTAGAACTTCATCTGGAACATCGCCTTGCCCTCGAAGTCCCGCGAGGGCGCCCGGCCGGTCTTGTAGTCCACCAGCCGCACCTCGCCGGACGGCGCGACGTCCACCCGGTCGATGTAGCCGCGCAGCAGCAGGCCGGAGGCCAGCGCGGTCTCCACGTACAGCTCGCGCTCCACCGGGTGCAGCCGGGTCGGGTCCTCCAGCCGGAACCACTTCTCCACCAGCTTCTCGGCGTCGCCCAGCCAGCCGGCCAGTTTCTCCGGCTCGTCCGGGAACAGTTCGGCCAGCTCCGGCCGTTCCCCGAGCAGCCGCTCCCACTGCGGGGCCAACAACCCCCGGGCCCGCTCGGGGGTGCGCTCCACCGGCGGATGGTCGAACAGCCGCTCCAGCACCGCGTGCACCAGCGTCCCCCGGGTGGCCGCCGCACTCGGCGGCTCCGGCAGCCGGTCGATCACCCGCAGCCGGTACATCAGCGGGCAGGTCATGAAGTCACCCGCCCGGGACGGCGACAGCCCGGTCGGCGCGGCCGCCGGACGGGCAGTGGGCGTGGGGTCGGTCTGCTGCATGCCCCGACCCTATTGCACCGGACGGACAGCTCGGTCGAAGAGGTGGGTATGGCTTAGGAGAGCGGGGTGCGCCGTCGCAGCGGGCGGGAGATCACGTAGCGTACGAGGACGCAGAGAGTCGGCGGAAGGTGAAGGGAGCACGGTGAACGACACCAAGGGGCGGGCACCGGGGACGCCGGACTCGCCGGAGGGCGGCGAACCGCCCCGCGGCGGCATCCTGATGGGCCGGCCGTTCGGCGTGCCCGTCTACGTCACCCCGTCCTGGTTCCTGGTCGCCGCGCTGATCACCTGGATCTTCGGCAGCCGGCTGGCCGACGTCCTGCCCGGCCTCGGCGCCACCCGCTACCTGCTCGCCTTCTCCTTCGCCGTCGCCTTCTACGGCTCGGTGCTGGTCCACGAACTCGCCCACACCGTGGTCGGCCTGCGCTACAAGCTCGGCGTGCGCCGCATCCAGCTCCAGTTCCTCGGCGGCGTCTCCGAGATCGAGAAGGAGGCCGACCGGCCCTGGCGCGAGTTCTGGCTCGCCCTGGTCGGCCCGCTGCTCTCGCTGGTGCTGGCCGGCGTGTTCTGGGCCGGCCTGAGCGCCGTCGAACCCGCCACCGTCCCCGGCGTGCTGCTGGCCGGCCTGATGATCTCCAACCTGGTGGTCGCCGCCTTCAACCTGCTGCCCGGCCTCCCGCTGGACGGCGGACGGATGCTGCGCGCCGTCGTCTGGGCCGCCACCGGCGACCCGATGAAGGGCACCGTGGCCGCCGTCTGGACGGGTCGCGCCCTGGCCGTCGCCGTGGTCCTCGGGCTGCCCGTGCTCGGCGCCGCGCAGAACGCCGAACGCTCCACCGGCGAAGCCATGCTCGACGGCGTGCTCGCCGCCATCCTCGGCTTCATCATCTGGCAGGGCGCCGGCAACTCGCTGCGCAACGCCCGCCTCAAGGAGGTCCTGCCCGGCCTCAAGGTCCGCGACCTGGCCCGCCGCAGCATCGACGTCACCTCCGACACCCCGCTCGGCGAGGCCCTCCGCCGCGCCCACGAGGCCCACGCCGGCGCCATCGTGGTGGTCGACGGCCGCGGCGAACCGACCGGTCTGGTCAAGGAGTCCGCGGTCACCGACATCCCCGAGCACCGCCGCCCCTGGGTCGCCGTCTCGGCCGTCGCCCGCGACCTCCAGCCCGGCCACATCGTCCCCGTCGACCTGGCCGGCGAGCAGATCCTGGAGACCCTGCGCCGCGCCCCCGCCTCCGAGTACCTGGTGGTCCGCGCCGACGGCAGCGTCTACGGCGTGCTCTCCCTCGCCGACCTCGAACGCCGCCTCACCGCCGCCCTTCTCGGGCGCCCGACCGTCTGAACCGATCATGTGGTCGGGGGAGCCCTCAGGCTCCCGTAGGATGGCCCCCATGTCCGAACCGACCGGTGCCGCCCGCCGACGCGGGCCCTTCCAGGTCGGGGACCAGGTCCAGCTGACCGACCCCAAGGGCCGCCACTACACGTTCACGCTCCAGGCCGGGAACCAGTTCCACACCCACAAGGGTGCGTTCCCGCACGACGAGCTGATCGGCGCTCCCGAGGGCACGGTCGTCCGCACGACGGGCAACGTCCCGTACCTCGCGCTGCGCCCCCTGCTCCCCGACTACGTCCTGTCCATGCCGCGCGGCGCAGCCGTGATCTACCCCAAGGACGCGGGGCAGATCCTGGCCATGGCCGACATCTTCGCCGGCGCGAGGGTGGTGGAGGCGGGCGTCGGCTCCGGCGCCCTGTCCACCTACCTGCTGCGCGCCGTCGGCGACACCGGCATGCTCGCCTCCTACGAGCGGCGTGAGGACTTCGCGGACATCGCCCGCGGCAACGTCGAGCGCTACTTCGGCGGCCCGCACCCCGCGTGGAAGCTCACCGTCGGCGACCTCCAGGACAACCTGGTCGAGACCGACGTCGACCGCGTCATCCTCGACATGCTCGCCCCCTGGGAGTGCCTGGACGTCGCCTCCGAGGCGCTCGTCCCCGGCGGCCTCATCTGCTGCTACGTGGCCACCACCACGCAGATGTCGCGCACCGTCGAGGCGCTGCGCGAGCACGGCACCTTCACCGAGCCGCAGGCCTGGGAGACCATGGTCCGCACCTGGCACCTCGAAGGCCTCGCCGTCCGCCCCGACCACCGCATGATCGGCCACACCGGCTTCCTGCTCACCGCCCGTCGCCTCGCCGACGGCGTCGAGCCCCCGCTGCGCCGCCGCCGGCCCGCGAAGGGCGCCTACGGCGAGGACTACGACGTGACGGAGCCCGAGCTCACGCTCGCGGAGCGGGCCGCGGTCCGCAAGGCGCAGCGCGAGGCCGCGGCGCACGACGCCCGCGAACTGGGCTGAGCCACCGAGGCACGAGCAACCGGCACCCGTCGGCAGGACCGCGATCAACGGCAAGTCATTGCCCGCGTCGCGGCCTTGCGGACGGGTGCCTTCCGTTTTCCGCACCGCCCCGCGCTCCCGGTTTCCCGTTGCCCACCTGCCGTCGGGCACTTGTCCCCCCGTGTGCGAAAATGCCCGCACGGAGAGGGGAGTTTGCGGTGCACGCACGGTCGGGGTTGAAGCACTGGGTGCTGGTCGCGGCGGGGTGTGCCGCCGTGGTGGGCGGGGCGCTGGGGGCGACGTCGGCGACCGGAGCGGTGGTGACGGGTCGTCAGGCCGAGGCGGCGGTGCCGGAGGTGGACCTGTCGAAGGTCCAACTGCCCATGGAGTGCGGGCCGTTCCCGGTCGCGGTGAGCCTGAAGGCGTCCGCGGTGGTGGACGGGAAGGCGCTGGCGGTTCTCGCCGGGCACTGCCAGGCCGACATGGGGACCCCGCCGGATCAGGTGTTCGTGGTGGAGGGCGCCGGCGGCAAGCCGGTCGAGCTGCTCTCGGACCGCGACGGCTACACGCTCACCGAGTTGACGATCCGCTCCGACGGGTCGATCCGCGGAGCGGCTCGCGGCTACTCGTCCGACGACGTACCGCGGTTCTCGCCGGACGTCGTGGTGGAGCTGGTGTGGAAGCAGTCCGCCCGCGGGTGGACGAGGGGCGAGACCCGGACCCCCGCCCACACCGCCTGACGGAACGTCAGTCCGCGTCCGGGCCGTACACCTCGACGCCGTCGGAGGCCCGGCGGACGTGGATGCAGTCGCCCGGGCAGTCCTTCACCGAGTCGACCACGTCCTTGAGCAGCGTCAGCGGGACGGGCACGGTCTCGCCGGGCTGCTGGCGCAACTCGTCGTCCTCGCCCTTCACATAGGCGAGTCCGTCGATGTCGAGTTCGAAGACCTCGGGCGCGTACTGCGCACAGATCCCGTCCCCGGTGCACAGATCCTGGTCGATCCAGACTTCGAGTGCCTCGCCAGTCCCCGCCATTGCCCCTGCCGTTTCTGCTCCGGTTGCCCCGCATTCGGGGACATTCCTGTCACGATACATCCGCGCTGCTTTGAACCGTTGAGGGGTGGGCATCTCCTCTGTCAGAGGGGAAGCGCGCAGGGCGAACATCGGACACGCCCGATCCATCTTTCTGATCTAGGGGTTTACATGACCCTGGTCCCAGGTAGGTTTGGGTCGTCCAGCTCCCCCAGGAGGAGGTGAGGACCGTGGCAGCCCACGATGACGACTACGACCGCAGCGCCGGCAGGCCCGCACGGGGGTCCGACGAGGCCGCGCAGGTCTCCTACCTCGAGCAGGAGATCGCTGTGCTTCGACGCCGGCTCGCCGATTCTCCGCGCAGCTCAAGGGTGCTTGAGGAGCGGATCGTCGAGCTGCAGACCAACCTGGCCGGTGTGACCGCCCAGAACGAGAGGCTCGTCGCCACCCTGCGCGAGGCCCGCGACCAGATCGTGGCCCTCAAGGAGGAGGTGGACCGGCTCGCCCAGCCGCCCGCCGGGTTCGGCGTCTTCCTCGAGAAGAACGAGGACGGCACGGCCGACATCTTCACCGGCGGCCGCAAGCTCCGGGTCAACGTCAGCCCCAGCGTCGAGCTGGACGAGCTGCGCCGCGGCCAGGAGCTGATGCTCAACGAGGCGCTGAACGTCGTCGAGGCGATGGAGTTCGAGCGGATCGGCGAGATCGTCACGCTCAAGGAGGTGCTGGAGGGCGGCGACCGCGCGCTGGTCGTCGGGCACACCGACGAGGAGCGGGTGGTGCGGCTCGCCGAGCCGCTCCGCGAGCTGACCCTGCGGGCGGGCGACGCGCTGCTGCTGGAGCCGCGCTCCGGGTACGTGTACGAGGTGGTCCCGAAGTCCGAGGTCGAGGAACTGGTCCTCGAGGAGGTCCCGGACATCGACTACCGGCAGATCGGCGGCCTGTCCAACCAGATCGAGCAGATCCGGGACGCGGTGGAGCTGCCCTACCTGCACGCCGACCTGTTCAAGGAGTTCGAGCTGCGTCCGCCCAAGGGCGTGCTGCTGTACGGCCCGCCCGGCTGCGGCAAGACGCTGATCGCCAAGGCGGTGGCCAACTCGCTGGCCAAGAAGGTCGCCGAGGTGACGGGCCGGCCGCAGGGCAAGAGCTACTTCCTGAACATCAAGGGCCCCGAGCTGCTCAACAAGTACGTGGGCGAGACCGAGCGGCAGATCCGCCTGGTCTTCCAGCGGGCCCGGGAGAAGGCCGGCGAGGGCACGCCGGTCATCGTGTTCTTCGACGAGATGGAGTCGCTGTTCCGCACCCGCGGCTCCGGCGTCAGCTCGGACGTGGAGAACACCATCGTCCCGCAGCTGCTGGCGGAGATCGACGGCGTGGAGGGCCTGGAGAACGTCATCGTGATCGGCGCCTCCAACCGCGAGGACATGATCGACCCGGCGATCCTGCGGCCCGGCCGCCTGGACGTCAAGATCAAGATCGAGCGGCCGGACGCCGAGGCGGCGAAGGACATCTTCTCCAAGTACCTCAAGGACTCGCTGCCGTTCCACCCCGACGACGTCAAGGAGCACGACGGCTCGGTGCCCGCCACCGTCGCCGCCATGATCCAGTCGGTGGTCGAGCGGATGTACTCGGAGACCGAGGAGAACCGCTTCCTGGAGGTCACCTACGCCAACGGTGACAAGGAAGTGCTGTTCTTCAAGGACTTCAACTCCGGCGCGATGATCCAGAACATCGTCGACCGGGCGAAGAAGATGGCGATCAAGGACTTCCTCGACCACGGCCAGCGCGGCCTGCGGGTCTCCCACCTGCTCGCCGCCTGCGTGGACGAGTTCAAGGAGAACGAGGACCTGCCCAACACCACCAACCCGGACGACTGGGCCCGCATCTCCGGCAAGAAGGGCGAGCGGATCGTGTTCATCCGCACCCTGGTCACCGGGAAGCAGGGCGCCGAGTCCGGTCGCTCCATCGACACTGTCGCCAACACGGGGCAGTACCTGTAGTACGCGATCCATCCGTCCGGCTGCGGTGCTCGGCACAGTTCCGCAGCCGGACGGCGCGTCTGCACCGGCAGTACCGACAGGGTCTGGAGGGCCGCATGACCGTACGGCGCGTGATGGGGATCGAGACCGAGTACGGCATCTCCGTGCCGGGCCACCCCAACGCCAACGCCATGCTCACCTCGTCCCAGATCGTCAACGCGTACGCGGCGGCGATGCACCGGGCGCGCCGCGCCCGCTGGGACTTCGAGGAGGAGAATCCGCTGCGCGACGCCCGGGGCTTCGACCTGGCCCGGGACGTGGCGGACGCCAGCCAGCTCACCGACGAGGACATCGGGCTGGCCAACGTCATCCTCACCAACGGCGCCCGGTTCTACGTCGACCACGCGCACCCCGAGTACTCGTCCCCCGAGGTCACCAACCCGCGCGACGCGGTGCTGTGGGACAAGGCCGGCGAGCGCATCATGGCCGAGGCCGCCGCCCGCGCGCTGGAGCTGCCCAACGGGCAGCGGATCCTGCTCTACAAGAACAACACCGACAACAAGGGCGCCTCCTACGGCACCCACGAGAACTACCTGATGCAGCGGGCCACCCCGTTCGCCGACATCGTCCGCCACCTCACGCCGTTCTTCGTCTCCCGCCAGGTGGTGTGCGGCGCGGGCCGGGTCGGGCTCGGGCAGGAGGGCGGAGGGCACGGCTTCCAGATCAGCCAGCGCGCCGACTACTTCGAGGTCGAGGTCGGCCTGGAGACCACCCTCAAGCGCCCCATCATCAACACCCGCGACGAGCCGCACGCCGACGCCGAGAAGTACCGCCGGCTGCACGTCATCATCGGCGACGCCAACCTGTCCGAGATCTCCACCTACCTCAAGCTCGGCACCACCGCACTGGTCCTGTCGATGATCGAGGACGGCTTCATCGCCGTCGACCTCGCCGTCGACCAGCCGGTGCGCACCCTGCACCGGATCTCCCACGACCCGGAGCTGAAGCACCTGGTGTCGCTGCGCTCCGGGCGCAAGCTCACCGCCGTCCAGTTGCAGATGGAGTACTGCGAACTGGCCCGCAAGTACGTCGAGGACCGCTTCGGGCAGGACGCCGACGACCAGACCATGGACGTGCTGGCCCGCTGGGAGGACGTGCTGGGCCGGCTGGAGCGCGACCCGATGAGCCTGTCCCGGCAGCTCGACTGGATCGCCAAGAAGGAGATCCTGGAGGGCTACCGCCAGCGCGACGCGCTGAACTGGGACAGCCCCCGCCTCCAGCTGGTCGACCTGCAGTACAGCGACGTACGGCCCGAGAAGGGCCTGTACAACCGCCTGGAGGCCCGCGGCCGGATGGAGCGCCTGCTCACCGAGGACGAGGTGCGCCGCGCCGTGTCCGAGCCGCCCGACGACACCCGGGCCTACTTCCGCGGCCGCTGCCTGGAGCAGTACGCCGACCACGTGGCCGCCGCGTCCTGGGACTCGGTCATCTTCGACCTCCCCGGGCACGACAGCCTCCAGCGAGTACCCACCATGGAGCCGTTGCGCGGCACCAAGGCACACGTCAAGGAACTGCTCGACCGGTGCCGCACCGCGGAGGACCTGGTGCGCGTCCTCTCCGGCGGGTAACTTTTCGATCACCACGGGTGAACATTCCCGGACGGGGAATCATTCGGGTGAGCAGCGAGCGTTGTTACGGGAACACCGAGCGAGCGGGGTGAGGAAAATGGCGGAGAAGGACACCGGCGGCGGCCAGCAGCGGGCCAGCCGCTCCTCCGAGGAGGTCGAGGAGCAGGCCGCGGAAACCCAGGCCTCGGACGACCTCAAGGAGCGTCAGGAAAAGCTCAGCGACGACGTCGACGCGGTACTCGACGAAATCGACGAAGTGCTGGAATCCAACGCCGAGGATTTCGTGCGCGGATTCGTGCAGAAGGGCGGCGAGTGAGAGGGGGCAAACCCCTTTCCATCGGAAAAGAGCACGGCGAGCGCCGCAGGTGTGCCCTGAGCGCGCCTGCGGCCTCGCCTTCTCTGCCGCAGGGCACCGAAAACGTGGATCCGGCTCCCGGAGCGGGTAGGGTCCGGGGCACAACTCCAACTTTGGATCTTCGATCTGGAAGGACACGTGTGGAAGCCAACCTCAGTGGCACCGGGCGTCTACCGGCTGCCTTCCTCACCCCCGGTTCCTCCTCGTTCCTCGACTTCCTCGACAGCCACGCGCCGCAGCTGCTCCCGGGGCGGCGCCAGTTGCCCGAGGGCCTGACGATCGAGGCGCCGCACGGCACCACCATCGTGTCCGCGGTCTTCGACGGCGGCGTGGTGCTGGCCGGCGACCGCCGGGCCACCATGGGCAACGTCATCGCCCAGCGCGACATGGAGAAGGTCTTCCCGGCCGACGAGTACAGCGCGGTCGGCATCGCCGGCACCGCCGGCCTCGCCATCGAGATGGTGCGCCTGTTCCAGCTGGAGCTGGAGCACTACGAGAAGATCGAGGGCACCGTGCTCTCCTTCGAGGGCAAGGCCAACCGGCTCACCACGATGATCCGGTCCAACCTGGCGATGGCCATGCAGGGCCTCGCGGTCGTCCCGGTCTTCGCGGGCTACGACCTCGACCTCGGCCGCGGCCGGATCTTCACCTACGACGTCACCGGCGGCCGCTCCGAGGAGCGGGCGGGCTTCGCCGCCACCGGCTCCGGCTCGGTGTTCGCCCGCGGCGCGATGAAGAAGCTCTACCGGGACGGGATGACCGGCGAGCAGGCCGCCACCCTCACCGTCCAGGCGCTGTACGACGCCGCCGACGACGACTCGGCGACCGGCGGCCCGGACCTCGCCCGCAAGATCTTCCCGATCGTCACCCTGATCACCGAGGACGGCTTCCGCCGGCTCAGCGAGGAAGAGGTCGCCGCGATCGCGGTGTCCATCACCGACCAGCGGCGCGAGCACCCCAACGGCCCGCAGGCCCCGCTGCTCTGAATCCGCCTCAACCACCCGAAGGGAGACCGGCGGTGTCCACGCCGTTCTACGTCTCGCCCCAGCAGGCCATGGCGGACCGCGCGGAGTACGCCCGCAAGGGCATCGCCCGCGGACGCAGCGTGGTGGTGCTCACCTACGCCGACGGCATCGTCTTCGTCGCGGAGAACACCTCCCGCGCCCTGCACAAGGTCTCCGAGATCTACGACAAGATCGCGTTCGCGGCGGTCGGCCGCTACAACGAGTTCGAGAACCTGCGGATCGGCGGCGTGCGCTACGCCGACCTGCGCGGCTACTCCTACGACCGGGCCGACGTCACCGCCCGCGGCCTGGCCAACGTGTACGCCCAGACCCTGGGCACCATCTTCTCCTCGGTCGGGGAGAAGCCCTACGAGGTCGAGCTGATCGTCGCCGAGGTCGGCCGCACCGACGCCGACGACCAGATCTACCGGCTCACCCCCGACGGCTCGGTGGTGGACGAGAAGAACGCCGTCGTGGTCGGCGGCAACGCCGACTCCATCGGCAACTACCTCGGCCAGCGCCACCGGGCCGGCCTGAGCCTCACCGAGGCGCTCAAGCTCGCCGTCGACGGCCTCGCCCGCGACCCCAACGGCGGCACCCCGCGCACCCTGACGCCCGAACAGCTGGAGGTCGCCGTCCTCGACCGCCAGCGGGTCCAGCAGCGCAAGTTCAAGCGCATCCTGGGCGGCCAGCTGTCCCGGCTGCTCAGCGGCGACGAGAGCGCCGCCACCGAAGAGGACGAGGGCACCACCACCGAATGACCGCGTCGGGGCCCGTCCGGCCGACCGGACGGGCCCCGCGACCCGCCACCTGCCGGCGGGCCGCCCGACGATCCATCACCGCACCGAAGGGTTTCACGGAGCTTCCCACAGAGAAGAGTCGCCATATGGACCGCCGAATTTTCGGGATCGAGAACGAGTACGGCGTCACCTGCACCTTCCGCGGCCAGCGCCGCCTGTCGCCGGACGAAGTCGCCCGCTACCTCTTCCGCCGTGTCGTCTCCTGGGGCCGCAGCAGCAACGTCTTCCTGAAGAACGGCGCCCGCCTCTACCTCGACGTCGGCTCCCACCCCGAGTACGCGACCCCCGAGTGCGACGACGTGGTCGAGCTGGTCACCCACGACAAGTCCGGCGAGCGGATCCTCGAAGGGCTGCTGGTGGACGCCGAGCGGCGGCTGCACGAGGAAGGCATCGCCGGCGACGTCTACCTCTTCAAGAACAACACCGACTCCGCCGGCAACTCCTACGGCTGCCACGAGAACTACCTGGTCGCCCGGCACGGCGAGTTCTCCCGGCTGGCGGACGTGCTGATCCCGTTCCTGGTGACGCGTCAGCTGATCTGCGGTGCCGGCAAGGTGCTGCAGACCCCGCGCGGCGCGGTGTACTGCGTCAGCCAGCGCGCCGAGCACATCTGGGAGGGCGTCAGCTCCGCCACCACCCGCTCCCGCCCGATCATCAACACCCGCGACGAACCGCACGCCGACGCCGAGCGCTACCGCCGCCTGCACGTCATCGTCGGCGACTCCAACATGTCGGAGACCACCACCCTGCTCAAGGTCGGCGCCACCGACCTGGTGCTGCGCCTGATCGAGGCCGGCGTGGTGATGCGCGACCTGACGCTGGAGAACCCGATCCGGGCGATCCGCGAGGTCAGCCACGACCTGACGGGCACCCACCAGGTCCGGCTCGCCAACGGGCGGGAGGCCAGCGCCCTGGAGATCCAGGAGGAGTACTACACCAAGGCGCTGGAGTTCGCCGACCGCAAGGGACTCAACGAGGGCACCGTGGCCCGCGTCCTCGACCTGTGGGGCCGCACCCTGGAGGCGGTGCGCAGCGAGGACCTCGGCAAGGTCGGCACCGAGATCGACTGGATCATGAAGTACCAGCTGATCGAGAAGTACCGCGCCAAGCACCAGATGACGATGTCCAACCCGCGGGTCGCCCAGATCGACCTCGCCTACCACGACATCCACCGCCGCCGCGGCCTGTTCTACCTGCTGCAGAAGAACGGCCAGGCGCAGCGGGTCACCAACGACCTGCTGACCTTCCAGGGCAAGTCGGTGCCCCCGCAGACCACCCGGGCCCGGCTGCGCGGCGACTTCATCCGGCGCGCCCAGGAGCAGCGCCGCGACTTCACCGTCGACTGGGTGCACCTGAAGCTGAACGACCAGGCGCAGCGCACCGTGCTGTGCAAGGACCCGTTCCGGTCGGTGGACGAGCGGGTGGAGAAGCTGATCGCGGGGATGTGACGGTGACGGTCCGTCGGGGGCGCGCCCGAGTGCCTCCGACGGACCGGACGAATCGGGCCATACGCTGAGCTCATGCGTCGAATCGCCTGCCTGCTCTCCGTTCCCCTCGCCGCCGTGCTGCTGACCGCGTGCGGCAGCGACTCCGGCAAGTCCGCCGGGGCGACGCCCTCGTCGGCGGCCTCCCCGGCGGAGGTGCCGAGCCCGGTGGCCTCCGCCTCGCCGATGCCCACGATCAGTGGGGAGTTCGGCACCAAGGCGACGATCACACTGCCCGCCGGCCAGCCGAGCGGGCAGTTCGTGGTGAGCACCGAGACCGAGGGCACCGGGGCGACGGTCAACAAGAACGACTGGGTGACCGTCAACTACACCGCCAAGGACTGGACCAGCGGCAAGGACCTGACCAGTTCCTACGACTCCGGCGGCAAGCCGCAGCTGTACCAGGCGGGCAGCGGGCAGCTGGTGCCGGCGTTCGACGTGAGCGTGGAGGGCAAGAAGGTCGGCAGCCGGCTGGTGGTGGTGGCCCCGCCGGCCGCCGGGTTCGGCGCCCAGGGCTCGACGGCGCTCGGCGTCGGCAAGGACGACACCGTGGTGTTCGTGCTCGACATCATGCAGTCGGTGCCGCAGGACTCCACCGCCTCCGGGCCGGTCACCGAGCCGCCCGCGAACGCCCCGCAGGTCAAGGACAACGGCAAGGCCGCGCCCACCATCACCATTCCGGCCGGCGAGCAGCCGCCCGCCGACCTGCAGCAGTACGTGCTGATCAAGGGCGACGGCCCCGAGGTGAAGTCCGGGCAGACCCTGGTGGTCCAGTACACCGGCGTGACGTGGGCCGACGGCAAGCAGTTCGACTCCTCGTGGAACCACGGCGGGGCGCAGGCGCTGCAGGTCGGCACCGGCAGCCTGATCAAGGGCTGGGACCAGGGCCTGGTCGGCAAGACCGTCGGCAGCCGGGTGATGCTGGTCGTCCCGCCGTCGCTGGGCTACGGGGACAAGGCCAGCGGGTCGATCCCGGCGAACTCCACCCTGGTGTTCGTGATCGACATCCTGGAAGCTGTCTGACCGACACCTGACAGCGGGGCCAGTACCGGACTGACCGGCTCTCATGCCGACCTGACATACTGCTGCCCCGCACCAGTGGTACACGCGTCGTCGGGCGAGATGAATGGGGAGTCATGTCTGAGAAGCTGTCGAGCCCGGACGAGGCCGACAACACCGGGCAGCTGCGGCCGGGAGACCGCGAGTCGATCGTCGTCCCCGCCGAGATGCTGACCCAGGCCGGCTGGGCCCCGCCGGCCAGCCCGGCACCGGGCCCCGCGGCCGGGAGCGGCGAGGCGCCGCAGGTCTTCGCCTCCACGCAGCGCAAGGTCGACCAGTCGGAGGCCGGCTACGCCGAGGACCCGGGCAGCTCGGGCCGCCTCGGCGCGATCCTCGGCACGGTGCTGGCGGTGCTGCTGATCGGCTCCGCGATCACCATGTACGAGGTCAACAAGGACAGCGGCAAGCCCGCCGCGAAGTCCGACGCGAAGCCCGCCGCCACCGACACGCCCAGCCAGGATCCGGTGCCGCCGATCAAGGACAACGCCAAGGCGCTGCCCACGGTGACCGGCGACTTCGGCTCCAAGGCGACCATCACCGTGCCGCAGGACAAGCCGGACGGCACCTTCGTGGTCAAGGAGCTGTCCGCGGGCAGCGGCCCCAAGGTCGAAAAGGGCAACTGGGTGTCCATCGACTACACCGCGCTGGACTGGAACACCGGCAAGGAGATCCCCGGCTCGTACGACGAGAAGGCCGGGAAGCCCCAGCTGTTCCAGGCCGACTCCGGCAAGCTGATCCCCGCGCTGGACAAGGCCGTCGCCGGCCACAAGGCCGGCAGCCGGGTGCTGGTGGTCGCCCCGCCGGCCGCCGCGTTCGGCGCGCAGGGCAACAGCCAGCTGGGCATCGCCGCCACCGACAGCCTGGTCTTCGTGCTCGACATCCGGCAGGCCACCGCGCCCGACGCGGTGCTCAGCGGCGAGATGACCGCGCCGCCGGCCGACATGCCGCAGGTCAAGGACAACGGCAAGAAGCCGTTCGACATCACCCCCGTCCCCGGCGTCCCGGACCCGACGGAGCTGAAGTCGCACGTCCTGATCCAGGGCAAGGGCCGCAAGGTCGAGACCGGCGAGAAGGTCGTCGTCCAGTACACCGGCGCGCTGTACAAGGACGGCAAGAAGTTCGACTCCTCGCTCGACCGCAACCAGGCGTACACCTTCGCCACCGGCGCCGGCAGCGTCATCGAGGGCTGGGACAAGGGCGTCGTCGGCCAGAACATCGGCAGCCGCATCGAACTGGTCATTCCGGCCTCGCTGGCCTACAAGGACCAGGCCAGCGGCTCGATCCCGGCCAACTCCACGCTGGTGTTCGTGATCGACATCCTGGACGCCGGCGTCGGCGGCGAGGACTGATCGTCCGCCGCGTTTGTCTAGGATGAGCAGCGTTCACGCAACCGAACGAGAAGAGCAACAGTGAGCCTGACCAAGCCGGAGATCGACTTCCCGGGCGGCGACGCCCCGAGCGAGCTCCAGATTCGCGACATCGTGGTCGGCGACGGCGCCGAGGCCAAGGCCGGAGCGAACGTCGAGGTCCACTACGTCGGTGTCACCTTCGCCTCCGGCGAGGAGTTCGACGCCTCCTGGAACCGCGGCCAGACCTTCCGCTTCCCGCTGGGCAAGGGCCGCGTCATCAAGGGCTGGGACCAGGGCGTCGAGGGCATGCGCGTCGGCGGCCGCCGCGAGCTGGTCATCCCGCCGCACCTGGCGTACGGCAACCAGTCCCCGAGCCCGCTGATCCCGGCCGGCTCCACCCTGATCTTCGTGGTGGACCTGCTGGGCGTCTGACCTCGGACGCACCACCGAACCCCCGGTTCCGCTCGGAGCCGGGGGTTCGGCTTTCGCCCAGCGTGTCCGTACCGGTACGGTCAGGCGGGTCACCCCCGATCGGAGGAAAGGTCAGCGATGGCGATCGCCAAGGCAGAGCGGCTGATGAACCTCGCCCTGTGCCTGATGAACACCCGGCGTCCGCTCTCCAAGAAAGAGCTGCGCGAATCCGTCGAGGCGTACAGAGAGGCCTGGCAACAGGGCTCAGAGGACGCCTTCAACCGGATGTTCGAGCGCGACAAGGACGACCTGCGCGAACTCGGCCTGGTCATCGACGTGGACGAGAACGCGCTCGACGGCGAAGTGGGCTACCTGGCCCGCCGCGACCGCAACCGCCTCCCCGAGATCGCCCTGGACGCCGAGGAGGCCGCCGCGCTCACCCTCGCCGCCCGGGTCTGGCAGCAGGCCAAGATGTCCGGCGCGGCCAGCGGCGCCCTGCAGAAGCTGCGGGCCGCCGGCGTCCCGTTCGCCGAGGAGCGCGAGCACGGCGCGCTGGAGCCGCGGATCCCCGGCCGGGAGGCGGCGTTCGAGCCGCTGCTGGTCGCCGCCCGCGACCGGCGGCCGGTCACCTTCGAGTACCGCAAGGCCGGCGCCGCGACCGCCGAGCCCCGCTCGGTCGAGCCGTGGGCGCTGGAGTGCTGGCGCGGCCACTGGTACCTGGCGGGCTGGGACCGCGACCGCGGCTCCGCCCGGGTGTTCCGGCTGTCCCGGATCACCGGCAAGGTCCGCTCCCGGGCCGGCGCGTTCACCGGCGACGTCCCCGAGCACGTCGACGTGCGCGCCGTGGTCGCCCGGTTCGCCGGCGAGGGCGCGACGGCCACCGCCGTGGTGCAGGTCCGCCGCGGCGCGGCCTACCCGCTGCGCCAGCGCGCCCTGGACACCCGGCCGGTGGACGCCGACCGGGACGAGCTGGACATCCCGTACGGCAACGGCCTGGGCGCCGACCTCGCCGAGTACGGCCCCGACGTCATCGTGATCGGCCCCGAGGACCTGCGGGCCGACGTCATCGACCGGCTGCGCGCCGTCGCCGGTCTCGCGGAGGTTCAGTCGTGAGCAATGCCATCGACCAGACGCGGCGGATGCTGTCGCTGGTCACGTACCTGCGCGAACGCCCCGGGGCCGAGGTCGCCGAGGTGGCCCGGGCGTTCGGGATCACCGAGCGCGAACTGATCGGCGACCTCAACGTGCTGCCGATGTGCGGCACGTCCTTCCGCGGCGGCGACCTGCTCGACATCGACACCGACGGCGAGCGGATCTGGTGGCACAACGTGGACGACGTCGCCCAGCCGCTGCGGCTGGCCGCCGACGAGGCGACCGCGCTGCTGGTCGCCGCCCGCGCCGTGGCCGGCCTGCCCGGGCTGCGCGAGCGCGACCGGCAGGCGCTCACCCGGGCCGTCGCCAAGATCGAGGACGCGGCCGGCGAGAGCGCCGAGTCCGCGGCCCGGATCGGCGTCACCTTCGAGGCCGAGGGCACCGTCTTCGCGGACATCGACCGGGCGCTCAGCGAGGGCCGGCTGATCTGGCTGCGCTACTGGTCGCACGGCCGCGGCGAGCTCACCGAGCGCGAGGTCGACCCGATCCGGCTGGTCACCGAGGGCCACACCTACCTGGAGGGCTGGTGCCGCACCTCCGAGGACCGGCGGACCTTCCGGCTCGACCGGATCGCCGAGATCAAGGTCCTCGACGAGCCCGCCAACCCGCCCCGGATGCAGCCCCGCGACCTGTCCGCGGGCCTGGTGGCGCCCGCCGCCGACGACCCCGAGGTGGTGGTCGAGGTCGGTCCCGGCGGCCGCTGGGTCGCCGAGTACTACACCCACGACAGCGCCGAGGAACTCCCCGACGGCGGCCTGCGGATCACCCTGCGCTCCGCCGAGCCGTCCGGCCTGCGCACGCTCGCCCTGCGGCTCGGCCGGGACGGCCGGATCACCAAGCCGCCGCAGCTCGCCGAACAGGCCCGCACCGCCGCCCTGGCCGCGCTGGAGCACTACCGGGACGGACAGGTCCGAACCACGTGACCGAGGGCACCAGATTCAAGGTGTACTGCTCGCAGTGCCGGGAGAAGGTCGAGCTCCCGGCCCCCGAGTTCCGGCTGGCGCTCGGCGCCAGCCGGGAACGCACCTTCTACAGCTTCACCTGCCCGGCCTGCGGAGCGTCCGTCCGCAAGATCGCCGGGGAGCGGATCGTCGCCGCGCTCACCGCGGCCGGCGTGCACACCATGCGGCTGCTGCCGGTGGACGGATAGGAAGGGCCGCACGCACATGAACTGGACCCTGGTCGGCGCCGTCCTGCTGTCCACCGCGGGCCTGCTGGTGCTCGGCGTGCTCGCCGTCCGGCTCTGGCTGGACGCTCGGGCGCTGACCCGCGAGGTGGACGGGGCGGTCGCCGCGCTGCAGCGGGCCGCGGACAAGAACTGACCGCGCGGGCCCGGTCGCCGAACGTTGGGGACCGGGTTCCCGCCGCGAC
The DNA here is from genome assembly GCF_002803145.1 of Kitasatospora sp. CB02891. Classification (NCBI taxonomy): domain Bacteria; kingdom Bacillati; phylum Actinomycetota; class Actinomycetes; order Kitasatosporales; family Streptomycetaceae; genus Kitasatospora; species Kitasatospora sp. CB02891. The sequence continues at coordinate 832,037 of NZ_NNBO01000001.1, read as the reverse complement.
ACCCCGAGCGGCTACCATCGCCCGCAGGGGGAGCTCTGCCTCCCGGACCTCCCGGGTCTCCCGGACCTCCCGGACAAGGAAGGCGGTGCTCCGATGCGGATCCTGTCACCCGCCTCGCTGCTGGTCGTCGTGGTGTTCGCCGTGCTGCTGTTCGGCGGCAAGCGGCTGCCCGACGTGGCGCGGGGGATCGGGCGGTCCCTGCGGATCCTCAAGAGCGAGGGCAAGGCGCTGCGCGGCGAGTTCGCGGCCGGGGCCCAGGCCCCTGCCGCGCAGTCCGCGGCCGCCGTCGCCGAGCCGGAGCGGGTGGTCAAGTCCGCTCCGGGCGCCTCCCGTACCGACCGGGCCGCCTGAACCGTAGGGCTGCCCGTACCACTCCGACCACCACCGACGAGCGCACGATTCGAGGACCGGGTTGAGCAAGACGACCAAAGCGCCCAAGGACCCTGAGGGGCGGATGGCGCTGGCCGACCATCTGCGCGAGCTGCGCAACCGGCTGGTCAAGTCGGTGCTGGCGATCATCGTGATCACGATCGTCGCCGCGTTCTACCAGCGCGACCTGGTGCACTTCCTGACCCAGCCGCTGCCGAAGTGCCTCCCGGACGGGCACCCGCCCGCCGGGGTGAAGCACTGCGCGGAGATCTCCACCATCGGTCTGACCACGCCGTTCACCATCGCGTTGAAGGTCAGCCTCACGGCCGGTGTGGTGGGCGCCACTCCGATCTGGCTGTACCAGCTGTGGAAGTTCGTGGCGCCCGGCCTGCACCGGCACGAGAAGCGCTACTCGCTGTCCTTCCTGGTGCTGGGCACCCCGCTGTTCCTGGCCGGCGTGGTGCTCGCCTACCTGGTCATGCCGGCGACCTCCGAGATGCTGCTCAGCTTCTCCGGGGACGACATCAAGGCGATCGTTCCGGTCGAGACCTACCTCGACCTGATCACCCGCATGGTGCTGGTGTTCGGCCTGGGCTTCGAACTGCCGCTGTTCCTGGTGATGCTCAACCTGATCGGCATCCTCTCCGGCAAGCGGCTGATGGGCTGGTGGCGCGGCTTCGTGATGGGCATCACGGTGTTCGCGGCCTTCGCCACCCCGTCCACCGACCCGCTGTCGATGCTGGCGCTGGCCGCCCCGATCTGGGTGCTGTACTTCCTGGCCGCCGGCATCGCGCTGCTCAACGACAAGCGCAAGGCGGCCCGCAACCCGGATGCGCTGCTCGACGACGAGCAGGCGTCCGAGGTCGACCTGACGGTGGACGCCATCGAGGACTCGGAGGCGGTGCAGGCCCCGGCCCCGGTGACGGCCGCGCGCCGGGACCAGATCGACGACATCACCTGATCCGCGAGGATCGCCGTCCCGAACGGCCCCGGACCCGACGGTCCGGGGCCGTTCGGCGTTCCCGGGTCGGTCGCCCCGGGGATTTGGGCTGGTGGGGGGCTTGTCGATGCTTCTGAACATGTGACATATTACTGACGTGCTGAAGCGAACCTCCTACGACGTCGTGGTGGTCGGCGCCGGCGTGGTCGGCGCCGCCTGCGCCTACTACGCGGCCCGGGCCGGACTGCGGGTCGCCGTGGTCGACCGCGGGCCGGTGGCCGGCGGCACCACCGGCGCCGGCGAGGGCAACCTGCTGGTCTCCGACAAGGAACCCGGCCCCGAACTCGACCTCGCGCTGCTCTCCACCACGCTGTGGCGGGAGCTCGCCGAGGAGTTCGGCGACCGCGTCGAGTACGAGCCCAAGGGCGGCCTGGTGGTCGCCTCCGCGCCCGCCGGACTGGACGCCCTGAACGGCTTCGCCGCGAAGCAGCGGACGGTCGGGGTGCAGGCCGTCCCGGTCGCCGCGGACTCGCTGCGCGAACTGGAGCCGCACCTCGCGGAGGACCTGCCCGGCGGCGTGCTCTACCCGCAGGACGCGCAGGTCCAGCCCGCGCTCGCCGCCGCCCACCTGCTGCGCGCCTCCGGCGCCGAGCGGTACCTGGGCGAGGCCGTCACCGCGCTGCGGCGCGGGCCCGACGGCGCGATCAGCGGCGTGGTCACCGAGCGCCGGGAGCTGGCCGCGCCCGCCGTCGTCAACGCCGCCGGCACCTGGGGCGGCGCGGTGGCCGAGCTGGCCGGAGTGCGGCTGCCGGTGCTGCCGCGGCGCGGCTTCGTGCTGGTCACCGAGCCGCTGCCGCGACTCGTCCGCCGCAAGGTCTACGCCGCCGACTACGTCGCCGACGTGGCCTCCGGCTCCGCGGACCTGCAGTCCTCCGCGGTCGTCGAGGGCACGCCCGCCGGGCCGGTGCTGATCGGCGCCAGCCGGGAGCGGGTCGGCTTCGACCGGACGCTGCGCCCCGAGGTGCTGCACCGGCTGGCCGCGCAGGCCGTCGCCCTGTTCCCGGTCCTGCGCACGGTCGCCGTGCAGCGCGCGTACCGGGGCTTCCGCCCGTACCTGCCCGACCACCTGCCCGCGATCGGCCACGACGTCCGGGTGCCCGGCCTGTACCACGCGTGCGGCCACGAGGGCGCGGGCATCGGGCTCGCGCCGGCGACGGGGTTGCTGATCGCCCGTCAACTGGTGGGTGAGGCAGTGGAGTTCGAGCTGGCTCCGTTCCGGCCGGAGCGGTTCGACGGGACGGCCGAGGGTTCGGGTTCCGGTGCGGAGTAGGTGAGCGGGCCGGCGGCGCTCGCGCGCGGGTGCCGGTGGTCCGGTGGTGCGGCCGGTGTGGCAGGTCAACGGTGTCAGGGAGGTGTGAGCGTGGATCCGCTCGAGTTGGTGGGGGCCGAGCCCGGCCCCGCGCGGACGATTCTGTTCGACGGGCGGCCGGTGTCCGCGCTGCCCGGGCAGACGTTGGCGGCGGCGTTGTGGGCCGACGGGGTGGTGGCGTGGCGGACGACCCGGGTGGGCGGACGGCCGCGGGGCGCGTTCTGCGGGATCGGACAGTGCTTCGACTGCCTGGCGACCGTCAACGGGCGTCCCAATCAGCGGCTGTGCCTGCTGACCGCCGAGCACGGCGACGCCGTCACCACCCAGGAAGGGCACGGACATGGTGAACTCGAGGTCTGAGCAGGTGCGGTACGACCTCGCCGTGATCGGCGCGGGGCCGGCCGGGTTGGCCGCCGCCGACGCGGCCGCCGGGCTCGGGCTGCGGGTCGCGCTGGTGGACGCGGGCGCGGGGCTCGGCGGGCAGTACTACCGGCACCCTGCGCCCGAGCTCGGTGCGGCGCGGCCGGAGAAGCTGCACCACGGGTGGCGGACGTTCGCCGAGCTGCGGGAGCGCCTGGCGGCGGCCCCGCTGGTCGACCACCTGGCCGGGCACCACGTGTGGGCGGCGGAGCGCGGCGAGGACTGGATCCTGCACGCGACCCGCGGGCCGGAGGCCGCCGACCGGGCCACCGTCACGGCCCGGTGCCTGCTGCTGGCCACCGGCGCGTACGAGCGTCAACTGCCGTTCCCCGGTTGGACGTTGCCCGGCGTGGTGACCGCCGGTGGGGCGCAGGCGATGCTGAAGTCGGGGCTGGTGCTGCCGGGGCGGCGGATCGTGGTGGCGGGCAGCGGCCCGCTGCTGCTGGCCGCCGCGTCCTCGCTGGCCGCCGCCGGGGCGCGGATTCCCGCGATCGTGGAGGCGACCGCCTACCTCGGGTACGCCCGGGGGCTGCCGGTGCTGGCCGGGAACGCGGCGAAGCTCGCCGAGGGCGCCGAGCACGCGGCCCGGCTGCTGCGGCACGGGGTGCGGCTGCGCCGTCGCTCCGCCGTCGTCGAGGCGCACGGCGCGGACCGGATCACCGGCGTCACCGTGGCCCGGCTGGACGCCCGGTGGAAGCCGGTGCCCGGCACCGAGCGGCGGATCGACTGCGACGCGCTCGCCGTCGGCCACGGACTCGTCCCGCAGATCGACTTGGCCGTCGAGCTCGGCGCGGACACCGTCACCACCGCCGACGGCACGGCCGCGCTGCAGGTGGACGCCCAGCAGCGCACCAGCGTGCCCGGGCTGTGGGCGGCGGGGGAGACCTGCGGCGTCGGCGGCGCGGACCTGGCGCTCGCCGAGGGGGTGCTCGCCGCCCACTCGGCGGCCGGAAAGCCTGCTCCCGCACGGGAGTTGACGGTGCGCCGGCGGCGGCGGGCGTTCGCCGCGCTGATGGCGGCCGCGCACGCGCCCGGGCCGGACTGGACGGGCTGGGTGACCGACGACACCGACGTCTGCCGGTGCGAGGAAGTCCCGGCGCGGGCCGTCCGGGAGGCGGTCACCGAGCTCGGCGCGGCCGACGCGCGGACCGTCAAACTGCTCACCCGGGCCGGCATGGGCTGGTGCCAGGGCCGGATGTGCGGGCCCGCGGTGGCCTGCCTGTCCGGCGGCCCGGTCGGCCGGCCCGACAGCCGGCCGCTGTCCTGCCCCGTTCCGCTGGCCCAACTGGCACAGCAGGACGGGACGACGGGGCTCTCCGAGTAGAGCCGAGTGGGGCCTTGTGCGCCCCCGTCGACCACTTATAAAATGTCACACATCATATCGAGGGAGATCCCCGTGACTCGCACCGCCCACGACTCCGCCCGCCCCTGGCGCGGCATCATGGTCGCCACCACCCTGCCGTTCCGCGAGGACCGCAGCGTCGACTACGACGCCTACGCCGACCACGTCCGCTGGCTGCTCGACAACGGCTGCGACGGCGTCGTCCCCAACGGCTCGCTCGGCGAGTACCAGACCCTCACCCCCGAAGAGCGCGCCAAGGTGGTCACCACCGCCGTCGAGGCCGCCGGCGACGGTGCGCGCGTGATGCCGGGCGTCGCCGCCTACGGCAGCGCCGAGTCCCGCCGCTGGGCCGAGCAGGCCGCCGAGGCCGGGGCCGGCTCGGTGCTGCTGCTCCCGCCGAACGCCTACCGCGCCGACCACGACGCCGTCCGCGCCCACTACGCCGAGGTCGCCAAGGCCGGGGTGCCGATCGTCGCCTACAACAACCCGATCGACACCAAGGTCGACCTCGTCCCCGCGCTGCTCGCCGACCTGCACACGGCCGGGCACATCGTCGCCGTCAAGGAGTTCTCCGGCGACGTCCGCCGCGCCTACGAGATCGCCGAACTCGCCCCCGGCCTCGACCTGCTGATCGGCGCCGACGACGTCCTGCTGGAGCTCGCGATCGCCGGCGCGGTCGGCTGGATCGCCGGCTACCCGAACGCGCTGCCCGCCACCAGCGCCGAGCTGTACCACGCCGCCGTGGCCGGCGACCTGGCCACCGCGCTGCCGCTGTACAAGTCGCTGCACTCGCTGCTGCGTTGGGACTCCAAGACCGAGTTCGTCCAGGCCATCAAGCTCTCCATGGACCTGGCCGGCCGCACCGGCGGCCCCACCCGCGCCCCGCGACTGCCGCTGGGCTCGGAGATCGACGCCGCGGTGCGCGCCGCGACCGAGAAGGCGCTCGCCGAGGGCCACAAGTAGAGCCCGCCCCATGCCCCGACCCGGACCGGCGACCTCGGGGGCGCCGGTCCGGGCCGGACCACCAGCCGTCAGGAGAGGACCCGCGATGCGGACCCGCCACGTCTTCCACGCCGTCGACTCGCACACCGAGGGCATGCCCACCCGGGTGATCACCGGCGGCTTCGGCACCATCCCCGGCGCCACCATGGCCGAGCGGCGCACCCACTTCCAGCAGCACCTGGACCACTTCCGCACGCTGCTGATGTACGAGCCGCGCGGCCACGCCGCGATGAGCGGGGCGATCCTGCAGCCGCCCACCCGGCCGGACGCCGACTTCGGCGTGCTCTACATCGAGGTGTCGGGCCTGCTGCCGATGTGCGGCCACGGCACCATCGGCGTCGCCACCGTCCTGGTCGAGACCGGCATGGTCCCGGTGGTCGAACCCGTCACCACCGTCCGCCTCGACACCCCCGCCGGGCTGGTGGTCGCGGACGTCCAGGTGCGCGGCGGCGCGGCCGTCGGCGTCACCATCCGCAACGTCGCCTCGTTCTCGGTCGAGCTCGACCGCAAGCTCGACGTGCCCGGGTACGGCTCGGTGACGTACGACCTGGCGTACGGCGGCAACTACTACGCGATCCTGCCGCTGGAGCAGTTCGGGCTGCCGTTCGAGCGGGAGCGCAAGGACGACATCCTGGCGGCCGGGCTGGCCATGATGGACGCGATCAACGCCTCGGAGGAGCACCGCCCCGTGCACCCCGAGAACCCGTCCATCCACAGCTGCCACCACGTCCAGCTGCTCGCGCCCGGCTCCGACGCCGTCCACTCCCGGCACGCGATGGCCATCCACCCCGGCTGGTTCGACCGCTCCCCGTGCGGGACGGGCACCTCGGCGCGGATGGCCCAGCTGCACGCGCGGGGCGAGCTGGCGCTCGGCGTGGACTTCCGCAACGACTCCTTCCTCGGCACCACGTTCGTGGGTCGCCTGGTGGAGGAGACCACGGTGGCCGGCCTGCCCGCCGTGGTGCCGACCGTCACCGGCCGGGCCTGGGTGACGGGGACGGCGCAGTACTTCCTCGACCCGACGGACCCGTTCCCGGCCGGGTTCCTGCTGTAGCCGGGGCGCCGCGCGTGACGGGGGGCGCGCGGCACACGGCATGCGGTGGGCGGCGTCCGGTCCGTGCGGCATGGACGGCCGCGTCCTGCGGAAGGAACAGGTCGGCGGCCGGCCCGTCCTTCCGTTCCGCCCGTTGGGCGTCCCCGGCCGGGCGGGCCCCGAATTTCTTGCAACGAAAGGTGTTTCGATCGTGACCACTGTCGACTCGTACAACCCCGCCGACCCCGGCGACCTGGTCGTCTCCGCGCCCTCCGCGGGGGCCGCCGGAGTCGAGGAGGCGATCGCGCGGGCGCGGGTCGCGCAGCGGGAGTGGTGGGCGCTCGGCGCGGCGGGCCGGTCGGCGGCGCTCGGCCGGGCCGCGACGGCCGTGGAGGCGGCGGCCGACGAACTGGTCGCGCTGACGGTGCGCGAGGTCGGCAAGCCGGTCGCGGAGGCGCGCGGCGAGGTGGCGCGGACGGTCGCGATCTGGCGCTACTACGCGCAGGCGCCGTTCGCCGCGGCCGGCGAGCTGCACGAGCCGGCCGCCGGGCAGGGCCTGCTGCTGACCCGGCGTCGGCCGTACGGCGTCGCCGGGCTGGTGACGCCGTGGAACTTCCCGCTGGCGATCCCGACCTGGAAGGCCGCGCCCGCGCTGGCCGTCGGCAACACCGTGGTGCTCAAGCCCGCCCCCGAGGCGACGGCGTGCGCGCTGCGCCTCGCCGAGCTGGCCGGACTGCCGGACGGCGTTCTGACGGTGGTCCCCGGCGGCGGCGAGGAGGGTGCGGCCCTGGTCGCCGGCACCGACGTGGTGTCCTTCACCGGCTCGACCGCCGTCGGCCGGCAGGTGGTCGCGGCGGCCGCCGGCCGGGGCGTCCCCGTGCAGGCCGAGATGGGCGGCCTGAACGCCGCACTGGTGCTCCCCGACGCCGACATCGCGCAGGCGGCTGCGCACCTGGCCTCGGCGATCGCCGGCTACGCGGGCCAGAAGTGCACGGCGACCAGCCGGGTGATCGCGGTCGGCGACGCGTACGAGCCGCTCGCGGAGGCGCTGGCCAAGGCGCTCGCCCAGCTCGCCGCCGCCGACCCGGCGCTGGCGACCACCGCCTGCGGCCCGGTGATCAACGCCCAGGCGCTGACCCGCCTCACCGAGGCGATCGACAGCGCGCGGACGGCCGGCGCGACCGTGCTGACCGGCGGCGTCCGGGCCGCGGACCGGGACGGCTGGTACCTGGAGCCGACGCTGCTGGAGGGCGTCCCGGCCGCACACCCGCTGGCGAGCGAGGAGTTCTTCGGCCCCGTGGCGGTGCTGCTGCCCGCCGCCGACCTGGACGAGGCGATCGCCCTGGCCAACGACACCCGCCACAGCCTCTCCACCTCCGTCCACTCGCGCAGCCTGGACGTCGCCCTGGCCGCCGCGGACCGGCTGGACGCGGGCATGATCCGCATCAACGCGCCCTCCAGCGGCGTGGACTACCACCTGCCGTTCGGCGGTGCGAAGGCCGCGTCGTACGGCTCCCGCGAGCAGGGCCAGGCGGTGCTGGACTTCTACACGGCCTCGCGGACCGTCAGCGTGCTGCCGACCGAGACGTACTGAGGAACGGGGCCGGCGGCGGTGCGAGGCGCCTCCGGCGGTCGGGCGCGGGCGCCGTCGGCCGGGGCGGGGGCGGGCAGTCGGGGGCGCGTGGTGCGGGTGCCGTGCGAGGCGCTCGCGCGGCCGCTGCCTGCCGGGGCGGTCGCGGCGCGCGGCGGTGTCGGGTCGGGTCGGAGGCGCGTTCGGTCGGCCGCCGACCCGGTCCGACCCGGTCCGGTCCGACTCCGGGCGTCCGGTCCGTGTCGGGGCGTCGTGCGTTCCGCCGGCGGGCCGGTGCCGGGCAGCGTCGTGTGTCGGCGGGTGCGGGGCCGGCCTCGTGGCGGCAGCTCGCGTCCGTGCGGGGTCGGCCGGGGTGCGGTCCTGCCGCGCCGACCCGTTCAGCGTTCTGTTTCGTCGGCGGGTCTCGTCGCAGGTGCTCGGTCCACCGGCGGGTCCGTCCGACCCGTCGTCAGCCGCTGGGCTTCGGGCCGTGGCCGCCTCGGCCCGGCGGGCTGTCCTTACTCTCCCTCTGTCAGCGTGCGTTCCTTCGTGGAGTACTGAATGAACATCACCACTACCGACTACCACACAGCCGGTGAGCCGTTCCGGATCGTCACCGGAGGCCTGCCGCCGGTGCCCGGGGACAGCGTCGCCGAGCGGCGGGCGATCGCGATCGGGGCGGGTGGGACGGCGACCTCGCCCCGGCGCAGTGCGTTGGACGACGTGCGGCGGTTGCTGACCCGGGAGCCGCGGGGCCACGCGGGGATGTACGGGGGGTTCGTCGTCCCCGCGGACGACGACGAGGCGGACTTCGGAGTGCTGTTCTGGCACAAGGACGGGTACTCGACGGCGTGCGGGCACGGGACGATGGCGCTCGGGGCGTGGGCGGTGGACACCGGCCGGGTCGCGGCGCCCGAGGACGGGACGGCGTTGGTGCGGATCGACGTGCCGTCCGGGCGGGTGAGCGCGACGGTGCATCGGCGCGGCGGTCGCACCACGGCCGTGACGTTCCGCAACGTGCCGACCCGGGTGCTCGCGAGGAAGGTCGAACTGGACACCTCCCGCGGGCCGTCGGCGGTCGATCTGGCGCACTCCGGCGCGGTCTACGCCTCGCTCCCGGCGTCCGCGCTCGGCCTGGCCGTCGTCCCCGAGCAGCTGCCCGAACTGACCGCCGCCGGGCGGGAGATCAGGGCCGCGCTGGAGGGGCATCCGGCGCTGGCGGAGTACCGGGACGGCGTCTACGGCGTCATCCTGTACGACGAACTGCCCGACACGCCGTCGGGGCCTTACCAGCGGAACGTCACGGTGTTCGCGGACGGCCAGATCGACCGTTCGCCGTGCGGGTCCGGCACCTCCGCCCGGCTGGCGCTGCTCGCCGACGAGGGCGCGCTCCGGCCGGAGCAGAGCCTGCGGCACGACTCGATCATCGGCACGGTGTTCACCGGCCGGGTCCGCGAACGGCGGCCGGACGGCGTGGTCACCGAAGTCACCGGCGCCGCGCACCGCACCGGCGAGCACCGGTTCGTGCTGGACAGCGACGACACCCTCGGCGCGGGGTTCCTGCTGTGATCGAGAGCCTGGAGTTGACGCTCGGCCACCCGGCGGCCGTCGAGGCGCTGGAGCGCACCCTGCTGGACGGGCTGGACGTGGAGCGCTGCCCGCAGCGGTCGGCGGTGCCCGTGCCGGCGGGGGAGTTGCTGCTGATGCCCGCCGCCACGGGCGCGTTCGCGGGTGTGAAGATCGCGGGCGTGGCGCCCGCCAACCCGGCGGCCGGGCTGCCCCGGATCACCGGCAGCTACCTGCTGCTGGACGGGCCGACCCTGCAGCCGCTGGCCCTGCTGGACGGGGCGGCGCTCACCGCGCTGCGCACGCCCGCCGTCACGGCGCTCGCGCTGCGCGCGCTCGCGGGGCCGGACGCGGCGCACCTGGTGGTGTTCGGCGCGGGCCCGCAGGCGTTCGGGCACGTGGCGGCGCTGCGTGCGGTGCTGCCGCTGGAGCGGGTGACGGTGGTGGCCCGCCGGCCCGGCCCGGCGGCCGAACTCGTCCGGTACGCGGAGGGGTTGGGCCTGGCCGCGGCGGTCGGTGGTGCGGACGCGGTGGCGAAGGCGGACCTGGTGGTGTGCTGCACCACGGCGCGCACCCCGCTGTTCGACGGGCGGCTGGTGCCGGACGGCGCGGTGGTCGCGGCGGTCGGCTCGCACGAGCCGGACGCCCGCGAGGTGGACGAACAACTGGTGGGCCGCGCCGACCTGTTCGTGGAGGCGCGGGCGGTGGCCCGGCGGGAGGCCGGAGACCTGCTGATGGCGGGGGCGGCGGAGGAAATCCTGGTCAATCTGTCGGAACTGGTGACCGGCAGGGCCGTTGTCCGCCATGATCGGCCGAGGTTCTTCAAGAGCGTCGGCATGGCCTGGCAGGATCTGGCGGTGGCGGCGGCGCAGTACTCCGAGAGCCGGTCGAGCGGAAGCGGATCAAGTCATTCACTCTCCGCAACGTGACATTGTACAATGGGGCTCTGCTGAAACCCCGCTGGGGTTCTGCTGAACCCCCGGAGGAACCGCCATGTCCGACCTGAAGCCCCGCAACCTCATCTCCGTCCAGGAGAGGCTGCGCGACCAGGTCGCCCACGCCCTGCGCGCCGCCCTGATCTCCGGTGAGCTGCGCCCGGGCGTGGTCTACTCGGCGCCGGCGCTGGCCGCCGACTTCGGGGTCTCCGCCACCCCCGTCCGGGAGGCGATGCTCGACCTGGCCCGCGAGGGCCTGGTCGAGGCCGTCCGCAACAAGGGCTTCCGGGTCACCGAGCTCAGCGACCGCGACCTCGACGAGTTCACCGAGATCCGCGCGCTGATCGAGGTCCCGACCGTCGGCCGGGTCGCCCGCACCGCCGCCGCCGAACAGCTGGAGGCGCTGCGCCCGCAGGCCGAGGCGATCGTCGCGGCCGCCCGCAAGCACGACCTGATCGGCTACCTGGAGGCCGACCGCCAGTTCCACCTCGACCTGCTCGCCCTTGCGGGCAACGCCCGCCTGGTGGAGACCGTCGGCGACCTGCGCAAGCGCTCCCGCCTGTACGGCCTCAACCGGCTCGACCAGCGCGGCGAGCTGGTCTCCTCCGCCGAGGAGCACCTCGAACTGCTGGACGTGCTGCTCACCGGCGACGCCAAGGCCGCCGAGGAGTGCATGACCCGCCACCTCGGCCACATCCGCCACCTGTGGGCGGCCGACGAGCAGGCCCGCGCGGCCGGGCGCTGAGCCGTCCGGCCGCGTTCAGGGCCGAGCGGTCGTCAGGCGGTGCGCGGTGTGCGGCTGCGGGACGAGTGGCCGAGCTCCGGGCCCAGCCCGAAGTAGTGCCGGAAGTTGTACACCAACGGGCTCCACGCGGCCGGCTCGACGTAGTCGGTGCCGGGCACGGTGATCGATTCGGCCGCGTGCACCCGCAGCACCTGCACCTCGGCCACCAGGAACTCGCCGGTCGCGTCCGCCCGCAGGTCAGCCACCCGGGCCTCCAGTTGGAGCGGGCACTCGACGACCCGGGGCGGCGCGACCAGCTCCGCGGGCTGCGCCGTCAGCCCCGCGTGCCCGAACTTGTCGCGGACGAAGTGCGCCGCGTCCGCCCGCCCCGTGGTGCCGCCGAGCAGCTCCACCTGCCGCCACAGCCCCGGACCCGGCACGTTGACCACCAGCTCGGGGCGGGCGGCCAGGTTGCGGGAGGCCCGGCCGTCCGGGCGCCCTGCCGGTGAACGTCCTGGCCGACCCCGGCGCAGTGCCCGTGTCCGAACTCGCCGAGGCGGGAGCTGCCCGCATCAGCGCGGGATCCTCCATCGCCGAGGCGGCGTACGGCCTGATCCACCGGGCAGCCCGTGAACTGCTGGAGAAGGGCACGACGACCACGCTGGGGGGGCGGATTCGACTACGCCACCCTCAACACGCTGTTCCTGACCGAGCCCACGCGCTGAGACGTCGGACTCCCGCACTGCCGACGGCGACCCGTGCGGAAGCGGAGTGTTCGACGGCGGGTCAGGCGAGGGGCAGCAGGAGGAGGGGGCTGCCGGTGGGGTGCGGGGAGCCGCCCGCCGGTTCCTCGGTGACGCCGACCCCGGACGCGGCGTTGACGGGGCCGGCCAGGACGAGCACGCCGTCGGCGGGAAGCAGCCCGGCCGGGCGCATGGTGCCGGCGTCGTCGAACCAGAGCTGGTAGACGCGGTCGGCGGGGAGGGCGGGCAGGCCGGAGGCCCAGAACCCGGCCCGGCCGAGCGCGGGCGACCACACCGTGGCGCCGGTTCCGCCGCCGGTCACGGGGCCGGTGGCGAGGCGGGCGTCCGGAGCGGTGAGGAGTGCCGTGAGGGCGGCCCGCTGATGCCCGGCCGCCGCTGCTGCCGTTCGGGCCCGCTCGCCCTCCCGGTGCTGCTGGACGGCGATCACGCCGGAGCCGACGGCGACGGCCAGGCACGCGGCGAGGGCCCATGCCCGCCGGTGCCGGGACAGTCGGCCGCCCGGGCGGAGACCGGTGGCGGAGGCGACCTGCGGGGCGTCCTGCCGGGTGACGGGCAGGGCCGCCATGACCCGGTCCTTGAGCGGGGGCGGCGCGGTGACGGCCTCGGCGGCGCCGAGCCTGGCGAGGGTGGCGGCGAACTCGGCGACCTCCTGCGTGCAGGACGGGCAGCGCGCCAAATGGCGTTCGAAGGCGGCCCGTTCGGTGTCGTCGAGGGCGTGGGCGGCGTAGGCGCCGGTGAGGGTGTGCAGGTCGGCGGTGGCGTTCATGTACCCACTCCCAGGCAGTCGCGCATGCGGATCAGCGCGTCGCGCATGCGGGTCTTCACGGTGCCGAGCGGGGCGCCGAGCACGTCGGCGACCTGCGGATAGGTGTAGCCGTTGTAGTAGGCGAGGGTCAGGGACTCCCGTTGGAGTTCGGTCAGCGTCTTGAGGCAGCGGCGGACCTGTTCGCGTTCGAGCCGGCCCTCCACCTGTTCGGCGACCTCGTCGAAGGCCGTCGTGTGGGCGGCGGCCGCGGCCCGCCGGTCGCGGTCGGCGGCCGCCTGGGCGGACCGGACGCGGTCGACGGCACGGTGGTGGGCGATGGCCATCACCCAGGGCATGACGTTCCCGTGCTCGGGCCGGTAGCGGGCGGCCGTGCGCCACACCTCCAGCAGCACCTCCTGGGCGACCTCCTCGGACTGCGCGGGATCGCGCAGCACCCGTCGCACCAGGCCGAGCACCGGCCCGGCCACGGCGTCGTACAGCCGTGAGAAGGCGTCCTGGTCGCCGAGGGCGATCCGGCCGATCAACTCCTGGAGGTCGGGCCCGCGACGGCCGGGGTCGGGCAGGTGGACGACCGCGCTCACCACGCGGAGGTCCCGGGGCATCGGTCGGAGCGTGCTTCCGAGGCGGTGTGCGACATGGACGCCTTCCGTCGAACGGCCGCGCTCGGCGGCTCGTGTGGCAGTCACTCGTGCGACAGGTAATCGCGTACCTGCTCGCACGTGCAGTTCGGCGCCGTGCGGTGCACGGATTGGTCGCTCCGCGAACCGGAAAGCCACCGGTTCCGCAGCGTTCTGACCGTCGGGACGGCAGAAGACGAACAGACGATCGGAGCCGCAGTGGCACCGGTGACTTCGGCCGGCCGCCGGACGCCCGGTCCCCGCGATGCCCGCAGTCACTCGATCGGGTGGGTCGGGACGTCCGACCAATCCGGCCCGGAAGAGGCCCCGAACCGGGGATGTGAGCAACGAACCCACTCCTTCGCCCCCACGGCCCGGCCACCGGCTGCTCCGGACGGCCGGTGCAGCCGCGACCGGGCTGGCGGCGGCGACGGCGGCGCTCGGCACAGGCGCCATGGCCGCCTACGCGACGGGCGCGCCGAGCACACCGGTGATCGCGGTGGGGTCGGCGGCGATCGACCTGACGCCGACGCCGCTGAAGGAGTACGCGGTCCGCACCTTCGGCGCCCGCGACAAGGCGGTGCTGCTGGACGGGATCCACCTGACGATGGCGCTGCTCGCCGCTCTCGCCGGACTGCTGGCGGCACGTCGACCGCTCGCCGGAGCCGCCGTGCTCGGGGCGTTCGGCGGCCTCGGGGCCTGGGCCGCACTGTCGCGTCCCGGTGCGCACGCGGCGGACTGCGCCCCGTCGGCGGCCGCCGGACTGGTCGGCGCGGCCACCCTCCTGCTCCTGGCCCGGTCGTGGCGTCGGACGTCGCCCGCGCTCCCCGGACCGCAGCCGGAACCGGAGCAGGAAGGCGCCCTGCCCGGACCGGCACCGGCGGTGACGAGCCGCCGGACGGTGCTGGCCGCGACCGCCGCGACCTTCACCGCAGGCGCGCTCGCCGGGACCGCCGGACGGATCCTGACGGACCGCCGGCTCGACGTCACCGCCGCCCGCGACGCCGTCCGCCTCCCGGCGCCGGCCGTCCCGCCGGCACCGCCACCGCCGCCGTCCGTCCACCCGAACATCCCGGGCCTGTCCCCGTTCACCACCCCGAACGGCGACTTCTACCGCGTCGACACCGCGCTCACCCTGCCCCGGATCGACCCCCGCGACTGGGCGCTGCGCATCCACGGCCTCGTCGACCGGCCGCAGCTGATCACCTTCGACCAACTCCTGCGCGAACCGCTGGAGGAGCTCGACCACACCCTGTCCTGCGTCTCCAACGAGGTCGGCGGCCCCTACCTCGGCACTACCCGCTGGCTCGGCGCCTCCCTGCCCACGCTGCTGCGCCGGGCCGGAGTCCGCTCCGGGGCGGACCAGTTGGTCGGGCGCTCGCAGGACGGCATGACCATCGGCACGCCGCTGGAGTCCGTCCTCGACGGCCGCCGCGCGCTGCTGGCCGTCGCCATGAACGGAGAGGCGCTGCCGCTGGCGCACGGCTTCCCGTGCCGCAGCGTGGTGCCCGGTTTCTACGGCTACACCTCCGCCACGAAGTGGCTGGTCGACCTGGAGGTCACCACCTTCGCCGCCTTCGACCCGTACTGGGTGCAGCGCGGCTGGGACCGCACCGGAACCGTCCGCACCGCCTCCCGGATCGACGTTCCCGCCCCCTTCGCGAAGGTCCGCGCCGGGAACGTCGACATTGCCGGCACTGCCTGGGCCACCCACCGCGGCATCGCCGCCGTCGAGGTCCGCATCGATCAAGGCCCTTGGCGGCAGGCCGAGTTGGCGTTCGACGCCGGGCCCGACCTGTGGCGACAGTGGTCGTACCGCTGGGCCGACGCGCCCCCCGGTGCCCACCGCATCGAGGTGCGCGCCACCGACGCCGCCGGCGCCGTGCAGCCCGAGCAACGCGCCACGCCCTTCCCCGCGGGCGCGACGGGCTGGCACAGCACCGTCGTCACCGTCACCTGACCCTTTCGTCCTGCTTTCCCCCGTACCGCTTCACCCCACCCGAACACCGAGGAGAACCCCGCCATGTCCGCGAACACCCGCACCCGTCGCACCTTCACCGCCCTGCTCGCCGCCGGGACGCTCGCGCTCACCCTGGGCGCGTGCAGCACCGGGAACAGCCCCAGCTCCACCTCGGCCTCGGCGTCGACCTCCGCGGCGATGCCCGGCAACGCCGTGCCCGCGGCAGTGCCGGCCGACCAGCCCTTCGGCGCGGCCTGCGCCGCCGTCCCCAAGAACGGTGCCGGTTCGTTCAACGGCATGGCGCAGGACCCGGTCGCCACCGCCGCTTCGAACAACCCGCTGCTGTCCACCCTGGTGGCCGCCGTCAAGCAGGCCGGCCTGGTCGACACCCTCAACTCCGCACAGAACATCACGGTCTTCGCACCCACCAACGACGCCTTCGCCAAGATCCCGAAGGCCGACCTGGACGCGCTGCTCGCCGACAAGGCCAAGCTCACCGCGGTCCTCACCTACCACGTCACTCCCGGGCGCCTCGCCCCGAGCTCGCTGGCCGGCACCCACAAGACCCTGGAGGGCGGAAGCCTCACGGCCACCGGCTCCGAGCCGGACTTCACCGTCAACGGCAACTCCAAGGTCCTGTGCGGCAACGTGCAGACCGCCAACGCCACCGTCCACATCGTCGACACCGTCCTGATGCCCGCCTCCTGAGCCTCCGTCATGCCGAGGTCCCGGCCGCTTCCGGCCGGGGCCTCGCGCCGACCGCGGTGCGCGACCCGAACCCACCACTCACCGATCCCGGAGGCCGACCGCCCCTCATGAACCCGTTCCCGCCGGACTCCCGTACCGACCGGCGGAGCGGCGCGGCCGGGGGAGCACCTCCCGGCCGCCCGACCCCGGGCCGCGGCGCGTACTTCCCCGCCGCACCGCGCCCGGGGTCGCCCTGTGGACAGGACGGTGGATGTCGTCCCGCCGCTGTCGGAGGCGTGGACGCGGTCCTGCTCCGGATCCGACCTCCGAGCGGGCGGTTCGAGGGTTGATGTCCGGTTCGAGTCGAGGTTGGGGTGAGGGCTACCGCTTCAACCTGCGGGATTCTGGTGCTGCACCGGCGTCCGGTCCGCGACCACCAGCACCGGCCGGTTGCGTTCGACGATCTCGACGTCGATGCCCGGGCCGGCGCCGTGCGCGGCGACCTGCTTCGTGAAGCACTGGTCGACCAGGGCCTTGCGGACGGTGCCGCCGGCGTGCGCCGCGACCTGGTCCGGCAGGGCGATGCCCGCGGCGTCGTCGTGCGGGTGCGCGGCCAGGACGACGACGGCGGCGATGACCGGGCCCAACACGTCCACGGCCAGGGCCCGTCTGCGACCGGGCGCCCGCTGCGCCGGGTCCCGGCCGGTCGTGCGGGGACCCCGGCGGCCACGCGGACGCTCTGCGGGTCCAGCACCACCAGGGCCGGGTCCTCCCATCGGCGGGCCCTGTCGCGGACCTGGCGGCACAGGAGCTCACGGATGACCCGGTCGGTCCCGTCGTCGCGCAGAGGCCGCGAAACAGTAGTGCGTCGCGGTCTTCGGCGGCAGATCGTGCGGGAGGCGGGCCCACTGGCGACCGGTCCCCCCGGTAGAGGACCGGACTCTCGGAATCACCTCCGGTCGGAGGGCGCCGCCCGGCCAGTGGGCCCGGCCCGGGCGGCGGCCGACGCTACGGTGCCGACGCCCCCTGGGCTGTGCGCCCGCCGTTCAGTCCGCGTTCCCAGAACACCTCGTCGCGCCACGCGCCGTCGGCGTAGAAGTGCTCGTGGGCGATGCCCCAGGACCGGAATCCGTGCTTGCGGAGGATTGCCTGGGAGGCGAGGTTCTCCAGTTGGGTGTGTGCCTCCAGGCGGTGCAGGTTCAGCTCGTCCTCGGCGATCCGCAGTGCCAGGCCGACGGCACGGCTCGTGTGCCCGAGCCCTTGGTGGCGGGAGGAGATCCAGTAGCCGAGGAACCCCTTCTGGAACGGGCCGCGCAGGATGGAGCTGATGGTGATCTGGCCGATGACGGCCCCGGCGGAGACCACGACGCCGGGCCAGGCGAGCCCCTTGCGGTGGGACTCCAGCAGGGACGCGATGACCGTGGCCTGCCCGCCGGGCGCATAGAACTCCTCGGGCCTGGCGGGCAGCCAGCGGGCGTACGCCTGCCTGTCCCGGAGGAGCAACTCGGCCAGTGCGGGACCGTCCGAAGGGTCGATCAAGCGGATCAACGTGGACTTCACGAGTGCTCTGCTGCCTTGTCAGTTGCCGTAGCTGGTCGGTTGTGAGGGGGTCTTGCGCGGGTCGCGCTCGATGATCGGGTCGAGGATGCGGTCGATGCGCTCGACGGTCTCGTCGTCGAGCTCGATCCCGGAGGCCGTGGCGCTCTGGGCGATCTGCTCGGGCTTGCTCGCGCCGACGATCGCGGACGCGATGTTCGGGTTGCGCAGCACCCAGGCGATGGCCAGCTGGGGCATGGTCAGGCCGAGGTCCGAGGCGACCTCGCCGAGCTCGGCGACGCGTTTCAGCACGTTGGCGGTCAGCGCCCCCGAGGCGAACTGGGAGGCCGCCGCGCCCGCGGCGCGCGATCCGGTGGGGGGCGGCGTACCCGGCAGGTACTTACCGGTCAGCAGCCCCTGGGCCAGCGGCGACCAGGCGAGCTGGCCGATTCCCTCGCGTTCGCACAGCGGCAGGACCTCCTCCTCGATGACTCGCCACACCAGGTTGTACTGGGGCTGGTTGGAGACGATCCGGTCCAGCCCCATCCGGTCGGCCAGTTCGAGGGCCTCGGACATCTGGGCCGCCGTCCACTCCGACACCCCCACGTAGAGGACCTTTCCCTGTCGGACCAGGTCGTCGAAGGCGCGCAGGGTCTCGGCGAGTGGGGTCCGCTCGTCGAAGCGGTGTGCTTGGTAAAGGTCGATGTAGTCGGTTCCCAGGCGCCGCAGCGAGCCGTGCGCCGCCTCCATGATGTGTTTGCGGGACAAGCCCCGGTCGTTGGCCCCCGGACCGATCGGGGAGAAGACCTTGGTCGATATCTCGACGGACTCCCGGCGCACGTTCTCCAAAGCGCGGCCCAGGACGACTTCTGCTCGGGTCCCGCCGTAGACGTCGGCGGTGTCGAAGGTCGTAATGCCCTGTTCGAGCGCCTCTCGGGCGATTCGCTCGGCTGATCCCTCTGTGTAGCTGATCCAACTGCCGTAGGCGATTTCGCTGACTTTCAGCCCGCTACGCCCCAGTGATCGATGCTTCATGGCTCGGCAGTTTACGCCCGAGGTCAAGCGGTTTACGAGCCTCGGGTATTCGACCGAGCAGGCCGATCTGCCGGCGGGTACGGAAAAGGTGTGCTTGAACTGCGACGATGCGAGGAAAGACAGCAGTTCCGGGCCCGTGGAACCCGGCATTCCCGCAGCGTCGTGCGACGGCCCGCCCCGAACGGCCTCGGGACATAACGGGCGAACCGCCGAGACGATCACCGAGTGAGGGCCGCTGACGAATCGAGGACGAGTGATTCATGAGCATGGATTCGGCCAACCTGGGAAGCATCGTTCGAGACCGACCGAACTGAGTGTAGGTTCTTGGTTGGCCTTCGAAAGGATGACCATGCGCGACAACCTGCCTCGGTTACGGGACCCGGAGTCGGGCCCGGCCGAATTCGAGGACCTCGCGGGACTGATGTCGAGGATGACCGGCGACGAGAAGCACGCCGAGGCCGCGACCTCGACGATGGACGCGCTCTGGGTGCTCTACGACCGGGTCCTGCGCGTCGATCCGGCCATGCGCGAGGACCGTGACCGGTTCTACCTGTCGAAGGGCCACGGTCCGCAGGCCTACTACGCGGTGCTGTGCGCCAAGGGCTTCTTCCAGCCTGAGCTGTTCGACATGTTCGGCGCGTTCCGGTCACCGCTCGGCTACCACCCCGACCGCACGCTCGTCCCCGGCGTCGAGATCTCCAGCGGATCCCTCGGGCACGGCCTGCCCCTCGCGGTGGGGACGGCACTGGGGCTGCGGGCCCGCGGACTCACGGACTCCCGCATCTGGGTGCTGCTCGGCGACGGCGAGTTCGACGAGGGGTCCAATCACGAAGCGGTCGCCTACGCCGCGCGCGCCGGTCTGGACCGGCTGAACGCCGTGGTCGTCGACAACCACTCGGCGACACAGGGCTGGCCCGGCGGTCTGGAGACGCGGTTCGCGGCCGAGGGCTGGGCGATCCAGCGGGTCGACGGCCGCGACCACGACGCCCTGGAGAAGGCCTTCACCACCCCTCATCCCGGCCGACCCGGTCTGGTCGTCGCCGACGTGGGCGCCGCGGCCGACCGCTGACTCCTCGACCTCAGAGCCATCCAGATCTCAGAGCCATCCGGAGGAGTGCCCTTGGCCGGCATCATGCGTCAGCGCTTCGTCGACGTCACGACGGAACTGCTGGACGTCCACGAGAACCTCGCCCTGGTGACCGCCGACCTCACCGCAGGTCTGTTCGGCGCCGCCAGGGAGAGCCATCCCGACCGGGTACTCAACCTGGGGATCAGGGAACAACTGCTGGTGAGCGTGGCGGGCGGCCTCTCGCTGGCGGGAATGCGGCCGATCGCCCACAGCTTCGCCCCCTTCCTCGTCGAGCGGCCCTTCGAGCAGATCAAAGTCGACCTGAACCACCAGGACGTGGGCGCGGTCCTGGTCAGCGCCGGCGCCTCCTACGACATGGCGAGCGGCGGCCGGTCCCACCAGTCGCCCGGCGACGTCGCGCTGTTGTCGACGCTGCCGCACTGGACCATCCACGTGCCGGGCCATCCGGACGAGGCCGAGGCGCAGCTGCGCGAGGCCGCGACGGGCGACGGGCTCGTCTACGTCCGCCTGTCCAACCAGTCGAACGCCGAGCCGTACGGTCTGCGTTCGGGGCCGGGCTTCCGGCTCCTGCGCCGGGGGAGACGGGCCACGGTCATCGCGGTGGGCCCGTTGGCCGACCCGGTGCTCCAGGCCACCGAACACCTTGACGTCACCGTCCTCTACGCCGCCACGATTCGCCCCTTCGACGCCGAGGGATTGCGCGCCGCGGTGCACGAACAAGCAGTGGCCTCCGTCGTCCTGGTCGAGCCCTATCTCGCTGGAACGTCGACGGCCGAAATATCCGATGCCTTGATCGACAGGCCGCACCGAATTCTCGCTCTCGGGGTTGCCAAAGAGGAACTGAGGCACTACGGATCGCCGCGCCAGCACTCCATCGCGCACGGTTTGGGACCGGCGGGGATGCGTCAGCGAATTAATTCGTTCCTCTCCCCTTGACGCGCCGCCCGCTCTCCAATCTAATATTCATCGGACCGTTATCCGACGGGAACCGACGAACCGGCAAGGAAAAGGAGTATTCGATGTCCATCAACGACAAGCTCGCCGCCACCAACGAAGAGGTCATCATCGCCGAGGCCGAGGCCGAGATCGAGGAGCTCTCCAAGCACGACCGCCCGATGGTCGTCGGCGTCATCAACGAGGCCTGACAGCGCGCCGCTCGGAGACGGCCTCCGGGCCGTCTCCGAGCGGTTCCATCCGATCGGCAGGAATTCCCGTGGGAACTGTACATCCGCTGGCTCGCCTCATTGACGAAGTCGATCTCATGGAGGTCTTCTGGAACAAGAAACACGGCCTGTTCAAGGATGCCGCTCCCGTCACGGGAATGCTGGACGAGAAAGCAATTCAGGAAATACTCGATGTCGGCCTGCTCCGCTGGCCGTACTTCATGCTCCTCAAGGAGGGAGTCCAGCCCGCGATCTCGGACTTCACCCGGACCAGGAACGTCCGAGGCCGGGGCGTGAGCGGCTTCGCCGACGCCCGGAAGGTTCGCCGGCTCCTCGACGGCGGCGCCACGATGAAGCTGAGTCAGCTCGAGGACTGGCACCTGCCGACACGGTCGCTCATGGACGAGATCGAGAGCCGGCTTCCCGCCGAGCTCAAGGCCTACGTCTTCTACACCCCGTGCGACAACACCGGCATGCTTCCGCACCGGGACCCGTCCCACGTGCTCGCGCTGCAGATCGCAGGCGCCAAGGAGTGGCGCATCTACGACACCCCCGACAAGGTCGACTCCCGTGGCGGGCTCCTGCCCGACCTGGACGCGGACAGTCACTCGCACTCCTTCGTCATGGAG
This sequence comes from Kitasatospora sp. CB02891, assembly GCF_002803145.1. Taxonomy (NCBI): domain Bacteria; kingdom Bacillati; phylum Actinomycetota; class Actinomycetes; order Kitasatosporales; family Streptomycetaceae; genus Kitasatospora; species Kitasatospora sp. CB02891. Next base: position 810,520 of record NZ_NNBO01000001.1, on the reverse strand, counting down.
CCCGGGGACGTCCTCTACCTGCCCCACGGCATCCCCCACGTCGCGACGGCCCGCACGGGCACCTCGCTGCATCTGACCCTGACCCTCACGGAGCCGGCCCCGCTGGATCTCGTCGAGTCCGTGATGGAGGGCTTCGGCGCCGAGGCGGACCGGCTGGAGGCCGTCACCTCCGGCGCCTCCACCGAGGACAAGGCCGAGGCGATGACCCGCGCGTTGCTCGACCACCTGGACCGGATGGATTCGGACGCACTCGTGGACTCGGCCGTGGCGCGCATGCGGAACCGGAGGGCCTGACCCGATGATGATCGATGCTTCCGCGCGGACGGACGGGACCAGGCGGGCCGAGGGGACCACGCGGACGCCCGCGAACATCGCCGACCTCGTCGGCGACGCCGAGTCGTTCCTCGCCGAGGTGTGGGGCAACCGCACGGCCACGTTCACCTGTGAGCCGGCGAGAGGGCTGCTCTCCATGGACGGCGTCTGGCGCGAGCTGGACTGCGGCTCGCTGGTCGCCCCCTACTTCGGCATCCTCCGGCAGGACGCCACTCCCACGGTCTCGGGCGTCTGTGAGACCCGGATCGTCCAGACGAAGCCCCGCCCGGGGTACGCGAAGCCGGCCGCAGTGCGGGAGCTGGTCGCCTCCGGCCGGGTCTTCCTACTGAGGCAGCTGGAGGACTGGAACGCCGGCCTCGGCACCCTGGTCGACGCACTCCGGGGCGAATGCCGTGCCGAGGTCGGCGCCGACGCGTACCTCTGCGCCGCCGGATCCGCCGGGGTGCCTGCCCATGTCGACGGCGCCCACGCCCTCGTCGTGCAGCTGGACGGCCGGGCGCGCTGGGTCGTGGGCGAGGGCGAGGGCGCCTTCGAGACCGTGCTGGAGGCCGGCGGCGTCCTCTACGTCCCGGCGGGACGGGTGCGCCAGGTGGCCCCGGACGGCACCGACACGCTCCACCTGGTGATCTCCGTCCAGCAGCCCACGGTCCGCGATCTCGCCGAGCTGGCCCTGGCACAGTTCCTCAAGGGCTCCGCCGCGGCACAGATCGCGGGACGGCACCACTTCGGGTCCCCGGCGGAGAAGGTCGCCTGGCTCCGCACCGAACTGCGCGCCCATCTGGCCGGCCACGACCGCGGAGCGCTGGCGGAGCAGGCCGTGCGGCTGCGGCAACATGAAGGCAGGGCGTAGGACCGTGAGCGAGCCCACCACCGAAGGCACCGCCGGGACCGCCCTGTTCGACCTCATCAGGGCGCAGCAGCGGCTCAAGTCGGCGCACCGGCTCGGCAGTCGTCTTCTCGTCGAATCCGACATCGAGCGGGAGAACCGTTCCGACCTCGTTCCTTTTGTGCTGGGCTACTCGTTCGACGGCGATGACGGACCGGCCCTGCAGCACGCCCACGCGGGCGCCTCGTCGGTGACCGTCATCGGTGACGACGACTACCTGTTCCTCTCGGATCGGCGTCCGAGAGCGGAACATCCGGTCGGCGGCCGGTCACTCTGGCGGCACCGCGAGGGGCGGCGGCCGGAGGCGCTGCTCGGCACCGCTCGCGACGTGGTCTGCTACGCCGCCGGCGGCCGGACGGCCGTCGCGGCCGTCTGGGTCCACGCCGAGGCGGACTCCCTCGCTTCGGACCGCGCGCTCCGGGAGGAGGCGGCTCAGGACGGCCTGACCGCGGTGATCGTCGGCGGCGACCTCTGGCCGCGCTCCGGCTATCGGTTCGGTCCCGAGGTACTCAAGCTGGTCGGAGTGTCCCTGGACGAGGATGCGGCCGCGCCGGAACTGTTGGACACGCCCCTGGAACGGGACACCCTGCTGTCCGGCCAGCTCGCCCTGACTCCGGACGGCCGCCGCTGCGCCGCCGGGTTGGTCCGCTTCCTTCCCGGCGGACACCGTCGCTACGGCTTGCTCGTGTTCTCCCCGGGCGCGCCGGACGACGCCCGGCAGGTGTGGGCCGATGACGATCTGAGCGACGCGATCGCTTCTCCGGACGGTGCCTGGTTCGCCTGCACGGCGGAACGGATCGCGGTCCCCGGGACGGCGCCCCGTCAGGAAGCGGCCCTGGTGTCGAGCGACGGCCTCGTCGTGCGCAAGGTCGGCCGGGGCCATCGCGACTGGCTCCAGCCCCGCGCCTGGCAGGACCCGACGACCCTGCTGTGCACCGGCGAGGAGGACGGGCGGCGCCACCTGTGGCGGGTCGCCGTCGACGAGGACGACGTCACGCGGATCGACGCCGGCGGCTCGGTGTTCTCCGTGACGGCCCGCCCGGGTGAGGCCCTGGTCGTCCGCTCCTCCATCGCCTCACCGCCCTCGGTCGTCACCCTCGCGCTCGCCGCGCCGGGCGTCCCTCGGACGGAGATCCTCGCCCCGGCGGTCGAGGCCACTCCACGGGGCCGGATGGAGCGCCTCACCCACACGGCATCCGACGGGGTCGAGTGGAGCAGCTGGCTCTGCCTGCCCGAGGACGTCGACCGGGAGCTGCCCGTCCTGGTCTGGTGCCACGGCGGACCGATGCTCAGCTGGACCGACTGGTCCTGGCGGTGGAACCCGTGGCCGTTCGTGGCCGACGGGTACGCGGTGCTGATGCCCGACCCGCCCCTGTCGGTCGGGTACGGTCAGGACGCCATCGAGCGGGGCTGGGGGAAATGGACCTCCGAGGTGGCCGTCGTGGCCGCCGAGCAGGTCGCGGACGCGCTGCTCGACCCGCGTCTCGACGCCGACCGGGTGGCGGTGATGGGCGCGAGCTTCGGGGGCTTCCTGTCGTTGGCGCTGGGGACGCTCCTGCGCGAGCCGCGTCTGATCGTCAGCCATTGCGGCTGGGCCGACTTCCCGGCCGTGGCGCGTGCGTGCGATCTGCACTGGCACTGGCTGCGCGAGTACGGTCCGGTGGACTCGTCGGCCTCCTACCGCTCGGAGAGCCTCTCACTGGAGGCGATCCCGCCGCGGACGAAGGTGCTGTTGTCCCACGGGTGCGAGGACACCCACGTACCGGTCGGTGAATCCCGCGCCATGTACCGGACGCTGGACACCCAGGGCGTGGACGTCGAACTCATGCTCGTCCCGGACGAGAGGCACAGCATCCTCAGGCCCGCGAACGCCGCAGCCTGGCACCGATGGGTGGCCCGGGCATGCCGCGAGACGCTCGGAGGCCGATCAGCGCGAAAGGAACTCAGCGTCAGATGACGATCGTTCACACGAACCTCCGCACGGGAGCCCCCGCGGCGGGTGTTCCGGCGAGCCTCGATCGGACCCATTGGTTCCCGCCCGCCGGGGACCCGCCCGCCACCGCCTGCGGCACCTCCTTGCGGACGCGCACGCTGGAGGAGACGGAAGCGCTTGCCCGGGCCTCTTTCACCCGGTGCGGGATCACTCGGATCGCCGACATCACCGAGCTCGACGACCTCGGCATCCCGGTCTTCAACAGCTTCCGCCCCGCCGCGGCCCCCGGGCTCAACACGGTGACCAGCGGCAAGGGCATGACCCCGGCTGCGGCCCGGGTGTCGGCCATGATGGAGGCGATCGAACGGACCTGGTGCGAACAGCGGGCGGGTGAGCCCCCGCTCCGGGCCTCGTACGCCGAGCTGCGCGAGGCGGGCACCCCGGTCCTCGACCCGCGGCGTCTGATCCTCAAGAGGGGCCACACCTGGACCGAGACCACCTCCATCAGCTGGTGGCCCGTGCGGGAACTGGCCTCGAACGTCGAGGTCCTGGTGCCCGCCCTCGCGGTCTTCGTCCCGTTCCCGAACGAGTGCGGGATGTTCCGGTCGAACACCATCGGCCTCGCCGTGGGCAACAGCCCGCAGGAAGCCCTGCTGCACGGGCTGCTCGAGACCGTCGAGCACGACTGCACGGCGTTCGGCGAGACCCTGAAGAGTGGTTGGAACATCCGGCTGTCCTCACTGCCGGACGCCGCCCGGGAGTTGGCCGGGCGGTTCCAACGGATCGGCATCGAGGTCCAGGTCTTCGCCTACGTCAACGACATCGGGGTGCCGACCTGCTTCGCGACGACCGACGACACCCAGGCCGGGGACGGAATGCTCTTCAACGGCGGCTGGGGCTGCCACCTCGACCCGGTCGTCGCGGTGACCCGCGCGCTGACGGAAGCGGCCCAGTCCCGACTCGCTGTCATCGCGGGCGCCCGGGAGGACTTCACGGGGCAGGCCTATCGCCGGAACTCGTCCTACGAGGCACTGCAGGAGATGTACCGGATGTTCAACGGCGGACGGCCCACGGCGGACTTCGACGTGGTGGAGAGCGCGAGTACCGGCACGACCGACGGCGACCTCGACGTGGTCCTGGCGGGGCTGGAACGCGCCGGGCTCCCGCTGGTGTTCGCGACGGAACTGGCCCCCGAAGGCTTTCCCTTCTCGGTGACCAAGGCGATCGTGCCCGGACTCGAGGTGTATCACAACGATCCCGCCCGGCTGGGAACACGCCTGCACCGCGAGATGGTGCGGGCCGGACTCGCAAAGTCCCTGTCATGAGCGCCGCCGCCACCGTCACGGTGTTCGCGGGCCCTTCGCTGCGCCCGGCAGACCTCACGCACCTGCGCCTGCTCGCCGAGGAGCGGAACCGGGTGCTCGACCTGCGCCCGCCGGTCCGTCGGCACGACCTGGCGGCCCTCATCGGCGCCGAGGCCCCTCGCCGGACCCTCATGCTGGACGGGGAGTTCGGCCAGAGCCTCGCGGTCAGCGTGACCGAGGTGCGGGCCCTCCTGTTCGCGGGGCAACCGCTGACCGGCGCGTCCTCGATGGGGGCCCTGCGGGCCGTGGAGTGCCGGACGATCGGGATGACCGGCAGCGGCTGGGTCTACGAGCAGTACCTGAACGGCTCGATCGAGTCCGACGGCGAGGTGGCGCTCCTCTACGACCCGGAGGACTACACCCCCGTCACCGTTCCCTTGGTGAACCTCCGTTGGCTGATGGCGGAGCGGGTCGGGGAGAAGGACCTCACCCCCGAGGACGCGCACACCGCGCTGGCGATCGCGCGGTCCCTGAACTTCCGGGCCAGACGGCCCTCCGTCCTGGTGAAGCAGTGGAAGCGCGGGCTTCCCGGCGACGCCGCGGCGATTCTGGCGGAACACCTCGCCGCCGACCGCCTCGACCACTGGGACCGCAAGCGGCTCGACGCCCTCGAAGCCGTCCGCGCGGCGCTGTCGTCCTGAGGCGCGCTGCGTCCCCCCGGACGCCGTCGGCAGCGGACCGGCGTCGACGCCGCCGACGACCGCGATCAGCCCGGGCTCCTCGCCTCCACGCTCCCACCCCATGAGAACCCCCGGCCCCGTTCGGCGGTCCGGGCCCGTTCCCCGGATTCCGACAGGAAGAACGCATGAACCAGCCCGTGACCGATGAACAGGTGGTCGCCTACCGACGCGACGGGTTCGTCCGCATCCCCGGCATCATCGGCGAGGACGAGGCCGCTCGCTATGCCAGGGCAGCGCTGGCGGCGAGGGACCGGCAGAAGGACGTTCCCCGCGATCCGGCGTTCACCCACTTGATGCAGCTGTGGCAGCAGGACGAGACCCTCCGCGAGCTCACCCTCAGCCCCGTCCTGGCCGCCGCGGCCACCGCACTGGCCGGGGTCCCGCTGCGGCTGTACCACGACCACCTGTTGATCAAGGAACCGCACAACGGCGCCCCCACCGAGTTCCACCAGGACCAGCCCTACTGGCCGCACCTCGGTTCCCGGCACTCCCTGTCCGCCTGGGTTGCCCTCGTCGACGTCCCGACGACACGCGGCTGCATGACCTTCATCCCCGGCTCGCACCTCCTCGACGGCCGGCACCGCCAGGACCTGCGCGACGCCGACAACCTGATGCGGGCCGCTCCGGAGCTGGTCTGGGAACCCCGCGTCACCGTCCCGCTCCGGGCCGGCGACTGCACCTTCCACCACTCGCTCACCGCCCACAGCGCCTCGCCGAACCTCACCGACGACCCGCGCGTCGCCCACGTCGTCGTCTACATGGACGTCGAGACGCGCTACGACCCCCGCGAACGCCTCGTCGGCGAACCCCTCGTCGAGCCGGCCGGCGTCGCTGCGGGAGTCCCGTTCCCGGATGACGACTTCCCCCCGCTCCCGTGAAGACAGACCGCTTGAGGACGGGCCCCCGCGGCCGCTTATCGCCCGACACGCCACGGAGTTCAACGTGATCGCTTCTTTCGTACGGAACAACTACTCCTCGCTGAAGGGCCCTGCCAGGACGCTCGCCCTGCTGCACTTCCTCGACAGCGTGGGCGGCGGTGTCTTCACGTCCGGTTCGGCCGTCTACTTCATCGTGGTCGCCCACCTCTCCGCCCCCCAGGTCGGCCTCGGCCTCTCCATCGCGGGCCTTTCCGGGTTCGTGTCCAGCGTGCTCATGGGCATGGCCGCCGACCGGATCGGGGCCCGGCGCCTGCTGTTCCTCGCGTTGCTGGCGATCGGCGTCGCCTACTGCTTCTACCCGGTGGTCGGTTCGCTGCCGGCGTTCTTCGCGGCGGTGGGTGTGGTCGGGGCGCTCGAATGGGGCTCCGGCCCGCTGTTCCACACCTTGATCGCGGAGTTGGTCCCGGAGGGCGACCGGGTCAGCGCACGCGCGGCCCTGCGTTCGGTGTTCAACGTCGGCTTCTCGCTCGGTGCCCTGGTGGCCGCGGCGCTGATCGGCATCGGAGGCTCCGCGATGCAGATGCTTCCCCTGGGGAACGCCCTCTCCTTCCTGCTGGCGGCGGGACTGGTGCTGCGGCTGCCCGCCACCCCCGCCCCGCGCACCAGGACGGAACGCGAGTCCCGCTTCCGGGCGTTGAAGGACACGCCCTTCCTCGGCGTCATCGGCGCCTCGAGCCTGCTGGCCCTGCACGGCGCGGTCCTCGTCGTCGGCATCCCGCTGTGGCTCGTGACCAGTGACAAGCTCCCGCGCAGCGTCATCCCCGCGGTCTTCGTGTTGAACACGATCCTGGTCGTGCTCTTCCAGGTGAAGTTCGCCAAGGGATCCGAGACACTGGGCGGCTCCGTCCGCGCGGCGCGCAAGGCGGGCCTGATCAGTGTGGTCGCATGCCTCGCCATGGCCATCGGCAACGTGACCACGGCATGGGTCGCGGGCGTGTTCGCCCTGGCGGCGGTCCTCCTCGTCACCTTTGCCGAGCTGGGGCAGTCGGCCAGCGCGTTCGGCCTCGGCTTCGGACTCGCCCCCGAGGCGGCACGGGGAGAGTACCTGGGGGCGTTCCACCTCCACGTGGTCGTCCAGGCGACCGTCGGACCGGCCGTGGTCTCCTTCCTGGTGATCCACTATGGCTCGTACGGCTGGCTGACCCTGTGCCTGGTCTTCCTCGCCGGCACGGCCGCGATCGCCCCCGCGGTGCGCCGGGCCCGCAAGGACGACCTGACCCCGGCGTCCGCCTAGCTCGATCTCCGACCTCTGCAGCGAGGCCGACGGCTCCGACCCGTCCTCACCGGTCGTCACGGTCCGGCGCCGTGCTCCGGTGCGGGTCGTTCCCGGTCGGCGCGGGCGGCCCGCCGGACGAGAAGCAGGTCGCCGCGCACGGCGTCGGCCCGGGCATCGGCGTCGAGATCGTCGAACGCAACCCGCGGGACAAGGGGTTCGTCCCGCAGCCGAAACGCTGGAGGGTCATCAACCCGCGAACCGCCCTCCGAGGACGGCTCCTAGCGGGCCGTCAGGCGGCCGTCCTGCATTTCCAGGACTCGGTCGGTGCGGCTCAGGAGGTCGCGGTCGTGGGTGACCATGACGGTGGCGGTGCGGTGGGTGCGGGTGACCTCGGCGAGGAGGTCGACGACCTGGGCGCCGCGTTCGTGGTCGAGGGCGGAGGTGGGTTCGTCGACCAGGAGGACGGAGGGCTCGCCGAACAGGGCGCGGGCGATGTTGACCCGCTGGCGTTCGCCGCCGGAGAGCTGGTGGGGTCGGCGCTGCTGCTTGGGGCCGGCCAGGCCCACCGACTCCAGCAGGTCCTCGGCGCGCTGCCGGGCGGCGGCCGGGCGGCGGCCGCGCACCGACTCCAGCACCAACAGCTGCTCCACCGCGGTCAGCGAGGCCAGCAGGTTCGACTGCTGGAAGACGATGCCCAGGCGCTCGCGGCGCAGCGACGTCCGCTCCCGCTCGCCGAGCGCGCCCGCGTCCACGCCGTCGATCAGCACCTGCCCCGTGTCCGGGCGCTGGAGCGTCGCGGCGACCGCCAGCAGGCTGGACTTGCCGCAGCCCGACGGGCCGACGATGGCCGCGAACTCGCCGGGGGCGACGGAGAGCTCGATGTTGTTCAGGGCCGTCAGCCGGCTCTCGCCGTCCGGGTAGGTGAGGGTGACGCCACTCAGTGCGAGGCCGGTGCGGACGGCGGTGGTGGTGGTCATGGCGGGGTCCTTCGGGAAGAGAGGTACGACGGTCATCGGTTGGCGCCGAGCGCGGCGAGCGGGTCGACGGCGGTGATCCGGCGGACGGCGAGGGCCGCGCCGAGCAGGCCGAGCAGCACCATCGCGCCGACCGGCACCGCCACCGTGAGCACGCCCACGTCGAACGGCACCGCCGCCGAGGCGAACGCCCCGCCGATCGCGCCGATCGCCCCGCCGAGCAGCGAGCCCGCCACCAGGACGGCCGCGGCCTGCGCGAGCGCGTCGCGCACCAGGTAGCCGCTGGACGCGCCGACGGCCTTGAGCACCGCGATGTCGGGGCGGCGCTGCACCGTCCACACCGTGAAGAACGCGCCGATCACCAGGGCGCTGACGGCGAACAGGAAGCCCTGGATCATCAGCAGGCTGCCCCGCTCCGCCGAGTACCCGTTGATGCCCGACAGCGCGTCGCTCCGGGAGACCGCCTTCAGGTCGGTGGGCAGGTCCTTCGGGGTGCCGTGCACCGCGACCGCGGTCGGCTGCTTCTGGCCGGAGACCTGCTGCCACGTCGTCGTGGTCGTCCAGACGCTCGGTGCGTGCGAGAGCGAACGCTCGGCGGTGATCGCGCTGACCGTCAACTTCTGGGCGCCGAGGGTGACTTGGCTGCCGGGGGAGAGGTGGTGCTCGGCGGCGGTGTCGGTGCCGACGGCGACCTCGCCGTCCTTGGGCGCCGCACCGGCCGACAGCGGCGGAAGCAGCGCCGCGTCGGTGCCCAGCACGCTCACCGAGGCCGCGCCGTCGGGGGCCGTCAACCGCGTCATCGCCACGCCCAGCGGGTGCGCGTCCCGGGTGCCCGGGGCCGCGGCGATCTGCGCCTGCTGCTCGGCCGTCACCGTGCTGGAGGCGAACGACACCTCCGGCGCCGCGCCCGCGGGCGCGCCGAACACCACGCCGTCCACCGGGAGTTCGGCGATCGTCGAGGACGCCGCCGAGGACAGGCCGCCGGTCAGGCCGTAGAGGAACACCACCAGGGTCGTGATCAGAGTGACCACCGCACCCATCAGGGCGAACCGCCCCTTGGCGAAACGGATGTCACGCAATGCGACGAACACGGGAAACCTTCCGAAGGACAGCTGGACGAGAAGACCACTCCACCTTCGCGTTTTCCGCCCGCCCTGCCATCAGGGAGAAGGCGGACTGTGCACCGTCCGTGCGGTGCAGCCGAAAATCCATCGAACGGTTGATGCCGCGTCGCGCCGACCGGTCGCCGGTGCCCCGTACCCTCGGACAGCGTGCCCCGTACCGAACCACCCCCGCCCCCGCCCGCCACCGCACCGCACCGCTCACCCGCCGGCCCGACGCCCGCGCTGCGACTGGCCAACCTCGCCGTGCACGGCATGTTCTTCACCCTGCTGGCCGTCCTGCTGATCCGGGCCGCCGCCAACGGCGAACTCGGCGCGGCCGGCTGGGTCTGCGCCGGGGCACTCGCCGTCGCCTACGCCGCCGGCGGCGTGCTGCGGCAGATCCGCGAATCGCGCGCGCTGGGCACCGTGTGGCTGCTCGCCGTCGCCCTGCTGTGGATCGAACTCACCCTGCACCACCCCGAGTTCAGCTACCTCGCATTCCCGCTGTACTTCGTCTGCCTGCACGTGCTGCCGGTGCGCTGGGCGCTGCCCGCGGTGGCCGGCCTGACCGCCGCCGTGATCGCCGCGCAGGCCACCACCCCCGGCGGGCTCACCACCGCCAAGGTGATCGGCCCGCTGGCCGGCGCCGCCGTCGCGCTGCTCACCGCCTACGGCTACGCCGCCCTCTACCGGGAGAGCCGGGCCCGCCAACAGCTCATCGACGACCTGGTCCGCACCCGCGGCGAACTCGCCGCCAGCCAGCGCGAAGCCGGCCGCCTCGCCGAACGCCAGCGGCTGGCCCGGGAGATCCACGACACCCTCGCCCAGGGCCTGTCCGGCATCGTGCTGCTGGCCCGCGAAGCCGCCGCCGCCCTGCCCGACACCCCCTCGCCGGCCCTTCCACTGCTGCGCGAGATCGAACAGAACGCCTCCGCGAACCTCGCCGAGGCCCGCCGGTTCGTCCACGCGCTCACCCCGCCCGCGCTCGACGACACCACCCTCGCCGACGCGCTGCGCCGCCTCGCCGACGGCGCCGACGCCGCGTTCCACCTCGACGGCGAGCCCTACCCCCTGCCCGTCGAGGCCGAGGTGGCCCTGCTGCGCCTCACCCAGGAAGCCCTCGCCAACGCCGTCCGGCACGCCGCGGCCCAGCACATCGCCGTGACCCTCGGCTACCTCGACGACACCGTCACCCTGGACGTCTACGACGACGGCACCGGCTTCGACCCCGCCACCGCACCCGCCCCCGGCTCCTTCGGCCTGCACGGCATGCACGAGCGGATCGCCGCCCTCGGGGGCACCCTCACCGTCGAGTCCACCCCCGGCGAAGGCACCGCCGTCGCCGCGACCCTGCCGCTGCGCGCGATCGACCCGCTGCCGACGGCCGCCGACGGCCCCGCGCCTGGCGCCCGTCCGAAGACGCCGCCCGGCGGCCGGCCGGGTACGCCGCCCGGCGGTGCGCTGCGCCTGCGGCTCGCGGGGGTGCGGCGGTGATCCGGGTGCTGGTGGTGGACGACCACCCCGTGGTGCGGCGCGGCCTGCGCGCGATGGTCGACGACCTGCCCGACGTCACCGCCGTCGGCGAGGCCGCGGACGGGGCCGCCGCGCTCGACCTGCTCGCCGCGCTCCCGGCCGGGCAGCGCCCGCACGTCGTCCTGATGGACCTGCAGATGGGCACCGGCATGCACGGCGTCGAAGCGACCCGCCGGATCACCGCGCTGCCCGACCCGCCCGCCGTACTGGTCCTCACCACCTACTCCACCGACGCCGACATCCTCGCCGCGGTCGAGGCCGGCGCCACCGGCTACCTGCTCAAGGACGCCCCGCCCGAGGACCTCGCCGCCGCCATCCACGCCACCGCCCGCGGCGAGACCGTCCTCGCCCCGCCGGTCGCCGCCCGCCTGCTCGGCCGCGTCCGGGCCGGGCGCCCCACGCTCTCCCCGCGCGAGGCCGAGATCCTCCAGCTCCTCGCCGAGGGGCTGCCCAACCGGCAGATCTCCAAGCGCCTGTTCATCAGCGAAGCCACCGTCAAGACGCACCTGGTGCACATCTACGACAAGCTCGGCGTCGACTCCCGCACCTCGGCCGTCGCGGCGGGCCTGGCGGCGGGCCTGATCCGCGCCGTCGACCGCTGACCGACCGCCGCAGAAACCCGGACCGGGTACAGTTTCGTACCCGGTCTGAGTATGATGATCCGATGGTCGGACTGCGTGAACTGAAGAAGGAACGGACCGGACGCCGGATCGCCGAGCAGGCCCTGCGCCTGTTCGCCGAACGCGGCTTCGAGGACGTGACGATGGGCGAGGTCGCCCGGGCCGCCGAAGTGGCCCGGGCGACCCTGTTCGCCTACTACCCCACCAAGGAGTCGCTGGTCCTGGCCGGTGTGGCCGGTGACGACCTGGCCACGACGGTCGCCGACCGCCCCGACGGACAGTCGGCCCTCGCCGCCCTGCGCGCCCACCACCGCACCCTGGCGGCCGGCCCGGTCGCCGCCGCCGACCTGCCCGCACTGCTCACCCGGGTCCGGGTGATCCAGGCCAGCCCCGCGCTGCGGACCGCCGCCGACAGCCTCCGGTACCGCCAGCGGCAGGCCCTCGCCGACGTCCTGTCCGCCGAACACGGTGAGACCGCCGGCACGCTGATGGCCGCCCAGATCGCCGCCTCGCTGGCCGCCCTGCAGGAACGCCACTTCGCCCGCCTGGTCGCCGGCACCCCCGCCGAGCAGGCCGACCGGATGCTCGCCGAAGACCTCGAACTCGCCTTCGACCTGCTGGAACACGGCCACGGCGGAACGAGGGAGCAGTGACGGTGCGCACCCTGGGCATCACCTACGACACCGGGACCTTCACCGGCGAACGCCTCACCCGCCGCCGCTTCGACCCCGCCCGGGTCCGCCACGACCTGACGGTCGTCGCCCGCGAACTGCACTGCGACGCCGTCCGGATCACCGGCGGCGACCCCGAACGGCTCGACCTGGCCGCCCGGTTCGCCGCCGACGCCGGACTCGACGTCTGGTACTCGCCGTTCCCCGCCGACTTGCCGCCCGCGCAGCTGCTGCCGCTGTTCGCGGACTGCGCCCGCCGCGCCGAGACGCTGCGCCGCTCCGGCGCCCGGGTGGTGTTCGTCGCGGGCTGCGAACTCAGCGTGTTCGCCGAGGGGTTCCTGCCCGGAGCCACCCACCTCGACCGGCTGCACGCCATGACCACCGCGGACCTGGACTGGTGGCTGGCGCTCGGCCCCGTCCCCGAGCAGCTGAACGCCTTCCTCGCCGAGGCCGCGACGACGGTCCGCCAGGAGTTCGCCGGCCCCGTCGGCTACGCGTCCGGACCGTGGGAGCCCGTCGACTGGACCCCGTTCGACCTGGTCGGCGTCGACGCGTACCGGTCCGCGCAGAACGCCGACGAGTACCGCGAGCACCTGCGGGCCGCCCGCGCCCACGGCAAGCCGGTCGCCGTCACCGAGTTCGGCACCTGCGCCTACCGCGGCGCCGCCGACCTCGGCGGCATGGCCTGGCAGGTGCCGCCCGGCGCCGTCCCCGACGAGGGCGAACAGGCCCGGCACCTCGACGACCTGCTCGACGTCTTCGCCCAGGAGGGCATCGACAGCGCCTTCTGGTTCACCTTCGCCGCCTACGACAAGCCCGGCCCCCGCGACCTCGGCTCGTACGGCGTGGTCCGGACGCTGGACGACGAACGGTGGGAGCCCAAGCGGGTGTTCGACACGATGGCCGCCCGGTACCGGCGCTGACGGCGACCCGCCGGAGGCGACTCGCTCGACACGCCCCACTTGAGGCGGCTCACTTGAGGCGGCTCACTGGAACGCGGCGACGTACCGCCGCGCCCAGTCGGCGAAGGTGCGCGGAGCGCGGCCCAGGACGCGCTCCACGTCCGGGCTGATCCGCCGCTCCGCCGGAGTGGGAGCGCCGAGGATGCTCAGCGTGGTCTCCACCACTGGCTCCGGCAGGAAACCGAGCAGCTGCGCCCGCGCCTCCTCGGCCGTCTGCTCGACGAACCGCACCGGCTCGCCGAGCGCGTCGGCGAGCGCCTCGGCCCGTTGGCGGGGCGTGGTGGCGACCGGACCGGTCAGCTCGTAGATCCGTCCGTCGTGGCCGTCCGCGCGCAGGGCGACGGCCGCCACCTCGGCGATGTCGTCCGGGTCGACGGACGGCAGGGCGACGTCCGCGAACGGCGCGGCGACCGTCCGGTGGGCACGGACCGGCTCGGCCCACGCGTACGCGTTGGAGTGGAACCCGCCGGGCCGCAGGATCGTCCACGCCAGCCCCGACTGCCGCACCGCCTCCTCGAACGCCAGCGCCGTCGCACCGTGCGACTGCGATTCAGGCCGGGTCGCCACGCCCTGCGAGGACAGCAGGACGACGCGGCCGATGCCGGCCGCCCGCGCGACCTCCACGATCCCGTGCGGGCTCAGCAGGTGGGCGCTCGGCCCGCCGTTCTGCAGGAACAGCGCGTCCGCCCCGTCGAACACGGCCCGCAGGCCCGCCGGATCGGCCAGGTCCGCCCGCCGGTGCGCGATGTGCTCCGGGACGTCCGCCGCCGAGACGTTCCGCGACGTCGCGGTCGTCGGCACGCCGGCCGCCGCGAGCGCCCGCACCAGCGATCCGCCCACGTTACCCGTCGCTCCCGTGACTACGATCATGGCAATTCCTCTGTTCCGTACGGTGATTGACGCCCAGTCGGAGCGGCGCTCCCGGGCAGTGCGAGGACGCTAACAAGGCCGATACAGTAGGTACCTAGAGGAAAGCGACTACCCGTGGAGTGCGTGTGGCCACCGAGACCGACCGGGCATCGGCCGCCGCCACCGACCCCGAACTCGCCTGCCCCACCAGCGCGGTGGTGGACATCGTGTTCAGCCGTTGGACCACGCCGATCCTGTGGACCCTGCACACCCACGGCCGTCAGCGCTTCGTCGAACTGGAACGCCGGATCGGCGCCATCACCGCGAAAGTCCTGACGCAGCGCCTGCGCCAACTCGAACGCGACGGCATGGTCGTCCGCACCTACCACCCGGAAGTCCCCCCGCGCGTCGAGTACGAGATCACCGACCTCGGCCGCAGCCTCGCCCCGCTCTTCGCCCACCTCTCCCAGTGGGCCGCCGCCAACCTCGACCGGGTCGAACAGGCCCGGCACGCCTATGACGAGCAGGCGCCCTGAGGCCGCAGCGATTCGGTGGTCAGCGCCGCCGCGTGTGTGTATCGTCGCAGTGCGCGACCGGACGGCTGTCGCGAAACAGCAGCTGGGGGCGGCAATGGCTGTGCAACCACCACCGGGACTCGATCCTGTCCTCAGCCTGCTCGGCGTCCGCTTCCCGAGCATCGACGAGGACCAACTCAGGCTGCTGGCCGACCAGTTGGAGAAGTTCGCCGAGGGGCTGGACGGTGCCCAGACGGCGGCGGACGCGCAGCTCGCCCAGCTGTACGAGGTCTACCGGGGCTGGTCCGCGGGCAAACTCGCCGAGCTGTGGAGCACCGTCACCGGGTACTCCGGGCTGATCGCCGAGACCTGCCGCACGGTGGCCAGAGTGCTGCGTGCGGCGGCCGTGGTGGTCGAGGTGGCCAAGACCCAGCTCATCACACAACTGCTCGCCGTCCAGGCCCAGTTGGCGAGGGTCTCGGCCCGCGGCTCGTGGCGTGCGGCGGCGGTGCTGCGGCTGGGTCGCAAGATCGTCAACCAGTTGCTGGAGGCGGCGGCCGACCGGCTCGCCCGGACCGTCGCCCGGCCGATCGACGACATGGTCGACAAGGTCGCGCAGAAGATTCCCCCCGCCCCGGTGGGCGGCTCCGACCGCTCCGACGGCCAGAGCTTCGACATCGACCTCGGGCAGCTCAGATCGTGCGCGGCCGGCCTGCGCCGCGGCGCGGACGACATCGAGTCGAAGGGCCTCGACCTCCGGCGGACCGTGCAGGGCCTCACCACCGGCGAACCCCGCGACCCGTTCGGTGAGTTGGCGATCGAGGCCACCGAGAAGATCCTGCGGGCGATCACCGACGACGCCCTCGGACGGATCCTCACCTCGTTCCGCGACACCGCCGCCAGGATGGACCGGCTCGCGGGCGGCCCGACCGAGGACGCGGACGGCAGCCGCATGGCGTTGAACAGCCTCTCCAGTACCGTCACCGACCGGCTCCGCCCGTCCCCCTTCTCCGATTCCGGCTTCTTGCGGGGCGGTTCATCGGCGGCCGGGCTCGCGATGCCCCGGTACAGCCCGGTCGGCTACTTCCGAAGGCCCGGCGCCGACACGTCCGCCCTGACCTGGGACTCGCCGTACGAGGACGCCGCCGCCCCCCGCGCCGCCCGCCCGCCCGAGCACGTCCGGGACCACGTGCGGCGGCTCCTGGACACCGACCTCACGGCGCTCGGCGCACTCGACGAGGCCTCGCTGGACGAGATCGCGGACACCGTGGACCGGGGCCTCGCCGAACTGCTGGAACGACTCGACCGCCTGCCCGTCCCGACGAACGGGACCCTGGGCGACGATCTGACGGAAAGGCCCACCGGGGAACATCGTGGCTGAGGACGAGCAGTACGAGGCGGACTCCGAACCGGACGGGCCGTACGAGGAGGGCTTCGAGCCGGACGACCTGTGGCAGAGCCGGGCGTTCGAGCAGGCGAGCAAGATGGCCGCGAAGTGGGGCGACGTCCCCGCGCCGACCGTCGTCGCCATGCTGGCCACCCTGAACCAGGAGGCCGAGCGCAAACAGCAGTTGCGCCTCAAGCTGGCGGAGTTCCAGCACGAGCTGGAGATGGCCAGGCTCAAGGACGGCGAGCGGCTCCACGAGTTGGAGATGGCCAAGCTGAAGGACGGCGAGCGGCTCCACGAACGGGAGATGGCCAAGCTCAAGGACGCCGACCGGCGGCACAAGCTGGACATGGCCAGACTGAAGGACGGCGAACGACTCCACGAGCGCGAGATGGCCGAGCTCAGCGACGCCGACCGGCAGCACCTGGTGGGCGTGGCCGCCGGCGTGCTGGTGAGCCTGAGCTGCATCGGCGGCGCGATCTGGTTCGGCGCGGCCGGCCACTACTGGCCGATGGGCATCCTGGTCGGTCCGGTGCTGATCGTGCTGACCAAGATGTTCGTCCTGCGCCGGAGCGACACCGGCGACGTGGGCGCGATCGCCAACACCTTCGGCAGGCGGCTGGGCCTGAGCCCCGCCCCCCGCGCCGACGCCGAAGGCACCGACGTCGGCTGAGGCGCTCCACCGGCCGACCCGGCCGGGCAGTTCGCTCACTTCCGCCGAGGCCGCCACCCGGAGCGCGGACGACCCCAAGGCGGTCCGGGCCGGCCGGGGCAGCATCGGCCGGCGGCCCCGAGGTCCACGGGTGCGGCTGCCCCCGATCTCCGCGGTGCGCGAGAATCGGCGGCATGCTGAGAGTCGGGTCGGTGGTACTGGGCGTGGCGGACGTGGCGCGGGCGACGGCCTTCTGGACGGAGGCGCTCGGGTATGTGCCCCGCGAGGGGAGGCGGGACGACTGGGTCGTTCTGGTGCCGGCCGGTGGGGGTGAGGGGGTCCAGGTGGCGCTGATGCGCACGGGGACACCCGTTCAGGAGCATCCGCGGGTCCACCTGGACCTGTACGCCCGGGACGCGGAGGAGCAGGCCGCGGAGATCGAGCGGCTGCTGGCCCTCGGCGGGCAGCGCGTCGACTGGGACAGCTACCCGCAGGACCCGGACTTCGTGGTGCTCGCCGACACGGAGGGGAACCGCTTCTGTGTGATCGACACCAGCCACGGCTGACCGGGGGCGGGGTGCGAGGTGCACGACCAGCGCCTCCGGTGGTCCGCTCCCTCCTGGAAAACCACTGGTCAGGGCGTCGGCGAGGCTGGCAGGCTGCCGGGTATGGACTCCTTGCGCGTGGTGGCGAACCGTCAGGCCGTCGGGTGGATCTGGCCCGAGCAGCTTCCGATGGCGGCGGCGGATCTGCTGGTGGACGGTCATGACTCCCCGGCACTGCGGGAGTTGGCCGGCTGCAGTGGCCGCGAGCAGAGTGCCGAGCTGAAGTGGCTCTGGCGGCGGGCGCTCGACGAGCTGGGGGCGGCGGAGCCCGAGCAGGAGGACGCGGAGCGGTGGGCGCTGCGCGAGGTCGCGGCCCGGCTGGTCTCCGGTGAGATCCGGTCGATGGGCGAAGTGATGGCTGCCGTCGGCGGGTTGGAGTCCGCGGAGGGCGAGTTCGTCCGGGTCGTGGGGGAGAGGTGCTGCGACGGGTGCGTCGAGTACTGGACTCCCGAGCAGATCCGGGCCTGGGAGGCGGAGGCGCGGGCCGCCGCGGCGGCGCTCGTGGCGGAGGGGCGGTGAGTGGGGGTGCCGGAGGCGGAGCGGGTGCGGCTGGTGGCGCTGCGGTACCGCGCAGGTGAGCTGAGTACCGGTGAACTTCCGATGGCCGCCGCCGAGTTGGTGGCCGACGGGTTCGACTCCTCGGCGTTGTACGACCTGGCCGGGCGGGGGCGACGGGAGTCGGCGTCCGAGTTGGAGCCGCTGTTGCGGGAGGTGCTGGACGAGTTCGGTCTGGCGTACCCGGGGGCGGTGGACGGCAAGCGGTGGCTGGTGCGCGAGCTCGCGGCCCGGGTGGTGGCGGGCGGTGCGACGCCCGCGGAGCTGGCTGCGGCGGTGAGCGACTGGGACTCCGAGGGCCTGGACCAGGACGAGGCGGCGCTGCTCGGGCTGTTGGCCGTCCACTGCGACTGCTGCGCCGGGTACTTGACCGCCCAGCAGTTCCGCGAATGGGAGGCCGAGGTGCGGGCCGCCGCTGCCGCGCTCTCCGGGGGAGAGTGAGGGCGGCCCCTCCCTTGCGGGGGAGGGGCCGAACGGGTCAGGCGAACTGGCCGGGGACGTAGTCGCCCGCGGGCTGGCGAATGATCACGTTG
The DNA here is from genome assembly GCF_002803145.1 of Kitasatospora sp. CB02891. Classification (NCBI taxonomy): domain Bacteria; kingdom Bacillati; phylum Actinomycetota; class Actinomycetes; order Kitasatosporales; family Streptomycetaceae; genus Kitasatospora; species Kitasatospora sp. CB02891. The sequence goes on along the minus strand of NZ_NNBO01000001.1, from coordinate 792,211 downwards.
ACCCGGTTGTAGGTGTTGATCAGGGCGATCAGGCCGACGAGGGCGATCAGCTGCTCCTCGTCGAAGTGCTTGGCGGCCTCCGCCCAGGCCTCGTCGCCGACGCCGCCCGCCGCGTCGGCGATCCGGGTGCCCTGCTCGGTGAGTTCGAGCGCGGCGCGCTCGGCCTCGGTGAAGCAGGTCGCCTCCCGCCAGGCGGCGATCAGGTTCAGCCGCTGCTGGGTCTCCCCGGCGTGGGTGGCGTCCTTGGTGTGCATGTCGGTGCAGAAACCGCAGCCGTTGATCTGGCTGGCCCGGATCTTCACCAGCTCCTGGGTGGCGGCCGGGAGCGAGGAGCCCCCGATGGCGGCGCCGGCCGAGTTGATGTGCTTGATGATCTTCCCCGCGAGCGGGTTGCCGAAGTAGTTGAGGCGTGCGTCCACGGTCGGGCTCCTTGTCGTGTGTGCTTCTGCAAGGACTGACCCCGCAGCTCCACCGAATGTGACCGCCCTGCGGATGTGACGCCCGTCACGCCACCCGTTCGTGTCCGTTCGCGTCCGTTCGGCCGTGCGGGCGGACCGGGGCGGCGTCAGCGCGGGGCCGTTCCGACGCTGCGCACCCACACGGGAAAGGGCGGGAACCCGGGGTCGGGCTCCGGCGGGTCGTCGACCTCCTCGGGATCCTGCTGCTCGTCGTGCAGGAAGCCCTCGACGACCGGGCCGAGATCGCCGACCGGCAGGTACGCGGCACCGAACGGCAGCTCCTCGGCGGGCACCGATCCGGTGGAGCACCGGAGTTGGTCGGCCTGGCGGTCGTGCCACACGTAGAACGTCGCCACCCCGGCGAAGCCCAGTTCGCGGACGCGCTCCCGGATGCGTCCGGCGGTGCGCTCGAAGGCGGCGACCACCTCACGCACGGTCAGGGACCGCCGGTCCTCGTCTGCCGCGCTCAGCAGCCAGGTGTTGGTCTCCCACTCCACCCGCCGGTCGGCCGGCTCCAGCGCCAGCGGTTCGTCCGCCACCTCGGCGATCCAGGTCAACAGCACCCGGGGAGTATCCCGGTGCGGCGAGGGCTCCGGCAAGCGGGAGAGCGACGGCGGACCGGGCGGCCGTCGGCGGGATCGGCCGTGGACGTAGGGTGGGCAGCGACCGGGGATCGGTGCACACGGAGGCGAGGGAGCGGCATGGCATTCGACTGGGAGGTGCCGCTGGTCGCGGCCCCGATGGCGGGCGGCCCGAGCACTCCCGAGCTGGTCGCGGCCGTCAACGGCGCGGGCGGCCTGGGCTTCCTCGCCGCCGGCTACCGGACGGCCGACGGGATGCTCGACCAGGTCCGCCGGACCCGTGAGCTGACGGACCGCCCGTTCGGCGTCAACCTGTTCGTGCCCGCGCCGCCCTCCGACCCGGGGCCGGTCGTCGCCTACCGGGAGCGGCTCCGCCCGGAGGCCGAGCGGTGGGGCGTGGAGCTGCCCGCCGAGGTCCGGTCCGACCGGGACGGCTGGGAGGCGAAGCTCGACGCGCTGCTGCGCAACCCCGTCCCCTACGTCTCGTACACCTTCGGGCTGCCCGGCCGGGACGAGGCCGACGCGCTCCGGGCCGCCGGCATCCGCCAACTCGGCACCGTCACCAGCCCGGAGGAGGCCCGCGCCGCCACCGCGCTCGGCATGGACGCCCTGACCGTGCAGGGCCCCGAGGCCGGCGGCCACCGCGGCACCCACCGCGCCGAGGACACCCCGGGCACCCTCCCGCTGCTCGAACTGCTCGCCGCCGTACGGGAGGTGACGCCGCTCCCGCTGATCGCCGCCGGCGGCCTCGGCGACGGCCCGGCGATCGCCGCCGCGCTGCGGGCGGGCGCGGTCGCCGCCCAACTCGGCACCGCCTACCTGCGCACCGACGAATCCGGCGCCTCGGCGGCGCACCGCCGCGCCCTGGTCGAGCTCCCCGGGACGACCGTCACCCGCGCGTTCACGGGCCGCCCCGCCCGGGCCCTCCGCAACTCCTTCATCGACCGGTACGACGCCGACGCCCCGCCGGCCTACCCCGAAGTCCACTACCTCACCCAGCCGTTGCGGGCGGCCGCGACCCGCCGCGGCGACGTCGAGGGCATGCACCTGTGGGCGGGCACCGCCCACGCCTCGGCCCGCGAGGGCGGCGCGGCGAAGGTGACTCGCGCGCTGTGGGAGGACGCGCAGCGCGCCGGGTAGGACCCGGCGTAGGGCCCGGCCTAGGGCCGGACGTCGCGCCGGTACCAGGTGCCGGGTTTGCCGCCGAGGTCGGCCGGGGCGGCGGGGCCGTCGGGGACGAATCCGGCCTTGGTCAGGACCTGGCGGGACGCGGCGTTGTCGTGGGAGGTGGCCGCCCGCAGGGTGTGCAGGCCGTGCAGCGTCGGCGCCGTTCGGCAGAGTTGCTGGACGGCCGTCGTTGCCAGGCCGCGTCCGGCGGCCTGTTCCGCGACCCGGTAGCCGAGGACGGCGGCGCCGTTCTCCAGGTCGTACAGGTTGAACCTGCCGAGGACCGAGCCGTCCGCGGCGACGAGGAGGTGGAAGACGCAGACGCCGGCCTCCTGCTCGGCCAGCAGGGCGTCGTGGCGCTCGGCGAACCGGTCGAAGTACTCGTCGCCGCGGTCGGGGATCGAGGCGGCGAAGTAGGCGCGGTTCGCCAGCTCGAAGGCCAGGACCGCCGGGGCGTGGTCGGCGCGCAGCCGCTGCAGCTCGGGCATCGGCCGACCCTACTGGGGCCGTGCGCCGAGGTCACTCGAATTTCCGTCGGTCACCGACAGGTCCGGGGCGTGTGATCATGCCCGAGGACCGCCGGGGTCCAGCCGCGAAGAACGGAGCCACCATGGCCGAGCGCCCGTACGTGCTGCTGAGCGTCGCCACGTCGATCGACGGGTACATCGACGACACCTCGGCGGAGCGGCTGCTGCTGTCGAACGCCGAGGACTTCGACCGGGTGGACCAGGTGCGGGCCGAGTCGGACGCCGTCCTGGTCGGCGGGAACACGCTGCGGGCGGACGATCCGCGGCTCCTCGTCAACAGCGAGCGGCGGCGGGCCGAGCGGGTCGCGGCGGGGAAGCCGGCGTACCCGTTGAAGGTGACGGTCTCGGCGAGCGGCGACCTCGACCGGGGGTTGAAGTTCTGGCACTTCGGCGACCGGAAGGTCGTGTACACCACCGACGCCGGGGAGTCGAGGCTGGGCGGCACGCTGGACGGGCTGGCCGAGGTGGTGAGCACCGGTGACAGCGTCGACTTCGGGGCGATGCTCGACGACCTGGCGGCCCGCGGGGTGCGGCGGCTGATGGTGGAGGGCGGCGGGCGGATTCACACGCAGTTCCTGTCGCTGGGCCTCGCCGACGAGGTCCACCTGGCGGTGGCGCCGCTGCTGGTCGGCGAGGCGGGTGCGCCGCGTTTCGTGTATCCGGCCGCGTTCCCGGGCGGCAGCACGCATCGGATGACGTTGCTGGGGGCCGAGACGGTGGGCGATGTGGTGCTGTTGCGCTACGCACCGTGAGGGGGCGTCAGCCGGTGTCGGTGTCCGTGTCGGTGGCCGCGAGGACGGCGAGGCGGCGGCGGTCGGGGGTGAGGGTGGCGGGGCCGAGGTCCCAGGCGAGGTGGTCGAACCAGGGGGCGGGGGCGCCGAGGGTGAACCAGTGACAGGCGGTGGCGCGGGCCTCGGCGGCGGGGAGGCCGGCGTGGGCCAGTGCGGCCGGCGACTGCCACGCGGCGAGGCGGCGGCGAACAGGACGCTCCAGGCCTCGGCGGCGGGCAGGCGGTGACGGAGAGCGCGGAGGGCTCGGCACCGGCGAGGCAGTCCAGGCCGAGGGCGGGCAGGGCGACCGGGACGGACTCGACGGGCAGCGGTGCGGCGAACTCGAACACCTGGGCCTCGATGCGGCTGTTGGACTCCTCGGCACAGTTCGCGACGGCCCGGCCCAGGGCCTCGGCCGCCTCCGGGGTGGTCGTTTCGGCGGCGGGCAGCGGGCAGCGGGCAGCGGGCGGCAGCGGTTCGGCGGGCCGTCAACTGCTCGCCTCCCGAACCCCCGTGCGGCAGCGCGTGGCAACTGCCGTCCGGGCCGTGGCCGGGCAGGCCGGCGAGCGCCTCCAGCGGGGAGGGCGTCCGGGGCAGCGCGCCCAGCGGGTGGTGGGCGAAGTGCGGGGCGGCCGCCCACGCGGAGGCGTCGGGGACGGTGTCGAGGTCCACACCGAACCCCCGTGCGGCAGCGCGTGGCAACTGCGGTCCGGGCCGTGGCCGGGCAGGCCGGCGAGCGACTCCAGCGGGGAGGGCGTCCGGGGCAGCGCGCCCAGCGGGTGGTGGGCGAAGTGCGGGGCGGCCGCCCATGCGGAGGCGTCGGGGACGGTGTCGAGGTCCACGCCGAACCCCCGTGCGGCAGCGCGTGGCAACTGCGGTCCGGGCCGTGGCCGGGCAGGCCGGCGAGCGACTCCAGCGGGGAGGGCGTCCGGGGCAGCGCGCCCAGCGGGTGGTGGGCGAAGTGCGGGGCGGCCGCCCACGCGGAGGCGTCGGGGACGGTGTCGAGGTCCACGCCGCGCAGGATCAACTCGTGGACCAGGCAGGCCCGTAGCTCGTTCGAGGAGGGCTCGGCGAACGCGGCGGCGAGATCGGCCGGACGGTGGCCGGACGCCGGTAGCGGGGCCGCGGGGCGGGCGGAGTCGGGTGCCGCGGTGAGCAGCCGCAGCGCCTGCCGGACGTTCTCGGCGCCGGGCCGGGCGGCCAGGCGCCGGACCAGGTGGTCGAAGGCGCTGCGGTAATGCCATTGCGGCTCCGCCTCGCCGAGGTGCCCGGCGAGGGCGAGGCCGAGTTCGGCGAGGAACACGGCGTCGCCCCGCGCGAGTTGGCTCCCGGGCCGTCGCGCGGACGCTGTCGACGTCGCCGAGACGGGGGAGGTCCGCCACGATCCGGTCGATCCGGTCGATCCGGTCGGTACGGAGGGCACGGTCGGTCACGGGGGCTGAGCCTGCGCACCCGTGACCCGACCGTTCATCCCGACGTCAGCCCAGCAGCTCGCCCATCCAGGACTCGATGCCGTCCACCGCGCGCGGCAGCTCGGCGGACATCAGGCGGGCGCCGTCGGCGGTGATCACCAGGTCGTCCTCGATGCGGATGCCGATGCCGCGCAGCGCGGGCGGCAGGGTGAGGTCGTCGGGCTGGAGGTAGAGGCCCGGCTCGACGGTGAGGACCATGCCTTCCTCCAGCACGCCGTCCAGGTACGTCTCGGCGCGGGCCTTCGCGCAGTCGTGGACGTCCAGGCCGAGCATGTGGCCGCTGGCGCAGAGGGTGTAGCGGCGGTACAGGCCGGAGTCCTCGCGCAGCGCCTCCTCGGCGGAGACGGGCAGCACGCCCCACTCGGAGAGGCCCTCGGCGATCACCCGCATCGCGGCACGGTGGAAGTCGCGGAAGGACGCGCCGGGGCGCAGCGTGGCGATGCCGGCGCTCTGGGCGGCGAGGACGAGTTCGTAGGCGTCGCGCTGGGCGGGGGAGAAGGTTCCGGACAGCGGCAGGGTGCGGGTGATGTCGGCGGTGTAGAGGGTGTCGGTCTCCACGCCCGCGTCGAGCAGCAGGAGCTGGGCCGGGTCGAGCGGGCCGTCGTTGCGGATCCAGTGCAGCACGCAGGCGTGCGCGCCGGAGGCGACGATGGTCTCGTAGCCGGTGCCGTTGCCCTCGGCGCGGGCGCGGGCGTTGAACGCGCCCTCCAGGATGCGCTCGCCGCGGTGGTGGCGCAGTGCGGCGGGCAGCGCGCGGACCACGTCGGCGAAGCCCGCGGCGGTGTGGTCGACGGAGAGCTGGAGCTGGTCGACCTCCCACGGGTCCTTGATCAGGCGCAGCTCGCTGAGCGCGGCGGCGAGTTGGCCGTCGCGGGCGGCGTGGTCGGCGGACGGGCGGCCGGCCAGGGCGTCCAGGACGGGGTCGACGTCGGCGAGGACGCGGGTGGGCGCGTTGGCGGTGAACAGCTTCGGCAGGTCGTCGAGGTGGGCGGTGCGCAGGCCGGTGAGCTGGGCGGCCTCGGCGAGGTCGGCGCGCCGACCGACCCAGAACTCGCCGTAGCGGCGGTCGCGGTAGAACTCGGCGGAGCCGCCGGCCCGGTCGGAGCGCGGCCGCAGGTACAGCACGGCCTCGCCGTCGGGCTCGATCACCAGGACGTGGCCGACCTGCTCCTCGCCGGTCAGCCCGGTGAGGTGGGCGTAGGCGCTGTTCGGGCGGAACCGGTAGTCGCAGTCGTTGCTGCGGATCTTCAACTGCCCCGCGGGGACGAGCAGTCGCTCGCCGGGGAAGGCGGCGGCGATCCGGGCCCGGCGGGCCGGGAAGTACGCGTGGCCGGGAACGCGGCTGTCGGCGGGCAGCGGGGTGGCGGCCCACTGGTCGGCCATGAAGGCGGCCAGGGCGGGGGTGATGGGCAGGTCGTGGCTGCCGGTGTTCAGTGCGGGCTGGTCGGCCATCGGGTGGAACTCCTCCGAGCGGGGGCGAAACAGGGACAACGGGTGTGAGCGGCAAGGAAATTGCACTGCTGAGCGGCGAGCAATGACACGGCTCGATAACAGTCGGGCCGCCTCATTGCGCAGTGCAATTTCACATTACTATGTTACGGGTCACACCTCAGAGCGGGCCAGACCCCGGCGGCATCGATCCCCGGAGGCGCCGATCTCTCGGTGACCTGATCCCCGTTGAGCAGCCCCCAGTTCCGGAGATGCACATGAACAGGCGTACCCACGCCGCCCTCGCGGCGGCCATCGCGGCGTCCCTCACCCTCGTCCTCGCCGCATGCGGCAGCAACGGCGGCGGCGGTGACGACAGCGGCGGACCGCAGGGTGTGACCACCGAAGGCAACGGCATCGTCGGCGGCACCCCCGTCAAGGGCGGCACCCTGACGATCCTGTCGAACCAGGACTTCGACCAGCTCGACCCCGCCCGCAACTGGACCATGCCGGTGATGGACGTCGGCGTGCGCATGCTCTACCGCACGCTGACCACCTTCAAGGCCGCCCCCGGCGCCGAGGGCCTGAAGATCGAACCCGACCTGGCCACCGACCTCGGCACCTCCAGCGACGGCGCGAAGACCTGGACCTTCCACCTGAAGGACAACCTCAAGTACGAGGACGGCACGCCGATCACGGCCGACGACATCAAGTACAACGTCGAGCGGTCGTACTCGCCGGAACTGGCCGGCGGGCCCGACTACGCGGTGCGCTACCTCAACGCCCCGGCCGGGTACAAGGGCCCGCTGGGCGGCGAACGGCTCGGCAGCGACGCCATCGAGGTCCCGGACGCCAAGACGATCGTCTTCCACCTCAAGCGCCCGGTCGCCGAGTTCGGCTACACCGTCACCCTGCCCACCTTCTCGCCCGTCCCCAAGGCCAAGGAGGCGGGCGCCAACTACTCCAACCACCCGGTCTCCTCCGGCCCGTACAAGATCGAGAGCTACGACCGCGGCAAGCGCATGGTGCTGGTCCGCAACACCAACTGGGACCAGGCCTCCGACCCGGTCCGCAAGGCGTACCCCGACAAGATCGTGGTCGACCAGACCCTCAAGGGCACCGGCATCGCCGACCGCCTGATCGCCGACCAGGGCGACGACAAGAGCGCCATCTCCTACGTGGACCTGACGCCCGCGAAGATCTCCGAGGTGCTCACCAACCCCGACGTCAAGAAGCGCCTGATCAGCGAGAACGCGGGCTGCACCACCAAGCTGGACATGAACACCACCAAGGCGCCGTTCGACAACGCCAAGGTCCGCCTGGCGATGCAGTACGCGGTGGACAAGGAGTCCTTCGCCGCCGCCACCGGCGGCCCCGCGTTCAACGACATCGCCACCACCTACCTGCCCCCGATGCTCACCGCCGGCACGGCCGTCGACCACTTCAAGATCAAGCCCGGCGGCGACCCCGAGAAGGCCAAGCAGCTGCTCGCCGAGGCGGGCTTCCCGAACGGCTTCTCCACCGACTTCGTCACCTCCACCGGCGGCAAGGCGCAGGCCGAGGCCATCCAGGCCGCCCTCAAGCGCGCGGGGGTGAACGTCACCATCACCACCGTCGACCCCACCGCCGTCAACTCGATCGTCGGCGACAAGGAGAAGCAGCCCGGACTCACCAGCCTCGGCTGGTGCCCCGACTACCCCTCCGCCGGCACCTTCCTGCCGATGATCTTCGACGGCCGGGCCGTCAAGGACAAGGGCAACAACGGCAACATGACCCGGTTCGACGACCCGACGGTCAACGCCGAACTCGACCGGATCGCCGGCCTGGACAACCTGCAGAAGGCCAACGAGGCCTGGCTCGCCCTGGACGCCAAGATCATGGAGGCCTCGCCCGCCGTCCCGCTGATCTGGCAGAAGAAGCCCGTCCTGGTCGGCTCCAACATCGCCGGCGCCTACGCCCACCCGGTCTGGGCCGGGCAGCTCGACTACGCGGGCATCGGCCTCAAGTCCGTCAAGTAGAGCGGGAGTTCCAAACATGACCACCCCGCTCCCGACGGCCGCGGCCGAGGGAGCGGGGGCCCCGGACACCACCGAGGCCCCCGCGTCCCCCTGGAAGCTCGCCCTGCACCGCCTGCGCCGCCAGAAGGCCGCCCTCGTCGGCGCCGCCATCATCGCCTTCTTCGTCCTGGCCGCACTCCTCGCGCCGGTGCTCACCGCGATCAGCGGCACCCGCCCCGACACCGTCGACAAGAAAGCCGTCGACCCCTACCTCGGCGGCCTGCCCCGCGGCGCCCTCGGCGGCATCAGCCCCCAGCACTGGCTCGGCGTCGAACCGCTGCTCGGCCGCGACATCTTCGCCCGGCTGCTCTACGGCGCCCAGATCAGCCTCCTGGTCGCGTTCAGCGCCGCCCTGCTGATCACCCTGATCGGCACCGTCCTCGGCATCACCGCCGGCTACTTCGGCGGCCGCACCGACGCCCTGATCAGCCGGTTCATGGACGTCATGATGTCGTTCCCCAGCCTGATCTTCATGATCGCGCTGCTCTCCGTCGCCCGGGACGTCAACCGCGTCCTGCTGCTGATCGGCGTCATGTCGCTGTTCTCCTGGCCCTACATCGCCCGCGTGGTCCGCGGCCAGACCCTCTCCCTCAAACACCGCGAGTACGTCGAGGCCGCCCGCGCCAGCGGCACCCGCAACAGCCGCATCCTGTTCGGCGAGATCCTGCCCAACCTCACCGGCACCATCATCGTCTACGTCACCCTCGCCGTCCCCGGCCTGATCGGCACCGAGGCCGCACTCAGCTTCCTCGGCGTCGGCATCCGCCCGCCCACCCCCTCGTGGGGGCAGATGATCTCCGACGCGGTGCTCTACTACAAGGTCGACCCGATGTTCTTCATCCTCCCCAGCGCCTGCCTGTTCCTGGTGGTCCTGGCCTTCACCCTGGTCGGCGACGCCCTGCGGGACGCCCTCGACCCGAAGGGCAGCCGGACGTGATCGGATACCTGCTCCGCCGGCTCGCTGCGATGGCCGCCACCCTGCTGGTCGTCTGCGCGCTCACCTTCGCCGTCTTCTACCTGTTCCCCGCCGACCCCGCCGTCCAGTTCTGCGGCAAGGACTGCTCCACCGAACGCATCGAACTCGTCCGCCAACAGCTCGGACTGGCCGACCCCCTGATCGTCCAGTTCTGGCACTACGTCACCGGCATCTTCGCCGGCCAGACCCTCGGCACCGGCCAGTACGCCGTCCAGTGCGGCTTCCCCTGCTTCGGCTACTCCTTCCAGTCCGCCCAGCCCGTCTGGGACCTGATGATGGACCGGCTGCCCACCAGCATCTCCCTCGCCCTCGGCGCCTCCGCCCTCTGGCTGCTCCTCGGCGTCGGCACCGGCGTGGTCTCCGCACTGCGCCGCGGCACCCGCCTCGACCGAACCCTGATGGTCGGCACCATCGGCGTCGCCGCCCTGCCGGTCTACTTCACCGCGATGATCCTGCTCTACCTGGTCGTCACAGTGGCCGGCCTGCTGCCCTACCCCCGCTACATCGCCTTCACCGAGCACCCCGGCCAGTGGATCTCCAACCTGATCCTGCCGTGGATCACCCTCGCCCTGCTGAACGCCGCCATCTACGCCCGGATGACGCGCAACTCCGTCATCGAGACGATGGCCGAACCGTACGTGCGCACCGCCCGCGCCAAAGGCCTGCGCGAGCGCCGCGTCGTCGGCAAGCACGGCCTGCGCCCCGCCCTCACCCCCGTCGTCACCATGCTCGGCATGGACCTCGGCGGACTGCTGGCCGGCGCCCTGATCACCGAATCCCTGTTCAGCCTCCCCGGCATCGGCAAACTCTTCGCCGACTCCCTCAACAAGTCCGACCAGCCCGTCGTCATGGGCGTCACCCTCCTCGCCTCCTTCTTCATCGTCAGCTCCAACCTGGTCGTGGACCTCCTCTACGCCTGGATCGACCCGAGGGCGAGGCTCGCATGACCGCACCCCTGCTCGCCGTACAGAACCTCGCCGTCACCTTCGACACCGCCGAAGGCACCGTCCACGCCGTCAAAGGCATCGACTTCACCGTCGAACGCGGACGCACCCTCGGCATCGTCGGCGAATCCGGCTCCGGAAAGTCCGTCACCTCCCTCGCCGTCATGGGACTGCACCGCGGCGCCACCGTCACCGGCTCCGCGCAACTCGACGGCACCGAACTGATCGGCGCCCCTGACGACCACCTGCGCACCCTGCGCGGACGGAAAATGGCGATGGTGTTCCAGGACGCCCTCACCGCCCTGCACCCCTACTTCACCGTCGGCGACCAGATCGCCGAGGCCTACCGCAGCCACTTCGGCGGCACCCGGAAAGCCGCCCACGCCCGCGCCGTCGACGTCCTCGGCGACGTCGGCATCCCCGAACCCGCCCGGCGCGCCCGCGAACACCCGCACCAGTTCTCCGGCGGCATGCGCCAACGCGCCATGATCGCCCTCGCGCTGTCCTGCGAACCCGACCTGATCATCGCCGACGAACCCACCACCGCCCTCGACGTCACCGTCCAGGCCCAGGTCCTCGACCTGCTGACCCGCCTCCAGCGCGAGCGCGGCCTCGGCCTCGTCCTGATCACCCACGACCTCGGCGTCATCGCCCGCGCCGCCGACGACGTCCTCGTCATGTACGGCGGCTCCGCGGTCGAACAGGCCGACGCCGAAGCGCTGTTCACCACCCCCCGGCACCCGTACACCCGCGGGCTGCTCGACTCCCTGCCCCGCCTCGACGCGGCGCCCGACACCGCCCTGCGCGCGATCCCCGGCACCCCGCCGTCCCTGCTCGCCCCGCCCGCCGGTTGCGCCTTCCACCCCCGCTGCCCCGCGTACGCCGCCACGCCCGACACCCGCTGCACCGGCGAACGGCCGCCGCTGCGCACCGTCGCCGGCGGCCACCGCAGCGCCTGCATCCACGACGAGGTGACCGCATGACCACCGACACCGCGGTGCTGAGCGTCCGCGACCTCGGCATGACCTTCCCCGGCCCGCGCGGCGTCCTGCGCCGGGCCCCCGGCGTCCGCGCCGTGGACGGCGTCAGCTTCGACGTCCGCCCCGGCGAGACCCTCGGACTGGTCGGCGAGTCCGGCTGTGGCAAGTCCACCACCGGACGGATGCTGGTCCGCCTGCTCGACCCGACGGCCGGGCAGGTCAGCTTCCGCGGACAGGACATCACCCGGGCCCCGCAGCGCCAACTGCGGCCGCTGCGCAGCAAGTTCCAGATGATCTTCCAGGACCCGTTCGCCTCGCTCAACCCGCGCAAGACCGTCCAGCAGATCATCGCGGCCCCGCTGCGCGCGCAGGGCGCCTCCCCTTCGTCGATCCGCGAGGAGGTCCGGGACCTGATCCGGCTGGTCGGGCTCGCCCCCGAACACCTGGAGCGCTACCCGCACCAGTTCTCCGGGGGGCAGGCCCAACGCATCGGCATCGCCCGGGCGCTCGCGACCCGGCCCGAACTCGTCGTCGCGGACGAGCCGGTGTCCGCGCTCGACGTCTCCATCCAGGCGCAGATCGTCGGCCTGATGGAACGCCTGCAGGCCGAACTCGGCGTCGCCTACGTCTTCATCGCGCACGACCTGGCCGTGGTCAAACACCTCAGCCACCGGGTCGCCGTCATGTACCTCGGCCGGATCGTCGAACTCGGCGACCGGGCGGACGTGTACGAGCGCCCCGCCCACCCGTACACCAAGGCGCTGCTGTCCGCCGTCCCGCTGCCCGACCCGGCCGCCGAGCGCGCCCGCGAACGCATCGTCCTGCTCGGCGACCCGCCCAGCCCCGCCAGCCCCCCGCCCGGCTGCACCTTCCACCCGCGCTGCCCCAAGGCGCAGGCAATCTGCCGGACCGAGGCGCCGGTGCTCGCCCCCGACACGCCCACCCGCCAGGTCGCCTGCCACTTCCCCGAGACGTAGCGCACCCCGCGGACGGGGGAGAGCCCACGCTCTCCCCCGTCCCGCCCGCCCCGCCGGGCCCCGCGCCCCGCGAGGAAGCCGTGCGCCCGACCGTGCACCGACCGCACCCCGGCCGCCCGTCCCGACGACCCGAACTGCCACTTCGGCAAGACCGACGTCCGGCCCGGTGGCCGGGCCGGCACCGCCGACCACACCTGCGAAGGCCCGCTGCGCCGCCGACCGGCGCGCGTCACCGGGCCGACGCCTCGAACCCCCGCTCCGGCCGGCCGTTCTCCCGCTTCCGCGGCCGGCCGGGGCGGGACCACTTCCCGCGAAAGGAAACCCCGCGTGACCGCACTGTCCTGGGACGGCTCCGCACCGCCGTCCGGTCGCACCGAGACCTCCCGCACCGTCGACGCCGGCCTGCTCACCCTCCGGGTGACGGCGGTCGGGAGCGCGAGCGCCCCGGCCGTGACCGTGACCGAACTCGCCGTCCCCGGCGTGCTGCTGATCGAGGCGACCACCGTCGAGCCGGACGTCCGCCTGCGGATCGAATGGCAACTGCCCTGCACCGGCGCCACCGCCTACTGGACGCCCAACACCAACGCCCGCTGGCTGCCGCCGAGTTGGGCGAACCCCCGGGAGGCGTCACTGCCCAAGGGCGCACCCGTCGGCAGCCTGGTCGGCCAGGGCGACGGCGCGCTGTGCACCTTCGCGGTCGGCGAACTCGTCCGACCCGTCGCCATCGGCGAAGGCGCGGTCGAGGAGACCGGGCGCTACAGCTGGTGGATCGAGCAGGACGGCCCCGGGATCGCCCTGCGCCTCGACCTGAGCGGCCGTCACTTCGCCGACACCGTCCGGGAGTGCGCCGACTGGTGGGCCGGCCTCGCACCCGTCCGCGCCGTCCCCGACACCGCGTTCGAGCCGGTGTTCTGCACCTGGTACGCCCTGCACCTGGCGATGGCCGCCACCGACGTCGAGCGCCTCGCCGAACTCGCCGCACCGCTCGGCTTCCGAAGCCTGATCGTCGACGACGGCTGGCAGACCGACGAACGCACCCGCTCCTACGCCACCACCGGCGACTGGCAGCCCGCCCCCACCGACTTCCCCGACTTCGCCGCGCACGTCGCCCGGGTCCGCGGCCTCGGCCTGAACTACCTGCTGTGGCACGCCGTCCCGTTCGTCGGCGACCGCAGCGAAGCGGCGACCCGGCTGGCCGGCCACACCCTCGCCCACCTGCCGACACTGGAGACCTACCTGCTCGACCCGCGCAGCCCCACCGTCCGCGCCCACCAGGTCGACCGGCTCGCCGCCGCCGTCGAGCAGCACGGCGTCGACGGCCTGAAGATCGACTTCGTCGACACCTTCGCCCACCGGCCCGCAGCCGGCGCCGCACCCCACACCGCCTCGCCCGAGGCGGACTGCGCCACCGTCGCCGAAGGCGTGCAGAGGCTGCTCGCCGCCCTCGACGAACGGCTCCGCGCCACCCGCCCCGACGTGCTGGTCGAACACCGCCAGGACTACCTCGGCCCCGGCCTGTGGCCGTACGCCACCATGGTCCGGGCCGCCGACTGCCCGCACAACGCCGTGGAGAACCGGGTCCGCACCGCCGACCTGCGCCTCACCGCCGGGCCGCTCGCCGTGCACGCCGACCCGCTGACCTGGCACCCCGAGGAGAGCCCGGAGCAGATCGCCGTGCTGCTCCAGTCGGTGCTGTTCGCCACCGCCCAGGTCTCCGTCGACCTCGCCGCGCAGCGCCCGGAGCAGCTGGCCGCACTGAGGTTCTGGCTGGGCGTCATGGCCGAGCACCGCGAGCTGCTCCAGCGCGGCGAACTGCGCCCGCACCGGCCCGAGTTGGCGTATCCCGTGATCGAGGCGCGGCGCGCGGGCGCGCTGGCGTTCGGCCGGTACGCCCCGCTGCCGCTGCGCGTCGCGGGCCACTGGCGGAGGCTGCTGGTGGCGAACGCCGACCCGGACACCCTGGTGCGGATCGAGTTCGACCGGGCGCCGGGCCCGGTCGACCTGCTGGTGCAGGACTGCCTGGGCGGGGATGTGGCGCGGGCGCAGACCCCGGTCGACGGGACGGAGCTCGCCGTCCGGGTGCCCACCGGGGGCCTGCTCACCCTCGGCCGGGTCGGCTGACCTCAGACCTCCAGGTCGGTCTCGACCTTCTTCAGCTGGTGGCGGGCCATCGCCAGGTTCGCCCGGTTGCGGTCCAGCGCCAGGTAGAGGAACAGGCCCTTGCCGGAGCGGGAGGTGAGCGGGCGGATCAGGTGGTACTGGGAGGAGAGGGTGATCAGGATGTCCTCGATCGCCTCGTTCAGGTTGAGCAGTTCCATCGCGCGGAGCTTGGCCCGGACCACGTCGGTGTTGCCGGCGGCGGCGACGTTCAGGTCCAGGTCGGGGCCGCCGCCGATCAGGCCCAGGGCCATGCCGCTGTTGTAGTCGACCAGGGCGACACCGATGGCGCCCTCGACCGACCCCATGATCTCCTTGAGCGCGGTTTCCAGCGTAGACATGGTGCAAGTACCTCTTCCGGTAAGCGAATTGACGGCACGTCAGATCGACGGGCCGGGTGGTGCGGAGACGGGACGAACGTCGAAGGGGGAGAGCGGGAGGGTCAGAGCGGGCTGCGGTCGAGGTCCGCGTCGGCCAGGGCGGCTATCCGCGCGCCGGCGCGGCGGGCCTCCAGGTGCAGGCGGCCGACGTTGGCCTGCGCGTCGGCCAGCAGCGTGAGCACCGTGTACGCGCCGGCGGCGTACGTCGCCGTGTAGCCGCGCTCGCCGCGGGTGATCAGCTCCAGGAAGGCGCCCTGCCCGGTGGCCTCCGTGAGCCGCGCGCCCACGCCGAGCGCGGCGGCGGTCAGCGCGGCCACGCTCTCCGCCTCCAGGGCGCTGGTGTCGTGGGCCACCACCAGGCCGTCGACGGTGGCGACCAGCGAACCCGTCAGGTGCGGGACGCGGGACCGCAGGCCCCGCAGTTCGGCCTGCACCTCGGCTTCGGGCAGCACGGGCGTCCTCCTCGCGGTCAGTTGACGGAACGTGCGCTTCATGACTCGGACGGCGGGCAGGTGCGGGCGGACAGGGCGGTCACAGGGCCTCCAGGGCGGCACGTAGTCGGAGCAGCAGGCCCACCTCCGGGTCCGAGGAGTCGTAGGAGCGCGGGCCGGGCGGCAGCAGCACGTCCGGCGGCGCCGGACCGGGCGCGGCGGCCGGTGGCGGGTCGGGGAGGACGGCGGGCCGGCCGGCCGAGAGCAGCCCGGCGGCGGCCAGCTGCCGGACGTCCAGCAGGGCGCCGAAGGTGGTGCGGCCCAGCAGCCGGGCCAGTTCGGGCACGGTGCGGGTGCCGTCGGCGGCGGCCAGCAGCGCCTGCCGGCGGTGGCGCGGCACGGCGGTGCGGCGGACCGGGACGGCGCCGGTGGCGACCGGCGGGGCGGAGTCGAGTTCGGCGGACGGCCAGCAGGAGTCCAGCAGGGCGCGGCGTCGGCCGACCGCGCCGCGCAGTTCCAGGACGGACAGCGGGCGGGCGAGCCGGAAGCCGGGGCGGGCGGCGGAGTCGAAGCGCAGCTCGCCGCCGTGCTGGGCGAGCGCGTCGTGGGCGCCGTCCAAGGTGGCGGCCAGGCGGGCGAGTTCGAGTTCGCCGCGGCCGACCAGTCCGGCGGCGAGCAGGTGGTCGGCGGGGTGTCCGCCGGTCAGCGCCACGCTCTCCTCCCAGACGCGGACGGTGACCCGGCCGGCGGCGGTGAGCAGGTGGCCGACGCTCGCCCCGCGCGGGGACTCGGCGTGCACCACCAGGCCGGCCGCCAGGTGCACCGCGCCGTCCGGGCCGTGCAGGACGCCGGTGGCGCCCTCGGTGGCGAGGTCGGTGAGCGCCGCCTCGAACGTGGTGGCGGGCGCGCAGGCGGAGCGTCGCCGGCGGGGGAGCGGCGCGGCCTGGGTGCGCCGCGGGCGGGGGCTCGACTGCGGTGCCGGGCCGTCGAGTTGAGGGGAGGCGCCCAGCAGCGGCGGCGCGGTCGGCATCGGGGGGACGCGGTAGGGGCCGGTGGTGGAGGCGGGTGTGAGGGTGTCGGCGGACCACATCAGGTGAGCACCAGTCGGTCGGCGATGGCGGCGAGGCGGAGCCGGGCCATCGCCAGGTTGGCGTGGTCGCGGTCCAGCCGGAGGTAGAGGAAGACGTTCGCGTCGAAGGCGGCGGGGACGAACCGGATCAGGTGGTAGTTGCCGGCCGAGGTGACGATGACGTCCTCGGCGGGCGGGGCGCCGGAGTCCGGGTCGGCGAACGACGGGGTCTGGGTGACGGCCCGGGCGAGTTCGGTGGCGTCGGCCGCCCCGACCTCGTGGTCGCCGTCGGGGCCCAGTCCGGCGGTGCCGATGGCCAGGCCGTTGGTCCAGTCGACCAGGCTGACCCCCAGGGCGCCGGTGATCCCCATGGCTTCCGCAAGGCACTCTTCGATCCCGGGCACGTACGGCGTTCCCTCCCCACCGTGCCGGACACGGTGCGTCGCTGCCACCGCTTTCACCTGCGGTAGTCTGACCGGAACGCAACGCTACCGGCGGGGCCCCCGCGGGGCGAGACTTTCGGCCATATCCGTCGGGCATATGCCCGAATGCGCTATCGTGCCCCGGAATCCCGACCCGACGTCAGGTCGAATGTTCGAGTCGTTCCTCCTGGTCAGCCGGGTCCTCCGGGTCCACCGCCCCGTCCCGGCCGGGCAGTTCGCGCAGCCGCGGGATCGGCGAGAAGACCACCCACAGTCCGGAAGCGATCGCTCCGATCGCGGCGATCCAGAGCGCGGGGTGCAGGCCCAGGGTGGAGCCGAGCAGTCCGCCGAGCAGCGAACCGAGCGGCCGCACACCGTAGTTGACGGCCTGGTAGGCGCCGGAGACGCGGGAGCGCAGGGCGTCCGGGATGCAGGCGGCGAAGATGGTGCCCGCGGAGATGTCGAGGATCATCATGCCGATGCCGGACAGGAACTCCGCGGCGAACAGCAGGGCGGCGGCCGTGACGCGCGACCCGCCGGCCAGCGGGATCAGCAGCATCGGCGCGGCGAACGCCACCAGGCCGAACAGGAAGGCCGGGCCGATGCCGATCCGGGCCGCCACCCGCCCGGTGAGCGCCGCGCCGAGCAGCGTGCCGACCGCGGCGGCGCCCAGCACCGCGCCCAACAGGCCCGCGCTGAAGCCGAGTTCACGGGTCGCGTAGAGCACGAACAGGGCGCTGAGGACGAAGGTGAACAGGTTGACGGTGGCGGTGCCGAGCAGCGCCGCGCGCATCACGGGGGAGCGGCGGATCCAGCGCAGGCCCTCGCCGGTCGAGCCGCGCCCGGCCTCGGCGGGCGGCGGCTCCTCGGGGCTGATCCGGCGCAGGAACAGCGCGGACGCCACGAAGGACAGCGCGTCCGCCACCAACGCCAGTGGCGCGGACAGTAGTTGGACCAGCAGGCCGCCGAGGCCCGGGCCCACCACGTAGCTGGCCGCGCGGCTGCCGTTGATCAGGGCGTTGCCGCTCAGGTACTGCTCGGCGGGGACCAGGGCGACGAACAGCGGCGCGTTGCAGACGTTGAAGAACACCGACAGCGAGCCGACGGCCAGCACCACGGCGTACAACTGAAAGAGCGTCAACAGCCCGGCGGCCCAGGCGATCGGGACGGTCAGCAGCGCCGCCGCGCGGCCCAGGTCGGTGACGATCATCACCCGGCGCCGCTGCCGGGAGCGGTCGGCCCAGCTGCCCGCGTGCAGCGACAGCAGCAGGTACGGCAGGTAGCCGGCGGCGGCCAGGTAGCCCATCTGCGCGGCGTCGGCGTGCAGCGCGGAGACCGCGATCAGCGGGATCACCAGCAGGGTGACCTGGTCGCCCAGCGAGGAGACGGTCTGTCCGGTCCAGTAGCGGCGGAAGGCCGTCTCGCGCAGCAGTTCGGGTATCCGGAGCCGGCCGATCACGGCCGCACGTCCGTCGGCACGGCCAGCTGCATCAGCTGGACGGCGCGCGCGCCCTCCGGCCGGTCGGCCGTGCGCTCCACGTAGGGGCGGGTCAACTCCTCGATTCGGGTGAGGAGTTCGGTGAGCTCCTCGGGGGTGACCCGCACCACGGTGTCGCCGAAGCCGGCCGCCTCGCGCCACTCGGGCGTCTCCTCGGCGCGGTGCGTCAGCCAGCCGGTGGCGCGGGCGAAGTAGCCGTCCAGCACCGCGCGTTGCAGGGTGTCGACGGCGGCGGCCTGCTCGGGGTCGGCGGGGGAGGAGTCCCAACTGGTGAGGTCGGCGGTGGCCTGCCAGGGCTTCTCCCGCCCGCGCCCGCCGCCGGCCTCCTCCACCAGCCCGTACTTGGCGAGTTGGCGCAGGTGGAAGGAGCAGCTGGCGACGGACTCGGTGCCGAGCAGCTCCGCGGCCCGGGTCGCGGTCAGCGGCCCGTGCACGCGGAGCAGGCCCACCAGGGTCATCCGGGTCGGATGGGCGTAGGCGCGCAGGGCGCGCGGGTCGGTCAGCCGGACGGCCGACGGCTGTTCGCTCATGTATCCAAAGCTATCTTTCTAAAGAAGCCTTTACAAGAGGAACAGCCGTCGGCCGACCGGTACTTCAGATCACCGCGGAGCTCAGGACGCCGGGCCCACCCGGACGGTGGTCAGCTTGCCGCCCTGGGTCTCGCGGACCACCTCGATCCGGGTGTTGGTGTCGGGCACCTTCACCCCGAGCTGCGGGATCGCCGGGTCGGTGTACACCCCGCTGTGGTCGTCGAAGGCCGGCACCGCCGGCTCCGAGGGAACCTTGGTCGCCACGCCCGCCTTGTGCAGCGTGAACGCGTCGGTCTTCTTCAGCGAGAACGTCGCGTCGTAGGACTGCGAACGCCCGTTGGTGAGCGAGCCGTCCGCGAACCGCAGCGCCTTCGGATGCGCGTCCACCGGCAGGATCAGTCCGCCGCCCAGGTGGTCGACGGTGTTGTTGTTCTCGTAGGAGGTGTCCCACAGCCAGACCAACACCCCCTCCTGGTACGGGTAGTTGTCGATCACGTCGGCCTTGCCCGGCACACCCGAGTAGCCGAAGTTGTACGGCCCGGTCTTCAGGAACGCGCCGTACCCGGTGTAGCGGCGGTTCTCCACCAGGTAGGCCCGCGGGTGCTGCTTGACGGCGTTCTTGCCGTGGATGACCGAGAACCCGACGGCCGCCCAGTCGCCCGGGCCGCCCTCCGCGCCGTCGGCCAGCAGCACCGCGCCGTCCGCGGTCAGCTTCACCGCGTCCACCAGCACGCCCCGGCCGTGCGTGTTGGTGTCGGAGGTGACGTGGAAGCGCACCTGCACCTGCTTGCCGAGGTACTCGTCCAGCGGGAGGTGCAGCTGACGCCAGCCGCCCGAACTGCCGCTCAGGCCGGGCGTGTTCGCCGTGGTGTCGCCGATCGGCAGCCCGTCGACGGTGCCGTGCAGCGGCGTCCAGGTGCGGCCGCCGTCCGCGGACGCCTCCACCGTGAAGAAGTCGTAGTCCTGCTCGGTGTCCCACCAGGCCGCGGCGTCGAGGGCGGCCGAGGAGGTCTTCCCGGTCAGGTCCACGGTGCGCGACAGCGAGGCGTCCATGTTGTCGCCGCTGTCGCTCCACCACTGCGCGCCGCCCTCGAACGGGTCGGCCAGCGTGGTCGTGGTCGACGCCGGCGGCAGGTGCACCAGGACGGCCTGCGCCTGGTCGGTGTTGTAGCCGGACACGCCCAGGGTGTGGCTGGAGCGGGTGGCGGCCTGCGCCTCGTCGTAGTTCAGCCAGCCCATCTGCAGCTTGCTCCAGGCGTCCAGGTCGCCCGGGTACGCGCCGGTGGTGTTGCGCCCCTTGCCCAGGTACGAGCCCGAGGACATCAGCGACCAGAAGCTGACGGAGTTGTCGCCGCCGTTGGTCGAGTACAGGTCCGGCAGGCCCAGGTTGTGCCCGAACTCGTGGGAGAACAGGCCCACGCCGCTGTTCTCGCCCGCCTGCACGTAGTCGTACACGTACAGGCCGGTGTCGCCGACCGGCGCGCCGCCGATCCGGTTGCCCGCCGGGCCGGTCTGCCCGGTCGGGTCGGGGAAGGTCCAGCTGCGGTGCGCCCACAGGGCGTCGCCGCCCTGCGCGCCGCCGCCCCAGGTCTCGTCGACGCCGGCGTGCACCACGATCACGTTGTCGAGGTAGCCGTCCGGCTCGTCGAAGTTGCCGTCCTTGTCGTAGTCGTAGCGGTCCTGGACGTCGTACTGCGCCAGCTCCGCCTTGACGTCCGCGGCCGTGCGGCCCTTGGCGATCTCGCCGTCGTACCAGGCCTTGGTGGCGTCCCGGACGAACTCCTGCGCCTGGGTCCAGCCGCCGCCGCCCTGCGGGCCCTTGTTGGAGCCGTAGCGGGCCTCGTTCCACGGCAGGGTGACCCAGTCGGTGACGGTGCCCTCGATGTCGTACCGGCCCGAGGACTGGGTGCGGTAGAAGTTGCGCATCGAGTTCGCGCCCGGCGCGTCGTCGAAGAACATCTTCCGGTAGGAGTCGCGACTGAAGTCGTTCTGCCAGTAGGTGTGGGTGTCGTTCGCGCCCGGCTGCGGAATCCGGTTGTGCTGCGGGCCGGGGGTGCCGCCGTAGCGCGGCTTGCCGTCGTACAGCGTGGTGTTGTCGACCTGGTCGCCGAACTGGGCGAGGATCACGAACACCTTGTCGGTGCGCTGGTGGGCGAGCTGGACGTAGTCGTTGCCGATCTTCACCTTGGCCGGGGTGGTGCCCTTGTCGCTCTTGGCGACCTTGCCCTGGTTGACCTGTGCCATGGCCTGCGCCTTGAGCGCCTGCCGGGCCCGCTCCTGCGGCGGCACCGGCGAGGGCGGCGCCTCCCGGCCGTCGGTCGCCGACTGCGGGGCGGCGGTGGACGGTTGGGCCTGGGCAGGGACGGCGGCCAGGGCTATCGCGCCGGTGGTCAGGGCAGCCAGCAGGGCTGTGGGGAGTCTGCGCAAGTGACCCGCTCCTCAGTAGGAAAGGGGGAGGTAAAGGAATGGTCGGTAATATTTCACATGTCATGCATCAAGAGGAAGGGGTAGCGCCCAACTCCTGCCGCAGGCCCAACTCCTCGCGGAGGAAGGCGAGCTCCACCGCCGCCAGCCGCTCCAGCTCGCCGTCCGGCAGCATGTGGCTCACCCCCGGCAGCGGCAGCACCGCGTGCGGACGCCCCGCCCGGTTCAGCGCCTGCGACAGCAGCAGCGAGTGCGACGGGTGCACGTTGTCGTCCGCCAACCCGTGGATCAGCAGCAGCGGACGGCGCAGTGAGGGCGCGTCGGCCAGCAGGCAGTCCGCCTCGTACCCCTGCGGGTTGTCCTGCGGCAGCCCCAAGTAGCGCTCGGTGTACGCCGTGTCGTACAGCCGGAAGTCGGTCGGCGGCGCACCCGCGCTCGCCACGTGGAACACGTCCGGGCGGCGCAGCACCGCCAGCGCCGCGAAGTACCCGCCGTACGACCAGCCGCGCACGCCCACCCGGGTCAGGTCCAGATCCGGGTGCTCCGCGCCCAGCGCCTGCAGCGCCGCCACCTGGTCGTCGATCGCCACCTGCGAGAAGCGGCGGAAGATCGCCCGGGTGAACTCCGGTGACACGAAAGGCGTTCCGCGGTTGTCCACGGTCACCACCGCGAAGCCCTGGTCGGCCCACCACTGCTTCAGCTGCCAGCGGCGCGGCTCGTTCGCCACCGCCTGGAAGCCCGGCCCGCCGTACACGTCCAGCAGCACCGGCAGTCGGTTCCCCGCCACGTGCCCGCGCGGGTACAGCACCGCCGAGGGCAGCCCGTGCTCGGTGACCCGTCGCAGCAACGGCTCGGGCCGGTAGGGGAGTTCGGCCGACAGGTCGGGGAACGAGGTGCGGGCGTCGCCGGGCCCGACCAGCTCGCGGCGGACGCCGTCGAGGGACGCCGAGACGAGCAGCAGCACGCCCTCGCCGTGCGCGGCCACGCTGTGCACGCCCGGGCCCTCGGTGAGCCGCTCCGGCGCGCCGCCGTCCGGGTCCAGCAGGAACACCTGCTGGTCGGCCGGGTCGCCGTCGCCCGCCTCGACCAACAGGCCGCCGTGCCACGGCCCGACCACCCGGCGCACCTGCAGACGCTCGTCCGTCAGCGCCTTGCCGTCCAGCGCCAGCCCGCGCGCCGCCGGGGTGTCCGCCGAGGTCAGCACCCGCCCGTCGGGCAGCCGCAGCGGCGTGCCCGGCAGCGGGTCCACCCAGAACTCGTCCTCGGTGCGGGAGAGTTCGCGCGTGACGCCGGTGGCCGGGTCGGCGCTCAGCAGCAGCACCCGCTGCTGCAGGCGGTCCGCGACGGTCAGCAGGATCTCCCCGTCGCCCTCCCAGTCGGCCGCCAGCAGGTACGGGAACTCGGCGTCGTCCCAGCGCAGTCGGGTGCGGTCGCCGGACAGCCGCAGCACCCACAGCTGGACGTCCGCGTTCGGGCCGCCCGCCTGCGGGTACGCGAACGACTCCGGCTCCCGCTCCGGGTGCGCCGGGTCGGCGAAGTGCCGGAGCGGCACCGCCGATTCGTCCACCCGGGCGGCCAGCACCGCGGAGCCGTCGGGCGACCACCAGTGGCCCCGGGAGCGGCCCAGCTCCTCCGCCGCCGCGAACTCCGCCACGCCCCAGCGGGCCCCGTCCGCCGGGCTGAGCCGGCCGCCCGAGGTCAGGTGCAGCGCGTCGTCCGCGACGTACGCGACCAGCGCGCCGTCCGCGCTCGGGCGCGGGTCGAACGCGGGCCCGGCGACCGGGAGTTCGGTGCAGGAGCCGGTCACGGTGTCGCACCGGAACAGCCGGCCGTCGAGGGTGAAGACCGCGGTGGCGAGATCGGCCGTGGCCGCGAACGAGCCGATGCCGGGCGCCCACACCCGGATCCGCTCGCGCAGCCGGCGCTCCACCGGCGGCAGGTCCGCGACCGCGCCGGTGCGCCCGGGCGCCAGCGCCAACGGGTCGGCCACCAGCCGCTCCTGGCCGGTCGTCAGGTCGAAGCTCCACAGGCGCTCGACCGGGTCGGTCGGGCCGGTGGAGCGCAGGAACAGGGCGCGGCGGGCGTCGGCGGCGAGGGTGACGGCGCGGGGCGAGCCGTAGCTGAAGCGGCCGGTGGCGGCGCTCAGCGCGAGAAAGGGGTCGGTGTGAGTCACCAGCCGATCGTTGCGGGGCAGGGGTGGGTTCGGCTAGAAGTATGACCTGTGAAATGTCACACAGCATAAGCACCCGAGCCGCCGTACGCTGCGGCAGTCACCGCGGCGGCGACCACGGCTGGGGCAACGGGCTGCGCTCCGGAGTGCACCGGCCGCGCGGTCTGCCTGCCGCCGGAGCTCGCGCGGCGAGACGTCATGAGCGGGCCACCCGGCGCTGGCGGCGGGTGGCCCGTCGGCGTGTCAGGGGGAGGCGCGGAGCTCCTCCAGCAGCATGCCCTGATCGGCGAGCAGCTCGGTGAGTATCCGGCGGGCGGTGCGCAGCAGTTCGGCGACGTCGGCGCCGGCCAGCGCGTAGACCACCGTGGAACCCTCGCGGGTGGCGGTGACCAGGCCGGAGCGGCGCAGGATGGCCAACTGCTGGGAGAGGCTGGACGGTTCGACGTCGAGTTCGGGCAGCAGCTCACGGACGGGCGTCGGCCCCGCCTGGAGCAGTTCGAGCACTCGGATCCGGACCGGATGGCCGAGCATCCGGAAGAACTCGGCCTTGGCCTGGTACAGCGGTACGGGCATGCTTCCTCCCCTTGTCTCCGGCGGCCCGTGGGCCGCCGCCCCGCGCTCAGACCTCCAGGGACGCCTCGATCCGCTTCAACTGGTGCCGGGCCATCGCCAGGTTGGACCGGCTGCGGTTGAGCGCGAGGTAGAGGAACAGCCCGCGCCCGCCGGCCGTGGTCAGCGGGCGGATCAGGTGGTACTGCCCGGTCAGGGTGACCAGGATGTCCTCGATCCCGTCGTCGTGGAGGTTGAGCATCTCCATCGCCCGCATCTTGGCACGCACCAGGTCGGTGTTGGCGGCCGCGGCGACATTCAGGTCGATCTCCCCGCCGTCGCCGAGAGTCCCCAGCGCCATTCCGCTGCCGTAGTCCACCAGTGCCACGCCGATGGCTCCTTCGATGGTCATGGCTTCCTTGAGCGAGGTTTCGAGATTCGCCATCGCCTGTCCTCCTGCTGCTGTCGCGGCCTGCTCGGTCGGCACGACTGTAGGAACCGGATCGCACTTCGGCCATCTGCCGACCACAACTGTTCGACTCTGGCCGCAGCCTGATCGATCGACACCGATTCGCCGACCACATGAAGACATTTGCAACTCTGGATGTGAACAGTTCGCGTGAGTCGCCGCCCCGCCGAACCTAGGCGCGATCCGCTGGGCGAGGGGGCGCACTCCTGTCATGGACATGTCCCCGTGTCCGGCTTCGGACTGGCCGATTGACGACACCCGAAACGGCTTCCGGCGGCCCTCGCGGCGGGCGAAGCTACTGATCGCCGCCGGGGGGGGGTCGACGCCCCGGGCAGCGCCGCCGCTGCGAACCGGCCGTCGCCCCGGCTTGTCGCGCCCGGCCGCTGTGCGCGCAGGACGGGCGTCCGCCGGCGCCCCGCCGAGCCGCCCACGCATCACTCCAGGTTTTCCGAACCCGCCACGAGAGGACTTCGCCGTGCCTTCTTCCCGCAGCTCCAAGTTCGTCCGCTTCGCTCTGGCCGCCGCCATCACGCTCTCCGGTGCCGTCGCGACCACCGCCGCCACGGTGGCCACCGCGACCACCGCCCAGGCCGCCTCGTCCGTGGGCGGCCCGATCACCCGCAGCGAGGTCATCCAGCGGGCCCAGTACTGGATCGGCAAGCCGATCCCCTACAACCAGGGCGGCACGTACCCGGACTCCTCCGGCCGCAACTACCGCACCGACTGCGGCGGTTACGTCGACATGGCGTGGCACCTCGCAGACGGCCCCAACACCCAGGGGCTCGAAAGCAGTGCCTACACCACGCAGATCTCCCGCAGCGACCTGAAGGCCGGCGACATCCTCAACAGCTACCGGGACCACGTGATCCTGTTCGAGAAGTGGGACGACTCCGCACACACCGTCTTCTCCTACTACTCCTTCGGCTCCACCCCCGTGAAGCACGTCACCGGCGTCTCCATCAACGCCGCCTACTTCGACTCGCACCCCAACGGCGACTACAAGGCCCTGCGCTACAACAAGATCGTCGACGACGCGACCGTCATGCCGACGAATGTGCAGCTCGACATCGTGGGTGGGGACGGTGCGTTGTACAGCCAGTTCGGCAACTACTCGTCGGGTTCGTTCAATTCGGCGTGGGCGGCGATCTCGGGTGTTCCGATCAGCCGGCTGACGAGTGTGAACGTGGGCGGGAACCTGGTGCACTTCTACGCGGTGGCGGACGGCCGGGTGTTCGGGCGCGACCACATTCCGTCGAGCAACACGTGGACGGGCTGGTCGGAGATTCCGGGCGGCGCTTCCGGGGTCAAGGACATCGCCGCGACCGCTGTCGGCAGCAATGTGATCCTCTCGATCGTCGGTGGCGACGGAGCGCTCTACACGCAGTTCGGGAACTACGACGCCGGTCACTTCGACGCGTCGTGGGTGCGCCGCAGCGGTGCGGAGCTGACCCGGATCACGAGCGTCACGGGCGACAGCAACACCGTTCGAATCTACGCCGTTGGTCCCGGCGGCCGGGTCTACGGCGCCGACTACACGCTCTACGCCAACAGCGTCGGTGCGTGGGGCGAGATCCCGGGCGGTGCGACCGGGGTCAAGGACATCACGGCCAGCACGAGCGGCACCAACGTGATCCTTTCGATGATCGGCGCCGACGGCACGCTCTACACGCAGTTCGGGAACTACGACGCCGGCCACTTCGACCCGTCGTGGGTGCGGCGCAGCGGCGTGGAACTGACCAACCTGTCCAGCGTCCCCGCCTTCAACGGCGACGTGGTCCGCATCTACGCGGTCGGTCCCGGCGGCCGGGTCTACGGCGCGGACTACACCCTCTACAGCAACAACGTCGGCGCGTGGGGCGAGATCCCGGGCAACGCCACCAACGCCCAGGACATCGCCGCCGCCAACTCCAACTGACACCGACCCGCCCGGACGGGCGGGCGAGACGCGAGGCGCGTCGATCCACGCCCGTCCGGGTCCCCTCCTGCCTCCTGCCGCACCGATCGAAGGAAACCGCCATGCCGTCGTCCGCCCGCCTGAAGTGCTCCCTGGTCGTCGCAGCCGCGTCGCTGCTCACCGTGCTCGCACCCGCCGCCACTGTCGGCACCGCCTCCGCCGCGTCCGTGAGCACCTGGGACAAGGTCGCCCAGTGCGAGAGCGGCGGAAACTGGAGCATCAACACCAACAACGGCTACTACGGTGGGCTGCAGTTCGACTCCGGCACCTGGGCGGCCTACGGCGGACGGCAGTACGCACCGCAGGCCAACCTCGCCAGCAAGCAGCAGCAGATCCTGATAGGCGAGAAGGTCCTTGCCGTCCAGGGCCAGGGCGCCTGGCACACCTGTGGCCCGCAGGCCGGACTCGGCGCCGACCACGCCGACCCGTACCCGTCCGTGCCGCCCGTGACGTCGCAGCCGACGAATGTGCAGCTCGACATCGTGGGTGGGGACGGTGCGTTGTACAGCCAGTTCGGCAACTACTCGTCGGGTTCGTTCAATTCGGCGTGGGCGGCGATCTCGGGTGTTCCGATCAGCCGGCTGACGAGTGTGAACGTGGGCGGGAACCTGGTGCACTTCTACGCGGTGGCGGACGGCCGGGTGTTCGGGCGCGACCACATTCCGTCGAGCAACACGTGGACGGGCTGGTCGGAGATTCCGGGCGGCGCTTCCGGGGTCAAGGACATCGCGGCCAGTGCGAGTGGCAGCAGTGTGATCCTGTCGATCGTCGGTGGCGACGGGGCGCTGTACACGCAGTTCGGGAACTACGACGCCGGTCACTTCGACGCGTCGTGGGTGCGTCGAGGCGGTGCGGAGCTGACCCGGATCACCAGTGTCACGGGCAACAGCGACACGATTCGGATCTACGGGGTCGGCGCGGGCGGCCGGGTGTACGGCGCGGACTACACGCTCTACGCCAACAATGTCGGTGCGTGGGGCGAGATCCCGGGCGGTGCGACCGGGGTCAAGGACATCACCGCCAGCACGAGCGGCACCAACGTGATCCTGTCGATGATCGGTGGCGACGGGGCGCTGTACACGCAGTTCGGGAACTACGACGCCGGCCACTTCGACGCCGCGTGGGTGCGGCGCAGCGGCGTGGAGCTGACCAACCTGTCGAGCGTCCCGGCGAACAACGGCGACGTGGTCCGCATCTACGCGGTCGGCCCGGGCGGCCGGGTGTACGGCGCGGACTTCACGCTCTACAGCAACAGTGTCGGCGCGTGGGGCGAGATCCCGGGCAACGCCACCAACGCCCGGGACATCGCCGCCGCGAACTCGAACTGACGCCGAGCCACTTGCGCCTGGGGGCAGCAGAACGTGACGGAGCCCGGGAGCGGTATCCAGCTCCCGGGCTCCTGAGGTGCCACCCAATTGCTCTGCGCCGGCACGTTTAAGGCCGAGGGTCACTCTCACAACGTCGTGCTTTGCCATTGAAGCTACCGCGCCAGGAAGAGGCGCAGGCGGGAGTCGAACCCGCATCCGACGTTACCGGCCCTCGACCGGTCGATCCGGCGCTCGGCGGCGAATGCTGAGACTTGAGCGAGAGTCTGAGATTGACGGGGTTGCCTCTGCCTGGTTGGGCCACCCCGGCGCGTGTGGTGCCGGGGGGAGGACTCGAACCTCCACCTGTGCCCCGAAGTCAGCTTCAACTTCAGTGTCAGCTTGCGCTTCTCGCGCCACCCCCGGTCTCACCCGGGGGGCTCTTGGGGCTACCCGAACAGGTAGCCGAACACGGCGTCGCCGACCCGGCGGTCGGTGACCTCCGAGGCGTTCGCCTCCTCACGGGCGAACTGCACCGCCTGCTGGAGCTTCTCCACCCGCTCCAGCAGCTCGTTCACCCGGCGCGCGGGCAGCGCGCCGGAGAACTTCACGGTCGTCCAGTACCCGATCGCGACGTCCTCGTAGTAGACCTCGACCTGCGCCGGGTGCTTCTCCGTCGCCTCCGCCTTCACGTGGTTGCGCGGCACCTTCTTGGTGCGGATGGTGCGCACCGCCTCGGTCTTCCACGCGTCCGAGGACGGGTCGTGCGACCAGGACTCGGCGGCGTCCAGCACCGGCAGCTTGCGGACGAAAGTCCGCAGGTCGGTCAGCTGCTTCTCCAGGAACAGCAGGTACGTGACGGGCGCGTCGGCCACCAGCGTCCGCCCGTCCACCACCACGTCGGCCCGGGCCTCGGTGTTGGCCCAGTCCTTCGTCGCGGTGACGTCGAACAGCCGGGTGAGCGTGGCGGCGGTGGTGCGCAGCACGTCCTCCGCCTTGACCTGCACCCGCGTCGACTCGGGCGGCAACTGCTCGCCCTCCTCGTCCTTCGGCTGGTACGTCCGGGAGATGCCGGCCAGCAGGGCGGGCTTCTGCAGATCCTGGTGAGCCTGCGTCAGCTCCTGGAACGACTTCGACTTGACGCCTTTTTCCACGGCGATGATCTGGTTCAACTTGGCCACGACGAGGACGCTAGCGGAACGCCCGTTCGACCCGCACCGGATTTTCGCGGCCCGGCCCACCTGCGGCGACGCTCACCCCGAGCAGCCGTCCGATCACGCATCGCACCGTCTCCCGCCGGCGATTTCAGCTGCCGGAAAAGTCGGCTGTTGATGTCACTCCAGACGGGTAATCTCAGGCTGAGATGCTCGATCACCACACCCCAAGCACCCGCTGCGCCCCGTCGCCCGCCAGGGCCGCGGCCCCGCAGCCGCAGGCGTCGCCGTCTGCGCCCCCGTCCAGCCACACCCACGGGAAGAAAAGGTGACGCCAGTGCACGGCAGCCCCACGCCCGAAGAGCAGCTCAGCCCCGCCGAGCGGTACGCGGCCTCCCGCGAACGCGCCAAGGAGCAGGCGACGGCCCTCTACGGCTTCCAGCAGTTGTACGACTTCCCGCTCGACGACTTCCAGGTCCGCGCCTGTCAGACGCTGGAGAGCGGCAAGGGCGTCCTGGTCGCCGCCCCCACCGGCAGCGGCAAGACCATCGTCGGTGAGTTCGCCGTCCACCTGGCGCTGGCCGCCGGGCGCAAGTGCTTCTACACCACGCCGATCAAGGCGCTGTCCAACCAGAAGTACGGCGACCTGGTCAAGCGCTACGGCCAGGCCAAGGTCGGCCTGCTCACCGGCGACAACTCCGTCAACGGCGACGCGCCGGTGGTCGTGATGACCACCGAGGTGCTGCGCAACATGCTGTACGCGGGCTCCAGCGCCCTCGACGGCCTCGGCTACGTGGTGATGGACGAGGTCCACTACCTCGCCGACCGGTTCCGCGGCGCCGTCTGGGAGGAGGTCATCATCCACCTCCCCGAATCCGTGATCCTGGCGTCGCTGTCCGCGACCGTCTCCAACGCCGAGGAGTTCGGCGACTGGCTGGACACCGTGCGCGGCGGCACCGAGGTGATCGTCTCCGAGCACCGCCCCGTCCCGCTCTGGCAGCACGTGATGGCCGGCAACCGGATGTACGACCTGTTCGCCAGCCCCGACCGGGACGGCCGCCCCAAGGGCAGCCTGAAGAACCCCGCCAAGGCGGTCAACCCCGAGCTGGTCCGCCTGGCCCGCTCCGAGGCCGACCGCGGCCGGGACAGGTTCGCCCGCGGCCGCGGCCGCTCGATGCCCGCCGGCCGCCCCGGCCGGGTCTGGACGCCGAGCCGGGTCGACGTCATCGACCGG
Organism: Kitasatospora sp. CB02891; assembly: GCF_002803145.1. Taxonomy (NCBI): domain Bacteria; kingdom Bacillati; phylum Actinomycetota; class Actinomycetes; order Kitasatosporales; family Streptomycetaceae; genus Kitasatospora; species Kitasatospora sp. CB02891. The sequence goes on along the minus strand of NZ_NNBO01000001.1, from coordinate 762,129 downwards.
CTGGACGCCGAAGGCCTGCTCCCCGCGATCACCTTCATCTTCAGCCGGGCCGGCTGTGAGGCCGCCGTCCAGCAGTGCCTCAACTCCGGCCTGCGGCTGAACCGCGAGGCCGACCGCGCCACCGTCCGCCGGTTCGTCGAGGAACGCTGCCGCGACATCCCCGACGAGGACCTCAACGTGCTCGGCTACTACGAGTGGCTCGACGGCCTGGAGCGCGGCATCGCCGCCCACCACGCCGGCATGCTGCCCAGGTTCAAGGAAGTCGTCGAGGAACTCTTCGTCAAGGGCCTGGTCAAGGCGGTCTTCGCCACCGAGACGCTCGCCCTCGGCATCAACATGCCCGCCCGCTCGGTGGTCATGGAGAAGCTGGTCAAGTGGAACGGCGAGACCCACGCCGACATCACCCCCGGCGAGTACACCCAGCTCACCGGCCGGGCCGGCCGCCGCGGCATCGACATCGAGGGCCACGCCGTGGTGCTGTGGCAGCGCGGCCTCGACCCGGAGGCGCTGGCTGGCCTGGCCGGCACCCGCACCTACCCGCTGAAGTCCTCCTTCCGCCCGTCCTACAACATGGCCGTCAACCTGGTCGGCCAGTTCGGGCGGCACCGCTCCCGCGAACTGCTGGAGACCTCCTTCGCGCAGTTCCAGGCGGACCGCTCGGTGGTCGGCATCGCCCGCCAGGTCCAGCGCAACGAAGAGGGCCTGGACGGCTACCGCGAGTCGATGACCTGCCACCTCGGCGACTTCGACGAGTACATGTCGCTGCGCCGGCAGCTCAAGGACCGCGAGAACGAGCTCGCCCGCGAGGGCTCCACGCAGCGCCGCGCCGCCGCCGTCGAATCTATCGAGCAGCTCAAGCCCGGCGACATCATCCACGTCCCCACCGGCAAGTTCGCCGGCCTCGCGCTCGTCCTCGACCCCGGCCTCCCCCCGGACGTCCGGGGCAGGCACGGGCGCACCGGGCCGCGCCACCCCGACTACCAGGACGGGCCGCGCCCCGTCGTGCTCACCGCCGAACGCCAGGTCAAGCGCCTCGCGATGATCGACTTCCCGCACCCGGTCGCCGCCATGGACCGGATGCGCATCCCCAAGTCCTTCAACCCGCGCAGCCCGCAGTCCCGCCGCGACCTCGCCTCCGCGCTGCGCACCAAGGCCGGCCACCTCGAACCCGAGCGGTTCCGCAAGGGCCGCGCGGCCGCCGCCGACGACCCCGAGATCGCCCGGCTGCGCGCCGCGCTGCGCCAGCACCCCTGCCACGGCTGCGACGAACGCGAGGACCACGCCCGCTGGTCCGAGCGCTACCACCGCCTGCACCGCGACACCGAACTGCTGGAACGCCGGATGCGCTCCCGCACCCACACCATCGCCCGCACCTTCGACCGGGTCTGCGGCCTGCTCGCCGAGCTCGGCTACCTCAGCGGCGACACCGTCACCGACGACGGCAAGCGGCTGGCCCGGCTCTACGGCGAGCTCGACCTGCTCGCCTCCGAGTGCATCCGCGAAGGCGTCTGGGACGGTCTCGCCGCCGCCGAACTCGCCGCCTGCGCCTCCGCGCTGGTCTACGAGGCCCGGCAGTCCGACGACGCCACCGCTCCCCGGGTCCCCGAGGGCGGCGCCAAGGACGCGCTCGGCCGGATGGTCCGGATCTGGGGCAAGCTCGACGCCCTGGAGGAACAGCACAAGATCTCCACCGCGGAGGGCGTCGGCCAGCGCGAACCCGACCTGGGCTTCGCCTGGGCCGCCTACCGCTGGGCCCTCGGCCACGACCTGGACGCCGTCCTGCGCGACGCCGACATGCCCGCCGGCGACTTCGTCCGCTGGACCAAGCAGCTGATCGACGTCCTCGGCCAGATCCAGGACGCCGCCGGCGACAACGTCGAGCTCCGCCGCACCGCCCGCAAGGCCGTCGACGGGATGCGGCGCGGCATCATCGCGTACTCGTCCGTCGGGTAGCGGTACCTGCGCAGCGGGCCCGGCCGGTCGGCGGCCGGGCCCGTTCGCGTCCGTCCTCGTCGGTGTGGTCGAGCCGGGGACGCCGGGACCGGGGTCAGGCGTCGGCCGGGAGCACCGTGCACGGCAGCGGGTCGAAGCCGTTGAAGCCCTGGGTGAGGTAGCTGACCGCGTACGCGCCGCTGGCGAGGATCCACACCGGGTCGCCGGAGGCCACCGCCCGGGGCACCGGCACCAGGCCGGTGGTGCGCCCGTGCGGGAAGGTGTCGTCGCTGTCGCAGGTCGGGCCGGCGATCACGGCGGGCACGCGGTCCTCGTCCGGGTGGGTCGGGAAGACCAGCCGGTACTGCACCTGGTCCATCTCGTACAGCCCGTTGAACTTCCCGCAGCCCAGGTAGAGCCAGTGCTCCCGCTCGCCGTCCGGCTGCTGACGGTCCGTCAATCGGTAGACGTGGGTGCGGATCGCGCCCTGGTCGGCGACCAGGTGGCGGCCGGGCTCCAGGACGAACGCCAGCTCGCCGCCGTGCAGTCGGCGCAGCCGGTCGAGGCCCCGCCGGACGGTGCGGAAGATCTCGTCGAGCGGTGGTTCGAGCGCGGTGCCGTGCCGGTCGACGTAGCCGAGGGCGGGCAGGCCGCCGCCGAGGTTGACGTGGTCGAGCCGGATCCCGTCCCGTTCGAGCTCCACCATGGCGTCGGCGAGCAGGTCGAAGGCCGCCGCCCAGGCCTCGGCGGTCAGCTGCTGCGAGCCGACGTGCACCGAGAGCCCGGCGGGGGTCAGCCCGGCCGCCCGGGCCGCGGTCATCACCCGGACGGCGTCCGCCGCCGAGCAGCCGTACTTGCGGCTCAGGCCCCAGAGCGCGCCCTTGCCGGTGGTGGCGAGCCGGCAGAACACCCGGGCGCCCGGGGCGTGTTCGGCGATCGCGGCGACGTCCGCGAGGCTGTCGGTGGCGAAGTCCCGGATGCCCAGGCGGTGGGCCTCGGCGATGCCCCGGTCCGACTTGACGGTGTTGCCGTAGTGCACCCGCTCGGCCGGGACGCCGGTGCGCAGCGCCTGGGCGATCTCGTTCGGGCCGGCGGCGTCGAAACCGGCGCCGAGCGCGGCGAGTTCGGCCAGCACCTCGTCCACCGGGCAGGCCTTCATGGCGAACCGGACGGCGACGCCCGGGAGTTCGTCCCGCAGTGCGGTGTAGCGGCGGGTGATGCCGGCCAGGTCGTAGAAGATCCGGTCGTCGCCGGACGCCGCCAGGGCGGAGCGCAACGCCGGGCTGAGGGAGGTGAGTTCGGCGGTCAGGTTCAACGGCCCCGGTCCTCGCGGCTGGAGGTCGGCCGATGCTTCATCACCGCACGGACGGCGTCGCGCAGGTGGTCGCGGTTCGGCTGCAGGGCGCGGTCCAGTGCGGGGGCGAACGGCAGCACGGCGCCGTCCGGGCGGGTGATCCGCCGGGGCGGGGCGATCAGGCGCAGCTCCTCGGCGGCGGTGGCGACGATCTCGCCGCCGATGCCGCAGCTGCGGTTGGAGTCGTCGACGACGACCAGCCGGCCGGTGCGCTCCAGCGAGGCGGCCAGCGCCGTCCAGTCGAACGGGTACAGGGTGCGCGGGTCGAACACCTCGACGGAGACCTCCGGGGCGAGCTCCTCCGCGACGGCCAGCGCGTCGTGCACCAGGTGGCCGACGGCGACCACGGTGACGTCGGCGCCCTCGCGGTGGATCCGGGCCGAGCCGAGCGGGATCGGCGCCAGCTCCCGGGTCACGGTCTCGCGCACCGGCAGGGCGCCGGCCGGGGCGAAGACGACCACCGGGTCCGGGTCGGCGATCGCCGACCGGAGCAGCCCGTAGGCGTCGGCGGGCGTGGCCGGGACCACGGTCTTCATCCCGGCGTGCGCGAACAGGCTGTACGGGTGGTCGGAGTGCTGCCCGGCCCAGCCGTCCCGGGAGCCGGAGCCCGGCACCAGGCAGGTCAGCGGGACGTTCGCCTGGCCGCCGGTCATCAGCGAGAACTTGTGCGCCTGGTTGACGAGTTGCTCGAAGACCAGGAACAGCAGCGAGGGGATCTGGAACTCGATCACCGGCCGCCGCCCGGTCAGCGCGGCGCCGATCGCCATCGAGGTGAACGCCTGCTCGGAGAGCGGGGTGTCGACGATCCGGCCGGGGCCGAAGCGGTCGAGCAGGTTGAGGGTGGGGCCGGCCATTCCGGCGCCGATGTCCTCGCCGAACACGCAGACCGCCGGGTCCTCGGCGAGGGCGTCGGTGAGCGCCCGGTTGAGCGCCTTGGTGTAGGAGAGCCTCATGCCCCGGCCCCCGCCCTCGGACGCATCCCGTCCGCGTAGAGGTGCTCCGACGCGCCGTCGGGGGAAGGGAGTTCGGAGTCGAGCGCGAACTGCCGGGCGGCGGCCAGCTGCTGCGCGACCGAGTCGTCCAGCCGCTCGGCCAGGCCGGGCGGCAGCAGCGCGGCGGCGCGCGGCAGCGGGTCCAGGCCGCGCCAGTCGGCGACCTCTTCCGGGGTGCGGTAGCGCAGTTTCATCAGCCGTTCCATGGTGTGGTGCCCCTCGAAGCGGTAGGTGCGGCACTCCAGGAAGCCCGGGCCGCCGCCGTCGGCGGCCCGCGCGACGGCCTCGGCGGCCGCCGCGCGGACGGCCTCGGTGTCCATCCCGTCCACCTCGACGGCGGGGATCCCGAAGGCGGCGGCCCGGCCGGTGGCGCTGCCGGCCACCGCGGTGGCGGCCGGCAGCGTGGTGGCGTAGCCGTTGTTCTCGCAGACGAACAGCACCGGCAGCCGCCACATCGCGGCCAGGTTGAACGACTCCAGCAGGACGCCCTGGTTGAGCGCGCCGTCGCCGAAGAACGCGACGGCGACCCGGTCCTCGTCGGCCTGCCGGGCCGACCAGGCGGCGCCGACCGCGATCGCACCGCCGGCGCCGACCATGCCGTTGGCGCCCAGGATGCCGAGCGAGAAGTCCGCGGCGTGCATCGAGCCGCCCCGCCCCCGGTTCAACCCGCCGGTGCGGCCCAGCAGTTCGGCCAGCAGCCGGCTCGGGTCCGCGCCCTTGGCGAGCACGTGGCCGTGGCCCCGGTGGGTGGAGGTGATCCGGTCCTGCGGGCGCAGCGCGGCGCAGACGCCGACCGCCACCGCCTCCTGCCCGATGTACGGGTGGATGCCGCCGGTGATCTCCCCGGACTTCACCAGGCCGAGCGCGAGCTCCTCGAAGCCGCGGATCAGCCGCAGCATCCGGTAGCGCCCGGCGGGGGAGCCGAGGTCGGCCGAGCCGGGCAGGCCCGTCACCGGGCTCCCCGCCAGACGACCGGGCAGATCTCCGGGTCGGCGTAGTCGGGGCGGCCGTCGGCGGTGCGGCGGACCAGCACGTCGTGGTTGTACGAGGCGGGGCTGCCGTCCGGGCGGGTGGCGTGGCGGTACGCGTTGGCGCCGTCCTGGAGGTGCAGCGAGATCGCCCGGCGCGGGAAGTCGGCCAGGTTGGCGCCGCTGCCGTGGTAGGTGCGGCAGTGGTGGAAGCTGACGTGCCCGCGCGGGATCACCACCGGGACCTTGCGCACCTCGGCGCCGTTGTGGCGCGCGTTGGCGGCCAGGATCGACTCCAGCTCGGTGCGGTCGCGCTGGGCGAAGTGCCGGGTGGCGTCTTCCTCGGAGGGCAGCTCCGCCCAGCGGTTGCTGCCGTCGACCATGGTGATGGTGCCGTTCTCCACCCCGCAGTCGTGGAACGGGATGAAGGCGGTCAGCATCTCCTCCGAGGTCGAGGTGTGCCAGTAGTGCTTGTCGAAGTGCCACGGCACCTGGTTGGAGGGCTCCTCCGGCACCGGCGGCTTGAAGATCAGCGTCGACTGGAAGATCCGGATCTCCTCGGCCCCGGCGAGCACCGCGGCGACGGCGCCGACCAGCGGCTTGCGCAGGATCGCGGCGATCGCGTCGCTCTCGTAGTGCACGTAGTCGTTGTGCCGCTGGACCGGCCCGTGCGCGGGCTCCCAGGCGGCCAGCCGGGGCGGCCGGACGGCGAGGGTGCGGTCGCGCCGGCCCTCGTAGTAGTCGTCGGTGGCGGCCTGGAGGGTGTCGAGCTCCTGGTCGGTGAACAGCTGCCCGGAGAGGTACCAGCCGTGCTCGCGGTAGCCGGCCACGTCCTCGGGCGTGGGCAGCAGGGCGGTCTCGGCCGGGGTCAGGACGAACTCGGGTGCGACGGTCATGGGGCGGTCCTCCTCGGAGGGCGGTCGGGTCGGGTGGGGGCGGCCGGTCAGACGGCGGCGGCGGCGCGCTGGCGCTCGACCGCCTCGTACAGGGCCTTGATGTTGGCGGTGCCGAAGGTGCCCGCGCCCTGGCGTTCGATCAGCTCCAGGAAGAAGGTCCGCCGGGGGTGGGTGGAGCGGGCGAAGATCTGGAACAGCTGGCCGCCGTGGTCCTGGTCGACCAGCACGTCCAGCTCGCGCAGCGTCCCGACCGGGATCGCGGTGTCGCCGAGCCGCTCGGCCAGGCCGTCGTAGTAGGCGCCGGGGGTGGCCAGGAACTCGACGCCGCGCGAGCGGGCGGTGCGGACGGCGGTGGCGATGTCGTCGGTGCGCAGCGCCAGGTGCTGGACGCCCGCGCCGCCGTGGTCGGCGAGGAAGGTGTCGATCTGGCCGGCCCGGCGGTCGGTGTCCGGCTCGATCAGGGTGAAGGTGACGTCCCCGGAGGGGCTCTGCACCACGCTGGAGTCCATCGCCTGCTCGCCGACCTCGATGTACTCGCCGAAGATCAGGCGCATGCCGAGCGCGGCCTCGCAGAACCGCACGGACGCGGCGAGCCGCCCGGCGGGCACGCAGATCGCGACGTGGTCGAGGGCGTCCAGCAGGTCGCCGCCGGCGGGCTCCGGCGCACTGTCCGGCAGCGGGACGAAGCGCAGCGCGGTGTCGCCGAAGCCGGCGATCAGCGCGCCCGCGCGGTCCAGCACCTCGGCGCCGTGCCGCTCCGCCCGCTCCAGCGCCGCCGCCGGGTCGGCGCAGCCGAGCGCCAGCACGGCGACGCCTTCGCCGTGCCGCTCCACCCAGTCGGCCACCGGGTGGCCGCCGATCCCGCTGGACAGCAGCCGCAGCCGGATGCCGCCCTGGAGCAGGTGGACGGCCCGCAGCCCGGGCGTCCACACGGGCTGGTCGGCGTCGCGCCGGAAGCCGAAGCCGTCCTGCAGTTCGGCGGCGGTCCGCGCGGCGTCCGCGCAGTGGTACTCGACGTGGGTGATCGTCTGGATGGGCAACTGGGCTCCTGGCAGCTGGGATTCGAGCGCGAAGGCAGCGGGTCGTGGCGGCCGCTTCGGCGCTGGTGGCCTTACTTGACGGTGCTGGTGGGCGTCGGCCCGAAGACCAGACTGGTGTTGTGGCCGCCGAACGCGAACGCGTTGCTGAGCGCGGCCCGCAGCCGGACCGGCCGGGCGGCGCCGCGGACATGGTCCAGCGCGCACGCCGGGTCGGGGTCGTCCAGGTTGAGGGTCGGCGGGAGCAGGCCGCGGGCCACGGCCAGCGCGGTGACGGCGGCCTCCACCGCCCCGGCCGCGCCCAGCAGGTGGCCGGTGGCGCCCTTGGTGGAGCTGACGGCGGGCCGGTGCTCGCCGAACACGGCGTTCAGCGCGGCCGATTCGGCGACGTCGCCGAGCTTGGTGCCGGTGCCGTGCGCGTTGACGTAGCCGATGTCGGACGGGGCCAGGCCGGCGTTGGCGAGGGCGGCGCGCATGGCGTCGGCGGCGCCCGCGCCGTCGGGGCGGGGCATGGTCGGGTGGTGGGCGTCGGTGCTGGAGCCCCAGCCGATCAGTTCGGCGTACCCGGCCGTGCCGCGGGCGGCCGCGTGCTCGGCGCTCTCCAGGACCAGGACGGCGCTGCCGTCGCCCAGCACGAAGCCGTTGCGGCGGGCGTCGAACGGCCGGGACGCCTGCGCCGGATCCTCCCAACCCTGGGCCAGCGCACGGGCGTTGGCGAAGGCGGAGACGATCGTCGGGTGCAGCGAGGCGTCCGTCCCGCCGCACACCACCACGTCCGCGTCGCCGGCCCGGATCAGCCGCAGCCCCTCGGCCACCGCCTGGGCGCCGGCCGCGCAGGCCGTCACGATCGCGGTGCTGAAGCCGCGGATGCCGTGCTTGATCGCGACCCGGGCGGTGGCCATGTTGGAGAGCATCCCGGGCAACAGGTACGGGCTGACGCCGGGGCGGCCGCGCTCCCGGCGGCGCTGCGCCTGCTGCTCGTAGGTCTCCAGGCCGCCGCCGCCGGTGCCCAGCACCACGGCGGTGCGGCGGGCGTCGACGTCGCGGCCGACCACCAGCCCGGCGTCGGCCAGCGCGTCGTCCGCGGCGGCCATCGCCAGCAGCGCGAAGCGGTCGACGCAGCGGGTCTCGGTCGGCGGCAGCACCTCCCGGCCGTCGATGTGCGGGGCGATCCCGGCGGCGGGCAGCCAGCCGTGCGCGACGTGGCCCTCCGGTACGGCGGTGATGCCGCTGAACCCGGAGGTCAGCGCCTCGAAGACGTCGCCCGGCCTGCGGCCCAGCGAGGTGACCATGCCCAGGCCGGTGACGACGGCGCCCGGCCGTCCGACCCGGGTCATCGGGCGGCAGCCGAGAGGGCGGTCGTCGACAGGGCGGTCGTCGAGAGGGCGCCGGCCGCGAGGTTCAGCGCGCCGAGGTGGCGCTCGCGCAGCAGGACCTTGCGGACCTTGCCGGTCGGGCCGAGCGGGATGTCCGCGTCGTCGACCACCAGGACCGAGCGGACGGTGGCGGCGGTGTGCTCGTCGAGCGCGGCGACCACCTCCTCGGTGCGGTCGACGGCCGGGTCGGCGCCGGCCGCGAGCAGCAGCAGCACGTCGGTGACCACCCGGTCGCCGTCCTTCACCGCGACGACCGTGCAGTCCTGCACGCCGGGGACGTCGGCCAGCACCCGTTCCTCGGACATCGCGGTGTACAGCCGCCGGCCGCCGCCGAGGTCGACCGAGTCGACCAGCCGGTCGACGTGGTAGTAGTAGCCCTCCTCGTCCCGGTACATCAGGTCGCCGGTGAGGAAGCGGCCGCGCAGCCGGGTGCGGTAGGTGGTGACCGAGTCGTTCCAGTAGCCGGGCGCCAGGGTCGGGGAGGCGGTGGCGAGTTCGCCGACCTCGCCGGGGCCGAGCGGCTCGCCGTCCGGGCCGACCACCTCGCAGTCGACGAAGGTGTGCGGACGGCCCACGCAGCGGCCGTACTTCTCGGTGCCGGGGGCGTGGGTGATGTGGAAGTGCGAGTGGCCCATCTCGGTCGAGCCCAGGCCGTCGACGAACACCGAGCCCGGCAGGCGGACGCGGCCCTCGCGGGTGACGGTCTCGCGCGAACCCTGGGCGATCAGGCGGCGGATGTGCGCCTCGTGCGCGCAGTCGCCGGTGTTCCACCACAGGCCGACCGAGGACAGGTCGCAGGCGGCCAGGTCCTGCCGGGCCAGGTCGGCCCAGGTGGTGGCGAAGCCGAACACGCTCTGCGGCCGCCAGCGCTCGATCGCCTCCAGCACGGCCGGGCCGGTCTGCTGCGAGATCAGGTGCAGTCGGGCCTCGAAGCTGAGCGCCAGGTTGAGCGCGATCAGCGTCGCGGCGTGCGCGGCGGGCAGCACGCTGAGCACCCGGTCGATGCCCTGCGGCCGGGGCAGCGCGGCGCGGTGCCGGATCGACGCGTACAGGCTGGCGTGCGAGTGCACCACCGCCTTGGGCATCCCGGTGGTGCCGGAGGAGTGGGTGATCGCGATCGGGTCGTCCGCGTGGTGGCGGTAGGGGGCGGGCGCCGCGTCCGGGTCGGCGGCGCCGAGGTCGGCGGCGTCGGCGAGCACCGGGGCCGCCGGGTCGTACTCGGCCAGTTCGGCCCGGTGCGCGGGGTCGGTGAGGATGCCGGCGGCGCCGAGCCGGGCGATGTAGCGGGCCGCGCGCTCGCCCTCCACCCCGGGGTTGAGCAGCGCCGGGATCGCGCCGAGCCGGGTCAGCGCCAGGAAGGACAGCACCTGGTCGGCGGCGGCGCTCACGTACACCACCACCACGTCCCGCCGACCGACCCCGAGGGCGTGCAGCGCGGCCGCCCGGGCCCGGACGGCGCGGTCGGCCTCGCGCAGGGTGAGGGCCTCCCGGGCGGCGTGGCCGTCCACCGGGGTGTCGAAGGTCAGCGCCGGCTCGTCCAGGCCGATGCCCAGGGCGATCCTGCTGGTCAGCACGTTCCCGGCGCCGACGTCCGGGTCGTTCGCCAGGAGGCTGCGGATGCTGCGGGTGCTCACGGTGATGGATCCCTCCCATGGTGCTGACCATGCGGTGTGCGGTGTGCGGTGTGCGGTGTGCGGCGTCCGGGGACGCGTACGGACGGGGTGTCGGAAAGCGGGGTGCGCGCGGACGAGGGCTCAGGCGGTGGTGACCAGGACGGCGGTGGCGTGGCCGGCCTTGCTCCGAGCGTGCTCGGCGTGTTCGGCGTGGTCGGGCTGCTCGGGCTGCTCGGGCTGCTCGGCGGCGATGACCAGGACCTGGTCGGCGTCGCCGTCCGCGAGCAGCAGGGCGGCCAACTCCAGTGCGTCCGGCGGGACTTCACCAGGTGCGGCGGCGGTCGCGAGGCTGATCGCGACGACCGGGCCGGTCAGGCCCCAGCGGGCGGCGATGTGCCCGAGGACGGCGTTCGGGTTGGACTGGAAGAACAGCAGCGGCGGCATCCGATGCCCCGCCGCGCCGGTGTCGATGGCCAGCGCGGTGGCGCGGTCACCCCCGGCGCTGGCGAGCAGCAGGCCGGTGCGACGCGACTCCCCGGGAAACCCGGGCTTGTCGGGTCCGCGAGGTCCGCCGGGCAACGAGGGCTCGCCAGGCTTGTTGGGTGACCCAGGTCCGCCGGGCGCTCCGGGTCGGCCGGGCGCCCCGGGTCCACCAGGCAACCCGCAGTCCCCGAGGCCGCCGGAGGCGATGGGTCTGCGAGGCTCACCGGGCTTCGTCCCGGGGCTGCCAGGCAATCCGGGCCCGCCGGGCACGCCAGGCGACCCGCAGTCTCCGGGTGTGCCGGGTGTGTCGGGCAAGGCAGGTCCACCGGGTTCGCCGGGCTCGCTGGGTTCGCCGGGCACCCCGGGCCCACCAGGCAACCCGCATTCCCTGGGCGTGCCGGGCGTGCCGGGTGTGCCGGGTGTGCCGGGTGTGCCGGGTGTGCCGGGTGTGTCGGGCAAGGCAGGTCCACCGGGTTCGCCGGGCTCGCCGGGCTCGCTGGGCACGCCAGGCAACCCGCAGTCTCCGGGCGCTCCGGGTTCGCCGGGCGCCCCGGGTCCACCAGGCAACCCGCAGTCCCCGGGGCTGCCGGAGGCGATGGGTCTGCGAGGCTCACCGGGCTTCGTCTCGGGGCTGCCAGGCAATTCGGGCCCGTCGGGCACGCCAGGCGACCCGCAGTCTCCGGGTGTGCCGGGTGTGTCGGGCAACGCAGGTCCACCGGGTTCGCCGGGTTCCCCCGGCTTGTTCGGCTCGATGTGTCCGTTGGGCTCCTCGGCTCCGCCGGGCTCGCCGTAGTGCGCGGCCAGGCAGCGCTCGGCGACCGCCGCGACCAGTGGGTTGAAGGTCGAGGCCGAGAAGCCGGGCAGCGGGGGCGGCGGCGCGCCGTCGGTCCAGGCCGCGGTGGCGAGCGTGCGCAGGTGGTTCATGCGGCGGCCACCAGGAGTGCGGTGTTCGCGCCGCCGAACGCCGAGTTGAGGCTCAGCGCGTAGCGGGGACGGGCGTCCTCGCGGGGTCCGGCCAGCACCAGGTTCAGCCCGATCTCCGGGTCCGGGCCCAGCCAGCCGGCGTTGACCGGCAGCCGCCCGCTGCCCAACGCGCCGATGGTGACGGCGAGTTCGAGCAGCGCGGAGGCCTCCAGGGCGTGCCCGTGGACGGACTTGCTGGAGCTGACGGGCAACCCGGCCAGCGCGTCGCCGAACACCTCGCGCAGCGCCCGCGCCTCCGCCAGGTCGGACATCGGCGAACCGGTGCCGTTGGCGTTGACGTAGCCCACCGCGGACGGGGCGACCCCCGCCCGGGCCAGCGCGGACCGGGCCGCCCGGGCCACGCCCGCGCCGTCCGGCCGCGGCCGGCACACGTGGTGCGCGTCCCCGGAGCGGCCCCAGCCCGCCAGCCGGGCCAGCGGACGGGCGCCGCGCCCGGCGGCGGCGTCCGCCGCCTCGACCACCACGGCCACCGCGGCGTCCCCGAGCAGGGTGCCGCTGCGCCCGGTGCTGAACGGCCGCAGCTCGCCGTCGCGGGCCAGCGCCCGACCCGCGTCGAAGGCCGCGAAGACGCCCGGCTCCACCAGGTGCCCGGCCGCGACCAGCACCCGGGGGTGCCGGCCGGAGCCGACCATGGCGGCCGCGTCGGCCACCGCGGTGGCGGCGGCCACGCAGGCGCCGGTGTAGACCCGGGTCACCCCGGCCAGGCCGAGGGCGGCGGCGCCCCGCGACACCTCCTCGGCGACCCCGCGGGTGCGCAGGTCACTGTGCAGGGCGAGCAACAGCGGTGCACCGGCCGGAAGTTCGGACTGCGCGCAGGCGTCGGCGACGGCGCCGAGCACCGCGTCGGCGAGCGGCGGCGGGTCGGCCAGCAGGGCCGCCCGCCGGGTGCCGCGCCGGGCCACGTCGAAGCGGGTCACCTCGGCGAAGCCGGCCCCGGCCGTGGCGGTCGCGGCGGCCAGCGGGGCGAGCCCGGCGCCGAAGGCGCTGAGCACCCCGAGGCCGGTGAACACCGGCCGTCCGGCCGGCGGTGCGCTGCTGCTCATGACCGGGCGACCCCGCCCGGGGAGGGGGTGGCGGCGAGCACGGCCTCGCGCAGCACCGCGACCGCGTCGTCCACCGTGCGGACGGCGGCGAACCGCTCGTCCGAGAGCTCCAGCTCGATGCCGTAGCGCTGCTCGAACTCGGCGGTCAGCCAGGTGAGTTCGAGCGAGCCGAGGTTCTCGGGCACGCGGTCCGCGGGCCGCTGCCCGAACGCCGCGAGCATCGCCACGACCTCGGCCCGGTCCGGCAGCACGGTCGTGCTCACGCGGCGGTGCCGGCGGCGGCGGTGGACTCGGCGGCGATCCGGCGGGCCACGTCGGCGGTGAACTGGTCGAGGGTCATCAGCGCGGTGGTCTCCATCTCCTCCACCTCGAACTTGACCCCGAACTCGTCCTCGACCTGGACCGAGAGCTCGGCGAGCGCCAGCGACTCGAGGTCGAGGCCGGCCGGGCCGAGGTCGGTGTCGCCGGTGACTTCGTCGACGTCGTAGTTCATCCCGGCGAGTGCCGCGATGACGAACTCGTGGATGCGCTCCTGCATGGTGTGCTCCTCGTGCTGGGTCGGGGTTCGGAACGGTGTGCGGTCGATCAAGGCGTGATCAGGGTGCGGCGGCGCGCAGCGCGGCGGTGTCGCGGACGAGCTTGCCGGTGGCGGTGCGGGGCAGCGCCGGGAGGAAGGTGAGCTGCCGGGGCCGCTTGAAGGCGGCCAACTCGCGGGTCAGCGCCTCGCGGACGGCGTCGGCCCGATCCGCGGTTCCGGCGCTCTCGGTGGCCAGGTAGGCCTCGATGGCGCCGTCGACGAAGACCACCACGGCCTCGCGGACCTCCGGCAGGGCGGCCAGGGTGTGCTCGACCTCGTTGAGGTCGACCTTGAGGCCGCCGATCGAGACCTGCGAGTCGCGGCGGCCGAGCACGGTGATCCGGCCGGTCGCCGGGTCGACCCGGCCGGCGTCGCGGGTGTGCAGCCGGCCGTCCGACCAGCGGGTGGGGTCGGTGAGGCCGGGGTACGGGGAGGCGGCCGTCGCGATGTGCAGTTCGCCGCCGTCCTCGCGCACGTCCATGCCGTGGACGGGCACGGCCTCGGGGTGCAGGGCGCCGTCGAGGTCGGTGGCGATGACGCCGAGCTCGGTCATCCCGTACATGGTGCCCAGCGGCACGCCGTACCGGTCGGTGAAGGCGGCGGGCAGGCCCGGGCGGACCAGCTCGCCGGCGACGATCATCCGGCGCAGTTGCGGCAGCGGCGGCGCGTCGGTCGCGCCCGCCAGCAGCTCGGCGTGGAACGGGACGCCGATCACGGTGGTCGGCCGGTCGTCCGCGGCGACGGTGGCCAGGATGCCCGCCGTGGTTATCCGCGCGGGGACGGTCAGCGGCACCCGGGCGTACAGGCTGTTGAGCAGCCCGCCGACCAGGCCGAGGACGTGCACCACCGAGGAGAGCAGGACCACCCGGCCGCCGGCCTTCGGGAACGCCTCCAGCCGTGCGTAGCAGTCGAGTTCGCGCAGCAGGTCGGCGGCGGTACGGGCGATCACCTTGGCCGGGCCGGTCGAGCCCGAGCTGAGCTGCACCAGGGCGTGGCCGGTCGCGGCCGGGCGGCCGTTCGGCAGCGCCACCGGCACCGGGTCGGTGTCGGCGAACCCCCGCAGCGCCGCCGCCGGGCCGTGCGCCGACTCGACCAGCACCTCGGGCGCCAGCCGTTCGACGGCGAGCGCGACCTCGTGGTCGGTGAGCCGGTGGTCCAGCAGGACGGCCTGGACGCCCAGCTGCCAGCAGGCGAGCAGCGCGGCGACGTAGCCGAGCGAGGGCGCCAGCCGCAGCGCGGCCGTGCCGCCGCGGCGCAGACCGGCGGCGGTGAGCCGGGCGGCCTGCTCGGCGACCAGGGCGCGCAGCGCCGCCCGGTCCACGGGGGCGCCGAAGCGCAGGCACTCCTGGTCGGCGGGGCCGGCCAGCAGGTAGCGGTCCACCCAGTCGTGCGGGGCCTCGGCGGCCTCGTACGGCTGGGCGGGGAGAGAAGAAGATCCGGTCAACGCCACTCCACGAAGGGGAGGTTGGAAGGACGCCGGTCACGACGAACGGGGTCGGTTCGGCTTTCTGACGATTGCACAGGCGTTTGAGCCGAAGCAATGTCTAGACCATTGGGGGTGTGGCCTCCTACGCTGCCGGGCCGGAGCGGGCCCGACCGAGGCCTGCCCGGAAAGGCAGACCCGTGGAAGCGCTGGAACCGGCCGACTTCGAACGCGCCGCCCGCGACCGACTCCCCGCCGAGATCTGGGACTTCGTGCAGGGCGGCAGCGGCGCCGAACGCACCCTCGCCGCCAACCGGGCCCGGTTCGAGGAGTGCCGGCTGCGCCCGCGCACCCTGGTCGACGTCTCCGCCACCGACCAGGGCCTCACTCTGCTCGGCAGCCGCCTGGAGACCCCCATCGGCATCGCCCCGATGGCCTACCACCAGCTGTTCCACCCCGAGGGCGAGGTCGCCACCGCCCGCGCAGCGGGCCGCGCCGGCGCGCTCATGGTGGCCGGGATCTTCGCCAGCCGGACCCTGGAATCCATCGCCGAGGCCGCCACCGGCCCGCTCTGGCTCCAGCTGTACTGGCTGCGCCGCCGCGACGTGCTGGCCGCCCTGGTCGAACGCGCCGAAGCCGCCGGATTCCGCGCCCTGGTGCTGACCGTCGACGCCCCCCGGATCGGTCGCCGCCTGCGCGACGCCCGCAACGGCTTCGCCATCCCCGCGCACGTCCGCGCCGTCAACGTCGACCAGGCCGTGATGGCCGCCAGCCACCGCGCCGGCCACGGCAGTTCGGGCCTCGCCGACCACGCCAAGGAGCAGTTCGACCCCACCCTGACCTGGGCCGACCTCGCCTGGCTGCGCGAACGCACCCGCCTGCCGATCGTCCTCAAGGGGATCCTCACCGCCGAGGACGCCCGGCTCGCCGCCGAGCACGGCGTCGACGCCGTCCTGGTCTCCAACCACGGCGGCCGCCAGCTCGACGGTGCCCTCCCGTCCCTCGCCGCACTGCCCGAAGTGGCCGACGCCGTCCCGCCGAACCTGCCCGTCCTCCTGGACGGCGGTGTCCGGACGGGCACGGATGTTGCCCTCGCGATCGCCCTCGGCGCCCGGGCCGTCCTGATCGGCCGGCCCCTGCTGTGGGGCCTCGCCGCCGACGGCGAGAACGGCGCCGCACGGGTCCTCGACCTGCTGAAGGCCGAACTCGACGACACCCTCGCCCTGTTGGGCCGCCCACGCCTGACCGACCTCGACCGCACGGCGGTCGTCCCCGACGGTCGCTGAACGCAGGCGGGTGAGAACACGCGAGCGCTGGAGGTACCCCCAGGCGAAGCCGAGGGGGGCGGAACTGCGCGACAAGCGCCAACCAGTCCGTAAGGTCGCGGACACGTGCAGGTCATTCTCCTGCGTCGCGATCTTGCGGGTGAGCGCCTTCCGCTTCGCGCAGTTCTCCCCCAGCCCTAGCGGGCCGGGAGGTGCCCCCACGCGCCCCTGGTTGTGCTCCCTGGTTTCGCACCCTCGCAGAACCCCGCACCGACCCGCCGCCGAAGACCGGCGGCCCGATCCCCCAGGAACGTCCCTTGCCACTGCATCCCCAGGCCGAGGCCGTGCGCGCGCAGCGCGCCGCGGCCGGTACGCCGCCGTTGTACACCCGTACGCTCGCCGAGGCCCGCGCCGCGGATCTCGCCGACATCCGGGCCGCCGCCGGGAACCCCGAACCGGTGGGCTCGGTCGAGGAGTTGACCGTTCCCGGCCCCGGCGGTCCGCTGCCGCTGCGGGTCTACCGCCCCGAGCGCGACGGTCGGCTCCCCGTCCTGCTCTACCTGTTCGGCGGCGGCTGGACTCTCGGCTCGCCGGACACCGGCGACGCGATCTGCCGCCGCCTCACCAACGCCGTCGGCTGCGTCACCGTCTCGGTCGGCTACCGGCTCGCCCCCGAGCACCCCTTCCCGGCCGCCGTGCACGACGTGATCGCCGGCGCCGAGTGGATCGCCGCGAACGCCGCCGAACTGGGCGTCGATCCCGAGCGGATCGCGGTCGGCGGCGACAGCGCCGGCGGCAACCTGGCCGCCGCGCTCACCCTGGCCGCCCGGGAGCGCGGGGGCCCGGCGCTGCGCCACCAGCTGCTGGTCTACCCCAACACGGACCACGCCGCGGACACCCCGTCCGTCCGCGAGCACGACGACCCGCTGCTGTTCAACCGCCGCTCGGTCGCCTGGTACTGGGGCCACTACCTCGCGGACCCGGCCGACGGCGCGGACCCGCTGGCGTCCCCGCTGCGCGCCCCCTCGCTGGCCGGGCTGCCGCCCGCGACGGTGATCACCGCCGAGTACGATCCGCTGCGCGACGAGGGCGAGGCGTACGCACGAGCCCTGCGCGCCGCCGGCGTCCCGGTCGAGCTGCGCCGCTACGACGGCATGCCGCACGGCTTCTTCGCGATGGCCGGCGTCCTGGACGACGGCCGCGACGCCCAGCGCTACGCCGCCGACCGACTGCGGGAGGCCCTGCGGTGACGACGACCACCACGCTCCCGCTGGGCGAGCTGCACGCCAGCCTGGCCGATCCGCTGCTGGACGCGATGACGTTCCTCAACGAGGTCACCGAGCGCTACCCGGACGCGCTGTCCTTCGCCCCGGGCCGGCCGCACGAGGGCTTCTTCGAGCCCGAGGACGTCCACGGCCACCTGGACACCTACCTCGCCCACCTCGCCGAACGCGGCCTCAGCGGCAGCGCCGTGCGGACCGCGCTGTTCCAGTACGGGCCGACCAAGGGCATCATCGCCGACCTGGTCGCCCGCACCCTCGCCAACGACGAGGGCCTGCACGCCGCCCCCGAGTCGCTGGTGCTCACCGTCGGCGCCCAGGAGGGCATGCTGCTGGTGCTGCGCGCGCTGTGCGCCACGCCCGAGGACGTCCTGCTGGTCAGCTCGCCCTGCTACGTCGGCGTCACCGGCGCCGCCCGGCTGCTCGACGTGGCGACCGTCCCCGTCCCGGAGGGCCCCGACGGCGGCCCCGACCCGCAGGCCGTGCGGGCGGCGGCCCGCGCCGTCCGGGCGGCCGGCCGCCGTCCGCGCGCGCTGTACGTCGTCCCCGACTTCGCCAACCCGTCCGGCACCAGCATGCCGGTCGAGGCGCGCGCCGGGCTGCTGGACGCGGCGGCCGAGGAGGGGCTGCTGGTGATCGAGGACAACCCGTACGGCTTCTTCGCCCGCGAGGCCGGCGACCGCCCCACCCTGAAGGCGCTGGACCGGCGCCGCCAGGTGATCTACCTCGGCTCCTTCGCCAAGACCTGCTTCCCCGGCGCCCGGCTCGGCTACGTCGTCGCCGACCAGCAGGTGCTCGCCCCCGACGGCCGCACCACGCTGCTCGCCGACGAGCTGGCCAAGCTGAAGAGCATGACGACGGTCAACACCCCGGCGCTCAGCCAGGCCGTGATCGGCGGCATGCTGCTCCGGCACGACTGCCGGCTGCGGGACGCCAACGCCCCCGCCCGCGCCCACTACGCGGCCAACCTCGCCGCGCTGCTGCGGGAGTTGGAGCGGCACTTCCCGCCGGCCGAACGGGCCCGGCTCGGCGTGTCCTGGAACGAGCCGGAGGGCGGCTTCTTCGCCGTGCTCCAGGTGCCGTTCACCGCCGACGAGGCGGCGATGGAGCGCTGCGCCCGCGAACACGGCGTGCTCTGGACGCCGATGGCCCCGTTCTACCCGGCGGGCGGCGGCGAGCGCCGCCTGCGGCTGTCGATCAGCGCCCTGAGCGAGCAGCAGATCGGGACGGGCGTGGCCCGGCTGGCCGACTTCGTCCGGGCAGCCGCGGGCTGAACACGACGGAGCGGGGAGGGGCCGCAGCCCCTCCCCGCTCCCCGGCCGGGTGCGGCTACCGGATCCGGGCCGAGAACAGCCGGGCCGAGTAGAACACCGCCGCGACCGTCAGCACCGTGACGATCAGCAGCCCCTGCCAGACCACGCTGTCGCCGGGGTGCCCGGAGAACAGCGCCCGCATGCCCTCCACCGCCCAGTAGAAGGGGTTCCACTCCGCCACCCGCTGCAGCCACATCGGCGCCAGCGCCAGCGGCAGCAGCACGCCGGAGAGCAGGCCGATCGGCTGGGCGATGGTGTTCACCACCGGCGCCATCGCGGCGTCGTTGGGCAGGGCGAGGGCGATGCCGTACGAGACGGCCGAGGTCATCAGCGCCAGCAGGGCGAGCAGCAGGTAGGCCAGCAGCAGGCTCCCCGGGTCGACCCGCAGGCCGAACGGCAGCGCGACCAGCGTGATGATGACCGCCTGGACGAGCAGCCCGACCGTCTCGCGCAGCGCCCGCCCCAGCAGCAGGGCGAGTCGGCTGACCGGGGTCACCCGGGAGCGCTCGATGATGCCGGCCTTCAGCTCGCCGAGCAGGCTGAAGCCGGTGTAGAGGCCGCCGAAGATGCAGAGCACCGCCAACAGGCCGGGGACGTAGATCTGGTAGGCCTCGGCGTAGCTGGTGGCGCCCATGGGGGCGAGCACCTTCTTGAGCAGCGGGGCGAACAGCAGCAGGTAGAAGACCGGCTGGGTGATGCCGATGACGATCCAGATCGGTGTGCGCCACATCAGCAGCACTTGCCGCTGGAAGACCAGCCAGGTGTCACGGGCGAGCTTCACGGAAGGAACCCCAGGGATCTCTCGTCAGGACTGTTCGATGGATCGGCCGGTGCGGGCCAGGAACACGTCGTCCAGGCTCGGCCGTTGGAGCTGCACCGTGCCGGGGACGATGCCCGCCCCGTTCAGGACGCTCAGCAGCAGCGGGATCGCCGCCGCACCGTCGTCCAGGTAGAGCCGCAGGCCGTCCTCGCCCGGCTCCAGCCGGTGCAGGCAGGGCTGACCGCGCAGGGCGTCGGCCGCGGGCTCGGCCTCCCCGGCGGCGAGGCCGAGCAGGACGACGTCGCCGGAGATCTCGCGCTTGAGCGCCTCGGGCGTGCCCTCGACGACGACCTGGCCGTGGTCGACGATCGCGACCCGGTCGCAGAGCGCGTCGGCCTCGTCCAGGTAGTGGGTGGTCACCACCACGGTCATGCCCTCGGTGCGCAGCCGCTTGATCTCGGCCCACACCTGGCCGCGGCTGGCCGGGTCGAGCCCGACCGTCGGCTCGTCCAGGAACAGCACCTTCGGGGAGTGGATCACCCCGAGGGCGATGTCCACCCGGCGGCGCTGGCCGCCGGAGTAGGTGCTGCAGTGGCGGTCGGCGAACTCGGTCAGGTCGAAGGCCTTCAGGGCGTCCTCGGCCTGGCGCCGGGCGTCGGCCTTGCGGCTGCCGTACATCCGGGCCTGCATCACCAGCTCCTCCCGGCCGGTGACCGCGTCGGCGGTGCCGCCGCCCTGGGCGACGTAGCCGATCCGCCGGCGGACCCCGGCCGGGTCGGCCAGCAGGTCGGCGCCGGCGATCAGGGCTTCGCCGCCGTCCGGTCGGATGAGCGTCGCGAGCATGCGCAGGGTGGTGGTCTTCCCGGCGCCGTTCGGGCCGAGGAAGCCGAAGATCTCGCCCGCTCGGACCTCCAGATCGATGCCGCGGACGGCGTCGACGGTGCGGCCGTGCTTACCGGACGGATAGGACTTGCGAAGTCCCTTGGTCTCGATCAACCAGAACTCCCGGGATGGGGCGGTGTACGGGGGCTCACGCCCGTCAACCCCCGTGCAGAAGGCAGGGGTTGGCGGGCGCGAGGCGGAATCAGGGGGCGACCAGCGCTTCCATCCGGTCGGCGGCGGTCGACGCCCCTCCACCGGACAGAAGGTGACGACCGATCAGCTCGGCGGCCGTCCGGTGGGAGGGCTCGTCGAGCACCCGCCGCAGCCGCTCGGCGATCACCGGCGGACTGACCCGGGCGAACGGGACCCGGAGGCCGGCCCCGGCCTCCACGACCCGCTGCGCCACGAACGGCTGGTCGTTGCGGATCGGCGCCGCCAGCACGGGGACACCGTGCGCCAGCGACTCGACCACGGTGTTCATCCCACCATGGCAGAGCACCGCGTCCAAGTGGCCCCCGGACAGCAGCTCCAGGATCGGTGCCCGATCGACCACCGTGACGGAGTCCGGAAGGGCAGCCGGCAGTGCCCCGCGGGGCGCGGCGATCACCGCACGGACGTCGCCGCCGAGCAGCGCCAGCGCCTCGACGGTGCGGTGCAGGAAGTCCGCGCCGACGACGTCCGACATCGTCCCCATGGTGACCAGCACGGTGCGCCGGCCCGGCTCCAGCCGCTCCCACGGGAACGCCGGGTCGGCCGGCCGCTCGGTCAGCACCGGCCCCACCAGGGCGAGTTGCGGCAGCGTCGGCAGGTCGCCGAGCAGCGCCCGCCCGGTGGTGGCCAGCACCAGGTGCGGCGAGAGGCGCGGATCGGCGAACTCCCCGGCGGGCAGCTGCGCCCGCTCCCACAGGCCCGCCAGCAGGCCCGCCGTCCAGGCCTCGACCTGCGGCAGGTGCCGGTACGGGCGGCCCAGCTCCATCGCCCCCGGCGCCAGCGTCGCCCACGGCAGCCCGTACCGGTGCGCCACCAGTGCGCCCGCCGGGGTGTGCTGGTCCACCAGCAGCGCGTCCGGCCGGAACTCCCGGACCACCGCGTCCAGCGGCTTCAGGGTGAACCTGGCGTACGGGACGACGAAGCCCTCCCACAGCGAACGCAGCGAGGCCAGGCCGTGGCCGCCCATCGCCCGGAACATCCGGTTGCCGGTGCCGAAGACCCGGGCGTCGGGCCCGAGCAGCGGCCGCAGCATCGTCTCGGTGCCGGTCCAGGCGACCTCGTGGCCGCGCGCGACCAGCTCGTCCGCGATCCCCGCCGCCGGATTGGCGTGCCCGGCCAGCGGGGGCACCGCCATCAGGAAGCGGCTCATCGGCGCACCAGCTCCGCCAGGTCGCCGACGGTCAGCGCAGCCAGTCCGTCCAGGCCGAGGCCGGCCCGCAGCGCGCCCAGGTCGGCGCCGAAGCGCTCCCGCAGCAGCGCGTCCAGGGCGGCGAACTCGCTTTCGTCCAGGGCGAGATCACCGTCGAGTCGGTCCTCGGGGGCGAGCGACTCTGCCCAATCGGGCAGCGCGTCGGCAGCCTCGGCCAGCGCGGCCAGCAACCCCGGGTCGAGGGCGGCAGGAGGCCCGGAGGCCAGGTCGGAAACGGTTTCTCGGTATGCGGAGTAATGCTGGGGATCGGTCATCGGAAGGCTCCACCGGCTCGACGGCAACGGGGGTGAGGGAGGGGGCTCCAGGGCGGTGATCGCTTGTGCGACCCGCGGAGCGTGGGAATACTAACCGGCGTGACCGCACTGGAGGCAGTGGCCGTCCACCTCCCCCCGCGACTCGAATCGATCGAGGACGTGGGCGCCCGGATCGGCCTTACCCCACGTCAACTCCGACTCTTCCGCCGCTTCCACGGCCTGGACCAGGTGCGCCTGGACCCGGACGGGACGCTGCTCGACCTGCTGGACGCCGCCGTCCGGGCCCTGCCCGAACTGCGCGGCAACGAACACCGGGTCCGGTACCTGCTGCACGCCCGCAACACACCGGTCGCCGTGCCCTACCCGCTCAACCCCCTGCACCAGCTCCGGGAACGCTTCGGCCTCACCCGCGCCGACGCCTTCACCGTCACCCAACAGGCCTGCGCCGCCTCACTGTTGGCCATCGACCTGGCCGGGCGACTGCTCGCGGACGACGGCGACCCGTCGGCGCTGGCCCTGGTGGTGGCGGGGGAGAAGACCTTCACCCGGGACGCCCAGGTCCTCCCCGACACCACGATCTTCGCCGAGGCCTCGACGGCCTGCCTGGTCAGCCCCGGCGGCGACCGGAACCGGGTGCTGTCCTACGCGGTCCGCCAGCGCCCCGAGTTCTACGGCCGGCCGGCCGAGGACCCGGAGCTGATGGTCCGCTACCAGCGGGAGTACCAGCCCACCATGATCGAGACCGTGCAGGCCGCGCTCGACCAGGCCGGTCTGGACCTCTCCGACCTCGCGCTGCTGCTCCCGCACAACGTCAACCAGGCCTCCTGGCGGATGATCTGCCGCCAACTCGGCCACCCCGTCGAGCGGGTGGTCCTGGACAACGTGCTCACGGTCGGGCACAGCTTCGCCGCGGACGCCTTCGTCAACCTCCGCACCGCCACCACCGGCGGAGCGCTCCGGCCCGGCGACCACTACCTGATCGCCGCCGCCGGCGTCGGCGCCACCTTCGCGGCCATGGTCCTGCAGCACTGACCCGCCGCCGCACCCTCGTTCCCCTCCACCCAGCACTGGACGGTCCACCCATGTCAGACTCCGCCCTGCCCACCACCGAGTCGGTCGACCCCGAGGTGCGCGGCCGCATCCGGCGCGGCATCGAGGACGTGCTGCCGCGCGTCCTGGGCGTCGAACTCGCCGACATCCCCGCGAACGCCTGCTTCTTCGACGACTACGGCCTCACCTCCTCCGGCATCGTCGAACTGGTCCTGGACATCGAGGAGACGCTCGCCATCCAGGTCGACGTCGAGCACCTCGGCATCGACGACATCCGCACCATCGACAGCCTCACCGACTACGTCGTCGGGCACTACGCCGACGAGGACTGACCCGATGCCCGCCGAGACCCGCGGCCTGCGCGTGACCAGGGCGGTCGCCGCCGGATTCGACGGCCACTCCGCCGCCGCGCTCCACCCCGACCTGCGCGTCTTCACCGGCGACCTGGTCCGCCCGTACGGCCTGCCGCTGCGCGAGGACCTGCTGGCCGAAGGCGCCGGGTACGACTACGGCGAGATGGCCGCCGGCCTGATCGAACAGGCGCTGCCCGGGGGCGAACCCGCGGACCTGCTGATCCTGGTCTTCTCCTCGCCGGACGTCCTGCCCGCCGCGCCCTCCTCGCTCCGGCTCAGCCGCCACTGCCCCGGGCAGCCGACCGCCTTCGCCGTCTGCGACCAGGGCAGCGCCACCGCCTTCGCCGCGCTGAAGATCGCCGCCGCCCACCACCGCACCGGCGGCTGCCGGCGGGCCGTGATCGTGCTCGCCGAGCAGAGCGCCCTGCACTACCGGCCCGCCGAGCCCGTCGAGCTGCCCGCCGAGCACCGGGCCGTCGTCCTGGTCTGCGAGGAGGCCCCGGGGGAGGGGATGCGGGTCCGCCAGCAGGCCGAGCCGGACAGCGCGCAGGCGCTGCGCTCCGTTCTCGACGAACACCGTCGACTCGGGCCGGGCGCCGGGCTGTTGCTCGCCGCCGACCTCGCCTCCGGCGACACCCCCGAAGGCGCCCGGGCGGCCCGTCCCGGACAGCCGTTCACCGGCGTCTGGAGCCTGCTCGCCGACCGCCTCCCCGGGCCCGGCCCGCTGCTGGTCGCCGACCACGACCGCCGTCTGGGCCGGCTCAGCACCCTGACCCTGCCGTGAACGCCCCTGCGCGGGAAAGCGCCACCGACATCATCGACGTCTGGAGCATCCCCACCGACCAGCCCCCGGCCGTCGTCCGCCGGCTGTACGGCCTGCTCGACGCCGAGGAACGGGAGCGGGCCGACCGGGCCCGCGACCCGCGGCAGGGCGAGCGGTTCACCGTGGTCCGCGGCGCCGTCCGGCTGCTGGTCGCCGAACGGCTCGACGTCGCGCCCGCCGACCTGGCGTGGCGACGCGGCCCGCACGGCAGGCCCAGCCCCGCGGCCGGCGGCCGGATCGACGCCAACTGGTCCGCCTCGGGCGCCCTCGCGCTGCTCGCCGTCGCGGACGGGCGCCGGGTCGGGGCGGACGTCGAGCAGCTCCGCCCGCCCGGCGTCGGCAGCCGGATCGCCCGCCGGCACTTCCCGCCCGCCGACGCGGCACTCGTCCTCGACGCGCCCACCCCGGCCGACGGCGCCGACCGCTTCACCCGGCTCTGGTGCCGCCGCGAGGCCTGCGTCAAGGTCTACGGCGGCCGGCTCGCCCAGGGCCTCGGCCTCCCGCTGGCCGGCCCCTCCCCGCTGCGCCTGGCCGACCCGGGCCCGCTCGGCCCCGGCCCGCTCCGGCTCGCCGACGTCCCCGTCCCGGGCCCGTTCCGCGCGGCGGTCGCCGTCGACGAGGACCGCCCCTTCACCGTCCGCCACCGCACCTGGGCCGCCCCCTCCTGAACCGAACTTCCTTGCTGCGCAGACGCGTTGAGCCCGACCGGCAGCCAGGCCGGTCGGGCTCCTCAGGTACTGCCGCGGTCAGCCCACCGGCCTCGACATGTAGACCGCACGCCGCCCGTAGGACGCGGGCACGGCCACCTCCCGGTGCGCGCGGTAGCCGTAGAACCGCAGCAGGATGTCGGAGCCGCGCACCGCGATCATCGAGATCTGCGCGAAGCCCCCCTCCGCGGCCCGCGCCTGCGCGTGCTCCATCAGGTTCGCGGCGAGCTCCCGGCCGCGCAGCTCCTCGGCCAGCACCAGGTCGTGGACGTGCAGGTTGTCCGACTCGAACGCCCCGGCCTCCGCCACGGCGAGGTCCGGGCAGCGCAGCGGCGGGTACGGCAGGCTCAGCAGGTAGCCGCGGACGACGCCGTGCTGCTCCAGCACGTAGCAGGTCTCCGGCGAGCAGCGGGCCCGGGACTGGAGCGCCTCCCGGCCCTCCGACAGGCCGTCGGCCGCGTAGGCGTCGTGCTCCAGCGCGACCACCGCGTCCCAGTCCCCGTCGGCCAGTTGACGGATCAGGAACTCCCCGCTCACCCGCCGAGCCCCCGCTCGCGGGCGGCGGCCACCATCGGGGCCCAGGCCTCGATCAGCACGGCCCAGCGCTCGGCGTCCTCCCGGGCCTCGTCCAGCAGCTGCTGCCGCTGCCCGGCCACCACGTCCGCCAGCTCGGCGTACTTGCCGCCCAGCTTGCGGTAGAGCCGGTCCACCTCGTCCAGGCACTGCTCGTTCACGTCCCGGTCCAGGTCGACGGTGCCCCGCACCAGGCCGAGGATCGGCTCGACCAGCAGCTCGTGCCGCTCGTCCAGCAGCCCGCGGCCGAGGTCGATCATCTGGCCGTAGACCGGGTACAGGTACAGCATCGAGAGCAGCATCTTGACGAAGCGCAGCTGGTACGAGACGAACCCGGCGCCGACCCGGCGTTCGGGCGTGTAGTAGTTGACGATGTGCCGCTTGTGGATGACGGCGGGCAGCTTGGAGTGCACCAGGGCGTGCAGCAGCGCGTAGTCGGCGCCGATGGTGCGCAGCGACGGCACCAGCGGCAGCACCTCGTAACCCCGATGGTCCAGGGCGACGTTGCACATGTAGACGTCCCAGATGTCCGGCACGCCGAGCACCGAGTCGTCGCTGTCGAAGGTATCCGGCTCGGCGCCCTTGAAGGAGACGTCCACCATGGCGTCCTGCTGCTCCCGGGTCCACACCCGCGGCGTCCACAGTCGCACCAGGTCCCGGTAGACCTCCGGGTCCAGCTCGTTGATCTCGCCGATGTCCACGTTGAGTTCGCCCATGAAGGCGGCGCTGACCAGCATCACGGGCTTGTCCGCGTCCGCCGGGTCGAGCTCGGAGCGGGCCACCCCGGCCACCGCCCGGCCGGCCGGCTTGCCGATCGACAGCAGCTCGTGGTGGATCGGGAACATCTTCTCGCCGTCGACGACCTGGTAGTCGAAGTCGTCGTTGCGCAGGTGCGCCGAGGTGCAGCCCAGGGCGGCGGCGCCCAGGAAGATCCGGTTCACGCAGGAGCCGTACGCGACGGTCGGCGGCAGCATCAGGTCGAGCAGCAGCTCGGGGTCGGCGCCGCCGGAGCGCTGCGCCACGTCGAGGAAGAACTCGCGCTGCGCCTCGTTGCCGAGGTGGTGGACGAACACGCCGGGGGCGGGCGTCAGCGCGGCCACGGCGTCCGCGTTCTTCGCGAACTCGGCGTCCTCGGTGGTGTCGAGGACGAGGAGGTGGACCTCGACCCCGAAGGTCTCGACGGCGTAGGCCGCCTCCTCGGTGAGGTCCGCGATGGTGCCGGGGCAGGCCCGCATGGTGGGCAGGGCGAGGCAGACTCGTTGCATGGTGATGGGAATCTCCGTCTGATCGTCAGATTCGTTGCGGCGCTCGGCGGTCGAGCGGGGGGAGCGGCCGGGGCCGGTCCGTCGCGCCGTCCCGGACGAGCTCGCCGGCGCGGGCGGAGGGCTGCCGCGGCACCGTGGATGACCTGGTCGCCCCACAGTGGACTGGACCAATCCGGAGTGTCAACGCTCTGCTCCCGGGCCGCCCGCACCGCCCGCCGACACTGCCCGATGGGGCAGCCGGTCCTGCCCCGGGGCGGCCTCGGACCGGCCTCGGACCGGCGTCCGGACCGGCGTCGGACCGGCCTCGGACCGGCTCCCGGGCGGGCCCCGGCGCGAAATGGTTCGAGTGCGCCCGGGGGTCCTCCGGGTGAACGGAGAACGGTCGTGCGGAATCCGGCCGGGAATCGTCGACGGCCGGTGCGGCCCGACTTCCGTACCCGAAGTCCGGTGGCCCGGCGCCCGCTGCGAGCGAATGATCTCCGGAATGTCAATTCGCTGCGCGGGCGTTCACTCCGAAATTGATCCGTGATGATCGTTGCGCAGCCTGCGCCGAATATCTCGGGAAGATAACGGATTTGCGGTGGAGATGTTCCGGAGACGGCGAAGACCTTTACTTCCGGACCGCCCCGGAAGGGCCGGCTACGCCAGGCAGGCCCGGCCCCGGTCGCGCTCCCCGAGGTCGAACAGCGCCCGCCCGATGGCGGCCAGCGCGCTCGCCCCGCGGTGTTCCAGGCCCACCTTCCGGGAGATCGCCAGCGCCTGCTCGGCCGCCTCCAGCGCCCGGGCCGGCAGCCCGGCGGCCCGGCAGGACTCGGCCAGGCCCAGCAGCACGCCCGGCATCCGGTCCCGGGCGCCGAGCGCGCGCAGCGCCCCCAGGCACTCCCGGAAGTCCTCGCACGCCTCCTCGAACCGGCCCAGCCCGTGCAGCGCCGTCGCCCGCGCGTACAGCACGTGCACCTGGCCGACGAAGTCGCCCAGCTCCCGGAAGGTCACCAGGCTGCGCTCGGCCCGGGCCAGGGCCGACTCCGGCCGGTCGACGGCGAGGTCGGCCAGCGCCGCCATCCCCTCGACGAAGGCGTGCGAGGACCGGTTGCCCAGCTCGACGCTCAGCGCGACGGCCTCGTCGCACCAGGCCGTGACCTCCTCGTCGGTGCAGCGCGGGAGACCGGTCAGCGCCAGCACGATCAGCGCCCCCGGCAGCAGCGCCGTCTGCCCCGTCCGCCGGGCCAGCGTTACCACCCGGGCCGCCTCGGACCGGGCCTGCCAGGTGCGCTGGAACTCCCGCTGCGCCCACATCAGCGTGTACCGGGCCCGCGCCTCGCTCTCCGGCAGGCCCGCCGCCCCGGCGGCCTCGGCCACCCGTCCGGCCAGGTCGCACAGCTCCGGCACGGCCATTCCCAGGTCGATCAGCTGGATCAGCACCAGCGTCAGGTCCGCGACCACCGCCAGCGGGCCGTCCGGGTCCCGGGTGACCTGCTCGGCGACCGCCAGCACGGCGGCGACCTCCTGCCGCGCCCAGCGCAGCCCCTCGGCCGGCCCGGCGAAGGCCGGAACGGCGGGCGCCGGCCCGGCGACCTCCGCCGCCACCAGGTCCGGGAACGGGTAGCCGGGCCGGACCACCCGGTACAGGCCCGCCACCGTCGCCAGGTAGTGCCGCAGCAGCCGCTCGACGGCGGCCCGCCCGACCGCCTCCCCGTCCACCTCCCGGACCAGCTCGCGGGCGAACAGCCGCAGCAGGTCGTGGTACTGGTAGCGGCCCGGGAACGGGCAGGACAGCAGCCCCAGGTCGGTCAGCGCCTCGGCCAGCCGCTCGGCCGCCGGCTCCGGCAGCTCCAGCAGCACCGCGGCCGCCGCCGAGGACACGCCCGGGCCGTCCGCCAGCGACAGCAGCCGGAACGCGCGGGCGGTCTCCGGGTCGAGCTGGTCGTAGCTGAGCCGGAACGACGCGGCGACCGCCAGCTCCCCGGTCTCCAGCTCGGCCAGCCGCCGCCGCTCCGAGGCCAGCCGGTCCGCCAGGTGCGACAGCTGCCAGGCCGGACGGGCCGCCAGCCGGGACGCCGCCGTCCGCACCGCCAGCGGCAGGAACCCGCAGGCCGCCGCCAGCCGCCGGGCCGCCGCCGGCTCGGCCGCCACCCGGGACGCCCCGGCGATCGCGGTGAGCAGCCGCACCGACTCCTCCGAGGTCAGCGGCTCCAGGGCGACCCGACGGGTCATCGGAACCCCCGACAGCCAGGCCCGGCCGGTCACCAGCACCGCGCAGGAGCGGCTGCCGGGCAGCAGCGGCCCGATCTGCCGGCTGTCGCGGGCGTCGTCCAGCACGATCAGCACCCGCAGGCCCGCCACCCGGGACCGGAACAGGCCGGCCCGCTCCGCCGTCCCCTGCGGGATCGCCGCGTCGGCCACGCCCAGCGCGCCGAGGAAACCGGCCAGCACCTCGCCCGGATCGGCCGGGAACGCCCCCGCCCCCTGCAGGTTCACGTACAGCTGGCCGTCCGGGTACAGCCCGCCCACCGCGTGCGCGACGTGCACCGCCAACGTCGACTTGCCGACCCCGCCCAGGCCCGACACCCCCACCACCGGCATGGCCGGACCGCCGGGCGCCAGGTCCGCGCACAGCGCCGCGCACAGCTCGTCCCGGCCGGTCCAGTCGGAGAGGTCGGCGGGCAGCTGGGCCGGCGCGACCGGCGCCGGCCCGGTCGGCCCGCCGCCCGCCTCGACCACCGGCGCGGGCGCGGCGGCCGGCGCGGCCAGCTGCGGATCGCCCGACAGGACGCCCAGGTGCAGCTCGCGCAGCCGCGGCCCCGGATCGACCCCGAGCTGTTCCAGCAGCGTGCGGCGGGCGTCCGCGTACACGCCCAGCGCCTCGGCCTGCCGTCCGCTGCGGTACAGCGCCAGCATCAGCAGCTCCCGCATCGGCTCCAGCAGCGGGTACTGGCTGACCCAGATGGTCAGCTCACCGATCACCTCGGCGTGCCGCCCCGCCTCCAACTCGGTCTCCAGCCAGGCCTGGACGGCGTTCAGCCGGCGCTCGACCAGCCGGGCCCGGTGCGCCTGGGCGAACGGCCCCGGCAGCCCGGCCAGCGGCTCGCCGTGCCACAGCCCGCACGCCTCCCGCAGCAGCCCGAGCGCCCCGGCGACGTCCCCCAGCGCGCGGGCCCGGCCCGCCTCCGCGACCCGGCTCTCGAACACCTCGGCGTCCACGCAGTCCGCCGGGAGCCGCAGCACGTAGCCGCTGCCCGAGGACACCAGCACCGTCGGGTGCACCCGGTCCGGCTCCAGCACCCGCCGCAGCCGCGACACGTACGTCCGCACGACGGTGGCGGCCCGGGCCGGCGGCTCCTCCCACAGCGCGTCGAGCAGCTCGTCGACCGACACGATCCGGCGCGCCCGCAGCGCCAACGCGGTGAGCAGCGCCCGCTGCTGCGGCGGACCGAGCTCCAACTCGCGCTCCCCGCACCAGGCCTGCACCGGCCCGAGCAGACCCAGGCGCAGCCGCTCCCCGCCGTCCGGCTCCGAAGCCGACGTGCCGCGGGGTTCTCCGATTTCCGTCATCGTCAGACGGTAGCGGTTCCGACCAACCGGCCGCGGTGCCGGGGCGGGCGCAATTCCGCCGCCGCGCCGGGGCCTTGTCGGCCGCCCGTCCGCGCGCTTTCGATTCCGCCGCGACCGGTCGCGGAAACGGCCGCGGCGCGGATCGTCCGCCCGGCGGGCCCGGAAAAAAAGAAAACTTCCCCCGCCGAACGGGAACCGATGACGCGGATGCGGATCCGTCAATCTTTTATTGATCGGCGGCGGATAGCGTCGGCCCTGGTGCACATGTCCGTCGGACCTCAGACGGACACGGGAGCTCCCGCGGTGCCAGCCGGGCCGCAGGAGGAGGAGAGACGGCGTCTCGTGCGGACGACGCCAGCCGACCGGTTCCGACGGTGCGCCGCCGCCAGTGGGGGGCGGTGGGCGCACCGCCAAGCGCAACGAAAGGAATCCAGCGCCGTGCTTCAGTACGCCGACGACGTCCGCGCGACGACGACCCGAACGATCCCGACGCAGACCGCCCGAACGATCCCGGCCCAGACCGCCCGGCCGATCCCGGTCGCCGTCCACGCCCTGGACCCGCTCTCCCGAGCCGGAGTGGTGAGCTACCTCCGGCAGTGCCCGGAGATATCGCTCGTCGAGGAGGACCACCAGCAGGCCGGCGCCGGCGTCGCCCTGCTGGTCGCCGACACCTTCGACGAGGCCGCCATGGCCGGCCTGTCCCGGCTGGTCAAGGCCGAAGGGACGCGCGTGGTGCTGATCCTGGACCGGATCCAGGAGCCCGAGCTGCTCAACGTCGTCTCGCTCGGCGTCACCACCATCCTGTGGCGCCGCGAGGTCACCGGCGAACGCCTGCGCCAGGCCGTCCGCACCGCCGTCCGCGGCCACGGCGACCTGCCCCCGGACCTGCTCGGCAAGCTGATCGGCTGCATGGGCCGCCGACGCACCGGCGACAGCCCGGACAACAGCCCCGCCGACTACGGCATGCTGCCCCGCGAGGTCGACGTCCTGCGCCTGGTCGCCGACGGCATGGACACCGGGGAGATCGCCGTCAAACTCCTCTACTCGGAGCGGACGATCAAGAACATCATCCACACCGTCACCACCCGCTTCCAACTCCGCAACCGCGCCCACGCGGTGGCCTACGCCCTGCGCGAGGGCTACATCTAGGCGGTGTCCCGGCGGTCCCTCGTCGAACCGGGCGGCCGACCCCCGGCCCTGCCGCGCCGGACCCGGTCGGCGGCCCGGTCGGCCTTCTCCGGAAGGACGTGCCGGATTCCACGTCTGCGTAGGCAGCGGCCGGTCCGGCGGCTGCTGTGGGCCTTGTCCGCGCTGACGCTGTCCGGCGTCGTGCGCGGCCTGCCGCAGGTCGGCCTCGGCACCCGGATCCCGTCCATGACCGGCTCGAACCGGGTGCGGTCGGCGCACTGCCGGGGTGTGACGACCAGCGACAGCACCCGCCAGCGGCCGTCCGCACTCGGGTGGATCTCGGTTCAGCCCGCCTGGTAGAGGCGCTTGTGGCCGCTGATACCGGCCAGCCGGAACGGTCCCGTGGTCTGCTGCGGGGTGGCGTGGTCGCCGCCGTCGGCGGGGAAGGCCCACTCGTGCAGCTCGCGGTAGCCGGCGTAGTCGATGGGCCGTCGCCGGGAGACCGCCTCGATGTTCGCCTCCGTCCGCAGCCGGTCCTGGTACCCAGCGACGACGGTCCCGCCGAAGAACTCGGCGACGCTGCCGGAACCGTAGCTGAGGAATCCGATGCGCTCACCGGTCAGGTCGTCGGCCCGGTCGAGGAGCGCGGCGAGGCCCAGGTAGACGGACGCGGTGTAGCTGTTCCCGATCACCCTGTTGTAGGCGGTGGTCCGGCCGACGGCACGGGTGATGTCGTCGTCGCGAATGTCGTGGCTGCAGTGGTTCAGCAGGTGTCGGTGGGCCTTGTGAGCCATCTTGGTGAACGGCTGGTGGTAGCAGAACGCGGCGAACTGCTCCAGGGAGTGGCCGCCCCGCTCCGCGTAGTCCTTCCAGGCCCCCGCCACCGCCTGGAGGTAGGCGTTGATGGATTCCTGGCCGTCGACCAGAGCCGTGGTGCGGTAGTTCGGCCGCCAGAAGTCCATGACGTCGGCGGTGAACAGGCCCGACGGATCCTCGATGCGCACCAGCCCCGGATTGGCGCTGACGAGTATGGCGACCGCGGCGGCGCCCTGCGTCGCCTCACCGGGGCTGTCCAGGTCGTACTTGGAGACGTCACTGGCGATGACGAGAACCTGCTGGGCGGGCTCGCGCTGCACCAGGCCGATGGCGAACTGCAGGCCGGCCGTGGCCCCGTAACAGGCCTGCTTCAGCTCCACGACGCGGGTGGCCGACGGCAGTCCGAGCAGGGAGTGGACGTACACACCGGCCGACTTCGCCTGGTCGATCGACGTTTCGGTCGCGAGCACGACCGTGCGGATCCGATCGCTGCCGTGCCGGGCGACGACTGGTGCGGCAGCCGTCGCGGCCAGGGTCACGATGTCCTCGTCGGCGGCCGGGATGCTCATCGACTCCTGGCCGATGCCCACGTGGTACTTGCCGATCTCGGTTCCGTTGTGAGCGGCGAGGGCGGTGTGCGGCAGCACGAACTCGCCGGTGGCGAACGACAGATCATGGATGCCTATGGCGAGGGGCATGCTCTAGACACCAGCCTTTGCGGTCTTGTGGCCTCGTTCCAGTTGGACATGCGCACGCATCAGTTCGCCGGGGTTGGTCTGCGCCGCGAGCAGCGACAGCTCCCCGCAGAGCACCGTGGCCGCCGCGATGACGGCGAGCCGGCGGGCGTTCTCGCCGGGCTCGCGGGCCGCACGGCAGCCGAGCCGGTTCAGGTTGGTCTCCACGAAGCCCAGGCCCTTGCCGTTGCCGACCGTGCCGACGATGAGGTTCGGCAGCGTGCAGGCGAAGTACAGGTCGCCGTCGCGGTCCTCGGCCGTGACGACGCCCTGGGAGCCCTCGACGATGTTCGCCGCGTCCTGACCGGTTGCCAGATAGAACGCGAGCAGCATGTTCGCGTAGTGGGCGTTCGCCGAACGGATGCCGCCCGCGAGAAGGGTCCCGAGCAGGTTCTTGCGGAGGTTCAGCTCGGCGATCTTCGCGGCGCTGGTGTTCAGGACGTCGGCCACCACGTCACGGGGCACGAGCAGCTCGGTGACGACGTTCTTGCCGCGGCCCAGGATGCCGTTGATGGCGGTGGCCTTCTTGTCCGTGCAGTAGTTCCCGGAGATCGACCCGTAGGAGATGCCGGGAATCGTCTCCAGCAGGTGTTGGAGGAGCACGTCGGAAGCCAGGGTCGCCATGTTGTGCCCGGAGGCGTCACCGGTGCTGAACTCGAACCGGACGAACAGCAGGTTTCCGGTGATCTCGTGCCGGATGCCGATCAGCTGGGCGAACCGGCTGCAGCCGCGCACCAGCTCGCGCAGCTCGTCGACGCGAGCCTCGATGGTCCGTGCCGCGGAGAGCGCGGTGAGCGCGTCGGTCGCCTCGACGAGCACGGAACGGGTCATGCGCTCGTCGACGAGCGTGGCGACGATGCCCTTCTCGGTCAGCCGGGACACCTTCGCGCCGCGGCCGACCGAAGGCCAGAGCGGAGACTCGTACGTGGCCAGCGGTACCTGGGTTTCGACGGTGGCGACGTTTCCCGAGATGCGGACGGGCCCCACCCACCTCATCGGGACGCCGGCGGTGGCGTGCGCTTCGGTCATCGTGTGCTTCCTGTCATCTCGGAACGGATGTCGGCGGAGCTGCTGCGCTGGGCGAACCGCCGGATGTCAACGCCTCGGTCCGTGCAGAAGGACCGGAGCGGGCCGTGGATCAGCACGTCGCAGCGGGTGAGGTCGGCGGGGGTCCGCGCACCGAGCATGGTCTGCAGCGCGGCGAGCTGGTCCAGCCAGGTGGAGATCTGTGCGATCAGGGCGGGGACGCCCCCGTCGATCAGCGTGCGCAGGAACACGCCCGAGGAGCCCACGGCGCCGGCGCCGAGCGCGAGCGCGCGGGCGACGTCGAGCGGGTTGCGGATCCCACCGGAGGCCAGCAGGGGGAAGCCGACGTCCTGGGCGTCCAGCAGACAGGCCGGGGTGGACTGCCCCCAGCCGTGCAGGAAGGCGTAGTCGCCCAGGGCGCGCCGGCTGTTCTCGATCCGGGCGAAGTCGGTGCCGCCGCGGCCGCTGACGTCGGCGACCCGCACCCCCAGATCCGGCAGCGCCAGGAGGGTCTGCCTGCTGAGCCCGTTGCCGACCTCCTTGACGATCACAGGGACGTCGACGGCCGCCGTGATCTTCGCGATCTGGGCCGGCCACGACCCGAACGACCGGTCGCCTTCCGGCATGGGCGTCTCCTGCGCCGTGTTCAGGTGGATCTGCAGGGCGTTCGCCTCGATCAGGTCGACGGCACGGCGGGCATCGTCGACGGACGCGGTCGCGTTGACGTTCGCCATCACGAAACCGTCGGGGTTCTCGGTGCGCAGCACGCGGAAGGTGTCCGCGCAGGAGGGGTCCCTGAAGTAGGCGTGCATGGACCCGGACGCGATGGCGGCGCCCGTCTCCCGGGCGGCGATGGCCAGGTCCCGGTTGATGGCGCCGGTCTTGGCGCTGCCGCCCGTCATCGCGTTGATGTACAGCGGCAGTTGCCAGGTGATGCCGGCGAACGTCGTGGCCAGGCGGACGTCCGGCCGGTCGATTCCGGCGAGGGCGTGGTGGACGAACGACACGTCGTCGAACTGGTTGCGTCCGCTGTGCGCGCGCTGCTGCTCCGTGGCGAGCCGGACATGGTCGTCCTTGCGCTGGGCACTGCTCATTCCTCGACTCCTTCCGCGGCGGGCGACACCGGTAGCGGCAGCACCCCGGCCGCGGCCCATTGCCTGTGTAACGGTGAGCGGTCGTAGCCGGCCTCGGCGTCCAGCAGCGCGATGCCGCAGTCGCCGCCCCCGGCCCCCGAGGGCTTGGCGGCGCCTCCGACGCGTTCGGCGATGGCGCAGAGGGCCGTCAGTTCGGGGGTGAAGATGCCGAGGCGGACCTCGTCGTCGAGGCGGACCAGCTCCTGACGGGCCCGCCGGACCTGCCGCAACAGGCCCTCGGCATCGCCGTCCTCCAGCGCGATGACTGCGGCCTGCACGAGCTCGCCGGTCGCCCCGACGTACTTCCGGTACGCGGGGCTGCCCCGCCAGGTGCGCCGCTGCAGGTCCGTCACGAGGGACGTGGTGGACACGGGGTTGCCGGTCCAGCCGACCTCGAGGCAGAGGTTCCGGGGCGGCGACAGCCGTCGTACGGAGAAGTCCGGCCACGGCGCCCGGAGTGCCTCTTCGACTCCCTGACGGCGGGTCAGGTCGAGCACGGCGTCCCGGTCGGGCGCCCGGTAGGCGATCCAGCCGCCCCAGGTGCTGGTGGCGATGTCTCCGCCGGATCCCTTGGGGTCGACACGGGCGGCGGCGATCAGCGCCGTCCGGAAGTGTTCTTCGGCGGTGAGTTCCAGTCCGCAGTGGGCTGCGACGGCACTGACCGTCGCCACGGTCACCGCGCCGCTGGAGCCCAGCCCGAGCTTCCGGCCGCCCTCGTGCAGCGTGCTGCTGATCGACACCGCCAACGGCGGGACGGACCGGCCGCGTTCGGCCAGGAGGCGGGCTACGGTCTCGACCGCCGCCACCACATGAGGCATGCCCGTACCGCCTGTCAGCCGCCCGTCCCGCCACGGGTGGTGCACCCGGCCGGCTCCGATGTCGGAGGAGACGACGACACCGGGTGCGGCGCCGTCGGACACGGTGACGGTGACGTACCGGTCGACTGCCACCAGGATCGCCTGGTTGCCCGGTTCCACCACCGCGTACTCACCCGCGACGAAAAGCTTGCCCGGAGCGCGCCGGGTCACCGTGCGCGGGCCGGTCACCGGCATTCCTCCGCCACCAGACGAGCACCCCGCCCCGGACCGGCGATGTGCACCGCTTCGACCGGTGCGGCGGCGCGCAGTGCTGCCGAGACCCGCTCGGCGTCCGAACGTGGGCAGAGCACCTTCACGTTGGGACCGGCATCCATCGTCGCGTAGGCCGGCACGCCGTCCCGCCGCAACTGGAGAACGCTGTCGAGTACGGCGAGCGAGGCCGGTGACAGGTAGCGCACGGCGGGGCGTGCGGCCAGCATGGTGGCGTGCATGCCGAGGGCGTTGCGCTCCGCGATCTCGCCCACCGCCGGCAGGTCGCCGCGGGCGAGCGCGGCTCGCATGTCCGCCAGGTCGGCCCGGCTGGACACCGCCCACGGCTCGTACAGCGGTGAGGTGTCCACGGTCCTCCGCATGGCCTCCCGGCTGGACACCGCCTTGGGGGCGGAGCTGACCACCGCGACCACCAGCGCCGGCTCCAGGTCCACGGCCGGCACCGGTTCGGCGTACGAGCTGAGATCGGCCTCCTCGGCAGTGCCGCCCGCGTGGCCGGCGTGCCATACGGCGAACCCGTCGAAGATCGACCGCGAGGCCGACCCGGAGCCGCGCCGGGCCAGCCGGGACAGGCCCCGCGCGTCGAGACCGAGCCCGTACGCCGCGGCGGCGGCGACGGCGAGGGCGGCGAAACCGCTGGCCGAGGAGGCCAGGCCGGCCTTGGTGGGGACGGTGTTCTCCGTGTCGACGTGAGCCCGTTCGGTGCGCCCCGACCGCTCCCGCACCAGCCGGAGGAATGCGGTGATCCGCCGCTCGGCCTCTCCCGTCGCGGGCTCGCCGTTGAAGACCACCGTGTCCTGCCCGGCGCCGGGTACGAGCCGGACGCGGGTGGTCGTCGGGAAGATGTCCAGAGTCATCGACAGGCTGTCGGTACGGGGCAGGAACAGGTGCTCGTCCTTCTTGCCCCAGTATTTGATCAGCGCGATGTTCGGCTGGGCGACGGCTGTCGCGGTGTCCGTCCGCTGCGCGGACAGCAGGGCGGACGGCTGTTCAGAGCTCATGGGTGGACCTCCTCAGCGGTACGGCCCACGTGCGCACGGCACCGGCAGCGTGCAGCTGCCGGGCCACTTCCCCGGCCCGCTCCGGGCGGGACACCGCGAGAACACAACCGCCCAGACCACCACCGGTGATCTTGGCGCCCAGGCTGTCGGCCTGCAGCGCGGCTTCCACCAGCGCATCGATCCGGTCGGTGCTCAGACCCGCCCCGCGCAGCAGGTCGTGATACCCGGTCAGGCACGATCCGAATTCCTCGGGTTCGCCCTCGGCGAGGGAGGCCCTGGCATCGTCGACGAGTTGCGCGGCACGGCGCATGAACCGTTCCTCCTTTCCGGTCCCGGCCCGGAATCCGGCGCGAAGCAGCTCGACCGCCTCCTTGGTGCTCCCCGCGGTTCCGCTGTCCGCGACGACGACCAGTGCGTCGCAGCCGATGTCCAGTGCCTGTGCCTCGCCCGACTGGAAGAGGAGCGGGGCGGCGGCCCCGACGGTCATGGCGTCGACGCCGCTGGCCCGGCCGTGCGTCAGGTTCTCGGCCGCCTGCACCAGGTCGAACACCTCGCGTTCGGTCAGCTTCCGGCCGAAGAGGTCGGCCAGGGCGAGGACGATCGCTCGTGCGTTCGCGGCGCTGGAGCCGAGCCCGCGGCCGGGCGGAATCGCCCCGTCGAGGCTGACGTCGAGGTGGTGTCCGCCGGTTGCTCCCGTGTGCGCCTCGAACGCGGCGGTCAGACGTCGCAGACCGTCCGAGGCCTGTGCCGTGACCGCGCCGCGGGAAGCCGGCCCGGTCATGGTGAAGGTCGGATCGCCCCGGCTTCCGGCGGAGTGGCTGGACCATCCTGCGCTTGCCGTGACCGCGAGTTGGGGAACGGGCATCGCGAGCGCAGGGGTGCCGTACACGACCGCGTGTTCTCCCAGCAGAATGGCCTTGGCATGAGCGCGACCGGTACCGACGGTGCGAGCCCGGTGGGCCTTCGATCCCTCCTCCACCGAGGTCGGAAGAGTCAACGCACTCAGCTCCCCATGTCGTTGCCGCGGTGAGACCGCATCGTCAGGAATCCAGGAATATGCGAGGAGGAACGTTTCTTCAGTGGTTCCTGAGAGCGACATAGTCGGCCATGGCCAGCAGCGGCCGGCGCTGCTCCTCGGTGAGGCCCAGAGCCGCCAGCTGATCCGCCGCAGCTCTCCGGTGCCGGTCGATCTCGGCTTCTGTCCACGCGCGTCCGCCGGCCGACTCGATCAGCTTGGCGGCGCGGTCGGCCATGTCGTCGGTCAGCGGCTCTGCGCCGCGGTAGATCGCGGCCAACTCCTCGGCGGCTGCGCCGGTGCCGTTCATCGCCGCGGCCACCGGGATGCTCTTCTTCCTGTTCCGCAGATCGGAACCAGCCGGCTTGCCGGTGGTCGCGGGGTCGCCCCAGATGCCCAGGACGTCATCCACCAGCTGGAACGCCACCCCCAGATGCCATCCGAACCTGGCCAGGCGCTCACGAGCCTCGGCCCCGCCCCCGGCGAGTCCCGCACCCAGCTCGCAGGCGCAGCTCAGCAGCGCGGCGGTCTTCGCCTCGGAGACGGCCAGCGCCTCCTCCAGCGAGATGGTCGTGCGGTGCTCGAATGCGACATCCGCCATCTGACCTTCGGCGAGCGTCGCGATCGTCTCGGTGAGCAGCTTGGTGGCCCAGACCCGGTGCTCGGAGTCGTCCTCCAGGACCGCGCAGCCACGCGCGAGCAGAACGTCGCCGGCCAGAATCGCGGCCGGGACACCCAACGTGGCCCAGACAGTGGGGCGTCCTCTGCGCTCCAGATCACCGTCCATGACGTCGTCGTGGAGCAGGGAGAAGTTGTGCACCAACTCGACTGCGACGGCGCCACGCACCGCCCGCTGGACATCGCCCCCGCAGGCCTCCGCCGAGAGGACGGTCAGGGCCGCGCGGACCATCTTGCCGCTGCCCTGGTCCGTCGGCTGCCCTGCCAGGTCCAGCCAGCCGAAGTGGTAACCGACGATCGGGCGTATTCGGCTGCCGAGGGTGTCAATGGTGGCGCGCAGTGCAGGTGTGGCGATTCCGGCTGCCCGCAAGATGTGGTTGCGGCCCGCATCGACTGCGCTCTCCAGTGTTTCGGCGGTATCGGTGTACAAGAAGTGCCCCTTGCCATGAAATGGACAGGACGATGCGGCGAAGATCCGCGGGCGTAACGGTGGCTCCTGGATCCGGCCCGGCCGGCCCGGCATCGAGCTCGGGCCGGCCGGACGTCAGATCCAGGTCGTGCCAGGGCGTCTTGCGAAAGTGCTGGTCACAGCCACTCGTTGATGGCTGCGACCAGCACGGTCGCCTCGTAACGGACGGCGAGCTTCTCGGATCGCGTCGCCACGGCCCGGTGGCGCTCGAGATGCCCCAAGACCGGGCTGTCATGCCGCTGACCAGCAGCGACGAGCAGCGACAGTGGCTTTTGTCCCTGCTCGACTGCGCCGTGTGCCGGCTGTCGACTGCCGCTGGCTCCACACCGGTGGACGGCCCGGCTTCTGCCCAGCGGCAGCAGCGGTTCAAGCCGGGCCCACTGGTCGTTCGTCAGATCCCCACGTCCCGCGACAGGCGATCAGTCACGACCGAGATCGACTTTCGCGACACGCCCTAGTCCGGGCGATGCCAGGACAACGCCCCGGAGGGGCACTTCTCGACCGCTTCCTGCACTTCTTCGTTCGTGGCGAGATCGGCCGTCGGGGCGTCCGGCAGCAGTTCCACGTACCCCTCGATGTCCTGCCCGAAGTAGTCGGCGGCAGAGATCAGGCACTGCCCGGAGCCGACGCACAGGTCGCGGTCCACCCGCACCTCGAGGTCACTCATCGCGCGCTCCGCTCTCCGCCCGCTTGGTGAACAGGAACTCCAGGTCCTTCGGGGAGAGCGTGATCGTCGCGTTCATCTTCGGCTCCGAGTAGTCGCTGAGCGCGAAGTCCCACTGGTGGACCATCATGGCCAGGCAGTAGGTCGCCTCCAGCACCGCCACGCTTTCGCCGAGGCAGCGGTACGCGCCGAACCCGAACGGCATGAACGCGGACGCCGTGACCTCGGTACCGTCCTTGTCCAGCCAGCGGTCGGGGTCGAACTCGTCGCCGTGCGGGAAGTTCCGCTCGTCCCGCTGCTGTCCGTAGTGCGAGTACAGGATCGTGGCGTCCTTCGGGATGGCGTAGCCGCCCAGCGTCGTGTCCACCGACGCCTGCCGCGAGAGGAGGTACGAGGACGGGTACATGCGCAGCGCCTCGAACAGCACCCGCTTGAGCGCCGGCAGATCGTGCCGACCGATCTCGATGTCCAGCCAGTTGCGGTCCTTGACCAGCGCGTCGATCTCCGCCCGGCATTCGGCGAAGATCCGAGGGTGCCGGGCCAGTTCGTAGCAGGCCCAGCTGATGGTGTTCGCCGTGGTCTCCGTCGACGCCAGCAGGATCGTCGCCGCCTGGTCACGGACCTCGGTCCGGTCGAACTTCTCGCCGGTCTCCGGGTCGGTGGCGTTGATCAGCATGTCGAGGAGGCCGGCTTCCTCACCGGCTCCGTTACGGAACTTGTCGTCGATGACCGAGTACATGTACTCGTTGAAGGCGTTGAGCAGCCTCTCGAAGTCCCGGTTCGACTTCGTCGGCAGGTGCTTGTAGATGCCGGTCACATCGACGGCCTGGATCGCGGCGTTCTCGACGAAGACCGGGACGGCCTCGCGGACGAGCCGCAGGACCTTCGGCGGGGTCTTCTCGCCGAGCATGGTCGAGGTCACGATGTCGCAGCCGACTCCCATGACCGGTCCCATCAGGTCATAGGGCTGCTGTTCGGGCACCGCGGCGACGAACTCGGACATGATCTTCCGCATCACGGGGAGATGCATGGCCAGCCGGCGCTGGCTGAACGACGGGAGCATGATCCGTCGTTGCCGCCGGTGCAGGTCGCCGGAGGTCGTGACCACTCCGTTTCCGACCATGTTCCGCATCTTCTTGAAGTGGATGCCGCGCACGAACTTGTCCGCGTCACTCACCAGGATCTGCGCGAGCAGCTCGTAGTCGTTGACGAAGTACGCGGTCTTCGGGCCCAGCTTGACCCGCGTCACCGGACCTGCGTTGCGCACTGTTTCGATGAACTCGAAACGGGACCGCAGGATCATCGGCAGATGCCCGAGCACCGGAACGCCACCCGGGGCCAGGCCGGGAGTCCTACCCGGAGTCGTAGCGGTTCTGGGGGTGGTGACGGAGCCGGTGACGCTGGGAGAGGTGGCAGTGCTCATCGCTAGTAGGTTTCCCTTCATCCGTACACCGAGGGCGCGGAGAGACGGCCCTCTTTGTGGGGGGTCGATGGCGCAATTTGCTGCTCAGCGGTAGCGGTCTGTCTCCGTCGGCCAGGTCGCCGCTGCGTAGACCAGCGGTCGATGGCAGGCGAGGTAGTCGAGCAACTCCTGTGCATGGCTGCCGAGATGGCCGCTGCGCTTGATGGATTCCTCGATGCAGTCCAGGTCGGTGATCGCCTGTACGCAGTCGTCGCGAACGTGGGCCAGCGCGGTGCTCTCGTCGTAGCCGGCGTGGTCCATCAGGATCCGCACCGCATTCGACTTGTCGACCGCCTTCTTCTCCCGGCCCCACGAGTAGTAGTCGTTCGACATGCAGCCGAACCGCACCACCACATCGTCGATCGCTCGCCGGATGGGGTCGTCACGCAGCGCTGCGAAACTGCGGCCGCCGTTGATCCACTTGTCCAGGACGACCTGGACGTCCATCGTGCAGTAGCCGCGGCGGAAGCTCAGGTACGTCGCCAAGGACGTCTTCTTGGTGTATTCGTTCCATACCCCTTCCCACTTCATCGCCGTGACGGCGCGCTTGATTTCGTGGCCGATCTCGTCTGCCGCTTCCGCGCCGAGCGCTGCGTCGAGCCGGGACATCGTTGTCCGTACCAACTCGAAGAAGGGGTCCGACAGGCGGGGCCCGCCAGTTCGCCAGGTGTCCACCACCTCGGTGACCCCGTCGAACCACTCGCCCGGAGTCAGCCGCCCGCCGTCCTCCTGGACGTAGTCCCACCGGTCGTCGTTGACGATGAGGCAGGCCGTCCACAGCGAAGCCGCCAGCAAGGTCTCGGCATCCGCATCGGGATAGACCAGCGCCGCGGCCCCCACGATCCTCGAGTGCCCGGAAATCACGGCGTAGTCGGATTCCTGGAGTTCGAGCGCAGCAATGATGGAGCTGTAGGCCGATTCGGCCTCCGCCGAATTCGGGTTCCGCCGGCCTTCGTGCTCGAACTCGATCGCGTCGGGCATCAGTACCTGCTCACGACGGCGCGGCCGCACATCACCGTCACTTCGACGATCCGGAAAGGCGTGTACAGGTCCTTGCCCATCCACAGCGGGGGATTCTCCCGGGACTCGTCCTTGAAGAATTCCTTGGCCCTGGATATCGCTGCCGCACACTCCTCGGCGCCCTTGCCGCCACGGCTCGCGAACAGGTCGAGCGCCATCACCGCGTAGGCCGTTTCCTCGGGTGACGGCTCCGCCATTCCCCAGCCGCCCGAATCCGTCTGGTGCCGGAGCAGCCATTCCCTGGCGCGACGCAGCGAATCCAGCTGCGGTTCATCCTGCTTCCGGGCGTCGAGCAGGGCTTCGACACATGCCGCCGTGGAGTAGTACGGCGAGACATTCCATTTGTCGTACCAGCAGCCGTCCTCGGTCTGCTGGGAGATCACCCACTCGGCACACGCGTCCTCGACGGCACCGTATTCCGCGATGCCACGGCGCAGCCTGAGATGATTCAGGTACTCGAGGGCGTGCGCGTTCACGGTCTCCGAGGGTGTCTGCTCCCCCGGATACGAAACGAAGTGGTCCTCGGCCCAGAACTTCATCAGGATTTCCGGGTGAGTGGGGGCGCCGAGTTTATCGCCGGCGAGATTGGCGTAGGCCGTGTCGTCCCCGTCGGGCGGCAGACCCGGCCCGCCGCCGATGCCCGACTCGCTGAAGCCGGCGGCAATCTCTTCGATGATCTCCCTGGGGATCGGCACGTCCGGGAAGTACTTGAGCACCAGGTTGAGCACCCAGAGCACCTCGAAGTACGGCATGGAACTTCCCATCGGGATCGCTCCGCCGTACCGGCTCTGCGCTTCATCGAGATAGGCGCGAGTCGATGCCCCGGCGTCCGTCCCCACCGCCGACACCCAGGCCGCTGTGGACGACGGAGAACACGTCACCGCACCGTCCGCGGCGGGCGTCACCGTCGCCGCGAACTGTTCCGGCAGCGGATGGAACGCCTCGAGTGTGTGCCATGCCGTCTCCGGGATGGCCTGCCCCCGGGCGATCCGGTCGCTCAGTCGGCGCCACAGCTCGGGCTTCGCGCCCGGCGGACTGGGAAACTCCTGCTCGTGCCCGGCCTTGCCGCCTGCAGCCGGGCGGTGGCGCTGCAGCACCTCGCCCAGCAGATCGATCAGGCTGGGCACGATGATCTCGGATGCCACGGTGTCGGGCAGCCTC
This sequence comes from Kitasatospora sp. CB02891, assembly GCF_002803145.1. NCBI lineage: Bacteria > Bacillati > Actinomycetota > Actinomycetes > Kitasatosporales > Streptomycetaceae > Kitasatospora > Kitasatospora sp. CB02891. The sequence goes on along the minus strand of NZ_NNBO01000001.1, from coordinate 718,559 downwards.
GGCAGCCCGCCCTCACCGAGCGCCAGCTCCCAGAGCTTTTCACAGGCCCGCGCCACGGCGTCCGTCACTCCGGCCCGGTCGGCGTATTCCGGCCGCGAGGACAGACCCGCCACCGCGCCCAGCGTCGGTACGAGCTCGAACCCGACCGACCCCCACAGGCCGTCCGGCCGCTGCGTCGCGAGCAGGTAGTCGATCTGCGGTGTGCCCACGTCCGCACGCTCGGATATCCGCAGGAACTGTCCGGTCTCGTACGGCGAAGGGCTGAACTTCGTTACCGGGTCGGCAGCGCGGTCCTTCAGCAGGGCCGCTATCCGATCGGCGTCACTCATCGCCGGCACCGCTTCCGCCGACACCCCGCAGATTGACGGGGAGCGTCTTCAATCGTCGGCTGATGAGCAGCACCGGCTGCCAGTCAGGAGTTTCATATCCGGGGCTGACGTCAGGGAAGCGGTCCAACAGAATCCTGAAGAATTCATCCGCCTCCATCCGGGCGAGCGCCGCACCGAGGCAGTAGAACATGCCGGTGGCGAAAGCGAGATGGTCGTTCGGACGCCGGGTGGCGTCCAAGCGGTCCGGGTCCTCGAATACCCGCGGGTCGCGGTTTCCCGCCATCAGCGCCAGGAGGAACTGCTGCCCCGCTTCGAATTGATGACCGGCCACCTCGACCGGCTCGGTGCTGACCCGTGAGATCACCGAAGCCGGTCCGGCGAGCCGGAGCATCTCCTCGACCGCACCCGGCATCAGGTCGGGATCGGACTTCAGCAGCTCCAGCTGATCAGGGTGATCGAAGAGCTGGACCAGGCCGCTGGTGATCAGTCCGCCGGTGGTCTCGTGCCCGGAGAAGAGCAGCATCACGCAGTTGGAGAGGATCTCCGCCTCGCTCACGAGGCCCTCGCGTTCGGCGGCGACGAACATGCTGATCAGATCGTCCTTGGGCTCCGCCCGGCGCTCCTTGACCACCTCCAGGACGAAGTCCTGCATCGCCAGCAGGCTCCGCTGGCACTCCATGAGCCGGTCGTAGCTGACGATTTCGGCGATCGCGCCGATGTCGGCCGACCAGGCGAGCAGTTGCGCCCTGTTGTCCATGGGCACGCCGAGCATCTCGGCGATGACGCACGCGGGCAGCGGGTACGCGATGTCGGAAACGATGTCCATGCGTCCGGCCGGCTCCACCGCATCAAGCAGTTCATGCGACAGCTGCCGCACGCGCGGCCGCATCCGGTCGATCATGGCCGGGGTGAAGTAGCGCTTCAGCAACCCGATGAACCGCTGATGATCCGCGGGAACGGTGTGCCCCATCCACTTCTTGACGGCGCTGCTCAGCGGCTCCAATTCCTCTTGCTGTTCGGGGCTGAGCAGTCGTATGCCCTGTGTCAAGTTGGCCGGAGCCATGCGGTGATCTTTCAGCACTCGGACGATATCGGCGTGTCGAGTGAGAAAAGCTGCGTCCATAACCGGAACCCAGGCAATGGGGGTTTTCTCGCGCAATTCATGGAGCTCTGGAATTCGGTCCACGTTCTTGCCGGACGAGATCAGTTCGTACTTGGGAAACCTAGTCTCTAAGCCAGCCATCTGGTGCATCTCTCCAGTCGCTAATAGTGCAACCTTCACGAACGACAGACCGGTGATACTGATGCTCAGCACTCTAGACTTGATGACGTGTCACAGTCAAGTTCAACTGGACGTTCCGGCAAGGGCCTTGCCGGTGCATCGCTCAGAGAGGGACGAGTCGACCTCGGGGCCCCGGGGGGGAATCCCGTTCGCCCGTTTTGATCACGGTATGCCGTGCAGGTTGAGGGCTGCGTGGACCGTCTCGGTCTGCCACTTCTTCGCGCCGACGCGTGACGGTCCTCGCCGAGGTGACGGGCGTGCTCCTTCTGCGCGTGCACCGCGTCCACCGTGATCACGGCCTCGGGCAGCTCCGCGTCGTCGACGGTGTCCAGGAGCGGGGCGAACCCGCAAGGCCGGGTGGTTGGCGTTCTCGCGGGTCGCGCAAGGGAGTTGACCGATGTTTGCGTAGCGGCCGGGTAGCTGTCGGGGCCGTGCTCGGCTGCTGTCGTGGCGGATCGCCACCCGTCTGCACTGGACAACTGTTCGCCCTGCTGACAGGCCCTGTCGGCCGACGGATTCGGCCGACGGTCAGCGATACTTGGTCGGGTGAGCACCACCGGCCGCCCTGTACCGCCCTTGAACGCCGACGAGCGCACCACGCTCGAGAGCTGGCTCGACTTCCACCGCGCCACGCTCGCCATAAAGTGCGAAGGCCTGAACGACGAGCAGGCCGCCGTCGCATCGGTGCCACCGTCCGGCTTCACACTGATCGGCCTGGTCCAGCACATGGCGGAGGTGGAGCGGAACTGGTTCCGCCGGGTGCTCACCGGAGAACAAGTCCCGCCCATCTACGACCCGCAGGCCGACCCGGACGGCCCGGACGGCGGTTTCGAACTGGCCGAGGGCGTCACTCTGCGCGACAGTCTCGCCACGTGGCACGCGGAAGTCGTCCGCGCCCGCGAGCACTCCGTCGGCCGTGCTCTGTCCAACACCGGCCGATTCATGGACCAGGACGTCAGCCTCCGCTGGATCTACGTCCACATGATCGAGGAGTACGCCCGCCACAACGGGCACGCTGACCTGGTCCGGGAACGCATCGACGGCGCCACGGGCGTGTAGAGCCGGTCGGACGGTGCTCGCCCCGCCGGCCCTCTGCGTATCGCCCGACCGGTCAGGTGTCCGCCGACTGCCGGTGCCGGAAACCGAACGCCACCGCGATGCCGCAGGCGGCGAAGACGGCTGCGCCGACGAATGCCGTGGCCATTCCGTCGACCAGGAGTCCGTGCGGGAGGACACGTGCGTGGCCGGTCGCGAAACCGAAGACGGTGATCAGCACGGCGAGCCCGACCGACGAGCCCACCTCCTGCATGGTCTGCAGGACACCGCCTGCCGCGCCGGCGTCCTGCGCCTCCACGGTCGACATGATCGCCACGTTGGCCGTGGAGAACGTGAACCCGATGCCCATGCCCAGCAGCAGCATCGGTACGAGCAGACCGGACAGGTACCCACTGTCGGTGGACAGCTGGGTAAGGGTGACCATGCCGATGGCGATCAGCGAGGTGCCGGTGATCATGAGCCATTTCGTTCCGAACCGGGGCAGCAGCCGGGCGGTCAGGCGACTGGTGACGACCAGGCCGAGCGCCATGGGCAGGAACGCGAATCCGGTGACGAGCGGATTCCAGCCGAGCACGTTCTGCAGGAACTGAGTGAGGAAGAAGAAGGTCGAGATCATCGCCATCGCCATCAGGAACGTGATCACATAGGCGGCGGCACGGTCACGGTCGGCGAACACTCGAAGCGGCATCAGGGGTTGCCCGGTGCGTGACTCGATGACCAGGAACGCTGCGACGAGAACCAGCCCGATGCCCAGCGCGGCGATGGTCAGCCCATCGCTCCAACCCCGCTCGGCGGCCCGTAGAAGCCCGAAGATCAGTGCCGCGACACCACCGGTCGCGGTGATCGCGCCCGGCAGGTCGAGCCGGGCCGCGTGACGGGTCGGGGCGGGCACCAATCGCGGGGTCAACAGGGCGATCGCGAGCCCGATCGGCACATTGATGAACATGGCCGCCCGCCAGGACAGCCAGTCGGTAAACAGGCCGCCGACGATCAACCCGATCGGAAAACCCCCGCTGGCGATCGCGGAGAACCAGGCGAGGGACCAGTGCCGATCCTCTTCCTTGGTGAAGGTAGTGGTGATGAGCGCAAGCGCGTTCGGTCCGGCGGCGGCGGCGCCGATCGCCTGAACAACCCTGGCGATCACCAGCGCAGAGGCCGAGTCGACGAGGCCGGCGGCCAGCGAGGCGCTCGTGAACACGGCGACTCCCGCCACGAACACCCGGCGTCGACCGAACAGGTCACCGGCCCGCCCGCCCAGCAGCAGCAGGCACCCGAAAACCAGAATGTAGGCGTTCACGACCCAGGAGAGACCGGTGGAGGTGAAGCCGAGATCGTTTTGAATATGGGGTAACGCCACATTCAGCACGGTGGCGTCGATGACCAGCATCAGCTGGCACGTAACCAGCATCAGCAGCACCGGGATCCGCCGGAAAGTCGGTTCCGACGTGCGTGGCAAGTCAGCAGCAGAGAGCTGATCTGTCATGGGGTACCTCCAGGGTTGTCACGAGGACTGGGGGAATCTCCTTGAGCCGGCTTCATGCCGAGCTCTTGAGTGGGCCGAGCATACGGACCGGTCTTTGCGCTTTCAAAGCAAGCAACGAGTTTTCGACATCTTTGCCGATCACTCCGCAGGTGGTCGAACGTCTGGCGGATTCCCGTCGTTGTGGTGTGCGGTGGGCGGATCACCGCAGCGAGCGCCCGTCGAGGTGAGCGCCCCGGCCCGGTACGACCTGCCTTCAGGCATGTGCTCGTACTCTGCGCACCTGCACGCTCGCTCCCTCCTCGGGATCCTCGCCGACTTCGCCGGTGTTATTTGCGATGGCTGGAAAACACGTCAGCGGGCCCAGCGAACAATAGGCTCACCGCCCTGGTCGCCCGGACTGCGGCTCGGAACCCGGAATGTGCTGGAATTGTGCGGATCGCATGCCGCCGGGTACGGCTCACGAGCGGTCGGCGGTTACTGGGGTGGAATTCGTGGAGTCGTAGCGGCTGACGGCTCGTCGCCCCTGCGGTAACACCGGGGCATGCGGTATCCACAAGGGGGCGAACCGCCGAACGGCAGCGGTTCCGCGAGGAGTTACGGCTGAAGGCGGCCGAGAGGTTCGCCCAGGGCGAGGCGAGCTCGGTGATCGCCGGGGACCAGCGGGTCAGCGTCCGTTCGGTGCAGCCGTCCGGCTCCGTTCTCGGCGGGTGTCGGCGAGCGTGTCGAGGAGGCGGGTCAGGGAGGTGCCGAGGCCCCAGCGGTCGGCGAGCTGGTCGAGAGCCATCGGGTCGCGCGGTTCGTGGGGCAACTGCGGGTCGAAGACGGGGAGTTGGATGTCGGTGGCGACGCGGACGACGGTGGGGGCGACGTCCAGGTAGGGGGCCGCTTCGAGGAGGTTCTTGCGGCGGGCCGGGGTGAGCTTGGAGGCGGGGTCGGCGGCGGCGGCGCGGACGGCCGCCAAGTCGCCGTAGGTCTGGATCAGTTGGGTGGCGGTCTTCTCGCCGATGCCCTTCACGCCCGGCAGGCCGTCGCTGGCGTCGCCGCGCAGGGCGGCGAGGTCGGCGTAGGAGGAGCCGGGGACGCCGTACTTCTCCAGCAGGGCCGCGTCGTCCATGCGCTGGGCCGCGCCGATGCCCTTCGCCGGGTACAGCACCGTCACGGCGCGGGCGTCGTCGACCAGTTGGAACAGGTCCCGGTCGCCGGTGACGATCTCGACCGGGCCGGTGGCGCGGGTGGCCAGGGTGCCGATCACGTCGTCCGCCTCGTAGTCGGGCACGCCGACCCGGGCCAGGCCGATGGCGTCCAGCACCTGCTCGATCACCGGGACCTGCGGGGCGAGGGTGTCCGGCACCTCCTCCTCGCCGTCGGTCGCGGCCTCCGCGACGCGGTGCGTCTTGTAGGTCGGGATCAGGTCGACCCGCCACTGCGGCCGCCAGTCGGCGTCCATGCAGGCCACCAGGTGGTCCGGGTCGTGATCCTGGACCAGGCGGGTGATGAAGTCCAGCAGCCCGCGCACCGCGTTCACCGGCTCGCCGTGCGGCGAGCGCAGTGAATCCGGTACGCCGAAATAGGCGCGGAAGTAGAGGCTGGCGGTGTCGAGCAGCATCAGGCGCGGTGCGTTCGGTGCGGTCACCCTCCGATAATGCCGCATGCCACCGACAGCGCCGCTGACGCCGGGTCAGCGCGGCCGACGTCGGGCCGGTGCGGCCGACGCCGGGGTCAGCGCGGCCGACGTCGGGCCGGTGCGGCCGACGCCGGGTGAGCGCGGCCGACGCCGGGTCAGTGCGGGTGCGGGCCCGAGCGGTGCACCGGGCCGTGGGCGTCCTCGCAGTGCTCGCGGGCCTCCTGCTCGGCGGCGGCCGCCGCGCTGCTGGAGGAGATCTGCAGCAGCCCGTCCGCGCCGCTCTCGCCGACGTGGTCGACCTGGAGGGTGGCGTGGGTGATCCGGTACTCCTCGCGCAGCCGCCGCTGGAGCTCGCGCTGCACCGCGTGGCAGTCGCCGCCCGGGGCGACCAGGATGTGCGCCGACAGCGCCGGCTGGTTGGAGGTGATCTCCCAGATGTGCAGGTCGTGGATCTCCTCCACCTGGTCGGTGGCCACCAGCCGGTCCGCGACCTGGTCCGGGTCGATGCCGGCGGGCGCCGCCTCCAGGAAGATCCGCGCCGAGTCCCGGACCAGCCCGATCCCGGCCCGCAGCATCAGCGCCACCACCACCAGCGAGGCGATCGCGTCCGCCCGGACGAACCCGGTGAACAGCACCACCGCACCGGCCACCGCCGTCGCGATGAACGCGTACAGGTCGGTCAGGACGTGCTGGAAGGCGCCTTCCACGTTCAGCGAGGACCGGTTCGCCTTCGACATGCACCAGGTCGCCGCGACATTCACCACCACGCCCACCAGCGCCGTCACCAGCACCAGCGAACCCGTCACCGCCGGCGGCGAGATCAGCCGGGCGACCGCCTCGTAGCCCAGCCACGCCGACAGCACCAGCAGCGTCACCCCGTTCGCCTGCGCGGACAGGATCTCCGCCCGCTTCAGCCCGAACGTGTAGCCGCCGCGCGCCGGACGCGCCGCCAGCCGCATCGCCACCAGCGCCAGCGCGATCGACGCCGCGTCCGTCAGCATGTGCGCCGCGTCCGAGATCAGCGCCAGCGACTGGGCGGCGAAACCGACCACCACCTCGCCGGCCATGAACACCACCAGCAGGATCAGCGCGCTCCACAGCCAACGGCGGTCCGCGTCCGCCGCGACGGCGTGGCTGTGGCCCGCGTGGCCACCGCGCCCGTGGTCGTGGTCGTGATCGCGATCGTGGTCGTCGTGCGCGTGCTCGTGCGCGTGCTCGTGCTCGGCCATCGAGGCTCCTCCGCTGCGGTCTCCGACCCCGAAGTGAACCTCAATTCGGAGGAAGATCCAAAGGCTGCACTGGTGACCGTTGTCGTTCTCCTGTAGGCCATTCGGGTCGGGTAGGGTGCGGCCCGCATCCGCGCAGGTCGTGCGGGTTTTCGAGGCGGCGACGGGAGTGCGGAGTGGTGACGGAGCAGGTGCCGCTGACGGTGGTCGCCAAGGAGTGGGGTCGGATCGGCGTGCTCGGGTTCGGCGGGCCGCCCGCGCACATCCTGCTGCTGCGCCGGCTGTGCGTGGAGCAGCGCGGCTGGCTCGCCGCGAGCGAGTTCGAGGACGGCATCGCCGCCACCAATCTGCTGCCCGGACCCGCCTCCACCCAGCTGGCGATCTTCACCGCCTGGCGGGTGCGCGGCACGGCCGGCGCGCTGGTCGGCGGGGCGGCGTTCATCCTGCCCGGGCTGGTGCTGATCCTGCTGCTGTCCGCGCTGTTCCTGGCCGGCAACCCGCCGCGCTGGGTGCTCGGCGCGGCCGCCGGGGCCGGTGCGGCGGTCGCCGCCGTCGCCGCGCAGGCCGCGAGCGCGCTCGTCCCGGCCAGCCTGCAGCGCTCGGGCGCCGGCGCGGCCCGGGTCCGCTGGGTCTGCTACCTGCTGCTCGGCGCGGCGGCCGCGATCCTCACCGGCCCGTGGCTGGTGCTGGTCCTGCTGGCCACCGGCGCCGCCGAGATCGCCTTCCGGCGCGGTGCCCGCCGAACCAGCCGAACGGGTGACACCGCGCCGCCGCGACCGAAGGGTGACGCCCCGCGTGCCGCGCTGCCGCTGCTCGTCCCCGGCCTGGCCGCGACCGGCGGCTTCGGGGCGCTCGCGTGGGTCGCCTTCAAGGTCGGCGCGCTCTCCTACGGCGGCGGCTTCGTGATCATCCCGCTGATGCAGCAGGACGCGGTGCACCGCTACCACTGGATGACGGACGGTCAGTTCCTGAACGCCGTCGCCCTCGGCCAGATCACCCCCGGCCCGGTCGTCCAGACCGTCGCCGTGGTCGGCTACGCCGCGGCCGGCGTCCTCGGCGGACTGTTCGCCGCGGCCGTCGCCTTCGGCCCTTCCTTCCTGCTCGTCCTGCTGGGCGCCGCCCACTTCGACCGCCTGCGCGCCAACGCCGCCGTCCAGGACTTCCTCACCGGCGCCGGACCGGCCGTCATCGGCGCCATCGCCGGCTCCGCGATCCCGCTGGCGCTGGCCCTGCACCAGCCCTGGCAGTACGCGATCCTCGCCCTCGCCGCCGCCTGGCTGCTCCTCCTGCGCCGCACCGTCGTCCCCTGCCTGCTGGCCGCCGCCACCCTCGGCACCCTCGCGGCGATCTCCGGCCTCACGCTCCCGTAGGGCGACGGTGCCGCCAGGGCTCACGCCCAGGAGGCCCGATGCCGACCTCCGGTCAGGCGGCCGGGACCGGGACCGGGGTTCGGCGGCTGGCGTGGAGGAGGGCGTGGGCGAGGCGGGTGTCGTCGCCCTGTTCGGGGTGCCATTGGACGCCGAGGGTGAAGCCGGGGCCCTCGATGGCCTCGACGGTGCCGTCGGTGGCGTGGGCGCAGGCGGTGAGGCCTTCGCCGAGGCGGGCGACGGCCTGGTGGTGGTAGGTGGGGACGACGACGGAGGGTTCGGGGAGCAGGTCGGCGAGCAGGGTGCCGGCGACGGGGTGGATCGGGTGGCGGCCGTACTCGGTGGGCGCGCCGAGGTGGTCGTGGTCCTCGCCGACCACGTCCGGGAGGTGCTGGATCAGCGAGCCGCCGCAGACCACGTTGAGCAGTTGCATGCCGCGGCAGATGCCCAGCAGCGGGGTGCCGGAGGCGAGCGCGGCGCGGATCAGCGCGGCCTCCCACAGGTCGCGCTCGGGGGCGGAGGCCACCGTCCGCGGGTGGGCGGGTTCGCCGTACAGCGCGGGGGAGACGTCCTCGCCGCCGGCCAGCACCAGGCCGTCGAGGTGGGCCACCGCGGTGGCCGCATGCTCGGGGGCGTCGGGCGGCAGCAGGACGGCGATGCCGCCGGCCTGCTGGAACAGGGCCGGGTAGCGCTCGGGGAGCAGGACCGACCGCATGGAGTCCCACCGCCCCCAGCCGGCGTCGGTGAGGAAGGTGCTGATGCCGATCACGGGGCGAGAGGTCATGGCGCGCATTCTGTCCCGCTGCCGCGCCCCCGGTAGTGCGACGCTCCACCGGCGTGCGCCTGTCAGGCGCGTGGAGCACAGAACACGCCCCGGTCGGCGTATCCGGACCACCCGAACAGCGGTTGTGCGCGATTCTCACCCGAATCTCATCGCGGGACCCCGGATTGTGGCCGCACGCTGATTTCCCGCTTATCCGGGGCCGCTTAGGGTCTTGGGTGTGACCGAGCAGCAGATTCCGGCCGGGTGGTACCCGGACCCCGTCGACACCGACAGCGACCCCCGCCCCGAGCGCTGGTGGGACGGCAAGGGCTGGACCGCCAGCACCCGCCCGGCCTCGGCCGCGCCCACCGGCGCGCCCGCCGACACGCCGGCCGACGCCGTACCGCCGCCCGCGTCCGGCGCCGAGGACACCAGCGTGCTGGAGGGCACCGTGCTGGACGCCTCCGGGCAGGCCGTCCACTATCCGCCGCTGCCCCCGTACGGCGAGCAGCCGCCGGTCAAGCGGCGCCGCGGCCCGGCCAAGCCGGTGCTGATCGCGGCCTCGGCGGCCGCGCTGCTCGGCCTGGCTGTCGGCTCCGGCGCCACCTACCTGGCGATGGACGGGCGTTCGGACAGGTCCGCCTCCGCCCACCAGGCGCCGCAGGGCCGCCACGGGTCCAACGGCACCCCCGGCGACGGCTACGGCGGCGGGAACGGCCAGGGCGGTCAGAACGGCCAGGGCGGCGGCCCCGGCAACGGCCTGCCGAGCTTCCCGGGCCAGGGCGGCGGGGGAAGCGGCAAGGGCGGCGGCGCGAGCACGAACCTCGCCGTCGACATGGTCAACGGCATCTCGCTGACGGTCCCGGACGGCTGGACGGGCGGCACCACCACGAAGGGCTTCGCCAGCGCGTTCGTCGGCGAGTACACCTGCGCCGACGGTTCGGACACCTGCTCGCTGGGCGGCGTCTCCACCAGCCGGATCAGCGGCACCGACGCCAAGCAGGCCGCGCAGCAGGACATCGCGGACGCCGCGAAGGAGTCCTACGGCGACATCACCGGCCACCAGGAGCTGAAGAGCGAGGCGGTCACGGTGCTCGGCCGCGCCGGCTACCTGGTGCGCTGGCAGGTGAACGTGTCCAAGGGCAACAACGGGTACGTGGAGACGGTGGTCTTCCCGACCGCCGACGGCAAGGCGCTGACCGCCGTCCGCTTCGGCTTCGACATCGCCGACAAGGCCCCGGGCGTCGACCAGATGGACGCCATCGTCAAGGGCATCGCCACCGTCCAGGGCGGCCCGGCGGGCACCGGCACCACCACCTGAACGCCGGCCGCCGCGCGGCTCAACCCTCTTCGCGCAGAAGAGTGTTGAGCCGCGCGGCCTGCCGCACCAGATGGTCCCGCTCGGCCACCGCGCCGGCCTTCGCCGCGGCCTCGGCGTACAGCCGGGCCGCCGCCCGCAGGTCGCCGGAGCGCTCGTGCAGGTACGCGGACGCGGCGGTGTGCCGGGGCAGCGCGTCGTCCAGCGCGGCGAGCGCGGCCAGGCCCGCCCGCGGGCCGTCCGCCTCGCCGACCGCGACGGCCCGGTTGAGCCGCACCACCGGACTGTCCGTCAGCGCGGCCAACTCGTCGTACCACTCCACGATCTGCACCCAGTCCGTCTCCTCGGCCCTCGGCGCGTCCGCGTGCAGCGCGGCGATCGCGGCCTGCGCCTGGAACTCGCCCAACCGGTCACGGGCCAGCGCGGCCTGAAGGACCGTCACCCCCTCGGCGATCAGCGCGGTGTCCCACCGGGTGCGGTCCTGCTCGGCCAGCGGGACGAGGCGGCCGTCCGGCGCGGTGCGCCCGGCCCGGCGGGCGTGGTGCAGCAGCATCAGCGCCAGCAGGCCGGACACCTCCGGGTGGTCGACCCGGGCGGCCAGCTGCCGGGTCAGCCGGATCGCCTCCGCCGCCAGGTCGACGTCCCCCGAGTAGCCCTCGTTGAACACCAGGTACAGCACCCGCAGCACCGTCGCCAGGTCGCCCGGCCGGTCCAGCCGCGCCCCGCTCACCGTCCGCTTGGCGCGACTGATCCTCTGGGCCATGGTCGCCTCCGGCACCAGGTACGCCTGCGCGATCTGACGGGTGGTCAGCCCGCCGACGGCGCGCAGCGTCAGCGCCACCGCCGAGGCAGGCGTCAACGACGGGTGCGCGCACAGGAAGTACAGCCGCAGGGAGTCGTCGACGGCCGGCACCGGCCCGGGCTCCGGCTGCTCGTCCACCAGGTCCTCGCGGCGGCGGCGCGAGGCGTCCGAGCGGGCCGCGTCCAGGAAGCGCCGCCAGCCGACGGTGATCAGCCAGCCCTTCGGGTCGCGCGGCGGATCGGCCGGCCAGGTCCGCACCGCTTCCAGCAGCGCCTCCTGGACGGCGTCCTCGGCGGCCGCGAAGTCCGCGCCGCGACGGACCAGGACGGCCAGCACCTCCGGCGTCAGGACGCGCAGCAGTGTCTCGTCCATGGCGTCCGCCCGGCCGTCCCGCTCGTGGTCGTCCACCCGGTGAGGGTGGTCGTTCGCCCGGTGGCGGTGGTCGTTCACTCGGTGACGGTGTTCGGCATCTCGGTGAGGAACGGGCGCAGCTCCAGCCACTCGTGGATCGGCTCGCCGTTCGCGCCCGGTGCCGCGGAGAGTTCGGCGGCCAGCTCCAGCGCCCGCTCGTAGGAGTCGACGTCGATCGCCATCCAGCCGGCGATCAGGTCCTTGGTCTCGGCGAACGGACCGTCGGTGACCGGCGGGCGGCCCTCGCCGTCGGACCGCACCCAGGTGCCCTGCGGGGCCAGCGCCTGCGCGTCGACGAACTCGCCGGTCTCCTTCAGCCGGTCCGCGAAGGCGTTCATGTAGTCGATGTGCGCGGTGACCTCCTCGGGCGTCCACTGGTCCATCGGCACGCAGTTCACCGCCGGCGGGTTGCCGCGGTAGTGCTTCAGCAGCAGGTACTTCGCCATCGTTCTCACTCCTCAGTGGTGACGCGACCCATTGTGGTCGCCTTCACCCCGGGGACGGAGCCGTGCCGGGGTTCTCGACACGGCTCCGAAAAATCTTTCCGCCGCTCGCCGCTCGCCGCTCGCCGTCGACGTCCGCCCCGGCAGGCCGGACGCCGACCTTCCGGTCGGCAGTGGCGGGCGTCCGGCTCACGCCCGCTCCTACGAGACGTCGGCCAGCCTCCGGTAGGCGTAGGCCGCGGACATCAGGGTCATGTAGCGGTGCCAGCCCGGGTAGGAGCGGCCCTCGAAGTCCTGCAGGCCGAAGTCCAGCGCCAGTTCGCGCGCCGCCTCACCGGTGGCCGCGTGGCATTCGAGGAGGGAGAGCAGTTCGTCCGTCCGGTGCCGCACCATGTTGGTGATCCAGACGACGGCGGGGCGCCGTCGCTCGGTGACCAGGCGGTACGTCTCTCGCGACCAGCCGCCGGCGGTGGAGGGCAGCCGGACCAGGCCGTGCGGGGCGCCCAGCGAGGACGCGGACGTGGCTGCCTGGAGTTCGCGGCCGGCCTCGGAGACCGGTACGACCATGAGGTCGCCGGGGACGGCGAGTACGAAGTCGTGGCCGTGGCGCAGCAGGAGGCGCAGCAGCTCCGATGTCCTCCTGGTGCCGCGGATGTCGGCCACGAGCGGGGCGGGGGCCAGGTCACCGGAGCGTTTCAGCCGATCCACCATGTCGAGCGCGTCGGCCCAGATGGGCAAGGGCCGCACGTTGCTCGGGACGCGCGCCTGCCCGCGAAGGTAGGGGAGCGACCAGTCCTCCGGCAGGTGCAGGCGCCAGTCGACGGGCACCGCCGAAGCCCGGTCGGACAGGAACAGCCCGATCCCCACCTGGCAGTTCACCGTCCGACCCAGCTGGGGGACGAAGCGCCGGTGCACCCCGCACGAGTGGTCTCCGCGTTTGGGCAGCACCGTGGTGGCGACCGTCCACGCCTGGGGCCGCAGCCGAGTTTCGGCCCAACAGGCCAGCTCATGGCGGACGGCTTCCCAGTGCCACGGACTGGAGTTGACGAACTGCTGGAGCGATTGCGAGGCGGTCGGCGAGTCCGTGGCGGCGGCCGCCACGCTCCGGACCGTCTTCTTGCCCGGGACGGTGAGCAGCCCGTGGAGGTAGGCGTGGCCCCGGCGGCGCTGATCGGCACGCTGCAGATGGACGAACACGGCGTCCACAAAGGCGGACAATTGATCAGTGGAGGGCACTGAACCGGCGGCAATGGAGCAGCGTAACTGCATTGGCACCCTTCCCTTTGAAGCGTCGCTCCCGGAGCCAAGAATAATTGAGTCGACGATGTTTTCAGAGACTGGAAACCAGACAGCGCACATCGGGGCAAATCGACTTCATATCGAGGTCATTGCTCCGGATGTGGAAGGATTCGGCCACCGGCTGGTCCGAGGGTTCAAACCCGGTGCAATCGCACTGCGGCTGCGATGCCGCGTGCCGCGTCGCTCAGCACCATCAGGTGGCTGATCTTCGCGCCGCCTCCCTGTACCGGCCGTGATTGCAAATGCTTCCCTGGGGAGTTCCAGCCTTCCCAGCCCCTGCGACCAGCCAATGCCCCGGAGCCACCACATGCAGGCACGAGCAGTACGAACCCGAATCGCTCTGGTCCACGCAGCCGCCGCGGAGTTCGATCGACACGGCTATGCGGGCACGTCAATGCTGCAGGTGTCCAAAGCGGCGGGGACCACCACCGGCGCCCTCACCTTCCACTTCGGCTCCAAGATCGAACTGGCGGACGCCGTCCAGGACCTCGGGCGCAGTGCGGTCCGCGCCGTCGTCGACCGCGTGACGGCGGGCGCCGGTCCTCCCCTCGATCTGATCGTCGAACTCACGATGCATCTCGCCCGGCTCCTGGAGGACGACATCGCCGTACGGTCGACCGCCCGGCTCATGCGCGAACGCCCCGACAGCCGGCCCGGGCTGTCGGCCTGCTGGCTGCCGGCGGTCAGCGAACTGGCCCGCCACGCCCACCGCGCGGGCCAGTTGCGGGCCGGCACGTCCCCGGCCGCCCTGGCCTCCCTGGTCGCGCACCTGCTCACCGGGACCGAGGCCCGGACGCGTACCGCCCTCGAGGAAGCCAGGAAACCGGACGCCGTGGAGCAGCTCCGGCAGATCTGGGACATCACCCTGAACGGAATCTGCGCCGACCGGGAAGTCTGAGCAGTTTGACCGCGTTTTGCAGCGCGGATCTCCTTTCCTCTCACGAGACCCATCCGACCCACTCCTTCCGTTCCGCATCTCGGGGAACACCGCCCGGGATCCCGCACGACGTCAATGTCCCGTTCGCCGAATAACAGGGCCGAACAGGACATCTGCCCGGTCGGAATTCGGTGGAAGGCCGGTGGTGTCCGGCGCGCCCCTCGGTCAAGATTCCTTCCGGGGCATTCGCGCCGTGGCCCAAAGTGAACGACGAGTGTCACGTCCTCGTCTCGTCCCGGCCCGATGCGGCAGCGATGATTCAATTCATGACGAACTCGGCACAACAGGTTCGGCCGGCGATTTCCCCGGCCCTGCCCGGCGTGCTCGCATTCATGTTCCGGAGGGGATTCCATGGCGAAAGCTGAACGCATTGACGCGGTCATCGTCGGCGGCGGGATCGCCGGATCCGCGCTGGCCGCCGCCTTGGCCGGGGACGGGCACCAGGTGCTGCTCCTCGAACGGCAGACCGTCTACCGGGACAAGGTCCGCGGCGAAGTGATCAACTGCTGGGGTGTCGCGGAACTCCTTGAGCTGGGACTGGAGGAGTGCATTCTCAAGGCCGGCGGCACCTACGTCGACCGCTTCGTCGGATTCGACGAAATAGTCGACCCGGAAACCGCCCGGGCCAGGGCCCTGCACCTGGACAAAATGCTTCCCGGAATCCGCGGAGTGCTGGACGTCGGGCACCCCGAGGCCTGCGAGGCGCTGTCCAACGCGGCGGAGGACGCCGGCGCCACCGTCGTACGGGGCGTGGGCGACGTCCTGGTGAGCGGTGGAGCCAACCCCCGGGTCCGCTACGAGCACAACGACCTCGAGTACGAGGTGGACTGCCGCCTCGTGGTGGGCGCCGACGGGCGGATGTCGACCGTGCGCCGGCAGCTGGGCATCGGCCTGACCCAGACCCCGCCGAACTCCCTCGGCGGCGGGATGCTGGTGGAGAACCTGGACGCCTGGCCGGTGAACGTCACCTCCATCGGCACCGAGGGGGACCTGCTGTACTTCGTCTTCCCGCGCGAGGGCGGCCGCGCAAGGCTGTACCTGCTGCACGACGTCGCCCAGAAGGGCCGGTTCTCCGGGCCGAACCGGCACGCCGAGTTCCTGCAGGCCTTCCAGCTCGACTGCCTTCCCGACCGCGAGATGTTCGCCACGGCCACGCCGTCCGCGACCTGCGCCTTCTACCCGATGAACGACGCGTGGGCCGATCTGCCCTTCGCCCCGGGGGCGGTACTGGTCGGGGACGCGGCCGGGTGGACCGATCCGGTCATCGGGCAGGGGCTGTCCATCGCGCTGCGGGACGCGCGCATGGTGCGCGACGCCCTGCGGTCCTCCAGCACGTGGGAGCCGAAGGCCCTCGAACCGTACGCCCGGGAGCGCGAGATCCGGATGCACCGCCTGCGGATCTCCGGCTCGGTGCGCACCACGATGAACATGACCTTCACGCCCGCGGGTGTCGCCCGCCGCCGGGCGTACGCCGAAGTGTGGCCCACCGACCCGGTGTTGGCGGGATCGCGGATGGCCACCTTCAAGGGCCCCTTCCAGGTGCCCCCCGAGTCCTTCGAACCCGAGGTCATCGAGCGCCTCTTCGCCCTGGGATGACCCGGGCTCCGGGCCGGCACCACTCCGCAGCACGCCAGGCACGCCGGCTCCCGTCGCGGGGCGGGGCGCGCGGCAGCAGACACGAGAGGACACCGCATGCACGTCAAGACAGCGACCGGTGACGAACTGATCCGCAAGAACGGGTGCGACATCCGCCAGCTCTACCCCTGGGACGGCGTCGTCACCCCGCCGTGGAACAGCACCCTGTGCTCCATCAGGCCCACGGAGTCCAGCACCCCGCACGGGCACGCCACCGACGAGACGTTCATCTTCGTCAGCGGGCGCGGCCGGGCGCGGGTGGCCGACGAGGAGCGGGACGTCGTCCCCGGCGACGTCATCTACATCCCCCACGGCACCGACCACATCGTCACCAACGTCAGCGCCGACGAGCCGCTGACCTTCGTCAGCATCTACTGGCTCCAGCCCGCTCAGTGAGGAGGGGTTCCATGACGACCGACGCCTCGCGCGGCGCCGACCGGGGACGGCGACGGATCAACGTCACCTTCTCGCCGCCCACCCCCAACGGGGACCTCCACCTCGGACACCTGTCGGGGCCGGTGCTGGGCAGCGACGTGTGCGCCCGGGCGCAGAAGATCCACGGGCACGACGTGGCCTTCGGCACCAGCACCGACGACAACCAGACCTATGTCGTCACGACCGCCGAGCGGCTCGGCACGGAACCCGAGTCGCTCATCCGGCAGGCCTTCGACAGCGTGACCAAGACCCTGGCGCTGGCCGGCGTCGACGTCGATCTCTTCGAGCGTCCCGACGCCGCCTACACCGCCTTCGTCGAGAACTTCTTCACCCACCTGTGGCGGCACGGCGCCTTCGACCGCCGTGAGGTGGAGCTGCCCTACGACGAGGTCGCGGGCGAGTACCGGGCCGAGGCCTTCGTCACCGGGCGCTGCCCGACCTGTCTGGCGCACGCCCGGGCCGGCGTCTGCGAGGCCTGCGGTCTGTACAACCTGCCGGGCGCGCTGCTGCCCGTGGCCGACACGGCCTCGGCCCTGCCCCGCCGGCCGGTCTCCATCTGGGTCCTGGACCTGGAACGCCACCGGTCGATGCTCACCAACTGGTACCGGTCCTCGGACATCAGGCTCCGTCCCGATCTGGAGCGGGTCGTCGAACAGTCCCTCGCCGGGCCGCTGCCGTACATTCCGGTCACCTACCCCAGCAGCTGGGGGATCCCGGTGGACTGGGACGGCCCCGACGCTCCGGGCCAGGCCGTCAACGCCTGGCCGGAGATCTACGTCGGCCACCTGTACTGGCTCGACCGGGCCCGGGAGGGCCGGCAGGCCGGCGCGGACGAGCTGGTCCAGTTCATCGGCATCGACAACGGCTTCTACAACGCGTTCGTCTACGTCGCGCTGTCGCTGCTGGCCGTGCGGCACGGGCTGCCGGTCGAGCTGCCCAGGACCCGGACCCTCACCAACCAGTACTACCTGCTGGAGGGCCGCAAGTTCTCCACCAGCAAGGGCGACGTGCGCTGGGCCGGGGAGTTCCTGGAGGCGTTCGGCCGCGACCGGACCCGCTTCGTGCTGTCCCTGACCAGTCCCGAGCTGCAGCAGTCCGAATTCAGCGAGCCGGTGGCCGCCTCCACCCTGGCCACCCGGTTCGACGCACCCGTCGCGACCATCGCCGGGAAGTTCACCGCCGCCCTGGCCGGGCGGTCCGTCGACGCCGAGCCGTCGCCCTGGTGGACCACCGCGCTGCAGGCGTCCCGCCGGCGCTTCGAGGACGCCTACCGCCTGGAGACCTTCTCCATCCGCAGGGCGGCGGAGGCGCTCGCCCTGCACCTGGAGGTCCTCGCCCTGCGCTGCGCGGACCTCGACATCGACGACCCCGGCGAGGTCTCCGGCGCCCTGCAGTACCTCTGGACGCTGCGCACCCTGGCCTGGCCCGTGACCCCGGACCTCGCCGAGCAGGTGTCCGACGCCTTCGGCGCCCCCTCCACGGTGGGGAACCCGCCCCTGCTGGCAGACCTCGACCGCCGACCGCCGGCCGCTTTCGCCCGGTTGTCCGTCGGCCGCAGCCTCCCGGCGCCCGAGGGCAGCTGATCCGCCGCGCAACCGACCGTCCCACCCGCCGTCCCGCGCCGACCCGCACACCACACACCGTCAGGGAGACGCATCATGCAGCGCACCTTCATGCACTCGAAGATCCATCGCGCGACCGTCACCGACAGCAACCTGAACTACGTCGGTTCGATCACCATCTCGCCGGAACTGCTGGAGGCCGCCGAGATCGGAGTCCACGAACTGGTCCACGTCGTCAACGTCAACAACGGCGCCCGGTTCGAGACCTACACCATCCTGGACGACTCCCCGGAACCCCCGGCGGGGCAGATCGTGATCAACGGCGCCGCCGCCCGCCTCGTCCAGCCGGGCGACAAGGTCATCATCATCAGCTACGCGCAGCTGAACGAGGACGAGCAGGTCGGATTCAAGTCCCGTGTCGTCCACGTCGACGACGCCAACGCGATCACCGAGACGACCCTGCTGAGCTCCTGACCACCGCCGGACCCGTCAATCCCGCCGGGCGGGAACGACCGCGCCGGGCGGGGCGCCCGCAAGCGCCCCGCCCGGCGCGGACCCTCCCGCACACGCGACAAGCTGAGGATGCGTGAAGAGTGACGAAGGACAAGGTTCATCCGATCTTGGGTATCGGCTTCGGGCCGGCGAACCTCTCTCTGGCCGTGGCGCTCGAGGAACTCGGCCGCCTGCACGAGGTCCACTTCATCGAGCGGTCGCCCGGCTTCCAGTGGCAGGACGAACAGCTGCTGCCCGGCGCGGACATCCAGAACAACCCGTTCCGCGACCTGGTCATGCAGCGCAACCAGGACAGCCCCCACACCTTCATCAAGTACCTCGCCTCCCGGGGGATGCTGACCGACTACCTGCACCTGAACACCAAGTTCCCGCTGCGTCGCGAGTACGCCGGCTACCTCGCCTGGGTCGCGGAGTCCTTCGCACCCTCCGTGGACTACCAGCAGTCCGCCACGGCGCTCTCGCTCGTCGACGACGCGGACGGCGGCGAGCTGTTCTGCGTGGAGACCCGGGAAGGCCGGCGCTATCTCGGCGAGACCGTCATCGTGGGCACCGGCCGCTCCCCCCGGATCCCGTCCGCCTTCCACCACGCCCTCGGTCGGACCGTCTTCCACTCGGCCCGCTACCTCTCCTCCATCAAGGCCCTGGCGCACGAGGACATCCGGGTCGCGGTCGTGGGGGCCAGCCAGAGCGCCATCGAGATCGTGCTCGACCTGCTGGAGCGCCCGAACGTCCGGCAGGTCACCTCCCTCCACCGCGGCATCGGGTTCCGGCTCAAGGACACCAGCCCCTACAGCCGCCAGGTGTTCCTGCCGGAGTTCGTCGACTACTTCCACCCCCTGCCCACCGCGACGAAGCGACGCCTGCGCGAGGAGCTGCGCTCCATCAACTACGCCGCCTGCGACCAGGACGTGATCGACCGGCTCGTGGGCGTCCAGCGCGAGTACGAACTCACCGGGTCCGACCGCCTGCGCCTGCTGCCGTTCACCGAGGTCACCGAGGTCGCCGCCGCGGCACCGGGCGGACCGCACCGCCTGACGGTGCGCGACATCAACCACTTCACCCCGGAAGCCGTCGACGCCGACGTCGTCATCCTGGCCACCGGCTTCAAGGACTTCGGCACCGGTGCGGGCGACGAGCGCTACCACCCGCTCCTGGAGGGCGTGGCCCACCGCCTGCCCCTGGACGACGACGGCGTCCCCGTCGTGGACCGCGACTACTCGATCGCGCTCAAGGCCTCCGCCACCGCCCGGCGCCCGCTGAAGGTCTACCTCAACGGACTGTGCGAGGCCAGCCACGGCATGGGCGACGCCGGGGCCCTGGCCATGCTGTCGGCACGGTCCTCCGACGTCACCGAATCGCTCCTGCTGCTGCGGGACGCGGACGCGCCCCGGCACCGGCTGGCCGAACGGGTCCTGCAGTGACGACGGCCCTCACGGCGGACGTGGCGATCGTCGGCGGAGGCATCATCGGCCTGGCCACCGCCGAACGGCTCACCGCCCACGGCGCATCGGTGGTCCTGATCGACGACACGGGGGCCACCGGCGGGGCGACCAGCGCCTCCGGCGGGCTGGTGCGCGCCTTCGATCCCACCGGCGCCCACGCCGCCTGGGCCGCCGAAGGCTGTGCGCTCTACCAGCGGCGCGGCTGGCACGGCACCTGGCCCGAGCTGCGCGAACACGGCAGCCTGACGCTGCTCGACCGTGACTCCCTGGTCCGCGCCGGGGCGGCACTGGAGGCGGCACACGCCGCCGGGCACGAGACCGTCGTCCTCGACTCCGGCGGGATCGGAAGGACGTTCCCCGGCCTCGCCGTCCCCGAGCACCTGCTCGGCGTCCTCGAACCGCGCGCCGGCTGGCTGCCGGTCACGGCCGTCGCCCGGGCCGTGCTGCGCGACGCCGGGAGCACGCTGCGCCTGCTCACCGCCCGGGCCACCGCGCTGCTGACGCGCCCCCTGTCCCGCATCCGCGGCGTCCGGACCACCTCGGGCCCCGTGTACGCGGACGCCGTCCTGCTCGCGGCCGGCGTCGAGAGCGAACCCCTGGCCGCATCCGTGGGCGTCCGGCTGCCCATGCGCACCCGGGCGGTCGGCTACTGCCTGTTCCGCTGCGAGGACACCGCGGGCCTGGCGAACCTGCCCACCGTCGTCGACGGCAGCACCGGGGCGTGGCTGCGGCGGTGGGACACCGACGGAGTCGTCCTGGCGGGCGTGTCCTCCACCCGGACCGGTGTGCCCGCCACCGTGCGGCAGACCGTCCCGGCCGCCGAGGAGCAACGCGTCCGCGGCGTCGTCCGGCACCGGTGCCCGCAGCTGTCGGGCGCCCGTGCCGTCGGCGGCGTCGCCGCCTACGACGCCCTCACCCCCGACGGCCCGGGAGCGGTCACGAGCTGGCCCCGCCCCCGGGGCCTGGTCACCGCCGTCGGCTGGAACGGGGGCGGCTTCAAACTCGCCCCCGCCGTCGGCCGGCACGCGGCCGACGAGCTGCTCAAGGCGGTCGCCCGATGAACGACGCGACGTCCTGGCGGCTCAACCCCACCGACGAGATGCTGCACCACGCGGCGCAGTCGCTCGGCTCCTCCCGCGTCGTCCAGGTCCTGTGGCGCTTCTCCGCCCCGCTCCCCGCGGAGGCGCTGCAGGCCGAATGGCGACGTCTCGACGGGGGACTGCTCAGCCGCCGAGCGGCCCCGGTGCGCTTCCCGGGAGCCCGCCGCGCCTGGGTCCGGGCCGCCAACACGCAGCCGCTGCACCTGGAGCAGCGGCCGCTGACCGACGCCACCGCGCCGCAGTGGATCGACGCCCAGGTCCAGGAGCCCCTGCCGGCCGACTCCGCGGCCCTGTGGCGCCTCGCGGCCGCCCCCTACCGGGGCGGCTGCCTGGTCTCACTGACCGTGCCGCACTTCCGCAGCGACGGCCTGGGCATCCTCAACGCGCTCGCCGGCAGCACCGTCGCCCGCCGGCCCGCCGGCCTGCGCCACAGCGATGCCGCCGACGCCCTGCGGCAGGTGGGAGGGGCCGTCGTCCAGTCGGCCCGCTGGTCCCTGGAGCTGGTCGGGGACCCCCGCCGACGCGCGCTGATCGGCACGGCACTGCGCCGGCGCCCCGCCCCGCCGCCCGGCCCCCCGGCGCAGCCCCGCTTCTTCACCACGGCCATCGTCGACGTGGACGCCTCCGCGTGGGAGGAGCGGGCCCGCGCCTGCGGCGGCACGACCAACAGCCTGTTCCTGGAGATCGCCGCCAACCTCGTCCGCGCCCACGTGCCACGCCCCCGGCGGAGCGACATCGAGCTCGGCATCCCGATGAACCTTCGCCGCGGCGCGGCCGACGAACGCGCCAACGCCCTGGTCGTCGTACCTCTGGGCGTGCCGGACCGCCCCGTGCAGCACGAAGACCTGCGCCGGACCCGGCAGGCGACGAAGACGCTCCTGGAGGGCTCCGGCGCGCACAGCGCCACGCTGGTGCCCGCACCGCTGTGGCACCTGCTGCCGACCCGCCTCGCCGGTGCGCTGAAGAACCCCGGAGCGCAGCAGACCGACGCGGTGGCCTCCAACTTCGGGCAGGCCCCCGACGCCGTGGCCCGTCTCGCCGGCCGCACCGCCGAGTCCGTGGCCCTGCGCACCATGAACGTACCGGGCCTGCACCCGGACAAGGCCCGGCTCCGGGCCTCGCTGTGCCTGTGCCGGCTGGGCTCCCGCATGGCCCTGACCGTCACCGGCATGCCCGACCACTTCGGCGACTCCACCTCGCTGCACCGGCTGGTGGCCGAGGAGCTGACGGCCTGGGGGCTGACCGCGCGGTCGTGGTGGTGCGCCCCGGCCCCCGACCCGACGAAGGGCTGACGATGTCCGTGCCCCGACGACCCGCCAACCCCGAGCGCTGGTTCCGCACCCGGCCCGACTCCTCGGCGCTGCCCCGGCCGCGGCTGCTCGCCCGGTCGCTCATCGACGTGCGTGACCTCGACGATCACCTCGCCTTCTACGAGCGCCTGCTCGGCGTGCCCGCCGACCTGCGGATGCCCATCCCCGACTTCGGCGGCCTGGAACTGGCCGCCGTCGGGAACCTCCTCCTCATCGCCAGCGAACGCCCCTTCACCGCGGTCCAACGGCAGACCGCCTACTCCCTGATCGTGCCGTCGCTCGACCGGCAGCTGGCGCTGCTGGACGGCACCGGCACCACCCTTCTCGAACCGCCCGAGCCCATCCTGCCGGGAGCCCGGGCCCGGGTCCGCTACCCCGACGGCATGGTGGCCGAACTGGTCGAGCACCGCCCGTGGAAGGGCGAGGAGGCCCGCCCGTCCGAGGGCCGGGACGGCGGCTCCACCGACCCGCACCTCGCGGCTCCACGGCTACTGGTGCGGCGCGCCGTGCACGACGACGACTTCCCGGGCGCCGTCCGGCTCTACGAAACGCTGCTGCAGACCTCCGCGACCGCCGCGCCCGAGCTGACGGGCCCGCGGCGGGCCCGCACGGCGATCGTGGGGAACCTCCTCCTGGTCGGCCTGGCCGCGGTCCCGAGCGCCCCGCAGCCGCAGCTGGCCCTGATCACCCCCGCGGGGGAGCAGCCGACCTCTCCCGCCCCCGGGACCGCCGGCGCCGTCGTGCTCCCCGGCCCGGTCACGGCCGAGCTCTGGAGCGAGCACCTCGCGGCGACCCGTGAGCCCCTGCGGCCACCGACGGCCGAACAACCCGACGCCGCCGGCGAACAGCGGGGCGAGGGCCACCTCGCGGCGCTGCCCGCCGGCGCCGACACCCGGAAAGTGGAGGACTGAACCATGGCTTTCGTCATCGCCCAGCCCTGTGTGGACGTCAAGGACAAGGCGTGCATCGAGGAGTGCCCCGTCGACTGCATCTACGAGGGCCCGCGCAAGATGTACATCCAGCCCGACGAGTGCGTCGACTGCGGCGCCTGTGAGCCGGTCTGCCCGGTCGAAGCGGTCTTCTACGAGGACCACGTGCCGGCCGAGTGGGCGGACTACGCCGCTGCCGACCGCGGGTTCTTCGTCGAGCTCGGCTCGCCCGGCGGAGCCTCGGCGACGGACCCCGCGGACGCCGACCACCCGCTGGTGGCGGCCCGGCCGCAGGCCGATCCGGCGTCATGAGACGGTCCCGGTGCCGGCCGCCGCACGGTGCCCCCGGCGCTGCCGCGGCAGCGGGACCGTCGCGCCGGTTGCCGGGGAAGCACGCCGCGTCGCGGCCGCTGCGCCCGCGACCCGCTCGCGGCAGAACGCGGCGAACGCCGCCGCCCGCCGGGTGGGCCGGGTGCCCGAGAGCCGGGCCAGCCCGACCGGGAGCGGGGCGACGTCGTCGGCGATGCGCCGCACCTGAAGGCCCAGCCCTTCGTAGCTGACGGCCAGGGCGGGGCGCTGGATCAGCAGGGAGTAGCCGGCGCCGCGGGCGACCAGGCTGCGGACCGTCTCGAAGCTCTCGGTGCTGTACCGGATCCGGGGGCTGACCCCGGCGGCGGCGAGCACCTCGGTGAAATAGCGGAGGCTGGGCGGCACGTCGAGCATGATCATGTCGTGCTCGGCGAGCTCCGTGAGCCGGACCGCCTCCGCCCCGGCCAGTGCATGCCCCTGCGGCAGCAGGACGTGCGGCACGACGGAGTACAGCGCGTCGAAGTCGATTCCGGCCTGAATGTCGGCGCCGTAGAGCAGGGCCAATTCGCATGTTCCCTCGCGCAGCAGATCCTGCAATTCGTCGAGGGATCCTTCGACGAAGTCGAGGGTGACATCGGGACAAACGGTCCGGAATTCCTCCAGCACGCACGGCAGCAGGAACGGCGCCAAGGTGCTGAAACAGCCGATCGTCAGCCGGCCGGCCAGCCCGCGGCCCGCCTCCCGCATTCCGAGCCGGAGTTCCTCGCTGCGGGCGAGCAGCGCCCGGGCCTCCGGCAGGAACAGGCGTCCGGCGGGCGTGAGGGTGAGCCCCTTCGCCTTCGCGCGGACCAGCAACTGCACTCCGAGCTGGTGCTCCAGCTCGCCGATCCCCGCGGACACCGCGGACTGCGAGACGTACAGCAGCTGGGCGGCGGCGGTCATCGTGCCGACTTCGGCGGCCGTCACGAAATAGTCCAACTGACGCAGGCTCATGCGCTCAGCCATGAGAAAAACCCGGGTTTCCGTCCATATCAATCACCTTTCCAGGAGAGCCGGGCCCGGCGACACTGGAGATCACCGAACCCAGGAGGTTCCGTCATGACGGACGCGATGGCGTGCCCCGTCAATCACAGCTTCGATCCGCTGGGCGACGCCTATGTCGCCGACCCGTATCCGATCCTTTCCGGAGTGCGTGAAGAGGCTGCGGCTTTCTACGCGCCGGCGATCGACATGTGGGTGATCACCCGCTTCGACGACATCCAGAGCGCCTTGATGGACCCCGGGACGTTCTCCGCGGCGGTCGGGCAGCGTCCGGTCTTCCCACTGGCCGAGGAGGCCCAGTCCATCCTCAAGGCCGGCTTCCACGCCTACCCGGTGATGTCCGACTGCGACCCGCCCCGGCACACCCGGATCCGCCGCCACAACCAGAAGGCGTTCTCCGCACGACGGATCGCGACCCTGGAGCCGAAGGTCTGGGCCAAGGCCACGGAGCTGGTCGACGCGATCGAACCCGGCGTGGTCGACCTGGTGTCGGCGCTGACCTATCCGCTCCCCGCGTACATGATCTTCACGTTCATCGGCTTTCCCGATGAGGACATGGACATGTTGAAGTCGTGGTGCGGCAACCGCATCGCCTTCAGCTGGGGCCGGCCGACGGTCGACGAGCAGCGCGACATCGCCAACAACATGGTCAACTACTGGCAGTACTGCGAGGAGTTCGTCGCCAAGCGCCTGGCCGAACCGGTCGACGACTTCACCAGCGACCTGATCCGCATCCACCAGGCGGATCCCGAGAGCCTGTCGATCCCGGACATCACGAACGTCGCGTACGGGCTGAGCTTCGCCGGTCACGAGACCACCACGAGCTTCACCGGCAACGCGGTCCGCCGGCTGCTCGTCAACCGCGGGCAGTGGGACGACCTGTGCGCCGACCGGTCGCTCATCCCCAAGGCCGTCGAGGAGATCCTCCGCTACGACAGCAGCATCCCCGCCTGGCGACGCATCACCACCAGGGCGGTCACCGTCGGCGGGGTCGAGATCCCCGCGCACGCGAAGATCCTGCTGCTGCTCGGCGCGGCCAACCGGGACGCGAAGCACTTCGAAGCCCCGGAGACCTTCGACGTCCACCGCGAGGACTCCCGCAAGCACCTCTCCTTCGGCCAGGGCATCCACTACTGCATAGGCGCCCCGCTCGCGCGCATGGAGGCGCGGATCGCCCTCGACCTGCTGGCCCAGCGGGCGCCCGGGATGCGCCTCGTCGAGGACCAGGACTTCGACTTCCCCGCCAACGTCTCCTTCCGCGGCCCGCGCAAACTGCTGGTCGACTGGCCGCAGTAGCCGGCGCCTCCCGTCGCCGGTCCCGGTCGCCGTGCGGCCGGCTCGCCGCGCATCCGCCGCCGGCCCTCCCGCGCCTCCACGTGCCGGAAGGGCCGGCGACGAGCTCCCGCAGTCAGCGTTCATCGACCAGCAGCGTCTGCAGCACCCGGCCGCAGTCCCCCACGACGTCGGCCAGCCGCCCCTGGGCCAGACCCGAGCCGTCGGGGCTCGCCTCCGTGGTGGAGCGCAGGCAGAGCCACTCCCCGACGGGATCGCGGTGCAGGAGCAGCGTCACGTCGGTGTTGATGACGAACCGCCCGCGGTGGTCGAGCTCGAAGGCGACGGCCCAGTTGCTGTCCGCCAGCGTCAGCGCGCGGGTCAGCGGCGTGTCCTCGTGACCCGCGAGCAGCGGGACGCGCTGACGCGCCCAGACCGTGCCGGGCCCCATCGTGTCGAAGCCCCTTCCCGGCTCGAACCGCCACTCCACGGCCGCGATGTAGCCGTCCAGGTGGGCGTCGGCCATGGTGTGCGGTGGCTGCGCGTCGGGCAGCGGCGGGGGCTTCGGCCCGGGGTACAGGGCCGGGGTGTCCGGCGGGCTCGCGGCCAGCCGCCAGGCCCGGGCCAGCATCACCGTCTGCCCGCCGGAGCTGATCTCCCCCTCGACCAGTTCCGCGCGCCGGCCGGAACGCACGGTCCGTACCTCGACCCGGAGTTCGGCGACCGGGACCGGACGCGGCAGTTCCACCGTGACCCGGGCGATCCGCAGGCCCTCCCGCGGCTCGTGCCGTTCCAGCGCCCGCCCGAGCAGGGCCGACGGGGGACCGCCGTGCTGGAACTTCGCGCTCCACGGCCCCGCGGTGGCCGGACTGCTGGCGAACCTGCCGGGCCCCAGCTCGCGGTAGAAGGCCTCGGGCAGGTGCGGTGGTACGGACCGCGCCTGCACGGACGCGTCCTCGGTGTTCATGAACGGGTTCTCCCTTCGGGGCTGCGGAAATCGATCAGGGGCGTCGTGGTCGGGGAGCGCCGCGGGGCCGCCCTCCCGGAGGCCGGCGCTACGCCGACGGCACCGGACTCCAGTCGCCCCGGCCCCGGCCGCGGAACCAGCGCCGGTAGGAGTCCGGCGGCACCCCGACCGAGCGGCTGAAGTGCCGGCGCAGGGTGGCCGCCGTGCCCATGCCGGTCTGCGTGGCGACCTGCTCGATGCTGAGGTGGGTGGTCTCCAGCAGCCGCTGGGCGAGTTGAACGCGCTGGGTCAGGAGCCACTGGAGGGGGGCCATGCCGGTGCCGGCCCGGAACCGGCGGACCAGGGTGCGGCGGCTGACGTTCGCCTGCTGCGCCATGTCCTCGACGGTCACCTGCTGGTCCAGCCGCCCGGCGGCCCAGGACAGCACCTCGGTGAGCACCCGGTCCTCGGCGCCGGGCTCGGACGGGGCGGAGGGCGGCGCCTGCTCGTCGGCGGTCTGGTGGGGCATGACCAGCCGGTGTGCCAGGGCCTTGGCGACGGCGGCCCCGTGGTCCAGCCGAACCAGGTGCAGGAACAGGTCGATGGTGGCCGCCCCGCCGGCGGAGCTGAGGATGTCGCCCTCGTCGACGTAGAGGGCGTCCGCGTCGACCCGCACGCGGGGGTACCGGGCCGCCAGCAGGTCGGCATGGGCCCAGTGGGTGGCGACCCGCCGCCCGTCCAGCAGGCCGGCCGCCGCCAGCACGAAGGCGCCCGTGCCGGCGGAGACGATGCGCGCACCGGCCTCGTGCGCGTCGCGGATCGCGTTCACCAGAGCAGTGGGCGGCGCCTGCGTGAGGTCCGGCCAGCCCGGGACGATCACGGTGTGGGCCTTGGCCAGTTCGTCGAGACTGCACAGCCGATCAATACGGCATGCGTCACAACTCTGTACAGGGTCCACGACGTACGCGGCGAAGTCGTACCACGGATCGACCAGACCGGCGCCGGCGCGATTGACGCCGAACATCTCACGCGCGGCCGCAAGGTCGAGGCTTGAGATTCCTGCAGCGAAAACGAGGGCTATCGGGATCGGCATGGCTCATACCGTCACCGTCGAACCGGCCCGGGTCAATGCGGATTTGCCAAAGTATCCGTGAATTGCCGCGACGCGGCGCCGGCCCCGGAGAAGAGTCCGACGCCCTGCGGATTCAGCGTAGCACCGGCGGCGGGCCGGGCACGCCAGTTCCTGGTCGGCAACCTGCCCAAGTAGCAGCCGACTTGACGCCCCTTCAGGCGCGGCCGTCGCCCCGGAAAGGCCGCTTCGACCTGCGGCAACAGTGCTCCGGGGCGGCGGATTCGGGCCAGCGGCCGTCCCTCGTAACGGTGATGTCGTAAAGCCGCCAGCCCGCATCCCGGGGAACCTGCTGGACTTGCCGGGCACCGAAAGGCACTTCAAGGACGGAATTCATGGCTTCAACAACTACCGCCACTTCGCACCCCGGCGGAACCGGCCTGCCGGCCCGATCACCAGTGATCGAATGGCTGGCCGTATTGTCAGTAATGCTGGGGATCTTCTCGATCGTCACCACCGAGATCCTGCCGATCGGCCTGCTCACTTCGATCGGATCCAGTTTCACCATCTCGGACGGGATGGCAGGACTGATGATGACCATGCCCGGATTCCTTGCAGCGATCTCGGCGCCGCTGGTCACGATGGCGACCGCGCGCATCGACCGCCGGAAGATGCTGTGCGCGTTCATGCTGCTGCTGGCCCTGGCGAACGGCCTGGCCGCCGTGGCGCCGGACTACTGGCTGGTCCTGGTGTCGCGGGTCATGGTGGGCATCACCATCGGGGGGTTCTGGTCGATCGGGGCCGGACTCGCCGACCGGCTGGTGCCGGCGGAGAAGGTCGGCCGGGCCGTCTCGGTGATCTTCTCGGCCGTCCCGCTGGGATCCGTGCTCGGCGTCCCGGTCGGCACGTTCATCGGCGATGTGGCGGGCTGGCGGACGGCGTTCGTCGTCATGGGCGTCCTGACGGTCGGCGTGCTCGTCATGCTGCTGCTCGTCATGCCGCCGCTGCCGCCGATCGAGACCACCCGGATGAGCGTGCTGGGCGGGATGTTCCGCAGCGTGAACACCCGCTTCGCCCTGCTGCTGACCTTCCTCATCGTGCTGGCCCACTTCGGGACCTACACCTACGTGACCCCGTTCCTCGAACAGGTCACGCATGCGGGCCCCAAGCTGATCACCGTCTTCCTGCTGATCTACGGAGTCGCCGGAATCGTCGGCAACTTCGTGGGCAGCTCCCTGGTCGCCCGGCGTCCCCGCGTCGGGTTCGGCGCGGCGGCCGCCCTGCTCGCCGGGGCCACCCTGCTGCTGCCGGTGCTCGGCGGCTCGAACGTCGGGGCGGTGGCGCTGCTGATCGTCTGGGGCGTCGCCTACGGAGCGGTCCCCGTGTCGTCCCAGACCTGGTTCGCCAAGGCGGCGCCCAACGCGCCCGAGGCGGCCTCGGTGCTGTTCACCGCCTCCTTCCAGGCGACGATCTCGATCGGCGCGCTGGTCGGGGGGAGCATCGTGGACCGCACCTCCCCGTCCACGGTCATGACCCTCGGCGGCGTCACGGCCGCCCTGATGGTCCTGGTCACCTTGATCCACTTCGCCCGCGGTCTCAGCTGGCCGAGCGCCACGCGCTCCTGAGCGGCTCGTAGACCTGGTTCCTACCGTCACCCCCGGGTCGCCCGGAATCCCGTCCCGCACGGGATTCCGGCGCCCCGCCGCGGCCCGTGCGCCGCGCCCCCGGTGCCACACCTTACGGAGAGGACAACACACATGTGCGGAATTGTCGGCTGGGTGGACTTCGAGCGTGATCTGACACTCGAGCGCTCCACGATCGACGCCATGACGGAGACCATGGCCTGCCGCGGTCCGGACGCCGGGGGAACCTGGCTCGACCGGCACGCGGCCATCGGTCACCGCAGGCTGTCCGTGATCGACCTGGAGGGCGGCCGGCAGCCGATGGTCGCGGAGGAGGACGGCCGCCCGCTGGCCGTCCTGACCTTCAGCGGCGAGATATACAACTACCGGGAGCTGCGCGCCGAGCTCGTCTCCCGGGGCCACCGCTTCCGTACCGAGAGCGACACCGAGGTCGTCCTGCAGGCCTACCTCGCGTGGGGCCAGGGCATGGTCGACCGGCTCAACGGCATGTTCGCGTTCGCCGTCTGGGACGTCCGCCGCGAGGAACTGCTCCTGGTCCGCGACCGGATGGGCGTCAAGCCGCTCTACTACTTCCCCACCCGCCACGGGGTCCTGTTCGGCTCGGAGCCCAAGGCGATCCTGGCGAACCGGGAGGTTCCCCGGCGGGTGAACGCCGACGGCCTGCGGGAACTGCTGGACATGGTCAAGACCCCTGAGCACGCCATCTTCACCGGCATGTCGGAGGTCCGCCCCGGGCACATCGTCCGGCTGACCCGCCAGGGCCTGAGCAAGCACCGGTACTGGGCGCTCGAAGCCAAGGAGCACACCGACCCGCTGGACAGGACGATCGGCACCGTGCGGGAACTGCTGGAGGACATCGTCTCCCGGCAGCTCGTCTCCGACGTCCCGCTGTGCAGCCTCCTGTCCGGCGGCCTGGACTCCTCGGCCGTGACCGCGCTCGCCGCCAAGGCCCTCAAGGCCGAGGGCGCCGGCCCCGTGCGCTCCTTCTCCGTCGACTTCGTCGGCGCCGCCGAGAACTTCGTGCCGGACCCCCTGCGCAGCACCCCCGACGCGCCGTTCGTCCGCGACCTCGCCGAACTCGTCAAGGCGGACCACAAGGAGATCCTGCTCGACAGCGACGACCTGAGCGACCCGGCGATCCGCGCCGCCGTGCTGGCCGCCACCGACCTGCCGCCCGTGTGGTACGGGGACCTGTGGCCCTCCCTGTACCTGCTCTTCCGTGCCGTGCGCGAACGGTCCACCGTCGCCCTGTCCGGCGAATCGGCGGACGAACTCTTCGGCGGCTACAGCTGGTTCCACGACCCGGAGGTGCTCACCGCCGAGACCTTCCCCTGGCTCACCACCACGCCCGGCCCGTTCTACGACGGCACCCCGCTGTTCGACCGGAGCCTCCTGGGACGGCTCGACATCCCCGGGCGCCGGCGCCAGAGCTACCACGAGGCGATAGCCGAAGTCCCCGTGCTCGCCGGGGAGACCGGTCTTGAGAAGAGGATGCGGGAGCTCGGCTACCTCAACCTCACCCGCTTCGTGAACACCCTCCTGGACCGCAAGGACCGGATGAGCATGGCCGTGGGCCTGGAGGTCCGCGTCCCGTTCTGCGACCACCGGCTCGTCGAGTACGTCTTCAACACCCCCTGGGCCATGAAGAAGTTCGACGGCCGGGAGAAGAGCCTGCTGCGCGCGGCCACCCGTGACGTGCTGCCCCAGTCCATCGTGGAGCGCGTCAAGGCCCCGTACCCGAGCACCCAGGACTCCGGTTACGAGAAGAAGCTCCGCGACCGGCTGGCGGAGGTCATCGCCGACGGCAAGGCGCCCATCCTGCCGCTCCTGGACCTGGACCGGGTCACGGACCGCCTGAACCGTCCCGTCAGCTCCGAGAGCACGCAGATCACCCGCATCGATCTGGAGGTGCCGCTCTCGATCAACGCGTGGCTCGAGAAGTACGACGTCACCGTGGACCTGTGACCCGGCCCCACCCCGCTCCCCTCGTACGGCCCCCGCGCACCGCACGCCCCGCGTGCCGGCCGTGACCGGCACGCGGGCCTGATTCCGCCCGGCGGCCCTGTCGACTCCCCGGTCAGCAGGGCCGTCGGGCTTTCCCGAGAGGAAGCGTCAGTGTCCTTGCCCACCGTCCCGCCCGAGCCGGCCGCCCAAGGGGCCCCGCCCGCACCGCACCCGGACCCGCCGCCGGTGGACGACCGGCTCCTCGCGGCCATCGAGCTGAGCAGCCGGCTCCACGGCCAGATCGGCGCACTGGGCGAGCTCGACCTCATCGGGGTCGCGCCGGCGCCGGTCTTCCACGCCGTCGACGACCCCGCGGCCGCGCCCGGAGGGTCCGACGATGCAGCCCTATGAGCTCACGCTCGCCGCCGCCGCCGAGGCCGTCGCGGCGAAGGACCTCTCGCCCGTCGAGCTGACCGAATCGGTCCTGGGACGCCTCGACGAGACCGAGGGCGGCCTCCACGCGTACGCCACCGTCACCGCCGAGGCCGCCAGGACGGCGGCGGCACGAGCGGAGCGGGACGTGCTGGCGGGTCGGCACCGCGGCCCCCTCCACGGAATTCCCTTCGCGCTCAAGGACAACATCGACACCGCCGGGGTGCCGACCACGGCCGGCTCCCGGGTCTGGGCCGGCCGCCTGCCCGCGGCGGACAGCACGGTGGCCGCCCGGCTGGCGGCCGCGGGCGCCGTGCTGATCGGCAAGACGCACACCCACGAGTTCGCCTACGGCCTGATCACGCCCCGGACCACCAACGCCCGGCACCCCGGCCGCATCGCCGGCGGCTCCAGCGGCGGTTCGGCGGTGGCCGTGGCGGCCGGTTCGGCCGTCTTCGCGCTGGGGACCGACACCGCCGGCTCCATCAGGGTCCCCGCGGCCCTCAACGGCGTCGTGGGACTCAAGCCCACCTACGGCCTGGTCTCCCGGCACGGCGTCGCACCGCTGTCGTGGTCCCTGGACCACGTCGGCCCGATCACCCGGAGCACCCTCGACGCCGCCCTCGTCCTCGACGCCCTCGCCGGCCGCGATCCGCGCGACCCGGCGAGCATCGCCCCGCCCCGCACCCTTGGTGCGTACGAGGGCTCGACGGACCTGCGGGGCCTGCGCATCGGCATCCCCCGGAACCACTTCTTCGACCGGGTGACACCGGACGTGGAGGACGCGGTCCGGGCCGCCGTCGACCTCCTCACCGGCCTCGGCGCGACGGCGGTCGAGGTGGAGGTCCCGCTGACCGACTACCTGCTGCCCGTCGTGTGGGGCCTGATGGGACCGGAAGCGGCCTCCGCCCACGAACACCACCTGCGGCACAGCCCGGACCTGTTCGGCGAGGACGTGCGGGTGCTGCTCGAAGCCGGGAGTCTCCTCCCGGCCGGCGACTACCTGCGGGCGCAACGCGCCCGCGCCGTCGTCCGGCAGGCCTGGCGCGACCTGTTCGGCCGCATCGACGCGATCGCCGCACCGACGGTCGCCTGCACGGCCACCGAGCGCGAACAGTCCGAGGTGCACTGGCCGGACGGCTCGACCGAGACCGTCACCGACGCGTACGTGCGACTCACGGCGCCGGCCAACGTCACCGGTCTGCCCGCCCTGACGCTACCGATCGGGCTGGACGGCGCGGGCCTTCCCATCGGCCTGCAGCTGATCGCGGGGGAACTCGCCGAGCCCGTTCTCCTGCGCATCGGAACCGCCTACGAAGCAGCCCGCGACACCAGCGACTCCCGGACGGCCTACAGGAAGGCGTGACCCTCGCCGCGGTAGGTCGGCACGGTCTCCACCACCGCGTCGCCCTCCACCAGGTGCAGCTGTGCGAACCGCTCGCACAGCTCGCCGGCCTTCGCGTGCCGGAACCACACCCGGTCGCCGATCAGCAGGTCGTCCGCCGCCGACCCCAGCAGTGGCGTCTGCACCTCGCCCGCGCCCTCCTGCGGGTCGTAGCGCAGACCGGCCGGCAGGTACGGGACGGGGGAGCGGTCCGCCCCCGCCGGGCCGGACGCCGGGTAGCCGCCGCCGAGCACCGTCACCACGCCGACCCCGGGCCGCCGCACCACCGGCTGCGCGAACAGCGCCGCCGGACGGCCCCGGAACGAACGGTAGTTGTCGAACAACCGCGGAACGAACAGGCCCGAACCGGCCGCCACCTCGGTCACCGCGCGCTCCGCCACCGTGGACTCCACGCTGCCGGTGCCGCCGCCGTTCACGAACTCCAGCTCCGCGACCTGCCGCACCCGGCGCACCACCTCGGCCCGCCGGTGCGCCAGCTCGGCCCGCGCCTTCGCCTGCATCAGCCGGATCGCCGCCGACCGCACCGCCCGGCCCGGAACCGCGTCGCCGACACCCGCCACATGGCCCTCGTACGCCATCAGCCCGACCACCTGGAAGCCGCGCCGCCCGTTCACCAGCTCGGCGAACCGGCCCAGCTGCTCGGGCGTGCGCAGCGGCGACCGCCGCGCCCCGACCCGGACCCGGCCGCCCAGCAGGTGCAGCGAGGTGTCCAGCTCCAGGCAGACCCGCACCGTCGCCGAACCCTCCCGGGCCGCGTCGATCAGATCCAGCTGCGCCACGTCGTCGACCAGCACGGTCACCTGCCGCGCCAGCTCCGGATCCGCGGTCAGCCGCCCGAACCCGGCCCGGTCCGCCGACGGGTACGCCAGCAGCACGTCCGTGAACCCGCTGCGCACCAGCCACAGCGACTCCGCGAGCGTGAAACTCATGACGCCCGCGAAGCCGTCCCGGGCCAACACCCGTTCCAGCAGCGCCCGGCAGCGCACCGACTTGGACGCCACCCGGACCGGCTTCCCACCGGCCCGCCGCACCAGGTCCGCCGCATTGGCGTCGAACGCCGCCAGGTCGACGATCGCCAGCGGCGCGTCCAGGTGGGCCGTCGCCCGGTCGTACCGGGCGCGCTCGGACACGGTGCCGCCCGGAGCGGTGGTTTCAGCGAGAGCCATGGCCGCAGACTGCCACATCCCCCTACCGGGCGGTAGGCCCCCGTTCCGGGTAGTTCATCAGACTGATTTCCCGACTTCTCCACGCCCGCCTGCCGGGCGTGCGCGCGCCGACGAGTGCCCGCCCCCGCCCCGGGGCGGGCACCGTCGTTCCGCTCAGCCGGTGTGCAGCACCCGCCACCGGCCCGGTGCGGCCGGGTCGCGGTCGGCCACCTGGACGGGAGCCCAGGCCCACTGCCGCACGCCGATCCCCGGCACCCGGTCGAACCGGATCGGCCCCCGGCTGCCCGTCACTCGGACGTCGGACCAGTCGGCGGCGCCCGAACCCGCCATCGCCGCCAGCACGGTGACGGTGTCCCAGCCCTCGAACGCGACGAACGACGGCTCCGCGCCCAGGTGTGCGCGCAGCGCCGCCTCGACCCGCGCGCCGAGCGGGTCGAGGCGCTCCGGCAGGTAGCGCAGGAACGGGACCCCGGCGGCGTCCGCGCCCAACAGGCGTTCCCACTCGGCGAATTCGGGCTGCCCGGCCGGCGCGCCGATCAGCACACCGGCCAGCCGCCGGTCCCGGCGGACGGCCCGGACGATCGGGACCGCCGGGTCGGGGAAGCCCGTCAGCAGCAGGACGGCGCTCGCGCCCGACGCGGCGAGGGCGTCGCCGACCGTGCCGGGATCGGCGTCCAGCTCGACCACGCCGCCGCCGTCCGCCGCGAGGCGCTCGTGCAGGATGCGGGTGCCGGCCTCCCAGTACGCGCCGCGCTGGGTCGCCACCGCGACGCGGCGGTGGCCGGCGGCGAGCAGGAACTCCGCGTACACCCGCCAGCCGTGCGACTGGGCGGGCGCCAGTCGGGCCACCAGCTCCGTCGGGCGGTCGGTCAGGGCGTCCAGCACCGCCGACGAGCAGAGGAACGGCACCCCGAGCCGGTCCGCCCGGGTCGCGGCCGCCCGGGCCGCCACGCTGTGGAACTCGCCCGCGATCGCGCGCACGCCGAGCGCGGCCAGCTCGTCGACCGCCGCTGCCGCCCGCTGCGGATCGGCCGCCGTGTCCCGCACCAGCAGCTCCACCGGCCGCCCGCCGACGCCCGCCGCCTCGGCCTCCCGGACGGCCGACTCCATTCCGCCCAGCAGCTGCTGACCCGCCTCGACCCAGCCCGGCCGGCTCAACGGAGCCAGCACGCCGATCCGCAACCCACCCATGCCCGCACCACTCCCGCCCGACGATCCGCCCACACCGGGTGGGCCCGTCCGATCATCATGGCGGCACCGGGCGGAGGCGGCGGTCGGCGGCCCGGGTCAGCGGACGGAACGCGCCGTGCCACCGGCCTTCCGGATCTGCTCCACCAGCTTCGCGGCGGTGGCCGCCGCCTCCGAGACCAACTTGGCCGCGTCCCCGGCCTGCGGGTCCGCGGTCAGCCCCGGCAGCGCGTCGGCCTGCTGCCGCAGCAGATCCGCGAGCGCGACGGTCAGCCTCTCCATCTGCTCCAGCGAATTGACGGCGTCCGCCGGCCGGTCCCAGGCGGCGTGCCCGCCGGCCACGTCCTTCGCCGCCTCGGCCACCGCCTCGGCCGCCCTGCGGACCGCGAACATCGGGTCGTACCCCACGATCTCCCCTTCCACCGGCACCATCTGCGCCCAGCGTGCCGCACCGCCGCCGCGTCCGCGGGGCGAACCGCCGGAGCCACGCGCACAGGAGCCGGCCGCACTCCTCCCGCGGCGCGCCCGCGCCCCGCACGCGCACCGCCGACCGCCCCGACGTAAACGTGGCATACGCTCGACGGGTGGAGCGCAAGAACATCCCCGATCCCGGGTTCGCCGAGGACGACGGCACCGCCGACCCCGTCCTCGCCGCAGCCCTCGCCGCCTGGCAGCAGGACCCGTCCACCGAGGGCGAGTTGCTGTCCGCGTTGACGCCGAGCCGGCTGATGGTGCCGATCGTGGCCGTGCTCGGGGAGGTGGAGTACGACGAGAACGGGCACAAGCGCGAGAAGACCAGCGACATGGCGGTGCCCGTGCTGGAGTCCGCCGACGGCCGGCGCGCCCTGCCCGCGTTCACCTCGATGGAGACCATGGCCGCCTGGCGCGCGGACGCCCGGCCCGCGCCGGTGGCCGCCCCGCAGGCCGCGATGGTCGCTTTCTCCGAGCGCGCCGAGATCCTGCTGGTCGACCCGGCGGGCCCCGTCACCTACCTGCTGACCGGCGCCCGCCTGCGCGCCGTCGCCGAGAACCGGCCCTACCTCCCGCCGCACGCCGACCCCGAGGTGCACCGGGCGCTGCGCGACCTGCTCGCCCCCGAGCCGGAGATCGCCGCCGCCCACCTGGTCCCCTCCACCGAGGCGGACGCCACCCTCGCCCTGGTCCTCGCCGACCCCGCCGCCGACCCCCGCCCGCTGGCCACCCGCCTCGCCCAGGCCCTGGCCGCCGACGACACCCTGCGCCTCAGGCTGGACCACGGCCTGCAACTGGCGTTCCTGCCCCGGCAACTCGACCAGAAACCGTTCTTCGCCCGTCCCTGACAAGCGCCCTGACAAGCGCCCCGACAACTGCCCTGACACGAACGGGTGAAGTCGCGCGGGGGTGGTTCGCGTTCGGAGTGTTGCGGCCGAACGGGGGACCGCCCTCGCTAACTTGAGGGCTCCCGGAGCGGGTGGGCGGCAGTGGGCCGTTCGCCGGCCGGCTTCGTGCGAAGGGGAATCCCGTGTTCTCGAGGACCAAGAGGGTCGTCTGTTCGCTGGCCACGGCGTTCGCGGCGGCGATCGCGTTCACCATCACCGTGCCGAGCGGCCACGCGTTCGCCATCGACCACGTGCAGTGCGTCGGCGGCGAGAACTTCCTGAAGATCTGGTCGCACCTGGACGGCCGGCAGAGCGTCGACTGCTATGCCAACGGCGGCACCACCGACTTCGGCAGCTGGTGGGTGGACCGCATCTCCACCGGCAACAACGACCTGATCTACTACGACGTCAACGGTGACTCGGTGCGGATCGACCGTTGGACGGACATCACCTTCCCCAACAACCCGCCCCGGGTCCGGGCCATCCAGATCGTCTGAACAGCCAAGCCGGGCCCAGCTCCTGACGGCACATCAGGAGCGGGGCCCGGCCTTCCTCGGCTCAGCCGCCGATCGGGCGGACGTCCAGGCGGACGTGGTCGACGGCCCAGTACCAGTTGTTGCCCGCGTCGTACATGCGGAACTTCAGGGTGACCGTGCCCGCGTTCGGCGGGACGGCGAACTGGCGGGTGACGAAGGCGTTCTCGGCGTCCTTGCCGCCGTTGTCGTTGCCGGTGGCGTCGCTGCTGTAGGTGAGCAGGCGGGTCTCGGCGCCGGTGTCGAAGACGGCGGTGACGGTGGCCTTCTGGGGGGCCTCCTGGCGGTAGTGGGAGTCGAAGGCGAGGTGCAGGGTGGTGGCGCCGGGCGGGATCGGGACGGCGGGGGAGACCAGGGTGGAGTCGAACTTGCCCTTGGCGGACGGGGATCCGGTGTCGTCCCAGTCGTCGGGGTCGGCGACGGCGAGGATGCCGAGGCCGCGGGTGAAGTTGCCGCGGTCCTGGCCGGCGGGGGTGGACCACTCGCGCTTGGTGTGGAAGGTCCAGCCCTGGAGGCGGACGGTGCCCTGCGGCATGCCGGGCGCGTTGACCACCGACCAGCCGGCGGGCGCCTTCGCGGTCCAGCCCAGCACCCCCGCGACGGGGGCGAGCTGCGGGGCCAGCGACTCGAAGTCCTCGCCGAGCAGGTACCCGGCCATCGACGGGGCGGTGCGCGCCGCGAGCTCGCCGTCGGCGACGGCGTACCGGTCGGCGGCGGTGGCGCGGGCGGTGACCAGCAGGCGGCTGACGCCGGTCGCGGGGAGCGCCGCGGGCGGCAGGACCTCCCACTCGGCTTCGACGACGGCGCCGGCGGGGACGGTCGACGGCGGTGCGGTCACCACCCGGGCCGCGGGCCAGCCGTCGGGCAGCAGCGGCGAGGCCTCCAGCGCGGCGAGGTCGGCGGTGGCAGTGAACCGGGCCTTGAGCCGGGCGGGCCGGCCGGGCAGCAGCAGCGGCTCGTCGATGGTGGCGGACGCGGAGCCCAGCGTGACGTCGACGGTCAGCGGGTCGACCAGGCCGATCGCCGGGTCGGTGAAGCCCACGGCCCGGTTCGGCAGCCGGCCGGCCCGGCGGAACCGGTAGCGGGCGTCGTCCCGGGCGGTGACCACCACGTCGTACCAACCCTCCTTGCCCACCGGCAGGTTGACGACCGCGGACTCGCCCGCGCCGAGCCGCACCTCGCGCTGCCCGCCGCCGTAGGCCAGGTCGCCGATGGTCATCACCCGGCTGACGGAGGTGCGGTTGGCGACCTCGACGGCCAACTGCCAACCGCCGCCGCCGTCCTCGGAGACCGACGCCTCGTAGGAGCCGGCCGCGTCGCCGCGCAGGTGCCACAGCGCGCCGTTCGGGCCGTGCAGGCGCAGGTCGTAACCGTCCGGGCCGAGCTGCCAGCTGTCGGAGAGCTTGCCCTTCACGTCCACCGTGTAGTGCCGGGGCGCGGCGCCGGGCTCCGGGTAGGCGGCGATCACCGCACCCTGCCGGCCGGGGTTGGCCAGGTCCAGGGTGAGCACGCCCTTGCGGACCCGCGCCTTGACCTGCAGGTGGTACGGGACCGGCCGGGCGGTGCGGGTGGCGCGCGGCTGCTGCGGGAAGCGCTGCGGCTTGGGGACGGTCGGCGCGGGCAGCTTGCCGGTGTCGGTGACCTTCTGCCGGTTGCCGGAGGTGTCGGGCAGCGCGGGCCACGCCGGGTCCTGCCCGGAGAAGTCGAACAGGTTGGTGAGGTCGCCGGTGACCGCCCGCCGCCACGGCGAGATGTTCGGCTCGGCGACGCCGAACCGCTGCTCCAGGAAGCGGATCACCGAGGTGTGGTCGTACACCGTCGAGTCGACCACGCCGCCGCGGGTCCACGGCGAGACCACCACCATCGGCACCCGCACGCCCAGGCCCATCGGGAACGGGCCGGCCACCAGGGTCTCCCCGGCGGGCAGCGCGGTGGACCAACCCAGGCTGCCGTCCGCGTTCCTGACCCGGTAGCGGCCGTCCTGCCCGACCACCCGGTGGTAGGTCGAGCCGCCCTTGGACACCCGCACCACCACCTCGCCGTCCACGGGGACGGTGGAGGCGCCGCGCCCGGCGGCCAGCGGCGGCACCGGCGGCAGCTGGTGGTCGAAGAAGCCGCCGTGCTCGTCGTAGTTGAGGATGAACACGGTCTTCGCCCACACGTCCGGGTTGGCGGTCAGCGCCGCCAGCAGCCGGGCCGTCAGGTGCTCGCCGTTCGGCGGGGCGTAGTTGGCGTGCTCGGACAGCGCGGCGGGCGCGATCAGCCAGGACACCTGCGGCAGCCTGTCGTCGCGCACGTCGGCGGCGAACGCGTCGACCAGGGCGTCGCCCATCGCGAACGGGTCGCCCTTCTTCGCCGGGTCGCCGACCTGCCGCAGGCCCCGCTCGTACAGCGCCGAACCCGGCTTGGCCTGAATGAAGTTGGTGAACCAGGCCAGGGCGTTGTCGTCGAAGTTGTCCAGCGCCTGGTACGTCCGCCAGCTGACCCCGGCGCGCTCCAGGCGCTCCGCGTAGGTGGTCCACTCGAACCCGGCGGCGGGCTCGGAGTTGTCGGTCACCGGGGTGTCGCGGACGGTGCCGCCGCTGGTGCCCGACATCAGGTGCTCGCGGTTGGTGTTGGTGTTGCACTGCACCGAGGCGTAGTACGCGTCGCAGGTGGTGAACACCGAGGCCAGCGCGTGGTAGAAGGGCATGTCGGCGCTCTCGTAGTAGCCCTGGCCGAGCCAGCCGGAGGAGCGCCGGGTCACCGAGCCGTCCGCCCGGCCGTCGTTCCAGGCGCTCATCGAGTCGACGTAGCCGAACGCGGGCGCGCCCTGCTGGTAGGCGCTGGTGTGGGCGGCGTTCATCGGGAAGGGCAGCAGGTGGCCCTCGGGCCGCGACGGGTCGGGCTGGTGGAAGATCGAGCGGCCGTTGACGCCGCGCACCGCGGCGCGGTCGCCGAAGCCGCGGACACCCGGCAGGGTGCCGAAGTAGTGGTCGAACGCCCGGTTCTCCTGCATGAAGACCACCACGTGCTGGATGTCCTCCAGCTTGCCCGGGCGGGCCGGCGCGGCCAGCGCCTGACGGACACTCAGCGGCAGTGCGGACAGCACGGTCGCGGCGGCGGCGCCGCCCAGCAGGGTACGGCGCGACAGTTCGGGACTCATCGGGGGCTCCTCGTGCACGGTTCCGGGCTTCGCTCCGCCCGGCCGCGACCATTCCTAGGCCGCCCAGGTGGACTGGACCAGTGCGGCGGATGGCCGGTGGATGACGCGCTCCGCAACCTGTACAGACATCTCGGTGCGGCGGGGCGCGCGAGGAAAAGCCCGGGACGTCCGCATCGTCGGCAGGTAACATCCCCAGGTGCAATTGGACCCTTACCGATCTCGGAGTGTGCCCATGCCCGACGACCCGACCGTCCCCGCCCTCGTCCGGGACTGGCTCAGCGGCTGGACGGTCGCCCGCGGCGCCGCCGACCCGCGGCCCGAACCCTGGGGCTGGAGCATCGACGTCGGCCAACCCCGCCACCCCTGGCGGCACGTGCTGCCCGCCCCCGTCGAGTCGGACGTCCGCGCACTCACCGAGGGCATCACCGCCCCGTGGACCTGGCTCAAGCTGTTCGACGTCGACGAGCGCGCCCTGCCGTGGATCGGACCGGGCTGGCACGTGGACGTCCCCGGCCACCTGATGACCTGTCGGCTGCGCCCCGAGCACCCGGCCGTCCCGGCCGGCTACCGGATCACCACCTGGAGCCGCGGCGGCGTCGTCCGCGCGATGGTGCGCACCGTCGGGGGCGAGTACGCCGCACGGGGGCAGATCGGCATCGCGCCCGACTCCGAGGGTTCGCTGCTCGCCGCCGTCGACCAGGTCGAGACGGCCCCCGAGCACCGCCGCCGCGGCCTCGGCTCACTGCTGATGCGCACCCTGCAGAGCGAGGCGCACGCGGCCGGCGCGCGCACCGGCCTGCTGGTCGGCACCACCGAGGGGCGCGCCCTCTACGGCGCCCTCGACTGGCAGTGGCACGCCCCGATGCTCAGCTTCTGGTACGACCCGTCCACGGCGGCCGATCTCCCGCTCGGCGGATCCTGAACCGGCCCCGGGGCGGTCTCCCGACGAAGGGCCGGAAACGCCGAAGCCCGCCGGGAGGGCGCACTCCGGGCGGGCGACGATCGGCGAAGACAGCTCGAACCGCGTTCAGGCGGCGATCAGCAAGGTGCGGCGCGGGGCGATCACGCGGCCGTCCGGCAGCAGTTCGCCGGTGTCGTCGAACAGCAGCACCCCGTTGCAGAGCAGGCTCCAGCCCTGCTCGGGGTGGCGGGCGACCGGCTCGGCCGCCTCACGGTCCGAGGACTCGGCGGACGGGCAGTCGGTTCGGTGCTGGCACATCGTTGTACCTCGCTTCGCTCGGGATTCGCGCCGTCGCACGGTCACCCCCCGGGGCGCCCGCCCTGTCGACGGAAACTTTCTCACCGCATCAGGTGTGAAACGGCGTCAGCCGGGTAGGACGTGTGGTCTTCCCCCGGCCGACACCAGTGTCCGACTCTCCGGGCGCTCGCGCAGGCATTTGGTGACATGCGCCACAGAAGATCGGGCGAGATCACCCTACCGGGCGTCGGGCGGCCCGGTCCGCGCCCGAACGGGCCATCCCGGAACGATCCGATCGGATCATTACGGCATGGCCCGTTGGGGTGGTACACCGAGCAATGGCGCCGGGGAACGGGGCCGGGCGGGGCGTCAGCCGATCAGCGCCGTCGGCCGCGCCGCCGGGGCGTTCGCCAGCCGGACGGGCAGTTCGGCGGCGGACAGCACCTGATGGGCCGCCATCCCGAGCGGGGCGGGGGCCAGCGGGATCAGCAGGTCCTCGCCGGGCAGCGCGCTGTGCAGCCACAGCGCGGACGCGTAGTGCTCGGGCAGCGAGAGCAGCCGCGGCTCGTAGTGGGCGGGGGAGGGGTGCACCAGCTGCCAGGCCTGGCGCAGCGCCCGGACGGTGGAGTCCAGGTAGGGGCCGGCGGTCAGGTGCGAGAACACCGGCCCGTCCGCGCCGGCGGCGACCTCGGCGGCGGCCACCACGTGCTCCAGCCCGTCCTCGGTGAACTCGCCCGTGACCAGCGGGCGGTGCTCCGGCCGCCCGTGCGCCGCCCCGCCCGCGCCGTCGCAGTCCCCGTGCGGGCACGGCGGTCCCGCCGCGTCCGGGCGGGCCGCGCGCAGCAGGAACCGCCAGCCGGTGCAGTCCGCGTCGGCCAGCCGGGGCGCGGGCCCGCGCAGGGCGTGCACGGGCAGCGCGAGCAGCGGCTCGGGGCGGTCGGCGCTATGGCGGAGCACGGCGGCCGCGGACGGCGGCAGGGCCGCCCCGGGCGCGAGGGCCGAGCGGACGGCGTGCAGGGCGCCGGCCGGGGGCTGGGACAGGTGCAACGTCATGGTGAGTCGCCTCTCCGTTCGAGATCGGCGTACTGCGGCATACCGGCATGGCTTCGACAGCGAGGGGTCTGGCCGTGTCCGGTTGGGCAAGATCGCCGAGGGGGTGGGCGGGTCGTCGACGAGTCCCTCGACGGTGGGGGAGTCTCGGACGGCCCTGACCTGGCCTGAGCGGCGTGCGAATTCTACTCGAACAAGTGCGCAGGGTGACCTTCATATCACGTTCCGTGGCGTCACGCAAGTGGGTTTGAGCTGACGCGTCGTCAGAAACAGTGTGGCGTTCGGCTGTTCGGACCGTGGGCTATAAATCTTCGCGCGGGGCATGATGCACAGGCACTGTCGACCGAGGGGAGGGAAGGCACCCGTGGGCGAGAAGGTCGTGGCGACCCGGGCGGAGCTGGCCGACCGGCAGCTGTACCGCCGCAAGCTCCAGTCCTGTCTGGACGTCCTGGGGCGGATGCTCAGGGAGGAACGGTTCGACC
Source organism: Kitasatospora sp. CB02891 (assembly GCF_002803145.1). NCBI lineage: Bacteria > Bacillati > Actinomycetota > Actinomycetes > Kitasatosporales > Streptomycetaceae > Kitasatospora > Kitasatospora sp. CB02891. Next base: position 675,112 of record NZ_NNBO01000001.1, on the reverse strand, counting down.
GGCCGAAGGCCATGATGGGCCTGGAGATCGAACTCAATCTGGCCGACGAGCAGGGGCAGCCCATGCTCGGCAACGAAGCGGTGCTGGACGCGATCGCCTCCACCGACTTCCAGACCGAGCTCGGCCGCTTCAACGTCGAGCTCAACATCGCCCCGCGCCGCCTGGGCGGACACGTCTTCGAGGACCTGCGCGAGGAACTCGGCACCGCCCTGCGCTACGCCGACCGGCGGGCCGGGCAGGCCGGCGGACGGCTCGTCATGGTCGGCATCCTGCCGACCCTGGACCTGGCGCACGCCGGGCTGGAGGCGATGTCCAGCAACGACCGCTACACCCTGCTCAGCGACCAGATCCTGGCCGCCCGCGGCGAGGACATCGCGCTCGACATCGACGGCGTGGAGCGGCTCACCATCGACTCGGTGTCGATGGTCGCCGAGGCCGCCGCCACCTCCCTGCAACTGCACCTCCAGGTCACCCCCGCCCGGTTCGCCTCGGTGTGGAACGCCGCCCAGGCGATCTGCGGCGTCCAGCTCGCGCTCGGCGCGAACTCGCCGTTCCTGTTCGGCCGCGAGCTGTGGCGCGAGACCCGCCCGGTGCTGTTCCAGCAGGCCTGCGACACCCGTACGGCCGAGCTCAAGGCCCAGGGGGTGCGCCCGATCACCTGGTTCGGGGAACGCTGGGTCGACTCCGCCTACGACCTGTTCGAGGAGAACCTCAAGTACTTCCCGGCGCTGCTGCCGATCTGCGACGACGAGGACCCGGTCAAGGTGCTGGCCTCCGGCGGCGCGCCCCGGCTCGGCGAGATGCGGCTGCACAACGGCACCATCTACCGCTGGAACCGCCCCGTGTACGACGTCGCCGGCGGCGTCGCCCACCTGCGGGTGGAGAACCGCTGCCTGCCCGCCGGCCCGACCGTCGCCGACATCCTGGCCAACGCCGCCTTCTTCTACGGCCTGGTCCGGATGCTGGCCGAACAGCCCCGCCCGATCTGGACCAGGCTGCCGTACGAGAAGGCCGACCAGAACTTCCTCAACGGCGCCCGGCACGGCATCGACGCCGTCCAGTGGTGGCCCCGCTCCGGGCGCGGCGCCCGCGGCCTGGTCGAACTGCCCGCCACCGACCTGGTGCTGAACGAACTGCTGCCGCTCGCCCACCAGGGGCTGGACCGGTGGGGCATCGCCGCCCGCGACCGCGACCACTACCTCGGGATCATCGAACAGCGCTGCCTGCGCCGCACCAACGGCGCCGCCTGGCAGGCGGCCACCGTGCACCGGCTGCGCGAACGCCGCGGCCTCGACCCGAACGCGGCGATCGCCGAGATGACCCGGCGCTACATCGAGGGCATGCGCAGCGGCGAGCCCGTGCACACCTGGCCGGTGGACTGACCGCACCGACGCCCCTGAACAGGGTCCAGGAACGTCTCATCGTCCTGTGAAAGGATGATCGGCCCGGAGCCGACCGTGAGCTCCGGGCCGCATCCGCCCTCGGGGAGACCAGTGACCACCGCCTCGGCCGAGCCCGCCACCACCAAGACCCCCTCCCGCCAGCTGCTCGCCGTCGAACTGCTCATCGTGCTCGGGCTCTCGCTCGGCGCGAGCGGCGTCTCCGCGCTGATCAGCTTCGCCGGCTCGCTCACCGAACCCGTCGGCCTCGGCCAGCAGGTCGCCACCCTCAACGCCTCCCGCGCCCCCGGCCGCCCCTGGCTCGACCTCGCCTGGCAGCTGTACTACATCGCCCGCGGCCTGATGCCCGTCGTGCTGGTCGGCTACCTGCTGGTCCGCGAAGGCGCCTCGCTGCGCACCATCGGCTTCGACCTGCGCCGCAAACTCTCCGACCTCGGCCGAGGCACGCTCCTCGCCGCGGCCATCGGCGGCTCCGGGCTCGCCCTCTACCTCGGCGCGCAGGCGGCGGGCTTCAACCTGACCGTCGCCCCCTCCGGCCTGCCCGACGTGTGGTGGCGGATCCCGGTGCTGGTCGCCGCCGCCTGGCAGAACGCCATCCTCGAAGAGGTCGTGGTGGTCGGCTACCTGGTGCGCCGCCTGCACCAGATCGGCTGGTCCTGGCCCGCGATCATCACCGCCAGCGCCGTCCTGCGCGGCTCCTACCACCTGTACCAGGGCGTCGGCGGCCTGGTCGGCAACATGGTGATGGGCGTGGTGTTCTGCCTGCTGTACCGCCGCTGGCGCCGGGTCGGCCCGCTGGTCGCCGCGCACGCCCTGATCGACACCGTGGCCTTCGTCGGCTACGCCCTGCTGGCCGGGCACGTCAGCTGGCTGCCGTCCTGAAACGCCCGTTCCTGACGGGCGGTCGGCTGCGAGTAGGGTGACGCCCGGCGGGCGCGCGGCCCGCCCGGCGGCAGGGGAACGGGAGCGGCATGGGCGGGCAGCAGGGGTGGCACGGCGAGCGGGAGCGGAACCAGGAGCGCGCCCGCCGGATCGCGGACGCGCTGCACAAGCTCACCGGCCGCCGGCCCCTGGTCGAGCACGACCGCAACGGCGGCGCCACCAAGGTCAGCCTCAAGGTCGTCGAACGACCCGACCGCACCCAGACGTTGGCGGTGCTGCGGGTGCTGCGCCACGGCGACCGCTTCGGGCACGCCCGCACGGCCCGCTGGGAGCACGTCTGGGTCGAGGTGGGCGCGCGCCGAGGCGCCGGTCCGGCGCCGGTCAGCCCGCCCACCGGTTGAGCCAGGTCTGCGACGGGGGACGGCGCAGCAGCCGCTCCACGTGTTCGCGCTGCAGGCCCTGCGCCGGGTCGATCGGCATCAGCAGCCGGTCCGGGCGCAGCAGGCTGCGGCGCACCAGCCGCGCGGGGATGCAGTCGTCGATCCAGGCGAACGGGCGGCCCTGGGCGTAGCGCAGCAGCGGCGCCCACTTGAAGGCGGAGAACAGCTCCATCAGCGGCACCCGCGGGTCGCCCGGCTGCGGGACGTAGCCGCTGAACTTGACCACCGGGAGGTCGGGCAGACCCAGCAGCGGGGCGATGTACCGATTCGCCTCGAACTCCCAGGTGGTCGCCCACACCAGGTCGTAGCGCTCGGCCAGTTCGTGCAGCCACTCGCCGTGGCGCGGTGACAGCAGCACCGAATAGCCCAGCAGGGTATGGGAGTCGAAGTCCTCGTCGGGGTGCGGGAACACCGGGTTCAGCACCCCGTCGACGTCAATGTACAGCAGCGGCTTGCCCATGCGGGTTCCTCACCGGGTCGTGGCCAGTTGCCCGCACGGACGCATTCCGGCCCCCGGGGGTTGCAGACCGGGGCGGCAGTCACCCGGACGTGGCAGGCTCCGGTTGCGGCAGGTTGCCGCGCGCCTCGGGCACCTTGCGCTCCAACTGCCGTACCTCCGGCACCAGCAGCACCGCCGCGGCCAGGCCCAGGCACGTCAACGCGCAGGCCCACAGCGCGCCGGAGCGGCCCAGCACGTCCGCCGCCGGACCGGCCAGCGCGGTGCCCGCCGGCATCAGCGCGAAGGAGCCGAAGGCGTCGTACGCGGAGATCCGCGACAGCAGCTCCTCGGGGATCTCCTGACGGAGCGCCACCAGCCAGCCCACCACGAACACCGTGACGCCGACGCCGGACAGGAACATCGCCACCACGACGGGGACCAGCGGCAGGTCGAGCGCCAGCGCCAGCGCGGGCAGGCCGAACAGGAACACGCCGCCGTTGCCGACCAGCAGGATCCGGCGCGGCTGCCAACGGGCCATCAGCACCGCGCTCACCACCATGCCGACGCTGAGCGCGGCCATCGCGGTGCCCCACGCCCCGGCGCCGCCCATCCGGTCCTCGGCGATCACCGGCCCGTACACCGTCTCGACGGCCAGCACGCAGGCGTTCATCAGGGAGAACTGCACGACGATCGCCCACAGCCAGCGGCGCGAGACGAACTCCCGCCAGCCGACCCGCAGTTCGTGCACCAGGCTGGGCCCGGCCGCGCGCTGCCCGCCGACCTGCGTCAGACCGGTGCGCATCAGCGCGGCCACCGCGAAACAGGCCGCGTCGCCCGCCAGCACCCAGCCGGGGTCGGTCGCCGCGGCGAGCAGGCCGCCGAGCGCGGCGCCGGCGATCTGCGCGCCGTTCGTGCCCATCTTGAACACCGAGAGCGCCTTCGACGCGTGCTCGGCCGACACCGCCTGGAGGATCACGCCCTCCGCGGCCGGGGTGTAGAACGCCTGCCCCGCGCCGCCCGCCGCGGCCAGCGCCAGCAGCGCCCACAGCGGCGGATGCCCGATCAGCACCAGCGCGGCCAGCGCCGCCTGCGACACCGCGTTGAAGGCGTTGGCGCCCACCATCACCACGTGCCGCGGCCAGCGGTCGGCCACCGCCCCGCCGATCAGCATCAGCACCACCAGCGGCACCGTCCGCGCCGCCGTCACGTAGCCCACCTCGGCGGTGCCCCAGCCCGCGCCCAGCACGGCGAACGCGGTGGCGATCGGCGCGGCCGCGTTGCCCAGGCCGCTCACCACCGTGGCGGCGGTCTGAATCCGGTAGTTGCGGCCGGCCCAGGCCGGGTAGGTGATTCGCACCGACCGACGATGGCCCGCGGGCGACCGCCCTGTCCACCGAATTTCAGGGCGCCCAGTCCTCCGCGAGCAGCCCCAGCACCACCTCGTCGACGAACCGGCCGGAGACCCAGGCGGCCCCGCGCATCGTCCCCTCGACGCGGAACCCGGCCCGTTCGGCGGCGCCGATCATCGCCGTGTTGTCCGCCAGCGTGTCCACCTGCAGGCGGTGCAGGCCGCGCACCTCGAAGCCGTACCGGCACAGCACCCGCACCACGTCCGTCCCGAAGCCGCGCCCGCGCACCGCGGGCCGCAGGGACATCCCCAGGTGGGCGGAGCGGTGATGGGTGTTGACGCCCCACAGCACCGCGGCTCCGGCGAGTTCGCCGCTCGCGCGCTCCACCGCCGAGAACACCGCCGACTCCTCGGCCCCCGTCACCCGGAACGGCGAGGCCTCGACGGGCAGCGGCCGCCAGGGCCGCCCGTCGGTGCGGGTGCGCACCGCGACGTCCTCGTACAACTCCGCGTGCAGCACCGCGACATCGCTCTCCTGCCGAGCCCGCAGCAGGACCTTCTCCCCGATCAGCATCCGCCAGGACTACCACCCGCCGCCCGGCCCGGACCAGGGGTTTTCCGTCAACCCAGGTGCGCCCAGAGGAAGGTGAGGGTGCGGCGCCAGGCGATGGCGGCCTGCAGCGGGTCGTAGCTGCTGGGGGTCTTCTCGTCGTTCATGAAGGCGTGGCCGGCCGGGTAGAAGTGGATCTCGGGGCGGCGGCCGGTGGCCTCGCCGATCCGGATCGCGGCCTCGTCGACCACGGCGGCGGGCAGCGAGGCGTCCTGCTCGCCGAAGTGGCCGAGGACGTGCGCGGTCAGGCCGCGGTAGTCGTAGTCGGGGTCGCCGGGCAGGCCGTAGAACGGGACGACGGCGGCGACCCGGTCGCCCTCGCGGGCGGCGAGCTGAAGGGCGAGGCCGCCGCCCATGCAGAAGCCGGTCACGCCGATCGCGTCGCCGACCGCCCCGGGGTGCGCCAGCAGGTGCGAGACGGCCCCGGCGAGCTCCTCCGCGGCGCGTTCGGGCGGCAGTTCGCGCTTCATCCGGGCGGCCGCGTCCCGGTCGTGGGTGACGGTGCCGCCGTACAGGTCGGGCGCGAGGGCGAGGAAGCCCTCGGCGGCGAGCCGGTCGGTGAGTTCGGCGATGTGCCGGGTCAGGCCCCACCACTCCTGGACCACCAGGACTCCGGGGCCGACCCCGGCGGGCGGCACCGCCAGGTAGCCGTGCACGGTCCGGCCGGAGGGGCCGGCGAAGCTGACGTTCTGGCGGGCAGCGCCCATGGCCTCTCCGTCGGGGTGGCCGCGCGCGCGGCGGCGGGCAGGAAGGTTCGTCTGGCACTCTAGGCCCGGATCCACCTCCCGCACCGCCACAGTGACGGTGTGTCAGCGAGAGTTCAGCCCATCTCTTCCAGCGCTTTGCCCTTGGTCTCCTTGATGCAGAAGGCCACGAACGGGATCGACAGCAGGGCGAAGCAGGCGTAGATGACGTACGTCGCGGACAGGTTCCAGTCCGCCAGGTTCGGGAAGCTGACGGTGATCGCCCAGTTGGCGATCCACTGCGCGGACGCGGCGACCGACAGGGCCAGTGCCCGGATCGCGTTCGGGAACATCTCGCCGAGCAGCACCCACACCACCACGCCCCAGGAGAACGCGAAGCAGAACACGAAGACGTGCGCGGCGACCAGTGCGACGGTGGCGTGCGTGTTGTCCAGGGTGGCCGTGTTGCCGGTGCCGTGCCGGAAGGAGAACGCCCAGGCGGCCAGCGCGAGCGCGATCGCCATGCCGACCGACCCGGCCAGCGCCAGCGGCTTGCGGCCGATCCGGTCGACCAGCGCCATCGCGACCACCGTGCCGATGACGTTGACGATCGAGGTGGACAGCGAGATCAGCAGCGAGTTGGACTCGTTGATGCCGACCGACTGCCACAGGAACGACGAGTAGTAGAAGATCACGTTGATGCCGACGAACTGCTGGAACACCGAGGCGCCGATGCCGACCCAGACGATCGGCAGCAGCCCGAACCGCCCGCCGAGCAGGTCCGTCAGCCGCGGCTTGCGCCGGGTGTCCAGCACCCGGCGGATCTCCGCCACCCGGCTGTCCAGGTCGACGTTCGGGCCCTCCACCTCGACCAGCACCTTGCGGGCCTGCTCCTCGCGCCCGTCGGCGATCAGGTAGCGCGGCGACTCGGGGATGGCCATCGCCATCAGCCCGTAGACCAGGGCGGGCACCGCCTCCACGCCGAGCATCCACTGCCAGGCCTGGATGCCCGCCAGGTGGTTGGTGGACTCGCCGCCCGCGGCCTGGTTGAGCGCCCAGTTGGCGAGCTGCGAGACGGTGATGCCGAGCACGATCGCCATCTGCTGGAACGAGGCGAGGCGGCCCCGGTAGGCGGTCGGCGCGACCTCGGCGATGTAGGTGGGGGCGATCACCGAGGCGATGCCGATCGCGATGCCGCCGAGCACGCGCCACACCCCCAGCACCTCGATGCTGGGCGGGAACATCGACCCGATGCCGCTGATCGCGAACAGCGTCGCGGCCAGCAGCATGGTCCGTACCCGGCCCAGGTGGTCGGCCAGCCAGCCGGCCATCACCGCGCCGGCCGCCGAGCCCAGCAGGGCGATCGCCACCACGAACGCGGTCTCGCCGTTGCCGACGCCGAAGTGCTTCTGGATGCCGGTGACCGCGCCGTTGATCACCGCACTGTCGTAGCCGAACAGGAAGCCGCCCATCGCGGCGGCGGCGGAGATGAACACCACATGGCCGAGGTGCTCGTCCCGGACGGCGGAGTGGGTAGCCAGTGCTCTCTCCCTACGTGATGATCCGTCCGGTTACGGGCGGATTTATCCGGAGGTAATTCGACCAGCGGCTACCCCGCGGCGCGGCTTCGACACGCCCGGAACCGATGAGCTGTCAGTCCGATGAACCGCCGAGGGCGGGGCGACGGGTGCGTCGCCGCAGCAGCTGCGCCCGGGCCGCCGCGTCCTGCGGGTTCCCGGTCGCCGCGTACCGCTCGGCCAGCCGCTCGGCGATCTCCAGCTGCACCTCCACCGGCTTCTTGTCGTCGTACTTGAACTTCGCCCGCACCCGGCGCACCGTCAGCCGCAGCCCGCACAGGCCGGTCAGCTGCGGCCCGTACGGCGCGGCCCCGACCACCACCCGGTCCTCGGGCCACTCGGGCTGGAAGTGCGCCAGCTGCCGGTTGAGGATCTCCGCCTTTCCGGCCGGGTCCTCCACCGGCTCGGCGGTGCAGGAGAACTGCACCGAGGCGTAGTAGCTGGTCGGCGTGTACGGCGCGCCGCGCCAGCGGCCCGGCGCGAACGCGTAGTCGTCGGTGACCGCCAGCGTCACGTGCGGGTCGGCCCGCACCGCCGCCAGCAGCGGATTGGGGGCGGCCAGGTGCAGCAGGATCTCGCCCGCCGCGGCGTCCAGCAGGAAGTGCGTCGGCGCCAGGACCGGGCCCTCGGGCCCGTTGGCGGCCAGCGTGCCGAAGTCCCGTCCGGCCGCCAGCCACTCCTGCCACTCCTGCTCGGTGCCGCGGTCCCAGCCGCGGATCAGCACGTCGGGCCGGCCAGGTACCCGGGCAGCGGGAGGTCCGAGTGCGGGGAGGCCTGCGGCGTGCCGTAGACCGGGGCGACGGGGACCACGCCCGCCCAGTACGGCAGGTCGAGGTCCGCCTCGTCGTCGACCACGTCGCCCGTGCGGGACTTCGCCGACACCTGGTCCAGCTCCAGCCGGATCACCGCCGTCGCCGCCAGCTCCTTCGCACTGCCCGGCCGGCAGTCCGCGGCCCGCCCCGGCGCCACCTGCTCGACGATCGCGTCCAGCGCGATCCGCAGCTCCTCGGGGTCGGTGACCTGGTGGGCGGTGCCGTGCGCCACCACCGAGCGGTAGTTGACGGAGTGGTTGAACGCCGACTTCGCCAGCACCAGGCCGTCCAGGTGCGTCACAGTCACGCACACCGCCAGGCCCTGCTCGTCGCGCGCCCCGCGCAGCGGGCGGCTGCCGGTCGAGCCGTGGACGTACAGCCGCTCGCCGACCCGCGCGTACAGCGTGGGCAGCACCACCGGCGCGCCGTCCCGGACGAAGCCCAGGTGGCAGAGGTACCCGGCGTCCAGGATCGCGTGCACCGCGTCCCGGTCCCAGGCGGCCCGCTCCTTGTCCCGGGTGGGGGTGGTGAGATCGTTCCGGGCGTACGTGTCCCTCGGCGTGTCCGACATGACAACCCCCAATGTACTAGTGCATAATTATCTTTGTGCTAGGAGAGTATCGGATCACGGGTCGGCGAGCCAGCGAGATCGCCGCCGACATCGAACGCGCCGTCGCCGACGGGAGGTTGGAGCCCGGAGCCGCCCTGCCGCCGATGCGCGACCTGGCCGCCGAACTCGGCGTCAACCCCAACACCGCCGCCGCCGCCTACCGCCTGCTGCGCGAACGCGGCGTCATCGAGACCGCCGGCCGCCGCGGCAGCCGGATCCGACCCCGCCCCGCCACCACCCCCCGCGACGAAGCCCGGCTGCCCGTCCCGCCCGGCGCGCGCGACCTGTCGGCCGGCAACCCCGACCCCGCCCTGCTGCCCCCGCTCGGCCCCGCCCTGGCCGCTGCCGCGGCCGGCCCCGCCGTCCTGTACGGCGATCCCGTCGCCGAACCCGAACTCCTCGACGGCTTCCGCGCCGAATTCCGCGCCGACGGCGCCCCCGACGGCGAACTCGCCGTCTGCTCCGGCGCCCTGGACACCATCGGCCGCGTCCTCGCCGCCACCCTGCGCACCGGCGACACCGTCGCCGTCGAAGACCCCGGCTGGGGCAGCGTCCTCGACCTGCTGCCCGCCCTCGGCCTGCGCACCGCCCCCGTCCCCGTCGACGACGAAGGGCCGCTCCCGCACGCCGTCGCCGCCGCGCTCGACGGCGGCGCCCGCGCCCTGATCGTCACCAGCCGCGCCCAGAACCCCACCGGCGCCGCCCTCACCCCCGGCCGCGCCGCCGCACTGCGCACCGTCCTCGCCGCCCGCCCCGGCACCGTCCTGATCGAGGACGACCACGGCCACGGCATGGTCGACCAGCCCTTCCAGTCGCTCGCCGCCGACGGCCGCGGCGGCACCACCGTCACCCACTGGGCGCTGGTGCGCTCCGCCGCCAAGGCCCTCGGCCCCGACCTGCGGGTCGCCGTCGTCACCGGCGACGCCGACACCGTCGCCCGGGTCCTCGGCCGCCAACGCCTGGACGCCGGCTGGGTCAGCCACCTGCTGCAACGCGCCGTCGTCGAACTGCGCCGCACCGACGCCGCCCCCGCCGCGCCGATCGCCGCCGCCTACCGGGCCCGCCGCGACGCGCTGCTCACCGCGCTCGCCGCGCAGGGCGTCCGGGCCCACGGCGAGAGCGGCGTCAACGTCTGGGTGCCCGTGCCCGACGAGACCGCCGTCGCCGCCGCGCTGCTGCACCGCGGCTGGGTGGTCGCCCCCGGCTCCCGCTTCCGCCTCGCCTCCCCACCCGCCATCCGGATCGGCATCGCCCCCCTCGACCCCGCCGAAGCCCCCGCCCTGGCCGCCGCCGTCGCCGCCGCCCTGCACGGCCCCGCCCACGGCTCCCGGGTCACCTGAGATGGCGAACTGTCGCTGGTGATGGGTGAGTTCGGTGATGGGGCGATGTCCGGAGGCGGCATTCTGCACCTCGTCGAGGACCGCGCTGCCGCTGATGCGCTCAAGGCTCTCGAATCCTGGGTCGCCGTTGCTGGCGTCTCCGGGTCCGGGAGTTATGTCGGTGGTGAACTTCTCGCGCTGATAGGCGAGGTCGGTAATGGGCTGGTGTCCGGCAGTGGCATTTTGCGCGCCGTCGAGGCTTGCGCTGTCGCCGGTGTGCTCAAGGATCTCGGTTCTCGGGTCGCCGTTGCGGCGGCTCCGGGGCCGGGAGTCATTGTCGGTGGTGAACTTCAGTTGCCGGTAGGTGAGTTCGGTGCTGGTCGGTGTCTGGCAGTGGCATTTTGCGCGCCGTCGAGGCTTGCGCTGTCGCCGGTGCGTTCAAGGGCCTCGGTTCCCGGGTCGCCGTTGTGGACGTGTTCGGGGCCGGGAGTCATTGTCGGTGGTGAACTTCCTTTGTCAGTAGTTAAGTTCGGTGATGGCTCAGTGTCCTGTGGCGGCGTTCTGCGTCCCGTCGAGGCCCGCGCTGTCGCTGGTGCGCTTCCGGCCCTCGGATCCGAGGTTGCCGCTGCTGGCGTCTCGGTGCTTGGCGGCGGCAGTGTCCCGCGCCGTGCCCGGGTCGCCTGAGATGCGGATCCGCCTGGACCCCTGGACCAAGACCCGTCCGTGCTCGCCGAGGTTCGCACCCCGTGCGGTGCCGCCGTCGCCCGTTGGCGCGGAGACCTCGCCGACCCGCCCGGCCACTGCCAGGTGGAGTGGACGATCGGCGAGGACCATGCCGCCGTCCGGCCCGCCTCCGGGGCCGGCCCCGAGATCTGCTGCGAGGGTCAACTGTTCGTGCTGCGGGGCTAGTTCGACGGCGAGGCGGTGCTGCGGGTCGGTGATGCCATCGTGCTGCTCGACCTGCCGGCCAGGCCGCCCGGCCGCCTCGAACAGCACGTGACGAAGCCCCCGCCCGGTGCGGGCGGGGGCTCGGCGGTGGGCTCAGCCCTTGGCCAGCAGGGCCTGGGCGTGCTCGCGGACCTGGTCGCGGGAGAGGTAGGCGTCGGTGTACTCGAAGTCCCGCAGGCGGGCGGGCTGGCGGGCCAGGAAGCCGGTGCGGACGAAGTCGTCGCCGGCGGTGGCGTTCAGCAGCCAGTTCGCGCTGGTGCGGTACTTCGCGGCGTTGGTGCGCATCGCCATCACGTGGTAGCCGCGCGCCACCAACTGGGCGGGCAGGCCGTGCAGTTCCACGCCCATCGGCTTGGACACCGCGTCCTTGCCGCCGAGGTCGACCACCAGGCCCAGGTCCTTGTGGAAGTACGGCTGCAACGGCTGGTTGCGGACCGCCGCCACCAGGTTGTCGGCGAGCTGCCGGCCCTGTCGCGCCGAGTGCTGCGCGGTCGGCGGGCAGACCGCGCCGTCGCCCTTGGCGAGGTCCGGCACTGCGGCGGCGTCGCCGAGCGCGAACATGCCCTCGAACTGCGGCACCCGCATCTCCGCGGTCACCGCGAGGCGTCCGCGCACCGTCTCCGCGTCCAGCGTGCCGATCAGCGGGGACGCGGCCACGCCCGCCGTCCAGATCAGCGTCCGGCACGGCAGCGTGCGGCCGTCGGTGAACTTCACCGTCTCCGCGCCGACCTCCGCGACCGACACGCCCAGCGACACGTCCACGCCGCGGCCGCGGAGGATCTCCATCGCGGTCTCGCCGAGCTTGTCGCCCAGCTCCGGCATCAACTTCGGCGCGATGTCGATCAGGTGCCACTTGATCAGGTCCGGGTCCAGCCGCGGGTAGCGCCGGATCGCCGCCGTGGTCAGCCGTTGCAGACAGGCCGCCGTCTCGGTGCCCGCGTAGCCGCCGCCGACCACCACGAACTGCAGCCGCGAGGCCCGCTCCTTCTCGTCCATCGACGCGGAGGCCAGGTCGAGCTGCGCGATCACGTGGTCGCGGATGTACGTCGCCTCGGCGAGGGTCTTCATGCCGCGGGCGTAGTCCGGCAGGCCCGGGATGTCGAAGGTCCGGGTGACGCTGCCCGGTGACAGCACCAGGTAGTCGTACTTCTCCGCCACCACCTCGTCGGTGATCTTGCGGACCACCGCCACCCTGGAGCGCGGGTCGATGCCGATCGCCCCGCCGGGGACTATGTGGGTGCGGCGCAGCGTGCGCCGAAGCGAGATCGCCACCGACTGCGGGGTCAGCACCCCGGCGGCGACGTGCGGCAGCAGCGGCAGGTACAGCTGGTAACTGAACGGCGTGACCAGGGAGATCTCCGCCTCGGAAGGGGCGAGCTTGCGCTCCAGGCGGCGCGCGCACTCCAGCCCGGCGAAGCCGCCGCCGACGATCAGGATCCGAGGTCGTTCCATCGTTCATCCCCTACGTTTGCGGGTCCGTGACTGAGTCCGTGACTGACTTAAGGACGACTGTTGGCCACACTCGCACGGGCCCACGGAGGGTGCATCTCCAACGGCTCCCGGCCGGAGCCGCCGATGAGGGCCGCTAGGCTGTCGGGATGCTCTCCGAGGTGACGGCCGTCCGCTACGCGACGCCGCTGCGCGAAGGCGGTTCGATGCCCGGCCTGATCGAGGCCGACGACCGCCGTCTGTACGTGTTGAAATGGGTCGGCGCGGCCCAGGGCCGCAAGGCGCTGGTCGCCGAGGTGCTGGCCGGTGAACTCGGCCGCGGGCTCGGCCTGCCGGTGCCCGAACTGGCCCTGGTCGACCTCGACCCGGTGCTCGCCCGCAGCGAGCCCGAGGTGCAGATCCAGGACCAGATGCGGGCCAGCGGCGGCGCCAACCTCGGCATGGCGTTCGTGTCCGGGGCGCTCAACTTCGACCCGCTCTGCTTCGACGTCGACGTCGACACCGCCGCCCGGGTGCTCTGGTTCGACGCGCTGATCGGCAACGTCGACCGGTCCTGGCGCAACCCCAACCTGCTGGTCGCGGCCGGCGGCCTGCGGGTCATCGACCACGGCGCCAGCCTGATCTTCCACCACAGCTGGGCGCGCGCCGAGGCCTGGCGGCGCAAGCCCTACGACGCCTCCGACCACGCCCTGCGGCACGCCGCCGGCCACCTGTCGAAGGTGGACGCCGAACTCGCCGCGCTGGCCGAGGCCGCCCTGCCCGCCGCCGTCGCGGCCGTCCCGGACGTCTGGCTCGCCGACGAGCCCGGCTTCGACGGCCCCGACGCCGTCCGCGCCGCCTACACCGCGCAGCTCACCGCCCGCCTCGCCGGGCCCCGCGACTGGCTCCCGGAGGTGGCCGGCTGATGGACCAGCACCCCAAGGACTACGAGTACGCGCTGATCCGCGCCGTTCCCCGGGTCGAGCGCGGCGAGTGCGTCAACATCGGCGTCCTGCTGTACTGCCGCGACTCCGGCTACCTCGGCGCCCGCACCCACCTCGACCAGGGCCGGCTGCTCGCCCTCGACGCGGTCGCGGACGTGGCCGGCGTGCGGCGCGCCCTGCGCGGCATCGCAGCGGTCTGCGCGGGCGGCGAGGCCGCCGGACCGGCCGCCGCGGACAACCCCGGGCAGCGCTTCCGCTGGCTCACCGCCCCGCGCAGCGCCGTCGTCCAGCCCGGCCCCGTGCACACCGGCCTGACCGCCGACCCGGAGGCGGAACTCCACCACCTGTTCGACCGTCTGGTGCTGTAACGCCCGCCGTTCCTGGACATTTTGATTACTTGCCTCACTCAATACTGGAGGCACTGAAACGATGGGCGTACCCTGACCGCCATGGGCAGCACCACAGGCACCGGCACCACCCCCTCCACCACCGAGCTGATGGAGCAGGTCGCGGCCGTCGGCACGGCCTACTTCCAGGACTTCGCCGCCGCCGCGGCCCGCCACGGACTCAACTCCTCGCAGGCCAAAGCACTCAAGGCCGTCCTCGAACCCGTTCCGATGCGCGCCCTCGCCGGACGCCTCGGCTGCGACGCCTCCAACGTCACCGGCATCGTCGACCGCCTCGAAGCACTCGGCTACGCCCACCGCGAAGCCGCCGCCGCCGACCGCCGCGTCAAGATCGTCACCATCACCGACGACGGCCGCACCGTCCTCGACCGGATCCGTGACGACATGACCCGTGCCCGCCAGGCCTTCGACAGCCTCGACGCCGAGCAACGCGCCGCACTGTCCCGGCTCTGCCAACAGGTCCTGCCGCTGCTCCGCCCCTGACCGGCCGTAGCCCCTCGGGTGCCCGCTGTCGGTCCCATGCCCTACGCTCGCCGGATGCACCAGGCGAACGGATGGACCTCGACCGGACTGCGCTGGCTGGACGGCGCACCCCGCCTCACCGCCACCGACGGCCGCACCCGCCACGACCGGCCGCTCACCGACGGACTCCCCGTCGCCTGGCGGATCGCCGGCCCGCGCCGCTGCACCGGCGCCTCCACCGCCCGCGGCCACCGCCCCTGCCCGCACCACGCCGCCATCGAACCCGACGGCACCACCACCCAGTGCCCCACCTGCCAGAGCGCCGACCGCGGCCTGCAACTCGCCCGCGACCGGATCCTCGACGACGGCCGCAGCTACCGCCTCTACCTCGCCTGGTTCGGCCCCGGCCTGCTCAAGGTCGGCCTCACCGCCGAAGAACGCGGCACCGTCCGCCTGCTCGAACAGGCCGCCCTCACCTGGACGTTCGTCGCCCACGGCCCGCTGCCCGCCGTCCGCCGCGCCGAACTCGCCCTCGCCCACGCCAAACTGGCCCGCGAACGGATCCCCGCCGCCGCCAAGTACCCCGCCTGGTGGACGCTCCCCACCGCCGCCGACCGGCACGCCGAACTCACCGCCGGCCGCACCCGCGCCCTGCACCTGCTCGCCCGGCAGCCGCCCGCGGGGCACCCGCTCACCCTGCTGCCCGACCACCCCGTCACCGACCAGGTCGAGCTGTACGGCCTCACCGCCGGCGCCCCCGACCAGTACCAGCAGGTCAAGGCCCTCAGCGACGGCGCCCGCCTGACCGGCCGACTGCGCCGACCGATCGGCGGCCACCTCTTCCTCGACCCGCCGGCCGGGCCCCCGCTGCTCCTCGACACCCGCCTGCTCACCGGCTGGACCCTGCACGCCGAACCCGCGGACACCTGCGACGGCCTCACCCTGCTGCCCCGGGCCCGCCCCGCCGCCGAACAGGACACCCTGTTCTGACCGGCCGTCAGGACTTCCGCCGGGCCTCCTGCTTGCCCCGCGCGCCCACCGCCGCCAGCGACATGTCCTGCGCCTGCGACTTCAGGTTCTTGTAGCCGTACCCGCGGTCCGTCAGCCACAGCTCCGCCGCCGTCTCCGCCCGTACCGACGCCGCCACGACGTCCTCCTCCGCCTCGCCGTACTCCAGGAACCGGAAGGTGAAGAACGGGCGCGCCGACAGGTCGTACGTCAGATGCCCCTCGTCGGTGAACTGCGCCTTCAGCACGTCGTGCTCGGCCGCGGCGGCCGTCAGTTCGGCGTGCTGCTTGGGGGTGAGGGCGTCGAAGGCGCCGCGCACCATGATGCGGAACGTACGAGTCGTCATGGCGGGACCCTAACCCGTCCCGCGCGTCCGGATCACCCCATTTTCGCCGACCCTGCCCGTTCGACAGCGGCCCGTTCGACAGCGGCCCGTTCGACAGCGGCCCGCTCGAACGCCGCTCGCTCGAACGCCGCCCGCAGCGGCTCCGGCAGCGGGCCGTGGTGGGCGACGGTCAGTCGGCGGGTGGCCCGGGTCAGCGCCACGTACAGGTCGTGGCCGCCGCGCGGGGACTGCGCCAGGATCGCCGCCGGATCGGCCACCACCACCGCGTCGAACTCGAGTCCCTTGCTCTGCGCGGTAGTCAGCGCCCCCAGGTGCGCCAATTCCGCCAACCGGCCGTCCGGCACCACCAGGCCCGTGGTGCCCGGCCCGTCCGGCGCCAGCAGCGCGGGCAGCTGCGCCGCGTAGTCCCCGACCGCCACCGCCCGCGGCGCCTCGCCCTCGGCCCGTACCGACTCGGGCGCTCGCGCCGCCGGATCGACGGCCGCCAGCAGCGCCGCCGCCACCGCCATGATCGGCGCCGGGGTGCGGTAGTTGACGGTCAGCCGCTCCTCCCGCCAGCGCGTGCCCAGGTAGCGGCCCAGCATCTCCTGCCAGTCGTGCGCGCCCGCCGCCGACGAGGTCTGCGCCAGATCGCCCACCACCGTCAGCGACCGGGTCGGGATCCGCCGCATCACCATCCGCCAGGCCAGCGCCGACAGCTCCTGCGCCTCGTCGACCACCACATGCCCGAACGTCCACTCCCGGTCCGCCGCCGCCCGCTCGGCCGTCGACCGGTACGGCCCCTCCTCGGCGTGCCGCTCCGCCAGCGTCGCCGCGTCCAACTCGCCGTCCTGGTCCGTCACTTGGAGCACTCCACGGGCGTACTGCTCGGCATCGGCCCGGGCCCGGCCCCGCTCGGCGGCGGCCCGGCGCTGCTCCGCGCCGTCGCTGCCGAGCAGTTCGGCGGCCTCGTCCAGCAGCGGGACGTCCTCCACCGTCCACGGTGCGCCGGGCGCGCGGTGCAGCGCGGCGCGTTCGGCAGGGGTCAGGGACGGGGCGAGGCGCTCCGGGTCGGCGAGCAGCGACGTGAGCAGCCGCTGCGGCGTCAGCAGCGGCCACATCGCGTCCAGAGCGGCCCGCACCTCCGGCTCGGCCCACAGCTCGCCCGGCGCGTACCGGGCCTCCTCCTCGTCCCACGGGCGGCCGATCGCGTCCGCGCGGGCCCGGGCCAGGCCGCGCAGGGCGGTGCGCAGGAACTCGGCGCGGGCCGCGTTGTGCGGCAGCCGCAGGCCCCGGGCGCCGTCCCGGGCGGCGGCCAGCAGCCGGCGGGGGAGCGGCAGGTCGAGCGCGGTGATCAGGCCGTCCCCGGCGGGCAGCCGCTGGTGCAGGCGCACCGCCTCGGCGAGCACCTCGGCCATCTTCGGCGAACCCTTCAGGAAAGCGGTTTCCGGTCGGTCCGCGTCAACCGCGTGCACGCCCGGGAACAGCTCGCCGAGGGTGCGCAGCAGCACCTCGGTCTCGCCGAGCGAGGGCAGCACCTGCTCGATGTAGCGCAGGAACGCCGGGTTGGGGCCGATCACCAGCACGCCGCGCCGCTCCAGCACCTCCCGGTGGGTGTACAGCAGGTACGCGGCCCGGTGCAGCGCGGCCACCGTCTTGCCGGTGCCGGGGCCGCCGTGCACCACCACCGCGCCGTGCAGCCCGGAGCGGATCACCCGGTCCTGCTCGGCCTGGATGGTCGCCACCACCTCGCGCATCCGCCCCGTCCGGGCCCGGCGCAGCTCGGCCAGCAGCGCGGCCTCGCCGACCAGGGTGCGGCGGCCGTCGGCGTCCAGCGCGTCCAGGTCGAACGCCTCGTCGTCCAGGCCGACCACCTGCCGGCCCCGGGTCCGCAGGTGGCGGCGGCGGAGCAGACCGGCCGGGTCGGCGGCGCTCGCGGTGTAGAACGGGCGGGCGGCCGGGGCCCGCCAGTCCAGCAGCACCGGTTCGAACTCCTCGTCCAGCAGGCCGATCCGGCCGAGGTGGTGGACGGCGCCGTCGCAGCCGTCGATCCGGCCGAAGCACAGGCCGCGTTCGACGGCGGTCAGCCGGGCCAACCGGCGGGTGCGCTCGGCGAGCACCACCTCCTGCTCCAGCCGGGCCTGCCGGGTGCCGCCGGGCCGCGCGCTCTCGGCGCCAGCCTGTTCCAGCGCGGCGCGGGCCTGTTCGCGGGTGGCGTCCAGTCGGGCGTACAGCTCCGTCAACCGGCGCTGCTCGGTGCGGAGTTCGGCTGCCAGGACGACGTCGCTTGCCATCTCTTCGGTCAACGTGATATCCTTGCCCTGAGGAAGTTATGCGGTGGTATGTGAGTCAGTGTTCAACCGGCCATGCTACCCCTCCTCATGGCGGAGGCGCTGCGTTCCCTCCTGACCTCGACTGTTAGGCTTGCGAAGCGTGAGCGCGAAGCCCAAGATCCCCAATGTCCTGGCCTCCCGGTACGCCTCGGCGACCCTGGCCCAGCTGTGGTCCCCCGAGCACAAGGTGGTGCTGGAGCGCCACCTGTGGCTGGCCGTCCTGAAGGCCCAGCAGGACCTCGGCATCGAGGTGCCGCCCACCGCGATCGCCGACTACGAGCGCGTCGTCGACCAGGTCGACCTGGCGTCCATCGCCGCCCGTGAGAAGGTCACCCGGCACGACGTGAAGGCCCGCATCGAGGAGTTCTCCGAACTCGCCGGGCACGAGCAGATCCACAAGGGCATGACCTCGCGCGACCTCACCGAGAACGTCGAGCAGCTGCAGATCCGCCAGTCCCTGGAGCACGTCCGCGACCGCACGGTGGCCGTCCTGGTCCGCCTCGGCCGGCTCTCCGCCCAGTACGGCGAGCTCGTGATGGCCGGCCGCTCGCACAACGTCGCCGCCCAGGCCACCACCCTCGGCAAGCGTTTCGCGACCGCCGCCGACGAGGTCCTGGCCGCCTTCGCCCGCCTGGAAGAGCTGATCGCCCGCTACCCGCTGCGCGGCGTCAAGGGCCCGGTCGGCACCTCCCAGGACATGCTCGACCTCCTCGGCGGCGACGCCCAGAAGCTCGCCGAGCTGGAGCGCCGGGTGGCGGGCCACCTCGGCTTCGACAACGTCCTCACCTCGGTCGGCCAGGTCTACCCGCGCTCGCTGGACTACGACGTGGTCTCCACCCTGGTCCAGCTCTCCGCCGGCCCGTCCAGCATCGCCAAGACCATCCGCCTGATGGCCGGCCACGAGCTGGTCACCGAGGGCTTCAAGGCCGGCCAGGTCGGCTCCTCGGCCATGCCGCACAAGATGAACACCCGCTCCTGCGAGCGCGTCAACGGCCTCGCCGTCATCCTGCGCGGCTACGCCTCGATGACCGCCGAGCTGGGCGGCGACCAGTGGAACGAGGGCGACGTCTCCTGCTCCGTGGTCCGCCGGGTCGCGCTGCCGGACGCGTTCTTCGCCTTCGACGGCCTGCTGGAGACCTTCCTCACCGTCCTCGACGAGTTCGGCGCCTTCCCCGCCGTCATCGAGGCCGAGCTCGACCGCTACCTCCCGTTCCTGGCCACCACCAAGGTCCTGATGGCGGCCGTCCGGGCCGGCGTCGGCCGGGAGACGGCGCACGAGGTCATCAAGGAGCACGCCGTGGCCGCCGCGCTGGCCATGCGCGAGGGCGCCCGCGAGAACACCCTGGTCCCGGCGCTCGCCGCCGACACCCGGATCCCGCTCGACCGCGAAGCGATCGACGCCCTGCTCGCCGACCGCCTCTCCTTCACCGGCGCCGCCGCCGCCCAGGTCGGCGAAATCGTCCGCCGCATCGAGGCCGTCGCCGCCACCCACCCCGAGGCCGCCAAGTACGTCCCGGGCGACATCCTCTGACGCTGACGCCCCGTCGCCGTCGCGAAGCCCCGGAAGGCCCTGCACCCGCAGGAGCCCTCCGGGGCTTCGCGCATGCACCGGGCGGAACGGCCGCACTGCTGAGCAGGCCCGCATGCCGGACGTGAGTCGGGCGTGAGCGGACGCTGCGAGCCTGGTGCGCGCGACGCCGGTCGGCGTCGGCAGGCGATGAAGGGGAGTTCATGAAGGCAGCACGGATGGCGACGACCGGCGCGGCAGCGCTGGTGCTCGCCGGCGGCATCACGCTGGCGACGGCCGGGCCCGGCGCGGCGTACACGGGGCGGGCGACCTACTACGACGTGGGTCTCGGCGCCTGCGGCGTGCGGTCCTCGTCGGGCGACATGGTGGTGGCGCTGAACTCCGCCGAGTTCGGCAGCGGATACCCGGGGCCACACTGCTTCCAGAAGATCAGGATCCAGCACGGCACGAGGTCGATCGTCGCGACCATCGTCGACGTGGCGCCCGGCGCCTCCTTCCACGGGCTCGACCTGTCGGCCGGAGCCTTCCGGGCGCTCGGCGGCGACGCCTACGACGGCGTCATCGAGGTCAGCTGGGACTACGTCGGCACCGCGCCGAAGCCGACCACCACCACGAAGGCACCCACGCCGAAGCCGACGTCCACGACGAAGGCACCCACGCCGAAGCCGACCACCACCACGAAGCCGCCCACGCCGAAGCCGACGTCCACCACGAAGGCCCCCACGCCGAAGCCCACTACCACCACGAAGCCGCCCACGCCGAAGCCGACCACCACCACGAAGCCGCCCGCGGTCGGGCCGGTCGACCCCGCATCTGCGGCGACACCGCTGCCGGTGCCGATGGTGACCGTCCTCCAGTAGTCACGCCCTCGCGCGACGAGCCGTCAGGCCTCCTCGTGGTTCGGATGGATCGGCGGGGAGGTCGGCGCGCAGTACCAGTCGCAGTCCGGTTCGGCGACGGGGTGGGGCGGGGCGAGCGAGTCCGCGCGAATGGTCGCGAACGCGATCGCCGCGCCGGCCGCGAGCAGCGAGGCGCAGATCAGCATGGACGTACGGAAAGCGCTGTCCACCTCGGACGGGATCCGGTACGCGTCACCGCTCAAGCCCGCCAGCGGCGGGATCGCCGCCACCGCGAACAGCCCCGCGGCGCGGGCGGCGGCATTGTTCACACCGGACGCGATGCCGGCCCGGCGGACGTCGACCGCGGCGAGGACGGTCGCGGTCAACGGCGCCACCAGCAGCGTCATGCCCGCGCCCTGGACGGTCACCGCGGGCAGCACGTCCAGCCAGTAGTTCGCGTCCGGGCCGATCCGCAGCATCAGCAGCACCCCCGCCGCCACCAGCAACGGCCCGACCGTCAACGGCAGCCGGGGCCCGACCGTGCGGCCGAACTGGCCGGCCCGCCCCGAGAACAGCAGCATCAGCACCGTGATCGGCACCAGCGCCACCCCCGACAGCAGCGGCGTGAACCCGGCGACGATCTGCAACTGCACCGTCAGCAGCAGGAACACCCCGCTGAACGCCGCGTACACGCACAGCGTCACCAGGTTGACCGAGGTGAACAGCCGCGACCGGAACAGCGACAGCGGCAGCATCGGGTTCGGCGACCGGTGCTCGACCAGGATGAACGCGGCCGTCAGCGCCACACCCGCCAGCCCCGCGACGATCGCGCCCGGCGTCAGCCCGGAACCCGCCTCCGTCAACGCGTACGTGATCCCCGCCAGCGCCAGCGCCGCGAGCAGCGCGCCCAGCACGTCGAAGCGGCCCTGCTCGTCCGGATCACGGGTCTCCGGGACATGACGGACCGTCACCGCCACCACGACCGCCGCCAACGGCAGGTTCAGCAGAAAGATCCACCGCCAGCCCGGACCGTCCACCAGCCAACCCCCGAGGAACGGACCGACCGCCGCCGCGACACCGCCCAGACCCGACCAGGCGCCCACCGCACCCGCCCGGTCGTCCTCGTGGAACACCGCCTGCAGCATCGCCAGCGAACCCGGCGTCAACAACGCGCCACCGATGCCCTGCAGCGCCCGCGCCAGGATCAGCACCTCGACGTTCGGCGCCGCCGCGCAGCCCGCCGACGCCAACGCGAACCAGCACACCCCGATCAGGAACACCCGACGGCGGCCGTACCGGTCACCGAGCGAACCGCCCAGCAGGATCAACGCGGCGAGAGTCAGCATGTAGGCGTTGATCGTCCACTGCAACGAGGCGAGATTCGCCCCCAGGTCCTCCCCGATCCGCGGCAACGCGACGTTCACCACCGTGCCGTCCAGCATCGCCATCCCGGACCCCAGCGCGGTCGCCGCGACGACCCACCGCCCACGCGCCGTCCCCAGCCGAATCCCGCCGACCACACCCGCAGCATCACTCACGCAACGAATCCTCCGTCAGAACCCACCCCCGCGCCCAGTCCGCCACGCCCTCCGGGCAGCCGGCGGCGGAGGGGCACGGGCGGGCGACCGGGTCAGGGGAGGAGCGAGGCGCGTTGCCAGCGGCGGGTGGTGGCGGGGGTGATGATGCCGAGGTCGGTGAAGAAGTCGAGGGCCTTGCGGGACCAGTCGATGCGGGCCTGGCGCCAGTGGGGGTTGGCGGCGGCGGCGCGGGCGGCCTCGGTGGGGTCGAGACCGGCGAGGGAGTAGACGCGGGGGTTGACGATCTCCGCGACGGACTGGCGGGCCAGGAGCGCGAGGGCGCGGCGGAAGACGGCGCGGCGGGCGGGGGTCATCCGGGCCCAGCGGCGTTCGAGTTCGGGCTTGGCGTAGCCGATGTGCCGGGCCTCCTCGATGACGTGGATCCGGGCGACCGAGCGGGCCAGCGGCTGCAGGCTCTCGTCGCGGATCATCTCCCGCTGCATCGCGTCCGTGAACTCCTCGACGAATATCGCCCCGGCGAAGGTCATCGTGGTGTCGTTGAGCAGGAAGTGCAGCCGCCCGAGCCGGTCCGCGCGCTTGGTGGGCCGGGCCGACGGGTATCCGGTGGCGGTGATGTAGCGGGCGAACATGGTGGAGTGCCGGCACTCGTCCGCGACCTCGGTCAGTGCGTACTGGGCGTGCCCGGTGGTGAGGTCGTTCGCGTAGACGTGCCGGATCAGGCCCTCCATCAGGACCAGTTCGAACCAGATGCCGGCCGCCGTGGTGGAGGCGAGTTGATGGACGCTCAGCTGCGCGCGCTGCCGTTCGTCGAGGCGTTCCCAGAGCGGAGTGCCGTACAGGGTGACGCGGTGGGCGGGCAGCGCGTAGTGGTCGGGGTCGACGGGGGCGGTCCAGTCGACCTCGGTGAGCGGGTCGTGGGAGTGCTTGGCGGAGGCGCGCAGCAGGCGGGACGCGTTGAGCTCGCGGTCGGCGTTGCGCTGCTGGGCGATCGTCCCGGTGGGGGCGGCGGTGTCGGGCATGGGCGGGCTCCGGAGGGTGGCGGGGGCAGGGGCTCCAGGAGGAGTAAACCAATGAGACAGACTGTCAACAAGGGTTTGGGGCAGATCAGAGGCCCCGCAGCGCCCGCCGCCGCTCCCGTCACGTGCGCCCGTCCGGCCCCACGGCCGTCCGGCGGCAACCCGCATGCGGCCCGGTACCGCCCCGCGCAGACTGGCCGCATGGATCCGGTCACCGCCCTGGAACGCATCGCCTTCCTGCTGGAGCGTGAACTCGCCTCCCCGTACCGGGTCAAGGCGTTCCGCACCGCCGCCGAAGCCGCCACCGGGCTGCCCCCGGGGCCGGTCGACGTCGCCGCCGCGGAACGCCTGCCGGGCGTCGGCCCCGTCACCGCCCGGGTGATCGCCGACGCCACGGCGGGCCGGACCCCGCAGTACCTGCTGGAGGCGGAGGCCCGGGCGGCCGCCGGGCCCGCGCCGTCCACCGCCGCGCTCCGGCTGCGCGAGCAGCTCCGCGGCGACTGCCACCTGCACTCGGACTGGTCCGACGGCGGGGCCCCGATCGAACTGATGGCCCGTACCGCCCGCGACCTCGGCCACTCGTGGGCCGCGCTCACCGACCACTCGCCGCGCCTGACGGTCGCCAACGGCCTGAGCGCCGAGCGGCTGCGCGACCAGCTCGACGTGATGGAGGACCTGAACGGCCGGCTCACCCCGTTCCGGCTGCTGTCCGGCATCGAGTGCGACATCCTCGACGACGGCTCGCTCGACCAGGACGAGGAACTGCTGGGCCGGCTGGACGTGGTGGTCGCCTCGGTGCACTCCAAGCTGCGGATGGACGGCGCCGCGATGACCCGCCGGATGCTGGCCGCCGTCCGCAACCCGCTGGTCGACGTGCTCGGCCACTGCACCGGGCGGCGGCTCGGCGACAAGCCGCGTCCGCAGTCCGAGTTCGACGCGGAGGCGGTGTTCACCGCCTGCCGGGAGCACGACACCGCCGTCGAGATCAACTGCCGCCCGGACCGCCAGGATCCGCCGGACGACCTGCTCGCCCTCGCCGTCGACCTCGGCTGCCTGTTCGCCGTCGACACCGACGCGCACGCCCCCGGCCAGCTCGACTGGCAGATCGCCGGCTGCGAACGGGCCGTCGCGCTGGGCCTGGACGCCGAGCGGATCATCAACGCCTGGTCGGTCGACCACCTGCTGGCCTGGACCGGGGCCCGCTGACCCGTGGTGGTGATCATTCTGTCGGACTGCGGCGCTACGCTGCCCGGATGACAGAGCTTCAGGTGCAGGTCGGGCAAGGCGAGCAGGTCGGGCAGGGCGGACAGGTCGGGCAGGGTGAGCAGGTCGAGGCGGACGTCAGGATCCGGCCGTCGGCGTTCCATGCCGCGCCCGGTACGGCGGACTGGCGGGTCCTGGGCGAAGGGGCGTGCACGTTCTTCCGCACCGGCTCCTTCGCCGACGGCGCCCGGCTGGTGGCCGCGATCGCCACCGCCGTGGACGGCCTCGGCACACCGGACGTGGACCTGCGGCCCGACGGCGTCACTGTCCGACTGATCAAGCCGGGCGAGGAGTTCTACGGCCTGACGGAGCGTCACATCGAGCTGGCCCGGCGGATCTCCGCTGCCGCCCGCGAGTTCGGCGCCACCGCCGACCCGCACGCCGTGCAGACCGTGCAGGTCACCGTGGACGCCCTGGAACGGCCCGCCGTGGTCGCCTTCTGGCGGGCCCTGCTCGGCTACCGGGACCGCGCCGGCAGCCCCGAGGACCTGCTCGACCCGGCGCGCCGCGGCGCGCCGTTCTACTTCCAGCAGATGGACGAGCCCCGGCCCCAGCGCAACCGCGTGCACGTGGACGTGTGGGTCCCGCACGACATCGCCGCGCAGCGGGTCGCCGCCGCCCTCGCCGCCGGCGGCCGCCTGGTCACGGACGCGGACGCCCCCGCCCTCTGGGTCCTGGCCGACCCCGAGGGCAACGAGGCCTGTGTCGGAGCGGCCGGCGCGACCGGCTGACGCCGGGTCGGGTCGGGTGGCTGCCCGAGAGCCGGACGGCCTGCGGAAACCGCTCTCCGGCTCCTGCGGTGGCCACCTGGCGACGGACGAGCCTGCTCTCCGAGACGAGCCTGCCCTCCGACGGACGAGCCTGCTCTCCGGCGGACGAGCCTGCCCTCCGGCGGACGAGCCTGCCCTCCGAGGGGCGTGCGCGTGTCAGGGCCAGCCGGAAAGCGCTTTCCCGTCGCTGTGCGCACGAGTCGCCGAACCAACGGGAAGGCGCTTTCCGGCCGCCCGCCGACGACCCGTCAGGACGCCTGCACCAAGCGGTTGCGGAGGCTGTCCAGGGTCTCGTCCTTGAGGCCGAGCGCGGCGCGGGCGTAGCTCTCCGGGTCGCCCCAGTGGTCGGCGAGGGTGTCGAGGGCGGCGGCCAGGTACTCGGCGCGGACCGAGAGGATCGCGTCGGCGATCTCCGGGTCGCCGCCACCGGAGAGGAAACGTTCCAGCAGCGGCGCGTAGCGGATGTGCACCGCCGGGTCCACGGACAGGTACTCGGTGCGGACGGTCTCCTCGTCCGCACCGAGCAGCAGCAGGATCAGGCTGGCGCCCCAGCCGGTGCGGTCCTTGCCGGCGGTGCAGTGGAACAGCACCGGGCCGCCGCCCTGGTGGGCGAGCGCGGTGAGCAGCTGCTTGTAGGCCTGCCGGGCGGCCGTGGAGGTGACGAAGGCGCGGTAGTCCTCGCGGAGGGCGAGGGCCGCGCGGCCGCGGCCGAGGGTGCGGCTGGCGGTGGCGGGGTCGTCGAGTGCGGCGATCAGCGCGGCGGTGACGCCGTGGCCCGCCCGGTCGGCGAGCACGTCGGCGACCAGCAGGTGGGCCCCGCGGGGCACCCGGTCCGGGTGGGCGGCGCGGTCGGGGCCGCTGCGCAGGTCGATGACGGTGCGCACGCCGAGCGCGTCGAACATCGGGTCGCCGGCCGCGTCGAGCCGGTCCAACTGGCCGGAACGCAACGCCAGTCCGGACCGGACCCGGGCGCCGCCGGGCAGGTCGATGCCGCCGAGATCGCGCAGGTTGGCGACGGTGGCGGAGTCAACGATGTGCGAGTGCTGCATGACGACCTCCCGTGCCGGCGGACTTGTGGTGGCGGCCGGGCCCGGCGGCACCGCGAGCGTCAACCCGAGGCCGGCCCCGTCAGCACGCTAGGCGCGCCCCGGGCGGGTCGCCCCCGGAGTTCCCCCGGCCGGGCGGACACTGCATCGAGCGGCGGAGCGCACGCCCCGGCCGTGCGCCGTGCTGCGCGCGCCCCATTGATTTGACGGCGTGTCAGCGGGCAGGGTGGCAGCGTCGGCCCCGTCGGGGGGTGGGCGACGCGCCAGGCGCGAGGAACGGGACGGGAGCCACGAATGGCAGCAAGGATCCTGATCATCACCGGTGACGCGGCCGAGTCGCTGGAGGTGTTCTACCCCTACCAGCGGCTGCTGGAGGAGGGGTACGAGGTGGACATCGCCGCGCCGACCAAGAAGACCCTGCAGTTCGTGGTGCACGACTTCGTCCCCGGGTTCGACACCTACACCGAGAAGGCCGGCTACACCTGGCCCGCCGACCTGGCGTTCGCGGACGTGGACCCGGCGCAGTACGTGGCGCTGGTGCTGCCCGGCGGTCGGGCGCCCGAGTACCTGCGCAACGACCCCGAGGTGCAGCGGATCGTGTCGCACTTCGTGGCCGACGACAAGCCGCTCGCGCAGATCTGCCACGGCCCGCTGATCACCCTGCGGACCGGTTCGATGGCCGGCCGCCGCACGGCCGCGTACCCGGCGCTGGAGCCGGACGTGGCCGCCGGCGGGGCGGACTTCGTGGACGGGGACGCGGTGGTGGACGGAGCGGTGGTCTCCGCCCGTGCCTGGCCCGACCACCCGGGGTGGATGCGGGCGTTCGTGCAGCTGCTGCGCGAGAAGGCGCCGGTCGAGTAGCCCGCCGTCACTGCGGGGTGTCGCTGCGGGGTGTCGCCTTGCCCGGGCGGCGCGGGCGGGCAAGCGTGGGCTCATGGCGACACACCTCGACGACCAGGACCTGCTCGCGCTGCACGCCGGAGCCCTGGACCACTTCGGCCGGCTGGTCCGCGCCGTCCCCGACGACCGTTGGCAGGCCCGCACGCCGTGCACCGACTGGACGGTCCGCCAACTGGTCGGGCACCTGACCTACGAACAGCTGTGGGTGCCGGACCTGCTCGCCGGTGCGACGGTCGCCGAGGTCGGCGACCGCTACGACGGAGACGTGCTCGGCGACGACCCGGTGGCGGCCTGGACGGCCGCCGCCGACGCCGCCCGGGCCGCGTTCGCCGAGCCGGGCGCGCTGCGGCGGACCGTCCATCTCTCGTACGGGCGGCGGCGGGCGGCCGGGTACTGCCGGGAGATGACGGTGGACGCGGTCG
The DNA here is from genome assembly GCF_002803145.1 of Kitasatospora sp. CB02891. Classification (NCBI taxonomy): domain Bacteria; kingdom Bacillati; phylum Actinomycetota; class Actinomycetes; order Kitasatosporales; family Streptomycetaceae; genus Kitasatospora; species Kitasatospora sp. CB02891. The sequence goes on along the minus strand of NZ_NNBO01000001.1, from coordinate 647,815 downwards.
TGCACGGCTGGGACTTGGCCACGGGGATCGGTGCGGACGCCCGGATGGACCCGGCGGCGGCGAGCTTCGCGCTGGCCGAGATCGCCCCGCAGGCCGGTGCGTTGTCGGCCTCGGGCCTGTTCGCGGACGCGGTGCCGGTGCCGGCCGACGCCGATCCGCAGGACCGGCTGCTGGGCCTGGTGGGCCGCGACCCCGCGGACCCGTTCGGCGCGAACTGAGGAGACGTCGGGAGCGGGGGAGGGGAGGAGGTTCCGGGGGCCGGCGTCAGGGGCGGGGGCGGATGCCGTCCAGGGCGATGGCGAGGACCTTGGCGCGCTGCTCCTCGGCCGGGAAGGCGACGGAGGCGATGCCCGAGACCATCCGGAGCAGGTCGTCCATGTCCATGTCGGCGCGGACGGCGCCGTCCTGCTGGGCGCGTTCCAGCAGGGGAGTGCCGGCGTCGTACATGGAGCGGCGGCAGGCCAGGAAGACGGCGGTCTCCTCGCCCTGGAGGGCCTCGCGGATGGCGCGCTTGGTCATCGCGTAGTCGACGAAGCGGCGCAGCCACGCGGTGAGGGCGTCCCAGGAAGGCAGGTCGGTCAGCGCGGCCGCCACCCGGCCGAGGTCGTCGACCTCGTTGGCGTAGACCGCCTCGAAGAGGTGCCGGCGGGTCGGGAAGTTGCGGTAGAGGGTGCCGATGCCGACGCCGGCCCGGCGGGCGATGTCCTCCAAGGAGGCTTCGGCGCCGTGTTCGGCGAAGGCCTCGCGGGCGGCGGTGAGCAGCGCGTCGAAGTTGCGCGCGGCGTCGGCGCGGCGCGGGCGCTGGGCGGCGAGGAACTCGCGGACGGAGATCGGTTCGGACACGGGGACCTCGTTTCGACACATCCGAATTGAACCGGAGGCTCACCTCCGCTAATCTGGAGGCATGCCTCGACTTTAGCATCGGGGCCCGAATCTCGGCCTGCCCCACCACCCGTGGCGGGCCGCCCGTGTCACCCGGGCCGGCAGCCCTGTCGTCAAGCGGGGTTGACCGGACCTGCACCACTTCCGTCAATCGCGATTGACGGAAGCTGCCTCATCGTCGTCAATTCCCGTTGACCGTACCCGCATTGGCCGTGCCGGTGACGGCCGCGCCGGCATCGACCGTTGTGCACCACGGATCACTCCTTCTCCGCACCACCGCCCGTTCGGGCGTCTGCCTGCCAGTGCACGCCGCGGCGGCGTTGTCTCCGTGCGCCGCGACCCGAGTCCCGAGAGGGTTCGATGAACCGCCAGTCCCACCGCCTCACCTTCGGCGTGCTCGCCGCCGGAGCGGGCGTGTTCGCGCTGCTCCAGTCGCTGATCACGCCGGCCCTGCCGATCGTCCAGGAGGCGATGCACACCTCGCAGTCCACCGTCACCTGGGTGATGACCGCCTACCTGCTGTCCGCCTCGGTGTTCACCCCGATCCTCGGCCGGGTCGGCGACCTGGTCGGCAAGAAGCGCACCCTGGTGGCCGCGCTGGTCGCCCTGCTGACCGGCTGCCTGGTCGCCGCGCTCGCCCCCAACATCGCGGTGCTGCTGGCCGCCCGGGTGCTCCAGGGCATCGCGGGCGCGCTGTTCCCGCTGTCCTTCGGCATCATCCGCGACGAGTTCCCGCCCGGGCGGGTCCCCACCGGCATCAGCAACCTGTCCGCGGTGATCGCCGTCGGCAGCGGCCTCGGCATGGTGCTGGCCGGCCCGATCGTCGGCGCGCTGGACTACCGCTGGCTGTTCTGGCTGCCCGTCATCGTGGTGGCCGGCACCGTGCTGCTCGCCTGGCGCTACATCCCCGAGTCGCCGACCCGCAGCGAGGGCAGCGTCGACTGGATCTCCGCCCTGCTGCTCTCCGGCTGGCTGGTCGCCCTGCTGCTGCCGGTCAGTCAGGCCGCCCAGTGGGGCTGGGGATCGGCCCGGGTGCTCGGCCTGCTCGCCGCCGCCGTCGCACTGTTCGCGCTCTGGGCGTTCAACGAGGCCCGCTCCCGCAACCCGCTGATCGACCTGCGGGTGATGCGACTGCCCGCCGTGTGGACCACCAACACCGCGGCCCTGCTGTTCGGCGGCGGTATGTACGCCGTATGGGCGTTCCTCCCCGGTTTCGTCCAGACCCCCGCCGGCGCGGGCTACGGCTTCGGCTCCACCGTCACCGGGGCCGGGCTGCTGATGCTGCCGATGGTCGGCGCGATGTTCGTCTCCGGCATCCTCGGCGGACGCCTGGCCGGTCGCTTCCCCGCCAAGGCGCAGCTGGTCACCGGCGCGCTGTTCGGCGCCGTCGCCTGCGCGCTGCTCGCCGCCCGGCACGGCACGCAGGCGGACGTCGCCGTCGCGTCCGGCGTGTTCGGGCTCGGCGTCGGCCTGGCGTTCGCCTCGATGAGCAACCTGATCGTGCAGAGCGTCTCGCCCGCCCAGACCGGCGCCGCCACCGGCATGAACGCCAACATCCGCACCATCGGCGGCTCGATGGGCGCCGCGCTGATGACCTGCCTGGTCACCGGCCACCTGCAGCCCTCCGGCCGCCCGCTGGAGTCCGGCTACACCGACGGCTTCGCGCTGCTCGCGGCGTTCTGCCTGGCCGCCGCGTTCGCGGCGCTGCTGGTGCCCTCCCGCCGCGGCCGGCCGGTGGCCGCGCCGGTGGAGCCGGCGGCGCCCCAGCGGGACGCCGAAGTCGGCGCCGGCTGAGGCGAGTCGGGCGGACGCCCGCCGAGCGCCCGGCGCCCCCGGACTCTGTGCCGAGGGCGACGGGCGTTCGGGCGCTGCGGCGGTGAGCGGGGTCAGCAGTCCCGCAACTCCGGTGACTGGTTGAGCAGTTGGGCCCGAGGCGAGGTGAACCTCCGGTAGGCGTCCGTCTGTTCGGCGTTCGGGTGGAAGACCGCCAGCCGGTGGCAGTTCTGAAAGGCCAGCTTCACCGAGAAGTGTCGCTCCAGTGCCCCGCGGATCGAGTCGCTGGCCAGCGCGCGCAGCAGCTGGGCCCGCTCGGCGTCCGTCGGGGCGACCGTGTTGTCCGCGAACTCGGCGTCCGTGGTGGCGAGTTCCGCCGTCAGGTCGTTGACCAGCCGGTACGCGTAGGGCAGCGAGGTGCGGACGGTGGCGAGGAAGTCGGCGTCGGCGACCTCGTCGCGTTCGGCCAGCGCCAGCAGGGAGGGGGAGACGTCCAGGGACATGGGGGTAGCGCCTTTCGGAGCGACTGGAAGTGGAAGTCGTTTTCAATAAGCGATCCTGGCAACCCCCTGACGCCCTGTCAATTACGCTCCCCCGTTCGGGGCAACGCGCCACGCCACGCCGGGACGCCGCCCCGATCCGCCCTGCTGGCGGCCCGCACCCCCGCTACCTACAGTGAGGCGCAGACGACCGCGAGGAGAGCCCCGATGGACGAGCAGAGCACGGGCGGCGCCGACCGCCGCATCCTGGACCGGATCAGCGACATGGTCGAGACGGAACGGAAGCTGCGCGCCGCCCTCCTGGAGGGCCGCATCGACCAGTCCACCGAACAGCGTGAACTCAAGGACCTGGAGGAACAGCTCGACCAGTGCTGGGACCTGCTGCGCCAGCGCCGCGCCCGCACCGACGCCGGCGAGGACCCGAACCAGGCCAGCGTGCGCAGCGTCGAGGAGGTCGAGCGCTACGAGTCCTAGGCTCGCGTTCGTGGAGTGGGTCGGTCGTTGTTCCGTTCGTGCTGCGCCGACCTGAACCGACGGACGAGTCATGGGCGTTGGCGATTCGTCGCCGGCAACGGGCCGCTGCCCTTGAGTCGACGACGGCGCGCACGGGCTCCGCGGGCCCGTACGCCGGCGGTCGGGAAGGGGTGGGTCGTCGGGCGATCAGGACGGGACCGGGCCGCGTTCCTCGTGCCACTGCCGGACGGACCGCACGATGTCCTGGCCGATCCGCTCCAGCAGCGCGGACGCGTCGTCCATCCGGGCGCCCGCGGGGGTGGCGGGTCCGAGCAGCTCGGCGCCGTGGCGGGTGATCCCGGCGAGCATCGCGTTGCGTTCGGCGCTGGCCAGCAGGGCGCGGTACCAGATGTCGGCGCCGATGACGTACCGCTCGCGGCGCTGCCGGTCGTCGCGCTCCCGATGGACCAGCGACTGCCCCTCCAGGTAGCCGATCGCCTTGGAGACGGCGGCCGGGCTGACCTGAAGTCGCTGCACCAGGTCGCCGGAGGTCAGGCTGCCCTCGTCGGTGACGTAGAGGCAGCCGAGCACCCGGGCCGCCATCCGGGGCATGCCGACGTGCACCAGCAACTCGGCCAGCTGGTCGGCGAATTCGCCGACGGCGGCGGGGTCCCGGTCGCGGCTGACGGCAACCGGGTCCCGGTCGAGGTCGACGCGGGCCGGGACGGTCCGGCGCGGGGCGGGCGCGGTACGGCTGCGACGGGAGCGTTGGGCGGTCGCGTGCTGGGCGCGCTCGGCCCGGTAGCCGGACGGGCCGCCGTTGCGGCCGATCTCGCGGGTGACGGTCGAGGTCGGCCGACCGAGGCCGCGGGCGATCTCGCCGTAGCCGAGCCCCTCGGCCAGGCCGGTGGCGATCTGGCGGCGGTCCTGCAGAGTCAGTCGGCCTCCGGGCATCCGTCCTCGTCCCCTCGTCCCCTCGTCCGCTCGGGTTCCTTGCGCGGGTTCCCTGCGCAGGTTCCTTGCGATGGTCAGGGGAGTATCCGCCCGATGCTCGCGTTGTTGCAATGGGAGTGCGGAGGTGTTGCATTCATGGGCAGTCCCATTGCAAGGAAATGCGCCACCTGACCTGCGGAGATGTGAGCGTGCCGGTGGAGTTTGTGTTGACGGCTTCGTCAACTGACGGGAGCGTTCTCTCCGTCAACGGGCAGCACCGTCGAGGGGGAACAGACCATGAGGACCACCATCCGCGCCACCGTCACCGCCCTGCTTGCCGGGGCCGTGCTCGCCGCCACCGTCACCACCGCCGCACCGGTGTTCGCCGAGCAGGCCGGGCAGCAGACCGGGCCGCGGGACCGTCACCCGGGCGTGCAGGCCGTGCTCGACCGGGGTGTGACGACCGGTGGACTCCCCGGAGCCGTCGCCGAGGTGCGGGACGGACGCCACCGTTGGTTCGGCGACGCGGGCGTCGCCGACATCGCCACCGGCCGACCCCGCCAGGAGCAGGACCGGTTCCGGATCGGCAGCACCACCAAGACCTTCGTCGCCACGGTCGTGCTCCAGCTCGCCGCCGAGGGCCGGCTGGGCCTGGACGACAGCATGGAGCACTGGCTGCCCGGCGTCCTCGACGCCCCCGGCTACCAGCCCGACCGGATCACCGTCCGGCAGTTGCTCAACCACACCAGTGGCGTCCCCAACTTCGCCACGGACGACGAGATCGGGAAGGAGTTCTGGCACGAGCCCTTCCTGCAACACCGCTTCGACCACTTCACCCCCGAGCGGCTCGTCGGCATCGCCCGCGCCCACCGGCCCGACTTCGCCCCCGGCGCCGGCTGGACGTACTCCGACACCAACTACGTCCTCGCCGGGATGATCGTCGAACGGGCCTCCGGCAGCACCCTGGCCCAGCAGATCCGACAGCGCATCACCGCCCCGCTGGGCCTCACCAGCACCTACGAGCCCGCCGCCGACGACGTCACCCTCCACGGGCCGCACGGGCGGGAGTACTCCCACCTCGGGTACACCGACCCGACCACCCCGGACTACGACGTGACCGAGCTGAGCCCGTCCTGGGGCTGGGCGTCCGGCGACATGATCTCCACCACCCGCGACCTCAACACTTTCTTCGCCGCCCTGCTGGCCGGACGACTGCTGCCGCCGGCCCAGCAGCAGGAGATGTTCACCATGGTCCGGACCCCGGCGGACAAGTGGATCAAGGACGCCGCCTACGGCCTGGGCGTCAGCTCCGTCGACCTGCCCTGCACCACCGTCTGGGGCATGGGCGGCGCCATCAACGGCTCGTGGACCTACACCTACGGCAGCCGCGACGGCCGCCACCTGCTCTCCACCAACGTCAACGGAGACTGGCTGAACGGCGGCAACGGGCCGATCGACCTCTTCACCGCCGAGCTGAAGGCGGAGTTCTGCCCGGGCTCCTGACCCGTCGGCAGGCCCGGCAGGGACCTCTACGGGCGGCGCAGCGTCGTCGAGGGCTGCTTCAGCCGGCTCAAACAGAACCGGGCCCTGGCCACCCGCGACGACGAACGAGCGGTCCACCGCCAAGCCATGGCCACCCTCGCCTGCCTCCGCCTCCGGCTCCCACAGACCCCCGCTGGCTCGGGGAGGACGGACACTGCCAGGGCGGTGCCGCGGGCTGGGGTGGCCGGCCGACCTCCACGGCTGTGGAGAGGACACCTCGCGTTGATTCGGCATCAGGAGAACCGACGACTGAGGCCGACTCCCGCTCGCGCGGGGATGGCGCGTCGGAGACGTGCCGGAAATCAGGCAGGCAGCGGAGCGCGTCCACCAGCTGCCGATGGCAGTAGCCCTCGGGCCGTCCATCCCGCCCGTGGAACCAGGCCGGCGTCGGCAGCAACGGCCGGACGCTGCGCAACTCCGCGTTCGTCGTGTCCGACGGACACCGGTGTGCCCGGTCCTGATGGTTGGCCGCGTTGCGGTACACGTGCGCGAGGCAATTGCGCTAAACGGCAGGCGAGTTGAGGTCAACCTGCACGGGCACGTACAACAACGACAACAGGGCGTCCGGGAACCATTCGGAATGGGATCGCACCCAGGGCTACCTGGACGCCCTGCTGTCACACGCGGAAACCGCCGCAGTCACCCGGTCGAGACTCCCGTTCGATCGACAGCCTTCGAGATCGGTACGGGCAGCAACCACTTACCTGTCGGGATGCTCCGGCAGGGCGAGCCAGTCCGACCAGGAGATCTCGTGGCCGAGGAAGCGCGGCTGCTCGAACGGCCAGTCGGTGGCGATCCACTGCGGCACCAGCGCGTCGAGGGCCTGCTCGACCGTGCTGCCCACCAGCTCGTCCACCACCCACCAGGAGATCTCGCCGTCCGCGCCGGCCCTCTCCGGTGGGTCGATGTAGACACAGCCGAGCAGGGCTGTCTCCGCCGAGTCGAACAGCGCGTAGTTGAAGGACTGGTGTGCGGCGATCTCCTTCTCGTGCCGCAACAGGTCGGCCTGGTCGGCCTCGTAGGTCATGGTGGCCGCGGGCCAGCCCCAGGCCGGGCCGAAGACGGTCCACAGCCGCTCGCGCGAACCCATCACAGCCGGATAGTCGAGCGCGGTGTCCGCCTCCCGGATCGGCCGCAGGTGATGGCCACCGCCCGGCAGCGGTACCAGGACGGGGTGGACGAAGTCATCGGGAAGCCAGCTCATGGCGCCCGACCGTAGCAGCGCGCGGCCGTCCGCCCCCCTTGATTTTCCCCGTGTACCGCCAGGCCTGCGCACACGCCGGGCAGGGCCCGCGATCACCCGGTCGAGACTCCCGTTCGATCGACAGACTCCGTGATCGGTATGGCAACCAGGATTTCGAGCTCAGGCGCGTCCTCGGGATGGAGGACGGTGTTGTTGCGCGGTCCTGCGGACTTCAGGAGCCCTCTCTCATCGGATTTCCGGCCCGCACGACGTTGTGAGGGGCCGTCCGCATCGTCCCCGTATGGGATGTCGGGTGCGCCCACGGCTCGGGTTCGATCGCGTAGTGCCCCCGGGGCATCGTCGCGGGAGACCTCCGCGTCCCTTGGTCTCGCTCCTCGTGCGGGGGTGGTTCCGGAACGGGACATGCCGGAAGGGGCGGCGTCGGGTTCGAGCTGTGCCCTTCTGGGGGTATGTGTCAGTCGGCGAGCGGATCGTTTTTCGGTCAACTCGCCGAGGAGTCAGCATACTTGGCCGTCGAGATCGGATCGGATCGGGCCGGGCTGCGGCAGCCGGCGGGTCGGGACGGAGCAGTGGAGTCCTGAGGCGCCTGTCGGCCGCTCCGATCGCGACAACCTCATCCGGGGGTAGGAGAGATGGACAGAGCACCACACGAGGTCAGGCTCGACCTCAGTGACCCGAGAGGCCCTGAAGCCGCCGACCGGGCAATGGAGTTCCTGGTGGAGGAGGTCCGCCAGCTGCGCGTTCTGCGCCTTGCCCACGCTCCGGGAGGGTCGGCGCCGACGGGCACCAGGGCCGGTGAGACGGTCGTCTACAGTTCCCTGCTGCTCAGCCTGGCCGGAACGCCCGCGCTGCGAGCGCTCATCCTGCTGGCGCAGGACTGGCTGGCACGCCGCAACAGCGGCACGATCCACATCAAGGTCGGCGACAACGTACTTGAGATCACCGCCGGAAAGCCGCGACAGACGGCGGCTGCCATCGAAGCGTTCACCAGCCTCGTGGCAACGGCTGCGCAGGAGCAGGACGATGAGTAAGCGCGCCCTCATCATCGCCAACCAGTCCCACGACGACCGCAACTTCGCCGAACTCCCGGGCGCGGCCGCCGATGCGAGGGAGCTCAGCGCGGTGCTCCGGGACTCCGAGATCGGCGGGTTCTCCGTCACCGTGCTGCGGGACGCGACCGCCACCGAGTGGAAGCGTTCGATCCAGAAGTTCTTCCAACAGGCGGAGCACGACGACGTCCTGCTCCTCCACCTGTCCTGCCACGGGCAGAAGGACAGCCGGAACCGTCTCCACTTCATCGCCCGCGACAGCGACGCGGACCTGGTCGAGGCGACGTCGGTCAGCGCCGAGTTCCTTGCCGACTGCATGGAGAGCAGTTCCAGCCGCAGCATCGTCCTCCTCCTGGACTGCTGCTACAGCGGCGCCTTCAACCGGGCCATGCGCGCACGCGGCGAAGCGATGGACGTCAATGTGAGCGAGACGTTCGAGGGCAGCGGACGCGTCGTCATCACCTCCTCCACCGCGCTCCAGTACGCCTTCGAACGGGACTTGATGGGGAGCCGGCAGGCGGGCACCCCCTCCCTGTTCACGGCCGCCGTCGTCCACGGTCTGCGGACCGGCGAAGCCGACCTGGACCAGGACGGCCATGTGACGGTCGACGACCTGTACGGGTTCATCAACAACCGGGTGCGCGAGCAGGAAGCCCGACAGACGCCGACGCTCAGTGTCATCTCGGTCGACGGCCCGATCCGCCTGGCCCGCAACCCGAACCGGGTCGACATGATCGCCCGCGGCGGCTCCGAAGGACGGCCGGTCGCCAACGAACTGGCCACCGAACTCGCCCGGCGGCTCAAGGCGCGGGAGAAGGAGGTCAACCACTACCGGAAGGCCCACCGCGGCGCGATCCGGGAACTCGCCAGGATCACCCTGTGGTTGCTGTTCGTCTGCGCTTCGGCCGCAGGGCTGTGGACGGCCACCTGGTGGGCCCACGACTTCGTCCTGCCCACGCAGCCGGGGCAGAAGATCCTGGCCCTGCTGCTGCTCGGCGCGGTCCACGGGTTCGTCGGAACCATCCTCACCGTCCTCGGCTTCCTGCCGGTGGTGGGCCTGGGCATCGGGGTGATTTCCTGGCTCAACGCCAAGGAACCGTTCGACAACTACTCCGGCGCCGGGCGGGTGGCCGCCGGTGCGATTGTCGGAATCGCCATCTTCCTGGGGATCGCCGGAGCGGCGATCGACTTCATCTGGGTACCCTCGCGCGGCCTCCTCGCAGCAGTGTGGGTGGCCCACAAGGTCGGCCTGCACGTGACCGCGCCTTCCGGCTGGCACGCGGTCCTCACCTCGCTGTCCGCCATCGCGGGAGCGCTTGTCGTCGCCGCCCTCGGATTCGGCAGCGCGATGGCCTCGGACGAGGACGAAGACCGGCAGCGGAACGGAAGCCTGACCTTCAACGGCTTCTGACCCCACCCCACGGGTGGCCCCCGCACACCTGCGGCGGCCACCCGCTCCCATCTCCGACGACCACCGGCGTTGCCACTGATGGTGCCGGGAGGACCCGGGGGGCCGTTCGTTGCGCCGTCTTTGCGCCACCGACGAGGTGCGGCCCATCGGGGCGCCGCGCCGGACTCCGTGCCGGATGCCATGCCGAAACAGTCCGGGCCGTCCGGCCTGTTCGCGCGCTTCCGCCGGTAGCCGGTAGCCGGCAGCCGCCGAAGCGTGACGGTCCGTCAGCCCTGCTCGGCCTTCAGGATCCCGGGGAGGTGGACCATCCTCGGCAGCGCGACGCCGAGGAGCAGAAGGCAGGACGACTTGCCCAGGGTCGGCCACCAGCCCCACCCGAAAGCGGCCCCTCGCTGCTGGTGCCACGCCTGGTGGAGCAGCACCCACCCCGAGGGGTCATCAGCAGCAGGCGCAGCCCGGACGCCGCGAGCAGCGGCAGCACCGTGGGCGCTGCCCCAGGAATGTGGCATGTCGACGATCTGCTGTTCCGGCCCTGTGATCGTCTGCCGGAGTTCGTCGATGTCGATCGGGATGCCCGGACCCGATTCGTGCCGGACCTGTTCACTTGGAGCGACCCCAGGGACACCACCTCACGCCAAACCTGCCCGCGCCTGACAGAACCCGCGTGGGTCCCGCCCGCGAGGGTGAGCAGCTGCGGGGGAGCAGGCATCACCAGCCCGACAGCGGTGCAGTCGAACGACCCGGTGCGATCGAGGTGCTGGCGATGGGACAGACTGTGGCGATGAGTACCGATCACAGCCCGGTGGGGCTGCTTTTTTCCTCGTCCGCCGTCGATGAGCCGGTTGCCGCCGACCGCCTCCCGCGCCTGCCGTCCGTGGAGCGCTCGCCGTTCCTGGAGCCGGAAACCGCCCCGGCCTCGGCCACGACCGTCTCGTCAGATGGTCGTCGAGACCCGCTCGGCCGCCCGCGCCCGTCTTCGCAGATGCCAGCGCTGTGTGACACTGAGTGATTGGTCGAAGCGCCCGTCGGCGGTCTGGCCTGATCGCGCGGTGAGTGTTGCGACGGTGCGGGCGGCGGAGGTCGTCGAGTCACATGTCCGAAGGTTCTTCGACGGGCATCCGGTGGAGGTCGTCGAGTACGACATCGGGCCGGGGCGGCGAGAGGCGTTGGCCGACCTACGCGTTCTCGTCGTGGGTCCCGGCCCGCGCAGCGATTGCTGGGCCCATGTGACGGCCGGCTGCTGGTCCGCGGAGGAGCGGGCCGGCCACGGACTTGAGTTCGTCATGACCGCCCAGGTCCGTGACCAGCGGTTCGTCGAACTCATGGCGATGATCGCGTACTACCACTGCGGAGGGCATCGGCTCGACCTGGAGCACAGCATGCCGATCGGTGAACCGTGGGTGCCGGGTTCGGCCTGCGACCACCTGCTGATCAGCCTGCCCTATCTCCACGGGCCCGAGCTTGAGCGCTGCCCGTTGCCCGCCGGACACGCCCGCATCCTGTGGGCCTTGCCAGTGACGGCAGCCGAGAACGAGTTCCGTCGACGTCATGGCCACGAGTCGCTGGAGCAACTCCTCGACGAGGCCGAGATGGTTCCCACCGACCCCTTCAGGGCCTCGGTCGTGTGAGTTCTCGTCTGGCAGCCCACGGGTCACGGGACTCGATCCCGGCTGATGCATCGGCTCCAGGTTCCACCGGCTTCGGTGACGAGTGGGGTGGCCGTTCTGCCGTGACAGCCGAGGCCTTGGCGATGACGGGGGCAGAGGTTTGAAGGACGAGACGTCGGGTGGGGGAAGGTTGCGGGGCGTCGATTGGGGATGCCGAGATCGCGGAGGGCGTCGCGCAGGGCGGCGGTGTTCACTGGCCTGCCTGGGCGATGGACGGGGGAAGAGTCAGTGGAGTGGGTGGAGAGCTCTACCGCTGGTGTGTGGGCCGGGAGTGAGCGGAGGTGGTCCCGAACGAGATCAGGCGTATCGGGTCCACGACAGGAGAGCCCGGCCATGGACCCGGTACGCCTGATCTCGTTCGGCTACCTGCACCTCAAGGGAGGCCGCCGCCGACCACTGACCGCGTCGAGGACGTCCGCAGCCGGCTCCGCGGCCCGTCCGCCGCCCGCGACATCCTCGGCCTCGGCGGCCTCACCCCTCGCGTCCAGCCGATCGTCCTCAACACGACCGGCGCCCGCGAGCTGATCGCCAACCCCGCCGGCTACAGGGCCCCGACCCATCGCCATCGGATGCGCCGGGGGCTGGCACAGGGCATCCGTTCTCACCGAAATCCTCGCCAACGAACGTCGACACAGCGGCCACCAGGTTGAGGTCGAGCACCTCCACGTTCGCCTTCCCTGCATACTGAAGCCGACAGGCCTGCGACACCTCAGCCTCGGCGCCAGATCACCGACGGTGGCTCACAGCCGATACCAGTCGTCTCCACCAGTGCGAAGCGAACGACCCAGGTAGTCCCGCAGGTTGTTGGCCACCCACCTGCGGCTGTCGCTCTCGTGTTCCCAGACGAACACGTCCGGACGCTCGGGCTTCTGCACCAAGGCGAACTGATCACCGCCTCCGTTGTCCCCGAAGAACAGGAGGGCGTCGAAAGGCATATACAGCTGGGCGAAGGATTCGTCGGACCAGAAGAGCAGGTTCTGCTGGACGATCTGGTCGACGGTCCAGACGGTGTCCACATGGGTGCGGCCGGTGATCCCGTTGCTCTCGAGGAGCAACTGCCTGAGCTCCGCAGGCAGCGTTCGCCCAAGCCGCTTCTCGGCTTCGACGATTTCGAACGCCTGAGCCGGCTCCTGGAAGCCTGCCTCGGGAAAGACCTCCCGGACTACTTGTCTCCACATGATCGAGAGCTTAGCCAGGCGCATTCGCGGCTTCCCCATGCCGGAGTTTTACGACCTTGCGCATGGTCAGCTGTGGCCCATGTGCGGTCGGCTCGTTGGACCGTTCGTGGTGGGGATGGCGACACGTGCATTGATCGTCTCGGAGCGTCGGATCACCGGCCTGTCGCAGGTGGTGATCACTGACCTGGTGGCCGAGTTGGGGCCCGTGCGGCAAGCCCGGCGCGACGCCGAGCCGGTCGGCCGTCCGCGTCGACGCGCGCTGGGAGCGGGTAATTGGAATGAGAGAGGAACCCTCGCCCCCACAGCCACTCATCGCGACAGAGAGCCGATCTTCCGTTAGGCGCTGCCGTGCGCATGCCAGTTTCTGGTGCGCGCACCAGCTGAGGTGCAGGGCGGATGCTTCCTATTCGGGGCGGCCGTCGGCGAGCCACTGGGCGAGGCCGCGCAGCCCGACTGTCCACCGTCCGAGGTCGGTGACCTCGGCATGGCCGGTGACGACGGAGAGCAACTCGGCCACCGCTTCGTCCGGCCGCTGGGCGTCGTTGAGGGTCAGGGCGCGGAAGACGCGGACGGAGTCGGAGTCGGGGAATTCCCTGCGGGCGCGGTCGAGCACCGCCAGCGACTCGTCCAATTCGGCCAGCCACCTCAGGGTGCTGGCGTACTGGCACAGGCACCGGCGCAGGACGTCGCCTTCGAGGCCGAGGGCGAGCGCGCGCTCGTAGTAGCCGCGGGCGGTCTCCTCCTGGCCCGCAGTGTCGTAGGCGCCACCCACCTCGTACACGAGGACCGGGTGGTCCGGGTGTTCGGCAAGCAGCGCCTGGAAGTAGGCGATCGTCGGCGCCATGTTCGCCCGGTCGCGCTGGTCGTAGCCATGCTGGATCGCCTCGGCCAGTTCGGGCGTCACGTCGGTCGTCACTGCTGCGCCCCCACGCGTACGAGTCCGGAGATCAGCTCACCCTATCGGAGCCTCGCCCGCAGGCGCCTGCCTGTGGATCGGCCCGGCGTTTGCCGCTCCTTCGTCCTGATGAGCCGTCCCGCCCGGGACGCGGCGGCAGGCACGTCGCGTTAAAGAGACATGAAGCATCCATCGGCCAGTCCCGATCCGGCGCAGCCTCCGGACTTCCGGGAGTTCGCGGTCTCGCGAGGACGTCATCTCCTGCGTACTGCGTACCTGTTGACGGGCGGTGACGCGCATCTCGCGGAGGACCTGGTGCAGGAGGCCCTGGGCAGGGTCTACGGACGGTGGCGCAAGATAGCCCGGTTGGGGAATCCGGCCGGCTATGCCCAGACCGTGCTGGTCAACACCTTTCTGTCCCACCGTCGACGGCGGGCGAGCAGTGAGCAGGCGACCGACACCTTCGACGAGGTCGCGGTCAGCGATCCCGATCCCTCGTTGCGGCTGACCCTGCTGCGGGCGTTGAGCGCGCTGCCCCCGCAGGACCGCGCCGTGCTGGTCCTGCGTTTCTGGGAGGACCGCAGCGTCGAGGAGACCGCCGCCGTGCTCCAACTGAGCGCCAGCGGTGTCCGCTCGCGCAGCAGCCGGGCGCTGGAGCGCATCCGCGCCGTCCTCGGCGACCAACTCGACGAGCTCGTCCGTCACTGACCCTCGCAGGAGAGTTCTCCCCATGCCTTCCGACAACGCCGTCTCCGAACTGCTGCGGGACGCCGCCGATCTCGCCCCCGACACGTCCGGCGAGGTGCTGGCCGATGCCGGCGAACGCCTCGGTCGGCGACGGGTCCTGCGCCGACGCGCTGCCGCGGCCGCGGCAGCGGGCGCGGCGATGACACTGGTCGTTCTGGGCGGCATCGCCGTGCAGCCGGGCGGTGCGAACGCACCCGCGGCCGTCCGCCGGCCAGCGAACCCGGCCGTCACCGGCCAATTCATGATCGACACCTTGACGTCCCTGTTGCCGCCCGGTCGGGTCGACGACACGTACGGCGAGGGCTCGGACGCCCAGTTCGGCGGCCCCTTCGCGCACGTCGCGTACGACGACGGCCGGGGCGCTTCGGCGATGACCCTCAGCACCGACTGGGTCGCGCTGCCGATCGGCCCGGGGACCGAGGGCACCCAGTGCGTGGATCCGACCGAGCGTCCCACCGCCGGCTGTACCCGGACCGTGGGTACGGACGGCTCGATCCTCGTCATTCAGAAGTTCACCCCCGAACCCGGTGGCGGCCCCACCTCCACCTGGACCGCGATCTGGACCGGCTCCGACGGCCGCCGCGTCCGCCTCTTCGAACTGAACTCCCGCACGGCCGGCCCGCCGCTGACCCGCACCGAACCCGCCCTGTCCGTCGAGCAGTTGGCCGCGGTGGTCAGCAGCCCGGCGTGGAACCCGGTGTTCGAGGTGTTCGCCACCTCGACCAACACTCCTGCGAGGTCCCAACTCCCGCTTCCTGACGCCATCTTGACCACCGCTGAAAGCCTCCTGCCGTCGGACGTCCAGCGTGACCGCGGCAGCACTCCGCAGACCACCCCGGGGGCGGCCCATCTCATCGTGACCGTCGACGGGCGGACCAGTCTGCTGTCCATCTCGGTCACGCCGCAGTGGATGAAGGACGGCAATCCGCGAAGCCTCTTCGCCGATCTCGCCGCCGGCGGGCACCCGACCCGCACCCGGAGCGGCGCCGACGTCATCACCTCGACCTCCGGCGCCACCAAGAGCTCCCCCACCCCGCCCGTCCGCTGGCTCGTCGACGCGCTCCTGCCCGACGGCACCCGCGTGAGCATCTCCGAGAACAACGGCACCACCGGCTACGACGCCCAGCCCGGCAACCCGGCCCTGACGCTCGACCAGCTCGCCGCCCTCGCCGCCGCCACCGCCTGGCAGCACTGAACGGCGGCCAGGACGAGCGTGGCGGACAGGGCGACGAGGGCGGCCGAGGCACGGCGCCAGAACCGGCGAGGAATGATCACGCGGCCATCCGTACCGGGCCCGTCCGCCGACGCCGGAGATCCGCCTCCGGTCGTGGGCGCAACGAACAGGGGACCGACCCTGGGCGGCTCGCGGCTGAGCCGGGTGCGGTGGAGCGCCTGCTGGTCCTTCGGACGACGGCCGTGTTGGCGCTGCGGCGGCCGGAGGTGTCGGAGTTCGCGACCGCATGGCTCGGTGAACTCCTCGACTCCACTTCTCTGATGATTCTGTGAGTTCAAGCATCAGGGAGGCGTCGGTTGATCGAGTGGCAAGTGGTGTGGGTACCCGACGTTGACCGTTGGGGCACTATGCCGTCCGAGGGCGTCGCGGGGGTTCAGAACCTTCCGACGGAGGTGGCCCGGATCGGGCTGCGGCCCGGTGATCCGGTGTTCGTCGCGCCGGACGGGACAGTGGACCCCGATCTCCTGGACTTCGTCCGCTCCCCTCAGTTCCGGATCCTGGAGCGGGAGACGAAGCGGAACTACGCGACGGACATCCGCCCGCTCCTGACGTTTCTCTCGAAGCGCGGAGTGCCCTGGCACAAGGCGAGTCGGCGCGATCTCGTGGACTACCGGGACTGGCGGTGCAGGGCGGTCGAGAACCCGCGGCGCGTCGGCGGGACGAAGCGGAACCGGGAGGCGGCCGCGTTCACCAGGCTGTTCCGGTGGGCGAAGGTCGAGCCGCTGCCCGTGGACGAGGGCCGGAGCGAAGATCGGGCGGCGGACTCCGTCAGCTCCAACGTGCTGTGGCTGACGCCGCGGACATGGGGCCTGTGGTCGAACATCGGTCTGCGCGGCCACACCCCTGCCGCGGCGCCGACAGCCGGGCGATACGAGCGGTTGTCGGAGCTGCGTGTGGTCACCGCGGTGACCACGGCTCGCAGGCCGTCGGTGGAGTGGGTGGACCGGCGCGGGGTGCCGGGCCGGCACGAAGTGGGACGGCTGGGGTGGAGGGAGCGGCAGTTGCTGTTCCTCGACGGCCCGGACGGTCCGGAGCCGGCCTGGTTGTGGCTGACGGAGCAGGGCCTTCCCATGGCGCCGGAGCGCTGGAACGGGGTCTTCGCGGCGGCGAACCGGCGCTGCGAGCAGGTTCTGCTCACCGGCCTGGAGCGGGAGGTCGGGCGGGAGTTTCGCCTCGCGGAGGTCCGCGGCCGCAGCCCGTACGCGACGCCGCACGCCGCCCGCCACTCCTATGCGCTCTACATGCTGGTCCTGCTGAACACGCTGGTGGAGGCCCGGTTCGGGCTGACGAAGGCGGATCGGCGGGACTTCGCGCTGCTGTTCGGCGACCCGTGGTGCTGGTGAAGGCCCTGCTGGGCCATGCCGACGTGGAGACCACGAAGCGGCACTACCTCGCTCCCGTTGCGCACCTGGAGCTGGAGCCGATCCTCGCCGCTGCCGGTTCGGACGACGACCGGGACCGCCCGGTGGAGGACCTGACCGAGGTCCTCGCCAGGCTCGCCCGGGAGTCGCAGGGCATCCAGGACATCGACATCCTGCTGGCCGGGCGGGTGGGCGCGTGAGCGGGCGAGGGCGCAGGGCGGCCCAGCCGCCGGACGGGCACCGCGCCGCGCAGGCTCTGGCGCCGGACGGGCTGGTGGTGACGATCGCTCACGCCGAGGGCACCCGCAGCCGGTTCGACTTCGGCGAGCTGCCGGTTCCGGTACCGATGCAGCGGTCCCCGGCCCGGGTGTCGAAGACCCACGGCCTGAGCGGGGCGCTGTTCCAGCGCAGCCGCCGCAGCACCGTGATCCGTGAGGGCCGACCGCTCCAGCACGCGCCGGGCACCCACGAGAGCATCTACGTGCTGCCCGACGAGAACGTCCAGCGCGCCTCCCACGACGTCTTCGCCGACGGGGCCCAGGAGGCGCTCGCCCAGGCGAAGGCGGTGTTCGGCGGCCGGCTCGTCGATCGGCCCCGGCCCGGGCACACCGCCACCGCCACCGCGGACTGCGAGGACGAGGCGTCCAGCCCCTGACCGGACGGTCAGGGCGGCTGCGGGGCGGACTTCCTGCTGTGCCTGGGCTGCCCGAACGCCCACGTCCACCCGGGCCACCATCCCCGCCTGTCGCTCCTGCACAAGGAACTGCGAAGCCTGCGCTCCGTACTTCCCCCGGACGCCTGGCAGGAGCGCTGGGGCGAGTCCGGCAGCCGGCTGGACGACCTGCAGGACAGGGTTGGCGCCGCCGGGTGGGACGCAGCCGGCAACCGGGCCGGCGCCGACGACCGCACCCTGGTGCACCTGCTGCTGAAAGGGACGATCCGACCGTGACCGCCACCCAGGCCGGCACCGGGGCAGACCCGTACGTGCTGCCCATGCCCAACCCGGACAGCCCTGTGGTGCTGGCCAAGTGGATCAGCCCCGGCAACACCCACCCGAACTCCCGCTACCGGGACCCCTTCTGGGCGATGGCCCCGCTCATCGACAACCCTGCCTCCCCTTGCAGCGGATCTCCTGGAGGAACTGCCCGGCGCCGCTGCAGGGCCAACTGAAGCTGATCGCCCGGACGATGATCAACGGCCAGCTCAGACCCACCTACCTCCACGACCGCGGGGTCCAGGCCCGCGCGCGCACCTCCGGCGGCGACATGTACTCCACCTGCAGCGAGTGGATGCAGCTCGCCCGCTGGCTGCACCGCAACGGCGTCACCGACCTCGGCGACTGCACCGCCGAGCGCTGGCGCTCGTTCATCGGCGAGCGCCTGGCCGGCCTCTCGCGCACCACCGCGGCGATCGTCTGCGGCCGCCTGACGGACCTGTGGGCCTTCGACCGGCTCAGCGCTGCACCGACCGGCGTCGCCCGTACGCCCTGGGAGACCGAGGGGGTGGACGACTTCCTGCCGGCCGCCGACGGCGGACACGTCGAGAACACGACCGAGCCACTGGACCCGCAGGTCCTGGGCCCGCTGCTGGCCTGGTCGATCCGATTCGTCGATGACTTCGCCGACGACATCCTCACGGCCTGGAACGAACGCCGCCGTCTGATCGACCTCGCCGCGACCAGCAAGGCCACGACGACGACCTGGGCCGCGCTGGAAGACCTGCTGCTGCCGATGATCCGGGACAGGAAGGCCCTGCCAGCCGGCGCGGGCACGCACAAGGCGTCGCTGGCACGGCAGTACATCGCCGCGCTGACCGGCGCCAGCGTCGGCCAGATCCACCGCTTCGCCCTCCAGCACGACCTGGTGGCCGCCGTGGAACAGCAACCCGGCCCCTGCCGGATGGACGTCCCCGTCCGCGGCCGTCTCGACGGCCGGCCCTGGCGCGAACACATGGACTTCCACGAGACCGCGGAGCTGATGCGGCACCTGGTGCACCGGCGCCGCAGTGATCTGCCTCTACCTGACCGGCATGCGGCCCCAGGAGGTCCAGAGCCTGCGCTCCGGCTGCTGCCCCGACCCGCAGCCCACCGTCGACGGCGCACCCGGACGCCACCTGATCCGCGGCCGCCACTTCAAGAACGTCACCGACAGCGACGGCAACCACGTCTCCGCCGGCGAAGTCCGGGCCGTCCCCCGGGTCGCGATCACACCGGTCGTCAACGCCATCCGCGTGCTGGAGCGGATCGTGCCCTCGGGTGAACTCCTCTTCGGCTCGGCTCACCACTTCACCCAGGATCGCGCCGGCGCGCTGAAGGCCGGCACCCTGAACATCCGCATCAAGGACTTCGTGACCTGGATCAACGACGAAGCCGCCACCAAGGACCTGACTGGCCAGAGCATCCCCGACGACCCGCACGGCCCGATCAACACCAGCCGCTTCCGCCGCACCCTGGCTTGGCACATCGCCCGCCGCCCCGGCGGCCTGGTCGCCCTCGCCATCCAGTACGGCCACATGCGAACCGTCCTGGACGCCCGCACCTCCAGCGGCTACGGCACCCGCAGCCGCGGCGGCATCCACACCGTCCTCGACGTCGAGTCCGCGCTCGCCGCGGCCGACACCGCCGCCCGCCTCCGCGACCTACTTGCCGCCGGCGAGCGCATCTCCGGCCCCGCCGCCCAGCGCGCCCTCACCGCGGCCGCCCACGTACCCCGCTTCGAAGGCCGCATCGTCCCGCGCACCTTCGTCCACAAGGCCCGCGACTACCTCGCCCGCGACGGCATCGTCCTGTTCGACAACCCCGACGCCCTGCTGATCTGCGCGTTCAAGCGCGACAACGCCCTGTGCGAACCGGACCCCGGAGCGAACTCGCCCCGCCAGTACGACTGCCGATCCGGCTGTGCCAACACCGTCCGCACCGACACCCACGCCCGTCTGCTTCGGGCCCGGGCCGACGAACTCGGCCGCCTCGCCGACCGCCTGCCACCACCCGTCGGCCGCCGTCTGCGGTCCAACGCCGACCGGCTCCGCGTCGCGGCCGACACCCACGACTCCAGCGCCCAGACCGCCGAGGCCCCGCGATGAACCCGAACCACCAGAACGAGCGCACCCGCATCCGGCAGGCCATCGACCGGCTCCTGACCGGCCGGGCCACAGCCTCCAACGGCAGCCTCACCGCCGCCGCCCTCGCGGTCGAAGCCGGCATTCACCGCATGGCCCTGATGAAGCGCCACGCCGACCTGAAGAACGAGTTCTACGAGCGCGTCCGCACCGAGACCGGACAGATCCCGGAGACCGAGAAGCGCCTGCGGGAGACCGTCGCCGCACTCAAGCAGACCATCGCCGAGCAGAACGCCGAGATCCGCGAACTCCGTCAGCAGGTCACCAGGCTCGCCCTGGCCGGCGCCGTACTCACCGAGCGCCTGAACGACGCCGAGGACCGGTCCGGCGTTCCCGACAACGTCCTGCGCTTTCCTGGGCCCTGACCACCGGCGGGCGTGCTCAGCGGCCTGGGCGGGGTCGGCCGCGAGGTCCGGGTACCGGGGACTGGGCGGCAGCCGGCCTACCGATGCGGCCCTGCCCGCCTTCCTTGACGCCGGGGAGCCCGCTCGACCCTCTGTTTCACCAGCGCAGCCCACCCCGGGTCGGCCTCGCGGATGCGCTGCCACCGTTGCTCGCGCAGCACCGGCCAGTACTCCTCGGTACGGCGAAGGGCGGCCCGCACCCGCTCGGGGTGGCGCGAAAGGCCGGCGCGGCCCAGTCGTCCCAGGCGATCCACTCGTCACGCGCACTGTCGTAGTGGGCGCGGGTGGCACGGCGCCCGGTGGTCTCCAACTGGCGGTAGGTCTCCTCAGCGATGCCGAGCGCCTTGGCCATCTCGGCGCGGCTGCGGCCGGTGAACACGCGCAGGTGGACCAGGCGCTCGTGCTCAACGGTGCACAGGTCCGCCGGAGCGACGCCGACCGCCCTGGCCAGCCGGGGCAGCAGCTCCGGGCGGGGAACGCGGCTACCGGCGAGGTAGAGGCTCACCGCCCGCTCGGTCACGCCAACCTCGCGGGCGATCCGGGCGATCCGGGCGATCCGGGCGATCCGGGCGATCCGGGCGATCCGGGCGACCGGGGCGCCGGCGGCGGTGCGGGCCGCCCGTAGCTTCTCCGCGTCGAAGCCGTACGGGAACGTGCTCACACCCGTCTCCTACCCGCCGTCGTATGCGAAAGTCCGTTCACCCTGAACGATCGGCACATGGCCCGGGTGGGCGAAGGTCCGTTCAGGGGTGAACGGACCGCAAGGGGGGGACAGTCTCGCGTTCCGTTCACCCCTGGTGGGGTTCTCACTTGCAGGAAGGGGACCGACTCGGCCGCTCAGCCTCACGTTCCTGACACCTGTAGATGCCTTGTGACCTGCTCAAACGACCCATGAGTCCTGGATAGCAGCTGGCACGGGTCGGCGCGCGCACGGGCGGAGCGTCTGTGCGCGCATGCTCCGCCGACGCCACGGCCCTGCGCCCCACCGGCAGGAGCCCTCCCCCCTCCCCTCCCCGCACGCGCCCCTCGGAAAAGTCCAGCAGCGGCCCGGAGGAGCGGGCGTCCAGCCGGTGCGCCGCGGTCGACGGACTGCCCGGCACCGGCCCCTGGGTCACTCGGCCGGTGCGCGGGCCGAAGGGCCCGGTCGCTCAGGTTCCGCCGGGTTTGCCCGTCGAGACCAGCAGGAGGACGGACGAGCCCGGTGCCACCGGTTCTGCGCCGCCCCGGGGCTGACTGCTGATCACCTGCCCGGCGGGAGCGTTCCAGTCCGTGTGCCGCATGATCGTGCAGCTCAGTCCGAGTCCGCGCAGCAGGCTTCCGGCCTGTTCGACCGGCATGCCGGCCAGGTCCGGCAGTGCGATGCCCGCTCCCGCGGTCTGCTCCTGCTTCTGTGTCGGAGTCGCATCGGCGCTTCCGCTCTTGGGGGTGCCGGTGGCGAGCGGGGTGCACGCCCCGTTCGCCGGTGAGGACAGGGACGGGGAGGCACCGGGCGCGGGCGGCACGGGCTTCAGCGCGAAGAACCCCACCGTGGCGCACGCCAGCACGCAGCACGCCGCAGCGGTGCCGAGGAGCGCCCGGCGGGTGCGGCTGCGGCTGACGGCTCGCTCGATCGCGGCCGCGTCGACGACCGGCGCCGTCGGCCCGTCGGCGAAGGAGGCCACCGCGGCACGCAGCTCGGCTTCGAGGCCCGGCTCGAACGGGGCCGGTCCGGACGACGTGTTCCTCACTTCGTACCTCCGAAAGCTGCCGACGGCGTGTGCGGCGCCTGGGCGCCCGATACGGAATCGCGCAGCTTGGCCAGGCCGCGGGCGAGCTGGGACCTCACCGCACTCGAAGAGATGTCCAGGACGTCGGCGACCTGCCGGGCGTCCAGATCGTGCAGGTAGTACAGGACCACCACGCTGCGCATGCCCATCGGCAGCCCGAGCAGTGCCTCGATCAGTTCCGCGCGCAGATCCACCTGCCCGAACCGGTCCCGGGGGTCGGCCGTCTCGGGCACCCCCGACAGCCCGGGGCGCTCGCCCAGGCGCGACAGCCGCCGCCAGCGGTCGTTGGCCAGGTTGACCAGCACTTTGCGCACGTACGCCTCCGGCGAGTCCGCCACCGCGACCTTCCGCCACTGTCGGCACGCCCGCTCCAGCGCCTCCTGCACCAGATCCTCGGCCACGTGCACGTCACCGGTCAGCGCATACGCGGTGCGGAACAACGCTCCCGACCGCTGTGCGACGAACTCCGTGAATCCGTTGCCCGGACCGCTCCTGCGAAACCTCACCCGCCGACCTCCTCTCCTCGTCCCGTCCTGATCACTGCCCCCATGACGGCGGAACGGGGCCGGGTGCTGCACCGAGCCGCCGGCAGTGACGTGAATCACAGTCGGGACGGAAGGGTGTCCCAGGACCTCGCGCCGCTGCCGCCCGGGGTGCGGGCGGGGCCCGGCGAAGCGGAGGGCCGCCGGGCGGGCGGCCCGCAGTCGGCCGAGAAGAACGGGGGCGCCTCTTGCCGGATACTACGGTGACCGTACTACGGTGTGCCGGGTGAAGAACAAACGCTCCATGCAGGAGCCGACCTTCCTCCTCCTCACCGCACTCGCCGACCGGCCGCGCCACGGCTACGCGCTCGGGGACGAGGTCGCCGCGATCTCCGACGGTCGGGTGCGACTGGGCGCAGGCAGCCTCTACGGCACCCTTGACCGCCTGCTGGCTGAGGGGCTGATCCGCGTCGAGCGCGAGGAGACGGTGGACGGACGCCCCCGACGCGTGTTCACCCTCACCCCGGACGGAGAACAGTCGCTCAGGACCGAGGCCGACCGCCTGCGCTCCGCCCTGCGCGAGGCGGACCGCCGCCTGGCGGCACCCCGGACCCGTTCCGCAGGAGGCTCGGCATGACCTCGAAGCACCCCTGAACGCCTGGCTTCTCCGGCGGGCCCTCGCGCTCCACCCGTCCCCGTACGGCACCGGCGCGCTCGCGGAGGTGACCGACTTCGCCGCCCGCCGGATCGCTCTCCGGTCCGGCCGGAGGGCTGCGCGAGGTGGCCGACGTCGCCGGGCACGGAGTCCGAGTCCCGCTCGGCCTGGTCTCCTACCGCCCGACGGGCCGGGCGTTCGCCACCGCGGCGCCGATCGCCGCCCTGCTCGCCGGAACCTACGCGGCAGCCTCGATCGTGCGCGACGTGCGAACCGCCGTCAGCCCCGAGACCCACGGCTCCTCCACCAGCGGCTTCCCCGACGGAGGCCCGTTCCTGGCGGCGGTCTCGTTCCTCGTCCCGGCCGCGCTCACGGCCTGCGCGGTGGTGGCCGACCGCTGGTCCGCCGCACGGGTCCTGGCCCTGCTGGCCGCCGCTTCGGCGGCACTGTTCTGCCTGCTGTCCTACACCGGGCTGCTCGGCCTGGACCGAGCCGCAGCAGCCGAACTCGGCCTCGGCCCGCGCGGGTTGGGGCTGATCGCGCTCAACACCCTGATCCTCCTGCTCGCCCCGCCCGACCGGGAGCGCCGCCCCGGCACCGGGCTGTGGCTCGCCGTCGTCGTCACGGCCTCGGCCATCGGTGCCGCCGGCGGCGGGGAGGAATGGATCGAGGTCCTCACGACCTCCGGGCTCGGCCTCTGGGCCCCGCTCGCCACCGGAGCCGCGCCGGCCCGCAGCACCCGCGGGCCCAGGGACGCGGTGATGGCCGCCACCGTCCTCGCGGCCCCACCGCTGCTCACCCCCTGCTCTTCGGCGGCCAGGCGTCCGCCGCCACCGCCCTGCTGCCCCAGCTCCTCGTCCTGTCCACCTTCGGCTACCTGGCTGCCCGAGGCGCGATCCTCCTGTACCGCCGCCTTCCGAGGAGGGGGCTTTCCCGCAGCTGACCCACGCACCCTCCCTGCTCCCTGAAGGTGAGCGGTCGGCTGCCGGTCGGACCGCACGGAAGCGGACCGGCGAGCAGGCACTCCCCCGCGCGGCGGCCGGACGCTTCGGGGCCGTGCCGCCACCACGGGCTCCGGGACGACCGGAGTTCCCAGACCCGTAGGTCAGGGCGGGCGCTCCGGTCGTCCCGGTACACCTCGTGCCGGTAGCCCGCGTCGGCAGGCCGCCCAGGCACCGGGCCTTCGCCGCCGCCCCAGGGGTGGGCCGTGGTGACGACCCGGCAGGCGTCGAAGACGGACAACGGGCGGCGGAAGACCGCCACCAGGCTGCGCAACGGGTGCCGGACCACGTCCGGCACCCGCTGCCGGGAACGGGGGGTCATCCCCGCGGGCGCGGGGAGCAGTCGCGCATCCGGCGCAGCGCCTCGTCGGCCTGGGGGCCATCCCCGCCCGCGCCGGGGCGCCGTAGAACGCCCCGTACCGGGACGCCTGCTCATCCGTCAGAAACTCGACCGCCACAACGGCCCTCCGAAGATCGACAACATCGACCCGCGAAGGTTGGAGCCCACGATCAGCCCAGGTCAACGGCCTCCGGAGACCGGCCCGGCCTTGGCGCACGATCTGGCATGGATGTTCCTCAACCCCCGGGAAGCATTCCGCAACATCCAATATCCGCGCCTACCAATATCCACCAGGACAACGGCATCGCCCACCACGAGGCGTACGACCAGGGCATGCGCCGCCTGAGCTGCCGGGCCTGCCCGCTTGCGCACACCGACGACCTTGTCCGCAGCGCGCAGATCAACCCCGGGCTGTTCGACGAGTACGCCGACGCCGAGGACGAGATGGGCAACCCGTTCGAGAAATCGATCAGCCTGCGCGGGATCGTCGAACGCGCCCGAAGCTGACTGGCGGCGGTCGGCTGAGAGTCTTTCCGCCGAGCCGTAGGCCCAGAGAGGCCCGGCAGGGCGCACAAAGTGCGCGGGAATCCTGCCGGGCATGGCCGGCCACCGCGAGACCTCAACAGACCCACAGCCGAACCAGCCACCATCGTTCCACAACTGATCGATCACCAGGGGCACCCCGTGGACGTCGAGGCGCGGCCGAGCTTGCAGATGCGCGGCACCTCGCCACTGGTTCCTGAACACAAGAACTTGACAGGGAACGACACGGCGCTGGATCCGACCGTCCGGCTGGGCGCACTGGTCCAGCGCGCCCGCTGCGTCCCGGGGTTCGACGCCCAGGAGGCGGTCCGGGCGGCGGTCGGCCTGCTGCGCGAGCAGCCCGCCCCGGCCGAGGACTGGTGGCACTCCGCGGCCCCGGCCGTGCCGCAGCCCGCGTTCGAACCCGGCAGCGCGCCGGCCCGCATCAGACCGACGCCGTTCCTGGCCCGGTGGGCGAAGGGAGGGTGGTGGGCGGACAGTCTCAGGCCCACGGTCCTGGGGTCGTCGGGCATCAGGACGGCACGGTCCTCGATCGGTGCGGCGCCGTCGGCCGGCCCCGCGCGTCGGCGGACGCCGGCCTCGGCACGGGATCGGGCCGGTGCGCTGCTTCAGCGTCCCGGGAACCGGCCGCCGGACGAGTGGTGACGCTCACGCAGACGAGGGTCCTGCAGCGCCGACCGGCCTTCGCGGGCAACTCCTCGGGAACGCGCCCAGAAACCCACGTCAGGAAGGAAGACGTCATGTCCGGGAAGTTCGAGATCTACGAGGACAAGGCCGGCAAGTTCCGGTTCCGGCTGAAGGCCGGCAATGGCGAGATCATCGCGGTCGGCGAGGCATACAACTCCAAAGGCGCCTGCGAAAAAGGCATCGACTCGGTCAAGCGGAACGCCCCGACCGCCGAGGTCAAGGAGATCCCCCGGGAGGCCGCGATGAAGTGAGGCCGGGCCCGTACCCGCGTCGCCGGGCTCCTGACAGGCAGACCTGACCGCCCGCCAGGAGCCCGGCGACGGGTCGGCCCCGCCGACGGCAGGGATGCCCCGTCAAGCGCGAAGGACCATCCCCTCGTGCCCAGGGGCACCGAGATCGCCGGGCGGGTCCGGTCGTACCGGACCCGGACCCGGACCCGGACCCGGTCGCGGATCGGGCTCAGGGCGGATGGTGATGGTACTGACGGTGCCATCACCCCGGACCGTGGTGTTCATCATCATCAGCCCGTCCAGGGACACCACCGTGAACTCCGGGATGGCCCCGATGCTTCGTCAGACTGTTGACGGCGCCTATCGTTCGAACTCGATACGGCCGAGGGCTCAGCATGATGCTCGGCTCAGCGGTGATCGAGGTCTCGGCTGTCGAGATAGTCGATCAGCGCGGCCTCCTTGTGCAGCAACCGTTCGCGGTCATCGGCCGACAGCGACGCAAGGGCGTCGAGCAAGACCCGCTTGCGGTGGACGTAGACCAGGTTGCCCGAATAGATCCGGCACCCCGAGCACCAGTTGAACCCGATGCATCGCTCGAACCTGGAGGACTCAGGCGGATGCACGCGGTACTGGTAGGAGCGGACTGGCTCCCGGCACACCGTGCAGACCGAGCGTTCACCGTCACGAACGCACCAGCCGGTTTCGCCTCCGCGCCAGGACTTGCGTCCGGCCGGCGCTCTTCAAGCCGTCATGACGATCATTCTGCCTCGTCCTCAGGAGATGCTCGATCGCTTCTGGCCGGCCTCGGCGACTGCGTGCATGAGGCGGCTGTCCAGTACGGCGCGACCGTCGACGAGATCGACGACTGGCGGCTGTTCGCGGCCTGCCTGGGCGCCGCCCGGACAGGTGAGGGCTGGAGAGCGGGCACTACCAGCCCGAGAGCGAGATGCAGTCGAACGGCCCGGTGGGATCGAGGTGACGGCGAGTGGAGGGACTGTGGCGATGAGCATCGACCGCAGCCCGGTGGGGCCGCGAGGCGCTCGGCCGGTCGCGTGGCGGTCGCCCGGCCGGGTCCGGGCAGGCCCCGGCTCCGGCGCGACCGCGTGCTCGCGGACAAGGGCTGCTCGGCCCGCACGATCCGGGTCCACGCTCGCAGGCGCGGCATCGCCGCGACGATCCCCGAACGGATCGACCGGATCAACGGACGCATCCGTCGCGGCGAGACTCGATGCCGCCTTGACAAGGACGTCCACTGACGTCGCAACGTGGTCGAGCGCTGCTTCGGTCGACTCAAGCAGCACCGGCCCCGGCCACCCGCTACGACGGACGAGCCGTCCGCCGCCACCGATGGTCGCCCTCGCCTGCCTTCGCCGCCGGCTCCTGCGGCTTCATCGACACGGCCTACTGGGCCCGGGTGGGTGGGAGGGGGCCGGGGGTGACGTTCAGGCGGGTGAGGCGGCGGAGGTGTTTGGTGAGGCGGAAGGCGAACTCGGGGTAGTCGCTGGCGGTGCCCCAGAGGACTTCGGCGAGGGCGCAGAGGCGGGGGAAGGCCATGTACTCGACCTGGCGGGTGGTGGGCATCAGTTCGGTCCACAGGCAGCCCTGGGCGCCCAGGATGTGGGCGGCGGCGTTGGGCGGAAGGCCGGGTGGGACGGGGCGGTAGGCGTACACGTCGGCGGTGGTGAGCACCTCGGCGACCGCGAGCGGCTGTTCGACGCGGTCCGGGTCGGCCTGGTAGACGGTGAAGTAGAGCAGCTGGTGCGGCGTCATCACCACGTCGTGGCCGAGCCGGGCGGCCTGCGCGCCGCCCTCCTCGTCGCGCCAGGACATCAGCGTGGTCCCGGCGGGCAGCCCGTCCTCCAGCAGTTCGTCCCAGCCGATCGGGCGGCGGCCGCGGGCGGTGAGGAACTCGGCGAGCTGCCGGGTGAACCACGCGGCGAGCGCGGATTCGGAGGGCAGGCCGAGTTCGCGCATCCGCTGCTGCACCCGGGGCGACTGCCGCCACTCGCGCTTGGGCACCTCGTCGCCGCCGAGGTGGACGTAGGGGCCGGGGAAGACCTCCAGCACCTCGGTGAGGACGTCCCGGCAGAACTGGAGGGTGGACTCCTCGACGTTGAGGATCTGCTCGGTGATGCCCCAGGTGGTGCAGACGGGGCGGGCCGGTTCCAGGTCGTTGCCGAGTTCCGGGTAGGCGGCGATCGCGGCCCGCATGTGCCCGGGCAGGTCGATCTCCGGGACGACGGTGATGCCGCGGGAGGCCGCGTGGGCGACCAGGGCGCGCAGTTCGGCCTTAGTGTAGTAGCCGCCGTGCGGCGTTCCGTCGAAGACCGCGTCCGGGTCGTCCTGGAAGGTGTAGCGGCCGACCAGGGTCTCCGCGCGCCAGGCGCCGACCTCGGTCAGGCGCGGGTACTTCTCGATCTCCATCCGCCAGCCCTGGTCGTCCGTCAGGTGCAGGTGCAGCACGTTGAGGCGGTGCAGCGCGGCCAGGTCGACCAGCTTGTGCAGGAACTCGATCGGGAAGAAGTGCCGGGCGACGTCGATCAGGAGCCCGCGCCAGCCGAACCGGGGCGCGTCGGCGATGTCCACGCACGGCACCGAGACGCCGCCGCGCCCGTCGGGCCGTCCCTCGTCCAGGAGTTGACGCAGCGTCTGGGCGGCGAGCCGGTGGCCGCCGGGCCCGGCGGCGGTGACGGTCGCGCCGGCGGGCGTCACCTCGATGCGGTACGCCTCCGGGGCGAGGGCGGGCTCGGTGCGCAGCGTCAGCGCACCGGGCGTGTCGGCCGTGGCGCGGGGCAGTGGCTGGTCGAGGAGTTCGCGGAGCAGTTCGGCGACGGGTTCCAGGCCGGGTTCGAGGCGCAGCGGGGTGGTCGGGGTGAGGTGCCAGCCGCCCGGGCCGGTCACCGTCATCGACGCGGGGCGGGGGACCAGGTGCGGCAACGCGGGCACGGGTGCTCCTGAGGTGGGGGAGGGGTGGCCCGGGGGCCGGCGCGGCCCCCGGGCCGGGGGTCAGCGGGTGCCGATCTCGTTGACGGCGAAGTTGCCCCACTGGAGGTTCGCCGCGCGGACCACCAGCCGCAGCTGGCCGGTCGTCACCGGCGTGGGCAGCGTCACCGAACGGCGTTCCACGGCCGCGGAGTTGGACGACCAGGCCACGGTGGCGTCGGCGAGGGCGGTGACCCAGGCGGAGCCGTTCCAGTACTGCACGTCGAAGCGGGTGATGCCCTGGCCGGTCCCGAAGTGGGTGGCCAGTTCGACCTGGGAGACGGTGCGCGGGTTCGGGTAGGCGAGGGTCAGGTTGCCGCCCATGGCGACGCCGCTGGACGGCGAGGCCCAGCTGCTGGCGTCCGAGCCGTCCGCGACGGCCGCGAGCGTTCCCTGGCCGGTGGCGTACGAGCTGGTCATGGTCGGCGCGGCCTCGGTGAGGCCGGTGCCGGCGGTGCGCTGGAGCGCGCCGAGGTCGGGCATGCCCTGCGGCAGGGCGGCGCCGACCGCGTCGCGGCCGCCGTCGTTCGGAACTTCCAGGCCCTGCTGGAGGATCGGCGACGTCGCGGTGGGCCGGTAGCCGGCCAGGTCGGCGATCGAGGTGGCGGCGCCGGGCGCGGTCAGGCCGGGGTTGCCGGTGAGCGCGGCCCGGTCGGTCGCCGGGACGGGGCCGCCGTCGTACCAGTTGCGGTCGTAGGTGATCGCGCTGCCGGTGTTGTACGGGAGGTTCGCCGCATTGTGGATGATGTTGTTCGCCATCGTCACGCCCGCCGCGTTGTGGTAGACGGCCGTCAGCGCGGTCATCGCGGCGCCGCTGTTCGGCGACACCCACACCGTGTTGTTGTAGACCTGCACCGAGGTGGTGTTGGTGGAGAAGGTGAAGATCTCGTTGCGGTCGTTCTGGCTGACGTTGTACCGGACGACCGCCGTGGCGGGCGCCGAGTCGCCGGAGACCGAGATGAAGAACCCGCCGCCGTTGTCGTGCGAGTAGTTGTACTGCACCAGGCTGCCGCGGCTGTCCTCGTCCGCGTCGAGCGCGTCGCCGTCCATCTGCGGGCCGTTGTACTTGGTGCCGGAGATCTCGTTGAACTGGACGGTGGTGTTGTCCGCGTCCGCCCACCAGATGGCCACGTTGCCGTGCGCCTGCGCGGTGTCCGCGACCGTGTTGTGGTCCACCATGGTGTCGCGCACCACCAGCGGCGCGATGCCGCCCGCGGCGATGCCGTGCACGTAGTTGTTGCTGATCACGGTGCCGGTGCTGGGCGTGAACGGCCGGTACTCGGTGGTGGGTGCGCCCAGGAACGGCCACAGCGACGTCCAGCCGTCGCGCTGCATCCAGGTCGACCAGCCCGAGATGCCGTACGAGGCGATGTTCGCCACCTCGTTGTTCCGCACCGTCAGCCCGGTGAAGTAGGTGGGCGTGGCCGAGCCGCGCACCGTGTAGATGATGCCGCCCGAGCCCGGGTTGGAGCTGTTCGGCGGCGCGTCGACGTCGTGCACGTAGTTGTCGGTGATCCGGATCCCCGGCACCGCCCCCACGTCCTGCGCGAAGACGTTGACGCCGATCCGGTACGGCGTCGAACTCGTGATCGTTCCGGCCGAGTTGGAGATCTCGAAGTTGCTCACCGTGACGTCGTGCTGATTGGCCAGCAGCACCACGGACGCCACCGCGCCCTGCCCGTCCAGCTTCGGGCGGGCGCCCGTGCCGTACGAGGTGAAGGTGATCGGCGCGGCCGCCGTGCCGGAGCCGTGCGGGGCGAGTTGCCCCGTCCAGGTGTCGCCGGACCGGAAGGCGACGGTGTCGCCGGGCTGGAAGGTCTGCCTGCCGACCTGCGCCAGCGACTTCCACGGCGCGTCGGGCGAGGTGCCGCTGTTGGTGTCGCTGCCCGCCGAGGCGGACACGTAGTAGGTGGCGCCGGCAGCGTGCGCCGCCGGGGCCGCGAACGTGGTGAGCGCCGCGGCGGCCAGGGTGAGCGCGCTCAGGCCGCTCAGGCCGCTCAGGCGTGCGGGAACGAATGTCGGGGTCACGTGCTGCCCTCTCCTGACGTGGGGTTCACGGGGGCCGTGCGAACAGCCGGGCCGAACCCGGCTGCGGGGGCGGCTACTTGGTCGTGCCGAGGGTCATCCCGTCCATGATCCGCCGACCGCACCAGAAGAACAGCGCGACCATCGGCGCGACCAGGATGGTGACGCCCGCAAACAGGCCGCCCCAGTCGGAGGTGTACTGCATGGTGCTGCTGAGCTGGTTCAGGGCGGCCGGCAGGGTGAACTTCGCCGGGTCGTGCACCATCACCGACACCAGCAGGAACTCGTTCCACAGGCCGATCGCGTTCAGCACCGTCACCGTGGTCAGGCCCGGCCGGGCCACCGGCACCATGACGGTCCAGAAGGTGCGCACCGGGCCGGCCCCGTCGAGGGCCGCCGCCTCCTCCAACTCGGCTGGCAGCGACCGGAAGTAGCCGGTCAGCACGAACACCGTGAACGGCAGCGACATCGCCACGTCCACCACCACCAGCGAGATCCGGTCGTCCCACCAGCCGGTCACCCAGTCCACCATGAACTGGCTGACCGACGAGGCCAGCGTCTGGTAGGGGATCAGCACCGCCTGCACCGGCAGCGCCAGACCCGCCGCGAAGTAGGTCAGCGTCGGCCCGGCCGAGCGGCGCGCGGAGCGGGCCAGCATGTACGCCGCCGGGGTCGCGACCAGCAGGATGCCGACGAGTGAAACACCCACCACCACAACGGTGTTGAGCAGCATGCCGGCGAAGTCCGCGGCGTGCCAGGCCCGGGCGTAGCCGCTCAGGTCCAGCCCGTCCACGCCGAGCGGCGAGGACCACAGCGCGCGCGAGGTGCGCGCCGAGGACAGGAACGTCCAGGCCAGCAGCAGCACGTTGAAGGCGGCCACCGCCCACAGCAGGACCTTGACGGCGCCGGGCACCGCCAGGTCGCCGAAGAACCGTCTGACAGCGCGCAGTTGGGTCTTCACGAGATCTCCAGTCGTTCGCTGCGGCCCAGCCGGCGCACCAGCACCACCAGCGCCACGGTCAGCACCGTCAGCAGCGTCGCCATCGCCGAGGCGTAGCCCAGCTCGGGCGCCCCGCCGCCGGTGGTGTGCCCGGCCGACAGCCACTGCTGCACGGCGTAGGTACGGGAGTTGACGGACGGCGTGCCGGCCGTGCCGACGAAGCCGATCACGATGTCGAAGGTGCGCAGACTGTTCGCCGTCCACAGCACCGCCGCGATCGCGATCATGTCGCGGGACAGCGGCAGGGTGATCCAGCGGAACTGCTGCATCCGGGTCAGCCCCGTCAACTGGGCTTCCTCGTAGAGGTGCTTGGGGATCGCGTCGACCGCCGTCATCAGCAGCACGATGTAGAAACCCGACCCCATCCACACCACGCCGACCACGATGCAGCCGAAGATGTGCTGCGGATCCAGCCAGGTCTGCTGCAGCGACTCCAGGCCGAGCAGGCCCAGCAGGCGGTTGACCACGCCGTCCGGGTTCAGCAGGAAGCCCAGCGAGGTGCCGACCGCGATCATCGAGATGATCGACGGCAGGTACAGCGCCGCCCGCACGAACGCCCGCCCGCGCATGTCGCGCAGCACCGCCATCGCGAGGAACGCCAGCGCGAACACCGCCGCACCGCCCACCAGTACGATCACCGCCGTGTTCCAGAACGCCTGCCGCACCGTGTCGTCCCGGAACACCCGCACGTAGTTGCGCCAACCCACCCAGGTGACCGGCGAACCCGGACCCGACCACTTGGCGAACGAGATCACCACGCCGTACATCGACGGGCCGAGGAAACCGAGCGTGTACATCAGCAGCGCCGGCCAGGTGAACAGCCGGAAGTACCCCTTCGAGTCGCGCTGCGAGGTGGCCCCCGGCCGGGCCCGGCCCGCGGTGCGCAGCGCGGGCCGGGCCGGGCGGGACGTGCCGCGGGTCGTCGTCGTGTCAGCCATTGGCGAGCGCGTCCGCGGTCTTCTTCTTGCCCTGCGCGACGAAGTCCGCCGGGGACAGCGTGCCGGCCAGCAACTGGTCGTCCAGCGGCAGGAACACGTTGTTCCACCACTTGTCGTTGGCCGTGGCGCCGTCGTACGTGGTGTTGGTCTCGGTCGCCTTCAGGATCGACTCCTGCGCCGCCTTCAGCGCGTCCGGCGCCGCCGCGTCCGCCCGGGACGGGATGTTCAGCGCGTCGGTGCCGATCTTCGCGATCACCTGGGAGCGCAGCAGGTAGCTGAGGAACAGCTCCGCGGCCTCCGCGTGCTTCGCCTTCGCGCTCACCGACCAGCCCAGCGAACCGACTTCGACCGTCGAGTGCCCGCCGTCCACCATCGGGAAGGTGAAGCTGCTCGGCTTCGCGTCGGTCGGCGCCTGCGGCTTCGTCTCCGACGGCAGCCAGGTGCCGTTCAGGTTCAGCGCCGCCTTGCCCTGCGCCCAATCGTTCTGCGCCGCAGGGTACTTGGTGCCCATGTAGCCGTCCTGGAAGTACGGCTTCAGCTCCGCCACGGCCTGCGCCGCCTTCAGCACCTCCGGCCGGTCCCACGCCGAGGCGTCCGTGCCCAGTGCCGAGAGCGAACCCGGACCGGCGAACCGCATCATCAACTCGTAGAACCAGTAGGCGTTGTAGAAGTTCACCAGGCCGTCCTGGGCGATCGGCGTGGCGCCGGCCGCCTTCTGCTGCTGGAGCAGCGCCAGGAACTCCGTCCAGGTGGCCGGCCGGTTCGCCGCCAGCGCCGGGGTCCGGGCCGCGTCGTACCAGATCGCGGTGGAGATCAGCGTGTGCGGGACGAACGCCAACTTGCCGTCCTTGTCGGTGGCCGACTTCAGCACGTTGGGCGGCAGCACGTCCGCCAGCGACTTGCCGTCCTCGCCCGGGACCGGCAGCTTCAGCACCGCGTCGATCGGCTGCGTCATGTGCTGGCCCGCGAACGCCGCGATGTGGTCGGTGCCGCTGTCGAACATGTCCGGCCCGCTGCCCGAGGCGATCGCCTGCGGCATCGTCGTGGTGCCGGACCGGCCCAGGTACTTGATGTTCACCTTGATGCCGGTCTGCGCGGTGAAGTCGTCCGCCGCCGCCTTGAAGATCGCGGCCTGCGGCTCCTTCTCGCCCCAGGTCGACCAGTAGTCGACCTGGCCCTGCGCCTTCGCGGCGGTCACCAGATCGGCGGCCGAACCGCCCCCGGCGCGCTGCGCGTCGCCGGAGTTCTTGACACCGCAGGAGGACACCAGCAGCACGGCCGCCAGCGAGGCGGCGAGCGCGGCCGCGGTGGCCGGGGAGGGGGTACGGGGCATGGCATTTCTCCATCGAGGGGGCGTGGCAGCGGGGGAGCAGGGAGGTTCGGGGGTGTCGTCGGCCGGGGCGGGGACGTCGTCGGCCGGGGTGGGGAGGCTCAGCGGACGGGGAGGGCGTCGTCGGCCGGGGCGAGCGTGACGACGGTGCCGGTGCGGCGGGCCTGTTCGGCGGCCCACACGGTGCGGTGCGCGGCCAGGCTGTCCCGGCCGCTGGAGCGGATCCGGTCACCGGCGCCGGTGGCGACGGCCTCGACGAACGCCTCGAACAGCCGGTCGTCGGCGCCGCCGTGCCCGGCCGCCGCCGAGGCGTCCGCGCCGGGGACGTCGGTGGCGTCGATGAACTCCCAGGTGGCGGTGGTGAAATCGTGCACCGAAAGCCGCACGCCGTCGCCCTCGACGTAGCCGCGGGTGCCGAAGATCCGGGTCTTGCGGAAGTCCAGCGGCGTGAACGCGGACATCGTGAACGAGGCGGTGCGCCCGTCGCCGAAGTCGAAGTCCACCACCTGGGTGTCCACCACGTCGTTGTCGCAGGCGTACACGCAGCGCCCGTAGGGGCCGGTGCGCAGCGCCCGGCGGATCCCCTCCGGGGTGCGGTCGGTGGTGACGGCGCCGAGCGGCCAGTACTCCTTGTCGGGATCGCCCAGGCAGCCGAGGTACAGCCGCGGCGCCGAGTACGGGCAGCTGGGTTCGACCGGGCAGTCCAGGCAGTTGTCGGCGGCGGCGGCCGGGCGGTTGCGCTCGTTGAAGTGCACCAGGCCGCCGAACGAGGACACCCGCTCGGGCGGACGGCCCATCAGGTACAGCAGCCAGTCCACGTCGTGCGAGGACTTGGCCAGCAGCATTGGCGAGGACTCGTCCTCGCGCCGCCAGTTGCCGCGGACGAAGGAGTGCGCCTGGTGCCACCAGCCGACCGGCTCCAGGTGCTGGATGGAGACGACCTCGCCGATCCGGCCGGAGTCGATCATCTCCTTGATGGTGCGGGTGTAGGTGGTGTAGCGCAGCACGTGGCAGACCGCGAGCAGCACGCCGGCCTTCTCGGCGGCCCGCACGATGCGCAGGCAGTCCTCCTCGGTGGTGGCCATCGGTTTCTCCAGCAGCAGGTGGTAGCCCGCCTGCGCCAACGCCTCCACCGGCTCGGTGTGCTGGTTGTCCTGGGTGGCCACCACCGCCGCGTCGGCGAGGCGGGGCCGGGCCGCGAGTTCGCGCCAGTCGGCGAACACCGCGTCGTCGGGGACGCCGTACTCGGCGGCGAACGCCGCCCGGCGCTCCGGGTCCGGCTCGGCGACCGCGACGATCCGGCCGCGGCCGCCGTGGTGCGCGCTGCGGGCGTACACCCCGCCCCGCAGGCCCGCTCCGACGACGGCCAGCGTCACCTGTCTGTCCGGCACAACACACCCCGATTTCCCAGCAGTCGGCGAATTCCGGCCGGACGGCACACTGCGCGCCCGAGCCGTGCGAGGATGACTTTCCCAGGCCACTTATGTAAGTGACTTGTGGAATCATGGGGAGCGAAACCGGCCACCGTCAAGACTTCGGCGCGGAAGGATCGTCGACGGACCGGCCGCTCCCGGGTCCGGCAACCGCCGGTCCGCACCGGCGACTTACGAAAGGCAGGCGGTAGATGACCGCGGGACGTGCGACGACTTCGGCAGGCGGCGACACCGGGGAGCCGGCGGACCCACCCGCCCCCCGCATGCCGGTGCTGACCGCCAGCGCGGCCCAGGTGCTCGCCGCGGTGCGCGCGGCCGCCGCACCGGCCGTCACGGTCGCCGAGGCCGCCGCCGCGACCGGCCTGTCCCGCCCCACCGTCGAAGTCGCCCTCGACCGGCTCGCCGCGCTCGGCCTGGTCGGCGAACTCGCCCCCGACCCCGGTGAGCGCCGGATGGGCCGCCCCGCCCGCAACTACCGCTTCCGGCCCGGCGCCGGACACGTCCTCGGACTCGACATCGGCAAGTACAAGGTCCTCGCCGTCCTCGCCGACCTCGACGGCACCGTGCTGACCACCCGCCGCATCGAGGTCGACCCCGCCCAGCCGCGCAAGGCCCGGCTGGCCGCGGCCCGCACCGCGGCCCGCGCCGCGCTCACCGCCGCCGACCTCACCCCCGACCGGCTGTGGGCCGTCACCGCCGGCACCACCGGCATCGTCGACCGCGAAGGCCGGATCAAACTCAGCTCCGCCTTGCCCGAATGGACCGGCCTGCACCTGGCCCGCTCACTCGGCCGCACCTTCGCCTGCCCCGTCCTGGTCGAGAACGACTGCCGCCTCGCCGCCGTCGCCGAACGCTGGCTCGGCGTCGCCCGCCACGTCGACGACGTCGTCTACCTGCTCGCGGGCATGCGGATGGGCGTCGGCGTCCTCAACGGCGGCGTCCTGCAGCGCGGCCACAACGGCTCGCTCGGCGAGATCGGGGCGCTCCCCGAGATCGGCTGGAACGCCGCCCCCGGCCACCTGGTCGACGACCCCGACGCGGAATCCTCCGAACAGGCCGTCGCCGCGCTCATCGCCGCCGCACGAGCGGGAGATGCGAACGCGGCCGACCGGATCCGCCGCTTCCTCGGCGCCATCACCCTCGGCGCGGCGACCGTCGCCCTCGCCTTCGACCCCGAACTCGTCGTCGTCGGCGGCGGATTCTCCCGCGCCGACGACCTCGTCCGGGAACCCGTGCAGCACGCCCTCGACACCCTCTGCCCGATGCCGCCCCGGGTCGCCTCCTCGACGCTCGGCGAGGACGCGGTCGCGTTGGGGGCGGTGCGGGTCGCGCTGGATCACGTGGAGGCGCAACTGGCGTGAGGTGGGGGGCTTTTCGGTGTGTGGGGGTGGAGCTGAGGTGGAGGGGGGCGGTCGAGTGGGAGGGGAGAGGGAGGGGCGTGGGCGAGGACGCCGTCGCGCTGGGGGCGGTGCGGGTCGCGTTGGATCACGTGGAGGCGCAACTGGCGTGAGGCGGGGGGCTTTTCGGTGTGTGTGGGGGTGGAGCTGGGGCGGAGGGGGGCGGTCGAGTGGAGAGGGGAGGGGGAGGGGCGCGGGCGAGGACGCGGTCGCGTTGGATCACGTGGAGGCTCAACTGGCGTGAGGCCGCTGGGAGTTGAGTAGGCGGCCCGCGAGGGCGCTCAGAGGGCTGCGAGGCGGGCGAGCGGGCCGGCGGGGTCGGGGAGGCCGCAGGCGGCGCGGACGGCGCGGTCGTGGGCGGCGGCGAGCGCGTCGAGCCGCGACAGGCGGGAGCCGCCCTGGCGGGACAGGTGGGCGGTGATCCGACGGCGGTCCCGGTCGTCCTGGCGACGGTAGACCAGCCCCGCATCCGCGAGGGCGTCCACCAGGCGGCTCAGGCTCGCCTGCGGAATCAGCAGCGCCTGCGCCAACTCGCCCATCGACCGGCCCTCGCCGTCCGCCAGCGCCCGCAGCACCCGCCACTGGTCGACCGTGCAGTCCTCCTCCGCGAGCGCCGCCGCCAGACCGGACGTGAGCCGACGATGCGCGAGCGCCACCAGCTCCACCAACAACGGCGGCGAGCCCGCCGGCCCCGGCGCGACGGTTCCGTGCGCGGCAGCCGCACCCTCGATGGCCATCCGACCCTCCCGTTCCGCGGTCCCCCCGAGCCTCGCGGGCTTTCCCGGGGCCGACATCCCGACCATACTCGCACTGGTGACGCTGGATGCCAGGCTGGTCGACCCGCTCGACGCGCTGCACCTCCCGAGGGAGGGCGGCGCGTTCCGCGTCGGCCTCGTCGTCCCGCAGTCCGGTCCGCTCGGCCTGACCGGCCCCTCCGCACTCGACGGCGCACTGCTCGCCGCGCACGAGATCAACACCCGCGGCGGCATCCACGGCCGCCCCCTCGACCTCGTCCTGGTCGACGGCGGCGGCGCACCCCGCCCCGTGGCCGCCGAAGTTCGCCGCCTGCTCGACGCCGGCGCCCTGGACGCGCTCGCAGGCTGCCACACCAGCGACGTCCACCGCGCCGTCGAGACCGTCGCCGCCGGACGCATCGCCTACATCTACACCCCACCCCACGAAGGCGGCACCCGCCGCCCCGGCGTCCTCTGCACCGGCACCGACCCGTCCGGCCAACTCGGCCTCGCGGTCGACGAACTGACGCAGCGTCACCAGCTCCGGCGCTGGGCGCTGATCGGCAACGACTACATCTGGCCGCGCTCCGTCCACCGCGCCGCCGCCGCCCTCGCCACCCGGGCCGGAGCCCGGATCGTCCTGGAGCGCCGCATCCCGTTCGGCGCCGTCCAGCCGGCCGTCGAACCACTGCTCGACGAGCTGCGCACCGCCCGCGCCGACGCCCTGCTGCTCAGCCTGATCGGCCGCGACCTGGTCCACTTCAACCGCGCGCTGCGCCGCAGCGGACTCGACCGGCGACTGGTGCGGCTGTCCGGCGCGTTGGAGGAGAACGGCCTGCTCGCGCTCGGCGGCGACGACACCGGGACGCTGTACGCCGCCATGCCGTCCTTCGCCACCCTGGCCGAGGAGCCCCGGCAGCTGCTGGGCGAGCGGCACCGGGCACTGTGCGGGCCGTGGGCGCCCGTCCTGGACGCCTACGCGGTCGGCCTCTACGACGGCCTGCAGCTGCTCGCGGCACTCGCCGACCGTCACGCGCTGGAGCCGCACGGCCTGGCCCGGGCGGCCGGGCGGTTGCTGCGCGGAGAGCCGCGCACCGTGCACCTGGCCCGGGCCGAGGGTCTCGGTTTCGCCGTCCTGCCGCCGCTTCCCGCGCGCTGACCTGCGAGTACCGACGGGCGTCCGCCGTCTCGACCGGCAGAACGCAGCCGCAAAACCCTTCCATATGGAAATACTTGCCTCTACAGTCTCCCCCACGCATCCCCCACACATCCGCAGGGTCGTCACGGAGAGAGAGCACCATGGCCGACACACCCGCGCCCCGGAGCATCGAGAACTACGGCTACCAACAGGAGCTCCGCCGGTCCCTGACCTTCACCGACCTGCTCGTCTACGGGCTGGTCTTCATGGTGCCGATCGCCCCCTTCGGCATCTTCGGCGGCGTCTTCCAGGGCTCCGGCGGCATGGTCGCCCTGGCCTACGTACTCGGCATGGTGGCGATGATGTTCACCGCCCTGTCGTACGCCCAGATGTCCCGGGCGTTCCCGATGGCCGGCTCGGTCTACACCTACGCCGGACGCGGCATCGGCGCACCCGTCGGCTTCCTGTCCGGCTGGATGATCCTGCTGGACTACGTGCTGGTGCCCGGCCTGCTCTACCTGATCGCCGGCGTCGCGATGAACTCGCTGGTGCCGGCCGTCCCGGTCTGGCTGTGGCTGATCGGCTTCGTGCTGCTCAACACCGTCGTCAACTACCTGGGCATCGAGACCACCGCCAAGGTCAACAAGGCCGTGCTGATCGGCGAACTCGTCGTGCTCGCCGTGTTCCTGGTGGTCGGCGTGATCGCGCTCGCCAACGGCAAGGGCCGCGGCTTCGACTTCACGCCGCTGTACAACTCGGACACCTTCTCGTGGCCGTTGGCCTTCGGCGCGGTCTCGATCGCCGTGCTCAGCTTCCTCGGCTTCGACGGCATCTCCACCCTCTCGGAGGAGAACCGCGACTCCACCAAGGCGATCGGCCGGTCGATGGTCGCCGCGCTGCTGCTCGCGGGCACACTGTTCATCGTGCAGACCTGGGTGGCGTCGCTGCTGGTCGCCGACCCGGACGCGCTGATCCGCGACGGCGACCCGAACGGCACCGCCTTCTACGACGCCGCCCGCACCGCCGCCGGCGGCTGGCTGGCCACCCTGACCGCCGCGTCCACCGCCGTCGCCTGGGGCTTCGCCAACTCCCTGGTCGCGCAGGCCGCCACCTCCCGGCTGCTGTTCGCGATGGCCCGCGACCGCCAACTGCCCCGCTTCCTCGCCAAGATCCACCCCACCCGCCGGGTGCCCGTCAACGCCACCCTGCTGACCGCCGGCATCTCGCTGGTGCTCGGCCTGTACATGGCCTCGCGCACCGACGGCATCACCCTGCTCAGCACCCTGGTCAACTTCGGCGCGCTGACCACCTTCCTGGTGCTGCACGTCGCCGTCGTCGTCCACTTCCTGATCCGCAACCGCAGCAAGGACTACTGGCGCCACCTGATCGCCCCGGTGCTCGGCTTCGCGATCCTCGGCTACGTGGTCGTCAACGCCAACATCGCGGCCCAACGGCTGGGCTTCGTCTGGCTGTTGATCGGCGGGATCGTGCTGACCGGCCTGATGCTGACCGGCCGCAAGCCCCGACTGGCTGTCGCCGACCCGACCCCCGAGGAGACCGAGAAGTGACACTGCCCGAGATCGTCCAGCTCACCCCCGCACCGGAGGACTGGGCCTACACCTTCGGCGGACGCGCCCCGCTGACGACCGTTCAACCCGGCAGCATCGTCGAACTGACCACCGAGGACTGTTTCGGCGGCAAGGTCCGCGGCATCGGCGACCTGCCCAGCCAGGTCTGCGTCTTCCCCTACCTCAACCCCGTGACCGGCCCGATCGCCGTCGCCGGCGCCGAGCCCGGGGACGTCCTCGCCGTGCACTTCGTCGAGATCACCCCCGCCCGCGACCACGGCATCTCCAGCACCTTCCCGCACTTCGGCGCACTCACCGCCACCCACCAGACCGCGATGCTGCACCCCGCGTTGGAGGAACGGGTCTGGATCTACGACCTCGACGTCGCCGCCGGCCTGTGCCACTTCCGCGCCCGGGGCGGCGACTTCACGGTCGCCCTGCCGCTGGACCCGATGCACGGCACCGTCGGCGTCGCCCCCGCCGCCGGCGAGGTGCTGGCCTCGATCACGCCCGGCGCGCACGGCGGCAACCTCGACACCCCCGAGATGCGGGCCGGCACCACCGCCTACTTCGGCGTCAACGTCGACGGCGGCCTGCTGGCCATCGGCGACGGCCACGCCCGCCAGGGCGAGGGCGAGGTGTGCGGCACCGCTGTCGAGGCCGCGATGCGCACCACCGTCATCGTCGACCTGGTCAAGGGCGGCGGACCGGCCTGGCCCCGCCTGGAGAACGACGACTACCTGATCAGCACCGGCTCCGCCCGCCCGCTGGAGGACGCGTTCCGGATCAGCCAGCACGACCTGGTCGGCTGGACCGGCGAACTCCTCGGCCTGGACCAGCTCGACGCCTACCAGCTGGTCAGCCAGGCAGGCCTGGCGCCGGCCGCGAACGTCTGCGACACCAACTACACGATGGTCGCCAAGCTGCCGAAGTCCGTCCTCGGCCGGGCCCGCGCGTACGACGGCCTGCACGAGCGGCTGCGCGCGACGGCGGCGGCGTACCTGCGGCACCGGTAGGTCACTGCGGCGAACGGGGCCCGGGCGTGTACTGCGTCCGGGCCCCGGCCGCGTCCGCCGCTCGGGCTCCGGCCGCGTCGGTCGCTCGGGCTTCGACCCGGTTCGCTGCTCGGGGCTCCGGCCGGGTTCGTTGCCTCAGGCCTCGGCCGCGTCCAGGTTCGCGGTCAGGCGGGTGAGCAGTTCGCGCAGGGTGCGCAGCTCGGCGAGGGAGAGTCCGGCCGCGGCGCCGATGTGGCGGGGGACGGCGCGGGCGGGGTCGCGCAGGTCGCGGCCGGCCGGGGTGAGCGAGACGATCACCGACCGCTCGTCCTGCGGGCTGCGCTCGCGCGCCACCAGCCCGGTCGCCTCCAGCCGCTTGAGCAGCGGGGAGAGCGTGCCGGAGTCCAGCCGCAGGCGCTCGCCGAGCCGCTTGACGGGGAGTTCGCCGTGCTCCCAGAGCACCAGCATCACGAGGTACTGAGGGTAGGTCAGGCCCAGGTCCTTCAGCGCCGTCCGGTAGACGCTGCCGAACGCGCGGGTGGCGGCGTTCAGCGAGAAGCAGAGCTGCTGGTCGAGCAGGAGCAGGTCGGAGCGCAGGTCGGCGCCTGCGGCCGCGAGGTCGTCCAGCATCGCGTCAACCTCGGTGGGCCCCGCGGGAGTTCGGTTCTCGTCGTGCCTGGTCATGGTTCAAGGGTAGCAAGCGGCCGAGTTGTGGGCGATTGAGTTGTGCGCAATTGAATCGCGTGCTTTACTTCTGGAGCAGGGCAGGCCGGGGACGGCGCCGGCGGACCAGACCGCCGGACACCGGGAACCGGTCCGTCAAGGACCTGGGATCAGGACACAGGAGAGCTCGACATGGAACCGCTCTACACCGCCGTTGCCACCTCGAACGGCCGCGACGGTCGCTCCGTCACCTCGGACGGCAAGCTCGACCTCAAGCTGTCGATGCCGCCGTCGCTGGGCGGCGACGGCGTGGGCACCAACCCCGAGCAGCTGTTCGCCGCCGGGTACGCGGCCTGCTTCTCCGGCGCGCTCGGCCTGGTCGCCCGCCAGTCGAAGATCGACGTCTCGGACGTCTCCGTCACCGCCGAGGTCACCATCGGCAAGGACGACACCGGTCTCGGCCTGGCCGTCGTCATCCGGGTGGAACTGCCGGAGGCGCTGGTCGGCGAGCCCGGCGAGCTCCTGGTCAAGCAGGCCCACCAGGTCTGCCCGTACTCCAAGGCGATCAGCGGGAACGTTCCGGTGGAGCTGATCGTCGAGTAGGGCGAGGCAGGGTTCTCACCTGGGGGCTGCGGGCCGCATTCCGCGTGGGGGCGGGGCGGCCCGCAGTGGTGTCCAGGCGCATTTCGGACCCGGCGGCGCGTCGGGCCCCGCAAATCGGTCCGGGCCCCGCATCGCGGTCTGGGTCCGGCACTCCGGTCCGGGTCCGGTACTCCGGTCCGGCGCCGGTGTCTCGGGCCTGGCTCCGCGTGTCGGGTCAGAGCGGGAGCAGCTCCGGGCGCTTCGCCTCGACGTGGTCGCCGGACGACTCGCCGCGCAGTCGGCGCCCCACCCACGGCAGCAGGTAGGTGCGGGCCCACTGGAGGTTCTCCCGGCGCTGGTCCGCCGGAGTGGTGGCCGGCGCGGGCGGCCAGGCGGCCTCCGGGTCGTCGACCGCGGTGAGGCCCAGGGCGCGCGCCGCCAGCAGCGCCACCCGCTGGTGGCCCTCCGGCGACAGGTGCAGCCGGTCGTCCGACCAGGCCCGGCGGTCGTGCACCGCGCGCAGCGACCACAGGTCCGCGACGGCCAGACCGTTGCGGTCGGCGATCGCCCACAGGTGGGAGTTGTACGTGGCGACCTTGCCGCGCAGGTGGCGCAGCACGGGCACGTTGCGGGTGTCGAAGCCGGTGCAGATCAGCACCCGTCCGGCGTTCTCGCGCAGCTCCAGGACGGCCGACTCGAAGTGCTCGGCGATCAGGTCCGGGTCGCTGCCCGGGCGCAGGATGTCGTTGCCGCCCGCGCACAACGTCACGAGTTCGGGCTGGAGTTGGCGGACCTTCGGGACCTGCTCGGCGACGATCTGGTCCAGCAGACGGCCGCGCACGGCCAGGTTGGCGTACCGGAAGTCGGACTCCGGCCGCCGTCCGGCCAGCATCCCGGCGAGCCGGTCGGCCCAGCCGGCGAACTGCCCGTCGGGGCCGGGATCGTTCAGGCCCTCGGTGAAACTGTCACCGAGGGCGGCGTACGAATTGAGGTCGGGGGTCTCCTGGTAGTCGGCCATGGAGGAGATAGTTCACTGTGTGAAGTGACCTACGCCACCGTAGGTGGCCCCAAGTGCCCCGTGATCTCCGCCACGGGCCCCCGCCGAGCTACCCTGCAAGGGTTCGAAACGACCGAACGACCGCAGCAGAGCCCAGGACGACAGGAGAACGGGTGTGACCAGCGACGGCGTGCGCGATGAGAAGGCGCGTCGCAAGCAGATGATGATCCGCGCATTGATCTACATCGTGGGGACCCACCTGTTCGCCGGCTTCGTGGGCCTGCTGTTCGTCGTCGGGCACCGCTGACGGAGCCCCCCGGCCGTCATTGCGCGGCGGCGTCGGCCCCCGGTGCGGGCAGCGCCCGGGCCGCGACCTCGGCCAGGTGCGCGTCGAACGCGGCGGCCGGATCCGGGTGCACCCGGACCAGCGCGACCATCGCGGTGATCATCACGTCGCACAGCTCGCCCGCGACGTCGTCCCAGGTGTGCGAGAAGCCCTTGCGCGGATTCTGGCCGAGCACGCCGATCACCGCCTCGGCCACCTCCCCGGCCTCCTCGCTGACCTTCAGGCACTGCAACACCCGCTGCATCTCCGCGGGTTGAGTACTGCCGTCGGCCAGCCACGCCGCCAGCCGCCGCACCGTGTCCCACTGCTGCGCGTCCACGTTCCCGCCCCTTCGCCGCCGTCACCCGTCCTGCCGCAACGACCGTACCCGGCGCGGGCGGTGGCCAGGGCTGGGTACGGTCGTTGCGACCGGACGGGTGCGGTCGTCGCGGCAGGGCGGGGGAGTCAGCGCAGGCGCTGCTGCCAGTCGATCGGGACGTGCCCGGCCGGGCCCGGGGTGGGCTGGG
This sequence comes from Kitasatospora sp. CB02891, assembly GCF_002803145.1. Taxonomy (NCBI): domain Bacteria; kingdom Bacillati; phylum Actinomycetota; class Actinomycetes; order Kitasatosporales; family Streptomycetaceae; genus Kitasatospora; species Kitasatospora sp. CB02891. The sequence continues at coordinate 603,127 of NZ_NNBO01000001.1, read as the reverse complement.
TGACCGGGTGCGCGGACGGGCCGGCCAGCGGCGGGCCCTCGTAGAACTGCTCGGTCTCGGTGTTCCAGAACCAGTCCTCGCCCGGTTCGAAACTGGTCAGGAACGGGTGGCCGGCCGACCGGGCGTGTGCGCTGGCGTGCTGGGACGGCGAGGAGTCGCAGCACCCGATGTGTCCGCACGCCGCGCACCGGCGCAGGTGGAACCACCAGCCCTGGCCCTCGCCGGCCAGACACTCCATGCAGCCGTCGCCACTGGGCGGCACCTTCGGGTCGATACCGGGGATCGTCGTGTCGTCACTCATCTCGGGCACCTCCTCGGAAAGGGTATGCCCGGGGTGGCGGCCGACGCCGGTAGGCGGCTCCCGGCGCGGCGCGCCTCCCCGGTGGGGCGTTTCTTTGCCGTCCGTTGGGGTGCTGACGGCGTGAAGGTGGATTCCGTCCTGATCTACAGTGCTGTAGATTCAATTGCGGGGCCTGGGCCCGCGGACGCGGCCGGGGGCCGGCCGCCGGGCCGAACTGCCGGTCCCGGCACGGGGATACCACAGGAGGGCAATATGGGAGTCTCGCTCGCCAAGGGCGGAAACGTCTCGCTGACTAAGGAGGCCCCGGGACTCACCACCGTCATCGTCGGCCTCGGCTGGGACGTCCGGGCCACCACGGGCGCCGACTTCGACCTCGACGCCAGCGCACTGCTGTGCAACGAGGCCGGCCGGGTCCTCAGCGACCAGCACTTCGTCTTCTACAACAACCTGCGCAGCCCCGAGGGTTCGGTCGAGCACAGCGGCGACAACCTGACCGGCGGCGGCGACGGCGACGACGAGCAGATCAAGGTCGACCTGACGGCCGTCCCGCCGCAGGTCGCGAAGGTCGTCTTCCCGGTGTCGATCTACGACGCCGAACAGCGCCGCCAGAGCTTCGGCCAGGTCCGCAACGCCTTCATCCGAGTCGTCAACGAGGCCGACGGCACCGAGGTCGCCCGCTACGACCTGTCGGAGGACGCCTCCACCGAGACCGCGATGGTCTTCGGCGAGCTCTACCGCTACGGCACCGAATGGAAGTTCCGCGCCATCGGCCAGGGCTACGCCTCCGGCCTGCGCGGCATCGCACTCGACTACGGCGTCAACGTCTGACACCCGGAAAGGGCCGGATCCTGAGGGATCCGGCCCTTCCTGCATTCTCCGTCCCGACGTTGCCGAGGGCCTGTCACAGAGGGGCAGGGTCCTGGCGATCACGAGCGGAGCCGGATGACGAGTGCGGCTTGTTCAGTCGGGCGCTCGGCCGGGAAAGCCCGGCCGAGCGTCCGGTGCGGTCGTCCGTCGAGCTCGGCGGCGAGGGCGGCCGGGCCGCGCCCTGGCCTCTCGACCACGCGTCACCGGTCAGGCCTGGTAGAGCGTCCACGCCTGGTTGTCCCAGCCGTTGCAGCCCCAGAGCCACACCGTGTCGCCGTTGGTGCCGATGCGGCCCAGATCCCCGTCCAGGCACTGCCCGCCGTTCCGGTTCACCAGCACGCTGCCGTTCCAGCCCCACGCCTGGTTGTCCCAGTTGTTGCAGCTCCAGAGCCACACCGTGTCGCCGTTGGTGCCGATGCGGCCCAGATCCCCGTCCAGGCACTGCCCACCGTGGGCGTTCAGGATGGTGTACCAGCCCGCACCGCGCGCCGCGTCGGGCACCCAGATCCACGTCTGGTTGTCCCAGCCGTTGCAGCCCCAGAGCTGCACCTTGGCGCCGTTGTTGCCGATGCCGTTCAGGTCCCCGTCCAGACACTGCCCACCATGGTTGCTGCGCATGGTGACGCGGTAGGTCGCGGTTGCCACCGCCTGGCCGGCGGGCTTGCTGTGCATCGTCGGGATCTGCGACATCGAGGTCACATCGATCACCGTCGGTGCCCCGGTGGTGGTGGCGGCGCTCGCAGTCTGGGACAGCCCCAGAGCGGCCATGCCGACGGTCACCGTGGCGGCGAGCAGTGCTGAGCCCTTACGCGTACGCATGGTTCGGCCCTCCCCTTCTCCGAGTTGCGCTCGGAGGTCAACTCCCCACCCAGAGTGGCGAGTTCGTGAAAGAGTAGTGGTCCGGCACCGGCTTCAGAAGAGGGCTGCGCAGGGCAACCTGCCTTCCTCCGGTCCCGGGCCCTCGCCACCTTCGGCCCGCCACATGCCCGGAACAACGAGCCGATCGACCGCGGTCACGTGATCGGCCGGACAGCTCCTGGGCCGTTTCCTTCAGACCATCTGATCGTTGGATCCGGTGCGTCGTTGACTGATGCCCAGTGGGCCCGGACAGAGCCGTTGTCGCCGGACCGGACGCCTCGTCGGGGCGGGCGGTGGCGGGACCACCGGGAGGTGATCGACGCGATCGCTTTCAAGTACCGCACCGGGACGCCGTGGATGGACCTGCCGGAGCGTTTCGGGTCGTGGAAGGGCCGTCCACAACCGGCTGCGGATGTGGGCGCTCGACGGCACGCGGGAGAAAGCGTTCACCGTCCTGCTCGCCCACGCCCACGCCGACGCCGAGGGCGACCTGGGCCGGGTGGTGGCGGTCGACTCGACGATCGTGCGCGCCCACCAACACGCCGCCGGGGCCCGGCAGAAGGGGCTCCGGACGGCGAGCCGCGCGACCATGCCCTCGGATGCTCCCGCGGCGGGCCGACCACGAAGGTCCACCTCGCCGCCGACGGGCGCTTCAGGCCGCTCGCCTTCCACCGCACGCCCGGCCAGGCCGGCGACGCGCCCGCATTCGAGGAGGTCATGGCCCGCATCCGCGTTCCCCGGCCCATCGGCCGACCGCGCACGACGCCGACCGCGCACGACGCCGGACGCGGTCCTGGCCGACAAGGCCTATTCGTCCCGCGCCATCCGCACCCGCCTGCGACGCCGCGGCATCCGGGCGGTGATCCCGCAGCCCGCCGACCAGGCCGCCCACCGCAAACGGCGCGGCAGCCACGGAGGCCGCCCGCCGGCCTTCGACCGCGACGCCTACAAACAGCGCAACACCGTCGAACGCTGCATCTGGTGGCAACGCGTGAGTTCCAGGAACCCTGACAGTTGGACGGTCGGAATCCGCACATCAGCGGGCGGTTCCGGTCGTCGTGGGCGCGGGTTGACGGTGGAGGCCGGACTCGCCGGGTTGGGCCTCCACCGTCGAACGGCTCGGCAGACGGCCCACCGGTGGTTCTGCCACGAGGCGCTGCCGGGGGTGGGTCGAAGGTGGCCGCACCCGAGAGGGGTTCCTGCGGCACAGTGAAACCCCCGTTCGGCATTGATCATCTCTGCCGCCGTGCCACCAGTAGACCCAGCCGGATCACGGAGGCTCGGCGCGCCCACCACGTCTTCACCCGGGCCGGCCGGCCGCCTCAGGCCGGTCCGCCTGCCGCGTGGTGCCCGCCCCGACTCCCGCCCGTTGTCGGAGCGTCAGGCTGCCGCACACCGGCCGACCGCCCCCGGTGGCGGCCGCCCGTCAGCCTGCGGGCGAGGCGGAACGGCGTCGGCGGCGGGCCCGGGCGGCCAGCCAGAGCCAGAGCAGCAGCCCTGCGAGCCCGCCGGCGGCGACCCCCAGGCCGCGCTGCGCCGCCCCGCCGCCGTCCGGCGGGTACACCTTGCCGTCGTGGCCGACCGCCCGGGCCTGATCGCCCAGCACGCGCACCGGGAGACGGCCCATCACCTGGGCGCCGGTCAGGGCGGGTTCGGCCGGATCGTCCGGCGTGAAAGTGCCTTCGACCACGCAACGGCCGCAGTTCACGGCCTCCTTGGTGACGGTGAACACCCCCGGACTGCCCGCGCCCCGCGCCACCGCCCGGCCCGACACCGCATACCCGGCGCCCACCATCAGCAACAGCAGCGCGACCACCAGCACCACCCAGCGGATCGCCGCGGCCTGCGCCCTGCTCCGCCGGTCGTCCATCGCCGCACCCGTCCTCGGCCACCCTCGAAAGACCGTCATCGTGCCATACGTGTGCCGGGTCGTCAGAGGACGGTCAGGGCGGTTGCGGAGTTCAGGCAGCACTGGTGGCGGCGGGGCGGGACCGGGCTGGCACGGAGTTCGGCAAGCCGGTTCATGCCTCGGAGCCTTTCTGGAGTCGGTCAGCGACAGCGAAAGCGATCGAGTCGGGTTGCCATGCCCACGGCCCGTTGGGGTTGCATTCAAGGAAGCACCGGGCACCGGCCGCGGTGACGGCGAAGTCGAACGCCTTCGCCACCAGGGCCTGGAACAGATGGGGCAGGCGGCCGCCGCGCCGGTGATCTCGTGCGCGCGCACCTCTCGTACCCACACACCTGTCGCGCCCGGCCGTCATCCGGGCGCGGGATGTTCCAAAGCAGCTGGTGGACCACTCCGGCCAACTGACGGTCGATGAACTCCCGTGCTCTGTCAGGGGCGTTGGTGGTCAAGGTGTGGGGGAAGCCGCTGCACTGCGCGGTGACGAGCTGGGCCGGCGTGTACTCCGCCGCCCGGCTGTTCCACGGGTGGTTCAGGTAGTGGGCCCGGAGCGACGCCGGGATGCGGCTGACGGGTCGGCACGCGGCCTGCGTCGCCGGTCTTCGGCGCCTGGTGCTGCTACTGGGGCAGCTGCGCCAAGTAGGGGAGGAAGGGGCTGCTCTCCATGACGGTGCCGTTCTCGTCGTAGAAGGTGGTCCGTTCGAGGACGCCCGGCAGGGTGTGGACCATGTACAGCTCCCAGTCGGTGACGCTCGGAGCGAACTCCCACTTCTCGGCGAACGGCAGGATCTTGCCGTTGACCTGGGGGGTCTTCCCCCTCCATCGGGAGTCCGTCTCCCACGTGTAGCCGCGGAGCAGGATATTGGGGTAGTCCGTCCTGCTCATGTCCTTGAGCGAGAAGTGGATCCGGTAGTTCGGTGAGTTCAGCCGGCTGAGGGTTTCCCGGCGCAGCTCGGCCCTCGTGATGTCCCTCCGCATCAGGTGCTCGAAGCTGTGGGCCTCTGCGAAGCCCTTGATCCCTCCGGACGACAGCCCGAGGGCCAGGTGGCGGACCTGCTGGTCGGGCTGGGGCGCGGCAGGCGCGTCGACCGGCCGGACCTCGGTGATGAGGATCTTCTTGCCGTCGACGACGGCGATTCCTGCTGCGCCCCGGCCGACGGTGTCGTCGAACGCCGTCTCGGCCGCGGTCGGCTTCCGGGCGGAGTTGCTCAAGTACAGGGCGCGATAGGTGCCGTCGGGCTTCTTGACCAGCCCGTCGTAGAACCGCAACGGCGGGAGGGCGCCTGCGTGGTCGGAGCTCGCCCTGGATACGGCGTTCGGGGACAGGACGGCGGTGACCGGCCGTTTGTCGACCTTCTCGCCGGTGCGGGCGGCGTACTGGTCCAACGGCTTGCCCGAGGTGGCGCCGGAAACGCTGTCGCCGCCGTCGACCGGGGGCGCTGCGGCAGCGGGGTGGGCCGGGTCGCCGCCGTCTGCCCGGCCTGCGCCCGGGGGCGGCGGGGTGAGCAGGGTTGCGAGGGCGGTCGCCATCTGCACGATCAGGGTTCCGCGGGTGGTCCGCAGGGTGCTGCGTTTGGTGTCCAGGTCCGACTTCCGACCGTCCAGGGCCTTCTGGTCGGCCTTGATCGAGTCGCCCTCGTCGGCGATCTTCCCGGCCTGGTCCTTGAGCTGCTGCTGCTCGCTGTTGATGGCCTGGGCCTCGGCGTTGAGCGCGTCGGCGACCGACGGCGGTGCGCCGTCGGGGTACTGGGCGACCTCGGCGTTGTGGGCGTCGATCTTCCGGTCGTTGGCGTCGAGCGCGTCCAGTACCGCGCGGGACTGCTCGTTGTAGGCGGCGGTCCGCTTGTCGAGCGCGCTCTGCTGGTCGTCGAGGTCCTGCTGGGTGGGCAGGGCGGACAGTTGCTGGTCGAACGCCCTGATCTGCGCGTTGAGCGAGGCGGGGTAGGCGGCACCGGTGGCGAGGGCCTCGATCGCGGCCCCGCTCGCCTCGGACGAGCCGGTGGCGGCCCGAGTCGGCGCGGCGGGGGCGAGCACAGTCAGGAGCAGGGTCAGGAGCAGGGTCAGGGCGAGCGTCGACAGGCGGCGCATCCGATTCGTCACTGCACCCGCCCCGCGATCCGGTCGGCGATCGAGTGGGCGGCCGTGCGGCCGTCGCCTGCCTCGCAGACCGCGACCTGAAGGAGCGTCGACGACTTCAGCCGGGCTTCCCGGTAGCAGGACCACCTCCCGGCCTGGTCCTGCGCGGCGGTCCACTGCAGCGTCTCCGCCGTGGAACCCTCCACCTGGTACGTCCACTTCGACGCGGTGCCGCCGGCCGGGGCGGCCCGTACGGCGCTCTTGCAGGCACCGATTCCTTCGGAGAGGTTCTCGAACGCAGAGCGGGCCTGGTCTGCGGTTGCGTAGCGGCCCACGGTCTGGGTCGCGGTGTACTCGGGGGCGGTGGCGGAATCCTGGTGGACCACCGTCAGGAAGGCCGTCCAACCCCCCTCGTACACGGCTGTGGTCGCAGGGCCCACCGCCACGGAGCACCCTGGCGGGTCGGCCTGCAGCAGGCCCGCGGGCCTGCTCGCACGGGTCTCGGTGCTCAGCGTCTCCCCGACGGCGGCACTGACCTCCTTCGAGGAGAGCACGGTCGCCTGGACCGTCCCCGCCACCGGGGCCGACCCGCTGCCCGCGTCGGAGGGCCACTGCCACCACACCAGCCCCGCGACGAGCGCGGCCAGGACGGCCGCGAGCGGGACGACCACTTGCAACCGGCGGACCCGGGCCCCCGGCCCCGGGCGGGCCGCCTCGGACCACGTGCTGTCCGGGACTTCCTTGCTGGTCATGAGACCCCCCACGTTCCGTGAAGCGAGCACCCGAACCGATTGACAGTATTGGGTCAACTATTCACCCGGCAAAGCGATTTGATGAAAGCCAGAGCTTCACCTTCACCGCCCCGACGCCGCTGAACGGGCCGCCGGTGGCGAAGGTCTCGTCGAGGGCGCGCCCCTTGGGCGGGAACGGATTCAGCTGCATGGTGATCCGGGCCACGGCCGGGTGGTCCGGGTCGAGGGCCGGCTTCTGGGCGACCAGCAGGTGGGGTTGACGCTGGTCGGTCGCCGCCGGTGGCGGTAGGCGCACTCCTGGCCGACCAGTACGTCGGAGGGGGACCGGTCGCGGAATGCCCGTCAGATCTCCCACCGGAAGGCGGCGGGCCAGGTCGCGGAAGACCGGGACGCTCGCGCTTGAACACCCGGAGCAGGTTGCGCAGCGCGATGGTGAGCCCGCGCCGGCCAGTCCCCTCAGGGCGTCCAGCGCGTCCAGCGCGTCCTGGCGGTGGGTCTGTGGTGGCTTCCCGAAGGCCGGTCGTCCCGGCCTGCGTCCAGGCGGTCGGCACCGGCCGCAGGCGGGTCGGATAGCGGTGGGATGCCGTCCCAGCTGCGCGGCTCGTCATGTCGGGGCTCCTGGGTGCGCAGCACGCCCGCCCACGCCCGGACCTTCTCGGCGACGTGTGGCGGCAGCTCGTCCGGCACCTTGGCGATCCGGACCGTTCGCTGCGGTGCAGGTCGGGATCGTCGACGAGCAGGCCGCGGGTGCGCAGGAACCGGCAGACGGGCTCGGCCGCGAGGTGGCCGTCCGGCTGGGCCAGGTCGTAGCTGTCACGCCCGCCGAAGGGCTTGTCGGCTCCGAGTCGGTGGCCCAGGACCGCGAGGGTGCGCACGTTCTTGTGCAGGCCCGTCTCCGTCCGGTCGCGCAGCCGCTCGGCGAAGTCCTCCACCGGCGCGGTGGCCGCACCGACCAATTGCTGCAGGCCACTTCGGCCGCAGCGCGGGCTTCCTGCAGGGCCTGCCCAACCCGAGCCGCGGGACCCGAATCTTCTCCAGCGTCGGAACGAAACCGGGCACAGTCGGTCGAAGACGTGCTCGGCGCGTGCCGGGGTACGGGCCTTTTGTGATCGTGGTTGTGCTCGGTCGGACGGTCGGCCGGTTCGCCGCCTCTGGGCCGACGGTGCAGGGGCCACCAGGCCAGCACCGGCACCGGCATCGGCTTGCCGGGCTTGCGTCCGGTAGATCATCTGATCGGTGATCGAAGCCCGGCTGGAGTGCCGGCCGAGGTGCGGCGTGAAGGGCACCGCAAGCCCCAACGCTCCAGGTCGGGGAGTGTCGGGGGTTGGGCGTTGGCGGGCATTGTGGCAGGCTCGGCGCATGGAACAGCGTGTACTTGGCAGGACCGGGCGTCCGGTGTCGGTGGTGGGTCTCGGGACGTGGCAGTTGGGCGCCGACTGGGGCGTGGTGCTGGAGGACGACGCGCTGGCGGTGCTGGACGCCGCAGCGGATGCCGGGGTGACGTTCTTCGACACCGCCGATGTCTACGGGGACGGCCGCAGCGAGCAGTTGATCGGCCGTTTCCTGAAGTCCCGGCAGGGTGAAGGCCTGATGGTCGCCACCAAGCTCGGCCGCCGGCTGCCGCAACTGCCGGAGAACTACACCCTCGCCAACTTCCGTGAGTGGACCGACCGTTCACGCCGCAACCTGGGGGTGGACCGGCTCGACCTGGTGCAGCTGCACTGCCCGCCCACCGCGGTGTACTCCAGCAACGAGGTGTTCGACGCGCTCGACACCCTGGTCGAGGAGGGCCGCACCGCCGCGTACGGCGTCAGCGTGGAGACCTGCGCGGAGGCGCTGACCGCGATCGCCCGGCCCGGTGTCGCCAGCGTGCAGATCATCCTCAACCCGTTCCGGCTGAAGCCGTTGGACGAGGTGCTGCCCGCGGCCGAGAAGGCCGGCGTCGGCATCATCGCCCGGGTTCCGCTGGCGTCCGGCCTGCTGTCCGGCAAGTACACCAAGGAGACCCTGTTCGGTGCGGACGACCACCGCACCTACAACCGGGACGGCTCCGCGTTCGACCAGGGCGAGACGTTCTCCGGTGTCGACTTCGTGACCGGTGTCGAGGCCGCCGACGAGTTCGCCCGCCTCGCCCCGCCCGGTGCCACCTCCGCGCAGACCGCGCTGCGCTGGATCGTCCAGCAGCCCGGTGTCACCACCGTCATCCCCGGCGCCCGCAGCCCCGAGCAGGCTCGGGCCAACGCCGAGACGGCCGCGCTCCCGCCGCTGTCGACGCAGACCCTGCACGCCGTCCAGGACATCTACGACCGCCGCCTGCGGGCGCAGGTGCACTCGCGGTGGTGAGCGCTTGAGGGACTGACGGCGGCCGGTTGACCGAAAGGAACGGGAAAGCGCTTACCGAAGGTGTTCGGCAAGCGCTTTCCCGTTGCCGGTCGGCAGTCCGCGGCGGGGAGGCGGACGCTCAGGGCAGTGGCTCGGCGTGCATGGGCGTTCGGGGGGTCTGGTGGCCGCCGCTGGCCATCATCCGGACCTCGCCGGCGTCGCTGATCTCGGCCTGCACGATGCCGGACGCGTCCGCGTACACGAGGTGCCCGCCGGGTCCTCGGGTGCCGGTCGCCTCGACCACCACCACGTCCTGGTCGGCGTGGCCTCCGGTCTCCCCGGGGAAGGTGAGAGCGAATCGTCGAGCCATGGCCGGACCTCCTTCCCGTCGTTCGTTCCATCCTAGGCAGCGCCGCCGCCGACGGTCGCTCCCAGGCAGCGGGGCCGGCGGCCCGGTCGGGTGGCCGGGTCAGGCGAGCAGGTGGAGGCGCTGCTCGGCGGGGCCGACCCGGACGGTCTGGCCCCAGGTGAGGTGCAGGGCGTCGGACTCGATGCCGTCGCCGAACGCCACCAGCCGCTCGCTCTCCACGGTGAGGGCCAGCTGCTGCTCGGCGGTCAGCAGGCCCTCGACCCGGGACGTGCCGGTCACGGGGGACGGCCAGGCCTCCCGGACGAACCAGGACAGCTGCGCCGCCGTGGGCCCGGGCAGCGGCAGCCGGCTGGACCGTTCCAGCCAGGCCGAGCGGCACCACCCGGTCGCGCCGGTGCCGGTGCCGACGAGCACGCCCGAGGACGCCTGCGACTCCGGGTCGCCGCCGGGTGCGGACAGCCGGTAGCGGGCCGTCTGGTGGCCGGGCTGTCCGAGGTAGATCTCGTTCAGCGCCAGCAGCCGCTGGGTGTCGTCCGCCACCGTCTCCACCATGGTGCGCAGCTCCAGCCGCCGCTCCGCGCCCGGTCCGACGGCCGCCCGCAGCAGCGCCCCGGCCCGGCCGGCGCGGTGCCGGACCAGGACGCCGGGGTTGCGGCCCGGCTCCGCGTCGATGCCGATCACCGGCTGCCCCGTCAGGTACTTGGCGGTGTTGGCGACCAGCCCGTCCTGGCCGACCACGACCACCAGATCCTCCGGGGCGAACAGGAACCGGTCCAGGTCGGCCCGCTCCACCCGGGTCTGTCGCCAGTCCAGCGGAACCGCCGCCGACACCTCCGCCAGCGCCTCCCGGGCGAGGTCGTGCCGGCGCTCCGCCTCGTCGAGGGAGCGGCCCCGGCCGGCGAGGAAGAACTCGGCCTGGCCGTGCGTGCCGTGGTGGGCGATCAACTCCTGGTACTCGGTGCGCCGGTGGACCAGCACCACGCGCGGCGCGAGACTCACCGTCCCGGCCGATCCGTGTCGCGGGCCGGGGCGGTCGGAGCAGCCGGAGCGGTCGGGACGGTCGGGGTGTCGGCGGCGGCGTCAGCGCCGGCGGCGGCGGGGAGCGGGGTGGACAGCCGGGTGAGCAGACCGGTCAGCACGTCCGGGGTGAGGGTGATGCTGTCGATCCGCGGCAGGTGCTCGGCGAGTCGGATCAGCGCCAGCGCCTGCAGGATCTCCGGCCCGACCTGCTGGTGCGCCGTCAGCCACGCCGCCTCGGCGGCGGCCTTCGCCTCGCCCATCGCCCGTGCGGCCTCGGCCTGTTGGGTGGCCAGCGTGCCCGCTGCCTCGGCCTCCGCCACCGCCAGGCGGGTACGGCGGGACGCCTCGGCGTCGGTGCGCACCGCGTCCGCCGCGGCCTTCTGCTCCGCCCCGCGGCGCGCGTTCGTGCCCTGCTGCGCCACCAAATCCTCTTCGCGGCGCGCGAGTTCGATCTGGCTGGCGAGTTCGTTCTCGGCGATGGCGCGTTCCCGCTCGACCGCGACCGCGCGACGCTCGTAGGTCGCCCGGTCCGCCTCCTGCTGGACCTGCTCCCGGGCCGGGGTGCGCAGCGCCCGCTCCAGTTCGGCCTCGGGCCGGACGGCGGTGACGCGCACCGCGAGCACCGTCAGCCCGATCTCGCCCAGCCGGGGTTCGGCGGCCAGCCCCTCGGAGATCCGTTCGCGGACCGCTGTCACCCCGTCAACCAGAGTGTCCGCCAGCGGAGTTCGGGCGATCAACTGGAGGGCGTGCTGCTGGGCGGTCTCGGTGAGCAGGGTGGCGAGCTGGGCGAGCGGTTCGGCCCGCCATGCGCCGGTGTCGGGGTCGATGCCGAAGTCCATGCGGGTGGCGGCGATCGCCGGGTCGCTGATCCGGTAGGTGACGGTGGCCTGTACCGCGAGGTCCTGGAAGTCGGCCGTGCGGGCGTGGAACATCATCGCCAACTCGCGGTCGTCCGCCGGTACTTCGGATATCGCGGCGGTGAGTGGCCGGAACCAGAACGCCAGGCCGACTCCTTCGTGGGCGAGCTGCCCGCCCCGCAGGTGACGGACGTGACTGGTCGGGGCGGAACGCAGGTGGCGGAAGCCGAAGCGGCGGGTGATGTCGGCCATGGAGATCGCGACCGTCCTTTCTTTTCGTCTCTACGACGATAAGTCGGAAGGTTGCTTGTCGTCAATACGACGAAAAGAGGGGCGGGCAGGCCGATGCGCCGCGCGTCCGGAGGTGCGCGGTAGGGGTTGCTGCGGAGGTCGCCGGCGGGGTTGCGGCGGCGGTCGGCGCGGGGCGGTGAGTTGACGATGCGTCAGAGCGCGGCGCGGGTGCGGGAGGTGGTGGAGATAGCGGCGAGGTCCTGCTCGCCGTGGCCGTGGGCGACGGCCTGGAGCAGGGAGTCGCGCAGCAGTGAGCCGAGGGGGAGCGGCACGTTGGCGTCGGCGGCCGTGTCGAGCGCGAGGTTCACGTCCTTCAGCCCGAGCGCGAGGCGGAACCCGGCCGGATCGAAGGACTGCTCGGCGATCATCGCCCCGTAGCCGGCGTAAACCGGGCCGGGGAAAATGGAGTTGGTGAGGACGTCGAGCAGTGCGGCCGGGGCGAGTCCGTTCGCCTCGGCGAGCACGGCGGCCTCCGAGAACGCCTCGATCGCCGACACCAGAAGGAAGTTGGCGCTGACCTTCGCCACGTTCGCCGCAGCCGGGTCCTCGCCGAGATGCCAGGTGCGTCGGCCCATCGCGTCGAACAGCGGTGCCACCCAGTCGAGTTCGGCCGCCGGGCCGGACGCCAGGATGTTCAGGTTCCCGGCCGCCGCGGCCTCCGAGCGACCCAGCACCGGCGCCGCGATGTAGCCGAGCCCGTGCTGCGCGTGCAGCTCCGCCGCGCGGCGTGCCAAACCCGGCGAGACGGTGGCCATGTTGACGTGCACAGCGGCCCGCGCCTCCGACAGCAACTCCTCGTTCAGCAACAGGCGTTCGACCACCCGGTCGTCCGCCAGCATGGAGATCGCCACCTCCGCGTCGAACGCCTCCGCGAGCGTCGTCGCCGCCGACGCCCCGTCCGCGACCAGCTCCGCCACCGGCTCCGGCGACCGGTTCCACACCCGCACCGAATGCCCCGCCTCCAGCAGCCGACGAGCCATCGCCCGGCCCATCGCGCCCAGACCGACGAAACCGACGTTCATGTTCACTGCCTCCCAGCAGGGTGCGAACGATGCTCCGAGGGCGATGCTACGACGTTCGCTCCCCGACCGGCCGGTGAACCTGCCGAGGCGTTCGAGCACCGCCGAGAGCCGGGCGACCGCCGGGGGAAACGGCGGTCACCCGTTCGGCCCGCTCCCGTCGGGCGGCGTCCGCCCGGGCCGGTGAGGATGACGGGGCCCGGGCGCATACCGACCCCGGCGCGCCCGTCCCGATCCGGAGGTCCCCGCTGTGAGCACCGCCGACATCGCCCCCGACTCCGCTGATCGCACCGACTTCGAGGACGCCGACCGGGGCCTGGTGGCCGGCCCGGCGAAGCCGAGGATCACGGCGGAGGACGGGCACCTGGTCTGGGACTTCGAGGCGACCGCGTTCCTGCGCGGCGACTGTCCGGACACCGCGCATCCGAGCCTGTGGCGCCAGTCCCAACTGTGCGCCCGGGCCGGCTTGTACGAAGTCACCGACGGCGTGTACCAGCTCCGCGGCTTCGACCTGTCGAACATGACCCTGATCGAGGGCGAGCGCGGAGTCGTGGTCGTCGACCCGCTGGTGTCCGAGGAGTGCGCCGCCGAAGGACTCGCCCTCTACCGGGCCCACCGGGGCGACCGGCCCGTCACCGCGGTGCTGTTCACCCACTCCCACATCGACCACTTCGGCGGGACGCTCGGCGTGATCGGCCCCGACGACGACGTCCCGATCGTCGCACCCGAGGGCTTCATGGAGCACTCCGTCGCCGAGAACGTCTACGCCGGCACCGCCATGCTCCGCCGCGGCGTCTACCACACCGGCGCCGAACTCGAACCCGGACCGCGCGGCCTGATCGGCGTCGGCCTCGGCTTCACCGCCTCCCGGGGACGAGCCGGTCTGCTGCGGCCCACCGTCGAGATCACTCGCACCGGACAGGAGGAACACCTCGACGGGGTCCTGTTCCGCTTTCAGCTCACCCCGGACACCGAAGCCCCGTCCGAGCTGAACTTCCACCTGCCCCAGCGGCGCGCCCTGTGCATGGCCGAGAACGCCACCCACAACCTGCACAACATCCTGACCCTGCGCGGCGCCCTGGTCCGCGACGCCCGCGTCTGGTCGCGCTGCCTGACCGAGGCGATCGACCTGTTCGCCGCCGACTCCGACGTCGTGTTCGCCTCCCACCACTGGCCGACCTGGGGCACCGAGCGCCTCACCACCTTCCTGTCGGAGCAGCGCGACCTCTACGGCTACCTCCACGATCAGACGCTGCGCCTGCTCAACCAGGGCCACACCGGCATCGAGATCGCCGAGCTGATCGAGTTGCCGCCTCGGCTGGCGAACGCCTGGCACGCCCGTGGCTACTACGGCTCGGTGAGCCACAACGTGAAGGCGATCTACCAGCGCTACATGGGCTGGTACGACGGACACCCGGCCTCCCTGTGGGAGCACCCGCCCACCGCCTCCGCCGAGCGGTACGTCGCCTGCATGGGCGGCCTCGACCAGGTCCTCGCCAAGGCCCGTTCCTACCTGGACGCCGGCGATCTGCGCTTCGCCGCCCAGCTCCTCAAGCACGCCACCTTCGCCGCCCCCGACGACACCCGCGCCAAGGAACTCCTCGCCGAGACCTTCGAACGCCTCGGCCACGGCGCCGAATGCGGCACTTGGCGCAACAACTACCTGATGGCCGCGCGGGAACTCCGCACCGGTGTCAGGCCCACCCCGATCACCGCCGGCAGCATGGCCGCCGCACTCTCCGTCGAGCAGGTCTTCGACTCGCTCGCCATCCGCGTCAACGGCCCCAAGGCGTGGGACCACTCGCTGACCGTGCTGTGGCGGTTCACCGACCTCGACCGGACGTACCGGACCAGCCTGCGCAACGGCGTCCTGGTCCACCGCCCCGCCGCCGACGGCCCCGCCGACCTCACGCTCGTGCTGACCGAGCCCCAGCTCATGGGCCTGCTCACCGGCCACGGCCTCGACGGCATCGACCACACGGGCGACCCGACCGTGCTGACCACCCTCATGTCGGTCCTCGACGAACCCGACCCCGGGTTCGCCATCGTCACCCCCTGAACCTGAATCTGAACCTGAATCTGAACCTGAATCTGAACCTGAACCGCCTGAGACCGCCTGGGACCGCCCGAGACCCCTGTTCGGCGGGCGGCCCAGGGGTGATACTGGCCGCATGGGGTTCATCGTCTTCATGACGCTGCCGGGCTTGGTGCTGCTGCTCACCGCACTCGCCGTGGTCGACCAGGTCCTGCTGCGCGCCGGGCGCGCCGGCCTGCTGCCCTGGCGCCCCGGCCACCGGCAGGGACAGATCTCGGCGACCGGCTTCGAGCAGCTGCACGCCCAGTTCTCGGCCGGCAAGCAGAACGAGCTGAAGGAACGCCAGTCGGCGCTGATGCTCCGCGACGAGGACGAGGACGGCGCCCCGCCGAACCGCACCCGGATCGACCTCGCACGCGGCTCGGCCGTGATCCGGCTGCCGAAGTCCCCCTGACGGCAGGCTCGTCGGATCCCCGCAGGGAGAATGCTCCCGTCGCCCAGCGGGAGTGGAGCAGCGGATGAACTGGTACGGGGTCCGATGTGTTTTCGAGTGGACGGCCGCGAGCGGGCGGTCCTACGAGGAGCGGATCACCCTCTGGCGGGCTCCGTCCGCCGACGACGCGATCGCCCTGGCCGAGGTGGAGGCCGAGACGTACGCCCGCGAGAGCGGCGTCGAGTACCTCGGCTTCGCGCAGTCCTACCGCCTGGGCGACCACGGGGTGCCGGGGGCGGGCGCAGAGGTGTTCTCGCTGCTGCGGGACAGCTCGCTGGAGCCGAGCGCCTACTTGGACGCGTACTTCGACACCGGTGCGGAGCGTCAGCAACCTCTGCCGGATGGATTGCCAGGTGGATGAGACCCGGCGGCGGCGTCCCGGCTGCGGAAACGGACGGGACGCCGACGCGGTGGCGTCGGTAGCCTCGCGGCCGTGATCGACGAAGGAACGCCGGGAACGGACGACGGTGCCCCGACGACGACGCGCCTTCGCGAGGTGTTCGACCGCGCCGGGTTCGTGGTGATCGTGGAGGGACCGCCGAACGAGGCGAAGTCCCCGAACGTGGCGCGGACCTTGGCGAACGGGGCCGGGATCGCCGAACCGGCCCGGCTGCCGGCCGTGGTGGACGGCGGCACCGACGACCGGTGCCCGTGCAGCGGTCGGCCGACGATCATCGTGCACGACATCGACGGCGAGCCGATCGCCTGCCGGAGCCCGCACCACGGGACCAGCTTCGGTGGGATCGGCGACCGCAACGCCGAGCTGCGCGACGGCCCGGCCCTCACCGCATGGCCGGCGGACCGGAGGCTGCCCGGATCCCGGGACGCGCAGGCGGAGTTGGCCGAGCAGGAAGCCGAAGCCGAACGGGAGCGACGCCGGGATGCGTGCCGCCGCCGAGGCTGTCACCGTTCACCCGGGGCACGACCTGGAAGCCTGGTCGGACCGCGTGCGGGAGGCGGGGGCACGGCTCCTGCACGCGGTCCGACAGGGCTTTCCCGACCGGACCGAGAGGACCCGGCCTTGCCGACCAGGGCCGGAGCATCCGCCAGGGCACACACCGGCGGCCTGACGTGGTACGGCCGGGCCGTCGAGCAGCACCTGCTCGCCGAGGAGCCCGATCTCGTCCTCCGTGACGCCGAGCTGCGCGACGGCCCGGCCCGCACCGCATGGCCGGCGGACCGGAGGCTGACCGGATCCCGGGACGTGCAGGTGGAGTTGGCCGAGCAGGAAGCCGAAGCCGAGCGGGAGCGACGCCGGCCGCCGTTGGCTCGACGCTGCGCCCGCCGGGATGCGTACTGCGGCCGAGGTTGTCGCCGTTCACCCGGGGTGCGACCTGGAAGTCTGGTCGGGCCGAGTGTGGGAGGCGGGGGCCCGGCTCGCCGCGCAGGTGCAGCAGGGCTTTCCCGATCGGACTGAGAGGACCCGGGCCTTGCCGACCGGGGCATCCGCCAGGGCGCATACCGGCGGCCTGACGTGGTACGACCGGGCCGTCGAGCAGCACCTGCTCGCTGAGGAGCCCGATCTCGTCCTCGCCGCGCTCACCGCCTGCCCGCCCGGTCCGGCCCAACTCGACGGCGCTGCCGAACTCTTCGGCTCGCTCGGACGGACTCGAACGCAGGGGCGGCAGTTGCCGGAGAGCCCCGAGCCCGACACCGATCGGGCACGGCCGGGCCGGCGGCACCTCGGCCAGGAGATTCCGACCGGGCAGCGGCCGCTACGGCGCCGAGCGCGACCGAGGACGCCGGGCGGCGACCACCCCGATGGCCGGGCGCTTTCCCAATGTGCCCGGGGTGGTGAGGTGTTGGGGCGTCAGTAGGCCGACTGCCGCCCTACCCCGGGGTCGAGGTGTCGGCCGTCGACGGCTCCGCGGTGGATGCTGCGGGCCGGTGGTCGAAGGGCGGTGCGGGGTCGGGGGCGGTGATGCGGGCGATGACGGCGGCGGTGGTCCGGTCCTCCGCGTGGTCGAGGCGGCGGGCCGAGCCGCGTAGCAGGTGACGGGCCTCGATGGCGGCGAGGGCGAGGAGGCCCGGGAGCAGGTCGGTGGAGCGGGCCGCCAGCCAGCGGGTGCCCTGGGTGGCCATCCACCACAGGTTCGCGCCGGGGGCGGGTGCGGGGGCGGGAAGTTCGGCGGGCGGCGGGCCCACCGGGTGGCCGGCCTCGGCGAGCAGGGTGTGGAAGCCGTGTGCGATCAACCGGTGCCCGGCGGCGCTGGGATGGAGCCGGTCCACGCTCAGCAGAGCGCGTCGGTCCGTCCACGGCAGGTCCGCGAGATGCAGATGCACCGCATGATGCTGCTCGGACAGCGCATGGACGACCGCGTTGACGCCGCGCATCCGGCGCGCCAGCGGGCGGGCGAGTGGCGCCGGCAGCCCCAGCAACCGTCCCGGATCGGGCAGGCAGGCCGTGAGCGGGACGGTGCCGACTGCCGTCAACGAGGCGAACACGGCTGCTAGATGACGAGCCGTCAGATTCAGGTCGAAGGAAGCGCGCAGGGTGTCGTTGCCGCCGACCACCACCGCCGCGTACTGCGGGCGCAGGGCGAGTGCGGTGGGAAGTTGGGAGACCAGCAGGTCGCGGCTGAGTGCGCCGCTGTCGGCGAGGTTGCGGAAGTCCACGGGGTCCGGCGAGAGGCTCGGCGCGAGCAGCGCCGCCCAGCCGCGCCAACCGCCGGGAACGGGGTCGCCGACACCCTCGGTGAGGGAGTCGCCGAGAGCAGCGAATCGTACCGTCATCACGTCCCTCCAAGTGGGGTTCGGTGGGGGTGGAATGCGGTGGGGGAATGGGGAGTTGGTACCGCCCCGCCCCGGTGCGGTGCGAAGTGGTGGGCGGCGGGCCCGGTGGGGAAGGGCGGAGTCGGGGGTGGGTCCGCTGCGCTGCGAGGCGCGGGCAGCGGACCCGAGGGCGGCGGAGGGGGTCGGGGACCGGCCGCTACGGGGTGCGGTGTCGGACGGCGGGCCCGGCGGGGGAGGGGAGTGGCGCGTGGTGGGCGGCGAGGAAGGCGGTGACGGCGGCGTCCCAGCCGAACTCCTCGGCCCGGGCACGGGCGGCGGCCCGCCGCTCGGCCTCGGGGCGGTCGAGCAACTGGCGTACCGCGTCGGCGAATCCGCTGCCGGTGTCGGTGGCGGCGAGGCCCGCCCGGCCGACCACCTGGGGGAGCGCGGAGGAGCGGCTCACTGCGACCGGGGTGCCGCAGGCCAGTGTTTCGAGCGCGGCCAGGCCGAAGGTCTCCACCGGGCCCGGTGCGATCACCGCGTCCGCCGTCGCCAGCAGGGCCGCCACCTCGGCGCGTTCGGCCAGGTGGCCGAGGAAGGTCACGGGCAGCCGCAACTCGGCGGCCTGGCGCTCCAGCCGGTGGAGCAGCGGGCCCGTCCCGGCGACGGCCAGCACCGCCGGGACACGGTGGTGGCGGCGCAGCTCCGCCAGCGCCTCGATCGCCCGCTCCGGCCGCTTCTCGCCCGACAGCCGCGAGCACATCACCAGCAGCACCTGCCCGGGATCGGCCAGCCGCGCCCGGAGTTCGGGGTCGTGGCGGGCGGGGTGCATGGTCGTCAGGTCGACTCCCAGCGGGGCCTGGACGACGTTGCCCGCGCCGATCCGTTCGAATTCCTCGGCCGCCCACGCCGTCGTGCACAGCACCGTGTCATAGGTCTGCGCGGTACGGGAGTTGAGCCGGTCGGCGAGGCCGCGCGCCGTGTGCCCGGGCAGGCCCCAGGTGCCGAGCACGCCGGTGGCGCTCTCGTGCGAGACCATCATCGACCGCACCCCGTGCGCCTTCGCCCAGGTGCCCGTCCAACGCAGCGTGGTGCGGTCCGACACCTCCAGGCGGTCCGGGGCCAACTCGGCCAACACCGACGCCACTTGACGGCGGTCCCGGAGCACCCGGTAGCCGCCGCTGCCCGGCACCCGGGGCCCGGGCAGGGTGATGACCCGGCCCTGCTCGGTCCACTCGTCGCTGCGGCGCTCCCCGGGGACGACCAGCACCGGTTGGTGGCCCGCCGCCAGGTAGCCCGCGCCGAGGTGTCGGAGTGCGGTGCGCAGGCCGCCGGACACCGGGGTGACGAAGTTCGCCACCCGGACGATTCGCAGTTCTCCGTTCACGCCGGCTGCTCCTCGACCAGCTCACCGGCGGGGGCGGCCGCAGCGGACGGAGCGGCCAGGGCGGGCGCCGCCTCGGGCTGACGGGGCGTCGGTATCGGTGCTGCGGCCGCCGACCCGTCCGCGGCGGCCGAGGTCGACACGGGGGCGGCGGCGACGGAATCGGAAAGCGTTTTCCGGTTGGTCGGGGAGGACGCGGCGCCGGACCGGGTGCGGTGTTCGGCGAGGACGTCCTGGTAGTGCTGGACGAGCTGGTCGCCGACGGCCTCCCAGGTGCGGTCGGTGACGTCGGCGCGGCCGGCCGCGCCGTAGCGGGTGCGGAGGTCGGGGGCGGCCGCCAGCGTGGCGACGGCCCGGGCGACGGCCCCGGCGTCCCGGGGGGCGACCAGCAGGCCGGTGCGGTGGTGGCCGACCAGGTCGAGCGGGCCGCCGACGGCCGGCGCGACCACGGGGACGCCACTGGCCATCGCCTCCTGGATGGTCTGGCAGAAGGTCTCCAGCGGGCCGGTGTGCACGAACACGTCCAACGAGGCGAAGCAGCGGGCGAGTTCGGCGCCCGTGCGGCGGCCGAGGAACACCGCGCCGGGCATCGCGGCCTTCAGCGCGGGGGCGCTCGGCCCGTCGCCGATCACCACCACCCGCACCCCGGGCAGTCGCGAGGCCTCGGCGAGCAGGTCGACCCGCTTCTCCGGGGCGAGCCGTCCGACGTAGCCGACCAGCACCTCGCCGCCGGGGGCCAGGGAGCGGTGCAGCGCCTCGTCCCGGTGGTCGGGGTGGAACCGCGCCGAGTCGACGCCGCGCGCCCAGATCCGGACGTTGCGCACGCCGTGCGCGGTCAGGTCCTGGGCGGCCGGGGTGGACGGGGCGAGGTTGCGCGCGGCGGAGCGGTGCACGGAGCGGATCCGCGCCCAGGCGAGCGCCGAGCCCAGCCCGCGGCCCATCCGGTACGCCTGCGCGTACCCGGCCAGGTCGGTCTGGTAGACGGCCACCGTCGGCAGGTCGAGGCGCTCGGTGATCCTGGCCGCGCGCGCGCCGAGGATGAACGGACTGGCCAGGTGCACCACGTCCGGCCGGTGGGCGGTCAGCGCGGCGGCCAGCCGGCGGCTGGGCAGCGCGATGCGCACCTGCGGGTAGCGGGGCAGCGGAACGGACGGAATGCGCACCACCGGCAGCGGTTCCCGGTCCGGGCCGAAGGACTGCGGCGGGCAGTGCGCGCCCCGGGCCGGCGCGGGCGTGATCACCAGTGGCTGGTGACCCCGCCGGACGAGGTGTTCGGCGGCCCGCAGCACGCTGTGGGCCACGCCGTTGACCTCGGGCGGGAAGGATTCGGTGACGATGGCGACTCGCATGCCAACGTTCTGGCCAAGCCGGGCATGCGCCCGGACAAAGGGATCTTTCGCGCAGGCGAACGTCTGCCGCCATTTCCGCACACCCGGGTGGCCCGATTGCTCGCCGCCGCGGCGATTCGCGCAAACGGTCTGCGCTGTTTGCGCAAAACTGCGCAGAACATGGATTGAACGAACGCTTGACGCCATGCCGGGTTGTTGCTGCGATGTGCACCGCTCAACTCGCCGGATCGGCCCACCGTTCAACCACACGGCTCCGCAAGCGACTTGGCGCACCCCCACCCCTCCGTTCCGGCCCGACGACGCACTGTCCACCGTCCGTCTCCGCTCGCTCAGGAGGAATCCCGATGCGTTCCGCCCCACGGACCTCGCTCCCCGGCCCAGGACGGCCACGAAGGCGCGGAGGCCCGGCCGGCGCCGGCCGACGCCCCACCGCGACCACGCTCGTGCTGCTGATGCTGGCGACACTGTTCGTCGTGGTCGGCCCGGCCACCGCCGCCCGCGCCACCACCGCCGGCAACGCCACCGGCGTCACGCACTCCGGCGACACCTTCACCGTCGCCACGTCCGGCGGGGCCGCCGCCCGGATCCAGCTGGCCCGCGCCGACATCTTCCGGATCTGGCTCTCTCCGAACGGCGCGTTCACCAACGACCCGGCCGGCAGCGACCTCGCCGTCACCACCGCCTTCGGCAGCGTCGGGGCCACCCTCTCCGACGCCGGAACGTACGGCGCATCGACACCCCCGCGATCGCCCTGCGGATCAACAAGACCCCGCTCACCTTCGCGCTCTACCGCGCCGACAACACCACACTGCTCTGGGCCGAGTCCCAGCCCACCAGTTGGACCACCAGCCAGACCACCCAGTACCTGAACCGAGGCGCGGACGAGCAGTTCTACGGCACCGGCCTGCACCTGGGCGAGTGGGCGCTGCGCGACAAGACCGTGCCGGTCGCCGTCTCCAACCAGTGGACCGAGAACAGCAACGCCAGCCCCGCCCCGTTCTACCTGTCCACCAACGGCTACGGCGTGCTGCGCAACACCTGGGCCCCCGGCAGCTACAACTTCGACGCGCCCACCCAACTCACCCACAACGAAAGCCGGTTCGATGCTACCTGTCTGCCCCGCCAGGACGGCGGCGTCAACGGCCGGATCGGCGGCTACGAGATCTACGTCTCGGACAGCACCGGCAGCTGGGGCACCCCTGTGGCCACCGGCACGTTCGCCGACACCGCCGCCGCCGCCAAAACCGTCAACTTCAAGCCGAAGAACGGGCGTTACGTGCGCCTGCGAGCCCTCGGCGAAGCCGGGAACCGGGGCCCGTGGACCAGCGCCGCAGAGATCACCGCCACCGGAACGCCCGTTCCGTAGCCGCGGGCCCGTCCGCCCCGCGCCCGCCCCGACCCGCCACACGGGAAGGGGCGGGCGCGGGGTCGTCCTGAGCGGGCCCGGCGGCCGCCCGCTGTCGCGGACCCGCGTGAGCAGGTGCCACCGCACGGCAACCGGGCCAATTCCCAAAGCTGGTAAGCACCATGGGCCCGATGACCATAAGGCGCGACCGCGCCGGCACGCCACCCGACTCGGCCCGGGCTCGGACGACGGCCACTACCGCGGGTCGCGGCGCTGTACCGGCGGAGGGTGCTACCGCGGGCGGCGGCGCCGGCCTGGCGGAGGGTGCTACCACGGGCGCCGGCGCCGGCCCGGCCGGCCGTGCTCAGGGTTTCGGATGCGGCAGTGGGCGCGCCAGCCGCCGCACCTCCTCCAGACGGGCCGGATCGGGCTCCTGCCGAGTGAACAGGTCGTGCCCGACCACCGTCGACTCCCACTCGTCCGGGGCCTCCGCGGACCGCGTCAACAGCCAGGCGGCCGAGATCCACTCCGCCCCGTTCTGCTGGTACTGGCCGCTCCACGAGGTCACCGAGCCGGCGTCGCCGCTGTCGTTGTGCCACGCCACCGTCCAGCCCACCGCCGTCCCGTGCCCGGGCTGCGCCGGTGCCACCAGGCGTCCCACCAGCGGATACGCGCCGCTCGCCCGGCCCGTCGCCGAGACGTACGCCCCGGTCAGTGACCCGTCCGGGCCCGCCACCAACCGCATGTGCGAACCCAGTTCGCTGTACCAGTCGCCGGTGATGCCCACGCTGCTCCTCCCGCCGCCCTGCCGGCCGCCACCGCGTCCGGCCCGGACGCGCCAGCCACCACTGTGCCGCCCCCGGCCGCCCGGGCGGCGGCGACGCGCGGACGTCGCCCGACGGATGACCCGAGCTGCGGACGCCCTGGCACCGGCGCGTCCCCGGGAAGGGGCCTCGCGGCCCGGAGTGCCCCGGGGACGGGGCACCCCCGCGACCGGGGACAATGGTGGCCGGACGGAACCGACCCGGGCCCGTCGCCCCCGCTCCGCAGGAGACCCCGCACCGTGACCGACCAGCAGCACCCCGCCCCGACCGGCCGTCGCCTCGACCTGCTCGCCGACTGCTCCTCCTGCTTCGGGTTGTGCTGCGTCGCCCTGCCCTTCGCGAAGTCCGCGGACTTCGCGGCCAACAAGAACGCGGGCACCCCCTGCAGCAACCTCGACGCCGACTACCGGTGCGGGATCCACGTCAAGCTGCGCGACCGCGGCTACCAGGGCTGCACCGTCTTCGACTGCCTCGGCGCCGGCCAGAAGATCTCGCAGCACACCTTCGACGGGCGCAGCTGGCGGGACGACCCGGACACCGCCCGGCAGATGTTCGAAGTGTTCCCGGTGATGCGTCAACTCCACGAACTGCTCTGGTACTTGACCGAGGCGATGGAGTTCCCGCGGGCCCGTCCGGTGCACGCGGAACTCCGCCGCGCGAGCGACGCGATCGACGAGCTGACCCGCCGGGACGCCGCCGCCCTGGTCGCCGCCGACGTCCCCGCGATCCGCGCCGAGACCAGCGAACTCCTGCTGAAGGCAAGTGAGTTGACCCGCAATGCGCTGCCCGGCAAGAAGCGCAACCACCGCGGCGCGGACCTGATCGGGGCCCGGCTGAAGGGCGCCGACCTGCGCGGGGCGAACCTGCGCGGCGCCTACCTGATCGCCGCCGACCTGTCCGGGGCCGACCTGCGCAGCGCCGACCTGATCGGCGCGGACCTGCGTGACGCCGACCTGCGCGGCGCGGACCTGACCGACGCGCTGTTCCTGACGCAGTCCCAACTCAACGCCGCCAAGGGCGACTCCACCACCCGCATCGGCACCGGACTGGCCCGGCCCGCGCACTGGTGACGCCGGGCCCGGCCCGGTCCGGCCTGAGGGTGGACGGGCGTGGCGGGTCGCAGGGGGCGCGAGGGGCGCGCGGGTACCCCGGAAACGGGATTAATGGACTGCGTCCCGTGCGATGCGCGCGTATGGTCATGACCTCCCCGACGCGAGAGGAGGATCATCCGCGATGGGACTGTTCAAAGACGCCCCGCCCACTGCACATCCGGACTTCACCAACCTCCGGTTCATGGCCGCCGGTACGCCCTCGTGGTGGAAACGCAACCGCCACAAGGTGGTCGGCATCGTCGGCCTGCTGATCGGATTCTGGCTGGCCGGACACCACGACACCGCAGCACCTGCCACACCGGCGGCACCCGCGGCGCCCACCGCACCCGCCGGCTCCTGCACCCCGACCGGGCACTGACTGCCAAACGTTGACCGCAGGGCGCTGACTGCCCGGCCCTGATCGCCAAGCGTTGACCGCAGGGCGCTGACTGCCCGGCCCTGATCGCCGGGCGTTGACCGCAGGGCCTCGATCGCAGGGCGCGCCGACTGCCGGACGGCACCGGCGAGTCGAGGTCCGGTGCCCACGACCGATGCACGCGTAGGCCCTCGGTGCCGACGTCCCGTCACGACGACGGGCGGCACCGAGGGCCGAGTTCACTCACCGCCGGGCGAACCCGGGTCCGGGCCGGAGGCCGGTCGGCGCTTCGACGGCGGCCGAGTCAGGAGTCACTTGCCGCCGTGCAGCTCGGCGAGCGTCGCCTCGAACGCGGCGCCGGAGTTGCGCGGACGGTTGTACGGCAGCTTGCCGAGCATCGCGCCCATCGCGCAGGTGTTGGTGGCCGCCGAGAACAGCAGGCCGAAGCCGACCGCGGCCGACACCCAGCGCACGCCGGGCACGGCCACGTCGACGACGACACCGGCCAGCACCAGCGAGCCCGCGACCATGCGGACCTGGCGGTCCATGGCCCAGCGGACCTTCTGGCCGGGCACCTTGTTCAGCTGGTGGCCGCCGGCCGTCCAGGCGGCGGTGCCGCCGGAGATCAGCAGGGCCGAGATGCCGGCGGCGGACAGCTGCTCGCAGGCGTTGCCGGCCCGGGCGCCCGAGGCGCAGGTGATCGCCAGCTCGCCGCGCGCGGCGGCGGCCCGCAGCGCGGGCAGCGCCTGGGACAGCTGGTCCAGCGGCACGTTGTGGGCGCCGGGAATGTGGCCGCCGGCGAACTCGCCGGGCGACCGCACGTCGATGACGGTCAGCTGCTGAAGCCTGGGCTGGAGCTGGTCGACGGTCAGGGGCGTGGTCATGGAGTGTGGGGCCTTTCGGGCAGGAGTGCCCCGGCAAGCGGTTGCCGCCGGGCGGGGAAGTGGATCGTAGTGCGCAGGCGGGCTGCGCGGGGCAGGTGGCGTGCTGCGCCTGCCGCAGGGCTGTGGACCCGGCGGTCAGAACACCGCGTCCACCAGCATCAGGGCGGCCACCGCCAGCAGGGCCGTGGCGAAGATCCGCTGCAGGGTGCGTCCCGACAGCTTCGACGCCAGCCGCTTGCCGTCCCACGCGCCGAGGACAGCGGCGGCCGCGAACGGGCCGACCACGGACCACGGGATGTCGGCGGCGCCGCCGAGCCGGGGCAGCAGCGCGGACAGCGAGTTGAGCACGATCACCAGCAGGCTGGTGCCGATCGCCTCGGCCATCGGGAACGCCAGGAACGACACCAGCGCGGGTACGGCGAGGAACCCGCCGCCGACTCCCAGCACACCGGTCGCCGCGCCCAGCCCCGCGCCCGCCAGCGCGGAGCGCCGCGCGGACGCCGGAGCCGGCGAGGCGTCGTCGAGGTCCGTGGCGGTGGCGGCACCGGGGTGCTCGGAGGGCGGAGGGAAAGCGTTTTCCCTCTGCGGTTCCGCGACCCGGACCGCACCCGGCAGGCCGTCGGCGGTCACCTGCGCCGCGGCACCCGTCCCGCCGTGGGACAGCTGCGCGTGCGCCGGTGCCCCGGCGGGCACGGGCGCCGCCTGCTGCGCGGGGATCGGAGCCGATCCCGCGACCCGGCGGCTGCGCGACGCGCGACCGGAGGACAGCATCCGCCAGGCGGCCAGGCCGGCGAGCAGCGCGAACGCGGCGGTTAGCGCCGGGCCGGGCAGGTGGCGGGAGAGCGCGCCGCCGAGCGCGGCGAACGGAAGTCCGGCGGCGCCGAACAGCAGCCCGCTGCGCCAACGGACGCGGCCCGCCCGGGCGTGCGCGACCAGTCCGGTGAGGGAGGTCACGGCGACGATCAGCAGGCTGGCGGTGGTCGCGGTGCCGGGGGTGAGGCCGAGCAGGTAGATCAGCGCGGGGACGGCCAGCATGCTGCCGCCGCCGCCGAGTCCGCCGAGGGCCAGCCCGACCACCGCGCCGGCGATCAGGGCAAGGAGGACGGCGGTCATATCGCGGCGCCGCAGGAACACGCGCCCTGGTGCGACGGAAGACCCGCCTGCAGCCAGGCGCGCATTCCGCCCACCACGTTGACCGTCCGCACGCCGCGCGCGTTCAGCACGTCGGTGGCCACCTGCGAACGGTTCCCGGAGCGGCACAGCGCCAGGACCAGCGGGCCGTCGCCGCCCGCGCCGGTGCGGCCCTCGGGGGCGACGAAACCGTCCAGGCTGCCGAGCGGGAGGAGGACCGCGTCGGGCGCGTGCACCTCCGCGTACTCCGCGGGCTCGCGGACGTCGAGCAGCAGCGCCTCGCCGGCGGCGGCCAGGCGGTGCGCCTCGGCGGGGTCGATCTGCGCGGGAGCGGGCGGCTGGTGGGACGTGGCCACGGGGTCCTCCTGGGCGGTGGTGAGGGTGGTGCGTTCGGGGGTCGTGCGAGGTCCGGCGGTACCTCGGGGCGGCGAGCCGCTCCGAGAAAGATACCGGAGGGGGTATATCGTTGGGATCGAGCATATACCCCCACCGGTATCTCCCGGGATCCGCTACAGTCGAGAACTGCCTGCAATAATACCCATGGGGGTATCGGCGGGCCCGGGCGTGGGGCGTATCGGCCCCGTACCCGCACCCGCATGCGGATCCGCGCCCGTACTCGAAGCCGTACCCGCGCCCGCACCTCCACCCTCCAGCCGTGACCGGCCGACGCAGAGATGAGGACATCCGTGTTCTTCGCCCAGTACTACCTCGACTGCCTCTCCCAGGCCTCGTACCTGATCGCGGACGAGACCACCGGCCGCGCCGTGGTGGTCGACCCGCGCCGTGACGTGGACGAGTACCTGGCCGAGGCCGAAGCGCGCGGCTTCACGGTCGAGGGCGTCATCAACACCCACTTCCACGCCGACTTCCTCTCCGGCCACCTCGAACTCGCCGCCCGCACCGGCGCCTGGATCGGCTACGGCCGCCGCGCCGAGACCGAGTTCCCCGTCCGCAAGCTCGCCGAGGGCGAGCGGATCAGCCTCGGCACGGTGGAGCTGGAGATCCTGGAGACGCCCGGCCACACCCCTGAGTCGATCAGCGTGCTGGTGCGCGAGCGCGCCGGGGACGCCGTCCCGTACGGCGTGCTCACCGGCGACGCCCTGTTCATCGGCGACGTCGGCCGCCCCGACCTGCTCGCCTCCGCCGGCGTCACCGCCGACGAGCTCGGCCGGATGCTGTACGACAGCGTCCAGCACAAGCTGATGGCACTGCCCGACGAGGTCCGGGTCTACCCCGCGCACGGCGCGGGCTCCGCCTGCGGAAAGAACCTGTCCACCGAGCTCCAGTCGACCATCGGGCAGCAGCGCGCCACCAACTACGCGTGCGCGCCGATGACCGAGGGCGAGTTCGTCGCCATCGTCACCGCCGGCCAGCCCGCCGCCCCCGGCTACTTCGGCTACGACGCCGACCTCAACCGGCGCGAGCGCGAGCTGTTCGACGCCGCCGCGCTCGCCACCCCGCTGGACGCCGAGACCTTCCTCGCCCGCCGC
This sequence comes from Kitasatospora sp. CB02891, assembly GCF_002803145.1. Taxonomy (NCBI): domain Bacteria; kingdom Bacillati; phylum Actinomycetota; class Actinomycetes; order Kitasatosporales; family Streptomycetaceae; genus Kitasatospora; species Kitasatospora sp. CB02891. Next base: position 575,377 of record NZ_NNBO01000001.1, on the reverse strand, counting down.
GCCGAGGGCGCCGTCGTGGTCGACGCCCGCGACCCGCTCGACTTCGCCGCCGGACACCTGGCCGGGGCCGTCAACGTCCCCGCCGACGGGCGCTTCGCCGAGCAGTCCGGCACTGTGCTGGACCCGAGCTGGCAGCTGCTGGTGGTCGCTCCCGAGGGCCGCGAGCAGGAGACCGTCACCCGCCTCGCCCGGATCGGCTTCGACCGGGTCGCCGGCCACCTCGCCGACCCCGAGACGACGTTCCGCTCGGTGCCCGACCAGATGCGCCAGGCCGCCCGCCGTACCGTCGCCGACCTGCGCGACGAACTCGCGGGCAGCGAGCCGCCGTTGGTGATCGACGTGCGCGGCGGAGCGGAGCGCGAGGGCGGGCTGATCCCCGGCTCGGCGCACATCCCGCTGGCCGAGCTCCCGAAGCGCCTCGCCGAGATACCGCAGGACCGCGCCGTCGTCGTGCACTGCGCCGGCGGCCACCGCTCGTCCATCGCCGCCAGCCTGCTGCGCCACCACGGCCACCCGCAGACCTCCGACCTGCTCGGCGGCTACGGCGCGTGGGAATCCGCAGTCTGATCAGCCATGACCGCACGACCCCGACCGGTGGGCGGGAATTCCCCGCCCGCCGCCCCGGTTGATACCGGTGGGGGTATGACCGGCCCCGCTCTCGGCACCCGCCGGAGCAAGGCCCAGTACGAGGAGGAGACCCGATGCAGGTGGACGAGGCGGCCGTCGGCGCCGTACTGAACCGGCTGCGCCGAGCCCAGGGCCAACTGGCCGGCGTCATCGCCATGATCGAAGCCGGTCGCGACTGCAAGGACGTCGTCACCCAGCTCGCCGCCGTCTCCCGCGCCCTGGACCGGGCCGGCTTCAAGATCGTCGCCAGCGGCATGCGCCAGTGCATGGCCGAGGCCGAGGAGGGCGGCGCGCCGATGAGCGAGGCGGAGCTGGAGAAGCTCTTCCTCACGCTCGCCTGAGCGAGACGCTCAACGAGGCCCTCACGGGGCTCACGGGGCTCACGGGGCCGGGTCGTGCGTCGGCGCGGCCCCGCGAGCCCACCACAGGCGCCACCACTCCAGCCGGTCCGCCGAGTCCTGCGGGAACACCAGGTGGAGGGCGGCCACCAGCAGTGCCGTGCCCTGGCAGGCGAGCATCGCCCACCAGGGCGCACCGGCCACCACACCCAGCCCGGTCGACCCGCCGACCACCCCGATCCCGGTGGCCGCGCGGGCGAGAGACGGCCGGGGCGACGGACGTCGCGGCATAGAATTTCCCCTCCAGGGTCAGTCGGTGATCTACCGCCTGGATCATTGCGGGCGGCCGAGCGTTGCCGCACGCGCACACCGTTGCGAGTTGCCCGCAACGGTGCGCCCGGCCGGTGGGGGAGTGTGCGGTGGAGCGGGACGGCAGCCAACCCGAGATCGTGGTCGGCGAGTTGGTGCGGCAGTACGAAGGGCCGCGCGCGATGGTCTTCCAGAAGGACCTCGACCGGGCCGCCGTGGGCGATGAGCGCTACCAACTCGCCCTCGCACTGCGCGAATTGGCCCATCGCCTCGGCATCTCGCTGACCCGCTACGCGGCCCGGGTGACCTGGGACCGCTCCTCGCTGTCCCGCTTCTTCAGCGGAATCGCGGTCCCGCCCGCCGACTTCGTCGAGCAACTGATCGCCGACGGCGACCGCGCCCTCGGGGTCGAACTGACCCCCGCCGTGTGTGAATTGGTCCGCGGCCTGCACCGGACGGCCCTCACCGTCGCCAACCCCAAGGGCGCCCAGCTGCAGCGCCTGCGCGACGAACTCGCCGACGCGGAACGGCAGAACGGGCTGCTCCAGCAGGAACAGCGCCTCCTGCGCGACATGGTCATCACCGCCAACCAGCAGATCGAGGACCGGGACGCCAGGATCCGCGCCGTCGAAGCCTCGGCCGCCGCCGACCGGATCGCCCACCGGGCCGAACTCACCGAGCGGTCGGACGACTTCGAGCGGCTGCGGGCGGAGCGCGATCAACTCCGGGCGCTGCTGGAGAAGCTGACGTGCGAACTGGCGGACACCGAGTCGCGCGCGGTGGAGGCCGAGCGGCGCTGCACCGAGCTGGAGAACCGGTTGGAGGCCGCGGAGGAGACGGCCGACGACGAGCCGGAGGAACAACTGCTGCGCGCCGACGCGCCGGTGCCCGGCATCGCGTCCGTTCCTTACGACGGCGACGACGAGGACCTGCGCCGCGTGATCGACGATCTGCGGGCGCGGGGCCGCAACGGCGAGTACATCGTGAACGCCGTCACCCAGGCAGTGGAGCAGGTGATCGACCCGGCACGGACCGGACGGGTCCGACTCGACCAGCTCTCCGCCGTCGAACTCGCCTCGCTGACGGCGATCGTGACGATTCACCTGCAGCACGCGCTGAGATTCTCGGACGGGCCGGCCTCAGGGCTCGTCGTGGCCGGTCAAGAAGTGCGCGTCCGGTTCGCCCTGGTGCCGGCGTGGACCGTCGCGCCCGGCGAGTCGAACGACATCTTCCTGCTGGTCGAGGTCAACGAGAAGGGCGGCTGGTGGCGGATCGGGGTGGTGCGCGCGACTCCCGAGAACACGGCCGGCCGATCGGACATCCACTGGCTGCACCACCGGATCGACCTGCCGGCGGACCTCCTGGGCTCCATGACGGCGGAGGAGCGTCGTGCGATCAGCGTCGCAGGTTCGAGCAGCCGTCGGCTGGATCAGTTGTTCCGAACCGTTCAAATCCGGCCGATCGATCGGAGGGTAGTGATAGCGATCGTCCGCACGGAGTTCATTCTGAATCGAGTGATCGAAGCCGGCGAACGACTCGCTCCCGAAGGGATCGCGGTGCTGGACTACCGCAGGGCCCGCAACGGGCTCGCTTCCACGCTCCGTCTTCCACTGCCGTCGCGCCGCGAGTTCCTCGCCGTCCGCCTGGTGCGTCTGCGCCCCGACCATGGTCCGGTCCCGTCGGTGGAACTGGCCGGGGAGCAGTGGTGCGTCGCGCGGTCGGGGGACCCGGTGGAGTCCCTCCCGGTGGGGCTCGACTTCCAATAGGCGGCCATCTCATTCGGGGATTCTCCGGAGGCAGACGGCTGCTGCGGCGATGCTGGCGAACGCGGCGACGTGCTCGCCATTGCGTTCGTAGCGGCGGTGGAGCCGGCGGAAGCCGCCGAGCCGGGCGACGGTGCGCTCGATCACCCATCGGTGTCGGCCGAGGCGTTGGGAGGAGTCGACGCCTCGGCGGGCGATGCGCGCCGGGATCCGGCGTCGCCGCAGGTGGGCGCGGATGAATCGGTGATCGTGGGCTTTGTCGCCGTGGAGTTTGCCGGGCCTGCGTCGTCCGGGGCCGCAGCGCGATCGGATGGGCGGGACGGCATCGGTCGGTGGGATCAGGGCCTGGCTGTGATGGACGTCGGCACCGGATGTCGCGCATCGACACCCAGCGCGTGAAGACCTCCCGACGTGCCCCTGACCAGCCGGGGAACGGACGCCGCGGAGAAGATCGTCGGCCGCAAGCGCGGTATTCTCGCCGACACCGTCGGACTCGTCCTCGCCGTGACCGTCACCGCCGCGAGCCTCTCCGAAAAAGCCCTGGGAATTCTCCTGCTCGACCGGGCCGAGAAAACCTGTCCCAGTATCTCTGAAAGCTGGGTCGACACCGGCTTGAAGAACGCCGTGATCGAGTACGGCGCAAGCCTGGGCATCGACGTCGAGGTCGTTCACCGAAAGTCCGAAGTCCCCGGATTTCGCGTGGTGAAAGGCGATGGGTCGTCGAACGAAGCCTCGGGTGGATAATGCGGTGCCGCCGGCTCGCCCGCGACTGCGAAACCCTCCCGGCCGACCCCGAGGCCGTGATCCACATCGCCTCGATCGACAACCTCGCCAAGCGCACAACGGACGAAACTGCACCGACCTGGCGAGGAACTTATCAGGGCATAAAGCGCGAACTGCTCTCATCGAATGCCCTCTCGGCCCAGTTCGGACCCATCAAGTGATGGCAAACCCAGGTGAAAAGTCTCACCGGGGCCTGCGCGGCGGGCGCGTTAGCCGAACGCAGCCAGAACGCAACCGGCTCCCGACAGACTGTGGCTCCCGCGGTCGAGGCACCACCGGAGCGCCGACGTGTTCGGGCAGGGCGGGCAGGAAGGGCGGGGCCGGATCGGGGGTCCAGATAATTCGAAAACCTAGGATGACATTCGAATGATCCGTCAAAAACCTTCCGTTGTTCCATTTCTGACCCTGTGGCGACTCCTGTCGCTGGGTCTCGTCGCAGCCTTGATGAGCGGCTTCCTGGTGGGCCTGGCCCAGCCCGCGCACGCGGTTGTTCCCGGAGAGCAGCGGGTGATGACCTGGAACATGGCCCATACGCCGAAGGCCTGGCAGAACGCCTACAACTACGCCCTCAGGTACGACATCGTGGCGTTGCAGGAAATGCCGATGGCCGCGATCTCGGCCGCAAACGTGGTGAACGACGGAGAAATTCTGGTGCCGGGCACCAGCTACCGGATCGAGAGGAAGAGGCTGACTCCCCGGCTGGGCTACCGTTCGGACATCTACCTCACCTATGTCGAGGACAGTCTCCGGCCGCAGATGTACCGGCTCGGATTCATGACGCACCGTCGGCCGGAAAACGTGGAAATCGTCGAGACGCAATTCGCCAATACGCGCCCCGGGCTCGTCATCGTCGACGGCACCGGCGCCGATGCCATGACCTTCGGCTCCATTCATGCGATCTCCCCCGGCGGGGCCAACGGGAGCGAGTTCGTCAACGCGGTCGCAGGGCGGGCGGGAACCCTGAGCGCGGGGCGATGGGCGGTCCTGGGTGACTACAACCGCGAGCCGGGAACCATGGCCGATCTCCCCGCGAACAGCCTGACGCACTCCACCGCCCCCGGTGTCCGCACCTTCCGGACCGGCGGGCGGTACGACTACATGGTCGCCTCACAGCAGTTCAGCGACTGGAACATCGTCGGTCGGGCCGACACCAGTCACGACAGCGACCACTATCCGGTGTTCTTCGGCGGCCTCCAGGCCGGAGCCGATCCGGGAGTCCCGTACTGGCTGACGGGTGGGACCTCGGAGAACTCCGCCTCCTGGACGATCGGCGTCGACCAGGCCCGGCTGGAGGACGACAGCATCGGCGAGGACGCCCCGTTCGTCCTGCAGAACATCCGGGCGAAGAACGGGAGCCAGGTCCTGTCACCGTTCGGAGCGATCGACATCAGCGGGAAGAAATACTCACTGCTCCTGCTCGCGAGATCCCTGAAATGTCTCACGATCGCTCCCGACGGCACCGGAAAGATCGTCCACAAGAATTGCCAGACGGGCCAGAAGGAGAGCCAGCTCTGGCGTTTCGACAGTGATTCCGGACAGTTGGTCAACCCCGAGGGATTCACGATCGCCCCGGAGAATCAGAATTTCGGTTCGGAACTTCGCGCGGTGTCTCAGGGTACGACTCCCACCTGGAAGTGGAAGACGAGGTTGTTCAAGGGTTGCCCACCGTCCTCGGCCGGCAGCGTGGCGGTGGCCTCGGCGCTGAACGTTTCCGTCCTGTCCGACGGGCAGACGCCCTTCCCCGGCCCGGAGCCCGATCCCTGCACAGCGGTACCGACGGTGGTGTCGATGGGTGACAGCTACATCTCCGGCGAGGCCGGCCGGTGGGCCGGCAACGCGGACGCCTCCGCCGACGGCTCGGTGTGGGGCACCGACCGCTCCGCCGTGGCCTGCAACGCCGGCGAGAGCAGCTGCACCCACGACCTCACCCGGGTGTACGGCGACACCTCCTACGCTGCCAAGCCCGACGCGGCGTGCGACCGGTCGGACTCCGCCGAGATCAACGGTGCGGCCGTGCCCGGCGCGGAGACTGTCGACCGGGTCAACCTGGCCTGTTCCGGAGCGACCACGGCCAGCGTCCTGACCGCCACGTTCAAGGGGGAGCGCCCGCAGATCGAGCAGCTGCGCGACCTCTCCGGCGCACGTGACGTCTCCACCGTGGTGCTGTCGATCGGCGGCAACGACCTCCGGTTCTCCGACATCGTGAAGGAGTGCGTCAAGGCCTACCTCGCCCCGGCCGTGAACAACAACGGCTGCCGGGCCGTCAAGCAGGCCGACTTCGACGCGGCGTTGGGCGCGGTCGAGGAGGACGTGGTCAAGAGCCTGACCGGGATCCGTGACGTCCTGCGCGACTCCGGGCAGTCCGACGACAGCTACCGCATCGTGCTCCAGTCCTACCCGAACCCGCTGCCCAAGAGCTCCGAGTACCGCTACCCGGAGAACTCCCTCAACCCGTTCGAAAAGTACGGGCGTTACACCAAGGGCGGCTGCCCGTTCCTCGACAAGGACAGCGACTGGGCCCGTGACCACGTGATGGCGAACATCACCGCGATGCTGGGCCGGGCCGCCACCCGGACCAACGTCTCCTTCCTGGACCTCCAGGAGGCCTTCGCCGGGCACGAACTGTGCTCCACCTCCGCCCAGTCGGCCACCTCGGCCAACAACTCGACCGCGCCCCTGGACGCCGCACAGGCCGAATGGATCCGCTGGGTCCCCTACCTGATCGACACGGACATCCCGTGGACGGCCCAGGGCCACCAGCAGGAGGCGATCCACCCCAACTACTTCGGCCAGCAGGCCCTCTCCGCCTGCCTCACCAAGATCCTCGCCGACCCCGACACCGGACCGGTCACCTCACGCTGCACCGGCAGTGCGGGCTCCTCTCCCGGCGGCCTGGACGACACCAGCCAGGTCCTGGCCAAGGGCAACCGCCGCACCGGTCTGGGCGGTGACCTGCCGGACTGGAGCAAGGCCGGCTACCGGGGCGGGCAACGGCTGCCCGGCCCCGCGGAGCGCTCCAACGACCCGCGCTGCAAGATCACTCCCCAGGTCCTGGCCGACCGCTACAACGTGAAGGCCGACGACGGCCAGGACGACACCGCCGGCATCCAGAAGGCCATCGACGACATCCGCACCACCTGCACCCCCAACGCCTCGCCCACCAAGCTCTCCTCGATCGAACTGCCCAAGGGCACCCTGGAGGTCAGCAAGCAACTGGCCGTCGACGCCTCCTACCTCGTCATCCGCGGCCAGGGCACGAAAGCCGACAGCGGCACCAAGATCGTGTTCCGGCCGGACAGCGCGACCAGGTACGACACCCTCTACCAGGGCAGCCGCTGGGACCAGGACACGATGCGCTACGTATGCCAGGGCACGATCGGCTCCATCACCGGCACCGGCGGCTGGATCTGGCCCGGACGCGGCCTGTTCCGCGTGCAGACCCGCGAGGTGTCGGCCAAGCACCAGCGCATGTGCGGCAACATCTCCGCGATCCCGGAGAACCGCCGGGACCTGTTCGAAGGATCGATCAACCAGCACTGGGAATCGGGCGTCACCCTCGCCGAGAACACCTCCACCCCCGGATACGCCGCACGGGAGGGCGACCGCACCATCCAACTCAACGGCGCCGCCGACATGTCCGTCTTCAAGCCGGGCGGCTACCTGTGGGTCGGGGCGGCCAACAGCATGAAGTTCTACCAGAGCCAGCAGATCGACACCGCCGGGCAACTGGGCAGCCTGGAGGACCTGCACATGCGCCAGCAGGTCTTCACCATCTCCTCCGTCGACAGCACCCGACGCACCGTCACCATCGACAAGCCGCTGGAGTTCGACGTCCCCGTGAACTCCGTCTCCGACGGCTCCGCGCCCATCACCCCAGGGGGGTCCGCCTACCCCAGCAAGGTCACCCCGCTCAAGATGATCACGGACGTCGGGTTCGAGGACTTCACCTTCACCCAGCAGATGGACGGCCTGACCGCCCAGTGCGTCGACCTGACCCCCAACTGCGCCACCCACAACTACGGCAACCTCGCCCCCGACGCCGCCATGCACGGCATCGTCTTCAAATGGGCGGCCAACAGCTGGGTCCGCGGAATCAGGGGCGAGATGACCGGCTCCCACCCCGTCGTCACCGAGGTCGCCAAGAACCTCCAGATCGAGAACAACTACTTCGACGGCGCCTGGAACAAGGGCAAGGGAGGCAACGGATACCTGCGCGGCTCCCGGGTCTGGGACTCCCTCTACGCCTTCAACACCACCCGCAACCTGCGCCACTTCACCTTCCAGTGGTCCTCGTCCGGGAACGTCGCCTTCGCCAACGACTTCGACTCCGACCTCAACCTGCACGGCGGCTGGGAACGCCGCAACCTCTTCGACAACAACACCGTCCACGTCCCCTACAACCACTCCTCCAGCAACTGCAGCGCCAACTGCGGCGGTGAAGGAGGCGTCGGCGACAAGGGCACCTGGTGGCCGATCTACTGGAGCGCCGGCAACAAGGCCGTCAAGTGGTCCGGCTCCAGCGGCCCTCAGAACGTCTTCTTCAACAACAGCCTGACCAAACAGACCACCAAGAACGGCCCCTACGCGCTCTACCAGCCCTACTCCACCCGCGGCCGTGCCTACCAGTTCGGCTCCGCCGAGGACTCCCCGCGCTCCTTCAAACACCTCGACTACGGAACCGGCAGCTTGCCGCCCATCGACACCAACCCCATCCAGGACTGGGCCGGCTACGAGAACGGCAGCTACACCTCAGGACTGGGCGTCAACAACACCTACCAGGACAGCGGGGACTCCCTCTTCCTGAGGTCCTTCCGACGCTGACCGTCACCGACCCGCAACCGAAGGCCGTGCCGCCGTCCGATCGGGCGGCACGGCCTTCGGCCGCCGACGACAACCCCGGCTGAAAGTCTCAGCGCCCCAGGCCGGTCAGGCCGTGGTGCAGGTGCAGCAAGGGGCCCCACGGCCCGACCGAGGCTCACACCAGCGGCAGTGCCGAGGAGCGGCTGGCTCCGTTGTTGCCGCCGCGTGCGCTGCGGCGCCGCCGCTGTCTGTCCTGGCCGGCTTCCGGCGGACGACCGTGCGGCGCTTCGCGGGATCGCGTACCTGCTGGAGATGGACGGCTGCGCGGTCGACGGCGCGCACGTCAGGGCACTCAACGGGGGGGTGCACAGCGGGCCTTCGCCGGTCGACCGGGGCAGGCCGGGCAGCAAGCACCACCTGGTCGTCGATTGCCACGGCGTTCCGCTCGCCGACACACCGACCGGCGGGAACCGGCACGACGTCACGCAGCTGCTGCCGCTGCTGGACCTGATCCCGGCGATTCGGGGCCTGCGGGGCCGGCCCCGTCGGCTGTTCGCCGACCGCGGCCACGACTACGACAAGTACCGCCGCGTCCTTCGTCGTCGCGGCATCACGCCGAGGATCGCCCGACGCGGCATCACGCCGAGGATCGCCCGACGCGGCGTCGCCCATGGCTCCGGACCCGGGAAGACCCGCTGGGTGGTGGAGCAAACCTTCGCCTGGCTCCACCGGTTCAAGCGTCTGCGGATCCGCTACGAGATACGCGCCGACCTCCACCCGGGCCTGCTCCAACTCGCCTGCAGCACCGTCTGCCTGCGCGAGCTCCGAACCTCGTTCCGAAACGATCGGTAAGGCCCCGCTACGCCAGGGTGAGGAACAGCTTCTCCAGCTCCGCCTCGGTCATCGGCGGCGTGTTCTCGTCCGTGGACGCGAGGCACTGCCGCATGCCGCTCGCCAGGATCTTGAAGCCGGCGCGGTCGAGGGCGCGTGAGACTGCGGCGAGTTGGGTGACCACGTCCTTGCAGTCTCGGCCGGCCTCGATCATCGCGATCACACCGGTCAGTTGGCCCTGGGCTCGGCGCAGTCGGTTCAGCACCGCGCCGACGGCCTCCTCGTCCACCTGCATGGAGCACTCCTCGCCTTCTCAGAACTCGCCCGATCATACGGGAGCCGTACGGTCGTACCTGCCGTCGCCGTCGCGCGTGGGCCGCCGGGGTCAGCGCGCGGCGTCCACCCGGGACCGCGGAACCTCCCGGCGGCCGGGGACGCGGACCGGCGGCTCCGACGGATGGGCGAGCCGGTCCAGGTGGCGGCCCCGCTCCACCACCCGCTGGGCGGCGGCCGCCAGGTGGCGTCGGCCCGGGAACAGCACGGGCGGCAGCTGCGGCAGGAACTCGACCTCGCCGACCAGACCGCGCACCGACACCACCCGCCACAGCGAAGGCAGCAGCCCGTCCTCGCCGACGAACGCCGGCACGGTGCTCGGGCCGTCCGCCGTCCGGTAGCGCAGCGTCACCGGCTGGACGGGGACGTCGGCGCGCACCGCCGCCTCGAACAGCGCGGGGCGGAACCGGCCGCCGCCGCGCCCGCACCAGGTGCTGCCCTCGGGGAAGACGACCACCCGCTCGCCGCGGCGCAGCGCCGTCGCGATCTGCTCGACCGTCCCGGGCAGGGCCCGCAGGCGGTCCCGGTCGATGAAAATGGTGCCGCCCCAGGCCGTGAGCGGGCCGAGCAGCGGCCAGCGGCCGACCTCGGTCTTGGCCAGCATGCGGCCGGGGCGGACGGCGGCGACCAGCAGGATGTCCAGCCACGAGATGTGGTTGGACACCACCAGCGAGCCGCCGACCTCCTTGCCCGGCACGGCGATCGGCCGCACCCGCACCCCGAGCGCGGCCAGCAGCAGCCACGCCCAGCAGCGCACCAGCCGCTCGGCCGGCAGCCACCGCAGCATCCGCACCACGGGCACCGCCGCGACGCCGACGAGCAGCACCGCCAGACAGCCGGTCACCCGCAGCACCCGGCGCGCCACACCCGCCCGCGGCCCGGCGACCGTCACGCAGTCACCGGGCGTGCACGGCGCGGTCGGCAGCCAGACACTCATGCCGCCGTCGCCGCCTCATCCGAAGTGCCCTCCAGGTGACGGGAGTTGATGGCGGAGATCGGCAGGTCCGCCCCCGCGGCCAGGAAGTGCCGCAGGTAGCGCGGGTCGGTCCGCTCCAGCGACAGCAGCACGTACAGGTCCGCCACGTTGAAGTCCGGGTCGTGCGCGGGCCCCCCGCACACCCACGCGCCGAGGCGCAGGTAGCCGCGCAGCAGCGCGGGGATCGGCGTCCGCCCCTGCCGGGCCACCCCGTCCGCCGACCACGGGCGCAGCGGCGTGACCCGGTACTCCTTCGGCGCAAGGTACTTGGCGGACACCGCGTCCCACACCCCGGCCGCGGTCGCGCCGCCGTCGGACAGCGGGACCGAGCAGCAGCCGGCCAGCCACGCGTTGCCGGTGGCCGTCATGTAGCGGGCGATGCCGCCCCACATCAGGTTGATGACCGCGCCGTTGCCCCGGTGCGCCTCGGCGATGCAGGACCGGCCGACCTCCACCATGCCGTCCCGCAGCCCGCCGAGCCGGGCCAGGTCGAACTCGGTGTCCGAGTACAACCGGCCTGCCCGGCGCGCCTGTTCGGGACGCAGCAGCCGGTACGTGCCGACCACCTCGCCGCTCTGCTGCTCGCGCACCAGCAGGTGGTCGCAGAACTCGTCGAACGGATCCGCGTCCAGGCCGGGCAGCGGCGAGTTCAGCACCGCCCCCATCTCCTGCACGAACACCTGGTGGCGCAGCCGCTGTGCGGCCCGCACCTCCTCCGCGGTCCGTGCGAACGCCAGCTGGTACGAGGGCTGTTGGTCGGCCGCGGCAGACACCGGGGCCGAGGACGACTGGACGGGGCGGGCAGGAGCGGTGGTCATGGCGGACTCTCCGGGGTCTCGGGGCGCGATACGGTGGCGGCGAACAGCACGGGACGACACGCGACGACACTGCGCCCGCACCCGGCCCACCGGTCGGGCGGAGCCGGTCACGAGCGGCATGGGTATGTCTCCCCGACCCGCCTGGCCCTCAGGTGGACACCCGAGGGAGACCAGATGTGCACATGCTGAATGGCCGGTTCGCCAAGCGGAGTACGGCAGTTCGCAGCCCGTCGGCGGTGGTCCGGATGCCCGGCCCCGGGTCCGCTCCGATTCGGACGCCCCGTGGTCACCGGCCGGACGCGGGCCCGTCGCCCGGCCGCCACACCGCTCTGCCAGCGTTCCCGGCATGCCGAACACGGGCGCGAACGCCTACCCGAGCCGGTACCGGTGGCTCGGACTCCTGGGATCGCTCGCCCTGGCCGCCGGCGCCCTCACCGCAGGCGCCCGCCCCGCCGCCGACACCGGCCCCACCCTGCGGGCGTCCGGCGGTGCCGGCACCGTCCTGGTCTTCGCCGGCCTCGCCGTCCTCACCGCCGCCTGGCTGCTCCTCGGACGGCCCGCCGACGGCCAACGCCCGCCCGGCACCCGCTGGTTGACCACCACCCTGGCCTGGTGGGCCGCCCCGCTGCTGCTCGTGCCGCCGGTGTTCAGCCGCGACGTCTACAGCTACCTCGCCCAAGGCGCCATGCTCGCGCACGGGTTGGACGTCTACACGCACGGACCCGCCGACCTCGGCGGGCCGACCGCAGCCCAGATACCGCAGGTCTGGCAGCACACCCCCGCCCCCTACGGCCCCGCCTTCCTGCTGCTGACCCGCGCCACCGCGCCGCTCGCCGAACACCCCTGGGCCGGAACGATCGTCCTGCGCCTGACCGCCGTTCTCGCGGTCGCCGCACTGGCCGCCCTGCTGCCCGCCCTCGCCCGCCCGCTCGGCATCGACCCCGCCGCCGCGCTGCGGCTGGGCGCGCTCAACCCGCTGGTGCTGCTGCACCTGATCGCCGGCGCGCACAACGACGCCCTGGCGTTCGCCCTCCTCCTCGGCGGACTGCTCGCCGCCACCCGGCGACAGGTTCTGCCCGCGGCGGCGCTGGTCGCGCTCGCCGCCCTGGTGAAGGCCCCGGCCGCGCTCGCCCTGCCCGTGGTGTGCCTGCTCGCCTCGGCCGACCGCAGCTGGCGTCCCCAACTGCGCACCGCCGGCCAGGCAGTGGCGGCCGCCACCGTCACGGTGCTCGTCGTCACCGCTGCCGCCGGCACCGGCTACGGCTGGATCGCCGCCCTCACCACCCCCGCCACCAGCACCAGTTGGTCACCCAGCAGCAGCCTCGGCCGACTGGCGGCCGACCTCACCGGCACCGCACCGGACGGCGCCGTCACCGCCGCCCGCCTGATCGGCCTGGCGCTCGCGGCCGGGGCAATCGCCCTGCTCGCGCGACGAGTTGTTCGCCGGGAGAGCGAACCGATGGCCGCGCTGGCCCTCGCCTTCACCGCCCTGATCGCCCTCGGGCCGGCCTTCCGACCTTGGTACGCCCTGTGGGCGGTGCTCCCCGCCGCACTCGCCGTCCGCACCCCGGCCGTCCGCCGGGTCGCCGAACTCGGCTGCGTCGTCCTGGCGTTCACCGTGATGCCGGACGGCTTCAGCCCCGACGGCGCGGAACTGGTGCTCGCCGTGGGGGGCTTCGCGATCGGCGCCGCAGCCGTGCTGACGGCGGAGCGCGGAACACCGCTCCACGAGAGGCAGTTGGCGTGCTGACCCGAGGCACCACCACGGCCCGGGCCGCGATCCTCGCCGCCGCCGTGCTCGTCACCACCGTCGTCCTGGCGGTCATCCCCGGCCACCGCGGCTGGTTCGACATCGGCGTGTACTACGGCACCGTGCGGCACTGGCTCGACACCGGACAGCTCTACGACTACGTCCGCCCCGGCACCGCCTACGGGTTCACCTACCCGCCGTTCGCCGCGGTCTGCATGCTGCCGATGCGGCTGTTCGGCTGGCACCCCGCGATCGCGGTCGGCGTCGCGCTGTCCGCCGTCGCCACCGCGCTGCTGCTGTACTGGCTGATCGACCCGATCGCCCGCCGGCGCGGCTGGTGCCGCTGGTACACGTTCGGGCTGGCCGCCTGCCTGTGCGCCCTCACCAACCCGGTGCGGGACACCTTCAGCTTCGGCCAGGTCAACCTGCTGCTGGTCGCCCTGGTCCTCGGCGACCGGCAACTCGCCTACAGCCGCTGGAAGTTCCTCGCCGGAGTCGGCACCGGACTGGCCGCCGCGATCAAACTCACCCCCGCGCTGTTCATCGTCCACCTGCTGATCACCCGCCAGTGGCGCGCCGCCGCGACCGCCACCGCCACCACGCTGGGCGCCACCGGAATCGGCTTCCTGATCGGCCCCGAGGTCTCCCGCCAGTTCTGGACCACCACACTCTGGGACACCGACCGGGTCGGCGGCTTCGCCAACATGTCGAACCAGTCCCTGCAAGGACTCATCGCCCGCCTCGGACCCCAACTCCCCGGCCGCGTCCTGTGGGTGGCCGCGTCGCTCGCCGTCCTCGCCATCTGGGCCCACCGCCTGCGCCGCGCTGCCCGGGCCCGCGACACCCTCGCCGCCTACAGCCTCACCGGCCTCGCCTGCTGCCTGGTCAGCCCGATCACCTGGGTGCACCACCTGGTGTGGGCCCTGCCCGCCCTCGTCGTCCTCGCCGACGCCGCCCTGCACGACCGCCGCCGCGACCTGCTCACCGTCAGCTGGCTGCTCCAACTGGTCATCTCCAGCGGCATGGTGTGGCTCTGGCGCCCCGACGGACGCACCCCCGGCACCCTGTTCGGCGGCAGCGCCTACGTCCTGCTGACCTTCGCCCTGCTGGTCGCCATGCCGATCCGCCACCACCCCGACGACCACCCGGCCCGCACCGCGCCCCTGCCTCCCCGGCGCCACGCTGCCGGAACGGACCCCGACTCCGCCGCCGACCCCCGCTCCGGACGGCCCCGCAAACGCCCGGCCGCCGTCGGCTGAGCCTTCTGCGGGTGGTCGGACGCACAGCCGGCCCGGCGGGCCGGACCTGTGCGGATATGCGATGGACCCCGGCGGCGCCCACTGCCACAGTGAGCGGCATGATCACGCCGGACCCGCCGTTCGTCCCGGGACTCGAACTCGCCGCAGCACTGTACGAGGACGCCGTCCGACCCCTGCTGGAAAGCGCTTACCCGCAGCTTCGCTACGCGGCCGCGCGGATCGGCCCGGGCTCCGAAGTGCTCGGCTTCGACACCGCCCGCTCCACCGACCACGACTGGGGGCCACGACTCCAACTCTTCCTCACCCCCGAGGACGCCGAACAGTACGGCGCGGCCATCACCGCCCTGCTCGCCGAGCACCTGCCCCGGCAGATCCGCGGCTGGTCCACCCACTACCGCCGCACCGGCGACCCGCACAACCCGGTCAGCCACCTCGAACCCGCCGCCGGTGCCGCCGTCGACCACCGCGTCACCGTCCACCACCTGCCCGGCTGGCTCACCACCGGGCTCGGCCCCCGAGCCGCCGCCTGGATCGACACCGATCCCGCCACCGCCGACTGGCTCGCCCTCCCGCAACAGCGACTCGCCGAACTCACCGCCGGCACCGTCCTGCGCGACGACCACGGCACCCTCACCGCCGTCCGTCGACGCCTCCACTGGTACCCCGACCAGCTGTGGCGCTACCTGATGGCCTGTCAGTGGCAGCGCATCGCCCAGGAGGAGGCATTCGTCGGCCGCTGCGCCGAAACCGGAGACGAACTCGGCGCCGCGATCGTCGCCGCCCGCCTGGCCCGCGACCTGATGCGGCTCGCCCTGCTCCAACACCGCACCTACGCGCCCTACAGCAAGTGGCTCGGCCGGGCCTTCACCCGCCTGCCTGCCGACCCCGCCCTCGGGCCCGCGCTGCGCGCCGCTCTCGCCGCGACCGACCACGAGGCTCGCGAACGCCACCTGTGCGACGCCTACGAGTCCGCCGCCCGTACCCACAATGCGCTGGCCCTCACCGAGCCGATCGACCCGACGTGCCGCCCGTACCACAGCCGCCCGTACCAGGTCCTGCACGCCGACCGCTTCGTCCACGCCCTCCGACGCACCGTCACCGACCCCGACCTGCGCGATCTCCCGCCGACCGGCAGCGTCGACCAGTGGGCCGACAGCACCGACCTGCTCGGCCGCCCGGCAGCGCTCCACGCAGCCGTCGACGCCTTGGCCGGCCAGGTGCCCTGAGCGGGCGGGCAGGCTGCCAAGGCGGCGTGCACACCGCCCCGGTACCGCAGTCGGGAGCCCTGAGCTGTGGGATCTCGGTGGACCGGAACCCCGGGCGGTGCGGCGGGAAACCGGCCGGTCGTCAGGACGGTCGGGAGGCGCGCAGCGAATAGACCAGGGGGAGGCGGGGGCCGGGCGACAGGAAGAAGTGTCCGTGCGCGTGTTCGTGCAGGAAGTCCAGGTGCAGGCCGGAGGCTGCCAGCGCGCTGACCACGTCGCCGATTCCGTGCCGCCACTGCACCGTGCGGGTGGCCGTCATCGTCGCGTCCCGGTCGGCGTAGCTGCCCGGCGTGTCCAGCACGGCCGGCGCGCGGTCGAAGTAGTCCTCCACCACGGTGCGGCCGTCCGCTGCGACGAGTTCGGCGATCGGGTGGAACTCCGACAGATAGGCGAACCCGCCCGGACGGACCAGCGCCGCCACTGTGCGGGCCCAACGCGTCAGGTCGGGAAGCCAGTTCAGGGCGCCCATGCCCGTGTACACCACGTCGAAGGTCTCGCCGCCGAGCGCCTCCACCGCGCCGTACACATCGGAGGAGACGAAGCGCGCCGATTCCACCCCGAGTTGCTTCGCCAACTGCGCGGCCTCCACCAGCGCCGGCTCGGAGAAGTCCAGCCCCGTCACCAGCGCGCCGCGACGCGCCCACGAAAGAGTGTCCAGGCCGATGTGGCACTGCAGGTGCAGCAAGCGCTTTCCGGCAACGTCTCCGACCTCCGCGAGCTCGAAGTCCCGCAGCACCTCCGCTCCGGCCACGAACGCCGGAACGTCGTAGAACGCCCCGCCGACATGGACCGGCACCCGCTCGTCCCAGTTGGCGCGATTGGCCGCCTCCCAGTCCGTCCAGTCGGCGGGCGGGACGGACTGCGAGGCGGGCGGAGGCTGGGGAAGGTCGTCGGAGAAAGTAGACATGACGACACAGCCTTCCGGGTTGCCGGTGATGGGTCAACGAAATATCGGACCGGCCGGGCGGGCGATCACCTGGTCGGTCGGCGGGTCGGGGACCCGCCGGGTCGATGCCCGATCAGGTGCGCGCTGCCCACTGCTCCGCCAGCGTGGCTCCCGCCCGGTGCAGCCAGCGGGCCGGTTCGGACCGGGCGGCGGACGCGGATCCCGCCAGCGAGGAGAGGGTGAGCACCCCGTCCGCCGCCGACTCGCCCGCCACCACGCTCGACGGGACGCCCGCTGCCTCGGCCAGGCGCACCACCTCGCCGACGGCCTTCCCCTGGAGACTGGTCGCGTCGTACCGGCCCTCGCCGGTGATCAGCAGATCCGCGGACGCCAACAGGCCCGGCAGCCCGAGGAGTCGAGCCACCGCCGGTGCGCCCGGCTCGACCACCGCGCCCCAACCGGCCAGCAGCCCGTACCCCGTCCCGCCCGCCGCGCCTGCGCCCGGATGCGACGGATCGCCGCCCATCAGCTCCGCCAGGCGTTCCAACCTTCGTTCCAGCAACGGAAGTTCGCGCTCACCGGCACCCTTCTGCGGGCCGTACACCGCCGCCGCGCCGCGCTCGCCCAGCAGCGGATTGGTCACGTCGGTGAGCAGCACCACCCCGCCGGGCGGGGCGAGGCGAATCCGCGAACGGTCGAAGGCGGTCGCAGCGTCGAGCGCGGCATCGAGATCCGACGAGGCGTCAGGAACGACGTGGCCCGTGCTGTCCAGCAGGCGGGCGCCGAGCGCGGACAGCAGCCCGAAGCCGCCGTCGGTGGACGCCGAACCGCCGAGGCCGACCAGCAGTCGGGTCGCCCCGGCGTCCAATGCGGCGGCGATGGTCTCGCCGGTGCCCCGGGTCGTCGCGGTCAGTGGACACAACTCGCGGCCCAGCAACGGGAGTCCACTGGCCACGGCCAGCTCGACCACCGCCGTGCCGTCCGGCAGCAGCGCGAACTGCCCGCGCACCGGCCGCCCGTCCGGCCCCGCCACGTCGGGGACGTCGACCAGCCGCGCACCGGGACTGGCCGAGACGACGGCCGCGAGCGTCCCCTCCCCGCCGTCCGCCATCGGCACGCACCGCACCTCGTCCGCCGACCGCACTGAACGCCAGCCCGAGGACAGCGCCTCGGCGGCATCCGCCGCGTCGATCGTCCCCTTGAACGAGTCCGGCGCCACGACGATCCGCATCCGTCCCACCTCCGCCTCTCTCGATCTCGACCCGCCGACCCGGCAGGACCCCGACAGGCCACCTTCGGCCTGCCGACTCCGCCGGAGCATCCACCCCGACGCGGCACCACTCAACCGGACCGCTCCAGGTGCCCACCACCTCGACACGACGCGCGCGACAGGGTGAGGCGCGACACCCTCGGACAGCGGCGGGCGAGCGGGCCGACGACACGCTCGCCCCTCCACCTGTGTGCGCGTGCCGGCCCGCGCGCCCGCCGGCGTCAGCGACGCACCAGATGCGTGCGGTGACGCTCCTTCAGGGTGGCGAGGGTCTGCTCACCCGGGGTGTTCCACACCTGCTCGTTGAAGAGCTCGACCTCGATCCAGCCTTCGTAGCCGGCCTCGGCCACCCGGTCGGTCAGCCAACCGAAGTCGATGTGCCCGTCGCCGACATGGCCCCGGCCCAGCAACGCGTCCGCCGGCAGCGGCAGCGTCCAGTCGCACACCTGGTACGAGGCGATCCGGTTGCCCGCCCCCGCACGCGCGACCTGCTGCTCCAACTCCGGGTCCCACCACACGTGGTAGCTGTCCACCACGACACCGACCTGCTCGGCCGGATGGGCCTCCGCCAGATCCAGCGCCTGGCCCAGCGTGGAGACCACCGCCCGGTCCGCGCAGAACATCGGGTGCAGCGGCTCGATCGCCAGCCGGACGCCGAAGTCGCCTGCGTGCGGAGCGAGTTCACCGATCATGTCGGCCACCTGGCGGCGCGCCCCGACCAGGTCGCGACTGCCGGACGGCAAGCCGCCCACCACCAACACCAGGGTGTCGGTGCCGAGTTCGGCCGCCTCCTCGATCGCCGCCAGGTTGTCCGCGAACGCCGCCAGGCGCGCCGCCTCGTCACCGGCCGTCAGGAACCCGCCCCGACACAGGCTGCTCACCGCGACACCGGCGTCCCGGCACAGTCGCGCCGCCCGGGCCAGGCCCGCCTCGGCGACCTTGTCGCGCCACAGGCCGATCGCCGGAATCCCGGCGTCCACGCAGCCGCGCACCGCCTCCTCCAGGCTCCAGCCCTTGGTGGTGATCTGGTTCAGCGACAGCCGCTCGCACCCCTCGGACACCTTCAGCACCGCCGCGCTCATGCCCGCACCCCCGCCAGCGCCAGGAACTCCCGCATCCGACCCGCCGCCAACTCCGGATCGCCCAACACCCCGGCCACGTCGGCCAGTCGGAACAGCTCCACCAGGTGACTCACCGAACGGCCGCTCTGCGCACCGGCCACCATGGTGAAGTGCTCCTGGTGCCCGCACAGCCACGCCAGGAACACGATGCCCGTCTTGTAGTGGAACGTCGGCGCCGCGAACAGATGACGGGCCAGCGGCACCGTCGGACCGAACAGCGCGTCGTAGCGCGCGAGATCACCGGCGTCCAGAGCCTGCAGCGCCGCCGCCGCGACCTCCGCGATCGGATCGAACACGCCCAGCAGCGCGTCACTGTGACCGACCTCGTCACCCCGCACCAACTCCGGGTAGTTGAAGTCGTCACCCGTGTACATCCGCACCCCGGACGGCAGTTCACGCCGCAGCGCGACCTCCCGACCCGCGTCCAGCAGTGACACCTTGATGCCGTCGATCCGGCCCGGGTGGCTGCGAATCAGCTCCAGCACCGTCTGCGCGGCCGTATCCAGATCCGCCGAACCCCAGTAGCCGGCCAGCGCCGGATCGAACATCTCGCCCAACCAGTGCAGAATCACCGGCTGTTCGGCCTGCTCGACCAGCTTCCCGTACACCGACAGGTAGTCCTCAGGACCGCGCGCCGACGCCGCCAGCGCCCGGCTCGCCATCAGGATCGGCTGCGCACCCGCCGCCTCGACCACCGCGAGCTGCTCCTCGTACGCCGCCGACACCTCGGCCAACGAGACGTTCACGGACGCCAGTTGGTCGGTGCCCGCACCGCACGCCAGTCGGCCGCCGACGGCCTTCGCCTCCGCACCCGAACGGGCGATCAGCTCCTGCGTCGCGGCCCAGTCCAGGCCCATCCCGCGCTGCGCGGTGTCCATCGCATCGGCCACCCCCAGGCCCAACTCCCAGAGCCGGTGCCGGAACTTGAGCGTCCCCTCCCAGTCCACGGCGGCCGGCGCACCGGGCGCGTTCCCGCCCAGCGGATCGGCCACCACATGGGCGGCCGCGAACGCCACTCGGGAGGAGGCCGGCCCCGTCGGGGCGGCGAGCGCCGCGGGCTCGCGCAACTGGTACCGGCCGATGCCGGGCAGATCGAGATGAGTCATGGTGTCAGGCCTTGGGATCGGGCGATCGCACGGATCGACGGGATGGGGGAGGGGTGTGGAGGCGGCGGCCTCAACCTGCGGAAGGCCGGGGACGTGAGGACGGGGTGCCGACGGGTTCACGTGCCGGGCGACGCAGGCGAGTCGGACGGGGCGGCGGCGGAGCCGGGTCTCGGCTCGCGCCGCCCTGTCGGTCCCGTCGGCGGTGCCGGATCCCGGGTCCCGGGTCCCGGCAGTTGCGGCCGGACGAGTCAGAGGCTGAGTTCCGGCACGTCCAGTCGGCGGCCCTCGCGGGCCGAACGCAGGCCCAGCTCGGCCAGCTGCACGCCCTTGGCGCCCTCCAGCAGGTCCCACTGGTACGGCGCGCCGGTCACCACGTGCTTGAGGAACAGCTCCCACTGCACCTTGAAGCCGTTGTCGAACTCGGCGTTGTCCGGCACCTGCTGCCACTGCTCACGGAACGACTCGGTGACCGGAAGGTCCGGGTTCCACACCGGCTTCGGCGTCGAACCACGGTGCTGAATGCGGCAGTTGCGCAGCCCGGCGACCGCGCTGCCCTCGGTGCCGTCGACCTGGAACTCGACCAGCTCGTCCCGGTCCACCCGGACCGCCCACGACGAGTTGACCTGCGCGACGATCCCGCCCTCCAGCTCGAACACGCCGTACGCCGCGTCGTCCGCCGTCGCCGGGTACGGGCGGCCCTGCTCGTCGACCCGCTGCGGAATGTGCGTGGCGGCGTGCGCGTACACCGAGCGGACCGGGGCGATGATGCCGTCCAGCACGTAGCGCCAGTGCGGGAACATGTCCAGGATCATGCCGCCGCCGTCCTCGGCCCGGTAGTTCCAGGACGGACGCTGCGCGTCCTGCCAGTCGCCCTCGAACACCCAGTAGCCGAACTCGCCGCGCACCGACAGGATGCGGCCGAAGAAGCCGCCGTCCACCAGCCGCTTCAGCTTCAGCAGACCCGGCAGGAACAGCTTGTCCTGCACCGCGCCGTTGCAGACCCCGGCGGCCCGCGCCAGCCGCGCCAACTCCAGCGCCGCGTCCAGCGACTCGGCGGTCGGCTTCTCGGTGTAGATGTGCTTCCCGGCCGCGATCGCCGCCTTGATCGCGGACTCCCGGGCCTGGGTGACCTGCGCGTCGAAGTAGATCTCCGCCAGCGGGTGCGCCAGCGCCTCGTCCAGCGAGGTGGTCCAGTGCGACAGGCCGTGCCGCTTCGCCAGCTCCTCCAGCTTGGCGGCGCTGCGCCCGACCAGGATCGGCTCCGGCCACAGCACCTGGCCGTCGCCCAGCGGCAGGCCGCCCTGTTCGCGGATGGCCAGGATCGAGCGCACCAGGTGCTGGCGGTAACCCATCCGGCCGGTGACGCCGTTCATGACGATGCCGATGACCCTGCGGGACATGGGGGGTCCTTTCCGTGGGCGGTAGGTGGAGAGGGGGAGGGTGGGGAGCGGCGCGTGGAAAGCGCTTGCCGACTCCGTCCGGGGAGACCCCGGGTCGGCGCGGGAAAGCGCTTTCCACGCCCCGCTGCCGACCGGCGTCGAACCCGTGTCGGGGTCGGCGCGGAGATCTGGGGAAGTGTTGCGAGAGCTGATGGAAAGCGCTTTCCAAGCGGGCCGGAGAGGACCCTTGGAAAGCGCTTTCCATGCGCCGAGGCTAAGCGGCCCGCCCGCCTCGGTCAAGGCGTTGTGATCGCCTCGGCCGCCCGGACCCGGCCGAGCGGTAACCTGTCCCTCGATCATCAGCGGGCAGGGCGAGGGAATCGGGGAGTATCGGGTGGCTGTCACTCTCGGGGATGTGGCGCGGCACGCGGGTGTCTCGCTGGCCACCGCCTCCCGGGCCCTGAACGGCTCGGCGCGGTCGGTGACGGAGGAGCTGTCGGCGAAGGTCCGGGCGAGCGCCGAGGCCCTCGGCTACCTCCCCAACGCGCCGGCGCAGGCTCTGGCCCGGTCGTCCGGCGCGACGATCGGCGTGCTGCTGCACGACGTGGCCGACCCGTACTTCGGCGGGATCGCCCGCGGCGTCGGCGACGCCGCCGCCCGCGCGGGCCTGCTGTCGCTGGTGACCAGCACGGACGGCGACCCCCGGCGCGAGCTGGAGGCGATCCGGATGCTGCACGCGCACCGGGTCCGGGCGATCGTTCTGGCCGGGTCCGCGTACAACGACGTCTCGGTGATCCAGCAGCTGGACGAGGCGCTGGCGGCCTATCAGGAGCAGGGCGGCCGCGTGGCGGCCATCACCGATCACGGCCCGCTGTACGACACCGTCCAGGTGGACAACAAGGAGGGCGCCGCCTCGCTCACCCATTCGCTGGCCCGACTCGGCCACCGCCACTTCGCGGTGATCACCGGCCCCGAGCGGATGCGGGTCGCCGAGGACCGCCTCGACGGCGTTCTGGACGCCCTGCGCGAGATCGGACTGACGCCGGCCGAAGGGATGCTCCAGCGCACGGAGTTCACCCGTGAGGGCGGCCGGGCCGCGATGGCCCGGATCCTGGACGTCGCCCGGGAGAGTGGAACTCCGCTGCCCACGGCCGTGCTCGCGCTCTCCGACATCTGCGCTGCCGGTGTCCTCGCCGAACTGCGCGACCGCGGCATCTCCGTCCCCGGCGAGATCTCGGTGGCCGGCTTCGACGACATCCCATTGGCGACCGATCTGGCTCCGGCGCTGAGCACCGTCCGCCTTCCGCTCGCCAGGATGGGCGAGTCCGCCGTCCGTCTGGCTCTCCGCGAGGGCGGCCGACGCGAGGCCGCCGAAACGAGTTCGGCTTTCGCCGAGGTGGTGCTGCGGGACAGCACGGCTGCCCCGAGGGTCGACTGACGTCGCACCGGGGCACAACTGCGCAGACCCGTCCGGCCGTTGGAGCGGGCACGAGCCGGCGGGCGAGCTGCGACGCCGCACCGGCCGGTGGCCGCCGACGGACGGCGGGGGCGCGGTCGGCCGCGTAGTCGCACGTGACAAACCTGGCGACGTCGGTGGTCGTTCCCGGGATACTGGGTGCCCATGGATGAGGTGGAAGTCGTCGTCGCGCATTCCGAGCGGGCGACGCTGCGCGTCGGTGACGTGTTCCTGAAGGTGGACGCCGATCGGGCGCGCATCGACGCCGAGGTCGAGGCGATGTCCCTCGCGCCGGTCCCGACGCCGGAAGTCCTGTGGTGCAAACCGCCCGTACTCGCGCTGGCCGCCCTTTCGGGGACGACGCTCGGGCGCCTCGGCGGGCCGTCGACCGGATCGTCGGCGAGCTGGGCCGCAGCGGGCGCCGCCATCCGGCAGCTGCACGACGCGCCGCTGCCGCCCCGGCCGGGGCGGGCCGGCCGGAGCGTCGCCGCGCTGGTCGCGGAACTCGACGCCGAGTGCGAACTGCTCGTCACGAACGGCGTCCTGCCCGCCGACCTGGTCGCCCGCAACCGCCAGGTCTCCGAGGCCGCGCTCCGGCCGTGGACCCCGGCCTTCACGCACGGCGACCTGCAGATCGCCCATGTTTTCGTCGACGGCGACGAGGTCACGGGCATCATCGACTGGTCCGAGGCGGGCCAGGGCGACGCCCTGTACGACCTCGCCACCTTCACGCTCGGACACCAGGAGCACCTCGGCGACGTCCTCGCCGGCTACGGCACCGACGCCGACCTCGACGTGATCCACGGGTGGTGGTCGCTGCGAAGCCTGCTGGCGGTCCGCTGGCTGGTCGAGCACGGCTTCGACCCCTTCGCGCCGGGCTGCGAGGTCGACGTGCTGAGATCCCGGATGTGAGGCTGCGACGGCCGCTGCTCAGGTCGCCGTAAGACGCGCGGCAGCAGCGCCTGTTGGCGGCAGGGGATAGGTTCCCGGCATGGCTTCACATCTCGGTCCCGGTGCCTCCGGTGCCATCCGGCGTTTCGCCGGCTGGCTCGCCCGTGGTTCGGTCGGTCATCCGATGCTGGAGGGGATCGACTACTGGGCGGAGCTCCGGGATTCGCCTTCGCAGGCGGAGACCTGCTTCGCCGTGTTCGTCAACGTCCTTGAACTGGACGAGAACGGGGAGCCGGTCAACGAGAAGTACGCCGAGCGCCGGGCGGCGACGTTCCTCTACCGGTACTGCACCGGGGAGTTGCCGCCGGGTGAGCCGGAACTCGAAGGGTGGGAGTGCGAGTTGTACTGACTGCGAGTTGTACTGACCCGGGTCGGGAGCCGGTGCCAAGGAGCCTTGCTGGTAAGGGCCTTGGCACCGGATGGGCGGTGCGGGCCTGAGTTGCCGATGCGCCGCCGTGGCCGTTCGACGATCCGGCGTCGCGCTGTGCGGACAGCCCGGATCGCGAGTGGTGGTGGCTGCGGGCCGTCCGGGCGGGGCGGGCTCGGGTGAGTGAGGACTTCTGGCGGCTGTACTTCGTGGTCCAGCTGGACGATGAGCTGATCGTTCGTCGACGACCACGCGTCCAACAGGGTGTCCCGGGCGCTGGGTCACGAGCCGAACGGCACCGCGTGGGACACCCGCTGCGGCGAGGTTGCGCCGGCCCAGCGCCGGCGGCTGACGGGGGACGCGTGGGAGCGGACCCGCCGTGATGACATCGAGCCGGTGGGCGTTCAGGCGCGGCCCCGCGCCGCGCCTCGCCTGACCGTCGGCCCCGCGCGGAGGGTCCACACGTGGCCGCCCCAAGGGTCAAGTGTCGGTCGGGGCGGTGAGCAGGTTCGTCGCGGCCCGGTGGACCTTGGTGAGGGCGGCCGGCAGGAGTGCGCGCTCGGCCGGGAGGGGCTGCTCGGACGTCGGCCGGGCACGTTCGAGGCCTGGTGCGTGCGCAACGCCGACGCCTTCCGGCCGACGGCCGCGGCCGGCTGGGCAGTCCGGCCGGCGTCCGAGCAGCCACTCTGCGGTCGGCCGTTCAGGACTGCATGCCGCCGAGGTACTGCTCCAGCTGCTGCTGGTTGACGACCAGGCGCAGGCACAAGTGGCGGAACTGTGCGAGTTCCTCGGGAGTGAAGCCACGGAAGACGGCGGACATGGCGCGCTGGGTCGGCAGGCGGAACGCGTCGAGCCATTCGCGGCCGACGGGGCTGATGGTGACGCGGACCGAGCGCCGGTCGTCGGGGTGCTGGACGCGGCGGGCCAGGTTCTCGCGTTCCAGGGTGTCGACCAGGCCGGTGACGTTGCGGGAGCTGACGCCGGCCGCGCGGGCGAGGGCGCCGATGGTGAGACCGTCCGCGTCGGCGTTGCCGAGCCGGGTGAGCAGGTCGAGGGCTCCGGCGCTGAGACCGCGGCCGCCGGCGCCGTGGGCGCGCAGGCGGTCGATGGACTGCGAGGCGGAGCGGACGGCGGCGGCGGCCTCCAGCGCGAGGGTGTCGTCGCCGAGCGCGAACGCGGCCATCGAGCTGCGCACGCCGGGGTCGTAGAGGTGGCCGTCGGGGTCGTTGGCGAGGGAGGGTTCGGAGGCGGGTGAGTTATGTACGTCCTTCAACATGAAGCAGTACCTTAATCGGCGAGGGCTCACCGGTCCAGCCCCGAGCCGATTGACGGGCGATCAACCCCAGTGAGTCGAACGGTGCTTGACGGCTCGCCGCCCGCTCCTCCGTTCGGCGCAGCGACGCGCCACCGACGGTGCAGTGGGCGCGCGGGGAGGCGGAGGTGCTGGCTAGCGTCCGAGGGTGGGCGGGCGCCGGGTCGGAATGCCGGGCGCCCGAGCCCTGAGTCGGATCGAGTCGAGCGCTAGGAGAGTGCGCGTGGCCGCGACACCGCCGCCCCCCGGGGGGTCGCCGGACGGGAGCACGGGGGGCAGTGCGGCGGGGGACGGGCCGCCGCCGTACCGCGGGGGAGCGGTGCAGGCGGAGACGCGGCCGGACGTCACGACCTCGCCGGCCGGTCGGGCGTCGATGGTGGCCGGGGCGGCGAGCGTGCTGCTGATCGCCGCGATCCTGCTGGGCAGCCGGGAGCTGCGGGACTTCGACTCGGCGCTGGTGCCGTACGCGGTGGCGACGGTGTTCCTGACCTTCGGCGTGGTGTACCGGTACATGATGTGGATCTCCGCCCCGGCCGCCCGCCGGATGTTCCGGGAGGGCTGGGCCGCGGCGCTGTCCTGGGAGAACCTGAAACGCTCGCCGACCGCGCTGCCGCGGATGGCGGCCACCTACCTGGGTTTCCAGAAGTTCCTCGGCGCCCGCTCGCACGCCCGCTGGGCAGCGCACCAACTCATCTTCTGGGGCTGCCTGTTGGCGGCCGTCATTACCTTCCCGCTGACCTGGGGCTGGTTCACCTTCACCGCCGCCGGCGCAACCGGCCCGGGCTACGAGATGCGGCTGTGGGGGGTGAAGCTGTTCGGCTTCGACTCCGGCAGCTTCCTCGGCTGGGCGCTGTACCACGGGCTGGACCTGGCCGCGGTGATGGTGATCGGCGGCGTCGGCTACTTCCTGTGGCGACGGGTGCGGGACCGGGCGGCGACCACCGGTCAGCGGTTCGGCTACGACTTCCTCCCGCTGCTGGCCCTGCTCACCATCTCGGTGACCGGCCTGCTGCTGACCTTCTCCGAGATGTTCCTGCACGGCGGCGGCTACGAGTTCCTGGCGATCCTGCACATGGCGTCGGTGGTGCTCACCCTGGTCTACCTGCCGTTCGGGAAGTTCTTCCACATCGTGCAGCGCCCGGCCGCGGTCGGCATGCAGCTGTTCAAGTACACGGCGCGACGCAAGGGTTCGGACGCCGAGGAGCTGCGGGCGTGCCGCCGTTGCGGGCAGCCGATCGACACCGCCGCGGCCGTCGACAACCTGCGCGCCACCATGCGCGACCTGCGGCTCGGCTTCGACGAGTGGGCCGAGTACTGCCCGCGCTGCAAGCGGGTGCTGCGCGGCACCGCGTACCTGTCGGACGTCAAGCGAGGGTTCAAGTGAGCGGCGAGCACGTCCCGTTGGACCCGAGCGTCGCCCCGCTCGGCACCCGCGAGTTCCGCGACGCCGGCGGGCTTCCGGCCGCCGCCTGGCGGGCCGACCAGACCGAGCAGACCCTGGTGCCCACCCACTGCTGCTTCTGCGGCATCCAGTGCGGCATGTACCTGCGGG
The DNA here is from genome assembly GCF_002803145.1 of Kitasatospora sp. CB02891. Lineage (NCBI taxonomy): Bacteria > Bacillati > Actinomycetota > Actinomycetes > Kitasatosporales > Streptomycetaceae > Kitasatospora > Kitasatospora sp. CB02891. Next base: position 548,125 of record NZ_NNBO01000001.1, on the reverse strand, counting down.
TGGACGGGCACGGCAAGGTGTTCGGGGTCGAGCCGCGCAACCACGACATCAACCGAATGCGCCTGTGCCCCAAGGGAATCAACGCCTACCAGCAGGTCAACCACCCGGACCGGCTGACCGCACCGCTGCTCCGCCGCGATCGTAAACAGCCGTTCCGCGAAGTGAGTTGGGACGAGGCGCTGGAGTTCACGGTCGAGCAGATCAACCGGATCCAGCGCGAGCACGGCCGGGACGCTTTCGGGATGCTCGGCGGGGCCAGCCTGTTCTCCGAAAAGACCTACCTGGTGGGCAAGTTCGCCCGGGTCGCGCTGAAGACCCGGCACGTGGACTACAACGGCCGGCTGTGCATGGTGAGCGCCGCGGGCGCCAACAAGCTGGCGTTCGGCATCGACCGGGCGGCCAACCCGTTCGCCGACATCCTGCAGACGGACTGCCTGTTGATCGTGGGGGCGAACGTCGGCGAGTGCTTCCCGGTGCTGACCCAGTACGTGTGGGGCGCCCGGGACCGGGGTGCGACGCTGATCGTCGTCGACCCGCGGCAGACCGCGGTCGCCCGCACCGCCGACATCCACGTCGCGCTCAAGTCCGGTACGGATTCGGCGTTCTTCAACGCGGTGCTGCACGTGATCGTCGAGGAGGGACTGACCGACGAGGCGTTCCTGGCGGCGAACACCACCGGCTGGGCGGAGGTGAAGGCCGCCGTCAAGGAGTACCCGCCGAGCCGCGCCGCCGAGATCTGCGGCGTCCCCGCCGAGCAAGTCGTCGAGGTGGCACGGTCGTTCGGCCGGGCGCGGCGGGCGATGGGCTGGCACGCGCGCGGCATCGAGCACCACACCCAGGGCGTGGAGAACTGCCTGACCGTCATCAACCTGTGCACCGCGACCGGCAACCTGGGCCGCCCGGGCGCCGGTTACGGCACCCTCACCGGCCAGGGCAACGGGCAGGGCGGCCGCGAACACGGCCAGAAGTCCGACCTGCTGCCCGGCGGCCGCTCCATCAACGACCCGGCGCACCGCCGGCAGATCGCCGCGATCTGGGGCATCGAGGAGTCCGAACTCCCGCCCGCCGGAACGTCGATGATGGAAATGGTGTGGCAGATGCAGCGCCAGGAGATCCGCGGCCTGATCGGCGTCTGCAACAACCCGTTCGTCTCGCTGCCCAACTACGCGGTGGTGAAGGACGGTTACGACAAACTGGAGTTCCACGCCCAGTTCGACTTCTTCCTGTCCGAGACCGCCGCCAACGCGCACGTGGTCTTCCCCGTCACCACCTGGGCCGAGGACGAGGGCGTGATGGCCAATGCCGAGGCCCGCGTGGTCAAGCACAACAAGGCGCAGGAGCCCCCCGAGGGCGTCCGCACCGACACCTGGGTGATGTGCGAACTGGCCCGACGCCTGGGCGCCGGAGGCAAGTTCGCCTTCGAGAACTCGCGCGACGTGTTCGACGAACTGCGCCGTGCCTCGGCCGGCACGGTGATCGACTACTACGGCATCACCTACGACCGGCTGGAGCGGACCGGCGGCCTGGTGTGGCCCTGCCCGGGCCTCGAACACCCGGGCACACCAAGGCTGTTCGAGGACGGCAGGAGCTACCACCCGGACGGGAAGATCCACCTCCAGGCAGTCGAATGGCACCCGCCGGCCGACCCGTACGGCGACGACTTCCCGATGACGCTGACCACCGGCCGCACCGTCGCGCACTTCCTGTCCGGCAACCAGACCCGCCGCCTCGGCGCGCTGGTCGAGCAGACGCCGCGGCCGTGGGTGGAGGTGCACCCGTCGCAGGGCTTCCGCAACGGCGAGCCGGTGCGGGTGGTCACCCGGCGCGGCAGCGCGGTGCTGCCGGCGCTGGTCACCGAGGCGATCCGACCGGACCACGTGTTCGTGCCCTATCACTGGCCGTACCCGGTGGCCGCCAACGAGTTGACAATCGACGCCCTCGACCCGCGTTCGAAGATCCCCGAGTACAAGGTGTGCGCGGTGCGGATCGAACGCGCCCGGGCCGTCGACGAGGTGCCCGCGCCGCCCACCCCACCGGGCCGCGAGGCGTACCCGGAGACCCAGGTGCCGCGCACCGACCCGCTGCCGCCGACCTCGTCGCAGGGCGTCGGCACCGGAGAGAGGGGCTGAACCACGATGCTGGGACGCACCATCTTCATCGACCCGGGCCGCTGCATCGGCTGCCAGGCCTGCGTGTCGGCGTGCCGCGAATGCGACTCGCACCGCGGCAAGTCGATGATCCACCTGGACTACACCGACGAGGGCCGCACCGTCGCCTCGCTGCCCACCGTGTGCATGCACTGCGAGGACCCGGTCGCCCCGTGCGCCGAGGTCTGCCCCGCCGAGGCGATCCTGATCACCGCGGACGGCGTCGTCCACGAGGCCGACCCGACCCGTTGCATCGGCTGCGCGAACTGCGTCAACGCCTGCCCGTTCGGCGTGCCCAAGATCGATCTGGAGGCGAAGCTCCAGATGAAGTGCAACCTCTGCTACGACCGCACCTCCTACGGCCTGGCCCCGATGTGCGCCACCGTCTGCCCCACCGGCGCCCTGTTCTACGGCACCGCCGAGGAGTTGCAGGCCGAACGGCCCGGCGTGGACGTCTCCACCGAGTTCGTGTTCGGCGCCACCACCGTCTCCACCGGCGTCGCCATGGTGGTGCCGCCGGAGCGCCGGGCGCCCGTCCCCGGCGGGCTGTTGAACGTGATCGAGGTCAACGGGCGGTCGACGCCCGGGAACGGTTGAGCGTGGTCGAGGTCAACGGGCGGTCGACGCCCGGGAACGGATGAGCGTGGTCGAGGTCAACGGGCGGTCCGCGCCCGGGAACGGATGAGCGTGATCGACGTCAGCGGGCGGTCCGCGCCCGGGAACGGAGCGGTGGCGTGAGCAGCCCCGTCGACCCGCCCGAGCCGGGCAGCCCCGAGGACGGCCACCGGGCCGAGCAGGCCGCGCTGCGCGAGCGGATCAGCGCCGACTCGCTCACCACCCGCCGCGACTACCTGCGGATCGTCGCCACGGTCTCCGGCGGCCTCGCGGTCGGCTCCGCCGTCGTCTCGGCGGGCGTGCTGCACCGGCACGGCGACGGCATCGCCGCCCCACTGAAGGTCGCCGACCGGCTGGAGCGCGGGCAGGCGGTGAGCTTCGACTACCCCGGCGAGGACGATCGGGCGATGGCGATCCGCCTGCCCGACGGCACCCTGGTCGGCTACTCCACCGTCTGCACCCACCTGGCCTGCGGCGTGCTGTGGCGACGCGACCACGGCCCCGACGGCGATCTCTACTGCCCGTGCCACGAGGGGAAGTTCGACGCCCGCAGCGGCGAGGTGACGGCCGGCCCGCCGCCCCGGCCGCTGCCCAAGGTGGTCATGGTCGAGGACGCCCGGGGCGCGGTCTGGGCGATCGGCACCGCCCGCTCCGGCGAGGACGAGCAGGCGGGCCTGTGCCGGGGCCTGCGCGACCGCAACCCGGCGCTGGCCGAAGCCGCCGGATGCCCGAGCCGGAAGAGCGGCAAATGATGCTGGACGAACGAGACATGACGGTCCGTCAGGAAGGCTTGGTGGGTGTGCGGTGAGCGTCCCCGAAGGCCATTTCCCCGAGGGCTACCACCCCGGCAGCGACGAACCGCACCTCAACCGGCCCGTCCACGAACGCTATCCGCAGATCCGGCCGACCTCCGGGTACGCCGACGCCCGGGTCACCGCGACCGGCCCCGGACCCGGCGCGGGCACCGACCAGCAGCCGGAACGCTCGGCGATCCTCTCCGCCCGCGTCGGCCTCGCCATCACCGTCGTCATCGGCCAGCTGTGGGGGCTCACCGTCGCCACCAACGCCTGGATGCGCGGCGAGATCGCCACCGCCTGGTGGGCCACCGGCTTCAGCATCGCCTCCTTCCTGGTGGTGCTGCTCGCCTGGCGGATCTCCCCGTACGACCGCTGAACACCGGGTGCAACTGCCACCGGACACCCGGTGACGGCTCGCCCGAGGCACCCGGAGTGCGGTGCCCGGAATGTGGTGATACCTCTCGAAGAACCTGTGGAAGGGAGCCCCCGATGGACTACCCGTTGCTCAACCTGTTCTGGACGATGATGTGGTTCTTCCTCTGGATCCTCTGGCTGTTCCTGCTGTTCAAGGTGATCACCGACATCTTCCACAGCCACGACCTGAGCGGCTGGGGCCAGGCCGGCTGGACGGTCCTCGTCGTCCTGCTGCCCTACATCGGCGTGCTCGTCTACCTGATCGCCCGCGGAAAATCCATGGGCAACCGTGACCGGGCGCTCGCCATGCAGGCGGAGAGCAGCTTCCAGGACTACGTCCGCAAAGCCGCCGGCACCGAGAACCAGGACGCGGGGCGGCGGCACGTCGACGAACTCGCCCGGCTCGCCGACCTGAAGAACAGCGGCGCCATCTCCGAGGACGAGTACCGCGCGGCGAAGAGCAAACTGCTCGCCTGAGACCCCGCCGGCAGGCGGGCGGGAGGAGGACCGGCAGGGTGCCGGACACACCACTGACACCCGAGGTGTTCGACCGGGCCATCGTGGCGATCGCACTGACCGCCGGCGACGACCACCGGCTCGTGTACGTCAACGACGCGTTCCGCGACCTGTTCGGCGACCGCCCGCTCGGCGTCCCGGCCCGTGAGGTGTTCACGGAACCGGGTGCCGAGCGCTTCGTCGCCACCCTCGACGCCGTGCTCGCCGACGGCACCGCCCGGCAGGTCACCGCGCCACGCACCCTGAGCTGCCCCGACGGCGGGACGGCCCACCGGCACTTCGTCTACTCCAGCTCGCCCGCCGGCACCCTGCACGCCCCCGGCACCCCGCACGGGCCCGCCATCCTCACCACCGCCGTCGACACCACCGCCGAACTGCACTCCGCCCTGGAAGCCGAACGCCTGTCCGTCGAACGGCTGCAGACCCTGCGGCGCTACGAGGCCCTGATGGCGGCCGCTGCCCAGATGGTGTGGCTGGTGCACGCAGACGGCACCGCCGACGAACTCGTCCCCGGCTGGGAGGCCTTCACCGGCCGCCCGTTCCCCGGGGCGGTCGGCACCGGCTGGCTCGACGTCGTCCACCCCCAGGACCGCGACCAGCTCGCCACACGCTGGGCCGACGCCGTCCGCGACCTGCCCACCACCTTCGAGCACGTCTTCCGGGTCCGCGGCAAGGACGGCGGCTACCGGCACGTCCGGGCCCGCGCCGTCCCCATCGTCCGCAACGGCGGACCCGCCGAATGGATCGGCACCACCACCGACATCGAGGACCAGTGGCGCAACCGGCTGCGCGAACGACTGCTCGCCCGGGCCGGCGCCGTCACCGAGGCCGAACGCGCCGAGGACGCCTTCGCCGCCCTCGCCGCCACCCTCGTCCCCGACCTCACCGACGTGTGCGCCGTCTTCGTGCTGCGCGAGCCGGACGCGGCCGGCGGCGCCGTCGTCGCCACCCGGGTCGCCTCCGTCGCCCGCCCCGGACTGCCCCCGCTGCCACCTATCAACCGGCAGACCTTCACCCTCGGAGAACGCGCGGGGAAAGCGGTTTCCGACCGCACTCCCACCACGCTCGAATTCGCCGACGGCAATGTGCCCGGCGGCAGCATCCCCGAAGTCTCCGCCCGCTGGCTGAAAGCCGCCCGTGCCACCAGCGTCACCCTGCTGCCGATCGTCGTCGACGGCGCCGTCGTCGCCCTCGCCGCCACCGCCGACTGCGAAGGCGCACCCCCGCCCGGCCCCGCCGACATCGAACTCCAGCACGAAGTCCTGCAACGGGCCCAGGCCCCGCTGCGCCAGGCCCTCGCCCTGCAACGCGCCCGGCACTCCGCCGTCGTCCTGCAACGCGCCATGCTCACCACCCCGCCCCGGGTCGGCGGCGCCGACCTCGCCGCCCGCTACCGCCCCGGCAACCGCAACGCCGAAGTCGGCGGCGACTGGTACGACGCGTTCACCCTCCCCGACGGCGCGCTCGCCATGACCATCGGCGACGTCGCCGGCCACGACCTCGCCGCCGCCACCACGATGGGCCAACTGCGCGCCATGCTGCGCTCCATCGCCTACATCCGCCCGCACGGCCACACCCCCGCCGACACCCTGCGCGAACTCGACACCGCCGCCGAAGGACTGGGCGTCGGCAGCTTCGCCACCGCCGTCCACGCCCGCCTCACCCGGCACGGCGCGGACGGCTACTGGGAGGTCGAGTGGAGCAACGCCGGCCACCCGCCACCCGTCCTGGTGCCCGTCACCGGCCCGCCCCGACTGCTGGCCGCCGAGGACGCCGACGTCCCGCTGTCCGTCGACCCGCGCCGCCCCCGCGTCACCCACCGCGACCCGATAGGCCCCGGCGAAACCCTGCTGCTCTACACCGACGGCCTGGTCGAAGTCCCCGGCGAACACCTGGGCCGGGGCATCGACCGCCTCTGCGAAGCCGCCGCCGAAGCCCGCCACCGCCCCCTCGCCGACCTGTGCGAACACCTGGCGAGCGGCGTCGTCGACCTCCGTGACGATATCGCCCTGATCGCCTTCCGGCCCACCCCGCCGACCCCGGGCAGGCCGTCATGAACGCCACCCCGGGCGGCGACGCGGAAAGGAGGCACGTCGTGGACAGCCCGGACGAGGCGCACGCCGGCGGGCACCCCGCCGGCGACGCCGTGCGGCGCGCAAACGCAGCCCGCCGCCGCGGCCCCGACCGCGGCCCCGACGGCAACGGCGACGAAGGCCACGACACGGCACTGCTCGACGCCCTGTTCGCCCAGGCCCCGGTCGGCCTCTACCTGCTCGACCAGGACCTGCGGCTGGTCCGCCACAACGCCGCCGCCCACAACGCCGGCACCCGGCCCGACGTCCAGGCCGACCCCGGGACCGCCGGTCGCCGCGCCGGCGACTTCGCCCCCGGCTTCGACGGCGCCGAACTCGAATCCCTCGCCCGCCAGGCCCTCGACGACGGCGACTGGATCCGCGAACACGTGATCCGCGGCCGCACCCCCGGCGAGCCCCGCCGCGACATGATCGGCGCCGTCTCCTTCTTCCCCGTCGTCTCCGACACCGGCCGCCGCTACCTGGTCGCCGCCATCGAGGACGTCACCGAGCAGCAGACCGCCCTCGAACGCCTCGACATCCTGCACACCGCGCACCGCCGACTCGGCGCCTCCCTGGACGCCATCGGCTCCGCCCAGGAACTCGCCGACGTCGCCGTGCCACGCCTCGCCGACATCGCCACCGTCGACCTGCTCGACGAACCCCTGCGCGGCCTGCCGCCGCGCGCCGGACCCGTCGACCCCACCTCCCCGCTGCGCCGCGCCGCCTACCGGGCCGTGCACGCCCCCGGCCGGCCCGCCGCCGAGCCGGGCCCGATCCCGCACGGCGAACTCTCCACCTACGGGGCGCCCACGCCGTACAGCCAGGTGCTCGACGACGGGCGGGCGCGGCTGGTGCGCGGACTGAACGGCGACGAGGACTGGCTGGCCGCCGACCCCGTGCGCGGACGCCGCCTGGCCGGGCTCGGCGTGCATTCGATGATCGTCGCGCCGCTGGTGGTGCACGACACGGTGCTGGGCGTGCTGTCCCTGTACCGGAACCGGCGGCCGGACCCGTTCGAACCGGCCGACCTGGACCTGGCCGTCGAACTCGCCTCCCGCGGCGCCCTGTCCATCGACAAGGCCCGCAGCTACGCGCGCGAACGCACGATCGCCACCACCCTGCAACGCCAACTCCTGCCCAGGGAACCGGCCGAACTCAGCGCCGTGGAGACCGCGCAGGTCTACCTGCCGGGCGCGGTCGGCCCCGGCGGCGACTGGTACGACATCGTCCCGCTGTCCGCCGCCCGGGTCGGCCTGGCGGTCGGCCGCATCACCGGAACCGGCATCGAGGCCGCCGCCCTGATGGGTCAACTCCGCACCGCGCTGCGCACGTTGGCCGTGCAGGACCTGGCGCCGGACGAGCTGCTGGTGCGCCTGGACGAAGTCGCGCGGGTCCTGACCAACGAGCAGCGCGGCAGCCTGCCGCCCGGCGCGGACCGGCTGCCGGACGGCCTCGCCTCCTGCCTGTACCTGGTGTACGACCCGATCGCCCGGACCTGCACCGCCGCGTCCGCGGGGCACCCCGCGCCGGTGCTGGTCGGCCCGGACGGCGAGCCGCTGCCGTTCGACGTCGAGCCCGCGCGGCCGCTCGGCTGGGGCGACTGCTGCTACGAGACGACCACCGCCGAACTGGACGAGGGCTGCGTACTGGCGCTGTACACCGAGGGGTTGATGTCCGGCCGGGCCCGGCACCCCGACCGGGACGGCACGCCCGACGGCCCGGGCGCGCGGCGGGCGGTGCTGGAGCGGGTGCTCGCCCGGCCCGGCGAGGAGCGCCTGCCCGACCTGTGCGACCGGGTGGTGTACGCGCTGCTGCCCGAACGCCAGCGGGAGGACGCCGTGCTGCTGCTGGCCCGCACCCGGGCGCTGCCGGACGAGCGGGTCGCGGTGTGGACGCTGCCGGACGACCCCGCGGTGGTGCGCACCGCCCGGCGGCTGGCCGAACACCAGCTCGGCGCCTGGGGCTTGGGGGAGCTGGAGTTCGCCACCGAGATGATCGTCAGCGAGCTGGTGACCAACGCGATCCGCTACGGGGAGCCGCCGATCCGGCTGCGGCTGATCCACGACCGGGGCCTGATCTGCGAGGTCTCGGACAGCTCGGCCAGCACCCCGCACATGCGGCGGGCGAAGAGCACCGACGAGGGCGGCCGCGGGCTGTTCATCATCGGTCATCTGGCGCAGCGCTGGGGGACCAGGTTCGGTCGGCACGGCAAGACCATCTGGGCGCAGCAGGAACTGGTGCCGACGGGCGATTCAGGCAGGGACGGTGCCGGGGTCGACCCGTCCGAGCCGTAGCGGGAGGGCGAGTTGACGGCCGGTCCGGCGCCGGGGACCGGTGGGCGCCGGACCGGCGCTGTGTCAGGGGCGGACCTTGGGGGCGTTCTCCGCGGTCTTCGCCGGGTCGAACTCGGCGACGGGCGCGAGGATCTCGTCCATCCGGGCGAGCAGCTCCGGCTCCAGCTTCACGCCGGCGGCCTTGACGTTCTCGGTGACCTGCTCGGGCCGGGAGGCGCCGATGATCGCCGCGGAGACGTTGGAGTTCTGCAGCACCCAGGCGACGGCCAGCTGGGCGAGCGACAGCCCCGCCTGGTCGGCGAGCGGACGCAGCAGCTGGACGCGCTCCAGGACGTCGTCGCGCAGCCAGCGGGCGACGAAGTTCGCGCCGCCCTTGTCGTCGGTGGCCCGGGAGCCTGCCGGCGGCTCGGCGCCGGGCCGGTACTTGCCGGTGAGGACGCCCTGCGCGATCGGCGACCAGACCACCTGGCCGAGGCCCAACTCCTCGGACACCGGGACGACTTCACCCTCGATGACCCGCCACAGCGCGCTGTACTGCGGCTGGTTGGAGACGAACGGGACGCGCAGCTCGCGGGCGAGCGCGTGCCCGGCCCGGATCTGGTCGGCCGTCCACTCGGACACGCCGATGTACAGCGCCTTCCCGGAGCGCACCACGTCGGCGAACGCCTCCATGGTCTCCTCGAGCGGCGTGGACGGGTCGTAGCGGTGCGCCTGGTACACGTCCACGTAGTCGGTCTGCAGGCGGCGCAGCGAGCCGTCGATCGACTCCATGACGTGCTTGCGGCCCAGCCCCCGGTCGTTGCGGCCGGGCCCGGTCGGCCAGAACACCTTGGTGAGGATCTCCAGCCCCTCGCGACGCTCGCCCTTGAGGGCCCGGCCGAGGACCGACTCGGCGCGGGTCTCCGCGTACACGTCGGCGGTGTCGAAGGTCGTGATGCCTGCGTCGAGGGCGGCGCGGATGCACGCGGCCGCGGTGTCCTCCTCGACCTGCGAGCCGTGGGTGAGCCAGTTGCCGTAGGCGATTTCACTGACGATCAGGCCGCTGCGGCCCAGGTGACGGAATTCCATGATCTGTACGGTACGTCAGCTGACGGCTCCGGTGGGTACCATCGCCGTGCCGCAGGAACCGGGAGCGGGCCGGTGCCGGTGGGCGTGTCGAGGTCGGATTCCCGGCGGCGACACGGGTGTGACGACCTGGACGTGGACAACAGTTGAGTGTGTGACGGTATTGCCGGCGGGGGGCGGGCGGACTGTCCCGACCGGAGAAGAGGAACCGTGACCCACCCGCAAGCGATGCCCGTCGCGCGGAGACGGACCGCAGGCGCGGCGCCCGAGCCCGTCAGGTGGAACCGCCAGCGGCTGCGCAGCAACAACGAGTGGCTGCTGCTGGAACTGCTGCGCACCGGCGGCCCGTCCTCGCGGGCCCAGCTCGCCCGGGACACCGGTCTGTCGAAGCCGACGGTGTCGGCCGCACTGGGCTCGCTGGAGACGGCCGGGCTGGTCCGCGAGGCCGGCACGCTGGCCCCGGACCGGGGCCGCACCGCCGTCCTGTACCGGGCCGACGCCGGCGCCGGGCACGTGCTCGGGATGGACGTCGGCCGGGCCCGCCTGCGGGTCGCCGTCGCCGACCTGTCGGGCCGGGTGGTGGCCCGTCGGGACGTCCCCAACCGGGGCCGGACCGGTCCCGCCGTCGCGGACGCGCTGGTCGCCACCGCCCGCGACACGCTCGCCGACGCCGGGCTCGCCGAGGGCGTCGGCTGCCCGTCGGCCGGCCCGGCGGACGGGGTGGTGCGGGCGGTGATCGGCAGCCCCGGCGTGTGGGACGAGCGGCGGCGGGTGATGCGGCACGCCGCGCACCTGCCGGGCTGGGCCAGGCCGGGCCTGTTCGACCGGATCGCGGACGGCCTCGGCATTCCCGTGCAGGTCGCCAACGACGCCAACCTCGCCGCCCTCGGCGAGTACACCTACGGTGCGGGAGCGGGCAGTTCGGTCTTCGCCTACCTGCTGGTCGGAACCGGCGTCGGCGTCGGCTTGGTGCGCGACGGCGAACTGTGGACCGGGGCGCACGGGGCGGCCGGTGAGATCGGCATGCTCCAACTCCCTTGTCTGTCAGGTGAGCTGACGGTCCATCGGGACGCCCCTCTGGAGGCCGTGGTGGGCGCGGACGCCGTGGTGGGCGAGGCGTGGCGGCTCGGGCTGACGGGCGCCGCCACCGCCGAGGAGGTGTGCGAAGCGGCCCGGGCGGGCGACCCGGCCGCGCGGGCGGCGATATCCCGGCAGGCCCAGCAGCTCTCCTTCGCGGTCGCCGTGGTGGCCGCTGTCGCCGACCCCGAACTGGTCGTGCTGGGCGGCGGGATGGGCCGCAGCGCGGACCTGCTGCTGCCGCCGCTGGAGGACGCACTGCACCGCAGCTGCGAGCTGCGGCCCCGGGTGGTGGCGAGCACCCTCGGCGAGGACGCGGTGCTGCTGGGCGCGCTGGCCACGGCCCTGGAGTCGGCCCGGTTGGAGGTGTTCGTGCAGCGCACCGCGTCGGCGTGACGCGGCCGGCGGACGGGTCGCGGGCCGGTCGTGGGCGGACCGCCGGTGGGGGAAACGGGACGGAGGTCGTCGGGCGGGGGTCTTTGGGCCCTACCGGCGCGGCCGGTCCGAGGCGCACGCTCAAGCTACAGAGGCACGTGGAACGCGACGAGGATGCGGCGAGGAGTGATCCGCGATGGTCGAGTCGACAGCGGGTACGAGGGGCGGGCCGGGGGCAGCGCTGAGCGTGCAGGAGCTACGGGTACTGGTGGCCGCGGCCGGGGCCGCGCCGTCGCTGCACAACTCCCAGCCCTGGCGGTTCCAGGCGGCCGAGGACGGCCACGGGGTACTGGTGTTCGCGGATCCGGACCGGGCCGTCCCGGTGGCCGACCCGGACGGCCGCGGCATGCTGCTGTCGGTCGGCGCGGCCCTGTTCAACCTGCGGGTCGCGGCCGCCCGGCAGGGCCTGCCCGTGGAGGAGCTGGAACTGCTGCCCGGCCCCGTCACGGCGGACGCCCCGGTCGCGGTGGTGCACTTCGGCCCGCGCGGAGTCCCGGACGAGACCGCCGAGTTGGCGGACGCGATCGCGCTGCGGCACTCCAGCCGGGAGCCGTTCAACAACCGTGACGTCCCCGAGACGGTGATCGGCGAACTGATCGCGGCGGCCGCCGCCGAGGACACCGTCCTCGAAGCCCTGGAGGAGTCCGAGGCGCGTCGGGTGCTGGCACTCGTCGCGGAGGCCGAGGCCCGGATCGTCGCTGACGCCGCCCGCCTTGCGGAGACCGGGAGTTGGCTGCGCGGCGAGCCCTCCGCGGACGGCATCCCGGTGGCGGCGCTCGGCCCGCAGGACCACGAGGCCCGCGTCCCCATGCGGGACTTCACCGGACACGGCCCCACCCACTCGCAACGCTTCGAGGCGCTGCCGCAGTTGGTGACCATCGCCACCCGCGGCGACACGGCGGCGGACTGGCTGCGGGCCGGCCAGTCGATGGAACGCGTCTGGCTGGTGGCGACCGCCCACGGCGTCCGCGTCTCCGTCCTCCACCAGGCCGTCGAACTCCCCGACACCCGCTGGCGGTTGCGCAACGCCGAGGCCGGTGTCGGCACCGTCCAGATCGTGCTGCGGATCGGCTACGGCCCGCGCGGCGCGGCCACCCCGCGCCGCGACGTCGAAGAACTCCTGCGCGGAGCCGTCCACACCTCCTGAGCCCACCCGAAGGTTGTCGGTGCGGAGTTGGATGATCGGTGTCGGCAACCTCGGGGAACGGAACGGGCGGAGCGGTCGGTCGATGAGCGGAAACACGCAGGTGGCGGAACACGAGTTCCTGAACGGGATGGCGGGGGACCCGTACTACCCCGCCCACCTGGTGGAGCGGGGCCGTGCGGTGCTGCGCGCGCTGTGCGACCGGATCGAGGTCGAACGCCCCGCCGGGCTCCGGGAGTTGTACGTGCTTACGCACGCCGCGACGGAGGAGTTCAACCGCCTGGGCGACGCCCTCGACGAGGCCGACAGCGAGATCGACACGGTCGCCCGGGAAGCGATCGGCGAGGACTTCGCGTTCGTCGCGGCAGCGTACGGCTTCGCCGACGCGGACCGGGAGGAGCTGATCGCGCCACGCGAGTGGTGAGCGGCGGGCCGGGGGATCAGAGACCGCGCGGCACCGGACCGGCCGGCGCGCCGTCGGTGATCAGCGCCGCCGGCGGCGTGGCCGGGTCGCGTGGCGACAACAGGTCCCGGCCGCGGTGGGCGGCGATCTCGGGCAGTGCCCACCAGCGGAAGCCGGCGATGTTTCCGGCGGCGAGCTCGTCGTCGGTCATCGCACCGCGGGGGTGGAACGACACGGTGCGGACCAGGCGTAGTCGTTGACGACGCCCGTGCGGCCTGCCGGGCCGCCGAGGCCGGCGACCTCCTGGTGCCGCACGTGCGGCGGGTCGGCGCCGAGGGTGAGCCCCGCTTCCTCGCGCAGTTCCCGGCGCAGCGCGGCGAGGGCGGTTTCGCCCGGTTCCACGCCGCCGCCCGGCGCGGCCCGTACGACGACCGCTCCGGTGAGTTCTGGAACGACGTGTCGGCAGAGCAGGATGCGGTGGTGTTCGTCGAGAACGACCGCACGGGCCGAGCGGCGCAGCGTCATCCGTGAACGCCCGGCGCTCACTTGGAGCCGGTGGCGAGCAGGGCGGTGTGGGGGAGGGCGAGGGTGCCGTCCGGGGTGCGGAAGGGGGCGGCGAGGCGGTCGTAGTGACGGCGGGCCTCGGACCGGACTTCGGGGGTCTGGGCGAGGAAGGTCAGGCCGATGGTGGCGACGCCGGAGGCCGGGCCGGCCCACCAGTCGTCGGCGGTGGCGTGGTGGTCCCAGCTGAGGGTGCGACACGTGGCGTGCCGGAGGCCGGCGTCGGTGAGCAGCGTGGCCAGGCCGTCCGGGGTGCGCGTGAAGTCGTCGGCGGGGTCGAGCGGGCGCAGGTGCGGCGGCCGGACGGCTCCGGCGGCCTGCATCGCCTGTGGGATCAAGGCCTGGCCGGGGGCCGGGGCGCCGGACCAGATGGTCAGGGCGAGGCGGCCGCCGGGCCGCAGGACGCGGCGCAGTTCGGCCAGGGCGAGCAGCGGACGGCCGACGTGGTTGAGCACGAAGTTGGCCACCACTGAATCGAACTCGGCAGCTGCGTACGGGAGGTCGGGCAGCGCGGCGAGATCCACCCGGGCGGACGGCGCGGCGCGGCGGGCGAGTTCGACCATGCTCGGCTCGGCGTCCACGGCGGTCACCTCCGCACCCCGGGCGCAGGCTGTGGCGGCGACCGTCCCGGGGCCGGTGCCCACGTCCAGCAGCCGGGTACCCGCGAACACCTCGGCGGCGTCCAGGAGTTCGGGCGTGCTGTGGGCGCAGAGCCGGCCGAACGTCGCGGCGTAGACGTCGGCCCGCCCCGCCCAGGCGGTGCGCTCGTTGGCGTCGAAGCTCGTGGTGGGTGCGGCGGTCGGCGGCACGGATTCCCCCTGATCGATCGGTCGGTGGGCGATCCTAGCCCGGCGCCGGCCCGGTGTGCCGAGATCCACCGGCTCGTTCGGCATCGTGCCCGGCCGGAGGGCAGGCGGTCACCGACAAGAAAATTTGTCTTGACAGGATTTTTCTTCGGAGGGAGGCTGGAGTCGTCCCCGGGAGCGCCGGGGGCCTTCGGACCGGAAGGTGGAGAGGTGCTGGACATCGCTGTGATCGAAGAGCCGGCCGCGGCCGAGTCGTCCCTGGATCCGATCCGGTCCCGGATTCTCGCCGCCCTGGCCGAGCCCGGCTCGGCCGCCATGCTGGCGGGCCGGCTGGGGCTGCCCCGGCAGAAGGTCAACTACCACCTGAAGGAGCTGGAGCGGCACGGGCTGGTCGAGCTGGCCGAGGAGCGCCGGAAGGGCAACGTCACCGAACGGGTGTACCGCGCCACGGCCGCCTCGTACGTGATCTCGCCCCGTGCGCTGGCTGCCGTCAGCCCGGATCCGGCCCGGTCGCCCGATCAGCTCTCGGCCCGCTGGCTGCTGGCGCTGGGGGCCCGGCTGGTGCAGGAGGTCGGCTCGCTGCTGACCGGCGCCGCCCGGGCCGGACAGCGGGTGGCGAGCTTCGGGGTCGACGCCGAGGTGCGGTTCGCCTCCGCCGCCGACCGGGCGGCCTTCGCCGAGGAGCTGTCCCAGGCCGTGGCCGGCCTGGTCGGCCGGTACCACGACGAGTCCGCACCGCAGGGCCGGAGGCACCGCGTGGTGGTCGGCCTGCACCAGATCCCCGACCCGCACCCGGCCACGGACAGCCACCGGCCCGACGCCGCACAGGAGAACCCCCGATGAGCCACCCCTTCGAGATCGAGCAGGAGATCGTCCTGCCGGCCGAACCGGAACAGGTCTGGGAGGCGATCGCCACCGGGCCCGGAATCGAGTCCTGGTTCATGGGCCGCAACGAGGTCGATCCGCGCGAAGGCGGCACCGCCGTCATGGACGTGGGCGGCAACCGGGAGGAGTCGCTGGTCACTGCGTACGAACCCGGCAAGCGGTTCGCCACCCGCACGGGCACGGCGGCCGACGGCCGGTTCATGGCCTTCGAGTACCTCATCGAGGGGCGCGAGGGCGGCAGCACCGTCCTGCGCGTCGTCCACAGCGGCATGCTCGGCGACGACTGGCAGGACGAGTACGACGCGCTGCGCCGCGGCTGGCCGTTCCACCTGCACACGCTCCGCGAGTACCTGGCGCACTTCCGCGGCCGCACCGGTCGCCCGGTCTTCGCCATGGCGCAGACCGGCGAGCGGCCCGTACCGCGGGTCCGGGCCGCGCTCGCCCGCGGCCTGGCGCTGCCGGCCGACATCGCCGTCGGCGCGCGGGCGCACGCCGAGCCGGCCGGGCTGCCGCCGCTGACCGGGGAGGTGACGTGGTCCGACCAGGAGCGCTTCGAGGTCCGCACCGCGGACGGGCTGTACACCTTCCACCACGCCCCCGGCCTGGTGCTGATGTTCCACCACCTGTTCGGCCCGGACGAGGCCGCCACCGCTGCCGAGGCCGGGTGGCAGCAGTGGGTGGCCGGCGTCCTTGCCGAGCACTGAGCACCGAGCGCGCCGAGTAGGCCGAGCACCGAGCACCGAGCACCGAGCACCGAGTGGGCCGAGCACCGAGCACATCGCCAGATTCGTACATCGAGGAGAGCACCATCATGCGCACCCTGATCAGCACGGCCTTCGTCTCGCTCGACGGTGTCGTGGAGGGCCCGGGCGGCGAGCCCGGCTACCGGAACTCGGGCTGGACGTTCAAGGACATCGAGTTCGTCCCCGAGGCGTTCGAGATCAAGGCCCGGGAGCAGGAGGAGTCCGCCGCGGTCCTGATGGGTCGGGTCAGCTACGAGGCGTTCAGCCCGGTCTGGCCGGACATGGCGGAGTTCGCGCACTACCGGACACTGCCGAAGTACGTCGTCTCGACCACCCTCGGCGAGGACCAGCTGGTCTCCAACTGGGGCGAGACCAGCATCCTGCGCTCGCTGGACGAGGTCGCCGCGCTCAAGGAGACCGAGGGCGGTCCGATCATCGTCCACGGCAGCGCGACGCTGAACCAGGGCCTGTCCGACGCCGGCCTGATCGACCGGTACCACCTGCTGGTCTTCCCGCTGCTGCTCGGCGCCGGCAAGCGGCTGTTCAGCACCACCGACAAGGACGCCCAGAAGCTGGCGCTGGTCGAGCACGCGGTCTACAGCAACGGCGTGCAGAAGCAGGTCTTCGACGTCGTCCGCTGAGCCCGCCCACCACCCGAAAGCCCGCCGTTGACGGACGTCAGCGGCGGGCTTCTCCGGTTCCGGGCGAGGTGTCAGCCGCGGGCGGCGCGGCTGCGGCGGAACTCGAGGGCGAGCGGGAGGAGGGAGAGGGCGACGATCACCGCGATGGCGGGGAGCAGGTAGTGGTCGACGTTGGGGATGGTGGAGCCGAGCGCGTAGCCGCCGAGGATCAGGCCGACGGTCCAGACGAGGCCGCCGACGGCCTGCCAGAGGGCGAAGGTGCGGGTGGGGACGCCGAGGGCGCCGGCCAGCGGGTTGAGGACGGTGCGGACCACGGGGACGAAGCGGGCCAGCGTGATGGCCTTGGCGTGGCCGTAGCGGGCGAGCAGCTCCTCGGCGCGCTGGGCGCCCTCGTGCAGGCGGCGGTTGCGGGAACGCTCCAGCAGGGCGCGGCCGCCCTTGCGGCCGAGCAGGTGGCCGACCTGGGCCCCGGCGAGGGCGCCGACGACGGCGGCGACGAGGACCTGCGGGAGGTTCAGGTGCGGGCCGGAGTGCAGGCCGGGGGTGCAGAGCAGGCCGGCGGTGAACAGCAGGGAGTCGCCCGGCAGGAAGAAGCCGATCAGCAGCCCGGTCTCGGCGAACAGCACGGCGGCGATGCCGAGCGCACCGAACGCCGCGAGCAGGGAGGAAGCGTCGAGCGGGTTGACCGCCAGCAGGACGGAGTGGGCGTACACGGCGTGGCCTCCGGGGCACTCAGCGTCTACAAGGAAGTAGACCGTCTACGTGACTGTAGACGAAAGTGGTGGGGGAGGCGCAAGCGAGGGCCGTCCGCGGGCGAGCGGCGGGCCGGAACGCCAAAGGGCGCGACCGTGGCGGTCGCGCCCTTCCGAGGCAGGTGGTGACGGGTCGTCAGCCGGCCTTGACCTCGGTGGTGAGCTGGGGGAGGACGGTGAAGAGGTCGCCGACGACGCCGTAGTCGACGAGTTCGAAGATCGGGGCCTCGGGGTCCTTGTTGACCGCGACGATGGTCTTCGAGGTCTGCATGCCGGCGCGGTGCTGGATCGCGCCGGAGATGCCCGCCGCGACGTACAGCTGCGGGGAGACCTGCTTGCCGGTCTGGCCGACCTGGTTGCTGTGCGGGTACCAGCCGGCGTCGACGGCGGCGCGGGAGGCGCCGACGGCCGCGCCGAGGGCGTCCGCGAGGTCCTCGACGACGCCGAAGCCCTCCGCCGCGCCGACGCCGCGGCCGCCGGAGACGACGATGGCGGCCTCGGTGAGCTCGGGGCGGCCGGTGGAGACGCGCGGGGTGCGGGAGGTGACGGTGGCGGCGTTGCCGGTGAACTCCACGGTCACGCTCTCGACGGCGCCGGCGGCCGGCGCGGCCTCGGGGGCGGCGCTGTTCGGCTTGACGGTGACCACCGGCGTGCCGGTGGTGACGGTCGACTTCACCTGGAACGACGCGGCGAACACCGACTGGGTCGCGACGGGGCCGTCCGCGCCCTGCTCCAGGTCCACCGCGTCGGTGATCAGGCCCGAGCCCAGGCGCAGGGCGGTGCGGGCGGCGATCTCCTTGCCCTCGCCGCCGGAGGTGACCAGGACGGCGGCGGCGCCCGCGGTCCTGGCGATCTGGGCGAGGGCGTCGACCTTGGGGACGACGAGACGGGTGGTGAACTCGTCGGCGTCGGCGGTGTAGACCTTGGCGGCGCCGTACTCGGCGGCCTTCGCGGCGATCGCCGCGGCGTGGTCGCCGGCGCCGAGGACGACGGCGCTGGGGGTGCCGAGGCGGCGGGCGAGGGTGAGCAGTTCGAGGGCGGGCTTGCGCACCGCGCCGTCGGCGTGGTCGACCAGGACCAGGATCTCGCTCATGTGTCTAAACTCCGTATCCTTCGAAGGTTCCCGGCGGCCCGTCAGATGAACTTCTGCTCGGCGAGGTACGCGGCGAGCCGCTTGCCGCCGTCGCCCTCGTCGGTCACGACGACGCCCTGGGTGCGGGCGGGGCGCGCGGTGATCTCCGCGACCTTCGTCCAGGCGCCGGTGAGGCCGACGGTGTCGGCGTCGATGCCCAGGTCGTCGAGGTCGAACGACTGCACGGGCTTCTTCTTCGCGGCCATGATGCCCTTGAAGGAGGGGTAGCGGGCCTCGCCGGACTGGTCGGTGACCGACACGACCGCCGGCAGCGCCGCCTCCACCAGCTCGGTGGCGGCGTCGCCGTCGCGGCGGCCCTTGACGGTGCCGGCCTCGACGGTGACCTCGGACAGGAGGGTGGCCTGCGCGACGCCCAGGCGTTCGGCCAGCAGCGCGGGCAGGACGCCCATCGTGCCGTCGGTGGAGGCCATGCCGCACACGACGAGGTCGTAGCCGGTCTTCTCCAGCGCCGCCGCCAGGATCGCGGAGGTGCCCATCACGTCGGTGCCGTGGATGTCGTCGTCGTTGACGTGGACGGCCTTGTCGGCGCCCATCGACAGGGCCTTGCGCAGCGCGTCCTTCGCGTCGTCGGGGCCGACCGTCAGGACGGTCACCTCGGCGCCCTCGTTGGCCTCCGCGATGCGCAGCGCCTGCTCGACGCCGTACTCGTCCAGCTCCGACAGGAGGCCGTCCACGCCCTCCCGGTCGGTGGTGGCATCGTCCGCGAAGCGACGGTCACCGGTCGCGTCGGGCACGTACTTCACACAGACAACGATCCTCAAGCTCACGGCCACCTAGTCCTTTCACGCCTCACATCGGAGGGAACTCAGTACCCCCACTAGACCACACTCCGTGCCACAGATCCACTCTCTGTCGAAGTGAGAGGGGACTCAGTGTCCCGACGGAGGGAACTGAGTGCCAGGTGGCTCGGGCGGGCACGTCGTGATCATAGGGCTGACGGTTCGTCAGGCGAGCGGACAGAAGCACGGCCGCCCGCGTGCGGGTGCGCGCGGGCGGCCGTGGAGGTCGGTTCAGCGAGGTGGGCGGGTCAGGGGTTGCGGCGCAGGCGGACCGTGGAGTCGCGGTGCGGGCGGGCGTCGTGGTCGGCGACGGGGTGCTCGGGGTGGTCGTGGCGAGGGTGCTCCTCGGCGCGCTCCACCGTCCAGGCGCCGGGGGCCAGGCGCAGGGAGTCGAGCACCTCGGCCGGAGTGGGGAAGTTCATCGAGTGATGCCCGTGGCCGTGGTCATGGTCCTGGCCGTGCCCGTGCCCGTGCTGATCGTGGTGGTCCTGCGCCTCGCTGAACCGGGCTGGGGCGACGGCGTGGCTGACGATCAGCAGGGTGCCGCCGGGGGCGACCGCGTCGGCGGCGCGGCGCAGTACCCGCTCGCGCGGGAACTCGGCGGGGGAGTGCAGGAACTGGGCGGAGACCAGGTCGTAGGAGCCGGTCGGGAAAGCGTTTGCCAGGTCGGTGCGCCGCCAGCTGATCCGGTCGGCGACGCCTTCCACCGCGGCGCGGGCGGCGGCCCGGTCGAGGGCGACCTGGGAGATGTCGACGGCGGTGACCTGCCAGCCCTGCTGGGCCAGCCAGATCGCGTCGCCCCCCTCGCCGCAGCCGAGGTCCAGGGCGTGGCCGGGGGCGAGGCCGGCGACCTCGTGGGTGAGCGAGGCGTTGGGCCGGCCGCTCCAGATCTGCTCGCTCTCGCCGTAGCGCTTCTCCCAGAACTCGACGGCCTCGACGGCGAGTCGGGTCTCCTCGGCGATCAGGTCGGCGTTGATCGCGATGGCGGCCCGCAGGCCGTCGGCGGCGGCCACGGCGACCTGCGCCATCGGGTCGACGAGGTTGCCGACCGCCCACACGCCCGGAGCCTCGGTGGCGCCGGTCGGGCCGGTGGTGGCGAGGCGGTCGCCCAGCTCGGCGCCGTCACGGACCAGGGCGGTCGGGGCGAGGCCGAGACCGGCGAGGAACGGTGCGCGCACGGTCAGGCCGGTGCCGACGCCGAGCGCGTCGCAGTCGATCACGGTGCCGTCGGCGAGCCGGACGCCGGTGAGCGCATCGGATTCGCCCTCGGGCAGGACGGCGACGACCTCGCCGGTGTGCACGGTGACGCCGCGGGCGGCGAGTTCGCGCCGCTGCTGCTCGGTGAACGGCCCGGCGGTGTGGGCGAGCAGCGTGACGTCGGAGCTCCACTGCCGCCACAGCAGCGCCTGGTGGACGGCGACGGCGGGCTCGGTGGCGAGCACGGCGATCCGCCGGTCGCGGACCTCCCAGCCGTGGCAGTACGGGCAGTGCAGCACCTGGCGGCCCCAGCGCTCGGCCAGGCCGGGCAGCTCGGGCAGGACGTCGGTGGTGCCGGTGGCCAGCAGCACCCGGCGGGCGTGCACGGTGCTGCCGTCGGACAGCTCGGCGCGGAAGGCGCCGTCCGGATCGCGGGTGATGCCGCGCACCTCCGCGTCGTGGAACTCGCCTCCGTACGAGGCGACTTCGGCCCGGCCGCGGGCGACGAGTTCGAGGGGCGGGACGCCCTCCTGGCCGAGCAGGCCGTGGGCGCCCGCGGCGGGCGCGTTGCGCGGCCGGCCGGCGTCGACGACCAGGACGGAGCGGCGGGCCCGGGCCAGGACGAGGGCCCCGCTCAGTCCGGCGGCGCCGCCGCCGACGACCAGGA
The DNA here is from genome assembly GCF_002803145.1 of Kitasatospora sp. CB02891. Lineage (NCBI taxonomy): Bacteria > Bacillati > Actinomycetota > Actinomycetes > Kitasatosporales > Streptomycetaceae > Kitasatospora > Kitasatospora sp. CB02891. Next base: position 526,959 of record NZ_NNBO01000001.1, on the reverse strand, counting down.
CGTCGTGGTGGCGGGAGGGGTGCGGGTGCGAGTCGTGGTGCGTGGCGGTCATGGTCCGATGGTGCGCCGCCCTGGCCGGATTGACAAACAATGTTGCTGAGGTGGCAAATGGAAGGACCGAGCGGATGTCGGGCGGAAGCCGAGCGGACGCCGAGCGGAAGCCGAGCGAAGGTCCGGCGATGGTCGGGCGATGGTCGAGCGATGGTCGAGCGGAGGGAGTGGCACGGTGGGCGCGGAGAACGAGGACTTCGAGGCGGTGCTGAGCGGGGTCGGGCCGCGGCTGCGGGCGATCCGCCAGCAGCGCGGCACCACGCTGGCGCAGCTCAGCGAGGAGACCGGCATCTCGGTGAGCACGCTCTCCCGACTGGAGTCGGGCGGCCGCCGGCCCACCCTGGAACTGCTGCTGCCGCTGGCCCGGGCGCACGGGGTCGCGCTCGACGAGCTGGTGGACGCGCCGCCGACGGGCGACCCCCGGGTCCGGCTGCGTCCGTTCGTCCGGCACGGCCGGACGTACCTGCCGCTGGCCCGGAACCTCGGCGGGATGCAGGCGTACAAGATGATCGTCCCGCCGGGGGGCCGGGAGGACGCCGAGCAGCGCACCCACGAGGGCCACGAGTGGCTGTACGTGCTGTCGGGGCAGCTGCGGCTGCGGCTCGGCGAGCACGACGTGGTGCTGAAGGCCGGCGAGGCGGCCGAGTTCGACACCCGTACGCCGCACGTGTTCACCAACGCGGGCTCGACCCCGGTGGAGTTCCTGAGCCTGTTCGGGCCGCAGGGGGAGCGGGTGCACGTACGGGCCAGGACCACGGGCAAGGAGAGTTGACGGCCCGGCCCGGCGGAGCGCCGCGCGCCGGGGCGGGCGCGGCGCGGAAGTGCCGGGTGCGGGCTGTCAGTTGACGAGGTTGACCGGTCCGTAGGAGGCCGAGAAGCCGATGGTCGGGAAGCAGATGCTCGGACCGATGGCCTTGGTGAGGTTCTGGTTGCTCAGGTCGATCTGCGTCAGGCCGTGGGTGGCGTTGCCGTTCAGGGTGTTCGCGCGGAAGACACAGGTGGCGGTTCCGGCCAGCGTCTTGAGGACGAGGGTGGCCTGGATGGTGCTTCCCGAGGCCGGGAAGAGAACGACCGGGTAGCCGGAAGCGTCGGAGACGGCGAGCGTGTACGGCAGGTGGTCCATGGTCAGACCGGTCACCGAGATGACGCCGATGATGTTGGAGGTGCAGGCGCCGAAGCTGAGCGTGTCGACCGGGCCGGACATGCTGCCCGGGGGGTTCGGATCGACGGCGAGCGTGCCGCCGATGTGGGAGGCGGTGCACTTGACGCCGGTGGTGGTGCCCGGGTTGTACATGGTCGCGATGGTGCCGGCGACCAGGTCCGCGGACAGCGGGCCGCCGACGTTGACGGCGGGGCTGTCGGTGCGGAGAGCCGGAGCCCCGGGCGCGGCGCCGGCCGTGCCGGCGGGGAGGGCGATCAGGGCGGTGGCGGCGGCCAGGGCGGCGGCGCCGGCGAGGAGGCGGTTGCGCACGGGGGTTCCTTCCGCAGGGGAGCGGGTGGATGTGCGGGCCGGGGGAGTTGACGGTCCGGTACGGCGGAGCGCCGCGCCCCGGGGCGGGCGCGGCGCCGATGTACCGCTTGTGGAGCGTCAGTTGACCACGACGGTGGTGCCCGTGGTGGTGTCCGTGACCGGGCCGTAGGAGGCCGTGAAGTTGATGCTCGAGAAGCAGATGCTCGGACCGGTGGCCTTGGTGAGGGGCTGGTTGACCAGGTTGATCTGCGGCGGGACGTTGGTGGCGTTGCCGTTCAGGGTCGCCGCGGTGGCCTGGAAGGTGCAGGTGGCGCTTCCTGCCAGCGTCTTGAGGACGACGGTGGCGTGGATCTGGCTGCCCGGGGAGGGAACCAGCGCGACCGGGAAGCCCGTCGAGTCGGTGATCTGGAGCGTGTAGGGCAGGTTGTCCATGGTCAGGCTGGTCACGCCGGTGACGCCGACCACGTTGGAGCTGCAGCCGTTGAAGGTCAGCACGTTGACCGGGCCGTACGCGGTGGCGGTGCCGCCGGCGGCGACGACCGGGTTGGCGGCGACCGAGCCGCCGATGTGGGACGCGGTGCACTTGACGCCCGTGGTGGTGCCCGGGTTGTACATGGTCGCCACGGTGCCGGCGACCAGGTCCGCGGACAGCGCGTCGCCGACGTTGACGTTCGGGCCCAGGACGGGGCCGGCCACCGAGGCGTCGGCGGTGCCGGGGAGGGCGATCAGGGCGGTGGCGGCGGCCAGGGCGGCGGCGCCGGCGAAGAGACGGTTGCGCACGAGGGTTCCTTCCGGTGGGTGGGGCGTCCGGTGAGGGAGGCCCCGGCCGGGTGGCCGGGGCGTCGCTCCGACGGTGCGGAGCGCGTGCCCGCCCGCGGCGGCGCGGGCACGGGTCGGTGGGGGAGAGCCGCCGGGGCGACGAGGGGGTCGTCGCCGGGCGGGTGGGTCAGTGGGCGGCGCTGGCGGCCATCGCGGCGGTCAGGTCGGCGACGCTCTCGTCCAGCGCGAAGTTGGCGTTGGTCTGCTGGAAGCTCACGGAGTTCTTGCCGGGCGTCGCGGGCAGGTTCATCGTCCAGTTGATGATCTGGTTGAGCGAACCGAGCAGGCCGCAGCCGTTGGCGCCGGGCACCGAGAAGGTGTTGTCGACCAGGTTCGCGTTGTTCTCCGAGACCACCAGCGCGTTGTGGCCGTTCGGGTCCATGGTGAAGTCGACGGTGCCCGGGTCGCCGGTCATCGGGGCGGTCGGCGCCGGCGGGGCGGTGGTGCCGGTGGTGGGCTTGAGCACCAGCGGCGCGGAGTTGGAGCCGACGTAGCAGTCCGGGCCGAACAGCGCGTTGAACAGGTGGAGCTTGATCGGCAGTTGGAACACGGGGTACGGCTCGCCGGTCGCCATCGGGGTGAACTTGGAGACCTGGCCCGCGAGTTCGACCTGGGCGAAGACGCTGGTGATGCCGGGCAGGAAGTTCTGGATGCCGGGGATGGTGATCTCCACCATCGGCGCGCTCATCAGCGGGGCGTTGGTCGGCGGCACCACGTTGTACTGGTTGGCGGTGGTGCCGTCCGGGAAGGTCACCTCGGGCGCGGACTTGTCCCAGTAGAAGCCGAACTGCAGCTTGATCGGCGAGTTGAAGGGCACCACCGTGCTGCCCAGGGTGAACTTGCCGCCGTTGGTGATCGACACCAGACAGCCGACCTGGAGGTTCGCCGGGTTGGTCATGGCGGGCGCGTTCAGCGGGCAGTTGCCCATGCCGGTGTAGGGCCCGCCCGGCGCGGCGGCGGAGGCCGGAACGGTGCCGGCCAGCAGCGCCGCGCCGGCCAGCGCGGCCGGGACGGCGAGACGGCCGAGCAGTCGCCGGGAGCCGTGGCGGGCGGTGGGGCGGTCGGAGCTGCTGGCGGAGTGGTCCGGCTGGGTACGGCGCATGGTGGGGGGACTCCTCACGGCAAGGGGACGGGGTGGCGGGCCCGTGCTGGACGTGCCGACGGCGGTGCGGCGTGCGGGTGTTCGGCGAGCGGGCGGGTCGCTCGACGCCACGAGCGACCGGTCCGAAGGCGCACGACTGCCACCGTGCCGCCGGGACGGTCCGTGGTACCGGGCGGAACGTGGCACCGGGAGCGGCGCCCCGGGTCGCGAGGGCACCGACAGGCGGGGCGGAAAGGACCCGGGGTGCGCCGTGACGGCGCGGTGTTACCGCCGGGTACATCGCCAATTTCTATGGGGGTCGGACGACAACGTCAAGAAGATGTGCGGAAGTTGGCAGGCCGGTGAGTGGAGTTCGATCTCGGTGTCGCCACAAGAGCCCCACCAGTCACAGGAGTTGACTGATTTTCAGATGTGTGGGGACGGTGCGCGAAGTATTGACCCGCCATGTACCCCGGGGTAACTTCCAGTCAGCCCGCAGGTATGAGAAAGATCGTCAACTGCGTTGAAACGAAAGATCGTTGACGCATCCGTCCACGCCAGGACCTCACCGCCGGCGGGCAGCGCACCCCCACTCGAACCCTCTGGAGCTGCACATGCCCCACCCCGCAGAACAACCCGCCGCCACCCCTGTCGGGCGTGGCCGGGTCCGGCTGCGCCGCGCCGCACTGATGGCGATTCCCGCCTGCGTGACCGCCGGCGTGCTGGTGACCATGACCGCGCAGAACGTCCTCGCCAACCAGTTCGCCATCTCGGGCATGGCCTTCGAGGTCACTGCCGACCGGCTGCACGGCACCGGGGTCGCGCAGTTCGGCGTCCTGGACAACATGATCGAGAACAGCCCGAACGCCGGCGACACCGGCGGCCAGCTGTTCCTGATCCAGACCGCAGTCAAGTCGGCCGACCTGACCAAGCTCTGCCAGAGCGTCAACCTGGGCGGCATCAACCTGCTGATCACGGCGGGCGACAAGGGCACCCCGGTCCACGCCGAGAACCTCACAACCGACTCCGACCTGATGAGCGGCGAGGCCGAGTTCAAGGGTCTCGAAGTCGGCCGGGACGCCAGCACCTTCGACAAGGGCCCGGTCCAGGGCCCGCCCGGAATGTTCGGCCAGCAGGGCGACGAGGTGACCGTCGACCACTTCCGCCAGCAGAACTACGCCACCACCGCCGGAGTGTTCCGGCTGCCCAACATGCACCTCAGCTTCAGCACCAATGGCTGCTGAGTTCGACTCGGCACCGGACCGGGCGGCCGAGAACACCGCGGCCGCCCGGCCCACCGGTCCCGAGGACCCCGCCACGGACGCCCCGCCGACCGTCATCACCCGCACCGGCTTCGCCGGCTGGCGCGACCGCCGGCCCTTCTGGGGCGGCCTGCTGGTCACCCTCGCAGGCGCCGAGATCCTGTTCACCGAGAAAGCCCCGATGCACACCGTCATCCGCATCGGACTGCTCGGCCTGGCCGGATACATCATCCCGGCGCTCATGGTGCTCTGCGGACTGCTGCTGATCTTCCACCCCGTGCAACGGGTCTTCTACTCCCTGGTCGCGGTCCTCGCCACCCTCGGCAGCTGGATCACGTCCAACATCGGAGGCTTCTTCATCGGCCTGCTGCTCGGCCTGGTCGGCAGCACCCTCGCCTTCGGCTGGCTCCCCGAGCAGCCGCTGAGCAAGCGCAAGGCGCGCCGCCTCGCCGAACGCCCGGCGACCCCGGCCTGACCGGGGCGACCCACGGCGCGGGAGCGTGGCCCGCGCCGTGCAGACCGCCCGCGGCCCCCGCACACCGAGCGGTCGGGGGCTGCGGGCGGTGTCCGGCGCGGTGCCGGGGGGCACCGCGCCGGTGCGTACCGCGCTCCGGTGTACGGCGTACGCACCGCATCCGCCGCCCGCTTGGTAGCTTGGGCCGAGGACGGCCCGGCGGCGGCCGCGCGAACGGAACAGGACGGTCCGGTGCGAGTACTGCCATGCGGGAGCGACGCCGTCCTGATCGAGGTCGACAGCGCCGAACAGGTGCAGCAGCTGCACGGTGCACTGCGCGCCGCACCACCCGCCGGCGTCACCGAACTCGTCCCCGCCGCCCGCACCGTGCTGGTCCGCTACGACCCCCGCACCACGGACCCGCACCGCCTGCGCACCGCGCTCACCGCCCTCGCCGAGCTGCCCCGCACCGCCGCCCTCCCGCCCGCCGGGACGACGGAGACCGTCCGCATCCCCGTGCGCTACGACGGACCCGACCTCGCCGAGGTCGCCGCCCGCACCGGACTGACCGAACGCCAGGTCGTCGAACGCCACACCGCCGCCCACTACCGCGTCGCGTTCTGCGGCTTCGCCCCCGGCTTCGCCTACCTCACCGGCCTCGACCCGCAGCTGCGCCTGCCCCGCCGCACCGAACCCCGCACCCGGGTGCCGGCCGGAACCGTCGCCGTCGCCGACGAGTACACCGGCATCTACCCGAGCCCCTCGCCCGGCGGCTGGCACCTGCTCGGCACCACCGCCCTCACCCTGTGGGACCCCGCCGCCGACCCGCCCACCCGGCTGCGCCCCGGCACCGCCGTCCGCTTCGTCGAAGCCCAGGAGCACCCGGGAGCGGATCATGACCCGCGGTGAACTGCTGGTCGTCCGCGCCGGGTTCGGCGCCACCGTGCAGGACCTCGGCCGACCCGGACTCGCCGCGCTCGGCGTCGGCCGGGCCGGAGCCGCCGACCGCGACGCGCTGCGCCTGGCCAACCGCCTGGTCGGCAACCCCGAGGACGCCGCCGGCCTCGAAGCCCCCATGGGCGGCCTCGAACTGGCCTTCCCGCACGCCGCCACCTGCGCGCTCACCGGCGCCGACTGCCCGGCCTGGATCGACCAACGCCCCGCCGCCACCCGCACCCCGCTGCACGTCCCCGCGGGCGCCCGGCTGCGCCTCGGCACCCCCACCCGCGGCCTGCGCGTCTACCTCGCCGTCCGCGGCGGCCTGGACGTCCCCCCGGTGCTCGGCTCCCGCGCCACCGACACCCTCGCCGGGATCGGCCCCGACCGACTGACGGTCGGTCGACTGCTGCCCCTCGGCGACGCCGCCACCGGCTGGCCCACCGTCGACCACGCGCCGCGGCCCGCCCCCGCCGACCGCACCGTGCTGCACGTGCTGCCCGGCCCCCGCGACGACTGGTTCACCGCCGACGCGCTGCGCACCCTGCTCGCCGAGCCCTACACCGTCACCCCCGACAGCGACCGGGTCGGCATGCGCCTGGACGGGCCCGCTCTGGAACGCGCCCGCACCGGCGAACTCCCCTCCGAGGGCATGGTCGGCGGCGCGCTGCAGGTGCCGCCGTCCGGGCGGCCGATCCTGTTCCTCGCCGACCACCCCGTCACCGGCGGCTACCCCGTCATCGCGGTGGTCCGCCGCGCCGACCTCGGCGCCGCCGCCCAGGCCCGCCCCGGCGACACCCTGCACTTCCGGCTCGCCTGAACTCGCTCTGCTATCGCGCCAGTTGCACCACCCGCGCCCACTCCGGCGGCAGGTCGGGCCGGTAGTCCGGATCGTCCTCGTCGACGTAGGACGGACGGCTGAACAGGCCGACCACCGTCCGGCAGGACGGCCGCCGGGAGGGCCACGCCGTCTGGCCGTCCGTCAGCGCCACCACCACGTCCGGGGCCGGGCGCAGCCGCAGGGCCGCCGCGAAGCCCTCCCGCAGGTCGGTGCCGCCACCGCCGACCAGCGCCAACACCCCGTCGCCGCCGATCTGTTGGACCCGATGGGCGGCGGCGTCGCAGGACAGCACCGACAGCAGTTCGCGCCGCCCGCCCAGAGTACGGGCGATCGCGGCGATCTCCAGCAGCGCGGTGCCCAACTCCTGGTCGCTCACCGAGGCGGAGGTGTCCACCACCACGGCCACCCGCGGCAGTCGGTGGCGCAGCGAGGGCAGCACGACACCCGGCAGCGCGGTGGCGCGGCGCGCCGGCCGGCCGTACGTGTAGTCGGAGCCCGCGCCCGCGCCGGCCACCGCCGAGCGGACCGCCGCGCCGAGCAACTCCCGCCACGGCTGCGGCGGATGGAACGCCTCCCGGGCCCAGCGCCGCCAGCCCGCCGGGGCGTCGCCCGGCCGCCCGAGGATGCCCTCGGCGACCCGGAACCGGACCAGGTCGCGCTCGTGCGGCTGCAGCGCGAGCCCGCCGCCCGGCCCGAGGTCCCACGCCCGGTCGAAGCCGTCGGCGCCGCTGCCGCACTCCAGCCAGCCGGTGGCGTCGGTGTGCGGGCCGAGCGTGAACCTCGGCAGGTAGTCCTCCATCAGCAGGTCCGGCGGCAGGCCGAGAGTCTCCGGGTGGACGGCGTCCGCGGGCCGGATCAGGCCGTCGCCGAAGATGTCGTCGTTGATCTCGCAGTCCGCCGCCACGTTGATCCGCAGGCGGTCGCCCGGCCCGTTCAGTCCGAACTTGCGGATCGCCCGGTCGCCGCGGCCGGCGTGGTCGCGCAGCAGGTGGGAGACCTCGTGCACCCAGATCGAGGCGAGTTCCTCCACCGGCCGGGCGGCCACGAACACGGGCGAGACGTAGCAGCGCCAGTACCGGTCCACCGCCATGGTCGGCACCTGCGCCGACTCGACCACGTGCATCGCGAACAGCGCGGTGGCCAGGTACGGGCGGGCCCGCACCGCCTGCAGACGGGCCGCGTACAGCTTCTCCAGGTCCAGCGGCGGCCCGGCCGGGCGGGACGGCCCCGGCCTCGCGCGGTCGGGCGCGGGACCCGGGGCCGGGCGGGGCGTCGGCCGTGGTGTCGGACGGGGCGGTCCCGGCTTCGGCGGTCCGGGCATCGGGCGGGGCGCGCTCATCGGAGACCTGCCCGGGCGGCGGCGGGCACCCGGGCCGCGGCCCGATCGGCCCGCCGGGACACCTCCAGCGCACCCGCGAACCGCTCGATCAACGCCGGTACCTCCCAGTCGGGTCGGCGCAGCGAGGCGAGCGTGGTGACGGGCACCACCAGCACGTCCGGGCTGCCGGTCTGCAGTGCCCGCGCCATCAACGCCCAGGCGGCGTCCCAGCGTTGCAGGGTCGGCCGGGAGCGCACCGCGGCGACCACCGCGTCCAGCGCGATCTGCCGCAGGTCGCCGCGCTCCGGCAGGACGGCGCCGTCCGGGTCGGCGAGCAGGTCCTCGGGGGCGGGCAGGTCCATCCGGTCGACGGCGGCCAGCAGTTCGAGCCCGGGCCCGTCACCGACCGCGCCGCGCACCAGCATCGACAGTACCTCGCGGGACGAGCGGGCGGCCGAGCCGAACGCCAGCAGCCGTACCGTCATCTCCCAACTGCGGGGCGACGGCCAGGCCCTGCCGCGCCGGGTCTCGCCGGACGGCAGCCGGTGGGTCAGCTCGGGCCGCACCGTCAGCAGGTCGCACACCGCGCGGCGAGCGAACTCGACGGCGGCGGGCAGCCGTTCGGCGTCCAGCCGGGGCAGCTCGGCGCGCGGCCACACCCCGCCGAGGCCGCGCACCACCACCTGCGGGTCGTGCACCCAGTCCAGGTGGACGAACCGGTTGGCCAGCGGCGCGCTCAGCTCCCAGCCGTCGGCGGCCGAGCCGCGCGGGTTGGCGGCCGCCACGATCCGTACCCCCGGCGGGAGTTGGAGCGCACCGATGCGGCGCTCCAGCACCAGGCGGAGCAGCGCCGCCTGCACGGCGGGCGGGGCGGTGGAGAGCTCGTCGAGGAACAGCAGCCCGCGCCCCTGCCGGACCAGGCGCACCGCCCAGTCCGGCGGCGCGAGCGGCACACCGTCGGTGGCCGGGTCCGCGCCGATCACCGGCAGGCCGGAGAAGTCCGACGGTTCGTGCACGCTGGCGATCACCGTGGTGAGCGGCAGGTCGAGTTCGACGGCGAGCTGGTTCAGCGCGGCGGTCTTCCCGATGCCGGGTTCACCCCAGAGAAGGACCGGCAGGTCGGCGGCGACGGCGAGGGTCAGGGCCTCGATCTGGAGGTCCTGGCGGGGCTCGGTGGAGGACTCGGCGAGCATCGCCAACAGGTGCTCGGCGACGGCAAGTCGGGCGGTGGAAGGCATGAGTGATCACCTGGGGAGGGAAGGGTCGGATCCCGGCGCGGCGTGCGTCGGGTGAAGGGTCGGAGCCGGTGCCGGAGCGAGCAGTACCGCTACCTGCGCCCTCGCGGTGGGCGAAGGCGGTGCGGGTGGCCGTCCGGCAGCGATGTCGGCGGTGCCTGAGGGGTCCCGCGGGCATCGCGCAGCCCGCGGGGGACGATTCCGGCGCGACGGAGCACGGCAACGCCCCGCAGCTCCTCGTCCGCGGCCAGCCGCTCGGCGAGCGGGCCGCCCGGCAACGGCCGCTCGTCGCCGATCAGTTGGCGGACGGCGGCGAGTGCACCGGACCGGTCGCCGTGCAGCAGGCGCTGCACGATGGCGTCCAGGTCGTCGGGCTGCCGGTGCGCGCGGTCGATGGTCTGCAGGCAGGGCAGCGGCGGGCCGCCGAACGCCAGCAGTAGTTCCTCCCGGCGCAGTTGCTCCGGCGAGTGGTCGAGTGCGGTGAGTCGGCCCGCCACCAGGGCCACCCGGTGTCGGGCTCCCTGGCAGTCCACCAGTAGTGGATCCGCCGTCGACGGCGGTGGCGCGGGCGCCGAGTGGAAGCCCGGGACGAGCGCTGCCGCCACCAGTGGGTGCAGCCGGTCGGCGGGCAGTGCCCCGGAGCGCAGCAGCCACAGGTCGGGCGGTGGCCAGGTGGCGGCGGCCGGGAGTACGGGGAAGCCGCCCGCGTCGGGCAGTTCCGCGTCGACCGACCCGGTGGCGGGATCGAGCAGCAGGAACCGGCGCGCGGCCAACCGCACCGCGACCGGGACATCGGGTGCCATTCCGTCCGCCGCGCGCAGCAGGGCGGCCTCGAACGGCCAGATCTCGTCGGTGCACCGAGGATCCGTCAATTCGGCGGTTCGGTCGGCGAGTTCGTGGGCTCGCCGGGCGTCCCACAGGTGTCGGTGCAGGTCGAGGCGGAAACGCGGCTGCGGGCGCAGGCCGGCCCTCGGGGCGGAGGGGTGCCACAGCGCCAGGCCGATCCGCTGGTCGACCGCCGTCGCCCGGTGCGGCGCGGTGCGGGCCACCAGGTGGAACGCGGCAGGCCCGTCCCGCGGGTAGCGGGCCAGGGTGGCGCTCAGCCCCGGCCGCAGCAGCCCGTCAGGGGCCGTCCGCGGCAGGTGCCAACGCAGCAGGTCCGGAGCCAAGTGGCGGAGGTCGGAGCGCAGTTGACCGGCGAGTTCGGGGCCGTACGTGCGGGCGACCGCCCGGACGTCCAGCTCCACGTCGAACCGGGCAGCAGCGCAGGCGCCGCCCCAGTCGCCGGACTCCCGGCGGGCGGTGGCGGTCTCGATCATGGCCGGGGGAACGGCGAACTGCCGGACGCGCGGCCAGAAACAGGTACGAGTGTCCTCGTCCGTCGGCGAAGTGCGGTGCATCAGCACTCACTTCGGAAGGACGGGACCTCCAATCCAGGAGTAGTCATCGCCGGTGATCGTAGCGGGTCCCCCGGCGTGCTGTCAGCCCTGTTCGGCGGCGGGGCCCCGCGGCGTAGGGTGGCGGCAGAAGGCGCTCCGGGAGAGTCCGGGGAGCCCGGGCGGTTCGGGGCGGGAGGTGCACGGCGGTGACGGACGGGTGGCGACGGCCGGTCGAGGCGCTGCGGCGGAGGCTGCTGCGGGAGATCAATGCCACGGTGCACGGCGCCGACCTCCACCTGGAGCGTTACGACCGGCCGCCCGGCGATCCCGGCCTGTTCGGCGCGTCCAGCGTGGTGTGGCGGGTGCACGAGCACCCGGCCGGGATGCTGGTCGGCGGGTTCGCCGCGCTGATGCTCCAGTCGCTGCACCCGGTCGCGATGCGCGCCGTCGCCGAGCACTCCGACTACCGCACCGACCCCACCGGCCGGCTGCACCGCACCGCCCGCTTCGTGTCCACCACCACGCTCGGCTCCTCCGCCGCCGCCGAGGCCGCGATCGCCGAGGTGCGGCGCATCCACCGCTTCGTCCGCGGCTTCGACGCGACGGGCCGGCCGTACCGGGCCGACGATCCCGAACTGCTCTGCTGGGTGCACACCGCGGAGGTGTCCTGCTTCCTGCTGGGGCACCAGGTCTTCGCCGGGCGGGGCCGGTTGAGCGACGCCGAGTGCGACGCGTACCTGGCGCAGGTGGCGCTGATCGGCGAACTGCTCGGCGCGGACGGGATACCCGGCTCACGCGCCGCGGTCGCCGGCTACCTGGCCCGGGTGCGGGGCGAACTGCGGGCCGGGCCCGAGTCGTTGGAGGTGGTCGCGCTGCTGCGGGGCTTCGGGCGCACCCGGCGCGAGCGTCTCGCCGTACGGATCCTCACCAACGCGGCGGTCGGCCTGCTGCCCGGCTGGGCGCGCGCCGAGCTCGGCATCCGTCGGTCGTGGGCGGTCCGCCGGCTCTGGGACCGACCGCAGGCCCGGCTGCTCGGCGCGGTGATGGTGTGGGCGTGCGGCCTGTCCCCGATCAGGGCCGCCGCCCACGCCCGGGCGAACGCCGGGGCCCGGACGGCCGGTTGACGGGACGCGGCCGGGGCGGTGTCGGCCGCTCGACGGGGAGACGCCGGGCGCGCAGACAGCGAGAGGCCGGGCGCGGGCGGGACGTGCGGGCGCGGAGCGCACGGAAGCGGCCGCCGTCCGGGGCTGGGTTTCCGGATGTGGCGGCCGCTTCGAGATCGTCGTGTTCGGCGTTCGGCGTTGCCGGGAACGTCGGTGGTTCTCAGTACTGGGGCCGACGGCCGTGGTTCGCCTTGTGCCTGGCGCGGGCCTTCTTCTTGCGGCGTCGCTTGGACGACATGGCCACACTCTCCTCTCCCGACGGTGGACAACGGCCCCCCGTCCACCGTGCGCCCGCCGCCGCGATGCTGCCAGCCGACACCGGGGACACCGGGTGGCCGGGCCGACACGCCCGGCGACGGCCGGGTGCCGGGGCGGGTCGGGACGCACCATGGAGAGGAGGGGGTCAGCACTTCCGCGGGAGGCGAGATGTCGCACCACACGCACGGGACCCATGACGCACCGGCCGACGAGTGGCCGCCCACCGAGACTCCGGAGGCCCGGATGACCGCCGAGGGTTCGCCGCCGCCGGACGAGAGCGAGAAGACCGCGGCGGACGGCCCGGAGTTCGCCGTCCCGGTCTCCTCGCCGCCGGAACCCGAGGAGGACTGACCGCCGTAGCCCGCGGGGACCGCCGCACGCGGTTCGGCCATCGGATCCCGGTTACACGGACGGGCACACCCGTGCGACCGCGAGGAGGAGCCGATGACCGTGATCTCCCGTCTGCCCGGAGCCACCGAGGAGCAGTGGGACTGGCAGCTTTGGGGCGCCTGCCGGGCCGCCGACTCCCGGCTGTTCTTCCACCCGCCCGGCGAGCGGGGCCGGGCCCACGAGGACCGTGACCGCGCCGCGAAGGCGGTCTGCGCCCGCTGCCCCGTCCGGGAGCGCTGCCTGCGCCACGCGCTCGCCGCCCGGGAACGCTACGGGGTGTGGGGCGGCCGCACCGAGGAGGAGCGGCAGCACATCCTGCGCCGGCGGCGCCGCAACCGCGGCAGGTGAGGCGCCCGACGCGAAGGCGGCCCCCGAGGTTCGGGGGCCGCCTTCGCGTCGAGCGTCGGCGACGCTACGCGCGCAGACGGGAGACGTCGATCTCCGCCCAGATGGACTTGCCCTGGGCGTGCAGGTCGGCGCCCCACCGGTCGGCGGTGTGCTGGACGATGTACAGGCCGTGACCGCCGGGGAGGCCGGGGCGGTGCGGGGTGCGCAGCGCGGGCAGCACGGCGGACGCGTCGGAGACCTCGATCCGCAGGCGGGCCGGGGTGGCGTCCAGGACGAGTTCGAGCGGGCCGCCGGCGTGCAGCATCGCGTTGCCGACGAGTTCGGCGACCAGCAGCACGACGTCCTCGCCGAGGTCGGCGTCGGGCGGGGTGGACCACGACCAGTCGCCGAGCGCCTCGGCGGTGAACGCGCGGGCCCGGGCCACCGGCCGGGCGATGCCCGCCAGCCGCAGCCGGCGGCGCTGGCCGCCGGGGGGCGGGGCCGCGCCGGCGTCCGGGCGGTCGCCGTCCAGGGTTCCCCGACTGGGCGTCACGGGCGGGTTCCCTTCGGTCTCGACGGCAGGCACACGGGTCGGTTTCCCGGCCGTGCCGGGATTATGCCCGGTACGGCGGACGGTGCGCGGACGGAGGGTCTCACCGGTCGGCGTCGAGAGCCGCACCCACCGTGTCGTGGATGGTGAACACGGCTTTCGCGCCGGTCAGTTCGAGCAGGTGCCGGACCGGCCCGGAGAGTGCGGCCAGGCGGAACGACAGCCCGGTGTCGGCCGCCGCCATCCGGGTCTGCAGCAGCAGGTTGAGCCCGGACGAGTCGCAGAAGTCGACCCGTTCGAGGTCGACCACCAACGCCCGGGGGCGCTGGGCCAGCAAGCGGTCCAGCGCCTCCCGGGCGGGCTGCAGGGTCTCGATGTCCAGATCGCCCGACAGGGTGCACACCGCCGCGTTCTCCGGCGTGTGCCGCACCTCGACTGCCAGGGGGGCCACGGGCATGTTCTCGGCTGGCATCCTCGTCCTGTTCCCTCGACCGACCTGGCTCGACCTTACGCACGGCGGGCGCGGCGGTCGAGGCGGGGTCCCCGGTGCGACGGATCCCCGGGGCGCCGGCCGCTCCGAAAGTGACGCAGCGTCAGATGCCCGGGCCGTCGGGAGGCCCGGGCATCTGACACCCCGTCAGGTCCGGTCGTCGGCCAGGCCGGTGCGCAGTTCGGCCAGGGTGCGGGACAGCAGCCGGGAGACGTGCATCTGGGACAGGCCGAGGCGGGCGCCGATCTGCGACTGGGTGAGGTCCTCGGTGAACCGCAGGGAGAGGATCAGCCGTTCGCGCTCGGGGAGTCGGGCGATCAGCGGCTTCAGTGCGACCAGGTTCTCCACCAGCCCGTAGCCGCCGTCGACCCGGCCGAGCCGGTCGGCGGGCTGCTGCCCGTCGCTCTCGCCCGGGGCGGTCAGGTCGAGCGAGCCGGCGGTGTGGGCGTTGGCGGCGGCCAGGCCCTCGACCACCTGCTCCTCGGGCAGCGACAGGTGCGCGGCGAGGTCGGCGACGGTCGGTTCGCGGTCCAGCGTCTGCGCCAGCGCGTCCTGCGCCTTCGCCAGGTCGAGGCGCAACTCCTGGAGCCGGCGCGGCACGTGCACCGACCAGGTGGTGTCGCGGAAGTGGCGGCGTATCTCGCCGACGATGGTGGGCACCGCGTACGTGGTGAACTCCACGCCGAGGTCGGGGTCGAAGCGGTCGATGGCCTTGATCAGGCCGACCGAGCCGACCTGGAGCAGGTCCTCGTACGGCTCCTTGGTGCGGCCGAAGCGGCGGATGGCGAACCGGACCAGGGTCAGGTTCAGTTCGATCAGCGTGCTGCGGACGTAGCTGAACTCGCGGGTGCCCTCCTCCAGGCCCGCCAGGCGGCGCAGCAGGACGCGGGTCAGTTCGCGGGCGTCCGCGGGGGCGGCGTGGGTCGGGTCCGCGAGCGCGTCCAGGGCGGACCCGTTGACCGGGGGCGTTCCGATCGGCTCGGAGGTCGCCCCGGCGGGTGCGGACAGGAGAAGTTCATCAGTGGGCACAGGCATGCCTTTCCTTTCCTCGTCTCCGGCCGGTCCGTCCCCGGGTACCCGATCGTCGGCGGGTCATGCCTGGCAGACGTGTGAAGTTTCGGTGAGCGCACCGTTCCGGGCGCGGCTTCGAGACGTGGGCGCATGGCGGCCGGCGGACGGGGCAGGCGCAGGCGCGGACGCGGACCGCAGTCGGGCGGCCGCACCCGGTGAGGAGGAGAACCCCCATGGGACGGATCGAGGAATCCGTGGAGATCGACGCTCCGATCGAGGCGGTCTACCGCGCCTGGACCGACCGCGCGTCGCTGCCCGCCTGCATGCGCGGCGGCGCGGGCCGCGGCGCCGCCGCGACCGAGGTGGTGCCGCAGGACCGGATCGCCTGGAGCGGCGGCGAGGACCGGCCCGGGCACTCCGGGGTGGTGACGTTCCACCGCGTCGGGGCCGCCGACGAGGACGGCACCCGGGTGATGCTGCAGCTGGACACCGAGCCGCACGGCCTGTGGGACCACCTGGTGGAGGGGCTCGGCTTCACCGACCGGCACGTCATCGACGAACTCGCCGCGTTCAAGGCGGACGTCGAGCGCGGCGGCCCGGTCCCGGCCGCCTGAGCGGGCGGCCGGCCGGGGCGGTGGCGCTCGGGCGGTGTCGGCCGGGCGGTGGCGCTCAGCGGCGGGCGAGTCGCCGTTCGCCGCCCGCGCCGGTGGCGTAGTCGAGGTTGTAGTGCGCGAACACCTCGGGCTCCATCTCGGCGGCCAGCACCCCGTCGGGGTCGATGGACGGCGCGTCCTTCACGGCGTTGCGGTCGAACGGGACCCGCACGTAGCCCGGCCCGACCACCGCGTCCGCGACCGGTACGAACACCAGGCGGCGTTTGCTGAACATCGGGCCGACCGTGACGGTGGCGAAGGACGGCAGGTCGGTGGCGGTGTCGACGTAGATGTTCTCCAGGGAGCCGATCTTCTTGCTGTCCTGGTCGACCACGTCGTGGCCGCGCCACTCGCGGATGTCGGCGATCGAGATCATTGACGGCCTCCCGGCTGGACGGTCCGCCGGCCGCACGGCCCGACGGCGGTGCGGCCCCGTGGCGGGGCGGGGGGATTCCCCGACCCGTCCATGGTCAGCGACGGTGGTCGGACCCGCCCGTCCGCGCCGCCGGGTCCGGCGGGAGCAGCAGGCCGGCCAGCTCGTCGAGCAGCTCGCCGACCCGGCGGGCCTGCTCCGGGTCGGGGACGGCGCCGGCGATGACCGGCTCGGCGGGGCGGGCGACCCGGGCCCTGATGTAGCGGCGGGCGGTCTCGGAGGCGCTCAGCAGGGTGCGGCGGCCGTCCGCGGGGTCGGGCGCGGCGTCCAGCAGGCCGCGCTCGCGCAGGCGGGCGACCGAGGTGGAGACGTGGCTCTGGGCGAAGCCGGTGCGGGCCCGGATGTCCTGCACGGAGGTGTCCGGGTGCCGGTACACGTCGGCGATCACTGCGATCTCGCCGGGGGAGAGGGTCGCCGAGGCGTGGTCGGTGACCATCTCCCGGCCGAGCTCCGTCAGTCGCTTGCCGAGTCGCAGAAGTCGCACGCCGTCCATGCCCGGCAGAATACATCTTCACAGATGTATCGGTGGCGATGTAGTTTCTCCGGCATGACGACCCAAGAGCCGGCCGGCCCCGGACTGCCCGCCGCCGAGCAGCTGAGCCCCGTGTCCCGCACCGCCCTCGCCGTGGCCCGCGGCCGCGCCTACGAGAGCGCCCGGATCGACCCGCTGTTCGTCGACCCCTACGCGCTCGCCTTCGTCACCGCCGCCGGAGAGCCGCCGCGCCCCACCGGCAAACCGCTCGGGCCGCTCGCCGCCCGCCTGCTCATGCACGGCATCCTGCGCACCCGGCACTACGACGACCGGCTGCTCGCCGCGGGCGCCCGCCAGGTCGTCCTGCTCGCCGCCGGACTCGACACCCGGGCCCACCGGCTGCCCTGGCCCGGCGGCACCCGCCTGTTCGAGATCGACCTGCCGCCCGTCCTCGCCTTCAAGGACCAGGTCCTCGCCGCGCACGACGCCCGGCCCCGGTGCGCGCGCACCGCGCTGCCCGCCGACCTCACCGACCCCCACTGGCCCGACCGGCTCCGGGCCGCCGGCTTCGATCCCGGGCAGCCCACCGCCTGGCTCGCCGAAGGGCTGCTGGTCTACCTGGAGGCCGACCAGGCCGCCCGACTGCTCACCACCGTCGGCGAGTTGTCCGCACCCGGCAGCCGCCTGCTGGTCGAGCAGGGCCGCGACACCAGCCGCACCCCCGTCGAGGAGGGCCTCACCGAGATGACCTCCCTGTGGCGCGGCGGCCTCGGCCCCGGCACCGCCGACTGGCTCGACGCCCACGGCTGGACCACCCGCTTCACCTCGCTCGACGAACTCGCCGCCACCCACGGCCGCACCCTGCCGCCCGCCTCCGGCACCGTCACCAACGGCTTCCTGGAAGCCGTGCGGGGCTGACCGCCGCCCCGCCCGGACACCGTCGGACCGGTGACCGGGCGGCTGCCGCGGCGGAGTGGAGTCGGCTCAGGAGGTCGCGGTGCACACCGGCGTCGCGGACGCCACCGCCGAGGCGTCCGTGCGGGTCGCCTGGACGCCGAACGTGGTGGACGCCGCCGGGGCCAGCACCCCGTTGTACGCCAGGCTGCGCGCCGTCACGGTCTGCCCGCTGCGGGCCACGTCCGCGCTCCAACTCCCGCTGATCTGCAGGCCGGTGGGCCACGTCCAGACCACCTGCCAGCCCTTGGTCGCGGCCGTGCCGGTGTTGGTGACCGTCACTGTCGCGGTCAGGCCGCTGCCCCAGTCGTTCAGGCTGATCGCCGCCGCACACCCGGCACTGCCCCCGCCGCCCGCCGAGGTGGTCGCGGTGACCGCCGCCGACGCCGCCGACACATTGCCCGCCGCGTCCTTCGCCCGGACCGTGTAGCTGTACGCCGTCGCCGCGCCCAACCCGCCGTCGGTGTACGAGGTCCCGGCCACCGACGCGACCTTTGCCCCGCCCCGGTACACCTCGTACCCCGTCACCCCGGTGTCGTCGGTGGACGCCGCCCAGGACAGCGACACACTGCTCGCCGTGACACCCGTCACCGCCAACCCGCCCGGCACGGACGGCGGTTGGGTGTCGCCCGGGCCGCCGCCGCCCGGACCGCCGCCGAAGCCCGGGGACTTCACCGACGCCAGGTAGCCGTCCTTCACCGTGTTCACGGTCGTCCAGTCGTCGTTCAGAATGCCGCCCGTGTCACCCGAGTTCGGGTTCCACGACCAGAACGTCCACTGGAACGAGTCCGCGCCCGCCGTCGCCGTCGGCCGCAGGTACTGCACCAGCGCCCGCAACCAGGTCTGGTCGGTGGCGGACTGCAGCGTGGTGCCGAACTCGCCGACCCACACCGGCGCGAGGTTCTGATTGAACAGGTAGCCCCAGTTCTTGTCCCAGATGCCCGGCATGTTCGCCGGGAAGCTCGGGTCGGAGAACCAGGACTGTTGCGCCACACTGGTCGCGTAGTCGTGCGCCGAGTACACCACCCTTCCGGCGACGCTCAGTTGGACCGGATACTGGCCCGCGCCCTGCAGGTTGCCGCCCCACCAGTACGAGGAGCCGTTGAAGGACTGCACGCCCTCCACGAAGATCAGCAGCTTCGAATTGGCCGACAGCACCGCCTCGCCGCCGCGCTGCGCCGCCAGCCGCCAGTCGGTGGCCTGGTCGCCGCAGCCCCAACAGGCCGGGTCGTGCGGCTCGTTGTGCAGATCGATGCCGACCACCGCGGAGTTGCCCGCATACCGGGCGGCGATCGACTTCAGGTTGGCCAGC
This sequence comes from Kitasatospora sp. CB02891, assembly GCF_002803145.1. Lineage (NCBI taxonomy): Bacteria > Bacillati > Actinomycetota > Actinomycetes > Kitasatosporales > Streptomycetaceae > Kitasatospora > Kitasatospora sp. CB02891. The sequence goes on along the minus strand of NZ_NNBO01000001.1, from coordinate 508,099 downwards.
CAGGTCGACTCCGGCACCGAGGAGGTGTACCAGAGCGCCGACTGGCCGCCGGAGTCCGGGCGGTGCCGGTCCAGGATCACCTTCATGCCCACGGTGCCCGCGTAGTCGACCAGCTTGTCCATCACACCGAGCGAGTTCAGGCCGACCAGGTCGGCGTTCATCCCGCCCGAGGTGTTCAGGCTGGTCGGGGTGGTGCCCTTGAAGATGTCGTCGCTGTACGGCAGCCGGATGGTGTTGTAGCCCAGCGACTTCATCTGGTCGATCATCGACCGGTAGTCGCGGCTCCACAGGCCGTGGGCCACGTAGTTGGAGGTCTCGAAGCCGAACCAGTTGATGCCGGCGATCCGGACCGGGTTCCCGGCCTCGTCCAGGATCCTCCGGCCGCTGGTGTGCCAGAAACCGGCGCCCGCCGAGACGGTGGCGGACGCCGCGGGTTCGGCCGAGGAGGTCGGGGCGGCGGGCGCCGGAGGGGCGGCGGCGAAGGCGGCCGCGAGCAGCGCGGCCAGCGCGGCGGCCGAGGCCGCCAGCCGGCGCGGCAGGTGCCGGGGCAACGGGAGTCGCATGGTCTCGTTCCTCTCTGGACGCGGATGGGGGCGTCCGACAGGGGTGGGGGAGCGCTCCGACAAGGGCCCTTGGGGATACCGGACATGACGCCAGACGCGGTCCGGCGGTGTCAATAGCGTTGGGAGCGCTCCCACTTGAGGTGCGGAGAGTCCGCCCGCGCGCTGAAACGTACATCGCCCGGCCGCGACACCCCCGGGGCCGGTCCGCATTGACGCGGGGCCGGTCACGGTGATGGAGTCCAGACCGGTCCTGTGCGTTCGCCCTGATGGGAGGCTGGTTTCGATGGCGGGTCGGTCGATCACCGTGGTCGGGGAGTGCGTCGCCGACGCGTTCGTGGAGCCCGGTGCGGCGCGGCCGGGGGAGCTGGCGCTGCGGGTGCTGCCCGGCGGGGGCCCGGCGAACACCGCCGTGGCGCTGGCCCGCCTGGGCACGCCGACGCGGTTCCTCGGACGGATCTCCGGCGACCCGTTCGGCGAACTGTTCCGCGCCCACCTGGCCGGCTCCGGCGTGGAGCTGTCGGGCGCCGTGCGGGCCGCCGAACCGAGCACCCTGGCGCTGGCCGCGCTCGACGGCGACGGCCACGCCGACTACTCCTTCCACGCCGAGGGCACCGCCGACTGGCAGTGGACCGGACCGGAGCTGGCGGCGGCGCGCGGCGACGGGTCGGTGTGCGTGCACACCGGTTCGCTGGCCCTGGTCCGCGAGCCCGGCGGACCGCGGATCGAGGACCTGCTGGCCGACGTGCGGGCCGGGGCCACCGTCTCGATCGACCCGAACGTCCGCCCGCTGCTGGTCGAACCGGAGGCCTACCGGCGGCGGCTGCCGCGCTGGTGCGAACTCGCCGACCTGCTGCGGCTGAGCGCCGACGACCTGGCGCTGCTGCTCCCCGACACCACGCCCGAGCAGGCCTGCGACCGCTTCCACCGGGCCGGCGCCCGACTGGTGGTGATCACCCTGGCCGAACACGGCGCCCTCGCCTCCCTGGACGGCCGGCGGGTCCGGGTGCCCGCGCCGCCGACCCCGGTGGTGGACACCGTCGGCGCGGGCGACTCGTTCACCGCCGGACTGCTCCACTCGCTCGCCGAACAGGGCTTCCTGGGCGGCCGGTTGGACGCGCTGACGGCCGAAGGCCTGGAACGGGCCTGCGCGTTCGCGGCGCGCGTCGCGGCCCGGACGGTGGCGGTGGCCGGCGCCAACCCGCCGTGGGCCGGCGAGCTCTGAGTTGCTGCCGACGGCCCGTCACCAGGGCAGCGGGCCGTCCTCGTTGAAGAACTGCCCGGTCGGCCCGTCGGCCGGCAGCGTGGCCAGGCGCACCGCGATCACCGCGCCCTGGGCGGGAGTCCGGGTGCCGCGGTGGCCGTTGAGGTCGGTGTCGCAGTAGCCCGGGCAGGCCAGGTTGACCAGGACGCCGGTGCCGGTCAACTCCTTGGCGTACTGCACCGTCACGGCGTTCAGGAAGGTCTTCGACGGCGCGTAGGCGGCCGAGGTCGGCCCGGTGAACGCGTCCGGGTCGGACTGCAGCGCCAACGAGCCCACCCCGCTGGACATGTTGACGATCCGCGGCGCGGCGGAGCGGCGCAGCAGCGGCAGGACCGCGTTGGTCACCCGGATCACCCCCAGCACGTTCGTCTCCACCACCAGCCGCACCTGCGCCGGGTCGACGCCGGTCGGCGCCTGCGGCATGCCGCCCGTCACCGCCGCGTTGTTGACCAGCACGTCGAGCCGCCCGAAGCGCTCGGCGAGCAGCTCCGCGGCGGCCGTCGCGGAGTCGTCGTCGGTGACGTCGAGCGGGACGGCGAACGCGTCCACGCCGCGGGCGCGCAGCGTCCGCACCGCCTCCTCGCGGCGCTGCCCGTCCCTGGCGCCCACGCCGACCTGCCAGCCCAACGCGCCGAGTCCCGCCGCGATCTCGTACCCGATGCCCTTGTTCGCACCGGTCACCAGCGCCACGGTGGGTCCGTTCGTGTTCTCGTTCATGGCCACCATGCTGCGGGCCGGCCCGGCCGGGTGGCCAAGACCGATCCGGTGGCCCGGCGATACCGTGCGGGTATCGCCGTAGGCTGGGGCGGGTGGAGACCAGGGAACTGCACTACTTCGTCGCCGTGGCCGAGGAGTTGAACTTCGGACGGGCGGCCCGGCGGCTCGGCATGGCGCAGCCGCCGCTGTCGCGGGCGATCGCCCAGCTGGAACGGCGGCTCGGCACCGTCCTGCTGGAACGCGACAGCCGCGGCGTGACGCTGACCGGCGCCGGACACGTGCTGCTGCGCGAGGGCCGCACCGTGCTGGCGGCCGTGGCCGCCGCCGAGGCCCGCACCCGGCGGGCCGGGCAGCCGCCCGGCCTGGTCCTCGCGGCGAAGGCCGGCGCCTCCACCGAACTGCTGGCGGCCCTGCTCGACGCGTACGCCGCCGGGCCGGATCCGGTGCCGGTGGACCTGCGGCTGTGCCGGTTCGGCGAGCAGGAACGCCTGCTGCGCGAGGGTGCGGTGGACGCGGCGCTGCTGCACCTGCCGTTCGACTCCACCGCCGGACTCGACACCGAGGAGCTGCACACCGAGGGCCAGGTCGCCCTCCTGCCCGCCGGCCATCCGCTGGCTGCCCGCACCGCCCTGCGACTCGCCGAGCTCGCCGCCCTGCCGGACCTGCCCGCACCGCGCTTCCCGCGCCGCGACGGCAGTTACCCCGACGGCCCCGGCCCCGAGATCCGCGACCACGCCCAGCTCAGCCAACTGGTCGCCCTCGGCCGGATGTACGCCGTCCTGCCCGACTCCTCCCGCACCCAACTGCGCCCCGGCGTCACCGCCGTCCCCGTGCCCGATGCCCGGCCCGTCACCTCCGTGCTGGCCTGGGACCCGACCGCCCGCTCCCGCCCACTGGCCGGACTGGTGCGGGCGGCGATCGAGGTGTTCGGGGTCGGGACGAACTCCGCTTCTGCGCAGGTGAGTTGAACAACTTTCAGGTGGCCCGGGCGTGGCAACCGGCGTGGGGCAAGTGGATGTTGGGTGGTTTCCCGGGTTGGTGTTGGCCTTGAGGGGTGCGTGAGCGTCGACCGTGGTGGTGCGGTGCGGGCTGGCATGTCGCCGAACGGGGCGGCGGAGCTGTTGCGGGCCGGGCAGCTGTGCCTCGGCGGCGCCTGCCATTGGTCTGGGTGAGTTGGGCAATTGGCGTGGGGCAAGCGGATGTCGGGTGGTCGCCCGGGTTGGTATCGGCCTTGAGGGGCGCGTGAGTGCCGGTCGGAGTGGTGCGGTGCGGGCCGGCATATCGCCGGACGGGGCGGCGGAGCTGTTGCGGGCCGGGTAGCCGTGTCTCGGCGGCGCCTGCCATCGCGCCGGGCGGCAGGGTTCGGCGGCGGACGGTGTCGGCTGTCCTCGGCTCGGTGTTCCTGTTCGAGAACGTGCTGAGCTGCGCCCGGCGAGACTGCACGGGGTTCGTCGAAAGGGCGTCAACTGGTTACCGGATCACCGATGGTGGGTGGCTGCCAGGTGTAGGTGGGGGCCGAGCGGTCGAGCAGGACGCGGTCGGGCAGGCGTCCGGCGGCGGCGAGGACGCTGTCGCGCAGGAGGGTGCCCGGGCGGGAGTGGACGGCGACCAGGCGGCCCACGGTGTGCGAGCCCGCCACGATCCGGGAGGTGCGGGGCAGGCGGGCAGCGGAGTAGGCGTCGAGGGCGAGGGAAGGGTCCGACGGCTCGTGCGGGGCGGGAAGTGCGGCGGCCAGGACCACCGCGTCCTCGACGGCCTGGCAGGCGCCCTGCCCCTGGAACGGCGACATGGCGTGTGCGGCGTCGCCGAGCAGCGCGACCCGGCCGCGGTGGAACGCCGGCAGCGGGTCGGTGAGCGCCCAGACGTCGTTCCGCAGCACCCGGGCGGCGTCGGCCCCCCGCAGCAGTTCCGGCAATGGGGCGCACCAACTGCCGTACCGGCGCAGCATTTCGGCGTGCTCGTCGCCGTCGGCGGCGCGCTGCCCGGCCGGCGCGAGGGCGGCCCCGTATACGTACACCCGTCCGGCGGCGAGCGGCACGATGCCGGCGAGCGCGCCGCGTCCCCAGATCTCGCCGACGGCGGCGGGCGGGTGCTCGGGGTGGTCGACGACGGTCCGCCAGGTGGTGAACCCCGAGTAGCGGGGCCCGGGGTGGTGCGGGAAGAGCCGGGCCCGAGTGGCGGAGCGGATGCCGTCCGCCGCGACCACGAGGGACGCCTCGCACCGGCCGTCCGGGGTGTCGACCCGGGCCGGGGCGTGGGCGTCGCCGGGGTCGTGCAGAGCGGCCGGCGAGTCGGTGCGGACGGTCCCGGGCGGGAGGGCGTCGACCAGCGCGGCGATCAGTTCGGCCCGCGCGACCGCCAGCACCGGATCGCCGAAGTGCCGCTGCACCGCCTCGGTGTCCGTCCGGGCCAGCCACCGTCCGGACGGGCGTCGCAGGCCCACGGCCGGGTGCCGCACCGCGAGGGCGCGCAGGCGTGCGCCGACGCCCAGAACGTCCAATGCCCGCAACGCGTTCGGCGCCAACGCCAGCCCCGCGCCGACCGGTTCGAGGCTCGCGGCCCGCTCGTGCACGGTGACCCGGACGCCCCGCCGATGCAGGGCGAGGGCGGCGGCGAGGCCGCCGATGCCACCGCCGATCACGATCGCCGGGCGGCTGTCAGGGGTGGAGGGCATGGCGGGGCTCCGATCGACCGAGTCGACTACAGGTGTAGTTCGGCTTGCTGGGGCCGAGCGTACTACGGATGTAGTTCCGGTGGACCGGGTTCCTTCGCGCGCCGTCGACGGCGCGCCGTCGGCTGCGGGCTGTCGGCTGGGGGCCGTCAGGCGGAGGGTGCGGCGGCCGAGCGGATGGCCCGGAGGGCGGACTCGGGGGTCCAGCGGGCGGCGGCGCCCGGGCGGGTGGCCAGGTAGTTCGCGGCTCGGGCCGCGCTCCAGCCGTGGGCCTCGGAGAGACCGGCGGCCATGGTGGCGAGGTAGGCGGCGGAGGGCGGGTTGAGATCGGCGTCGGCGAGCGTCCCGGGGGCGGTGAAGGTGAGCACGGGGATGCCGTCGAGGCCGCCGAGACGGAGCAGGGTCTCGTAGCGCCCGGGGCCCACTCGGTCGCGGCCCGTGGTCAGGACCCGAGTCAGGTCGAGGTCGGCGAAGGGCTCGCGGTACATCTCCTGGGCGGCGATGTCGGCGAACTGCCCGGCGGTGAGGAGGTAGGCCCGGGCCGGCAGGTCGCCGCCCGGAGCGGGGTCGTAGAAGGCCGTGCCGCCGGTCCAGGTGGAGGATTCGAGGGCGAAGTACAGGGTCCCCGACAGCAGGATCGGCAGCGTCCGCTCCGGTGGAGTGCGGTCGCGGCAGCCCGAGTAGCTGCGGGCGGCGCCGACCGGACGGCCGCCGGAGAGGTAGCGGGCGAGGCGGCCGGCGTGCATGTTCGACCCGTACGCCGCGTACCACACCGGGTCGCCGGGGGCGGTCGGGCCGGACAGCGGCGACGGTCGGCGGGGCGACGGCTGGGGCTCGGCGCGTGACGGCCGGGGCTCGTTCATGTGGCAGAAGGTAGCGGCGACCTGACGGACCGCGGCTGCTCGACGGGCCGATGGCGCGGCGCGGTTTGGGGGAAGCGGCCGGAGCGCGGGATGATCTCGCCATGACTCTGGCACGACCGACCCGGATTGCCGATGCGGCTGTCGCCGTGATCGCGGAGCGCGGCCTGCGCGGGCTGACGCACCGGGCGGTCGACGAGGCGGCCGGGCTCCCCGTGGGATCGACGTCCAACCTGGCGCGGACGCGGTCGGCGCTGCTGGAGGTCGCCCTGACCCGGATCGCCGAGGTCGAGGCGGCCGGGATGGTCGGGGACGTGCTGACCCGGCCGGTCGGGGAGGGCGCGGCGGCGCGACGCCTGCTGGTGACGGTGGTGGCGGACGGGCTGGAGCACGCGTTGACGGCGGGCCGGGTGCTGACGGTGGCCCGGATCGAGCTGGCCCTGGAGGCCGCCCGTCGCCCCGAACTCCGGTCCGTCTGCGACCGGTTGGGGGCCGGCTTCGTGGACGTGGCGGTCCACCTGCTGCGCGCCTGCGGCTCGACCGACCCGGCCGCGGACGCCCGGCGGCTGGTGCGCTGGTGCGACGGCGTCCTGTTCAACGGGACGGCGGGCAGCGGGCACGCGAACCCGCCGGGCCGCGCCGAACTGGCGGCGGACGCCGACCGGTACCTGGCCGCCCTCCTCGACGGCTGAGCGTCGGCGGTGCTCGAACTGCCCGAAGGCTCCTGGTGGGACTGGGACGTGGTCTCCTGGGACCCGTCCCGACTGATCCTGGCCGCCGGCCACGACCTGACGTACCACCACCGCCTCGAACTGCACTTCGAAGACCCGGAGTTGGTGTCCTGCCCCGCTTCCTTCCAGGACCCGGTGTTCCGCGCTCCGACGCCCGCCGAGACGACCGGCGTCCGCGACCGACTCGGCACCGCCCCGTCCGTCCTGATCGCCTTCACCGCCGACGCGGGCGGCCCCGAACCGACCGAGGGCCTGATCGCGGCGGGTCGGCTGCGCGTCGTCGAAGGCCTGGTATACCGGTACTGGCGTGGGGAGTTGGGCCCTGGCGAACGCCTTGCACCGTGGGTGCGGCGGCCGGAGTGACAGCGCGGACGGCGATCGAGCGCGCCGGGCTTCGGGGGGTACTGAGGGCATGGAGCTGCGTGGAGCCGAGGTCGTACTGCGGCCGGTCGCCGTCGGTGACGAGGAAGTCCTCGACCGGATCGTCCGGGAGCCGGAGGTCGCCGCATGGTGGTCGCCCCCGGACGACTTCCAGCGCATGCTCGCCGTCGTCCTCCGGGGCGAAGTCATCGGAGCGATCCAGTACCAGGAGGAGACCGACCCCGAGTTCCGGCATGCCGGCCTCGACGTCTTCCTGACCGCACGCCACCACGGAAAGGGACTCGGCACCGACGCCGTACGGACCCTCGCCCGCTGGCTGGTGCACGACCGCGGCCACCACCGCCTGACCATCGACCCCGCCGCGGCCAACACCGCGGCGATCCGCAGCTACCGCAAGGTCGGCTTCCAACCCGTCGGAATCATGCGGTCCTACTGGCGCGACCACCGGACGGGCACCTGGCAGGACGGGCTGCTCATGGACCTGCTCGCCGAGGAACTCACCTGACCCGACCGGCCTGCGCCGGGCCGCTCCGCAGTGGCCGCGCCTGCGCCGGTCAGCCTTCGGCGTCGAACCAGTCCTTGTCGGCCGTCCAGTGGGCGACCCAGCCGGCGAAGCCCGGAGCGGCGGTGGTCCCGCCGAAGACGTCGCCGAACGGGGAGGCGCCCTCGCCGGTCACGAGCCAGATGTGGCCGCGGTGTTCGCCGGTGACGACCAGGTGCCAGTACATGCCGCAACCGTCGGTGCCGAGCACGATCGAACCGTCGTTGAACACCGGCTCGATCGCCTCGTCGAGCTCCTCCTCCGGGGTGTCCTCGTCGTCCTCCCACAACCACGTCCCGGTCAGCGGGAACGGCCGGCCCAGCACCCGCTCGGGCCGGCCGCCACCCCAGTCCTCGGGCAACTCGGCCAGCGGCACCAGCCCGTAGGTCGGCGGGCCCTCGGCCGAGCCGTCGGCGATCTCGGCGACGAACGTCCGATAGGGCTCCGGCAGGACGACGCCGTGCTGCGCCTCGAAGGCGTGCACCCCCGCCCAGCCGAGAGCGGCGCCGTTGGCGGAGGCGAAGGCTTCGCGGAGAGCGGCGAGTTCGGCCGCGTCGGGGTGTTCCGTATGCACGGGCCATGTCTAGCAGCAGGGGCGGACACACGAGACCCGCGGGGCCTGCCGGGGCTGCGTCAGAACGGCGGCTCGGCGCTGTGCCGTTCGGCATGGTCACCCGCCGCCCAGGAAGCACGCTCGGCCCTCGGCCGGTCGCGACGTTCGCGGGCGGCCGCGTCCTCCGTGGTCTCCAGCGCCCCGGTGCCATGCCCCCACGTGCTCAGCGCACCGAGGACGCAGTCGCGCCGGTGGCGGTTCGCGACGGCCGAGGTCGAAGTCGTCGAGTGCAATCGAACGTGGGCGGCTTCGGTGGTCAGCGGCAGTTCGAGGCTGCCGGCCGGCAGAGTCTGACGTTGGTGACGCCCGGTAGTTCGGCGATCGTGCGGCGCAGTTCGGCGCGGTCGGCGGCGGAGGTGCGGGGGTCGAAGACGACCGTGAGTCCGGCGCCCGGCACTCCGCCGGTTTCCAGCAGGAAGACGTGGGTGGCGCCGTGGCCGAGATCCTGGGCGTCGTAGGAGATTGCGTGGGTGTGGCCAGTCGGCAGGAGGGGACTGCCTTCCTGGACTGTGGCGAGGTAGGCGTCCGGTCCGCGGAAGAGAGGGGCGACCCAGGCCTCGCCGATCAGCCAGCCGGCCAGGCCCAGGGTCACGGTGGACACCAGAACGCCGAGCGCGAGCGGCCCGGGGCGGGGCTCGGGACGTGCCCGGCTTGCCGCGGTGAGAAGGACGAGGCCCGCGGGCAGCAGGACGAACAGCCCGAAGAGGAATCCGAGGACGGCGATTCCGAGTACCGCGCAGCTCATGGTCAGACAGGCTGTCCGGAACGTGGCGACGTCCCGCGCGAGCAGCGGTGCTGCTGCGGCCAGTGCGCCGAGCACCAGCCCGAAATCGATGCCCGACCCACCGACCAGGACCACCCAGAGCACGCCGGGCGCGGCGCACAGTGTCGCCAGCACCACCAGGACTCGCGCTGCTCGCGGTACCTGCCTCGCCCGCTCCACGGGTCCGGGTGCAGCCATGGCTTCCACGCCCCCACTGTTGAACGCGTTCAAATTTTCTGAAGTCACGCTACCAGGCCCGCCCGGTCGCTGGTGATCCGGCCGATGCTCGGCGTGCGCAACGGCCATGCGAGCCTGGGCTGATGGCGTGTCAGCCGACGGCGTGGGTGAGGGGCGGGGCGATGGCCTGGACGTCGGCGTTCTGGCCGACCCAGAGGCCGATGAAGAGGGCCGCGGTGGCCTCCAGGAGGTGCGCGCGGGCGAGGGGGCCGGCGTGGACGGGTGTGCAGCCGAGGTCGCGGACCAGGGTGGCGGCGTGCGCGAGGGCGTCCGGATGGTCGCCGCAGAGCGGGACGGCGAGGGGGCGGCCGTCGAAGACCGGGGGCTGCAGGCGCCAGACGTCCTCGTGGCAGAGGTTGAACGCCTTCACCACGCGGGCGCCGGGCGCCGCGTCCGCCAACTGGTGGGCAGCGGACGGCCCTTGTTCGGTGAGCAGCCGGAATCCCGGGCCGACCGGGTTGGCGCAGTCGATCAGCGTGCGGCCGGCCAGCGCATCGCGCAGCTCGCCGACCACCTCGGCGCCCGCGCCGTACGGCAGTGCCACCAGCACCACCTCGCCGGCCTCCGCCGCCGCGCGCAGACCGGCCGGGCGGGCGCCGTGGCCGATCCGGTCGGCGAGGCGGCGGGCCCTGGCCGCGTCCCGGCCGCCGACAGTGACGTGGTGCCCGGCGCGGGCCCAGTGGGTGGCGAGGGCGTCGGCCATGCGGCCGGTGCCGAGAACGCCGATGGTGAACGGTTCGGACATCAATGTGCTCCACTCCGTGCGGGGTTGGACCGATCTCCTTCGACAGTAGGGAGCCGGTCGGGCACCATTCGGTACGTGACCCCCGACGCCTTCCTCGCCGACTGCCGAGCCCGGCTCGCCTTCGACCTGCTCTCCAACACCTGGAACGCCGTACTGATCTGGGCGCTGCGCGACGGCCCGCACCGCCCCGTCGAACTGCGGGAGCGGATCGGCGGCATCAGCTCGAAGGTCCTGACCGAGACGCTGCGCCGCCTGCAGTACCACGGCCTGGTCGAACGCCGCCCGCAGGCCGCGACCGGCGTGGAGTACGCGCTGACCGCGCTCGGCCGCACCCTGCTGGCGCCGATCGACGCCTTCGGAGCCTGGGCGTTCGAGCACGGGGACCAGGTGATGGCGGCCCAGGAGGCGGCGGACGCGGCGGCTGCGGAGGACCGGCCGTGAACGAGGCGCAGCCGGGGCCGACCGAGATCGCCGGGTGGTTGCAAGCCGTCGCCGAGGGGTGGGTGGACCGGGACAGGGCGGACCGGTGGGCGGCGAGATGGGTGCTGGACGACACGCTGCGGTGGGACGAGGTGTCCTGGTGGGCGCTGGGCCTGCTGCACGGCATCGATCTGCGCTCCGGACCGGGCGAGCCGTACCTGCACGACGATGAGCAAGTAGGCGAGTGGGTGGCGGAGTTGGCGGATCGCGGAGTCACGGGTAGGGGCGCCGGGTGATGGCACTGCCGGTTGGTCCTGGCTGAGTGCGGCAGTCGCGGCGCCTGGAAATCGTGCGGATGTTCGGTTGTCGGGGCATGGTGGGACGACGGCGGGTGCGGTGCTGACCGGGTGGGCCCGGAGCGCCGGAGTCTCCATGAACTCGACGCTCTGGAAGCTCAGTTGGAGCCGGACCGGCGCGGGGGCGAGGATGTTGATGCGCCGTCATGTTCGGTGCGGCGGCGGTCGGTCGCAAACGATGGTGGACCGAACGACGGAAGGCGGACCGGAACGATGGTCCGTCGGAATGGAAAGCCGGCCGGAGCCGCACCATCGGTCTGCCGAACGGTTAGGAATTCGGGCGACCCATCACTCGCTTCGACCGCGGCCGGTTCGCTGCCGCAGGGCGCGTCACCCGGCCGGGATCGAGAGGAACCCTCCATGGCACCGCACTTCCGAGGCACCGCGTTGCTCGCGGCCGCCGCCATCACTCTGCTCGCAGCCCCCTCCGCCGCCGCCCTCGGCACCCCGGCCAGGCCCTCCGAGTCCGCCCCCACCGGCACCACGGCCGCCGCCCCGGGCGGAACGTCGGCGGCGAAGCCGGCCGGTAGCACGACCAGCTCGAAGCCTGCCGGTACGGCGACCGGTGCGAAGCCGGCCGGTAACACCTCGAACGCGAAGCCTGCCGGTACGGCGACCGGTGCGAAGCCGGCCGGTAACACCTCGAACGCGAAGCCTGCCGATACGACGACCGGTGCGAAGCCGGCCGGTAACACCTCGAACGCGAAGCCCGCTGGTAACACGACCGGCTCGAAGCCTGCCGGTAGCACGACCGGTGCGAAGCCCGCCGGAAGCACCTCGAACGCGAATCCTGCCGGTAGCACGACCGGTGTGAAGCCTGCCGGTACGACGACCGGTGCGAAGCCCGCCGGTAACACCTCGAACGCGAAGCCTGCCGGCACCACGACCGGTGCGAAGCCCGCCGGCACCACGTCGGGCGCACCGACCGGGGCGAACCCGGGTGCCGGCACCGGCATCATGGTGCCCGGCACCTCGTTCGCGCTCGGTGATGTCGCCACCCCGGGCGGCGCCCCGCTGGCGGAGGACGTCGCGACGCCCGGCGGTGTCCCGCTGGCGGGGGAGGTCGTCACGCCCGGTGGTGTCCCGCTGCCCGCCGATGGCGCCGCGCCCGGGGGCACTCCGGCCACGGGTGGTGTGCCCAGCGGCCAGGACGACGACTCGTATCCGACGCTCCGGCCGGTGGACAAGGTCTACCCCGCGTTGCCGCCGCCCGGGCGGCTCGTCCACGGCGAGCCGGTCGAGCGCGTCGTCCGCTGACGCGTCGTCCACCCTCGCCTCCGGCACACCCCGTGGTGTGTCGTCCGCCCGCCACTACGCTGTCCGCGTCGGTGGTCGGGCGGACTCCGCTGTGTGCCCCCGCCCGTGATCTGCGGCTGCGGGGCCGAGGCGGAGCGGTCCGGTTCTGCCGCGCGGTGCCCACAGACGGCGCTACGGTTCGCTCGTGACGCGGCCGCGAGGAGAGAGCAGGCACCAGTGGGGGACGAATTGACCATGGCGTCGGACGGCTTCCCCGTCCCGGATCTCGCGGCGATGCTCGGCCAGGCGGTGCCCGTCGACCGGAGCCGCTGGATGCCCCTGCTGCCGGACGCCACCTGGTGGCCGACCGGCCTGGACGACTGCCCGCAGGCGGGGCACTGGCCACGTGTCGACCGGCGCGCCGTGTTCTCGCTCGCCCGCCGTGCCGGGACGGTCGAGGCCAACCGGCAGCTGCTGGTCGCCGCACTCGTGTGGGGTTCGGGCACCAAGGCCCGCGAGGTGAAGCGGCGTGGTCGGATATTCGCCCGCAATTCCGTCGCGGAGCTCGATGCGCGACTCGGGTCGGCGCTGACAGTGCTTCGCGAGGAAGGGGCGGCAGCGGCGTACCGGGCGTTCAACAACGACCACAGGATCCCGTACCTGGGGCCGGCGTTCTTCTCCAAGGTGCTGTACTTCGCCGGTGACGGGGCCGTGGCAGGGCCGCACCGTCCGCTCATTCTGGACCGGGTCGTCTCGACGGCCCTCAGGAGGCTCGGGATCGTCGACGGCAGTTGGCCCCGGTGGGGCTGGACGTCGAGCCAGTATGCGCAATACCTGGCTGCGGTTCACGACCTGGCGCAGCAACGCTCCGTCCGGCCCGACCAGATCGAGGCGGCGCTCTTTCACCTCGGCAGTCGGGCCACCCGGAACAGTCGACACGGTGCGGCGTGCTGGAGTCCCGCCGTCGGGCCGGTTCCTGCTGCCCGGGTCAGCGGCTGTCGCGCTGCTGGACAGTGAGGCGCTCGGCGGGGAAGAGGTGCCGGCCGGTCAACTGCGCGCGTTCGGTGCGGCAGAGGATCAGGAGTCCGAGGTCGGGGAGGTCGGCGAGGGGCGTCAGGTCGAGCGAGACGGGGTGGTCCTCGGTGACTTCCAGGGTCAGGAACTCCAGTGCGGGGAAGAAGCTGTCGAGCAGGTCGAGCGGGTAGTCGGTGGGGACCTGGGTGAGGTTCAAGTACCAGACCAGTTCGACCGGTTGAGGGTTCGGGATCGAGGCCAGGTCGGGTGCGGTGATGGTGAGGGCGTCCAGGCCGACCACAGTGCCGAGGACCGAGTGGAGTTCGGCGGGCCGGGTCTCGGCGGGGAGTTCGTGCAGGTACAGGCTGCGGACGGACATGCCGGAGAGCGGGGTCAGGTCGACCAGGTCGGGGCACCGGTAGATCGACAGGCGGTCCAGCGGGCCCCAGTGCCGGAGGAAGGAGAGGTCGGAGAGTCCCCGCATGGACAGGCTCAGTTCCTTCACCTGTGGTGCGAGCCGATTCCACAACTCCGGTTCGACGGGCAGCCGGTGGCCCAGCAGGACGCGACGCAGGGTCGGGTGGCCGAGCAGTTCCGGGATCTGGTCGGACGACGTGATCTGCACCTGGATGCTGGAGAGGTCCGCCCGGGCCACCACCTGTCGGCTGAATTCGTGGGTCCCGAAGTGCTGCCACTGGTCGACGACGCCTTCGAGCAGGGTGCGGGTTCCGGGCCTGGCCGACTCCTTCAACCGGGACTTGTCGCCGGCGCCGGGGAGTTCGGCCAGCGTGCCGAGCACGGCGAGCGACTCGTCCCCGCCGATGAGAGCCAGGACTTCCGGCACGAGCGGGCCTGCGGCGAGCAGGACGTCAGGGTCCTCCTCGGCGAACCGCCGGACGACGGTGGTGAGTTCCTCGCCGACCACGGCCAGCTCGGCGGGAGCGGGTTCGGCGGCGAGGAGCGCCGGAAGGTGCTGGTGGAGGCGGTCCAGGATGGTGCGGCGGACCTTGCCGTCGAGTTCGGGGGCGCTCGGGAGGCAGCTGGCGGCGAGGAGGTGGACGGCGGGGCGGTGGTCGCTCGGGGCGGTGTCGGCGGCGTCCAGGATCGCGGTGAGGAGTTCGGCGCGTTCGCGGCGGCCGCAGTGGCCGACCGTCATGCGGATCACGTCGCCCCACTGCTCGTCGGCGGCGTGGCCGGCCAGCAGGCCGAAGTCGTTCTCCTCGCGGAACTCCATGGCGGCCAGGTAGTCCTGGAAGGTGCGGTGGACGAACTGGAAGGTGTCCGGGCCGGTCTCGGTGATCAGGCCGGTCCGGTTGAGGACGTGCAGGTACGCCCGGTCGGCGCCGGTCCGTCTGGCCAGGCCCGGCAGGTCGCGCAGGGCCTTGCCGATCTGGGCGACCGCGTCGCGCCGTCGGCCTTCCGACTGGTTGTTGCGCACCAGCCAGTGGGCGATCCGGCGGAGCATCGCCAACTGCTCCTCCTCGGACGCCTGCAGCTGCTCCGCGCCCTGCACCCGCCGGCCCTCGTCGCGTTTGACCAGCATCATGGACATCGCGTCGCGGTACAGCGCCATGCGGTGCCGCGGCAGCGCACCGTCCGACTCGCGGTTCAGGGCGCAGATCATCGCGCACAGCAGCGGGCTGTCGGTGAGCTGGGCGATCTCCGGCACGCTGTCCAGGGTGCGGAGGAGATCGGCCTCGTCCTGGTCCACCTCGCGGCGCCAGCGCTGCGCCTCCTCGTCGGTGTGCTGGACGGCCAGGAGTTCCTGCAGCGCGGCCCGGTGCCAGCGTTCGATGAAGTGGCCGCGGTCCCGACGGTTCATCGGGCAGAGCTGCAACTCGTCGAAGCCCAGGTGGCCGAGCCAGCCGTGCGGCACCGCGGACGGGCGGACGGTGGCCAGCGTCCAGGTGTCGGGGTAGTGGTCGAGCAGCCGGTCCAGCCAGCCGAGGGCCTCGTCGCGTTGCTCGCCCGGTACTTCGTCCAGTCCGTCGACGAGCAGCAGGGCGCGTCCGGCGGCCAGCACCCGGTGTGCCCAGCCGGCGGGTTGGCGGTCGGCGCACATGCGGTCGTCGAGGGCGAGGAACTCCTCGGGGCGGGGCGTCATGGCGCCCTTGCGGTACAGCTTGCGGAGCTGGAGGACGAGCGGGACGCGGTGGTTGAACTCCTCCAGGCCCTCGCGCAGGGTGCCGTTCATCGCGCCGACGGCCAGCCACTGCACGAGGGTGGTCTTGCCGGAGCCGGCCTCGCCGCGGATCAGGACGCGGCGGCGGCCCGGGAGGACCCGTTCGGCGCGCTGCGGGCCGAGGTCGGGGCCGGTGGCGCTGTCGGCGGAGCGGATCTCCAGGCTCAGGTAGGAGGTGGTGAGGTCCCAGCCGCGGCGGCCGTGGCCGGCGGCCTGACGGAGGCCGAAGATGCGGATCCGGCCGTAGTCCGCCTCGACGGCTCTCGCGTAGTCGCGTTCGAAGTCGCGGTCGGCGAGGTCGGTGGCGGAGATGCCTTCCAGCTCCGGGAGTTCGTCGAGGTGGTATCCGAGCGCGGTGCGGAAGCCGGGGTCGCCGAGCAGCGCACCGGTCGGCACCAGGGCGAACTGGGAGTGCTGCCAGGTGTCCGGCTGCCGGTCCTGGACGGCTATGCCGAGCAGGTGGTCCCGGAACACCACGCCGGCGCCGGACAGGCCCGACCACGGCGAATCGGTGCCGCGCCGGGTGCGGGGCGGGTACTGCTGGACGAGCAGGGCCTGGCGGTCGGCCCGCCGTCCGGTGGCGGGCGCGAGGGTGGCCGGCACCTGGACGGTGTCGAGGCGGCCCTCCTCGTCGCGTCCGACGAGCGGAAAGCCCGTCAGGTGGCAGTCGGGGACGGGTTCGAGCATCCTGACGGCGCCCCAGCGCAGTGGCGCGAAGCGGTTGGCGGGCACCAGGTCGCGGTTGGCGAGCAGCAGCGCGGCGTCGAGGCCGGTGGAGCTCCACACGGTGATGCAGCGTGCCCAGCCGGTGCCGTCCAGGACGGCGGCCTCCGGCGACGACCCGCCGACATGGGCCGCCGTCAGGACCAGCCGCGGACCGAGCAGGATGCCACTGCCCTGGGTGGCGCCGCGGATCGCCGCCACGTGGTGGGTGCGGAGCGCCAAGGTCAGAATCCGTCCCGGCGGCCCAGGTCGGGGTTGGAGATGTCGATGCTGCGGCCGGTGCTCGCGTCCTTCGGCGTCAGGGTGACCGAGACCTTGTGGGTCCGGGTGTGCGCGAGCCCGGCCTCCGCGTCGGCGGACAGCACCCAGGCCTTGACGCCCCCCTTGGCGCGGGCGTCGCGCTTCAGCTCGACGGTGAAGTCGAGCGTCACCGGGCCGACTTCGAACTGGACGGCCTGGCCGCGGCCGCGCTCGGAGGCGTCCAGCAGCTCCAGGCGGATCGCCTCGATCGCGTCGGCCAGTTCGATGTCATGACGGTCCATCGCTCGTCCCCCACAGCTCGGATTCTCCCGAGGCCGAGCGTAGAGCGTCCGCCGGGCGGCGGTGGTGCGGTTGGGTCAATCCGAGCGGAGGTGCGCGGCGAGGTACGGCGCGGTCGGACCGGTCGAGGTGGCGGCGACCACCGCCGGGGTGCCCGTGGCGAGGACGCGGCCGCCGTCGGCGCCGCCGAACGGGCCGAGGTCGACGAGGTGGTCGGCGGTGGCGAGCAGCGGGAGGTGGTGCTCGGCGAGCAGCACGGTGGCGCCGGCGTCGACCAGGCGGTGCAGCTGCGCGGTGAGGACTTCGCTGTCGGCGGGGTGCAGACCGGTGGTGGGCTCGTCGAGCAGGTAGAGCGTGCGGTCGCGGCGGGCGTGGTGCAACTCCGCTGCCAGCTTGACGCGTTGGGCCTCGCCGCCGGAGAGTTCGGGCGCGGGCTGGCCGAGCCGCAGGTAGCCGAGGCCGACCTGCTGGAGGACCGTCAGGACGCGGGCCGCGGCCGGCACGTCGGCGAGGAACGGGGCCGCCGCGTCGACGGTCAGCGCGAGGACGTCGGCGATGGTGGCGCCCCGGTAGGCGATCTCCAGGGTCTGCGGGTTGTAGCGGCTGCCGTGGCAGTCCGGGCACGGGTTCCACGCGGTGGGCAGGAACAGCAGCTCCACCTCGATCGCGCCCGCGCCCTCGCAGGTCGGGCAGCGCCCCGACGCCACGTTGAACGAGAACCGCCCCGCGTCGTAGCCGCGCCGGTGGGCCTCGTCGGTGGCCGCGAACAGCTTGCGGACCACGTCCAGCAGGCCCGTGTACGTCGCCAGGTTGGAACGCGGAGTGCGGCCCAGCGGCGTCTGGTCGACCGTCACCACCCGGCCCACCGACGGGTCGGCCGCCGCCGCTTCGGCCGCCGCGCCCAGCAGGGTCGACTTGCCCGCGCCCGAGACGCCCGTCACCGCCGTCAGCACGCCCAGCGGCACGTCCACGTCGACGTCGTGCAGGTTGTGCCGGGTGACGCCGCGAAGCCGCAGCACACCCGACGGGGTGCGGCCCCGGGACGGGGGAGCGGCCGGGGGAGCGAAGAGGAAGCGGCGGGTGGCGGACCCGGCGACGTCGCGCAGGCCGTCCACCGGCCCGCTGTACAGCACCCGGCCGCCACCGGCGCCCGCGCCCGGGCCGACGTCCACCAGCCAGTCCGCGCCGCGGACGACCGCCATGTCGTGCTCCACCACGAACACCGAGTTGCCCGCGGCGCGCAGCTCGGCGAGGACCTCGCGCAGCGCCTCGGTGTCCGCCGGGTGCAGGCCCGCCGACGGCTCGTCCAGCACGTACACCACGCCGAACAGGCCCGAGCGCAACTGGGTGGCCAGGCGCAGGCGCTGGAGTTCGCCGGTGGACAGGGTGGGGGCGGCGCGGTCCAGCGAGAGGTAGCCGAGGCCGAGACGGCGCAGGGCGGCCAGGCGGTCCGCCAGGTCGGCGGTGAGCAGGCCGGTCGGGCCCTCCTGGGCGGTGAACGGGTGCAGCAGGGCGGCGAGGCGGTCGGCCGGGAGAGCGGCCAGCTCGGTGATCGGCAGGCCCGCGAACGTCACCTCCAGCGCCTCCGGACGCAGCCGGTGGCCGTGGCACACCGGGCACGGCGACTGCTCCAGGAACGCCGCCGCCTTGGCCCGGGTCGCCTCGCTGCGGGACTCGGAGAACGCTTTCAGCACCAGCCGGCGCGCACTGCTGTACTTGCCCCGGTACGGCCGCTGGACCCGGCCCGGCTCGCGCTCCGGATGGACCGTCACCACCGGCTGCTCCTCGGTGAACAGGATCCACTCGCGCTCCTGCGCGGGCAGCTCCCGCCACGGCCGGTCCAGGTCGTGGCCGAGCGCGCCCAGGATGTCCCGCAGGTTCTTGCCCTGCCACGCACCCGGCCAGGACGCGACCGCGCCCTCCCGGATGCTCAGCGACGGGTCGGGGACGAGCGAGCGCTCCGTCACCCGGTGCAGCACGCCCTGCCCGTGGCACTCCGGGCAGGCGCCGGCCGGGGTGTTCGGCGAGAACGCGTCCGAATCCAGCCGGGCCGCGCCCGCCGGGTAGTCGCCGCACCGCGACAGCAGCATCCGCAGCAGGTTCGACATGGTGGAGATGGTGCCCACCGAGGAGCGTGAGGACGGCACCGAACGGCGCTGCTCCAGCGCGACCGCCGGCGGCATCCCCGTCACCGAGTCCACCAGCGGCGCCTCCACCTGCCGCAACAGCCGGCGGGCGTACGGCGAGACCGACTCCAGGTACCGGTGCTGCGCCTCGGCGAACAGCGTCCCGAACGCCAGCGAGGACTTCCCCGATCCCGACACCCCGGTGAACGCCACCACCGCCCCGCGCGGCACCGCCACCGCCACGTCCCGCAGGTTGTGCACCCGCGCCCCGCGCACCCGCACCATGCCGTCGTCGTCGATCTCCGTGCCGTTCACCGTGCCACGCTACCCCGCGAGCGCGGCCAGGCCCGCGAGGTTGCCGAGCGCCGCGGCGAACCGGGCCTCGGTGTCGCGGGCGGTGCGGCCGTGGAGGAACAGCGCCAGCAGGCCGGTGAAACGCTCGCGCTGGACCACCCGGACCCGGCCGTCGCCGAGGTCGGTGATCAGGTACGAGTGCGCGTTGTCGAGCAGCCCGGGCACCGGGAGGCGGCCGGCCCGGGAGAGTTCACGCCCGGGGTCGACCACGGTGAGCACCGGGTGGAACGTCAGCTCCCGACCGGACGCCGTGCGCACCACCTCGGTCTGGCGGGCGCCGACGGCGAGTTCGCCCTCGACCCGGACCACCACCGGGTGCCACTGCGGGTAGCGGGCGTGGTCGGTGATCAGCTGCCAGACGCCCTCCGGGCTGCCCGGGAACTCGGCTTCGGCACTGACCTCGCAGGTGAACAGGCTCATGACGGTCTCCCCCTGGTGATTGCTTGTCGGGTGGTTCAGCGGTGGCGTGCCAAGGTGGTGTCCACCAGGGCGCGCGCGAAGCGGTCGTCGATCGGGTCGCCGCTGATCAGCACCCGGTAGTAGAGCGGGCCGACCAGCTGGTCGATGATCAGCGCCGGGTCGGCGTCGGCCGCCAGCTCGCCGCGGGCGACGGCCCGGTCGATCAGCTCGGCGGCCGCGGTGCGGCGCTGCGTCCACAAGGGGCGCAGGGCGTCGCCGAGTTCGGGGTGGCGGGTGCCGGCGGCGATCAACTCGGCCACCAGGGCCCGGGTGGCGGGCAGTCGCAGGCCGGCCGCGATCGCGGTGAGCGTGCCCGTCAGATCGGCCCGGACGTCGCCGGTCTCCCGGATCGGCGCGGTCTCGAACATGGTGGCGAAGGCGGCGACCACCAGATGGTCCTTGCTGGGCCAGCGCCGGTACACGGTGGTCCGGGCGACCTCGGCCCGGGCGGCCGCCTCGTCCAGCGCGAACCCCGCGTAGCCGCGCTCGCGCAGCAGCACCCGGGCCGCCTCCAGCACCTTGGCGTCGACGGCGGTGTCCCGCGGCCTGGCCATGTCCCCACCTCCGAGTTCCGCTACGCGTGTTTCGCAACGAGGAGGAGGCTAGCGGGGGCGGCGGCCATTACGCAACACACGTATCGGAACCGGGCTTCAGGGCGGAGCCGGGCGGTCAGCGGGCCGGCTGCCAGGGCCAGCCGACCAGGGTGGCGCGCATCAGGGTCGCGGCGGGTGACAGCCGGGCGGACTCGGACCAGTGGAGGGTGAGGGTGCGGCGGCAGGCGGCGGCATTGACGGGGAGGACGGCGAGGGGGAGGCGGGCGGCGGTCCGGCGGCCGACGGCGGGGATCAGGCCGACGCCGAGGCCGGAGCCGATCAGGTCGGCGATGGCGGCGAGTTCGTCGCTCTCGCAGATGATCCGGGGCGGGTGGCCGAGGGTGGTGAAGAGGTGGTCGAGGAGGCGGCGGTTCCAGTGGCCGGGGCGGGCGGTGATGAAGGGGAGCGGGGCGAGGTCGGCGAGGTCGACGCAGTCGCGGTCGGCCAGCGGGTGGTCCCGGGCGACGGCCAACTGCACCGGCTCGTCGAGGAGTTGGGCGCTGTGCAGGCCCTCGGTGCGGATCGGCTGGGAGGCGACGCAGAGATCGACCTCGTGCGCGCGGAGCTGACGCGTCATCAGATCGGCCGGGAGCTGCCGCAGTTCGATCTCGGCGGCCGGGTGGGCGCGCTTGTACGCGGCGAGCGGCGCGGTGAAGGTCAGGAAGGTCTCGGACGCCAGCCGGACCGAGCCGAAGCCGTGGCCCGCCGCCTCCGCGACGGCCCGGCGGCCGGCCTCCAGCTCGCCGAGGCACCGTTCCGCGTAGCCGCGGAAGAGCCGGCCCGCCTCGTTCAGGCGAAGCCGCCCGCCGCGGTCGAAGAGCGGGGTGCCGAGCTCGTCCTCCAGGCGGGCGATGGTGCGGCTCAACGAGGGTTGCGCGACCCGGAGTTCCTCGGCGGCCCGGCTCAGGTGCTCCAGCCGCGCCACCACCAGGAACTGGGTCAGTGCGTGCAGATCCATGGCCGCCCCCCGCGCTGCTCGTCCGGCCATGCCCGGAGCGGCATAACCCCATAGCAATATTGATCTTAGACGTGATAGCCGTCGGGTCATAACGTCGAGAGGGAGGCAAGTTCCGCCCGCAGCACCAGAATTGAGGGAGTTCCCGCCATGGCTGTGTCAGCCGTCCCCGAACGTACCGGCCGAAGCGGCCCCGCCGGGCAGGTGCTGCGCGTGCTGGTGGCCGTGCACACGGTGGCCGTCTACGGGCAGCCGGTGTTCGCCGGCGTCTACCTCAGCGGCTCCTACGACGGCCTCGGATGGCACCTGGCCGGGGCCAACGCCGTCACCGGCCTCGGCTACCTGCAGCTGATCGCCGCGATGGTGCTCTGGTTCCGCAGCCGGATCAGCTGGCCGCTGACCGGCACCGCGGTGGTGGTGATCGCCGAGACCGTCCAGTACTTCGCCGGACTCGACGGCACGCTCTGGCTGCACCTCCCGCTCGGCGTGGCCACCATCGTCGCGCTCACCGTCCTCACCATCGGCCTGCTGCGCACCCCGCTGCCCGGCCGTGGATCGGAGGCGGACGGTGAGTGAGCGCCGACTTCTCGTCAGCAGGCGGCAGGTGCTCGCGCTCGGCGGCGCGTTCGGACTGCTGACGGCCGGGAGCCTGGCCTCGGCCGGAGCGCTCGCCCATCGGCCCGCCGGCACGGGCAGGCTGCTGCGCAGCGCGATCGAGCTGCCGCCGGCGTTCCGGGCGCCGCTGCCGCGACCGCAGGTGCTGGCGCCGGTCTCCACCGCCGGGGGCGTCGACCGGTACGAGATCACCCAGCGGGAGACGGTCGCCGAGATCCTGCCCGGCGTGCGCACCCCGGTGTGGACGTACGGCGGCAGCTTCCCCGGCCCGACCGTCGAGGCCCGGCGCGGGCGGCCCACCGTGGTGACGCACCGCAACGAACTGCCCGTCCCCACGGTGGTCCACCTGCACGGCGGGCGCACCCCCGCCGAGTCGGACGGCTACCCCACCGACCTGGTGCTGCCCGCGAGTTGGTCCGAGCACGGCGGCGGCCACCGCGGCCATGGCGGCGGTGGGATGGCGGACCCGCGCGCCGTGCAGAGCCGCGTCGTGCGCGAGTACACCTTCCCGAACGAGCAGCGCGCCACCATGCTCTGGTACCACGACCACCGGATGGACTACACCGCCCCCGCGATCTGGCGCGGCCTGGCCGGGCTGCACATCATCCGGGACGACAGTGAGCAAGCGCTCGAACTCCCGGACGGTGAGCGGGAGTTGCCGCTGGTGATCACCGACCGGGCGTTCGCCTCCGACGGGAGCCTGACCTATCCGTCACTGTCGGACCGGCCCGGCGTCCAGGAGCCCTACACGGCCGGGGTGCTGGGCGACGTGATCCTGGTCAACGGCGCGCCGTGGCCGGTGCACGAGGTGGCGGCGGTGCGGCACCGGCTGCGGGTGCTCAACGGGTCCAACGCCCGCCACTACGAACTGGAGGCGGTCGACCCGGACGGGCGGGCGCTGGAGTTGGTGCAGATCGGCGCCGACCAAGGCCTGCTGGCCGCGCCCGTGACCCATCGCCGCCTGCCGCTCGCGCCGGCCGAACGGTACGACCTGCTGGTCGACTTCGGGTCGGTGCCGGTCGGCGGGACGGTCCGGCTGCTGAACCGGCTGGGCGGCGGGCGGACCCGGGAGGTGATGGCGTTCCGGGTGGTGCGGGCGCAGCGGGAGGACACCCGGGTGCCGCGCACCCTGGCCACCGACCTGCCGCTGTGGCGGCGGGAAGAGGCCGTCCGGACAAGGGAGTTCGCGTTCCGGGCCGGGCGGATGGGCGAGGGCCACGGCTGGCTGATCGGCGGGCGCCCGTTCGACCCGGCGCGGGCGGACGTCGGCGTCCGGCTCGGCGACCTGGAGGTGTGGCGGCTGATCGCGGACGTCCACCACCCCGTCCACCTGCACCTGGTGGGCTTCCGGATCCTGAGCCGGGGCGGCCGCGCGCCGCTGCCGCACGACGCGGGGCTGAAGGACACCGTCTCGCTGCGGCCGGGCGAGGCGGCCGAGATCATCACCCGCTTCGACGGCTACCGGGGCCGGTACCTGTTCCACTGCCACAACGCGGAGCACGAGGACATGGGGATGATGGCGAACCTGGAGGTGCGGTGAGGCGTCCCCGGGGCGAGGCGTCCGAGGACGCCGAGGGGCCGGACGAGTCGTGCCGCCGCGAGCTGACGCGCCGTCGGAGCGGGCCCGGTCAGCGGGCGTCGAGGGCGACGGGGGAGGAGGCGCCGGCGGCCAGCAGGTGGGGCCGGCCGGTGCCGTCGGCGGGGACGGACCACAGGTCGGCGGCGTGGCCGTGCCCTGCGGGCAGGGCGTACCCGAGCGTCCCGGCGTCCAGCCAGGCGGCCTGGTCGTCCATGGCGCGGGTCTCGGCGACGGGGTGTTCGCGCAGGTCGGCGAGGTCGAGGACGTAGAGGCGCCAGGGGTCGGCCGGGCCGGCGGAGACGCGTTTCATGAAGGCGACCCGGGTGCCGTCGGGGGAGAGCGACGGGCAGTCGACGTCCTCCCGCAGGGTGTGCGCCGACCAGGACCGGAGGTCGCCCTCGACCAGGTGGGTGCGGCCGCCGGTGGAGACGGTGGCGTAGAACCGGTTGTCGTCGGCGGCGAAGCTGACGCTCCAGTAGGCGACGTCGGCGGAGTGCGGGCGGGCGCCGTCGACGGTCAGCGGGATGGTCTCGATCGCCCGGACCGTGTACCCGGTGCGCAGGTCGACGATCGAGGTGCGGGTGGCGAGGCCGGCCGTGGCGTAGGAGCTGCCAGCCGCGAGGGTCGTCCAGGACAGCACCTGCCCGGACGGGGAGACCCGGGCCCGGCTCGGCAGGCCGGGCAGGGCGAAGCTCTGGAGCCGGTGGAAGTGCCGGTCGTAGACCACGGCCTCGGTGGAGGCGGGCCGGCCGGGCCTGGCGCGCAGGCACAGCGCCCGGTCGCCCGCCGCGTAGAAGCGTTCGCAGGACGGGCCGCCGACCGTCGCGGGCCCGCCGTCGGCGTGCGGGCGGTGGGCGATCCGGCCGGAGGCGGCGTCCCGGTAGTACAGGCCGGGCTCGTCCAGGGTGAAGGTGGCGTCGGCCGGGACCACCCGGTGCGAGCCGTCGCGCTGGCAGGTGTGCAGGGCGAACCCGAGCGCGGCGCCGAGCAGCGTGACCAGGACCACCACCAGCACCACCAGGCGGGCCGCCGCCGGCGGATGCTCCGTCGAATCCCGTTCGCAGTCCTCCCGCCAGTCGGCCTCCTGTGCGGTACTGGGCGCGGTCTCGGTCGTCATGAGGGATTCCCTTCGAGCAGGATGGCTCCACGAGATTAGTTGAAAGGAAAGTTTCCTACTGGTAAGTCACGAGCAGTTCGCCACCCCGAACTTCCGTGCGGGAAAGGGATGCTGACGTCGCAGCGGATTGTCGGAAAGTGTGGGTAACGGCGTTACCCATGGGATACGGTGTTACCCGTGAACACGCCCTACCAGGACGCGCAACGCCTCGGCCAGAGCGCCGTGCGGACCGCGATCCTCGACCACGCCATCGACCTCCTGGTCTCCGAGGGACCCGCCGCACTGACGATGCGTCGGATCGCCACCGGCATCGGCGCCTCGACCAAGGTCCTGTACACCATGTTCGGCGGGAAGGAGGGCCTGGCCGACGCGCTCTACCGCGAGGGGTTCGCCCGACTGCGCCGCGCCCAGCAGCAAGTGCCCCCGGCGGCCGACCCGTTGACCGTACTGAACGACCTCGGCGCCGCGTACCGGGCGCACGCCCTCGCCGAACCCGCCTACTACCGGGTGATGTTCGAGCAGGCCGTTCCCGGCTACCGGCCCGGACCGGAGGCGCTGGCCGCCGCCGACCACGCCTTCGACGCCTCGGTGGCGGCCGTCCGGGCCTGCATCGACGCGGGCGTGTTCGCGCCCGGCGACGCCCACGAGATCTCCAAGCTGCTCTGGGCGGCGGCCCACGGCGCGGTGAGCCTGGAACTCGCCGGCCACTTCCCGCCGGAGAGCGCCGTCCACCGCTTCGACGCCCTGATGGCGGCGGTCGGACAGGCGTTCCTCGCCGACCCGGACCGAGCCGCACCCGCACCCGCACCGCAACGAGGACAAGGACGCCCGGCATGACGACGACCAACCGCTACCTGACGGGCAGCTTTGCCCCGGTCGCCGAAGAGGTCACCGCCCACGACCTGCCCGTCACCGGCCGCATCCCGGCCCACCTGAACGGCCGCTACCTGCGCAACGGCCCCAACGCGCTGGGCATCGAGGACCCCGCCGCGCACATCTGGACCCTCGGCCCCGGCATGGTGCACGGCGTCCGGATCCGCGACGGCCGCGCCGAGTGGTACCGCAACCGCTGGGTGCGGTCGGGCGCCGTCGCCGACCACCTCGGCGAGCCGCGCCGCGGCACCCCCGTCGACCCGCGGCTGGACTTCGCCCCGAACGTCCAGGTCGCGGGCCTGGCCGGCCGCACCTTCGCGCTGATCGAGGGCGGCATCCGCCCCTACGAACTCGGCTACGAACTCGACACCCTGGGCCCTTGCGACCTCGGCGCCACCCCCGAGGGCTACAGCGCCAACGCGCACTCCGTCCTCGACCCGCACACCCGGGAACTGCACGCGCTCGCGTTCCGGTACGGCTCCGACCACGTCCAGCACATCGTGCTGGACCAGTGCGGCGCCGTCCGGCACACCACGCTGATCCACACCCCCGGCAGCCCGTACATGCACGACTTCGCGCTGACCGAGCACCATGTCGTGCTGTTCGACGCCCCCGTCGTGTTCAGCCCCGCCCACCTGCCCACCGGCGTCCCGTTCAACTGGGACGACACCCACCGGGCGCGGGTCGGCGTCATGCCGCGCAGCGGCGGGCCGGTGCGCTGGTTCGAGGTCGCCCCCTGCCTGGTCGGCCACACCCTCAACGCCTACGAGGACGGCGCCGAACTGGTCGTCGACGTGGTCCGGCACCCCGAGGGCTTCGCCATCCGCGACTTCGGCCGCAGCCGCCCCACCCTGGACCGCTGGCGGATCGACCTGGCCGCCGGGAAGATCCGCGAGGAGCGGCTGGACGACCGCACCCAGGAGTTCCCGCGCGTCGACCCCCGCCGGGTCGGCCGCCCGTACCGCTACGGGTACGCCGCCGCGGCCGAGCTGTACGCCGCACCCACCGGCCCCGACGACCCGCGCCCGAACGAGGGCTTCAGCAGCGCGCTGCTCAAGCACGACCTGCTGCGCGGCACCGTCGAGGCCCACGAGTTCGGCCGGTTCGGGGCGGTCGGCGAGGGCGTGTTCGTCCCCGCCGAATCGCCCGCCGCCGAGGACGACGGCTACCTGATGGCGTACGCCCACAACCCCGAACGCGGCGCGGCCGACCTGGTGATCCTCGCCGCGCAGGACTTCACCGGCGAACCCGTCGCCCGGATCCACCTGCCCGTCCGGGTCCCGCTCGGCCTGCACGGCAACTGGGTGCCCGACGGGCCGTCAGCGCGCTGACGGGGCACCGGCCTTCGGAACCTTCGCACCCGCCGGCGTGCCCGTGCCCGCGTGCGCATGGGCGGGCGGGGGAACGTGCCGGGTCGGCGCGGGCAGCGTGGCGTGGCGTCGGCGCTCGCGGTGCAGCTCGACGTGGACGGCGACCTTGGCGCGCAGTGCCCACGGGTCGACCGGCTTCGGGATGAAGTCGACCGCGCCCGCCGCGTAGCCGCGCATCGAATGGTCCGGGTCGGTGCCGATCGCGGTGACGAAGATGATCGGGATGTCGCGGGTACGGGCCCGGCGCTTGATGTGCGCGGCGGTCTCGTAGCCGTCCATCCCCGGCATCTGCACATCCAGCAGGATCACCGCGAAGTCGTCCGGCTCCAGCAGCGCCCGCAGCGCGTCCGGGCCCGACTCGGCCCGCACCAGCCGGTGCCCGTGCGGCCCGAGGACGGCCTCCAGCACCATCAGGTTGTCCGGCCGGTCGTCCACCAGCAGCACCTTCGGCGGCAGGCCCTCCTCCAGCGGGCGCACGGCCGGCGCCCGGACGTCCGCGAGGCCCTGCTGCTGCTCCACCAGGGCGAGTTGACGCTCGAAAAGGTCGCAGCGGGTCTCCGCGCACGCCGCCCGGTCCCGGGCCCGGGCCAGCTCCTCCGCCAGCCGGTCCACCTCGCGGGCCAGCGCGTCGCGCTCCGCGAGCAGCGTGCTGCGGTCCGGGGGAGCGGTGGCGTCCGACGGCGCGGGCGGTTCGTCGCGGCCCGGCGGCTCGGCGTGGCCCGGCGGCTCGGCGTGGTCCGGCGGCTCGGCGTGGTCCGACGGTTCTGTGCGGCCCGGCGGTGGGACGCGGTCCGCGGGCGCCGGCGGTGCGGGCAGCAGCGGGCGGGACTCCAGGCGGACCAGCCGGGCGTCCAGGTCGGCGATGGTCTGCCGGGTGTCGTCCAGCGCCTGGTCGAGCTGCTCCTCGCGCGCGCCCGCCCGGCGGGCCTCCCGGTCGGCCGCCTGCAACTGGCCCTCCAACTGCTGGACCGCCCGGCCGATCGACGCCGCCGTGCGCAGCGCCGCCTGGTGCCGACGGCGCAGCCGGTCCAGCGCCGACGGGTCGAGCCTGGTCCCGCAGTCCTCGTCGAGGTGGTGCAGCAGCTCCTCGACGAACTGCCAGGGCGCGATCCGCGACCCGGACAGGTACCGGGACAGCGTGCCCGGATTGAGGTAGCAGCGGGTCGCGTACCGGCGCACCGAGATCCCGAGCTCCAGGAAGAGCTCCCGCAGTGTCTCGGCGAACTCCCGGCACTCCCTGTTCAGTTCACGGTCCAGCGGCTGCAGCCCGCCGTCCCGGACAGGCCCTGCCATCACGCTCCGCACCCCCGTCGGCCGTTCATCGGTCCGCCGGGTCGCCATGTACGCCGCACCCGAATCCTCCACCCGTACCCGCCGGACATCACCGTCCGGTCGCGCCAACCCCGGCCGCCGCTGCGCCGGGGTGGACAGCAGCATGCCGGATCGCGAGGGTGTTGCGCGCCCCGCAACGCGCAGACGCGCCGGACGGCCGCTCAACCGCAACGGCTTTGGCGTTCACCCGATCTGACGTTCCCTCAGTTGAGTGAAAGAGGAGCCGTTCGGGAACGTCCGGCCGGTTCAGGTGCTGGGGCGGCGGGAGAGGGGTCTTGGCAGGTGGCCTAGAGATAGTTGAACATATAACCACATGAGTCGCGTGCCGTCGCGCCCGTCCGACAAGGAGACCGCCATGCCTGTTCCCGGTCAGAAGAGCCTCACCGCCGCCGTCGCCACCGGGGCCGCCCTGCTGCTGGGCGCGGCGCTCGCCCAGCCCGCCGCCGCCGTCGACCTGCCGCACTCGGCCGTCGCCTACTTCGCCGCGGACGCCGACCTGACGGGCGCCCGGTTCACCGTCGACACCGGCGCGGGCTGCCACAACCTGCCCGCCGCGGCGAAGTCCGCCGTCAACTTCACCACGGCGAACGTCACGGTGTACTTCAACGCCGACTGCCGCACCGGAGCGCCCGGCCGGACCGGCGACCTCGCCTACGGGCTGGGCAGCCTGCACTGGGCCAACTTCCCCTACCAGGCGCTCAGTTACCGCGTCAGCGGCTGATCCTGCCGGGCACGGGAAGCCGGGCCGGCTCCCCGTGCGGGTGGCAGCGCGTCAGTCGCGGAGGAAGCCCTCCAGGGACGCCGCGAGGGCGACCGGGGTCTCGTACATCGGGTAGTGGCCGCTGCCGCCCAGCTCCTCCAGTTCGGCGTTGGGGTAGTGGGTGAGGAAGGTGCCGCGCATCACGTCCGCGGTGAGGGCCAGGTCGTGCTCGCCGACGATCACCTTGACCGGCACCGGGTTGCCGCTGATCCGGCTCTCCAGGTCGGCCGTCGCCCAGTCGCGGACGTAGCCGCCGAAGGCCTCGGGGGCGGACAGCCGCAGCGACTGGTCGACCATGCGGTCCAGCCAGACCCGGCCGGCCCGCTGCCCGGTGACCAGGTCGAGGATCGCCAGGCGCTTGCCCCGGTCCTCGGCGGCGCCGTAGAACAGCGCCTCGCCCGCCTCGTCCAGCGGGTACGCCCCGGCCGGCACCGGGGCCAGGCCGACCAGCTTCCGCACCCGCGACGGCGCCTCGGCGAGCACCTGCTGGGCCGCCTTCCCGCCCATCGAGTGGCCGACCAGGGAGAACCGGTCCCAGCCGAGCTGGTCGGCCAGGGCGAGCGCGTCGGCGGCGATCTCGGCGAGCGTGTACGCGCCGGGAACGTCCTGGCGCTGCCCGTAGCCGCGGTAGTCGAGGAAGGCGTAGCTGAACGCGTCCCCGTCGAGGTAGTCGAGGAACGGGCCCCAGCCGGCGCTGGTGCCGAACCAGTCGTGGAGGACCAGGACGTGGTGGTCGCCGGCGCCGATCGAGAGGTGAGGAATCGTCATGCCCTCGGTCGTTCCCCGTGAACCGCCCGCCCGAACGGGCAGTTCACGACGGCTCGCCCACTCGGTCTCGGCGCGGCGGACAACCGCTGCCGCGCTAGACGTTGACCGCCTTCCAGGCCGCGGCCACCGCGTTGTACTCCGGGGCGCCGTACAGGTCGAGCGTCGCCCTGAGCGTCGCGGAGCGGGCGTTCGCGTAGGTGGTGGTGGAGGTGAAGTAGACCGTCAGCGCGCGGTACCAGATCGCGGCGGCCTTGTCGCGGCCGATGCCGACGAGCGTCGAGCCGTCCGCCGTCGGGCTGTTGTAGCTCACGCCGTTGACCACCTTCGCGCCGCTGCCCTCGGACAGCAGGTAGAAGAAGTGGTTGGCGACGCCCGAGGAGTAGTGCGGGTCGAGGCCGCCGATGCCCGGGTACCAGAAGTCCTTCGAGTAGCCGTCCCTGGACGGCCGGTCCAGGTAGCGCACCGGGGTGCCGTTGCCCGCGAGGTCGAGCTTCTCGGCGATCAGGTAGTCCGGCGGGTCGGCCGGCAGGCCGGCGTACCACTCGATCATGGTCCCGAAGATGTCCGAGGTGGCCTCGTCGAGACCGCCCGCCTCGCCGGAGTACACCAGCCCGGCGGTGGCCGAGGTGACGCCGTGGGCCAGCTCGTGGCCGGCCACGTCCAACTCGGTCATCGGCTTGCTGCCGCTCGGGCCGTCGCCGTAGCTGATGCAGAAGCAGGTGTCGTCCCAGAACAGGTCCATGAGGTTGCTGCCGTAGTGGACCCGGCTGGTGATGCCGACGCCGTTGCCCCTGAGGCCGACCCGGCCGAAGGTGTTCTTGAAGTAGTCCCAGGTCGCGGCCGCGTCGAACTGGGCGTCCACGGCGGCCGACTGGCGGTTGGACGGGAGGCCGTTGCCCCAGATGTTGGTGGTGCTGGTGAACAGCGCGTTCTTGTTGCCCGCGTCGACGGTGGACTGGTTGCCCCGGGTGGCGTCCTTCAGCTGGTAGGTCGCCCCGGTCTGCGTGGTGGTCAGGGTGACGGCGCCGACCTGGACGCCGGTGCCGGTGCCCGTCGCGGCCCGGATGCCGTCGTCACCGGCCAGCACCGCGCCGGTGGCCGCGTCCGTGATCAGCCGCCGGCTGCTGGGCACTCCGTCGGTGCGCACGCCCTCCACCACCGTCCGGTAGGCCAGCCGCGGGCTGCCGCCGCCGGCCCAGACCACCAGCTGCGCCGCGCCGGTCGCACCGACCTGCGCGAGCGCCGCCCCCTCCCCGCCGGCCGTCCCGAGCGTGCCCCGGAGGGCGTCCGCCGCCCCCGTGGCGGCCTGGTCGGCGGAGAGCTTCGGGGCGAGGCTCGGCAGCGACAACCGCCCCGCGAAGGCCCGGTCGACGGAGGTGATCGAACCGTCGGCCCGCTGGTGCACGACCAGGTCGCCGCCGACGACGGGCAGGCCCGCGAAGGTCCGCTCGTAGCGCAGATGACGGTCGCCGTCGGCGTCCACCACCGCGTCCTTGACGATCAGGCGTTCCTGGCCGCCCAGCGCCAGTGCCCCGGCGATCGGGGCGGCCTGGGCCCCGGCCAGCGAGAGCAGGGCGTCGCGTTGCTGCCCCACCGACGGCACACCCGCCTGCGCGGGGGCGGCGCCCACCTGGACGACGCCCGCCAGCAGGGCGGCGGCGGAGAGTACGGCTCCGGCTGTCAGCTTTCGCTTCACGTGCGGGGTCCCTTCCACGAAACCGCAGGTGCGCGGTCGCGCCGCGCACCGGGGCGCCGGGCTTGGCACCGTGGGGCGGTACGGGCGCTGACGTGCTGCTCCCGTGCGAACCTCGACGGCCCGTCAGGGTGCGTGGGGGACGGCGCCGCCGAACGGGACGGGAGTTGGCCAGTAGCATGACAATGCGTAGGGTGAAGTGACAGGTTCCCTCCGCATATTGGCCAACTCCCGCCACCGGACCGGGGGAGGTTGCCCGCCTGCCGGTCATGTCCCGCTATCGCCCCGTTCGCCGCGCTGGCGGGATCCCGCCAGCGGCCGTCCCCTTGCCGCCTCCCGCACCGCCTGCTAACGCTGCTGCACCCTCGGAGGTTCTGAACTCGCCCACTGGAACCGGGCGTTGTCGTTCACGTCGCCGCTCGCGGCCGCCGATCCATGGCCGGTCGCCTCCTTCATGGTCTGCTCGATCCACTTCGCGTACGCGGGCGCGCTGGTGTACAGGCCCGGCCCGCCCGAGCACGGGACGCCCGGGGCGCCGGGACCCGAGGTGACGCCGACCAGCTCCCAACGACCGTTCCGGGCCTTCTGGAGCTGAGGGCCGCCGGAGTCGCCGTTGCAGGCCATGGCGTCGGCCTTCCGGCTGATCGTGCAGAGCCGGTTCGAGTTCGCCCAGCCCGGGGCGCACTCGGAGACGGCGCCGATCCGGGTGCTCAGCTCCCGGAGCTGCTCCGAGAAGGCGAATTGGCCGTCCACGGTGCTGCCGAAGCCCAGCAGGCGGGTCGGAGTGCCCGGCCGCCCCGCCTCGCCCGCGATCCCGACGGGCTGCTGGGCGACCGGCCGGTCGAGCCGGATCAACGCGAGATCGTCCTTGTTGGGCCCCGCCCCCTCGCCGTTCAGATAACCCGGGTGCACGAACGTCCGGTCGATCCGCCGGACGGTCCCGCCCGACGTCCGGTGGTCACTGCCGATCCGCACCGTGCCGTCCAGCTCGATGGCCTCGCCCGTCACGCAGTGCGCCGCCGTCAGCACCCACTGACGGTCGATCAGCGAGCCGCCGCAGCTGCCGTCGAGCAGGCCGTAGTCCGGCGCCGCCATCGGGATCACCGCCATGAACGGGTAACTCTCGGTCGCGGCACCGCCGTTGACGATGGCCCCGGCGCTCCCGGCCAGGACGGTGGTGCAGGCGAGCGCAGCGAGAGCGCCGGCGGTGCCCAGACGGGCCGCGCGGCGGCGGGACGGCTTCAGGTTGAACACGGAGAGTGCCTTCCGTTCGGGAATGCGTCTGGGTTCAGCCTGCGTTGTCCGTGATCCACTGCGCGATGGTGGCAGCAGGTGGACTCGCAGTGGGGCCACCGGCCCGGTGACCGGTGGGGCTGTCCCCCCACCGGAGTCGGCGGCCGGCGGTCTACGCTGTTGTCCGCCCCGTGGACCGAGGAGTCGTTGTGGCGGACATGTACGCCGTGCTGATCTGCGACAACGTGCCCAACGCCGTGGTGCTGACCCGTTCCGGGCCGCATGCGATCGAGGTCGTGAAAGTGCTGCGCCGATGGACCGGGCTGGCCCTGTGGGACAGCAGACTGCTCCTGGACCGCCTCCCGGCTACCATCCTCGAAGACGTCACGCGGGAGACGGCCGAAGCCGCGGTCCGCGAACTCCTCGAAGCCGGAGCCGAGGCCGAAGTGCGACCGTAGGCGCCCGACTGCTCCGGGTGGTCCGGCAGATCCATCCGTGCCGCAGGGCGGAGCACGTACCGTGCGGAGGAGAGGCCGCTGTCCTCGGCGGGCCCACTGGACAGCTCATGCTCGATTCATCGACTCCGGAGACCCGACCATGGCATGGCTTCGCTCACTGC
This sequence comes from Kitasatospora sp. CB02891, assembly GCF_002803145.1. Taxonomy (NCBI): domain Bacteria; kingdom Bacillati; phylum Actinomycetota; class Actinomycetes; order Kitasatosporales; family Streptomycetaceae; genus Kitasatospora; species Kitasatospora sp. CB02891. The sequence continues at coordinate 475,099 of NZ_NNBO01000001.1, read as the reverse complement.
CCCCGCAGGCGGTCTGGCACGACACCGGCACACGCGTTTTCCCCTGCGCGGCCCGGCTCGACGGGCACTGGTGGGTCCTGCGACTCAACGACTTTCCCGAGCATCCGCTCCTCACCCTGTTCGTCGACGCGGAGGTCGTCGGCGACCTGGAGGACAGCCAAGCCGTCTGGCGATCGGCACCCCGTGCGCGGGCGACTGGTGCACCTGCAGCATCCTCACCGACGAGTACGTGGCCCGGCACCGCACCCCCTCGTGAACGGCCGCGGCCCGGTCCTCCTCGGTCCGCTGGACTTCCAGTACCCCGGCTCGTGCGCGGAGGCATCGCTGCTATCGGGGAAGTCGGCGGCCACCCGACCGGTGCGCAGCTTCCCCTCGAACTCCTCCTCGGCGGTGACCAGGCCCTGGCTACACCCGGGTGCTGAATCCAGCGGTCAGGCTCCGGTGTCGGTCCAGGCACGGCCGAGGGCCGACACCTCGCTGTCGGTCAGGGGCAGGTCGGCCGAAGCGAGGTTGGTTGTCAGGTGGTCGATGCTGGTGGTGCCCGGGATCGGGACGACGGCGGGGGAGAGGTGGAGGAGCCAGGCCAGGGCGAGTTGGGCCGGGGTGGTGCGGTGGGCCGCGGCGGTGGACGCGAGGGGGCCGTCGTGCCGGGCGAGTTGTCCGACGCCGAGGGGGAAGAACGGGATGAACCCGATGCCGGCCTCGGTGCAGTGGTCGAGCGTGTCCCGGTAGCGCTGGCGGGTGAGGTTGAAGACGTTCTGCACGGCGGCGATGTCGGTGACGGCCCGCGCCCGTTCGATCTCCTCGACGTCGACCTCGGACAGCCCGATGTGGCGGATCTTGCCTTCGGTGCGGAGTTCGGCGAGGGCGCCGACTTGGTCCTCCAGCGGGACGAGTGGGTCGATGCGGTGCAGGTGGTAGAGGTCGAGGCAGTCGAGCCGGAGCCGACGCAGGCTCATCTCGACGCACTGGCGCAGGTATTCGGGACGGCCGACGGCGTGCCACCGGTCGGGGCCCTGCCGGATCAGGCCGCCTTTGGTGGAGATCACCAGGTCGGACGGATAGGGATGGAGGGTCTCGGCGACGAGTTCCTCGCCGACGTGCGGGCCGTACGCGTCGGCGGTGTCGATGAGCCGTACCCCGAGGTCCACGGCCCGGCGCAGGACGGCGACGGCCGCGTCGCGGTCAGCGGGCGGGCCCCAGATGCCGGGGCCGGTCATGCGCATGGTCCCGAGTCCGAGGCGGGGGACGGTCAGTTCGCCGCCGAAGGTGAAGGTGTCCACGGGCAGACCGGCTCCTGGGTGAGGGAGTGGTGCGGTGGCGGCCGACTCTAACGCCGGCCGGTCGCGTTCTCGACCGGTTTTCCGTTGCGTCAGACGTCGCGCCGTCGGACCAGGAGGGCCGCCGTGCCGAGGAGGACGGTCAGGTGGAGGGCGCAGGTGGGGAGGGCGGTGGCGGATGGGGCGTGGTTGGGGGTGGTGACGGTGGCGGTCATGGATTCGAAGGCGGTCTGGAGGGTCCACCGGGCGGCCCGGTCGCTGATCGTGCCGAGCAGGGGCGGGAGGACGAAGAACAGGCCGAAGAGGAGGGCGACGGCGCCGGCCGGGCGGCGGACGATGAAGCCGAGGGCGAGGCCGGTCAGGGCGAGGACGGCGAAGAAGAGGCCGGTCTGCAGGACGGCGCGGAGCACGCCGGGGGCGCCGAGGGGGACGTCGAGGTGGCGGGCGGCCAGTTGGGCCTGGCCGAGGAAGTAGGTGGTGAAGGAGAGGAGTTGGCCGCAGGCGAGGGCGAGGAGGCCGGTGGTGAGGACCTTGGCGGTGAAGACCTGGCGGCGGCGCGGGGTGGCGGTGAAGGTGGTGCGGATCAGGCCGGTGCCGTACTCGGTGGAGGCGGAGAGGACGCCCAGGGTGCCGACGGCCAGGACGGCGAGGTAGAAGCCCCCGCTGAAGCCGTAGCGGACCGGATCGAAGGTCGCGCGCCGCTCGGGCGTCCAGGAGTCCCAGGCGTCGGCGGCGGACGCCGCGTCGAGGGTGCCGACCAGGACAGCGGTCGCGGCGGCGAGCAGCAGCGTGAGGTAGGTGGAGCGGACGGTGCGGAGCTTGATCCACTCGGAGGCGAGGGCTCCGCGGGTGGTGAGGGCGGTCACGGGGTGCGGGTCCTGTCTGTCGTGGCGGTGCCGAACTCGACCGCGGTGCCGGTGATCTCCATGAAGGCCTCCTCCAACGAGGCGGTACGGTGGGTGAGTTCGTGGACGCCGATCCCGGCGCCCGCGGCGAGTTCACCGATCGTGCGCGGGTCCAGGCCGGTGACCGCCAGCGCGCCCCCGTCCTCGCGGCGGACCGAGGCGCCGCCGTCGGCCAGCACGCGGGCCAGGCGTTCGGGCGCGGAGCAGCGGACCAGCACGTCGGTGCGGGCGGCGGCCGCGAGGAAGTCGGCCGTCGGGGTGTCGGTGATCAGCCGGCCGCGGCCGATCACGATCAGGTGGTCGGCGGTGAGCGCCATCTCGCTCATCAGGTGCGAGGAGACCAGCACGGTGCGCCCCTCGGCCGCCAGGTCGCGCATCAGGGTGCGGATCCAGTGGATGCCCTCGGGGTCAAGGCCGTTGACCGGTTCGTCGAGCAGCAGCACCTCGGGGTCGCCGAGCAGCGCGGCGGCGATGCCCAGGCGCTGCTTCATGCCCAGCGAGAAGCTGCCGACCCTCCGGCGCGCGGCGGACGCCAGCCCGGTCGCGTCCAGCACCTCGGTCACCCGCCGGGCCGGGAGTCGGTTGCTCGCCGCGACGGCCGCGAGGTGGCTGCGGGCGCTGCGCCCGGGGTGGGCGGCGTCGGCGTCCAGCAGCGCGCCGACCCGCCGCAGCGGATCAGGTAGCTCCCGGTACGGCCGGCCCTGCACCAACGCCCGTCCTGCGCTGGGCCGTTCGAGGCCCAGGATCATGCGCAGGGTGGTGGACTTGCCCGCGCCGTTGGGCCCGAGGAAGCCGGTGACCCGGCCGGGTGCGACGGTGAAGGTCAGACCGTCCACCGCCGTCCTCGGTCCGTACCGGCGGCTGAGCTCGCGGATCTCGATCAAGGGAACGCTCCAGGGTGTCGACTGCTGCGGTGCGACTCAGCGTGCCCGCGGTCCGCAGCCGTCGTCGTCGGGCCGCGGCCGGAGCGGTCGGCGGCCGCCTACGACCGCGGTCATAGACCGCGGGACGGATGACCGGCGCCGGGCGGCGTCACTACGCTGGGCCGATGAATCAGGAACCGCGCCCGCCGCTGACCGGGCGGCTGCGCACCGCGCACTGGATCGCGCTGGACGCCGCGCTCGCGCTGGTGCTCGGCGCGGTGACCTGGCAGCGGGTGCTGAACTACGCGGCGGACTACCGTCCGCACGGGCGCGAGCTGCCCGAGCCGGCGACCTGGCAGGTGGCCGTGGTGCTGGTCTGCGTGGTGGCGCTCGGCGCGGCACTCGCCGTGCGGCGGGTGCGGACGCCGCTCGCCGTGGGGCTGGTGCTGGCGGCCTGGGCGGCGATCGTCGCCGCGGCCGGCGAGCTGATGATCGCCAACATCGTCGGGCTGCAGGTCGTCCTGACCGGGGCCGCGGTCGTGTTCCTGGCGGCCGCGACCCGGTCGACCCGCGACGGCCTGGCCGCGCTCTGCCTGGCGCTCGCCGCAACCCAGTTGACCTGGTTCGGCTCCTACGAGCTGTGGCACAACTGGCTGGTCGCCGCACTGGCCCACCTCACCGCCTGGGCGCTCGGCGCCGCCGTCGGACGCCACCGCGCCCACGACGCGGCCCTGCGCCGCCACCAGGCCGACGCCGTCCGGGCCGAACTGACGGCCGAACGGATCCGGCTGGCCCGGGAACTGCACGACGTGATCGCGCATTCGATGAGCGTGGTCAACGTCCAGGCCGGATACGGCCAGTTCGTCATCGACAGCGACCCGCAGGGAGCCAAGACCGCGCTGGCCGCGATCCGGAGCACCAGCCGGGACGCGCTGCGGGAGATGCGCGGACTGCTGGGCGTCCTGCGCGACGGCGGCCCGCCCGACACCGCCTCGCTGCTCCCCGCACCGACCCTGGCGGACCTGGACCGCCTGGTCGCCGGTGCCGCGGACGCCGGCGTCCGGGTCGACCTGACGATCACCGGCGCGCGCCGCGAGCTGTCGCCGGCCCTGGAACTGACGGCGTACCGGATCGTCCAGGAGGCTCTGACCAACGTGGTGAAGCACGCGGCCACCGACACGGCGCGGGTGCGCATCGAGTACCGGCCGGACGCGCTGCTGCTGGAAGTCGGCGACCGGGGCAGGGGCGCGCAGCCCGCCGAGGTCGAGGCGGCCGACGGGCACGGCCTCGCCGGGATGCGCGAACGGGTCGGCCTGTACGGCGGCACTCTGGAGGCCGGGCCGCGGACCCCGCGAGGGTTCCGGGTACGGGCGCTGCTCCCGACCGGGGGCGAGCGGTGACGATCAGAGTGCTGGTCGCCGACGACCAGGCACTGGTGCGCGCCGGGTTCCGCGGGATCGTCGACGCGGCGGACGGCTTCACCGTGGTCGGCGAGGCCGCGACCGGCGCCGAGGCCGTCGAACTGGCCCGCCGGACGGCGCCCGACGTGGTGCTGATGGACATCCGGATGCCCGGGATGGACGGGCTGGCGGCGACCCGACTGATCGCGGCGCCCCGGGCGTCGAACTCGTCCGCAGACGAGGTGAAGGTGCTGATTCTCACCACGTACGACATCGACGACTACGTGTACACGGCGCTGCGGGCCGGAGCGAGCGGGTTCCTGCTGAAGGACACCCCGCCCGAGGAACTACTGGCCGCGATCCGGGTGGTCGCCGCCGGGGATGCGCTGCTGGCACCCGGCATCACCCGCCGCCTGATCCGCGAGTTCGCGGCCCGGCCGGCCACACCGATGTACGAAGACCCGGACACCGCAGCGCAGTTGGCGGCGATCACCGAGCGCGAGCGGGAAGTGCTGACGCTGATCGGCCAGGGGCTGACCAACAGCGAGATCGCCGAGCGACTGTTCATCACCACCGGGACCGTCAAGACCCATGTCGGCCACCTGCTGGCCAAGTTGGCGGCCCGCGACCGGGTGCACCTGGTGATCCTGGCGCACCGCGCCGGGCTGGTCGGCTGACGTCGCGGCGGTCTCCCGCCACGGGTGCATGCCCGCGGTCGTAGCCGCGCTCCGGACATCTGACCGCGGGCCGACGCGTCGGTGTCCGCAGCTCGGGCACGGTGGAGCCTCCGCCACCACAACTCCGTTGGAGCTGACCGAACATGACGATGAGTCATCGGCGAAGACTGCTGGCCGTGCTCGCCTTCGGCATCCTGGCCGCCACCGTCCCCGACGCCGCGACCGCCGCGACCGCCGTGACCTCGACCGCCCCGACCGTCACCGCCGGGGCCGGGCCGCTGCGCCTGACCCTGCCCGCACCCACCGGGCGGCACCTCGTCGGCACCACCACGATGCACCTGGTCGACGAGACCCGTCCCGACCCCTGGGCGCCGACGCCCCGGTCCCGCGAGTTGAAGATCCAGCTCTGGTATCCCGCGACCAGCACCGCCGGCCACCCGGCAGCCCCCTGGATGAGCCCCGCCGAGCAGGCGCACCTGGAGTCCGACTACTTCGGCATCCCGACCGGCGGGCTCGCCTGGCCGGTCACCCACGGCCATGAAGACGCGCCCGCCGACCGTGCCGCCCGCCACCCGGTGATCCTGTACTCGCACGGGTCGCGCGGGGACCGCTCGTTCGACACTGCGCTGGTCGAGGAACTGGCAAGCCACGGCTACATCGTGGCCACCATTGACCACACCTTCGACGCCGGCGAGGTCGAGTTCCCCGACGGCCGGGTCGAAGTCCGCAACACCGCAGCCGTGCACGCGATGAGCGACGCCGAGATCGTCGCCGTCCGCACCGCCGACACCCGATTCGTCCTGGACCGGCTCACCGCGCTCGCGGCCGGCGCCGACCCCGACGCCGAACACCGGCCCGTGCCGCGCGGACTCGGCGCCGCCCTGGACCTGACCTCTGTCGGCATGTTCGGCCACTCCATGGGCGGTGCCACCACCCTTCAGGCCCTGCACGACGACGCGCGCATCCGGGCCGGCGCCACCCTCGACGGGCCGGTCTTCGGCACGGTGGCCGGCGACGGCCTGGCCAAGCCGCTGCTGCTGATGAGCTCCGGCTGGGACAGTCCCGCCCGTGATGCCATGTGGGACGCACTGTGGCCCGAACTCACCGGCTGGCGCAGGCAGTTGAACCTCAAGGATTCCGGCCACCTGTCCTACTCCGACCTCGAACTGCTCATCCCGCAGGGCGAACCCGTGATCGGCTGGTCCGCGGAGCAGCTCGACCACTTCCTCGGCACCGGCGACGGCCCGCACGCCGTCGCCGCCCAACGCGCCTACCTGCTCGGCTTCTTCGACCTCCAGCTGCGCCACCGTCGCACCGGCCTGTTCGACGGTCCGTCGCCGTGCTACCCGGAGATCGCCTTCACCCGCTGACCGCTGACCGCTGACCGCTGCTCGAACTCGGCGGCGGGGCACGGCGGGTGTGCGGGGCAGTCGCCGTCGGCGGCGACGGAGACCCGCTCCCGGTCCGCCCGGGTCCGCAGCCGCTCGGCGCAGACCTGGTCGACCAGGTGGGTGGGCGCGGCGCCGAACAGCACGCGCAGCGGCGGCTGTTCGGCGCCGACGACCTCCGGCAGCGCGGTGGCGGCGGCGCTCGGCTCGACCAGGGTGACCTCGATGCCGAACGAGGCGACGGACGGTCTCCCGCGCCTTCCCGCACCGCACCGCACCGCACCGCCCACCCGGGTCCCGGCCACCGTCGACATCAACGAGGCTGCGGCCCGCGAGGTCCCGGCATTGCCCCGAACCGCTCCCCGTAGGACGGTGTCCACGGGAATGCCGCGTCGGTCGGGACGGCCTCCGGCGGGGCTCGGCGCCGCAGTCGAGGGGATGGGTGATCGGCATGACCACTGCCAGGACCGAGCAGGTGTCGGACTTCTACTGCCAGGAGGCCTTGTCCGGGAACACTCCGATCACGGTGGTCGAGGAGACGGACGAAGTGCTTGCCTTCGAGCACACCCGGCCGTCGTACCCGGTGCACATCGTGGTGGTTCCCAAACTGCACACCCCGTCCCTGGAGGACCTCGGCGAGGGCGGAGAGGAACTGCTGATGAAGGTCATGCGGGTCGTCCGCTCGGTGGCGGCGAGGGTCCGTGAGGAGCACGGCGCCTGCTGCATCGTCACCAACCTGGGCGAGTACCAGGACAGCAAGCACCAGCACTGGCACGTGCTGTTCAGGGGCGAGCTGCCCGAGGGGCGGGTCTGAGCCGCAAGGGTTCCGGCGGCAGTGTCCGGGCAACTCGGGCTGTTGGACGGGAGGCGGCCCGTGCCCTGGATGGGGCGGTGGGCGTTGAGCAGGATGGCAGGATCAGCGCGAGAAGGAGCACAACCACCTTGACTGCACTTCGGATTCGCAGGGCGGCCGTGGCCGCGGGGGCGGCGGCCCTGGCCCTGATGACGGCGATGCTGCCCGCGGCGGCGGACGGGTCGGCGGGCCGGCGGGCGTTCACGGACCGGACGGACGGCGAGTTCCAGCGCGACTGCCTGGCCGCCGTCAACGCCTACCGCGCCGAGCACCAGGTGCCGCCGCTCACCGTCGACCCGACGGTCGTGGACTACGCCAAGTCCCGGGCGCAGCAGGTCTCCCGGCCGAACGGCTTCAACAGCGACGGCCTGGCGCGCGGGTACGGCGAGACGCTGAGCCGGAGCTCGACCGCGGGTGAGGGCACCTACACCCCGGACACCTGCCGGGACGCGGTGGACTCCTGGTACGAGGGCAGCGCGCACTACGACTACGCCAAGCCCGGCTTCTCCCGCGAGACCGGCAGCTTCACCCAGCTGGTGTGGAAGTCCACCACGAAGCTGGGCTGCGCCCGGGTCGGCGGCCTCCGCGACGGAGGCCCGGACAGCGAGGGCTTCTCCTGGTCCGACACGTACATCGTGTGCGATTTCACGCCGCGCGGGAACCTGACGACGGACCCGCAGAACCCGACCAAGGCGTACCGGGACAACGTCCTGCCGCCCCGGCCGTAGGCACGGTGGGGCGGCAGGCGGTCGCCCGGGTTCGCCGTCTCAGTCGGCCAGCTCCGCGCGGAGGGTGCGGGCGTCGCGGTCCGACGCCGCCCGTCACGGCGGCCGCGCGACGGCTCTATTCGGAGTCGGTGCGGCGCAGCAGGTAGCTGTCCATGATCCAGCCCTTGCGCTCGCGTGCCTGCTCGCGCAACTCGGCGATGCGGTCGGCCTGTTCGGCGAGCGGGCCGGCGGCGAGGATCTCGTCCTCGGTGCCCAGGTACGCGCCGTAGTGGATGTGCACGCCCGCCGGGTCGATCTTGGTGAACGCCGCCTGCCCGTCCAGCATCACCACCGCGTCCTCCGACCCCGGGCCGAAGCCCTCGGCGGCGAGGCGCCGGCCGGTGGTGATCCGTACGGGGCGGGCGGTGCGGGTGAGGGTGGTGCGGTGACGGGCCGCCAGCACCGAGATGCTGCTGATGCCGGGGACGACGGTGTACTCGAACCCGGTGCGCCCGCGGGCCAGAATCCGGTCGAGGACGGCGATCACACTGTCGTACAGCGCCGGGTCGCCCCAGACCAGCAGCGCGCCGGTCTGCCCGTCCGCCAACTCCTCGACCACCGCCTGCTCGACCAGGTCGGCCCGCCGCTCCCGCCACTCCTCGACGGCTTCCTTGTACGCCGCCGTGGCGCGGTCCCGCGCGGGGTCGATCAGTTCCACCACCCGGTGCCCGGGCCGCCCGTGCTCGGCGATCATCTGTCGCCGCAGCCGGATCAGGTCCTGGCGCTCCTCGGGCTTGTCCAGCAGCAGGAACGCATCCGTGCGGCCGATCGCCTTGACCGCCTCCAGAGTGAGGTGGTCGGGATCGCCCGCGCCGATGCCGATGACGAGAAGGGTACGCATGACGCCGATTCTGCCTGGTCGCCCGCGCGGACCGGCAGGTGGGCGGCACGCTGCACGGATCGAGGCGCGGTCGGCCCGGTGGATCACGGCGATGCGAGGGCGGGCGACGATCCCGCCAGGCTTCGCGATCACCGCTGTCCGGCCCGACCCGCCGGCCTGCGGCAGGTACCCGGCGATGCCGCACCGAGCAGCCCTGACGCCGTCGAACAACGCCGAACAGTCGAACAGCGCGCCCTCGCCGACGACACCACGGTTGTCGGTGGCGGGTGCGACGCTGCCGGGATGACTCCTTGGAACCTGCTCGATCTCGACCGGGCCCTGCGGGCCAGTTGGGCCGCCGACACCTGTTCGCCGGACGACCTGCTCAGGGCCGGGTGGGGGCCGGAGAACCCGGCGTGGGGGCAGTGCGACATCACCGCGCTGGTGGTGCACGACCTGTTCGGGGGCGAGTTGCTGGTCGGGAAGGTGTACCGGGGCGGGGAGCAGCAGGGGTTCCACTGGTGGAACCGGCTGCCCAGCGGCGCGGAGCTCGACCTGACGCTCGAACAGTTCCGGGACGGTCAGACCGTCACGGAGGGCCGGGTCCTGGCCCGTCCGGTGGGGCCGACGCGGCACCGCTGGGCGGAGTACCTGCTGCTGCGCGAGCGGGTCGGCGAGCGGCTCGGCGGCTTCCCGGAGCCGGCGGCCTGACGGCGGGTCGGTCGGGGGGCCGGTGTGCGCCGATGGGCGCAGTGCGGCGGGCCCCGAGGGGCGGGGGAGGGCGACGATCGGCGGACAGGAGGCTCGCGCGCGGGGCGCGGACGGAGAGGTTCGCCATGGGTATGGATCGTCGGCGGTTTCTGACTGTCGCTGCGGTGGCGGCGGCAGGAGTGGCCACGGGGGCGGGAAGTGCGGGGGCGGTGGGGGCGTTCCCGGCCAGAGCGCGGGGCTGGCGGGCGGCGCCGCCGGACTGGCAGGCGCTGCGGAGACGGCTGGGGGACCGGCTGGTGCTGCCCGCCGACCCCGGGTACGGGACGGCGCGGCTCGGGTTCAACCAGCTGAACGACGGTCAACTGCCCGCCGCGGTCGCCAAGTGCCTCTCGGCGGACGACGTCCGGGCCTGTCTGGACGTGGCGCGCGGCCACGGCATCCCGATCGCGGCACGCAGCGGCGGTCACAGCTACCTCGGCTACAGCATCCCCGCGACCGGCCTGGTGATCGACCTGCGCGGCATGGCGGACGTCAAGGTGCACCGGGACGGGAAGGCCGAGGTCGGCGCGGGCGCGCGGCTGATCGAGGTGTACGCGGGCCTGGCGGCGGCCGGGCGGCTGCTGCCGGCCGGGAGCTGCCCGACGGTCGGGGTCGGCGGGCTCACGCTGGGCGGCGGCATCGGCGTGCTGGCCCGCAAGTACGGGCTGACCTGCGACCGGCTCGGCGCGGCCCAGCTGGTGACCGCCGACTCCGCCCTGCACACCGCCTCGCCCGGCCGCAACGAGAACCTGTACTGGGCGCTGCGCGGCGGCGGGGGCGGAAACTTCGGCGTGGTCACCCGGTTCACCTTCGACACCGCGCCCGCGCCCGGCCTCACCGTCATCTCGCTGGCGTTCCCCGCCGGATCGGTGCCGCAGGTGCTCGGCGCCTGGCAGGAGTGGGTGGCCCGCGCGCCCGAGGAACTGTGGGCCAGCTGCCAGATCGCCGGCGGCAGCCCGCCGAGCTGCCGGGTCGTCGGCTGCTGGGTGGGCGACCCCGACGGGGCGAACCAGCAGGTCGACCGGCTGGTGAGGGCCGCCGGAACGACGCCGACCAGCCGGACCGTCGCCCCCAAGGACTACCTGGCGGCGATGCAGTACATGGCGGGCTGCTCCAAGGACACCGTCGCCCAGTGCCACCCCACCTGGGAGGGCGGCCGGCTCACCCGGACCGGATTCGTCGCCGTCTCCCGAATGCTCGGACCCCGGCCGATCGACCCGGCGAAGGTCACCGACCTGATGACCGGCCACACCGGCATCGACCTGCTGCTGGACTCGCTCGGCGGCGCCGTCGGCGACCTCGGACCGGGCGACACCGCCTTCCCGCACCGCAACTCGCTCGCCAGCGCCCAGGTGTACGCCTCCGCCACCCCCGCCACCGAGGCCCGGGTGAAGGCCGCGGTCGACGCCGTCCGCGACGGTCTGGCCGGCCTCGGCGCGCACGGCGCGTACGTCAACTACATCGACGCCACGCTCCCGGACTGGGGCCGTGCCTACTACGGCGAGAACCTGTCACGCCTCCAGCTGATCGCCCGCCGGTACGACCCCGACGGCGTCTTCGCCTTCCCGCAGTCGGTCACCGCCGCGTCCGGCGGCTTCGGACGAGCCGCCTGAGGCCGCGGGCCGGGGCGTCCGGGGTCGGCTCCGGGAAGCGCGGCGACGGGCCGTCCGGCAGGTCGGGTCCCGGCGGGGGAGCCGACGAGCGGCCGTCGCACCCGGTGCGACGCCCGTTCAGGAGACCCGGCGGCGCAGCAGGTAGGCGCCGGAGGCCGCTGCGAGGGCGGCCATGCAGGCGGCGAAGACCAGGCCAGCGTGGGTGAGGCCGAGGGGGCGGGCGAGCAGGCCGATGCCGATCACCGGGATCGAGATGCCGAAGTACGCCACCACGAACAGCGCGGACAGCACGCCGCCGCGCTGCTCGGCGGGGGCCGCGCCCGCGACCTCGTCGACCGCGCCGCGCAGGCCCATGCCCTGGCCGGTGCCGCCGACCAGGGCGGCCAGGACGAGCGGCGTCAGGGTGTCGGTGGCGAGGGAGAGGGCGAGCAGGCCGAGCCCGGCGATCAGGACCAGGCAGCCCAGCGGGATGGCCCGGGCCGCGCCCAGCCGGGGAACCAGGAGTTGACCGGCCGTCGAGGCGAAGAAGGCCAGGCAGACGATCGCGCCGACCGCGGCGTGGTTGTGCACGCCCAGGTCCTCGGCGAGGAACGCCGGACTGACCGAGGTGAACACGCCGAGCAGCGAGAACCCGGCGAACGCGGCGATCCCCGCGGGGACGAACACCCCGCGCACCTGCGGCGGCAGCTCCGGCCGCCGGGGCCGCGCGGTGCGCAGCGGGCGGGCGCCGGCCACCGTCTCGGGCAGGAGCCAGGTGACGGCGAAGGAGACCGCCAGCAACGCCAGGTGGACCAGGTAGGGCAGCGTCAGCGGGTGCGAGGTGTACTCGGCGAGCAGCCCCGACAGCAGCGGACCGAGACCGAGGCCGCCCATGTTCGCGGCGGTGGCAACGAACCCGGCCCGGGCCCTGCGGTCGGGCGGGGCGAGCTCCAGCACGTACGCGGTGGCGGTGCCGGTGAACAGACCCGCGGAGAAACCCGACAGCAGCCGGCCGACGAACAGCAGCGCCAGCCCCTGCTCGGCCAGGAATGCGACCGCCGCCCCCGCCGCGCACCCGAGACCGCACAGCAGCACCGGTCGCCGCCCCACCGCGTCCGACACATTGCCGACCAGCAGCAGCACCCCGATCACGCCCAGCGCGTAGACGGCGAACACCACCGTCACCATCAGCTCGGAGAACCCGATCTGTTCCTGGTACAGCCCGTACAGCGGGGTGGGCAGCGTGGTCCCCGCCATGCAGACGGCGAACGCGCCCGCCGCCCCCAGATACCGCAGACGCCGACGACCGGTCATCCGCCCACCGTAACCGCGGGCCTGCCGCGCGATCCTGCGGCAGGGCGGGGCGAACTGCCAGGTCAGCCCGTTCGCGGCAGTGTCGGCGGCGCGCGGTTGAATGGGCGGCATGACCGTTCGCGACCTGCTGTCCTCGCTGCCCGAACCCGCCGAACTGCGCGCCCGCTGCCGGGCGATCGCCCTGCTCGACGCGATCCTCGACGACTACGACCCCACGCACACGTTCGTGCCCGGCTGGCGGGACGGCGTGGACCTGGCGTCCATGGACAACGGCTCGGGCGACCACTACGCGATCGTGTTCGACGCGGCCGGGGTGTTCCTCCACGGGTTCGACCACGAGAGCGACGCCACGCCGTGGCGGGAGGCCGAACGCGCGCACTGGCCGGGCCTGCTCGACGGACTGCCGGCCTCGCTCGCCCACTACGCGCAGGCGCCGGAGTTCCAGTTCATGGACTTCTTCGACGCCACGGTCTGCGTCTGGCGCGAGACCGACGACACCGCGTGGCGCTGCGGCCCGGTGGAGTTCGCCCCCGGCGAGCGGGACGGCGCCGACTGGATGTTCGACCTCGTCGCGGACGGCACCCCCGAGGCGTACGTGGACTTCGCCGAGGACTACTTCGAGCGCCCCGTCGCCCGCTCCGCGGTGGCGGCGATCCTGACAGGCGCTCCGCTCACCCGCGAAACGGTCGCGGCACTCGCCCCCGCCAAGGACTTCGCCACCGTCGCCGCACAGGCCCGCAAGCTGGGCTGGGACGTCCCGGAGCCGGCCGCCGGCTGAGCCGGCGGGGTGCCTGCGCGCCCGCGCCGGCGCGGTCAGTGCGCGGTGTCGACGTGTTCGTCGTGGTCGATGTTGCCGAACCACCACTCGGCCCCGTCGATGCCGGCCGCCCAGCGGTCCATGACGTGTTCGACCGCGGGAAAGCCGGCCGTCAGGGAGACGGTGACGACGACGAAGCGCAGGTCCGACGGGGCCTCGGCGATGCCCCCGAGCTCCCCGATCGCGTCCCGGAGTTCGGCGAGCGACTCGGGTGCGAAGCAGCCGCGCCTCGCCGCCTGAACACACAGGTTCCCGCCGGGCTCCACCACCGTGAACCGGCCGTCGTCGCCGACCCGGAGCACATCGCCGGCCGCGCAGCCGAGCGTCAGCCCCGGGCTTCCGGCCAGTTCGAACAGGCCGGGTTCCAGGAACAGCGCCGGCAGCACTTCGAACACCGGCTCCCCCTCGGAGTGGCCCGCCAGGAGGCGAAGGTGCGTGCGGACCGGCGGCTGGGGATCGGGCGTCATGCGGGGGATCGTTCCACACGGCCGGGACGGGGCCGGCGCCGGGCGGCTCGGTATGAGTGTCGTTCATGGCTCGGGCAGGTCGTTTGTTGGACTCTTGGCTCCGGCCGGTCGCATCATCGCACCACTTGGCGGGACCGAAACGCCCGACGCCCAGGCGAGGAGTGGACTTGGTGCAGAAACCGGAAGTGGCCGTGGAATCGACGGGCCCGGCTCCGGGCCGGTGGATCGCGGGCTTCCTGGCCCTGTCGCTCATCTGGGGGGCCAGCTTCGCCCTGATCAAAGTGGCCGTGAACGCGGAGGTTCCGCCGATCTGGGTGGCGCTCTGGCGGTGTCTGTTCGGGGCGCTGACCCTGGCGGCGATCCTGGCCGTGCAGCGCTCGGGGCTGCCGCGGGACCGGGCGACATGGGGGCATGCGCTGGTGGTGGCGCTGCTCCTGAACTCGATGCCGTTCGCGCTGCTCGCCTTCGGTGAGATGCAGGTCAGTTCGGTGCTGGCCGGTGTGATCAATGCGACGACGCCGCTGACCACGCTGTTCTTCGTACTGCTGCTGGTTCCGCAGGAGCAGCTGACGTCGCGTCGGCTGGTCGGTCTGTTCACCGGCTTCTGCGGGGTGCTGGTGGTGCTGGGCATCTGGCGGGGGCTGGGCGACGCGACACTGACGGGCGCCGCCGCCTGTCTGGGGTCGACGCTGTGCTACGGGGCCGGATTCGCCTACACCCGGCGGTTCTTCGCGGGCCGTCAGGGCTCCGCGGTCGCCCTGTCGACCACGCAACTGATCTGCGCCACAGCGGAGTTGGCCATCGCTGCGCCCTTGATGGCCGGGGCGCCCGGGTGGCCGGGCCGGCCTGCCGCGGTGAGTCTGCTGGCCCTCGGCGCGCTGGGCACCGGCGTGGCCTACATCCTCAACCTCCGCCTCATCCGGGAGGCCGGGCCGACCATCGCCTCCACGGTCACCTATGTGATCCCCGTGTGGTCGACCCTGTTCGGCACCCTGCTGCTGTCGGAGCCGCTGAGCTGGAACACCGCGGCCGGCGCCGTCCTGGTGGTCGCGGGCGTCCTGCTCGCCCGGGCGCCGGGCCGCCCCCGCCCGCCGGCGTCCGGGACGTCCGGGTCGTCCGGGTCGTCGGCCGCCTCCGTCGCGGAGCCCGAGGGGAGACTCAGGCGGTGACGGGAGCCTCGCGGTGGCTGCCGGTGTCGGCGGTGGGCCGCGGGTCGAGCGGCCGGGTCCGCACCGGCAGCGGGAGATCCCGGTCGGCGGGGAGGGGGCCGGTGTCCTGACCGTCCGTCGGATGCCGGCGGCACCAGGCGGTGAGGACGTCGGCCAGCGGATGCCAGGGGCGGTCCGCCGGGCCGGTCAGGGTGAGGCTGCGGGTGACGCGCTGGGCCAGCGGCACCATGGCCAGCCGGTGGTCCAGCATCGTCGCCGTCAGCCCGGGCACGATCGACACGCCGATTCCGCTGCGGACCATGGCGAGCAACGTCCCCATGTCCCGGACCCGGTGCGCCCCGGGCAGCGGCCTGCGCGCCAGCCGGTACGCCTGCCGGACGTACTTCTCGCAGCCCCCGGTCGACAGGATCAGCGGGTCGTCGTCGAGGTCGGTGATGTCGATCCGCGGCTCGGCGGCGAGCGGGTGGTCCCGTCGCAGCAGCGCCTGGAAGGTGTCGGTGGACAGCAGGACGCCCTGCTCGGACGGCGGGCCGACCAGGACCGAGAGCTCGACGGCGCCGCGCCGCAGCCACTCCTCGACCTCGCCGTCGTCGCCCTCCAGGAGCACCACGTTCAACTGCGGGAACGCCTCCCGCCAGCGCGGCAGGAGGGTCGGCAGAACGCCCTGACAGGCCGTCGGCGGGGCGGCCAGCCGCACCGTCCCGGACGGCTGCCCATTGCGCCGGTCCGCCAGTTCGCAGATCGCCGCGTGCGCGGCCACGGCCTGCCGGGCCGGGACGAGGATCTGCTCGCCGAACGCCGTGGGGCGGGGTCGGCCGGTGCGCACCAGGACGGCGGCGCCGAGCGAACGCTCCAGCGCGGCCACCGAGTGCGACACCGCGGACTGGCTGACGTCGAGCTCGTCCGCCGCGCCGCTGAAGCTGCCGCTGTCGAGAACGGCGAGGAAGGCGCGCAGGTGCGTGATGCCGACGTTCATGAAAGCCCCTCAGCTGGCCCGGCACGTCATCGATTTCCCTCATGATGCTGCGGCCCGGAACGGGTCGCAATCACCGCCGCGGACCCGCCCGGGCCTCGGCGGGGCGGCCGGTGCTGCGCCGGGCGGGTGAGGTGCGCGTCGTTCGGGTCCGGGTTGCGGGGGAGTGGGCGGGGTGGATGCCACAGTGACGGGGTTCCGATCATCCGACGGGTGTGCGGGCGGCCGGCCGATCCGGTCGGTGCGTGGCGCATCCGATGCACGTGAGCGAGGACGGTGGACTCCCATGGTCCGTGGCATCCCCCGGTCCTGGCGGGTGGCGGCGCTTCCGCTGGCCGTGGCACTGCTGGTCACGGCCGTCGCGCCCGCCGCCGCGGACCCGGAACCGCCGCCCGACGCCGTGGCCGTCGGGGCGGAACCGCCGCCGCCCGAGGAGGTGACCGCCGGGTCGGCGCTCGAGGAGTTCGGCCGTGACCTCGCGGACGCCCGGCACGCCGCCGAGACCGCGGAGCAGCGGTTCACCGCCGCCGATCTCCAACTCGACCGGAGGAAACGGGAGTCGGCGGACGCCGAAGCCGACGCGGAGCGGGAACGGGCCCGGGTCGCGGAGGCCGAACTGCAGGCCGCACGACTGATCGGCGAGCTGTACCGCAACGGTTCGCTGGGCTCGCTCGGCCCGGTCGCCCGACTCTTACTCTCCGGCAATCCGGAGGAGTTCTTCGGCCGCCAGTGGCGGGCGTTCGAGCAGACCCACACCACCGCCGACGTGCTCGGCGAACTGCGCGAGGCCCGGGCCCGGCTGGTGCTGGCCGCCGACCAGGCCCGGCAGGCCGAACAGGCGGCGGCCACCGCCTCGCAGGACGCCCAGAGAGCCCTGGACACGGCCCGCACCGCGGCCGACCGCACCGCCCGACTGCTCGAATCCACTCCCGCCGACCAACTGGACCTGCTGGAGCAGCTGGAGAGCGACCGCGCCGACCAGGCCCGCGAGGAGATGCTCGCCGCCGGGACGTTCGGCCCCGGCGGCAGCGCGTCCGAGGCCGGCCGCCAGGCCATCGCCTACGCCCTCGCCCAGCTCGGCAAGCCCTATCGGTGGGGCGGCACCGGCCCCGACGCGTACGACTGCTCCGGCCTCACCTCGCAGGCCTGGCAGTCCGCCGGCGTCAGCATCCCGCGCACCAGCGAGGAGCAGTGGGCGGCGCTCAAGCGGATCCCGCTGCGCGAGCTGCGCCCCGGCGACCTGGTCGTCTACGACAACGACGCCGGCCACGTCGCCCTCTACCTCGGCGGCGGCACCGTCGTGCACGCCCCGCACACCGGGACGGTGATCAAGCTCGCCCCCGTCCCCATGCTGCCGATCCTCGGCGCGGTCCGCCCCGACCCGCAGGCCCCGGCCGCGCGCACGGACGAGCCCCCGGCCCCGTCCGCGGACACCGACGAGTCGCCGGGGCCGTCCGACGAGTGATCGCCCCCGTGGCCGGCTGCCTCAGCGGCCGGCGGTGATCGGGCGGACCTGGGTGCCCGGCTGCGGTGCGGAGCGGCGGTCCTGCGGGTTGGCGCCCTCCCAGTGGACGGTGAGGTGCCCGGTGTCGTCCGGCGGGGTCAGCACCATCGAGGTCACCTTGAACTCGGCCTGGCCGCGCTGCCCGCGTCCCCGGTAGGGCAGGTAGTCGATCAGCACGGACGCCGTCCCGCCGGGCGGCAGGGTCACCGTGCGGGTCTGCGACGTCCGGGCCCGGGGCAGGCTCCAGGTGGTTCCGTCGCTGATCAGGTCGATGCCCGGGAAGCCCTCCAGGGTGCAGGTGGCCGCGCTGCGGTTGGCCAGCTCGATCCGCTCCACCACCGGCCCGTCCGAGGCCGCCGCCGCCGAACCCGCCGACACCGTCGCCCGCAGGTCCGCCGCCGTGCACCGGCGCGTCCCGGCCCCGGCGGGGGCGGCGGGCGCGGTCTCCAGGACGGGCGAGACCTGCAGTTCCGCCGCGACGGGCACCGCGGGCGCAGCCGGGGCGACCGGACCGGACGGCCGCTCCTCGGCGCACGCGGTGAGGGACACGCCCAGGGCCGCCACCACGGCGGTGGCGGCGGACAGCTGACGGACACGCATGATCGGTTCCACCCCGTGATCCCGGCGGCCCCGCATCGGGAACCGCGCCGAAACTGACGGCCGATCACCCCTCGAACCCACCCCCCGGGACCGGCACGTCCACCATGCTGTCCCCCGCCGATCAACAACGGATCAACACCGACGTGACGCCCGGTCCACCTGACGCCCGAGCCCGGTGCCGGCGCGGCTCAGCGGGCGGCTCAACGGGCGGCCAGGCCGAGGTGGTCGCGGAGCGTGTCGCCCCGGTACTCGGTGCGGAAGACGCCGCGTTCCTGGAGGAGGGGAACGACCTTGTCGGCGAACTCGTCGAGGCCGGTGGGGGTGAGGTGCGGGGCGAGGATGAAGCCGTCGCCGGCGTCCTCCTGGACGAAGCGGTTCATCTCCTCGGCGACCCGGGCCGGGGTGCCGATGAACGACTGGCGGCCCGTCACCTCGATGATCAGCTCGCGGACGGACAGCCGCTTGGTCGCGGCGAGCGCCCGCCACTCGTCGGCGACGGCCAGCGGGTCGCGGGTCATCCGGACCGAGGCGCGGCCCCGGGCGATGGTGTGTTCGCCGATCAGCGGGTCCTGCGCGGGGAGCGGGCCGTCCGGGTCGAGGTCGGACAGGTCGCGGTTCCACACCTGTTCCAGCAGCCGGATCGCGGTCTGCCCGCTGACCTGCTGACGGCGGATCAGGGCGGCCCGCTCGTGCGCCTCGACGTCGGTGTCGCCGAGCGCGAACGTCACCGAGGGCAGGATCTTCAGCTCGTCCCGCTGCCGACCGTACCGGGCCAGCCGGCCCTTGACGTCCGCGTAGAACGCCTGCCCGGCGAACAGTGTGCCGTGCCGGGAGAAGATCGCGTCGGCGGACGCGGCGGCGAACTCGCGGCCCTGGTCGGAGTCCCCCGCCTGGAAGATCACCGGACGGCCGTGCGGTGCGCGCGGCACGTCGAACCGGCCGGAGATGTCGAACTCCGAGGAGCGGTAGGCGAATCGGCCCGCGTCCGGGTCGTTCAGGAACTTCCCGGACGCACGGTCGGCGAGGAGCTCGTCGCCGTGCCAGGAGTCGAACAGCTGCCAGGACGCCTCCAGGAACTGCCGGGCCCGCGCGTACCGGTCCTCCTCCCGCAGGAACCCGCCGCGGCGGAAGTTCTCGCCGGTGAACGCGTCCCAGGAGGTCACCACGTTCCATGCCGCGCGGCCCGCGGAGAGGTGGTCCAGTGAGGCGAACTGCCGTGCCACCTCGTACGGTTCGTTGAACGTCGAGTTGATGGTGCCGGCCAGGCCGAGCCGGTCGGTGACGGCGGCGAGCGCCGCGAGCACGGTGAACGTGTCCGGCCGGCCGACCACGTCCAGGTCGTAGATCCGCCCGTGCTGCTCGCGCAGCCGCAGGCCCTCGGCGAGGAACAGGAAGTCGAACTTGGCGCGTTCGGCGGTCCGCGCGAAGTGCGCGAAGGACGAGAACTCGATCTGGCTCCCGGCCGCCGGGTCGCTCCACACCGTGGTGTTGTTCACGCCCGGGAAGTGCGCGGCGAGGTGGATCTGCTTGACGGGCTTGCTGCTGCTGGTCATGACGGGGCGATCCTTCCGGGGCGTCAGACGGTGGCGGCGGTCGCGGTGGAGGTGGTGGTGGCGGCGGTGGCCGGGTCGGCGGTCGCGGCGACGGTGTCGGTGGCGGCATAGCGGTTGGCGGGGCGCGGCAGTCCGAGCAGGCCGCGCAGCGTGGACGCCTCGTAGGCGGTGCGGAACCGGCCGCGCCGCTGGAGCTCGGGCACCAGGCCGCGGGTGATCCGCTCCAGGTCGTACGGCAGCGCGCCCGGGCGCAGCCGGAAGCCGGTCAGGCCGGTGGCCGCCAACTCCTCGATCAGGTCGGCGAGTTCGCCCGGCGTCCCGGTGAAGATCCGGGCGTCGCTGCGGTACTCGGCGCCGGCCGAGTCGTTCAGCCGGGCCAGCCGGTCGGCGGCCGCGCCGGGCCGGTCGTCCAGGAACACCACCAGGTCGGCGAAGACGTGCACGGTCTCGTCGCCGCGCCCGGCGGCCTGCTGCGCGTCGCGGATCTCCGCCAGCGCGGCCCGGGCGTCGTGCGGCGTGTGCGGGGTGATGAACGCCAAGTCGGAGGACCGGGCGGCGAGTTGGTAGGGCTCGGTGCGGTGGGCGACGGAGGCGACGATCGGCTGGCCCTGCGGCGGGCGCGGGGTGATCGACGGGCCGCGGACGCTGAACCGCGACCCGGTGAAGTCGATGTAGTGCAGCTTGGCGCGGTCGACGAAGCGGCCGGTGCCGGCGTCGCGGATCTCCGCGTCGTCCTCCCAGCTGTCCCACAGCCTGCGCAGCACCTCGACGTAGTCCGCCACCTCGCCGAACTCCTCGGCGAGGGTGGCCAGTTTCTGCGGGCTGTCGGGTTCGTCCAGGCGCAGCAGGGCGGCCTCGCGGCGGCCGAAGTGGGCGGCCTCGTCGGGGCGTGCGGAGACCTTCACCCGCAGGCCGGCCCGCCCGGAGCTGACGAAGTCGAGGGTGGCCACCGCCTTGGACAGGTGGAACGGCTCGGTGAACGGGACGACGGCCGTCGGCACCAGGCCGATGCGCCGGGTCAGCGGGGCGATCCGGGCCGCGACCAGCACCGAGTCCAGCCGCCCGCGCACCCGGTCGGTGCGGGCGTCCGGCGCGAACGGGTCGTCGGACTGGAGGCTCAGGCCGTCCTCGAAGGTCAGCAGGTCGAGCAGCCCGTGCTCGGCCTCGGCGGCCAGGTCGGCCCAGTACCGGGCGGTGAACAACTCCGCCGGCCTGGCCTCCGGCTCCCGCCACGCGGCGGGGTGCCAGCCGGCGCCGTCCAGCGCGACGGCCAGGTGCAGGGGTGTGGACGTGTTTTCGGGCATGGCGAACCGCTCCTGTTCAGGAGGAAGGTGACGGCACGCCGGCCACGGGGCGGCAGCAACGCGAAGGAACGCCCGGGCGCGGCGCGGATCGGACGGTGACGACGGATCAGGCGGTGACGACGGATCGGACGGCGACCGCGGGCGCCGGACAGAGCGCGGTGGTCACCCGCAGCAGATCGATGTGCAGTCGGGCGGCCAGCACCCAGCCCGGGCGGGCGACGGCGCCCGGCCGGTCCACGTGTCCGAACCGCACCGCCGCCACCTCCTCCGCCTTCGCCGCTTTCGCTGCTGCTGCCTCCGTCGCACCGTAACCCCGCGCCGAGACCGCGCACAACGCTGTTCACCGAGCGGTAACGAACGGCCCCGAACAGCCCCGAACGAACCCGAACGAATCCGACGGAGGCGATCGGCGGGCGGGGCAAGGGACTTGCGTCCCGGCGAGGGCGGGGGAGCGGGGACCGATGGCCCCGGGCGGGAGGACGTACGGGTCCTGGGTCGGGCGGGCCGCGGGTTCGTAGCGTGAAGGCACGCCCGTTGCGTGGGGCCCGTCGGCGCCAGGGCGAGGTGTACGGAGTCCAGGAGGACCGCATGTTCTGTTACCAGTGCGAGCAGACCGACCGTACCGGGACGGTTCCCGGGTGCGCGGGCGCGATCGGCAACTGCGGCAAGGATGCCGCGACTTCCGATCTGCAGGACCTGCTGATCCACGCGGCGAAGGGCGTGGCCCAGTACGCCGCCGAGGCCCGGGCGCTCGGGGCGGCGGACGACGAGGCGGACCGGTTCCTGCTGTACTCGGTGTTCACCACGCTGACCAACGTCAACTTCAACCCGTCCCGGTTCGGCGCGATGATCCAGCAGGCCGTCGCCCACCGCGACCGGGCCCGCGCCGCCTACGAGCAGGCCGCCCGCGCCGCCGGCCGCGAACCGCGCGAACTGACCGGCCCCGCCGCCTGGCAGCCCGCCGCCGACCCGGACGCGCTGCTGAAGCAGGCCGCCGACGTCCGGGTGGACGCCGGCCTGGCCCTGGTCGGACCGGACGTGGTCGGCCTGCGCTCGCTGCACCTCTACGCACTGAAGGGCATCTGCGCGTACGCCCACCACGCGCACGTCCTGGGCAAGGAGAGCGCCGAGGTGTTCGCCGGCGTGGCGGACGCCCTCGCCTACCTCGCGAGCGAACCCGCCGACGCCGCCGAGCTGTTGGAGCGCGCCGTCGGCCTGGGCCGGCTCAACCTGACCGTGATGGAACTCCTGGACGCCGCCAACACCGGCGCGTACGGGCCCCAGCAGCCCACCGCGGTGCGCACCACGCCCGTCGAGGGCAAGGCGATCCTGGTCAGCGGCCACGACCTGCACGACCTGGAGCAGCTGCTGGAGCAGACCACCGGCCAGGGCATCAACGTGTACACCCACGGCGAGATGCTGCCCGCGCACGCCTACCCGCTGCTGAAGGCCTACCCGCACCTGGTCGGCAACTACGGCGGCGCCTGGCAGGACCAGCAGCGCGAGTTCGCCGCGTTCCCCGGCCCGATCCTGATGACCTCCAACTGCATCATCGAACCCCACGTCAGCTACCGCCGACGGATCTTCACCACCGGCCCCGTCGGCTGGCCCGGCGTCCGCCACCTCTCCGAGGGCGACTTCACCCCCGTCCTGCAGGCCGCCCGCGCGCTGCCCGGCTTCCCCGCCGAACCGGAGCCCGCGCCCGAGAAGCTGCTCACCGTCGGCTTCGGCGCCGACGCCGTCCTCGCCGTCGCCGACCGCGTCACCGCTGCCGTCCGCAGCGGCGCGATCCGGCACTTCTTCCTGGTCGGCGGCTGCGACGGGCCCACCCCCGGGCGCGACTACTACACCGAGTTCGCGGTCGGCGCGCCCGCCGACACCATGGTGCTCACCCTCGGCTGCGCCAAGTACCGCTTCAACGGGCACGACTTCGGCGAGATCGGCGGCATCCCGCGGCTGCTCGACCTCGGCCAGTGCAACGACACCCACTCCGCGATCCGGATCGCCGTCGCACTGGCGGAGGCCTTCGAGTGCGAGGTGAACGACCTGCCGCTGACCCTGGTGCTGTCCTGGACCGAGCAGAAGGCCGTCGCCGTGCTGCTCGCCCTGCTCGCCCTCGGCATCCGCAACATCCACCTCGGCCCGACGCTGCCCGGCTTCCTCACGCCCGACCTGGTCGACGCCCTGGTGCAGCGCTTCGACCTGCGGGTGATCGGCGACCCGGCCGCGGACCTCGCCGCCGCGCTCGAACCGGCCGGGAAGTGACCGGCCACCAGGTGGTCCTCACCACCACCGACGGCGCCCGCCTGGAGCTGTGCTGCCCGCCCGGCGGCACCGTGCTGGAGGCCGCCGCCGAGGCCGGGGCCGCGCTGCCCGCCTCCTGCAAGCAGGGCACCTGCGGCTCCTGCCACGCCACCGTCACCTCCGGCGCGTACGACCTCGGCCCGCACAGCGCACTGGCGCTGCCGCCCGACGAACTCCCGCACGGCGGCGTGCTGCTGTGCCGCACCGTCCCGTGCGGGCCGCTCACCGCCGAACTGCCCTACCCGCAGTCGCGGATCCTGTACGGCGGGGTGCCGGAACGGGCGGCGGAGGTCGAGTCGATCACCGCCGTCGCCCGGGACACCGTCCACCTCGTCGTCACCCTCACCGACAGCCCCGACTGCCAGTTCGACGCCGGGCAGTTCGTCGAACTCGAACTGCCCGGCACCGGGGTCCGCCGCGCCTACTCGCTCGCCAACACCGGCAACTGGGAAGGCCGGATGGAGTTCTACATCCGACTCCGCCCGGACGGCGCGTTCTCCGGCCCGCTCGCCGAACGGGCCCGCCCGGGCGACCCGCTGACGGTCCACGGCCCGCAGGGCGCCTTCGGTCTCCACGAGACCGGCCTGCGCCCCCGCTGGCTGCTCGCCGGCGGCACCGGCCTGGCCCCGCTGCTCGCCATGGCCCGCCAGATGGCCGAGTGGCAGGACCCGCAACCGGCCCGCCTCTTCCTGGGAGCCAACACCCCAGCGGACCTGTTCGGCGACCCGGAGCTCAAGGCGGTCGCCGCCGAACTCCCGTCCTTCCAGTACGAGTTCACCGTTCGCGAGGCCGATCCCGGCTGGACCGGCCCGGTCGGCACCCCTGCCGACCTGCTCGCCCGGGCGCTCTCCACCCACACCGGCCCGGCCCCCGACCTCTACGTCTGCGGCCCCCCGCCCATGGTCGACGCGGTCCGCCGCGCCGCCCCCGACTGCCAGGTTTTCCACGAACGCTTCCTGGCCACCTGAACACCCGACCGCCGCACCCCTCCTCCCCGCTTCACCGGGAGGAGGGGTGCGGCGGCGTTTCCCCTCGGCGGGTGTGCTCAGACGCTGACGACGGTGGTGCCGGCGGCTTCGAGCGCGGCGAGTTCGTCGGCGGGGGCGTCGGTGTCGGTGACGAGGATGTGCAGGCTCGCGGCGGGGGCGACGCGGGCGAAGGCGGTGCGGCCGAGCTTCCCGGCGGACGCGGCCACGACGGTGCGGCGGGCGGCGGCCATCGCGGCCTTCTTCACGGTGGCGTCGTCGAGGTCGTAGGCGGTCAGGCCGTCGGCGGCGCTCAGGGCGCAGCAGCTGAGGACGGCGGTGTCGAAGCGCAGGGCGTTGATCGAAGCGAGGGCGAGGGGGCCGGTGAGGGCGCCTTCGGTGGCGCGGGGGCGGCCGCCGGGGACGAGGAGGGTGGCCGGTCCGGGGGTGTCGCCGAGGACGTGGATGGCGGGCAGCGACAGCGGCATGACGGTGACGGGGCGCTCGCGCAGGAGGCGGGCGACCTCCAGGCAGGTGGTGCCGCTGTCGAGCAGCACGGTCTCGCCGTCGGCGACGAGCGCGGAGATGCCGGCGGCGATGCGGCGCTTGGCGTCGACGGCTTCGCGGGCGCGGAGCGCGAACGGGGGTTCCTCGCCGCGCAGCAGCAGGGTGCGGGCGCCGCCACGGAAGCGCTCCAGGGCGCCCTGGGTGGCGAGGGTGTCCAGATCGCGGCGGATGGTCATCTCGGAGGCGCCGGTGAGTTCGGCGAGTTCGAGGACGGTGGCGCTGCCCGCGTCCCGCACGGTCTGGGCGATCAGGGTGTGGCGCTCCGCGGTGTTCATACCGGAATTGAACCGCACTTCGGAGCAAACAATCGAGGCGTTCGATTCTCCGGGTTTCGCACATCTCGAATGTTCGTTATGGTCGACGGCATGGAACGCTCGCTCCGGGCCGCCCGCGTGGCGACCTACGTCTACTTCGTCCTGTGCGGCACTCTGATGGGCGCCTGGGTCGTGCACATCCCCGCCGTCGAAGCCCGGGTGGGCATCAGTCACGCCGCCCTCGGCGGCCTGCTCGTCCTGCTGGGCCTGGGCGCCTTCGGCGGCATGCGGGCCGCGGGCCGCCTGACCGACCGCCTCGGCGCCCGCACCGTCGTCCCGGCCTCCGGCGCCGTGTGCGCCGCCTCCCTGGTGCTGCCCGCCCTGGCGCCGAACCCCTGGACGCTCGCCGGGGCGCTACTGGTCTTCGGCTTCGCCAACGGCTGCCTGGACGTCGGTATGAACGCCCACGCCGTGCACGTGGAGAAGGCGTACCGGCGGCCCGTCATGTCGGGCTTCCACGCCACCTTCTCGGTCGGCGGCGTGATCGCCGCCGGTGCCGCCGCCGCGGCCACCGCCGTCGGGGCCGGGCCGGTGGCCACCCTCGCCCTCCTCGGCGCGCTCGGCCTCGCCACCGCCCTGCTCGCCGCCCGCGCCCTGTTGCCCGACGCCGCGGCCGCGGACGAAGCCGACGAGGGGACCGACACCCCGGCTGCGACCGCCGACAGCGGCCAGGTCCGCCGACAGATCCGGATCTTCGCCGTACTGGCGCTGATGGTCATGCTCAGCGAGGGCGCAGCCAACGACTGGAGCGCCCTGCACCTGAGGGACGTCCTCGGCGCGCCCGCGAGCACCGCCGCCCTCGCGTACGGCACCTTCGCCGCCGCGATGACCACCGGACGCCTGCTCGCCGACCGGATCGTCACCCGCCACGGCCCGACCGCCGTCCTGCGCCACGGCGCGGCCACCGCCGCCGTCGGCATCACGATCGCCGCGCTCACCCCGTGGGTGTGGGCCGCGTTCCTCGGCTGGGCGCTGTTCGGCCTCGGCCTGTCCGGCTGCGTGCCCCAACTCCTCAGCGCCGCCGGCCACGCCAACCCCGCCGCCGCGGGCGCCAACGTCTCCCGCGTCGCCGGACTCGGCTACCTCGGCATGCTCGCCGGACCCGCCGTCATCGGCTGGCTCACCCACCTCACCGCCCTGAACCACACGTTCCTGCTGCTCACCCTGATGTGCGCCGCTACCGCCGCCACCGCCGGGATCCTCCGCACCACCGCCACCCCGGGTTCCCCCGGCAGCGACCGCGCGGCCTCCCCGGCGCCTGCGGGCAGCAGCCGCTGACTGCCTGCGCGGGCCGGCCTCGCGCAGCCGCCATCGGCAACTGGCTCCCGGCCCACGCGGCCTGACCATCCGGCGCCGGGAATCCGGGTGCGCCGACGGTGTGTTGAGCGATCGTCGGAAACCGTTCGGAGTCGGGGGCCCCAGTTGAAGTTCGTGGCAATCGTGGGAAGCCTGCGCGCGGACTCGTACAACCGCGCGGTCGCGCTCAACGCCGCCGAACTGTGCGACCCCGGCACCGAATTGACCTTCTTCGACGACCTCCGTGCCCTCCCGTGGTTCGAACACGACGTCGAGCTCGTCGCCCCGCCTGCCGCCGTTCTCGCCTTCCGCGCCCGACTCGCCGACGCCGACGCCGTCCTGATCACCAGCCCCGAATACGCCGCCGGCATGTCGGGCGTCCTCAAGAACGCCCTCGAATGGATCGTCGGCGGCGGCCAGCTCGTCGACAAACCGGTCGCCGTCATCACCGCCTCCCCCGCCACCACCGGCGGCGAACGCGCCCGCGCCTGGACCACCGAGACACTCCGGATGATGGGCGCCGACGTCCTCCCCGAATCCCTGTCCGTCCCGTCCGTCGGCACCAAGATCAAGAACGGCCGAGTGACGGACGAACCCCTCCGCACCCAACTGCGCGAGGTACTGGCGGCGATGGGCCGCGCGGCGAAGCAGAAGGCCGAACCGGCGGCCGCCGAAGGCTGAACGGCCCTGCCTCCGCATCGTCAGTTTCCGGGCGCACGCCACCAGTTGGTACCGTGGCACTCCTCGTATGCGCGAGTGCCGGGGCCGGTTTGGTGAGGGGGAGCGGGCAGTGGCAGTCGATCAGGTCAAGTCGCAGCTGGTGTTCGTGCACGGGATCGGCCGGCCGCGCGACCCCGAGGCGGAACTCGCCGAGTGGAAGCGGGCGTTGGCGGACGGAGCCCGCGCGGCGGGCTACGCCGAAGAGATCTCCGCGCTGACCATGGACTGGTCCGCCGACGCCGCGTTCGCCCACTACGGCGACCTGTTCTACGCCGACGACGCCCAGGGTGCGGGTGGGCCGGAGGAGTGGGACGAGGAACAAGGGGCGATCACGCTCGGCCTGCTGGCCGAGTTCGTCGAGGAACTCCTCGAACTGCCCGAGCACAGCGGCAACCGCGCCCTGAGCCGGATCCGGGCCCAACTCGGCCCGGACGAGCAGGCGCAGGGCGTCGGGAACGTCGCCAGGACGGTGGCCGCGGGCGTCGCCGCGCTCGCCGCCGTCCCCGGGCTGAACGTGGGCCTGCGGGCGCTCAGCCGGCAGAAGCTGCTCAGCATCGTCTCCCAGCCGGGCCGCTACCTCCACCGGCGCCAACCCGACGCCGCAGGAAGGACCTTGGACCAGCGCGTCCGCGACCGGGTGCTGGCCTGCCTGGACCCGGCCCGGCCCGCGATCGTGGTGGCGCACTCGCTCGGCACGGTCGTCGCCCTGGAGGCGCTGGCCGAATACCCGGGCGCCGTACCGCTGTTCGTCACGCTCGGAGCTCCGATCACCACCCACGCCGTGGTGTGGCCGCTGCTGCGCCCCCGGCCGCCGGCCACCCCGGAGGCGGTCGAAGCCTGGGCGGACTTCCGCGACAGCGACGACCTGGTGGTCCCGAAACGGCGACTCGCCAAGGCGATGGCACCGAACAGCCGCGGCGTCCAGCCACTCTCCGACCGGATGGAGTCGGCCACCCTGTGGCCACACGACGCCACCACCTACCTGCGCCGCGCCGAGGTCGCCGAACCGGTGATGCGCACCCTGGTGGCCCTGGCCGCCCCCAGGTGAGCCCTCCTCAGTCGCCGCCCAGGCACCTGCTGCTGATCGCCACCCAGTCGGACGGCGCGGAGAACAAGCTGGACGGCCTGGAAGCGGCGGCGGGCGAACTGCACGCCGTGCTGACCGACCCGGCGATCGGCGGCTGCACCGACAGCCCCGGCCTGAACGCCGTCCACCTGCGCTCCGGCCGGGTGCTGCGCGCGGAGGTCGACAGCGCCGTGCGGTCCGCGGTCGCGGCCGCCGGAGAAGCCGGGGCCACCCTGGTGCTGGCCTTCCTCGGCCACGGCCAGGTCGCCGGCAAGCTCCGGTACATGGTGGCCGACAGCAAGGACGGCCAGAGCCTGGACTGCGTGGACGTGGCCCACCTGGTCGAACTGGCCGCCGACCACCCGGGCCTCGCCGGGCTGATGGTCCTGATCGACACCTGCCACGCGGCGGCCGGCCTCCCCGACACCGGCAGCCTGATCGGCGGCTTCGGGGTCGGCGCGAAGCAGGTCGCCGTGCTGGCCGCCTGCGCCGCCCACGAACGGGCTTTCGGCCTGGCGCTGAGCCGGCGCCTCGCCGCCCTGCTCGCCGAAGGGCTCCCGGGCGAAGGGGAGTTGCTGCGGGTCGGGACGCTCGCCCCGCACATCCGTGACGCCCTGGACCGCCAACTGGCCGCCGACTTCTCCTACAACGGGACCGACGGCGGACTCTGGCTCGCCCGCAACCGCCGGTCGGCCCGGCCGCCGGGCGGCAGGGCTGGCACGCTGGGCACCGAGATCCTCGCCGCCGCCCTGCGCACGTGGCCGCAGGCGCCGCCCGGCCCGCCGCCGCACACCCGCGACGGCCTTGCCGCGCTCGCCGACCGGGCCGCGGCGGCCGAGGTCTGGTCGGTGCACGACGCGGCCGACGACCTCCTCGCCGCCATGGACGCCGCCGACGTGCTGGTCGAACTCGCCGGAGCCTCCCTGACCACCGACCAACTGCGGGTGCTCGCCGCCGAGTTCAACCGCCAGTGGATCGGGGACCGGCCCGGCCGGGTCGAGCCGCCCGAGGGGCTCGGCGACCGCGCGCTGCTCCAGTACCTGCTGGAGGACGCCGTCGTGCTGACACCCGCCACGGCCTCTCGGCACGGCGCGCTCGCCTGGTACCTGGTCGCCGCCGCCCACGCCTGCGGCCGCGACCCCCGGGACGCGCTGATCAGCGACTGGGCGCGCGGCAACGAAGCCGAGATCGCCCTCAACGACGCCCTGGCCCGGTACACCGCGCACCGGGCGAAGGCGTCCGAACGCCGACTGGTGGTCAGCCTGGACGCCGCCCAGATCGACTGGCCCGACTCGCTCTCGGTGTGCGTGCGCGCCGGAGCGGCCTGCGTCGACCACCGGCACTTCGCCTGCCCGCCCGACCAGGCGGGCGTCGAGGGGACCTTGGCCGACGTCATCGACTGGGCCGAGAGCCTGCCGTCCGCAACCGGCCCGATCGGCTCGATCGACCTCGTGGTGAACGCCCCCGTCCTGCTCGACTGGCACCCCGAGGAGGCCCTCACCGGTCAGTACCACCTCGGCGTCGACCACACCGTGGCACTGCGGTGGGCCGGCCGGCTGGTCGAACCCGGCTACCTGCGCGGCATGAACCGCAAAGCCCGAACCCAACTCGAAGAGCTGCGGCGCGCCCCGTGCGGCCAAGGCCCGCACCTCTCCCGGATCGACCCTGCCGCGACCCCCCTCGACACCCTGCGCGCGGACCTGCGCCGGGGCCGCTACCGGCCCGCCGTCCTGCTCACCGACCGGGCCACCGGCCCGACCGCCGTCCGCGACCTGGTCGAAGCCCTCCTCCCGTACGCCCCGATCGTCCTGTGGCCGCGCGCCGACACCCCGCCCTCGACCGCCGACTGGGACTGCCTGAGGCACCTGTGGGACGGCTTGCCCGCCGGATTCGGCGCCGCCTACCGCCGGGTGCTCACCGGCCGCGCCGACCTCGCGCCGACCGACCCCGTCACCGACGCCCACCTGGTCCGCCTCGCCGAACTGCGCAGCGCCTGGCACGACGTCGAGTGGCTCGACTTCTGCGCCCGCTACGACCAGCACCAGCGCGCCGCCGCACCAGCCCTCGTACCCGCCGCTGCACTCAACGCCGTGCCGGCCGCTGCGCTCAACGCCGTGCCGGCTGCCGTACCCGCCGCTGTACCCGCCCCGAGGAGCACCTGATGTCCTGGAACAGCTACTACCGCGGCGACGGCGAGCCCCGCGACGTGACACTCGCACCCCCGCCGCCCTGGCGCCGCCTCGGCGCCCACCAGCCGTACCGTGCCTTCCTGCCGCCCGAGGGCCTCACCGACGCCGTCAACGCTTCCCTCTACCTGCACCGCCCGCTGCTCATCACCGGGAGCGCCGGCACCGGCAAGTCGACCGTCATCGAACAGGTCGCCGCCGAACTGCGGCTCGGCCCCGTCCTGAAATGGCACATCACCTCCCGCAGCACCCTGCCCGACGCGCTGTGCCGCTACGACGCACTCGGCCACATCCACGCCCTGCGGATCGGCGAAGCCACCGAACGCGACGCCGCCCCGATCGAGTCCTTCCTCAAACTCGGCCCACTGGGAACGGCGTTGCTGCCCAGCGAGCGCCCCCGGGCGCTGCTGATCGACGAGATCGACAAGAGCGACATCGACCTGCCCGCCGACCTGCTCGACGTCCTGGAGACCGGCACCTTCGAGATCCCCGAACTCGTCCGGCAGCCCGCCGGCCGACTGGCCGTCAGCACCTGGGTGTCCACCGACACCGCCGAGATCGAGGACGGCCGGGTGCAGTGCACCACCTTCCCGTTCATCGTCATGACCAGCAACGGCGAACGGGACTTCCCCGCACCGTTCCTGCGCCGATGCATCCGTTACGACATGCCCAGGCCCACCGCCGACACACTGCGCCGCGCCGTCCAGGGCCACCTCGGACTGGGCGGGACGCCGCTGCCGCCCGACGCCGACGAACTCATCACCCGGTTCGCCGGGCGCGTCGCCCGCGGCGACCAGCTGGCGATCGACCAACTCCTCAACGCCGTACGCCTGGTGACCGATGCCGACGCCCCGACCGGCGAGCGCCGCAGCAGGCTGCTCGACCTGATGCTCCGGGACCTGTCCGGTGCGTGACCACATCGCCGAGTTGGTGGCGAAGCTGACCGCGCGGCTGCCGCCCGACACCGACGGCGCAGCGGTGGCGGACGCGCTCTGGCTCGCGGCCGGTCTGGTGCCTGACGGTCCGCCGGTTCTGTTGTCCAACCCGTCCGTTCCGCCTTCGTTCTCGGTCTCCGCTCCTGCCGCCCCCGCAGCTTCCACGGCTGTCGAGGCGCCGCCCGAGGAGCCCGAGCACCGGCCCGCCACCCCGCTGTACGAACCGCCGACCAGCGACCCCGCCGCGCCCCGCGTCGAGGTCGCCGCCGCCCGCGCCCTCCCGCACGCCCTGGACGCCGGACGCGCCCTGCGCCCCTTCAAACGCCGCTACCCGCACGGCCCCCGGCGCACCGTCGACCTCGACGCGACCATCACCGCGTACACCCGCACGGGCGAACTCCTGCCCGTACTCGGCCCGACGCCCGAACGGTGGTTCGAGGTCGTCGTGCTCGTCGAACGCAGCCCCACCATGGAGATCTGGCAGGACACCCTCGACGAGTTCACCGCCCTGCTCACCGGACTCGGCGCGTTCCGCCGGGTCCGCCGGCTCCACCTCGACCTCGACCCCCACCCCACCGTCACCGACACCCGCGGCCGCCCCGTCCCGCCGGCCCGACTGCCGCAGCAACGCCGACTCCTCCTCGTCCTGACCGACTGCGCCGGACCGCGCTGGCGCACCCCCGGCATCTGGCGACTGCTGCACGCCTGGGGCGCCCACGGCCCCGTCGCCCTGCTCAACCCGCTGCCCGGACGACTGCGCCACCGCACCGCCCTCGACCTCCCCGCCGTCCGGGTCCGCCACCGCCGACCCGACGCCCGCAACACCGAACTCGCCCATGCCGTACCGCTGATGCTCACCGCCACCTTCGGCCCCGACGCAGACTGGGTGCCGCTGCCCACCCCGTCCCTCACCTCGCACGCGCTGCGCCGCTGGGCCGACGCCATGATGCGCGGCGCCCCCGCCGGCCACGACGCCGTCCTCGTTCCCGCCGCGGGCACCCTCACCTCGCCGTTCGCCACCGATGAGACCCCCGACGACGACCCCGCCCGCCGGGCCGCCGCATTCCTGCACACCGCCACCCCCGCGGCCCGCCGGCTCGCCGCCCTGTGCAGCCCGTTCAGCCGCCTCAGCCTCCCGCTGCTGCGCCTGGTCCGGCAGGAAGCCGTCCCCGAGGCCGACACCGACGACCTCGCCGACGTCCTCACCGCCGGCCTGCTCGACACCCGCACCCCCGCTGCCCTCACCTTCCACCCCGAAGCCCGCGCCGCCCTCGCCCCCCACCTCACCCGCCACGACGCCTGGACCGTCCACACCGCCCTCACCCACCACCTCGCCACCCACCACCCCCGCCCCGGCCACGCGTTCTCGGCCATCGCCCCCGAACACCTCGACGACCTCCCCGCCGACCTCCAGCCCTTCGCCACCGCCACCGCCGACCTGCTCACCCTCCTCGCCCCCGCCCGCCGAAGGGTGGCGCGGGAGCGACCGGCCGCACCGGTGCCGCCCCGATTCCCGGATCCGGCGCGCAGTGCGGCATTGTTGATCGGGATCCCGGGGCCGGCGGAGCGCGACTCGCCCGAGAACCTGCGGACGTCCCTGGAGGAACTCAAGTCCGTTCTGACGTCGCCGACGAGTTGGAACCTTCCGCCGGAGCGGTGCCGCGTCCTCCTCGACCCGAGCACTCCGGAGCAGGTGCAATTCCTGCTGGCCGCAGCAGCCTTGGAGGCGGAGGATGCGCTGCTGGTGTACGTGCAGGGAGCCCTCCCTGAGGTCGGTCCCGACGTCGGGCCGCCCGATGGGGTGCTGCGACAGATCAGCGACCTGCTGGGCAACCGCCCGGGGGCCACCACTGTGCTGATGATGGACGGCAACGACGCGGATGCTCTGGCACGGTCGATCGAGCAGTGGCTCCCCCGGCTGGCCGGCGCTGTCGTTGTTCTCGCCGGCGAGCGCCAGGGTGCGGACGACGACTTCAGCCTGGCCCGGCGCCTGGCGATGGATGCCGAGGAAGGGATCCCCGGCGGACCGGACGTCCTCGGACTGGACACGCTCGTGCGGCTGCCGCGCCGCCGCCCGTCCGGGTCGAGCGCAAGCTATCGCCTGTCGACCCACGGGCCGGCCGAGGTGCCGGCGATCCTGCGCAACCGGCAGGCCCTGCAGTACAGCCGGGCCGAGGTGCGGACGGACTACCTCGGACTCCGGGCGGAACTCGAAGCCCGCGGTGTCCGGATTCCGGACGGCACCGGACCGCTTCTCCTGGCGCTCATCTCGTTCTCGCACAGCTACGCAGAGCAGGTGACGAGCGGAGAGGCGTGGGAGACCAACGCCGAGGACGCCCTCGCCGAATTTCTGGCACCGGCCCTGGTCCTGACCTCCGAGTTCGATGGAGGGCTGCACCTGTACTGCCGGCCGCGAGAGGGCGGCCCAGGGCTGCCGGTCGCGCTGGTGAGGGTTCCACCATCCGGTTTGACGCTGCCCGCCTCGGTCGACCCACCGGTGAACGACCCGCTCTGGATCCAGCTGTTCGTCGGCCGCTTCGAGAACCCGACGGGACCCAGAGTCTTCCGGCACAAGGAACAGAACGTCCACGCCGTAGCCCTGTTCGTGCCGGCCCCGGGCTCGGACAGCAACCGGGAAGCCGGATGGGTGGCCGCGACGGCCGACGTCGTCGTGCTCCCCGACCGAGACGGGCGTCCGCTCTCGGACGCCGGTCACCGGCGGCTCGCGGAAATCCAAGCCCCCGTGCGGACGGTGACCGACCCCGAACGCACCTCCGCCTTCCGGGTCGAGGGGCTGGCGACCCTCGTCGAGAGCCTTCGGCGGGGCAGAAAGGGGCTGTCGGGACGGCAACTCTGCCTCGCCCTCGGCCATGCGCCGTTCGACAGCTCCGAGGTGGGCGAGCGCACTGCCGTCATGTCGAGGCTGTGGAACGGCACCGATCAAGGGGCACTCGGTGCGCCCGGCGAATCGCTCGCCGTCCTCCTCACGGACGAGGTCCATCAGGAGATGCAGTTCGGCAGTCACGGTGACGAGACGCTGGAGTACGTTCCGTTCCTGCCGGCCGGAGAGTCCGGCGACGGCCAGGCCTGGCTCGGCATGCTCGGGCACACCGGAGCCGAGCTGATCGCGACACTGCGCCCCACACCGGATCTCGCCATCCCGCGGCTCATCAGCTACTCGCACACCCGGCTCTGCCGCCAACTGCGCGACCTGGGCGTCCGGCCCGGCGGTGTGCTGCTCGTCCAGGCGTCGGACCGGGCCATGACCGCCGTGACCCCCGAGCAGTTGCTCGCCGCACTCCGCGAGGTGCTGGGGCCGGAGGGCACCGTGGTGATGTCGGCCGCCACCCCTGAGAACTCCCTCAGCTCCGCGTACACCCGGGGCGCGCTGGCCGGTCTGACACCCGCCGCGCAGGAGGTCTACCGGTCGTACATGCCGCCCTTCGACCCCTCGGCGACCCCGGTCTCGGCCTCGGCGGGGTCGCTCGCGGAGTGGCTCCGGCGCTCCCGGGGCAGCATCCGCAGCGCTCACCCCCAACACTCGTTCGTCGCGTCGGGCCGCTGGGCCCAGTACCTGATGGACGACCACCGGCTCGACTCACCCCACGGTGAGCGATCCCCGCTCCTGAAGCTCTGTCAAAGCCGCGCGCAGGCGCTGCTGTTGGGCGTGCCGGTGAACGAATGCCTGGCGTGGAACCTGGCATCCTCGCGAACCCGGCACCTGCCGACGGTGACGGAGTCCTGCGTCGTGAAGACCCGCGAGGGCACCGGCCGGGAATGGGTCACGTTCACCACCGTCGCAGCTCCTGAGCTCGACGCGCCGGAACTCAGGGAGCGGTTGGAGGCGCAACTCCCGCTCCGTCGAGGCATCCTGGCGGACCAGGCGGCCGTCCTGGCGCCGGTCGAGGACGGCGTCGCCCTGGTCGCCGAGTGGCTGGCGGCGGACATCCGGCGGTGACGCCGACCGTGACCGCAGCGGGCCAAGTTGCGCAGCGGGCGGCGAGGGCCGGGGTGGCCATCCGGTGGTCGATGCGCCAGTCGGTGTCGTTGTCCAAGGCCGAACGCCCCGACGGCCGAACCGTCGGGGCGCGCTGCGCAACTGCGGCCGGAGGCGGGTCAGTTGCCGCCGATGTCGTACGTCGCCGTGACCGGGGCGTGGTCCGACCAGCGTTCCGCGTGGGTCGCGGCGCGTTCGACGCGGGCGTCGACGCAGCTGGCGGCGAGGGTGGGGGTGGCCATCTGGTAGTCGATGCGCCAGCCGGTGTCGTTGTCGAAGGCGCGGCCGCGGTAGGACCACCAGGAGTAGGGGCCCTCCTGGTCGGGGTGGTGGGCGCGCAGGACGTCGACGTAGCCGTGGTCGTCGAGGACGCGGGAGAGCCAGGCGCGTTCCTCGGGGAGGAAGCCGGCCTTCTTCTGGTTGGCCTTCCAGTTGCGGAGGTCGGCCTCGCGGTGGGCGATGTTCCAGTCGCCGCAGACCACGACCTCGCGGCCCTCGGCGGCGGCGCGCTCGCGCAGGGCGCCGAGGTGGACCAGGAACTCCGCCATGAAGCGTTCCTTCTCGTCCTGGCGCTCGGTGCCGACCTCGCCGGAGGGGAGGTAGAGGGAGGCGACGGTCAGGCCCGGGAGGTCGAGTTCGGCGTAGCGGCCGGAGACGTCGAACTCGGCGGAGCCGAAGCCGATCCGGGTGGCGTCCGGCTCCCGGCGGGAGAGCACCGCGACTCCGGCGCGGCCCTTGGCCTCGGCCGGCGCCCAGACCGCGTGCCAGCCGTCGAGCCGGGCCAGCACCTCGCCGATCTGGTCGGCCTCGGCGCGGACCTCCTGCAGACAGACCACCTCGGACTTGGTGTCGTCGATCCACTCCAGGAAGCCCTTTGCGGCGGCGGCCCGGATCCCGTTGACGTTGACCGTGGAAACACTCTTCACCCGGCGAGCGTACCGGGTCGCGGTCGCGACCGGGGCGCGAAACCCGGCAGGAACCGCTCCCATTGGTCTTGACCATGTCCACGGGCACCCCCTACTGTCACTTACTGCAAAGACCTTTAATAAAGAAGGACGGATAAAGCCCGCCCTCCCCACCTGCCGAAACCGGGGAGCCGTGGCGGGCCGCCGCCCTTCAGGGTGGAGGACACGGTGGGGCAAGGAACGCTCACGGCGGTTGCGGAGCCGAAGTACTGGCACCTGCGCACGGTGCTGCTGCGCACCATGGACGCCGAGTTCTCCACCGGCCAGGTGATGCCCAACGAGCGTGAGCTCTCCGCGCGCTTCGGTGTGGCCCGCGCCACCCTGCGGCAGGCGCTCGACCAGCTGGAGCTGGAGGGCCGACTGGTCCGCCGCCGCGGCATCGGCACCCTGGTCGCCGCCCCGCGCGTCGGCATCCCGGTCGGCGACCGCGAGTCCGGCCGCGCCGGGTCCGCCCGCGGCCAGGAGTGGAAGGTCGTCGACTGCACCACCGTCGCCGCGTCCGCCGCGCTGGCCCGCACCCTGGGCATCGCCGAGGGCGAGCAGGTCCACACGGTGCGCCGCCTGCGGATCGTGCAGGGCGTGACGGTCGCCGCCGAGTCGCTGCACGTCCCGGCCGCCGGCCTGCCGCACCTCGCCGTGGTGGTCGACGAGAACGACCGCGCCCGCGGCGTGCTGCGCCAGCTGGAGCGGCTCGGCGTCGACGGCGAGTCCCGCTCGGTCGAGCTGGGCGTCGCCGAGTCCGCCGAGGCCGCGCTGCTGGAGCGCCCCCCGGGCACCCCGGTCCTGGTGGTCACCACCCAGTACGCGGCAGTGGGCCGCCTGGCGGCCGTCGGCGTCGCCACCTACCGCGCCGACACCTGCAAGCTCACCTTCGGCGAGTCCGGCGCAGCCGTCCAGGTCGCCGCCCCCGCCGCGGCCACCGCCGCTTCCTGACGGATCGTCGGGAAGTCCGAGCGGCACTGTCGGAGCCACCCCCTACGCTCCTGCCCACATCAGGCAGAACGTGAACAGGGGTGGCACGGCGATGAGTTCGACCGATTCGAGGGACCACGGCAGTGCGCTCGTCGAGCGGGTGATCGCCGCGGTGGCGGCCGATCCGGGCCGGTCGGTGCTCGGGTACAACCGGTTCGCCGGGCCGTGGGTGGCGGGTGAGCCCCGGCCGCGCGGCGTCGACGCGTTCCCCGGCGGGCATCCGCTGTCGCCGGGCCTGCGGGCCTGGTTGGCGTACGACGGTGGGATGTTGGAGCGGCACGGCTGGTTCGACGAGGCCGGGAACCTCTCACCGCGCACCCTCGGGGAGATCGCGGCGGACGAGTTCGGCGAGCCGTGGCACGCGTGCTTCGAGCCGTTCTCGGAGCGGTTCGGCGGCTGTTTCCTGCTGCCCGGCGGCTCCGATTCGCGCCGCGTGCTGTCGCTGGGGCCGAACGGCGAGCGCGACGAGTCGGGCGAGTACCCGGTGTTCGCGCTCGACGTCGACGACCTGCCCTGCGCCGTGCTGATGTACCCGGGCTTCGACGCGTACCTCGCCGACACGGCCGGGATCCTGCACCCGGCCGAGGGCGAGGGCTACGACGCGCTGAAGAACGACCGGCGCTACGCGCACCGGATGCGCACCCACGCCCGCGACCGGTTCGGCGGCGAGTACGAGCTGACCTGTCTGCCCTGACCGAGCCCTACCGGTTGGCCGTGGGCGGGTCCACCGCGAACAGCTGTTCCTCGACGTGGTCGAGGGCGATCCGCAGCGCGCCCATCGCGACGACCTCCGAGCCGAGCGCGGCGAGGGCGACCTCGGGCGCGCGCAGCGTGTAGCGGGCGAGCTGTTCGCGCAGCGGTTCGAGGACGCCGTCCAGGCCGGCCGCCCAGCCGCCGACCACGACGAGTTGGGGGTCGAGGGCGAGGACGAGCGCGGTGACGTCGTGGACGAGGCGGCCGAGGAAGCGGTCCATGGCGACCTGGGCGACCTGGTCGCCCTCCCGGGCGAGTCGCAGGACGCGGGCCACCGCGGCCTCGTCCAGCGGGTCGAGGGGCTGGCCGGTGGTGGAGAGCAGGCGTTCGGGGGTGACCTGGCGGCCGAGCAGGTGGAGCGCGCCGATCTCGCCGGCCGCGCCGCCGTAGCCGCGGTGGAGTCGGCCGCCGATCAGCGAGCCGGCGCCGGGGCTGAGGCCGGCCATCACGAACACCACGTCGCCCTTGCCGACGGCGCTGCCCTTCCAGTGCTCGGCGATGGCGGCGAGGTTGGCGTCGTTCTCGATCACCACGGGGCAGCGGAAGGAGCGGCGCAGCCGGGCGCCGAGGTCGAGGCCGGTCCAGCCGGGCATCGCGGTGCCGAGCTGGACGACGCCTTCGCGGTCGACGATGCCGGGGGTGCCGACGACGACCTCCCACAGGCTGTCGCGGGAGACGCCGGCCTTCCTGAGCACTTCGGCGACGGTGCCGCGGAGCTGGGTGAGCCGTTCCTCGGCCTCCATCGACTCGTCCACCGGCTTGGCGTGGCTGGTGAGCACCTCGCCGGCCAGGTCGGCGAGGATCACCCGCAGGTCGTGGACGCCGATCTCGATGCCGAGGACGTGCCCGGCCTCGGCGCGGAACCGGAACCAGCGGGCCGGGCGGCCGCGTTGACGGCCCGACTCCTGGACGTGGTCCACCTCGGCGACCAGCCCGGACTCCAGCAGCCCTTCGATGACGCCTTCGACGGTGGGTCTGGACAGACCGGTGTCGCCCACGAGTTGGGTGAGGGTGACAGCCTGTCCGTCGCGCAACGACCGCAAGGTGACCGCCGCGTTGATCCGCCGCAGCAGTGAGGAGTCCCCGCCGGTAAGACGATCCGCCAAGTCGCTGCCCTTCCGCTTCGCGCGCCTGCCCTTGCGCGCGGTGCCGTGGACGCGGGTCGCGGCGCACCGGCGTGTGGTACCGGGAGCGCCCCCGCGCAAGCCGTCGCCCGCGACCGGGCACTACCGTGTGCCGCGAACCGGGGCGTCTGCCCGGATCGTACTCGGGCGCCCTCCACGGAGCGAGCGTTTCCGCAGCTCATCACGGCTTCGGTATCGAAACGGTACGTGGCCTGTGATCACCCGGTGATCGCCCGGCGGCGAGGCGGTGGCACCGGAGCGGTGATCGTTGGCCCTAGGCTGTGCGCCATGGGGAACGACACCGTCCTGCGGGCGGGTACTGCGGATCGTCAGCTCGGTTCCGCCGATGCGGAGTTCGTGCGCGCCCACACCCGGCCGGGCCCGGTGCCGTTCGTGCCGGAAGTCCGGCTGCACATGGCGCAGGACGCGATCGCGCTGTGGGAGGTCACCGAGCGGGAGCGCGGGGAGATCGGACTGCCGCCGCCGTTCTGGGCGTTCCCGTGGGCGGGCGGCGTCGCGGTGGCCCGGCACGTGCTGGACCGGCCCGAACTGGTGGCCGGGCGCAGCGTGCTGGACCTGGCGGCGGGCTCCGGCCTGGTCGGCGTCGCGGCGGCGCTGAGCGGCGCGTCGCAGGTGCGGGCGGCGGAGATCGACGCGTACGCGGTGGCGGCGATCGCGGTGAACGCGGCGGCGAACGGCGTGTCGGTGACGGCGGAGCTGGCGGACGTGCTGGACGGCGACGGCGACGGCTGCCAGGTGGTGCTGGCCGGAGACGTGTTCTACGAGCGGGCGATGGCGGCGCGCTTCCTGCCGTTCCTGGAGCGCGCCGCCGCCCGGGGCGCGACCGTGGTGGTCGGCGACCCGGGCCGCGCCTATCTGCCGCGCGAGCGCTTCACCGCGCTGGCCGAGTACGCCGTCCCGGTCGCCGCCGACCTGGAGGACGCGGCCGTGAAGACCACCACGGTCTGGGCCCTGCGCGGCTGACGCACTGTCAACTCACCGCTCCAGTAAGGGTGGTGGCCGGAACGGGCGGCGGGTAGCAGTTCATGCCGGTCCAGGTCGGGCTGGGGCTGGGCACCAGGGCGGCCGGGCCCGGTGCGCGGTTGCTGGGCGGCGGCGCGCCGGTCATCGACGGGCAGACCGGGATGTACAGGT
The DNA here is from genome assembly GCF_002803145.1 of Kitasatospora sp. CB02891. NCBI lineage: Bacteria > Bacillati > Actinomycetota > Actinomycetes > Kitasatosporales > Streptomycetaceae > Kitasatospora > Kitasatospora sp. CB02891. The sequence goes on along the minus strand of NZ_NNBO01000001.1, from coordinate 434,784 downwards.
TGCCGACCAGCGAGATCTGCTGCACCTGGTAGGGGCCCTGGCCGTACCAGCCGTGGAAGTACACGCCGAGGACCTGGGTGGTCGGGCCGATCCTGACGGTGGCGTGCAGCTCGGTCCGGCCGCTCCCGTCGGCCCAGCGGTACACCTCGGTGGTGTCGCCGCCGGAGACCCCGACGAACGCGAACGAGCCGGCCACCGTCGCCGTCAACTCGTAGGTCCCGTACGGCTGGACGGACACCAGCTGGGTGCAGCCGGCGAAGTCGTGGCTGCCGGGCCGTCCCTCGATGCCCTGCTCGGTGCGGGTGACGTCGCCCGTGCAGGTCCAGCTGTCCTCCAACGGGCCGTGGAACGCCCCGTCCTGGACGGTGTCGCGGACCGAGGCCCGGGCGTCGGCGGTGCCGAGCAGCCCGAGTCCGACGGTGGAGGTCAGGGCCAGGACGCCGGCCAGGGCGGCGAAGCGGTGGCGGGGGCGGGCACGTGAGCGCATGGCGAACTCCGGAGTGGGGGAGGAGTGGGCGTGCGGTGCTTGGCGGGCCGTCAGCTGCCGGACGGGCCGGGGGTCCGGCTGGGCGTCGCCGTCGGCGTCAGGTAGCACGGACCGGTCGACGGGGTCGGGCTCTCGGCGACCGGGATCGGGGTGCAGGTGGTCCGCGGCTGCCCCGGACCCCACAGCTCGACGGCACTGATCCGGTACGGGCCCTGCTGGTACCAGCCGTGGAAGTACACCGTCACCGTGCGGGTGTCCGGGCCGGTGGTGACCGTCCCGTTCAGCACGCTCCAGTCGGTCCCGCTCGACCAGAGGGCGACGTCCGTGGTGCCGGAGCCGGTGACGCCCGCGAACACGTACGGCCCGGTGACGCGGGCGCTGAGCCGGTAGACGGAGTTCGGCTCGACGGTGACGGTCTGGGTGCAGCCCGCGTAACTGGTGTCGGTCGGGAAGCCCTCCAGCACGCCGAAGGCGTCGGACGGCGGAAGGACCCGGCCGCTCTCGCAGCTCCAGCCCAGCATCCGGTTGCCCTGGTTGAAGTGGCCGTTGTCGACCACGTCGACGGTCGGCAGCGCCGCGGACGCGGGAGTGCCGAGGCCGAGCGCGGCGCCGGCCAGTGCGAGAGCGCCGGCGGCGAGGCCGATCGGCAGGCCGTCGCGGCGGCGGTCGCGACGGGTGGTTCTGAGTGCACGCATGCCATCTCCGAGGTGGGGAGGTCGGGACGGGAAGCGGTGCGAGGGAGTGGCCCACACCTTGCTGGGGCGGGGGCGGTGCCGTCAAGGGCGGGGCCGCAAATGACTGGTGGGCGGGGCGTCGCCGCTGGTAGGAAGGGGGGCCATGGACGAGTACGAACTGCGGGCCGCGCGGCCCGCCGACATCGACGCGGTGCTGGCGTTCTGGGCCGAGGCCGCCGAGGGCACCAGCATCAGCGACGACCGGGCGGGCGTGGCGCGGCTGTTGGAGAGTGACCCACGGGCGCTGATCCTGGCCGAGCACGACGGCGCGATCCTGGGCACGGTGATCGCCGGCTGGGACGGCTGGCGCTGCCACCTGTACCGGCTCGCCGTCCACCCGTCGGCCCGCCGCCGGGGCATCGGCGGTGCGTTGCTGGCGGCTGCGCACACCCGCTTCGAGGAACTCGGCGGCCGCCGGTCCGACGCGATGGTGCTGGAGCACAACGAGCTCGGTCAGTCGGCCTGGCGGGCGGCCGGGTACGGGCGCGAGGAGCAGTGGCGCCGCTGGACCCGGCCGCTGGCCTGATCAGCCGTCAAGTCACTTTGCGTCAGGCGGCCTTGAGGGTTCCGCCGTCGACCACGTGGTCCGCGCCGTGGATGTTGGCGGCGCGGTCCGAGAGCAGGAAGACCACCAGGTCGGCGACCTCCTCGGGAGTGGAGAGCCGACCCGACGCGGCGCCGGCCTGCCCCGCCAGGCTCTTCAGCATCACCTCGTGCGGGACGCCCATCGCCTCGGCGACCAGGCCGCCGAACCTGGTGGGGTCGGTCCACATGTCGGTCACGGTGTTGCCGGGGGAGACGGTGTTGACGCGCACCCCGCGCGGCGCGAGGTCCTCGCTGAGGCGCTTGCCGAACTGGGTGAGCGCCGCCTTGGCCTCCGCGTAGCCGACCGGGGAGCCGGCCGGGATGCGGGCGTTGATCGAGGAGACGTTGACGATCGCGCCGCGTCGCGCCAGCAGGCTGGGCAGCGCCGCCCGCGTGACGCGCACCGCCGACATCACGTTCAGGTCGAACAGTGACTGCCACTGCTCGTCCGACACGTCCAGCACGCTGCCCAGGGTGATCGTCGAGGCGTCGCCCGCACCCACGTTGTTGACCAGCAGATCGATGCCGCCGAGCGTCTCCAGTGCCTGCTCGACCGCGTACTCCACACCCTGGCGGGTGCTCAGGTCCGCGATCGCCGCGGTGGCGAAAGCGGCCAGCTCGGGGGTGGCGGTGCGGGTCGCGCCCACCACCTTCACTCCCTCGGCGGCCAGTGCGCGGGCGACGGCGAGGCCGATGCCGCGTCCTGCGCCGGTGACCAGGGCGGTGCGGCCGTTGAGTCCGAGATCCATGGCTCCTCGTTTCCGGTACGGCCGGTGTGGACGGCCGATATTCTTGAATCAGAGGTCAAATATCAGGGCGTGAGTGACCGCACGGCTGCATGTGCCGTGCGGTGTCGGTGTCGTGCGATGTGGCTCCGGTGGCGTGCGGTCAGGCGCCGAAAACGGTGGTGACGGTGGTGTCGACGACCTTCAGCACCGCGTCGCGGTCGTAGGTTCTGGCCATCACCCGGAGTCCGGCCATCGCCGCCACCAGGAATCTGGCCTGCGCCCCCGCGTCCATCGACGCCGGAACGTCGCCCTCCAGCCGGCCCCGCTCGATGCGCGCGGCCAGCAGCTCGACGCCGCGATCGGTCAACCGGCGCACCGCGAGCGCGACGTCCGCATCCCGTCCGCCCAGCTCCAGCGCGGTGTTGACGGCGAGACAGCCACGCCGCACCGGGGCGTCGAAGTCCGTTTCCACCAGCGTCGTCATGTAGGTGCGGACGCACTCCTTCGTGCTGCCCGGCCCCGAGAGCAACTCCTCGATCAACTCGGCGCCGGTCCGGTCGTAGGCGTCCAGCGCCCGCCCGAACAGTTCCCGCTTCGAGCCGAACGCGTGGTACAGGCTGCCCTTCCCGATCCCCGCCGCCTCGGCCAGCTCGGCCGGCGAGGACCCGGCGTAGCCGTTCGTCCAGAACACCTGCATCGCCTGCGCGATCGCGGTCTCCTCGTCGAACTGCTTCGGTCGTCCCATGACCTGACGGTACGACATATTTGAACCTGGGGTCAACTACGCGTGGGCTGCGGGCTGCGGGCTGCGGGCTGCGGGCTGCGGGTCGCGGGTCGAGGCGCTCGGGCGTTCAGGCGCTCAGGTGCTCAGGTGCTCAGGTGCCGGAAGAGCTCCTTGTGCCCTTCCGGGGTGGGGTGCACACCGTCGACGAACAGGTGGGGCCGGTCGCGGAGCGGCTCCCACAGGTCGATGAAGTCGATGTGGTTGCCCTCGCACCAGGCGCGGAGGGCGGCGCGCAGTACAAGCGCTCGCGCCGTGGTGAAGCGGAGGCCCTCGTAGTCGTCGAGTCGTGTCTCGTCGAGCCAGGACGGTCCGACGACGACCATACGGGCGTTGTGCCGCAGGGCAGTTGCGGCCAGTGGGGCGAGATGGTCGGCGAGGTGCGACAGGTTGTCGCGGGCGGTGTCGGGCGCGGCGAGCTGTACGGCGGAGTCGTTGATCCCGGCGGCCACGACGAGCGTGTCGGGGTGGCGGGGAGCCAGCAGCGGCGGTGTCTGCGCGGCGACGTCCGCCAGGGTGCTGCCGGGGACGGCCAGATTGAAGACCCGGTGGTCCGTCTCGTTCGAGGCGATGTGGGCCGCGGCGAGGTGGGCGGCCCAGCCTCCCTGAGGGTCGCAACGTCCGTAGGCGATGCTGTCGCCGACGATCACGATGCGTGCCGCCGGGCGCAGCGGTCGCGCGTCCAGGTGGGCCCAGGCCGGCTCGCCCGAGGTGAGGAGGACGCGCCGCCGGGCACAGTCGTCCCCCTCGTGGGCGTCGGCCGCGGCCAACTCCCGGTCGGTCAGCCACAGGACGGCGCCCTCGACCGTGCCGCCGAACCCGCGCTGCAGGGTGGGGCGCAGGTCTCGACCGTCGGCGGCGGTCTCCAGGGGGCCGGCCGTGTGGCCGGCGAGCGACGCCGGGGCCGTCGGCACCGTGCGGCCGAACAGGGCGGCCCGAACCTGCGGGTCCAGCAGCGTGCCGTGGGCGAACAGCGGGTGGGGGCGGGACTCGGTCACTGCGGTGTCGTGGCCTTTCACTCGGGACGATCACGTCACCCTATCGGCCCGAGGAATCCCGCCACCGTGCCGCTGACGAGGCACTTCGTCCTGATCGTGGAGGCCGGCGCGGGGGGCGACGCCGGTGCGCGTCACTGGCCGAGCAGGTGGGCGAAGTCGTTGCCCAGGCCGCCGAGCATGGGCAGGGCGCCCAGGTCGGTGATGGCGCCGACGGGGACGCTGTAGCCCTGGTTGGGGGTCGTCGACGCCGCCGGGGCGGTCGTCGGGGCGTCGGCGGTGGCGGAGACGGCGGTGAGCGGAGCGGCGGCCAGGAGGACGGCGGCGAGGGCGGTGAGGGCGGTGCGCATGGGCGGAGTCCTTCGGGACGTGCGGAGCCGACGGTCGTCGGGACGTCCCGTCGTCCGTCCGGCCGTTTGGCAGTTCGGTCGTTCAACGGGTGGGCGGGGCAGGTGGTGACGGAGTGCCGCCCGTTCGGCGTCACGACGGGAGGGTGCGGGCCTCGGCGGTGAGGCGGGCGGCCAGGTCCTCGGCGAGGCGGGCCCGGTGGCCGCGGCGGCGGCGGGAGAGGGCGAGGCCGAGATGACGGCGCGGGGCGGGTTCGGCGAGCGGGAGGGCGACCAGCTCGGGGTGGTCGGCGAGGCCGATCTGCGGGATCAGCGCGATGCCGATCCCCGACCGGACCAGCGACTGGGCGAACTCGTAGTCCGTCGCGGTGCAGGAGATCCGCAGGTCCAGTCCGGCCAGTGCGGCGAACCGGGACAGCTGCCCGGCGGACTTGCGGCAGCCCAGGATCCAGCGCTGGTCGGCGAGTTCGGCCAGGTGCAGGGCCACCGGGGCCGACTGCGCGAGCGGGTGGCGGCGGGGGAGGACCACCCGCAGCGGATCCTCGACCAGGGACGTCCAGTCCAGGCCGGACCGGTCGCCGGCCCGGGCCGGGGGCGGGCCGTCCAGGTGGTAGGCGAGGGCGAGGTCGGCGCGGCCCTCGCGCACCGCGGGCAGGCTGTCCTCCGGCTCGGCCTCCAGGACGGTCAGCTCCACCTCCGGATGCTCGGCGACGAACCCGGCCAGCGCGCCCGGCAGCAGCCGACGGCCGCCGCTGGCGAAGGTCGCGACGGTGAACCCGGTGCGGACGGCGGTCAGCCGGGTGATCCGCTGCTCGGTGTCGGCGAGTTCGGCCGCGATCGAGTCCGCCGCCTCGACCAGCACCCGGCCGGTCTCCGTCAACGTGACACCCCGGGTGGACCGTTCGACCACGGTCGCGCCCAGGCTGCGCTCCAGCGCCGCGATCTGCTGGGAGACCGCGGAGGCCGTGCAGTGCAGCGCCGCGGCCGCCTGGTTGAAGCTTCCCCGGCGGGCCACCTCCCGCAGGACGGCCAGTCGTTGAACGTCGATCAACAGTTCTCCTGTGGACGGGATCCTCAGCTCGATACTACCGCTGGTGTCCAGTGCCCGGCAGGCTTCTCTCCCGTGAACGATCAACTCGCGGTCCACGGACCGGAAGGGGCCGGAAGAGACGTGAACGAGCAGACCACCCGCACCATCGGCATCCCGGTGGGCACGATCGGACTCGGCGCGATGCCGCTGTCCGTCGAGGGCCGCCCCGACGAGACGCAGGCGATCGCCACCCTGCACGCCGCACTCGACGCGGGCGTCCGGCTGATCGACACCGCCGACAGTTACCACTGGCACGCCGACGAAGTCGGCCACAACGAACGGCTGATCGCCCGCGCCCTGGCGACGTACGGCGGCGACACCGCCGACGTCCTGGTGGCGAGCAAGGGCGGCCGGGGACGACCCGGCGACGGCTCGTGGACCGTCAACGGCGACCCGCGCCACCTGCGTCGCTCGGCCGAGGCCTCGGCGGCCCGCCTCGGCGTGGACGCGATCGGCCTCTACCAGCTGCACAAGCCCGACCCCGAGGTGCCGTTCGCCGACTCGGTGGGAGCGCTGCGCGACCTGGCCGACGCGGGAACGATCCGCCTGGTCGGCCTGTCCAACGTGGACGGCGCACAGATCCGCACCGCCCGGGACATCCTCGGCGACCGCCTGGTCTCGGTGCAGAACCGCTTCTCACCCGCCCACCAGGACACCCGGGACACCCTCGACCTGTGCAGCGAGCTCGGCCTGGCCTTCCTCCCCTGGAGCCCCCTCGGCGGCATCTCGCTCAGCGCCGTCGACGACCCGGCGGCCCCCACCCCGCCGGCCGCCACCTCCTTCCACGCGCTTGCCGCAGCACGCGGCGTCAGCCCCCAACAGGTCTGCCTCGCCTGGCACTTGGCCCAGTCCCCGACCGTCCTCCCGATCCCCGGCGCCCGCCGCCCCGCCTCCATCCGCGACTCCGTCGCCGCGGCCCGCCTCACCCTCACCCCGGCCGAACTCGCCACCCTCCACCTCTGACCGGACGCCCCCGTCAGTGGCCCGTCGTCCCGAGCCACTTGAGCGTGGCGGCCAGCTCCGCGCCGAAGTCCTCGCAGCGTGCGATCAGCTCCCGGCCGGCGGGTGTCTCAAGCAGGCCGTCGGCGGTGGGGAGCGCGGGGAGCGTCTCGACGCAGGCGTGCTCGACGGCGAGGTTGCGGGAGGCGAAGTAGCCCAGGCCATGACTCCGGACGGGCTCGGGCAGGGCGGCGAGGTACTGGCCGTGGGCGTCCTGCGAGGGGTGGTCGTAGAACGAGGCCTCGACGCACTGGTCGACGTAGTGGGCCAGGTCGCGCGGGCCCTCGACGATGAACTCGACCTGATCCTCGCCCTGCTCCTCGGCGGGCTCCGCCAGGGCCTCGCCGAAGGCCAACAGCCGGACGAGAGTCTCCAGTTGAACGAGCTCGCGAACGTTCGGGTCGTCCACCTCGGAGTCGAACAGCGGGGCGCGGGACAGCTCGGCGGCGGCCCGACGGTACCGACCGTCCGACTGCTCGTCGGGCACCGACACCGCCAACCGGAACAGCTCGTCGACCACCGCGCGATCGAGGCCCCACTCGGCGTCCCACTCGAACGCCACCATCGGCGCCCGCAGCCGCCACAGAGCGAGCACGGCAGCCCGGCGCTGCCGGAGGGACGTCGGCGTCAGGTGGTTCCGGTTCATCGTTCCCCGTTCGTCGTTCACGCCCGGGGAGTGTACGGGCCGGTCGAGATGCCGGCCGGTGCGGTGCCATGCACGCCGAACGGGTGTCGAGCGGATCCGCGAGCCGGTGGCCGGCCGGCCCGAATCCGGTGGACCGGGGCAAGGACGGCTCGGAGAGCCACCTGGTCATCGACCGGGCAGGCATACGCCTTTCGGGTGCCAACGTCCATGGCAGGCAGGCCCTGATCCTGCTCGTGACGGCATGCCACCGGTCCGCCCCCGATGCGCCCCGTGGGCGCAAGCGCGGCAAACTCCGCGCCGACAAGGGCCGGGGGCGGAGGAGTCGCGGTATCGGCCGGGTACCGGGTGGAAGCGCGCGTTCGACGCTGCTGACGACCACTTCTCCGCCGGTGTCCTCGCCGGCTTTCTCGGTGCGGGGTGGCCGATTTCCGAAGCATCTCCTCGCTGGCGGAGCTGCCTTGGGCGTGTTCAGATCGCCACATCCAAGGCTTTTCGGGCATCTCGCTCGCGTATCTGCTCCTGCCCGGTGTGCAGAGTGAGCCCCGGGGCCGAACAAATCCAGGGAGGACAGCTTGAGACGGAAATGCACAGCCCTGCTTCGAGGTGCGGCCCTGCCCGTGCTGGTCGCCGCGATGCTGATGGGAACGGTGTCGACCCAGGCCACGGCCGGCGGTGGGGGCGGCCATGAAGGTGACGGCAACTGCTCGCACACCTGCCCGCACGGGCCTCAGGGGCCTCCCGGACCTCCCGGGCCTCCCGGACCTCCCGGACCTCCGGGGCCGCCTGGACCGACCCTGCCGACCCTGATCGTCCAGGAGACCTACACGCTGACGTCCGGACTCAACACGGGAATCGCGGTCTGCCCGCCGGGAACCGTCATCACGGGCGGCGGAATGAAGACGCCCCTCGGCGGCAACAACCTCACGGTCCAGGTGTACGAGTCGTATCCCTCCGCCGACAACACCTGGACGCTGTCGTTCAACAACTCGGCCAGCACCACGGGTTCCTACGTGGTCTACGCCATCTGCCTCCCCGTGACCCCGGCGAGCTGACCACCGGGCGGCTGCGGCCCCGGCCTTCCGGCTGTCGCAGCCACCCCGGCAGCCGGAGGCCGGTGGAGGCAGGGAAGCGGTCGGCCTCGTGCTCGTCGCGACAGTGGGGACAGGGGCAGCCGGCGAGCCCGGCTCGTCGAGGACCGACGGGCGGATTGGCCCACACCCGGCGAAGACCAGGCGGTACGGGATCTTCGCCTTGGTGAGGCGCGCGTCGATGCGGGACCGGTCGGTGGGCGGGACGAGGCGGTCCTCGGCGACGACCTGACGGCTCATCAGGATGGCTGGCCCGCCGCGTCGTGCACCAGGTTCGGCGGGGGAGTCCGGCGCGACGGCGGCGTGGCCCGCGCGGCCGGCCGTCGGCGGACGCCGCGTACCCGGGCCGTCGTCCCGAACGGGCTTCTGGTCGACCGCCACCGTGGCGCGCGGTGTGTGGCCGAGGGGCGGAGCCGCGAACACGCCGGGCCGCCGCGTCGTCAGCTTCCGGCCGGGCCGGGGTCGTGCTTCGGAAGTGTCGTGCCGGCGGCCTTCGTCCCTCACTTCGGGACGGCAGTGTCCTCGACTTCGTGCAGGCCGGCCTGCATGGCGCCGTCGCGGAGTGTCCGGAGTCCGACGGCTGTGACGGGGCCGTGCGTGCCGGGGGTGAGGCTGGTGCCGGGGGTGGCGGCGTGGCTTGCTCCCCAGGCGAGGCGGGAGCCGGTCATCTCGTAGGGGTCGGGGCCGGTGAGAGCGGTGGTGGCCAGGGGTCGGCCTGCTGCGTTGCGGGCGGTGGCGATGACGAGGGCCCGGCCGTCGGGGTCGGGTTCGCGGGTGGCTCCGGGGAGGCGTCGGGAGAGTTCGGTGACGGCGCCGCGGACCGCGGGGGTGTGCATCGCCACCAGGAACACCGCCTGACCGACCCGTCCTGCGCGGCCGACCCGGCCGGTGACCGCATGGTGCCCGCGGTCATCGGCCTGGGTCGAAGGCTGTGGTCGGCTGCACGGACGTCGGCCTTTCAAGGCTGCTACTCGGTCGCGCGGTAGGTGGAGACGGAGCCGCCGTTGCTGAACTCCAGCGTCTCGACGGGGGTGAACGGGCGCGGCCGGAACTCGCCGGCGAAGGCGGGGAGGCCGGTGCCGGCCACGACGGGGTAGCGCTTCCAGATCAGTTCGTCGATCTCCGGCAGCAGTTCGCCCGCGAGCCGGGCGCCGCCGCACAGCCAGATGTCGCCGTCGCCGGGCTGCTGCTTCAACTCCCGTACCAGGCCCAGCGGGTCGGTGCGCACCACGTTGACCGCAGGGTCGGTGGGCTCGGGCAGGGTGGAGGACACCACGTACTGCTTCAGGTGTGCGTACGGGCTGGTGATGCCGATGTCCAGCGCGGGGCGGTAGGTGTTCAGGCCCATCACCACGGTGTCGAAGCGCTTGTTGGGCGCCCCGTCGAGGCCGATGTGCGGCCGGACGTGGCTCGGCATGGTCTCGGGGAACTCGGCCCGGAGGTACTCCACCATGTCGTCGCACTGGGGGTAGAAGTCGAACTCGCCGGCCGGGCCGGCGATGAAGCCGTCGATGGAGACGGCGACGTAGTACACGAGCTTTCGCATCTAGTGCCTTTCGAAGGTTGACCACTTGGTCTGTAGTACTCTGCTTGGAGTGGTAGGACCGTAGCACTACGAGTGGAGTGGTTACAAGCACATGGCCAGAAGCAACCCCGAACGACGCGCGGCCCTGCTCGACGCCACGATCGAAGTCCTCGCCGAGGAAGGCGCCCGCGGACTCACCTTCCGTGCCGTCGACCAGCGCGCCGCCGTCCCCGCCGGCACCGCCTCCAACTACTTCGCCAACCGCGACGCCCTGCTCACCCAGTGCGCCGAACGCGTCTACGAGCGCCTCGGCGCCGATCCCGACGCCCTCGCCCAGGGGTTGACCGGGCCGCGCGACACCGCCCGGGTCGCCGAACTGATGCACCAACTCGTCGACCGGGTCGCCGACTTCCCGACCGGCTTCCTCGCCCTGCTGGAACTGCGGCTGGCCGCACTGCGCCGCCCTGAACTGCGCGAGACGGTCACCCGCCGGATCGGCGCGGACCTCCGCTTCAACATCGACTACCACCTCGCCGCCGGTCTGCCCGGCGACGCCACCGCCGTCCAACTGCTCTACCTGGCCCTGAACTGGCTCATCCTGGAGCGCCTCGCCCTGCCCGACCTGTTCACACCCGAACAGCGCACCGAACTGGTCGACGAGCTGGTGGCCCGCCTGATCGGCAACGGCGGGAGCGGCGGGAGCGGCAGGAATGGCGAGAGCGGCGCGAGCGGCCCGGGTGTTGGTCTGTGAGCGATTGCTGCGCTGAAGGGTGGGTTTCGAACACTTCTGAACAGGACAACGTGCAGGATTCTGTGCGCGGTTGTTGACAAGTGCTCGATCGGGGCCCGGATACTGCATCTCATTGCAGAACGGGCGATCGAAGGAGTCCTCGTGTTCTCATCCCCGCGCAGACCGGCCGCCGCCGCGCTGGCCGCCGTCCTGTTGGCTGCGACGGCCGGTGCGGCCGGAGCGGTCGGCGTGGCGTCGGCCGCTCCGGTCGCGCCCGATGCCGCGACGTACACCGTCGCGGTGGGCGCTCCGGTGACGTACAACCATCCGACGGACACCCCGGCGGTGCCGTACCTGGACAAGGACGGCACGTTCTGGTTCCAGCAGTCCGCCGCGCTGTACGGCGCGAGCGATCCGCGCTACTGGGACTTCTTCACCGGGACGGACTTCGACACCGCCACCCGGTCCGCGGCGGTGTCCAACGCCGTCAACCCGGCGAACGCGCAGGACAAGAACAACGACACCACCTGGCGCTGCAACAACAGCCCGACCGGGAAGACTGCCACCGCCGCGCCGAGCGGCTCCGGTTACGCGCAGAAGAACTACTGCGACCTGTCGGGAATCTGGATCGACCCCGACACCGGCGACTGGTACGGCCTGGTCCACAACGAGTTCACGCCCCAGCCCTTCGGCGACGGGCTGCACTTCGACGCCATCGACTACGCGGTCTCCACCGACCAGGGCCGCACCTGGACGATCCGCGACCACGTGATCACCTCGCCGTACAGCACCGCGCGCGGCGACACCGCGCAGTTCCCGAACCAGACCTACTCGTACGGCGACGGCGACCAGCGTCTGCTGGTGGACGCCGCGTCGGGGTACTTCTACGTGTTCTACGGCTCCCGGGTGGTCGACAAGAGCGGCGGCTGGAAGGCGTTCTACGAGCACGTCGCGCGCGCCCCGATCGCCGGCAAGATGGCGCCGAGCTCCTGGCAGAAGTGGTACAACGGCGCCTGGGGCGAGCCCGGTGTCGGCGGCCAGGAGTCCAACATGGTGCCCGTCGGGGCGTCGAGCAGCACCGGGTACACGCCCGTCTCCGGCGAGTACAACCCGGCGAACACCGGCACCTCCGCCCAGCAGATCGCGGCCGGACGGATGCCCGCCACCTCGCCGCTGTTCGTCATGGACGTCACCTGGAACGCCTACCTCGGCCTGTACATCGGCGAGCCGCAGGCCGTCGACCAGAGCGGCAACGCCCCGCAGCAGTTCTACGCCACCGACAACCTGGCCACCCAGAAGTGGTACCCGATCGGGGACACCGGCGGCTACCACACCGCGTCCTGGTACCGCTGGTTCCTGGACGGGGCCAACCGCACCAGCTCCGCGATCGTCGGCAAGTCGTTCCGCTCGTACTGCGCGTTCGGCTGCTCCGGCGGCGCGTCCGGCCAGTACGTCAACGTCACCATCGACTCCAGCGCGCCCGCCGCGCCGCCGGTCGACCTGACGAAGGCGTACCGGATCGCCGGCAGTGGCGGCCGGGTGCTCGCCCAGGTCTCCGGCGGCTCCACCACCACCTCGCTGGCCGCGCCCACCGGGTCCGCGCTGGAGTCGTGGACCTTCGCCGCCAACGGCGACGGCTCCTACCGGATCGTCAACTCCTCGACCGGGCAGCTGCTCGGCGTCGACTCCGGTGCGGTGGCCGGCCGGGCCTGGGGCGCGCAGCCGACCGCGACGGCCGCGCCCGCCGGCGGGCCGGGCACCGGTCAGCAGTGGTGGGTGCTGCGCGGCACCGACGCGGCCGGCAACGCCGACGGCACCGTCAAGCTGGTGAACCGTTACAGCGGTCTGGCGCTCGGCCTCTCCGCCGCCGCCGGCCGACTCGTCGAGACCGCCCCCGCCCGTTCCTGGACCGACACCTCCGGCAGCGCGGTCGGCGCGGGCCGCACCGCGGGCGAGCAGGCGCTCACCCTGACGGCGGTGGGCAGTGCGCCCGAGACCGTCACCGTCACCAACCCCGGCAACCAGGCCACCAAGGTCAGCACCGCCGTCTCGCTGCAGCTCGGCGGCAACGACTCGGCCGGCAAGGCGCTGACCTGGACCGCCACCGGCCTGCCCGCCGGACTGGCCATCAGCCCGACCGGCCTGATCACCGGCACCCCGACCACGGCCGGCTCCGCCACCGTCACGGTCACCGCCTCCTCCGGCACGGCGAGCGGATCGACCACCTTCGGCTGGGCGGTGAACCCGGCACTCACCGGCACCCATACCCTGACCGTCTCCGGCAAGGCCCTGGACAACCCCAACCACTCCACCACCGCAGGCACCCAGCTGATCACCTGGGCCCTCAACAGCGGGCAGAACCAGCGCTGGATCTTCACCCCGCAGGCCGACGGCAGCTACCGGATCAGCAACGCCGAATCGACCCTGTGCATCGACGTGAACGGCGGCTCCGGCAGCGCGGGCGCGGCGATCATCCAGTACACCTGCACCGGCGGCAGCAACCAGCGCTGGACCGTCAGCGCGGTGAGCGGCGGCTACACCATCGCCTCGCAGAGCAGCGGGCTGCTGCTCACCACCGCCTCCACCGCCAACGGCGCACTGGTCACCCAGCAGCCCGACACCGCGTCGACGCTGCAGCGCTGGACCATCGGCTGACGGGAGGACAGGAAGACGGCGCGACGGGAGTTCCGTCGCGCCGTCTCCGCCTGCTCGGCCCGGGTGGCGCCTGCTCAGCCCGGGTGGTGCGCCGCCGCGAAGGCCTCGGCGTCCCAGTGGCCGCCCAGCGACGGGGCGAGCGAGGACGCGGCCAACTCCCGGAAGGCGGCGGGGGACCGGTCGGCCGCCGCGCCGGCCGGCAGGGCGCCCAGCAGCGGGGCGCCGGCGGCGGACGGCAGGTCGGCGAGGTTGCAGCGGGCCGCGAGGTCCGGGTCGGCGGGCCAGCTGCCGACCACCACCCCGCGCAGCGCCAGACCGCGGTGGCGCAGCGCCTCCGCGGTCAGCGCCGTCGCGTTCAGGGTGCCCAGGCCGGCTGCCGCGACCAGGACGAACTCGACCTGGACGCCCGCGAGTTCGCAGGCAGCGGCGAGGTCGGCCAGCGTCCGGCCCTGCTCGTCGTAGCGGACCAGCAGCCCGCCCGCGCCCTCCACCAGCACCGTCCCGAAACGGTCCGCCAGGTCGGCCACGGCCTTCGCCACGTCCTCCGGCGCGAGGGTCGGCAGACCGGCGCGCCGGGCGGCCGTGTCGGGGGCCAACGGCTCGGGATAGCGGGCCAGTTCGACACCGTGCACCAGCGGCCCGGCCAGCCGGGCCACCTCGTCCACATCGCCCGGCTCGCCCGGTGCCAGCCCGGTCTGGCCGGGCTTGAGCACCGCGACCGGGTCAGTGCTCAGCGCGGCGAGGGCCGCGGTGGTGACGGTTTTGCCGACCTCGGTGCCGGTGCCGGTGACGAACAGAACGGGCGACATGGTGCTTCCTCGATGCAGGTGGAACGGTGGCGCGGCGGTTCAGCTGCTGTGCGCCGCGTGGGACGCGGACGCCGCGGCGGCGACGGCGCGGCCGATCGCGGCCACGTCGGCGTTCCCGGTGACGAACGGCGGCATGGTGTAGATCAGGTCGCGGAACGGCCGCAGCCACACGCCCTGTTCGGCGGCGGCCGCGGTCGCCGCCGCCATGTCGACCGGTGCGTCCAGCTGCACCACGCCGATCGCGCCCAGCACCCGGACGTCCCGAACGCCGGGCTGCCCGGCGCACGGGGCGAGGGCGTCGCGCAGCGCCGACTCGATGCGCTTGACCTCGGTGCGCCAGTCCTGACGCAGCAGCAGGTCGATCGAGGCGTTGGCGGCGGCGGTGGCCAGCGGGTTGCCCATGAACGTCGGGCCGTGCGCCAGCACCGGGACCTCGCCGCGCGAGATGCCCTCCGCGACCCTGCCGGTGCACAGGGTGGCGGCGAGCGTCAGGTAGCCGCCGGTAAGCGCCTTCCCGAGGCACATCACGTCCGGGGAGACGCCCGCGTGGTCGGCGGCGAACAGTTCGCCGGTGCGGCCGAAGCCGGTGGCGATCTCGTCGAAGACCAGCAGCACGTCGTGCGCGTCGCACAACTCGCGGAGCGCGGTCAGATAAGCGGGGGAGTGAAAGCGCATTCCGCCCGCGCCCTGCACCACCGGCTCGACGATCACCGCAGCCAGCTCGCCGGCGTGACGTTCGATCAGGTCGGCGAGATGTGCCAGGTACTCCGGGTCGGTCGGGGCGTCGTACCCGGCGGGCGGCTCGTCGGCGAACAGCTGACGGGGCAGCACTCCGCCCCACAGGTGGTGCATCCCGCCCTCGGGGTCGCACACCGACATGGGGTGGAAGGTGTCGCCGTGGTAGCCGCCGCGCCAGGTCAGCACCCGCCGCTTCTCCGGCCGCCCGAGCGACTGCCAGTACTGGAGGCACATCTTCAGCGCCACCTCGACCGCCACCGAACCGGAGTCGGCGAGGAACACGTGCTGAAGCGGCTCGGGCGTCAACTCCACCAGCTTGACGGCGAGTTCGACCGCCGGACGGTGCGTCAGCCCGCCGAACATGACGTGGCTCATCCGCTCCAGCTGGTCGCGGACGGCCGCGTCCAGCGCCGGGTGCCGGTAGCCGTGGATCGCCGCCCACCAGGACGACATGCCGTCGATCAGCTCTTCGTGCCCGCCCACCGGCTCGGCCAGCCGCAGGCGGACACCCGCGGCCGACTCCACCACGAACGGCCGGACCGTGCCCGGCATCGGACCGTACGGGTGCCAGACGTGCGCCCGGTCCAGGTCGAGCAACTGCGCTGCGTCCCTCACGCGTTCGGCGCCAGTTCGGTGCCCGCGCCACGACGACGCACCCGGACCAGGTCGGTCCGCGCGTCGTCCTCGGCGCTGTCCTCGGTCGGGGGACCGCCGCACGGGCCGCAGGCGCTCGCGTCCTCGTGGCCGCCGCACCCGGACTCGCCGCCGCAGGCCGAGTCGCTGCTGCCGCAGACCGACGCGCCGCCGCCGCAGCCGCCGGCCGAGGCGGTGACCCGATGGCGGGGCAGGGTGGTCTGCTCGGCGCCCTCCACCTCGAAACCGGCGTCCTTGATCATGTCGAGGTCGGCCTGGCCGGCCTGGCCCTCGCTGGTCAGGTAGTCGCCCAGGAAGATCGAGTTGGCGATGTGCAGGCCCAGCGGCTGCATCGAGCGCAGGTGCACCTCGCGGCCGCCCGCGATCCGCACCTCGATGTCCGGGCAGACGAACCGGACCATCGCGAGGATCCGCAGGCAGCGCTGCGGCGTCAGGTTCCACTCCTCCGCGAGCGGGGTCCCCTCGAACGGGATCAGGAAGTTCACCGGCACCGAGTCCGGGTCCAGCTCGCGCAGCGCGAAGACCACGTCGACCAGGTCCTCGTCGCTCTCGCCCATGCCCGCGATCAGGCCCGAACAGGCGGACAGGCCCGCCCCGTGGGCCTTCGTCACGGTGTCCACCCGGTCCGCGTAGGTGTGGGTGGTCGTGATGTCGCCGTAGGTGCTCTCGGAGGTGTTCAGGTTGTGGTTGTACGCGTCCGCGCCGGCCGCCTTCAGGCGCTCGGCCTGATTGTCCGACAGCAGGCCCAGGCAGGCGCACACCTCGACCTGCTCGTCCGCGCCCTTGATGGCGGCGATGGTGTCCGCGACCCGGTCGATGTCCCGGTCCGTCGGCCCGCGCCCGCTGGCGACCAGGCACACCCGCTTCGCGCCGCCGGCCACGCCCGCGGCGGCCGCCTCGGCGGCCTGATCCGGCTTCAGCCAGGTGTACTTGAGGATTTCCGCCTTCGACCCGAGCCGCTGCGAGCAGTATGAGCAGTCCTCCGGGCACAGCCCGCTCTTCAGGTTCACCAGGTAGTTGAGCTTCACCCGCCGCCCGAACCACTGCCGGCGCACCCGGCCCGCCGCCGCGACCACATCCAGCAGCTCGTCATCCGTCGTGGCCAGTACGGCCAGCGCCTCCTCGCGGGTGGGCAGTTCCCGGCGAAGGCCCTTGTCGGTCAGCGTGTCGAGGAGATCCATGGCCCGATCCTGCCCGGGCGGCCCCGCCGTCCGCCAGAGGGAACACGCCAGAAGATCGCCCGGAGCGTGTGCGAGTAGTCACAACACACCCTGACCTGCCGCTTTGCTTACCATCTGACGGTATTCAACGGCGCTCGGCGCCCGGCGAGACATGCATCACACAGGGTGACGTCCGATCGGCGGCACGGCGGCACGGCGGCACGTCGGCGCGTTCAGCGGTCCGGACCCGACCGGGCCGCCGGGCGGTCGTCGCGGGACATCGGCAGGTACTGGAGGTCGACCGGGCCCGGGTGGAAGGCGGAGCTGTTCGGGCCGCCCATGTCCTCGCCGGCCAGGTAGCGGTGGAGCCACTCCGTGAAGCTCATCCGGTACTCGTGCCAGCAGATGTCCTGGTCCACGACGCAGATGCGCAGGCCCGGGTCGTCGCTGGCGCTGTCGCCGTCGCCATCGTCGCTGTCGTCGTGGGGGAGCGGAGCGAGGAAGACGTACTCGCCGCGGTCGGTGCCCGCGATCGGGATCAGGCCGCCGGCGGTCCCGAACGTCACCTCCGACAGGCCGAGCGCAGTCCGCGGGTCCTCCTCCGGGTCCTCCCACTCCTCCTCGTCGAAGTCGACGTCGGCCCAGGCCTGGGCGGTCTCGCGGATCCACTTCCCGAGGTTCCACCGGTCGGTGGCCGGATGGTGCAGGTAGAGGTGGTGGTTGATCCGGATCGGGGCGTGCGCGTCCACGACGGCCTTGAAGTCCTCCGGCAGTGCCGTGCCGAGACCGGCCTCCAACTCGGCCCACGCCGCGGCGTCGGCGAAGCGGTGCTCGCCGGGGCCGAGCACGGTGAGCACCTCGGTCAGACGGTCGGGCACGGGTTCTCCTCCATCGGGAGTCGGGCGTCGGGCGTCGGGAGGGAGCGCAGCGGGGGGCGTCGGGAGGGAGTGCAGCCGTCAGGCGTGCGGCGCGGGCGGGGCCGGCGGGGCCGGCGGGACGGGCTGCGCGGTGGCGCGCAGGCGGGCCTCCTGGTGGGAGGTGACCTGCTGGATCAGCAGGATGGCGAGCGCTCCGGCGGCCAGGCCGGCCGCCATGTCGAAGAGCGAGTAACCGCTGGCGTTCCCGCTGAGCCGGCTGACCCACAGGGAGCCGAGCGTCTTGGCGAGCCAGGCGGCCCACCAGGCGTTGATCAGCCAGGCACTGGCGGTGGGCGCGGTGATGCGCCAGATGTCGAGCGCGATCCGGCGCGGGATCCACCACATCGCCAGGGGGATGAACCAGGCGCCGATCGTCCACCCCGCCGAGTACTTCTGCAGCCCCGGGCCGAAGCGGTCGACATTGATCCGGCAGCGCCGGAACCAGAGGATGAACAGGACGACCGGGGCGAAGAACAGCACCGGCACGAGCAGCAAGGACACGCGGAACAGCGTCGACCCGGTGCCGCCGGTCACGCCGAGCACCAGGTTCCAGGCGGTCTGAACGCCGATCGCCACCTGCGCGGCGACGGCCAGTCGCCGAAAGCCCGCGAGCGAGCCGTGCTCGGGCAGGACCCGCGGCTGCGGCTGGTCGTAGGCGGATTCGGAGTGCACGGCGAGCCCCCACCGGAACGTGCCTGCGGTGCTGGTCACGCGCAGAGATGGGCTGAAGAATAGGGGTCGCGTTCGAATTGTCAAAGCCGGTTTGGCCGTTCAGCGGCACCGCACGATCGCGTCGGCCCCGTCGAGGTCCCCCACCGCCGAGTCACCGCGAGTCAGTGACAAGTCACGGCTTGCGGGCCAGGGCGCAGGAGATCATCCGCTCCCACACCGTCAGTTCGCGCCGCTCCGCGCCGGTGTTGCTGCCCGTCGCGTAGCTCGGCCGCCACAGCGAGCAGTTGACGAGGCCCGGGGCGAGCAGTTCGAGGTCGCCGAACAGGGCGGTGATCTCCTCGTCGGTGCGCCAGCGGCCGCGGCCGAAGGTTTCCTGGAGTTTCCGTTCCGCGATCCGGGTCTGCTCGTTGTCGCCGGAGCGGAAGTGGGAGAGGTAGACCTGGCTGCCCGACGGCACCTGGTCCGCCCACCAGCGGACCAGATCCCCGGGCCGCTCCGCGTCGTCGAGATGGTGCAGGACGGCGCTGAAGACGAGGCCCACCGGCTCGTCGAAATCGATCAGGTTCGCCACGTCGGGATGGCGTCGGATGCTCTCCGGCTCACGGACGTCCGCCCCGATCACCGCGGTGCGTTCGTCGGCGGCCAACAGGGCGCGGCCGTGGGCCAGGACGGTCGGATCGTTGTCGACGTAGGCGACGCGCGCGTCGGGCCGGTGCCGCTGGGCGACCTGGTGCACGTTGTCGGCGGTGGGCAGACCGCTGCCCAGGTCGATGAACTGGCGGATGCCGTCGGAGGCCATCGTTCCCACGGCGCGAATCAGGGCCCGCCGGTTCTCGACCGGCACGGCCACCGAACCGGGCAGTCCCTTGAGGAAGAAATCGCCGATCTCGCGGTCGACGGCGTAATTGTCCGTGCCGCCGAGCAGATAGTCGTAGATGCGAGCGATGCTCGGCTTCGACGGATCGATTCCTGTGGTGTCGTCCGGCATTGAGACCAACCCCTGTCGCTCGGACTGTCGGCCTCCCCATCGTAGGAGCGCGCCGCCCGGTGGAGACGGTGAATCGCCGGGCGCCGTCAACTCGTCGGCGGGTCGCGGAGAACGGGCGGCGACGGCTCCACCGGGCCGGTGCGGGGGAGTCGTTGGAGAAAGGTGGCAGACGGATCGCGCGAGCCCGGGTACGGTCGGAGACATCGGGACGGGAGGGCAGGGCATGACGGCAATGGCGGAGTCCGGCACGCTGCGGGTGCCACGGAGCATCAACGGCATCGAGCATGCGCTCACGTATGACGAACGAGCGCGGTTCTACGCGGAGTTGGGGCCGGTCGAGGATCCGTTGGACCGGGAGGCGGTGATCACGTCGTGGTGGCTGCGTGCCATGTCCGCGGCGTACGGCGGCGACCGCTCCGGATACCGGGCGGCCGTCGGCCCCGTGCTCGTCGCCGGCCGGTCGGTCGGGGCCGTCGCGTGAAGGGGTGGCGGGTCTGGCTCCAGGACCAGCCCGCCCAGGCGATGGTCGAGATCTCGAAGGCGGACGACCTGCTGTTCGCCCTGGTCACCGCCGCACTGGTGACACTCGACGACCGCGCGGGCTCCCCCGTCGACGACTGGGGCGACCTGCGCAGCGCCGTCCTCGCCCCGTCCGTCACCGCCGAACTCTTCGTCAACCCCGACGAACGCACCATCGACGTCCTGCGCCTGGTGTGGGTCCCGGGCCTCGGTGCGTGAGCCGCCGGTCGTGAGACGGCCGTGACCGACGCGGACCGATGGGCCGGCGGGTCGCCCGGCGCCATCAGCAGGTCGGTGTCGCAATGGCGACAGCTGGTGGACGAGGTCGAAGCGGGGTACTCCTGGTCCGCACCCGAGCTCAGCAACGACCTGGGGTGCCGCCGCGAGCTGGCGCGAGCCTGGCCGGAGTTGCCGGCAGCGGTCCGGACGGCCAGAGAGCCGGAGCTCCGCGAGCTGGACGATCGGTTCCGCGCCGCCACGGCCCCCTGGCCCGAGCACGGCGGCGGCGTCCGGTGGCTGGACCGCGTCCCGCGGCTGATCGAGGTCGAGGCCGGCCGGCCGTGCGACGAACGGGGCTGGCCGCCGGGCGGGGAGATGATGCCGTTCGCCAAGCCGGATGCGGTGAGGGTGAGCTCCTGCTAGGAGCTGCCTGGCCGATCATGTGACGTTCGCCTGCCCTGGTCGTTGGTTCGGGCATGGGGCGGGGTGATCCGACAGACGCCGAGTGGGAGCGGCTGCGGCCGTTCCTGCCTGTCGGCAACGCGCGTTGTGGCCGGTGGCGGGACCACCGGCAGCGCCCGCCTGCGCAGCGGACCGCGAGGCGGACGGCCACTCGGCTTCGACGAGGAGCGGTACGAGAGGCGCGACACTGTCGAGAGGGCCATCACCAAGCTGAAGAACTCCCGCCCCCGTTGCGGCCCGGTACGACAAGCGCGGCTACGTCTTCCCCGGCGCCGCCACCGCAGCTGCCCCGATCATCTGGCTGCGGGCTTGAAACGCTCTCACAGGGCGAAGGGCCGGTACTCCAGAGCCTGATCGACGACCTCGGCAGCTGTCAGCTCCCGCCCGTTGGGCCAGAAGATCAAGTCGCTTACGTAGCCGGTCGGACAGCCGAGGGCCCTGCCCAGTGCCTCCAGCACGTCGTACGCCTCGGCATCGTCGGCACGGTCCGCGTCCATGATCTTCTGCACCAACACAACGGCCGTTGCGCGAGCCATCACCGTCACAGCCACCCCTTCCAAACGAGGGCCGGCCTGGACAGCCGCGTGATCGGCCGGACAGCTCCTGGCCGAGGTCGACCCGGTGCCCGGGGACGTCCGGGCACCAGGCGGGTCGGCGCCGGGCGCCAGGGTAGGCCTGCGCGGTTGGGGCGGTGGTGAGGGGCAGTGCCGCCGTCAGTACGGCCAGGGTCGCGGCTGCCAGGGTGCTGCGCCTCGCCGGTCCCGCTCGTGGTCGTCGTCATCGTGGTGGCCTCCAGGCGTCCTGCGGTCGGTGTGGGCACGACGCTGCCGAGCGCCCGTCAGCCGTCCGGCAGGGGAAGGCAGAGGCGTGCAAGAAGTCCTCGCGTCTGGCGGGTCGGCGGTGGCGGGTCAGGAGGGCGGTGCGGCCGTCCGGCGGTGTCTCAGTGTGCGGTCGGTGCAGGCAAGTTGGACATAACGTCATATCTGCCGACAAGTCGAATGTCTGGTCCTTGCGGTCGGTGGCAAGGGTACTTCCGATACGTTCGACCCGAGGGTGGGATTGTGGGATGACCTGCTTAGAATCGGCGCCATGACCATCCAGGGGGAAGCGCCAGCAGGCGCCGCCGAGGACCTGCCGGTGACCGGGCATCGGGCCGTCGGCGAGCGCAGACGCCTGGCTGCCCTGTGGAGCGTCGTCACGGTGCTGGCCGCCGGCGGCGTCTGGGTGGTGTCCACGCCGCACCCCGGTGACATCCTGCCCGGGCTCGGCCCGACCAGCAGCCTGCCCGCCACCGTCGCCGTCGCGCCCGGACAGGTCGCCAAGCCGCTGACGGAGGCTCAGGCCTTCAACTCCGAACGGTACTTCCCCGCGCAGCGCAGCTACGATTACGACCAGTTCAAGGCCCACCGGACCGCCGCCCGGGACGGCGGAGACTGCCAGGGCGTCCAGAACGACAAGAGCCGCAACCTGCTGGACAAGCTCGACTGCCAGGCCTGGCTCGGCGTCGCGCTCACCCGCAACGACCAGCCCGTGATCACCAGCATCACCGTCCTGCGCTTCCTCGACCCCGGCGCCGCCGCCCAGGCCGCGCAGGCGGTGCGCGACCACGCGGCGGAGTTCGAATTCACCTTCCCCGACGGGGTGGTGGCCCCCGCTGCGGGCATCAAGCCGATGACGGCGATCCGGGTCGAGACGGTCGGCCACCACATCACCGTCATCGCCGCCCGCTACGCCGACCAGCGCCCCGGCGACCACCCGGACGACCTGCTGACCGCCAGCGCCCGGTCCGCCGCCGCGATCGCCGGCCAGCCGTTCATGTGGATGTAGCACCCGCCCCACCTCGCACCGCCGTCGTACGGAGACACCCCGCCGCGCCGCACGCCAGCACCGCCGCCAGCGCGAACACCGCCGCCGCACCCGACGGCAGCGCCAAGCCGCCCAGCACGGTGCCCGCGCCGATGCCCAGATAGATCGCCGAGGAGTTCAACGACACCACCAGCGGCGCCTGTTCGGGGGCGGCGGCCAGCAGCCGGTGCTGCTGCGCCGGAGTCTGGCACCAGCTGCTCGCACCCCAGAGGAACGCCAACACCCCCACCGCGACAGTGCTGCGCAGCTGCCCCGCCGCGAGAGCGGCCAGCGCCGCGAACGACACCGCCATCGCCGCGTACCCCACCGTCAGCACCCGCACCGGACCGACCCGGTCCGTCCATCGCCCCGCCAACAGGTTGCCCGCCACCGCACCCGCCCCGTACAGCGCGAGCGCGACTGGCACGGCGACCCGCCCCGAGACGCCGACCGACGCCAGCACCGGCACGCTGTACGAGTACGGCACGTAGCACGCGGCCATTCCGAGCACCGTCAACGGCAGCACCGCGAGCACTCCCGGACGGCGCAGAGCCGCTGCCCTCGACCGCAGCGGAACGGGCTCTGCGCCCGGGAGTTGAGGGAGCGTCAGTTCGATCGCGAGCGCGCCCAGTGCGGAGAGCGCCGCGACGGCGCCCAGCGCCGCCCGCCACCCCAGGCCGACGGCGGCCAGCTGCCCGAGCGGAACCCCGAGGGCGGTTGCCGCCGTCAATCCACCGATCACCACGGCGAGAGCCCGTCCCCGCGAGTCGGCTCGCGCCAGCGCGGCGGCCGTGGCTCCGGCGGTCGGTGTGAAGGCGGCCGCCCCGAGGGCCGCGAGGACGCGGCCGGCCAGGAGGACTTCGTAGGTCGGGGCGAGTGCGGAGAGGGTGTTGGCGGCGGTCAGTAAAAGCAGTGCCCCCAGCAGCAGGGTGCGACGGGGCAGTCGGGCGGTGGCGACGGCGAGCAGTGGCGACGCCAGTGCGTACACGGCGGCGAACAGGCTGACGGACTGTCCGGCGGCGGCGGTCGACACGTGCAGCGCGTCGGCCATGGCGGGGAGGAAGCCGGCGGTGACGAAAGCGTCGGTGCCGACGGCGAAGGTGCCGAGAGCCAGCACGGCGGCGGGCCGGAGACCTGCTGCCGACGGGGGTGGGGGCATGGTGGGGCTCCTGACGGGATTCGGGATGGTCGGTATCCGGAATTCGGGTGCGAAAGGCAGGCAGGCGCACAACCGGGGGCGCTGGGGGTGCCCCCGGGCGAGGCCGAGGGGGCGGAACGGCGCGAGCAGCGAGCGAACGTCAGCAGGGTCGCGAACAGGTGCAGGTCATTGCCCCGCGTCGCGATCCTTCCGGCGAGTGTGTTCCCCTCCGCGCGGCGCCCCTGCCTTCGCGCCTGCTCAGGTCGTGGAGGTGAGGCGGGCGTAGTTGGTGCGGACGCGGGTGATGGTGGTGGTCGGGGCGTCCTGGGCGAGGTCGGCGACGGTGCGGGCGGCGAGTTCGCGGCGCCAGGCGAGTTCGGCGCGGCGCATCGCGGCGGCGATGCCGCAGGGGCGGGTGAACTCGCGGGGGTGTGCGCCCTCCGCGGAGACGCCCTGTTGCCGGATCTCGGCGCAGGCGAACAGCGGGTCGGGGCCCTCGACGGCCGTCACCACGTCCATCATGGTGATCCGGGCGGGGTCGCGGGCCAGGCGGACGCCGCCGCGCGGGCCCGAGGTGGACGTCAACAGGCCTGCCCGGGTGAGTCGTTGGAGCACCTTGTTGAGGTAGGTCGGCGACAGTTCGAACATCGCCGCCAGTCGGGCCGAGGGCACCGGGTCGGTCTCGCCCAGCCACACCAGGGTGAGGCAGCAGTGCAGGCCCCACTCGACGCCCTCGCTCGTCCGCATATTCGGGATACTAGCTGTCCGGAATGGTGATCCGCCAGCGAATGGCGATCAACGGGCCGGTTCACGACGGCAGTTGGTCGATCTCGGCGAGTATCTGCTCGAACTGCGCCACCACGCGGTCGAATTCGGCGGGTACTCCGGCAGCCGGCCCTCGGTGGAGGGCGAGTGCTTCGTGCGCCGCATCCCGTGCCTCCGCGCGGTGGCCGAGGTTGAGATGAACCACGGCGAGGACGCGCAGGGCGGCGGCCAGCGGGGACAGCTGGATGCCAGGGTCGGCGCGGTGGAGCTCGCGGCAGATGCCGACCGCTTCGCGGGCGGGGTCGAGCGCGTGTTGCGCCCGGTCGGCCATGCCGAGCGTGGTGGCCAGCACGATCAACGCGTGGGCGAGCAGCGGCAGATGAGCGTCGGGGTCGGTGGCGGCGAGGGTGCGGCGGAGAGCTGTCGCTTCCTCGGCGAGGGCGAGGCCCTCGGTCAACTGGTCGGGTCCGTCCAGGCAGTCGGCGAGGTTGGTCAACGCGGTGGCGAGCAGGGGGAGATGGTGCCCGGGTATCGCCTCGTCGAGGCTGCGGCAGAGGTCGAGGGCGTCGCGGGCGGGGCGGATGGCCGAGTCGCGGTCTCCGGCGAGGCGGAGTTCCTCGCTGAGTCGGATCAAAGCAGCGGCGAGCCGCGGAAGGCGGGTGCGCGGGTCGGACTCGGCCAGGGTGTACCAGGCCGTGACGGATTCCGCCCACACCGGCACCGCCTCGACGTGTCCTCCCAGGACACGCAGCAGCTCGGCCAAGTCATCCAGAGCCGCAGCCAATTGGGGGAGTTGAGCCGGTGCGTCGAGCGCACGCAGGAGGGCCACCGCTTCGAGTCGGGAGTCCAGGGCTTCCTCCTCCCGGCCCAGCTGCTGGAGGTGGCGGGCCAGGTGGTCCAGGGCGACCGCAAGCCGGGGCGCGTGGACGGTGGGGCGGAGTGCGCTGAGCGGGCGGCAGAGCTCGACCGCCTCCTGAGCGACCGTCGCCCCTTCCTCGACCCGACCCTGCTCACCGAGGTTGCGGGACAGACCGACCAGCGCATGGGCGAGATAGGGGAGGTTGGTATCGGGTGAGGTGGCGTGCAGGGTCCGGGCGATGGCCACGGCCTCCCGGGCCACGGCCAGTGCCTCGGCCTGCCGGCCGAGATCGTGCAGGTGGTCGGCCAGAGTGGTGAGGACGGTGCGGAGCCGCGGCAGGTGCGCATCGGGGTTGCCGTCCGCGAGCCGACGGAGCAGGGCGGTCGCCTCCTCCGCCGGGGCCAGCCCCTGGTCCGGTCGGCGAAGGAGACGCCAGGCCTGGGACTCGTTGCCGAGGGCCCCGGCCAGATCGGACAGGTGCGCGTCCGGGTCGAATTCGGCGAGCGCCCGACTCGCGGCCACCGTGCGTCGCGCGGCCGCCGCACTTTCCGGCAGACGGCCGAGGTCGCCCAGCCGGATGGTCAGGTTGGTCATCGCAGCCGCCTGCCGTTCCAGGTGCGGCCACGGGTCGGAATCGGCGAGGCGCGCGATCACGGTGAGGGCTTCCTGGACGGCAGCCAGCCCGCCCTCGTGCCGTCCCAGGCCGCCCAGGACGGTGGACAGGCGGACGAGGGCGTCGGCCAGTTCGGGCAGCCCCGCCTCGCCGCGCGCCCGATGCAGTTCGATGGCCTCCCGTGCGAAGGTCAGGCCTTCGTCCGGTCGACCGAGTTCGGTGAGCCGGTCGGCGAGATTTCCCAGCATGGCGGCCAGACCAGGGGCATGGCGTTCGGGGTCGGCGGCGGCGAACGTCCGGTACAGCTCGACCGCCTCCTGGATCGCGGTCAGGCTCTCCTCGACGCGGCCGAGCTGGCTCAACCTGACGGAGAGCTCGTTGAGCGTGGTGGCCAGCGGCAGTCCGAACCCGTCCGGATCGGTGGCTGCCCCCACCCGCAGGCGGTCCGTGTGCACCCGGGCGAGTCGGGCCGCCTCGTGCACCAGGATCTGGCTGGAGTCCGGGAACAGTCGGCTGAGTTCGGACAGCTCCGCCAACGGCGTCCCCGGGTCCGAGACGATCGCCTCCAGCGCCGCCAGCAGCGGCCCCGGGCGTCGGCTCCGGGTGGCCAGGAAGACGAAGTACGGGGCCAGCGTCGCGCGTTGGCGGACGCACAGGGCGGTCAGTCCGGCATCGAGGCGGCCGGCGACGGCCGGGTGGGCGGCGGCGCGGGTGTAGACCGTGAGGAGGTGCGCGGTGCGCGGGGCGTCGAGGGCGGGGAGCAGGTGTTCGGGCAGGGCGGGGTCGGTGTCGAGGACGCGGGCGATGTGGCGTTCGGCGAGGCGGTCGGGCGGGAGCGGGGCGAAGGGACGGGGCGCGGGAGCGGGGTAGAGGGCGCCGAGCCAGGCGGTGACGGTGTCGCGGCGGTCGCGGGACCGGTCGGCCAGCGCCGGGAGGTGACGCCACAGCAGGTCGGCCTGCTCGCGGTCGGCGGCGCCGGCCAGGTTCGCGGCGGCGACCACCGCGTCCAGCGCGCGCACCGACAGCGCGGGGGAGAGGCCGAGCGCGGTCGCGGTGCGCTGCCAGTAGCGGCGTTCGTGGCCCAGCAGCCGGTCCTCCACCGCGGCGGCCCCCGGGCGGCCGTCGAACCCGGCCGTCCCCGTGGTGTCGAGCAGGTCGGCGAGCGCGGCCATCTGCAGGGTCAGCGCGTTGCCGTAGCCGGGCTGGTCGAGGTTCGGGGCGATCGGCAGCGTCGCGGCGACGCCGGGCCAGTCGGGCCCCGACTGGCCGTCGACGAACGGCAGCGCGGCGGCCAGCGCGTCGAGCGCCGCCCGGTACGCGGCCGGGCGTCCCGCCGGCTCGTCCTGGAGCGGGTCGAGGCGTCGGGTCGGGGCGTACTCCAGGTGGTCCTGGGCCGTGTCGTCGGCGGTGACGGCCTGCTGCCACCAGTCGCCGTCGGTGCGGGCCAGCAGCAGGAGCTTGAACGCCGTCGGACCGCGGTGCGCGGCGGCCGCCGCCACCAGGGCGGCCAGCTGGGCGGTGCGGTGCTCGGCGTAGTCCAGGACGATCAGCAGCGGACGCGCCGCGAGCCGACAGTCCGTCAACTCCTCGGCCCCGGCGTCGGGACGCGGCCACAGCACCGCCCACTGCCGCTCCGACAGCCGGGCCGCCAGCTCGTGCGCCAGCCGGGTCTTGCCCTGACCGCCGGGGCCGTGCAGCAGCCAGGCTCCGAACCCGCCGCGCTCGCACCACTCGACCAGTTCGCCCAGCAGCTCGGTCCGGCCGTGGAACGGCACCACCTGGCGGGCCGCCCGCAGCAGCGCCGCCGGCGAGCGGACCGGCCCGGCCGCCCGTTCGGGCCCGACCGCCGGATCGGCCAGGTGCTGCAACTCGACCGGCTCCAGCGCGGCCGCCGGCACCCCGTGCGCCGCCAGCACAGCCCGGAACGCCGGATCGTGGTGCAGCACGTACCCGGGCACCAGGTTCAGCTGCGCCCCGCCCGAGTGCGCCCGCTCGGCGGCCACCACCCCCACCAGCAGGTCGCCGCAGTGCACCGCCGCACCCGACAGCCCGCCCCACGGCGAGCCGGCGGACCACTGCGGCGGCCGCTGACGCAGGTCCATGACGTGCCGGTTGCCGACGTAGTCGGTGCCCGGGTTCACCTCCCCGACCAGTTGCACCGCCTCGGCCGGGCGGCCCGCCCGCTGGGCGAGGTCGGGCAGCCCCCAGGTCTCGCACGGCGTCCCCGGACGGTCCGTCACCAGCCGTCCCCAGCGCACCGGACCCGGCGGCCGGGACCACAACGACTCGTCGACCAGCAGCAGCGCCGCGTCGTCCCGCCCGCCCGGCGTGCCGCACCACAGCACCTCGGCCCCGACCGGCCCCGCACCTGCCGGCCGGAACACCTCCACCGGCCCGTCGCCGTGCACCACATGGGCGGAGGTCAGCACCAGCCGCCCGCCGACCGCACACCCCGAACCCGGCCCGCCGGGGCCACCCACCCCCACCAGCCGCGACCGCTCCACGACGCCCCGCCCCCCGTCCACCCTGCGAACGCCCTCACCCTACGGCCTGCGCGGCCGGTCATCGGCGGCGCCGGACGAGGGCGGGCGCGCTGCGGAGTGCGAGTCCGGCGAGGCCCGGCCGATCGAACGTCAGCCGCCGTCAGGCGCACGGCCGCCGGTACGGGTGGTTCCCGGCGTACTTCGTCCACCGGCTGTCGGGCACGGGGGTGCCGATGTCGGCGCAGATCTGCCGGTACATGCGGTCGGCGTCCAGTGGCCAGAGGCGGATGCTGTCACCGTGCAGGGAGTCGCGCACGTTGGTGGCCACCATGCTGCTGTCGGGGCTGAACTCCAGGTCGCTTCCGGGCAGGGTGAGGGCGGAGCCGACGGACACGTTCGCGGGGTCGGCGACGTCCCACAGCAGGACCTTGCCGCTGACGAGGATTCCACCGGTGGTCAGGCCGACGGTGCGGTCGTCGCCGCTGACCGTCAGGTCCTGCGCCTTGTCCGTCAGCGGGACCCTGGCGATCGCCGCGTCCGGATGGTCGAGGTCCCAGAAGCTGACGGCCCGTTCCCGGTTGGACGCGGCCGCGACGTACCTGCCGCCGCCGAACACCCCGAAGGCGTTCGCCGCCACCGGCAGCTCTCCCGTGCGCACGGGGTTCCTGACCTCGGACACGTCGAGGACCTGGATGTCACGGTCCTCCTCCATGACGAGCATCCGGCGCTGCGGAGTGCTGGCGACGGCCCAGGCGTCGTGGAACTCCATGGGCAGCGGGTGGGGTCCGTCCGGACGGTACGGATCCGCGAGACTCCAGAGCCGCACGTCCAGCTTCTCGTCGATCACCACCAGTGCGCGCCCCTGCTGGTGGAGCCCGATCCCGGCCGGCGTGTACGGGACCGCCACCGTCGCCGCCTCCCGCGGAAGGCGGCGGTCCGTGATGTCCCAGAGGCGGACCGCACCGGCGGAGGGGTCGGTCAGGGCGAGGACGTTGCTCCCGGCGGAGGCCACTGCCGGCAAGCGGCCGGCCGACGGCCCGCTCCTGGCGAGGGTGGCCTGCAGGACGGGGTGGTGAGCGTCGCCCACCTCCCACAGGCCGACGGAGGAGTTGTCCGCCGGTGCGGTGAGAAGGGTGCGGCCGTCGGACAGGAATGTGCCGCTCGACCACGGGCGCGGCAGGATGGCGCCGGGAACCGGCCGTAGCCGGTCGGTGAGGTCCCAGAGCCGGACACTGCCGTCCTGGTCCCCGGTCACCAGCGTGCGGCCGTCGTTGCCGAACGCCGTGCCCGAAGTGCTGCGGGCCGCGCCGGTCAGCCGCTGCGGAATGGCCGCTCCCGGTGTGGTCCAGATCCGCACCAGGCCGTTGTCCCCGCCGACGGCCACGGTGCGGTTGTCGGTGCTGAACGCCAGCGAGCGCAGGGCGCCCGAGCCGGGAAGCGTGTTCCACAGCTCGATGTCGACGGTGTCGGGGCGCCGGTCGATCTGGAACTGGTTCACGCTGCCGTCGGTGTTGGCGGAGGCGAGGACCTTGCCGTCGGCGCTGAAGGCGAGGGCCAGGAAGTCCCCCCGTGCGCTGTCGAGCGGCAGTTCCTTCGCCAGCGGTCGGCTCGGGTCGGTGACGTCCCAGTAGTTGAGCTGCCCGTAGGTGCCGGCGGCCACGAGCAGTCTGCCCCCGGGGTGGAAGGCGAGGTTCCAGGCGCTCTTGACCGACAGGGTGGCCAGGACCGTCGGCCGATCCGAGGCCACGCTCCAGAGCCGCACGCTTCCGCCGTTGCTCGCGGTCGCCACGGTCCGGCCGTCCGGGTGGAAGGCCACGCCCGTGACGTCCTCGGAGTCCGCCGAGAACGTGCGGGGCGGCGCGGGACGGGCGGGGTCGGCGATGTTCCAGAGCCGGGCGACTCCCTTGTCGCCCCCGGAGACCAAGGTCCGCCCGTCCGGGCCGAAGGCCAGCGAGTACGCCACCTCCGTCTCGTCCGGAGTGCTGCTGAGCAGCTTGGGGCGGCGCGGGTCGGTCGTGTCCCAGAGCTGCAGGGACCTTCGGCCGTGCGTCGCGAGGAGACGGCCGTTCGGCGCGAAGGCCACCGCGGAGGTGCCCTCGGTGGTGAGCGCGGCGCCGAAGGCGGGACGGGCGGGATTGGCGACGTCCCAGAGCTTGACCTTGTGGTCGGTGTCGCCGCTCGCGAGGACCTGCCCGTCGGCGCTGAACGACAGGCTGACGACCGTCCCCGGGCGATCCTTGCCCGAGGGGTCGTCGAGGGTCACCGCATAGGGGCTCGCGTAGGAGGCGTACATCTCGTTGCGGGCCTCGTCGGTGGGCGACGTGCGGTAGGCGGCCAGGCTCAGCTCCAGCGCCACCGAAGGGTCGGTCGGACGGATGGCCGCCGCGTTCGTGGCGAGCCGGCGGGAGGTGAGCTCCGCCTCGTGCTGCCGGGCCGTGCGGTACTGCTGGACGGCGATCACACCGACCACGACCGTCAGGACCAGACCGACCACGCCCACGGTGCGGGCCGCCCGGCGGACCAGCGCCGCGCGGACGCTGGCGGTGACGAACTCCCGTTGCTGCAAGGTCAGATCGGCCCGGCGGCCCGGGCTCCGCACCCACTCGCGGATCCGGGCCAGCCGGGGATCGCGCAACAGGCTGCGCCGCCGCCGGTCGTCCTGCGACCAGCTGTCGCTCGCCTCCGCGAGCTGCTGGTGGAGCAACAGGCCCTCGCGGTCCTCGCCGAGCCAGACCTGGAGCCTGGGCCAGGCCCGCAGCAGCGCCTCGTGGGTGATCTCGACCCCGTCGCCCCGCGGGGAGAGCAGCCGGCCCCGGACCATGGTGTCCAGCACGGCGGCAGCCCGCTGCGGATCCGGGCTCTCCCGGATCAGGTGCTCCCGGGGCAGCCGGCGCCGGGTGTCGTCGGTGCCGTCACCCAGCTCCACCAACTGCAGCAGCAGCGAGCGCGCCAGCCGCCGACCGTCGTCGTCGAGGCCGCCGAACACCCCCTCCGCGGTGGCCGCGACGGAATGCCGGACGCCGCCGGTCGCCCGGTAGGCCCCGACGGTCATGAGACGGCCGTCCCGGAGCTGCCACGTCGCCTGCAACGCGTGGGCGAGCAGCGGAAGTCGGCCCGCCTCGTACTCGCCGCCGGCGGTGGCCCCGAGGTCCTGCAGCAGCAGCTCGACCAGGCCGGGTTCCACATCGAGGCCCGCCGAGCGCGCCGGGAACAGGATCGCCTCGCGCAGGCCCTGCTCCGGCAGCGGCCCGAGGTTGACCGGCTGGTCCGCCAGCGCCGAGCGCAGCCGCGGGTGGTCCATGGCCCGGCCGTAGAAGTCGGACCGCATGCCGTAGACGACCAGCGCGACGGGTTCGCGGCCCCCGCCCGGCTCGGCCAGCTGCGCCATCAGCTCCGGGAACGCCCGCCGTTCGGCGTCGTCGGACGTCAGGGTGAACAGCTCCTCCAGCTGGTCGACCACGATGACCAGCCGCTCCAGCGAGGCCTCGGCCATCGCCTCGCGCACGGCGGCGGCCAACCCGGCCGGGTCGGCGACGAGCGACTCCGCCACGGCGAGGTCCAGGCCCACCGCCGCCGCCAGCGCGCGGGCCGCCTCGGCCAGCGGCTCGGCGGTGGGCGTGAGGACCAGGTGCGGCCAGTGCGCCGCCCCGCCCCGTGGAAGCCCGCCCCTGCTCAGGGCGGGCAGCAACCCCGCGCGCAACAGCGACGACTTCCCCGCGCCGGACGCCCCGAGCACGAACTGCGGCCCGCCCGAACCGAGCCGCCCGGCCAGGCGCACGAGCAGGTCCGCGATCGCCGGGTTCCGACCGAAGAACCACCGGGCTTCGTCCGGCCCGAACGCGGTCAGCCCCGGGTACGGGCACTCCGTCCCGGCCTGACCGGACAGCACCTGCCGCACCTGGTGGACGCCGTCCTCCAGATGGAGGTGCAGGTCGCGCTCGGCCGCGAACAGGTCCCGCCCGGCCATGAAGGCCCTGGCGTCGCCGGACACCTCGGCCGCCAGGTGAACCCGGGGCTCCTCCGGTTCCGGATCCATCGGCCGACCCCCTCGTCAGGCGAACCCCTTCACTCCTCAACTCACCATAGGGCCTTGAGACTTCAACTGTCCCGGCGTCCGGCCGACGGCCGCGTTCCGCGCACCGTGACCGTGCGTCAGGACGGGGTGGGCATCCGGCCGAAGGACGTCGGGCCACCGGTCAGAACCACTCCGGGGGCGTGTCGGCAGCCGTCCGGTCGAGCGCGTCCAGCAGGTCGAACTGCGGCCCGGTGCGGGGGAGTTCGACCCGGAAGAAGTAGCGGGCGGCCTGCCGCTTGCCGTGGTGGAAGGGAGTGTCGGCGGCGCCCAGCGCGAGGTACTGCTCCAGCCAGATCCAGGCCAGCACCACGTGCCCGACCGCCTCCAGGTACACCGAGGCGTTCGGCAGCGCGACGTCCGGATCGCCCGCCGACCACAGCGCCCCGGTGGTGTGCCGGATCCGCCCGGCGGCGGCGTCCAGTGCAGCCGCGAACCGGGCCGCCTCGCCGCCGACGCGCTCGGCCCTCGCCGTGGTGGCCGCGAACGCCCCGAGCAGTGCGGTCAGGCCCGCGCCGCCGTCCAGCACCACCTTCCGCCCGAGCAGGTCGAGCGCCTGGATTCCGTGCGTGCCCTCGTGGATCGCGTTCAGCCGGTTGTCCCGGTAGAACTGCTCCACCGGGTGGTCCCGGGTGTAGCCGTACCCGCCGTGCACCTGGATCGCCAGGTCGTTCGCCGCCAGGCACCACTGCGCCGGCCAGCTCTTCGCCACCGGCGTCAGCACCTCCAGCAGCCGTCCCGCCGCCGCCCGCTCGGCCGGCTCCGGGGCGGTGCGCTGGTCGTCGATCAGCCGGCTGCAGTACAGGCTGAGCGCCAACGCGCCTTCCACGTAGGCCTTCTGGGCGAGCAGCTGCCGTCGGACGTCCGGGTGCTCGATGATCGGCACCTGCGGCGCGGACGGGTCACGGCCCGTCAACGGGCGGCCCTGCGGGCGGGACCGGGCGTAGTCCAGCGCGTGCAGGTAGCCGGTGTACCCGAGCGCCGCCGCGCCGAGGCCGACGCCCGTCCGGGCCTCGTTCATCATGTGGAACATGCACGCCAGCCCGCGGTGCAGCTCGCCCACCAACTCACCCACCGCGCCCGGCGCTTCGCCCGGACGGTACCGGCCCTCGCCGAAGTTCAGCACCGTGTTGACCGTCCCCCGGTACCCCATCTTGTGGTTCAGCCCGGCGAGCACCACGTCGTTGCGCGCCCCGAGCGAACCGTCCGGCCCCACCAGGTACTTGGGCACCGCGAACAGCGACAGCCCCGTCACCCCCGCCGGTGCGCCCGGCGTCCGGGCCAGCACCAGGTGCACGATGTTCTCGCTCAACTCGTGGTCGCCGCCGGAGATCCACATCTTGGTGCCGAACAGCCGGTAACCGCCGCCCGGTTGGGGCACCGCCGTGGTCCGGACATCCGCCAGCGAGGATCCCGCCTGCGGCTCCGAGAGGCACATGGTGCCGAAGAACCGGCCCGCCGCGAGCGGGCGCACCAGCCGCTCGCGCTGCTCCGACGTTCCGTACACCGCAAGGAGGTTGGCGTTCGCGACGGTGAGGAACGGGTACGCCGCCGTGCCCACGTTCGCCGCCTGGAACCACGCCGTGCAGGCGTTCGCCACCAGCGTCGGCACCTGCTGCCCGCCCAGGTCGTGGTCCATCGCCGCCGACATCAACCCCGAGGCGACGAAAGCCTCCAGCGCCGCCCCCACCTCCGGGTGCAGCACCACCCGCTCCCCGTCGAACCGCGGCTCCTCCACGTCGTTGCGACGGTTGTGCGGGGCGAAGTGCCGCACGGCGAGCTCCTCCGCGAGATCGAGCACCGCGTCGAAGGTCTCCCGGTCGTGCTCGGCGAACCGCTCCCGCGCGGTCAACGCCTCCGCGCCCAGCCACTCGAACAGCAGGAAGTCCAGATCCCGACGCGACAGCACCGACCCGGCCACGGCACACCCCAATCCGGTGAGGAGGACGCCCGGGGGAGGACGTCCAGAGGCCGCAGATCCTAAGCCGGACCGCCGCCGTTCGGGGAGAACGGCGGCGGCCCGGCCTCGAACGGGTTGACGGCGGGTCAGCGGCGCAGGGTGGTGACGGTGAGGCCCGGGGCGGAGCCGATCTCGGCCTCGGTGAAGCGCTCGGTCACCCACTGCTCGGCGGCGTAGCGGCGGGTCTGGTCGGTGAAGTGCGGCGAGGTCGGGTCGGCGGACTGCCCGTAGGTGAGCAGCGTCCGGGTGCGCGGGCCCTGCCGGGTCAGCTCGGTGGCCATCAGGAAGCTGGAGCCGTGCGGCGCGCCCGCGCCGGCCGCCGGGTAGGTGCCGCCGCCCGCGCCCGAATCCGGCCCGGCCGTCAGCACGTTGAAGCAGCCGATCTCGCCGGTGCAGCCGTGCAGCGGGATGCCCGCCCAGCGCTGGACGTCGCCGATCGCCGCGTTCACCGGCACCCCGGTGGCCGCCAGGCGCAGGACGGCGTCGGCGAACGCGCGCTGCGCGTCGGCGTTGTCGGCGGCGATCCCGCGCGGAGTGGTCAACGGCCGCGCCGGGTCGTACGGGACGGTCTGCCAGGCCCGGCTGCGGGTGCCCGCCAGCGCGCGCTGGTACGCCTGCCAGAGCACGGTGCCACGGCTGGCGGCGTCGGCCCGGGTGTCCCAGGCCGCGAGCACGTCGCACGCGGCGCGCACGTCGACCCGGGTGCCGTCGGACGCCGTGACCGCCGGGTGGGCGCGGCACAGCGCGACGGCGTCGTCGCGGTCCAGTTCGGCGCTCTGCACCCGGTTGCCGAACATGGTCGCCTGGAGCGAGGCGAGGGTGAAGCCGGGCGCGCCGAGGCCGTCGGCGCCGGCCCGGCGGTCGGCGATCATCCGCAGGCCCAGCTGCGGCCGCGTCGCGAGCTGCTGCGCCGCGTTGTAGACGATGGGCAGGCCGGCGATCGGCGCGTCGGCGTTGGTCAGGTAGGGGCCGTTGTTGGAATTGGCCACGTAGTCGGTGCGGGTCAGCGCGGGGTGGTTGGCCGGGCCGAAGATGCCGGGCACCCGCGCGTCCCGGTCGGTGCCCGGGTCGCAGCCGGTGGTCGACCCGTCCAGCGCGCCCATCTCCCAGGGGCTGGGCACCAGGCAGCGCGTCAGCTGCGCGTCGGGCAGGTGCGGGACGGCGGCGGAGTCGGTGAAGTAGACGGTTCCGCTGGTGTCGACGGCCGTGGTGTACACCCACGGCGCGCCCTGGTAGGTGCGCTGGGCCTGGCGCAGCTGGTCGAGGTTCTGCGAACGGCCCATCGCCACCCACTCGTTGAGGGAGCGGAGGTTGTCGGCGTTGGCGTCGCGCAGGGCGTAGGCCTGCTCGCCCGTCCAGCCGTCGGCCAGCACGTAGCCCTGCCGGGAGCGGTAGAGGGTCCGCTCGATGGTGGAGAGCGTGCCGTCGGCGGCCCGGACGGTGACCGGGACGGTGGTCGCGGTCATCCGTTCGACCTTGCCGTCCACCAGGTACGAGGTCGGGTCGCCCGGGGCCAGCGAGAGCCGGTAGAGGGTCGCGTGGTCGGAGTAGCTGGAGGTGTGCGTCCAGGCCAGGCCGTCGGTGTGGCCGATCTGCAGGAACGGGATGCCGTAGAGGCCCGCGCCGGCCACGTCCAGGACACCGGGGATGGTCAACTGGGCCTGGTAGAACCGCTGCGAGCCGACCCACGGGAGGTGCGGGTTGGCCAGCAGCAGGCCGTTTCCGTTGCGGGTGGCGTCCCGTCCGATCGCCCAGCCGTTGCTGCCGAGGTCGGGGGTGTCGGTCGCGCGGCGCACCGGGGCCGGCGCCGCGGCGAGGGCGGTCGCTCCGGCGCCCGGGACGGCGTTGGCGACCAGGCTCTTGGCGGTGCCCGCAAGGGTGTTGACGTCGTAGAGGATGTTCCAGAGGTCGTCGGCGGTGATCGGCCCGACCCAGCCCTTGCCCCGGCAGGACGGGTCCGGGAGGCGGTTGACTCCGGTGTCGTGCAGGTAGCGGTTGTACCCCGCGACGTACCCGTCGACCAGCTGCCGCACCTCGCCGGTCGGACCGAGCGGCGCGGGTTCGGCCAGCAGCCGCCGCACCGTCCCGGAGCGCAGCAGGGCCAGCTGGTAGGCGTCGCTGTCCGGGTTGGCGATCCGGTCCGAGGACTCGCCGTCCGGGCCGAACCAGCGCGAGCGCTCGCCGCGCATCGTGACCACCTGGTCGGCGAGTTCGCAGAGGTTGTCCTGGGCGAAGGCGTACCCGTAGCCGTACCCGAGGCCGCCGAAGTCCCGCGCGAGCACGTGCGGGACGCCGTACTCGGTCCGGCGGACCTTGGCGGTCCAGCCGCCCCGGTCGGCCCCGAGGTCGGTGTCGGCGGCCTGCGCCGAGGCGGGCGCGAGTGCCGTCAACAGCCCGGCGGCGAGCCCGAGGGCGAGCGCACCGGACGCCAACCGGCGTACTCCCGCGCGAGACTGACGAGTGGTCAGTTTCGTGTTCTCCGTCATGGATCCACGCTGCCGCACCGGCCGTTTGTCGTCATCGCTCCACGGGAGGAGGCGGCTCTCGCTCTCCGGACCCACCCGGGTACGTCCGGAGTAGGGGTTTCTCCGGGGTAGCGTTCGATTCCGAACGGTGGGTGACCGGCCGGTCGTGCGGCGAGGACCGGGCAGTCGTGCGGCGAGGGCCGGGCGGGCTCCGCCGGGTGGGTGTCGCTGCCGTGCCGGCCCGGCCCGGAGTGCGCCCGGGAGCGGTGCGCCCGCACCTGATGATCACTGAAGGAGCGCTGGTGGAACGAGAGTTGACGGAGCCCTGGGAGGCCGTGCTGTGCACGCCGGAGGGCGGGAGCCGGGCCGGAGTGCTGGTGCTGGCCGGATCGAGCGGGCGGGTGGAGCGGGAGCGGGCGCGCCTGCTGGCCCGGGCCGGGGTGACGGCGCTGGCGATCCGGTGGTTCGGCGGCCCCGGGCAGGCGCCCGGCGTCTGCGAGGTGCCGCTGGAGACGTTCACGGCGGGCGTGGACCTGCTGCGGCAGGCCGGGGCGGAGCGCATAGGCGTGCTCGGGACGTCGAAGGGCGCCGAGGCCGCGATGCTGACGGCCGTCCACGACCCCCGGGTGGACGCGGTGGTGGCCCAGTCGCCCACCTCGCTGGTCTGGAGCAACGTCGGCCCCGGCCTGGACGGCACCGACCGCCCGCTCCGCTCCTGCTGGACGTGGCGGGGCCGGCCACTGCCGTTCGTGCCGATGGACGAGACCTGGACGCAGAGGGAGCCCGAGGGCGAGCCCGTGGCCATCCGCGGCTGGTACGAGCAGAGCGAACGGACGTTCGCGGACGCGGTCCCGGCGGCGACCATCCCGATCGAGCGCACCCGCGCCGATCTGCTGCTGATCGCGGGCGCCGACGACGCGATGTGGCCCTCGGCGCCCTTCGCGCACCGACTCGCCGCCCGCCGCCACCGCGCCGGCCTCGGCGCCCGGGTGATCGAACGCCCGGACGCCGGCCACCGCCCGCGCTTCCCCGGCGAGAGCCCGGCCCCCGCGTCCACCGTCTTCGCCTACGGCGGCACCCCGGCGGGCGACGCACTGCTCGGCGCGACGGCGTGGCCGCACGTCGTGGACGTCCTGACGGGACGCCAGGTGCGCGACGCCGAGTGACCCGTGCGGGGGCTGGGGCCCGGACGGCGGGGCGGTGCGGTCAGGCCGCCGGGACGCGCGTGCGCAGCAGGCAGAAGACGTTGCCCTCGGGATCGGCGAGGACGTGCCGACGCTCCTCGCCGGTCTGCCCGATATCGGCGGGCCGCGCGCCGAGAGCCAGCAGCCGGGCGAGCTCGGCGTCCTGGCCGCGGTCGGTCGGGCTGACGTCGAGGTGCAGCGGGAGCCCGGCCGGCCGGGGGTCCGTGGCGGGGCTGAGCACCAGGGTGGGCTGCGGGCCGCCGAACCCGGCGCCGGGCGGCCCGATCTCGATCCCGCCGTCGGGCTCGCGGCCCAGCTCGACGTAGCCGAGGGCCTCGCACCAGAACCCGGCGAGCAGCTCGGGGTCGGCGCAGTCCAGGATCAACTCGCTGATGCGGCAGGCCATACGGGGAAGCCTACGGACTGTCCCGCAACGGGCTGCCGCTACCCGAACCACGCTCTCGGCGGCCGTGCGGCCGTGCGGCCGTGCGGTCGTGCGGTCGTGCGGCCGTGCGGACGTGCGGCCGTGCGGACGGCGGAGGGGTGAACTCCGCGACCAGGACATGCTCCGTCCGCCCCTGCCCGTGGAGGACGCGGCGGCCGTCGGCGGTGAAGTCGCCGCGTTGATCGGCCTCGACCCCGGGCGGGGTGCCTCGCGCGGGGTGCCTCGCGCGGGCGTCCCGAGGGAGAGCGTCCCGAGGGGGGAACGGGCCGTCCGTTTTCGGACAGCCGGGGGCCGTCGCCGTTGCTGTGTGTGCGACGGGAAATCCTCCATGTGCAGCGGGGTCGAGCCGCTCAAACTTTCGGATTCTGTCCGATTCGTCGTCAGAATCTCCAGGCCGGAACACGCCTGACGCGGACATGACCCTTTGCGTAGCCTTGACCCGGCGGTTCCCTCGACCGCCGTCCCCCACAACTCCCCAGGAGCGCAGATGCGTCGTTCCGTTCGCATCCCCTCGCGTGCCGTCGGCAGGCTGCTCAGCGCCGCGGCACTGGTCGCAGGCGTCGGTCTCACCCAGTTCGCCGCCCCTTCCACGGTCACCACCGCGCAGGCCGCGGCCTCCACCGAGTGCGTCGGGGAGGCGGCCCACGACGACGCCGCGGCCCGGAAGCCCGCCGGCAACTCCGTCGGCCGGGACCCCAACGCCGTGACCGACGCACAGGTCAGGACGATGGAGGCGGACCTCAAGGCCCGCGTCGCCCAGCTGGCGAGCACTGTTCATGGCGGCGCCCTGCTCGCCCCCGGCGCGACGGTCGCCACCACCATCCCGGTGTACATGCACGTCGTCCACTCCGGGACCACCGGCAAGCTGACGGCCGCCACCATCGCCAAGCAGATCGACGTCCTCAACGCGGCCTACAGCGGCCAGGGCGCGGGCAACACCCCCAGCCAGTTCCAGTTCCAGCTGGTCTCGACCGACTACACCGACAACGCGTCCTGGTACGCGGGCGTCGCGCCGGGCTCCACCGCCGAGAGCTCGATGAAGAACGCGCTGCGCAAGGGCGGCGCCAACGCCCTCAACATCTACAGCGCCAGCCTCGGGCAGTCGCTGCTCGGCTGGGCGACCTTCCCGAGCAGCTACAAGTCCAGCCCGACCGACGACGGCGTGGTCATCCTCGACACCTCGTTCCCCGGCGGCTCGGCCACCAACTACAACGAGGGCGACACCGTCACCCACGAGGTCGGCCACTGGCTCGGCCTCTACCACACCTTCCAGGGCGGCTGCGGCGGCCAGGGCGACCAGGTCGCCGACACCCCGGCCGAGAAGACCGCCGCCTACCAGTGCCCGACCGGCCGCGACACCTGCACCACCGCCGGCGTCGACCCGATCCACAACTTCATGGACTACACCTACGACTCCTGCATGACCCAGTTCACCGCCGGCCAGGTCGCCCGCATGGCCACCTCCTGGGCCGCCTACCGCGCCTGACGACCCATCCGCTCCGGCGGGCCCCGACGGCCACCGCCCTCACGCCGGCGGGTGCGCGGCGACCACGCCGCCACCCGCCGGTGGTGGTCCGGGTTCAGCAGAGGGTGGCCTGGCCGTCGGGGCCGCGGGTGGGGCGGGGCAACAGGGCGGTGCCGGTGAGGAGTTCGTGCAGGCGCGGGGCGAGGGAGGAGTTGCGGGGGTCGGCGGCTCGGCCGATCGCGTCGGCGAGGGCTGCGGGGTCGCCGAGCAGGACGACGATGCGGCGGGCGCGGGTGACGGCGGTGTAGAGGAGGTTGCGGCGCAGCAGGAGGTAGGAGGAGTTCCTGGTGAGGGGGACGACGACGACGGGGTACTCGCTGCCCTGCGAGCGGTGGACGGTGACGGCGTAGGCGTGGAGGAGCTCGTCGAGTTCCTCGAAGCCGTACAGCGCGGTGGAGCCGTCGTCCGTGAGGACGTGGAGGCGGCGTTCCTTGTCGTCGACGGCGGTGACGGTGCCGGTGGTGCCGTTGAGGACGCCCTTGCGGACGTCGTTGCGGATGGCGATGACGCGATCGCGGAGGCGGAACGGCCGGCCGTCGGCGAAGTGCTGGGGTGAGCCGTCCTTGTGCGGGTTGACGACGTTCTGGATCGCCAGGGCGAGGTCGCGGGTGCCGGCCGGGCCTTTGGTGGAGGGGGCCAGGACCTGGACCTCCTCGGGGCGGACGCGGTAGGTCGTCGGGAGCCGGCGGGTGACGAGGTCGACCACGGTGTCGGCGAGGGCGTGGTCCGGGGTGGGCAGGAACCAGAACTCGCCACCGTTGACCGTCACTTGACCATGGCGGATGCGGTGGGCGTTGGGCGGGATGGTGCTGGCGCCCGCCTGGCGGAAGATCGTGTCGAGTTCGGTGCGGGGAATGGCCTCGACGGACAGCAGGTCGCGCAGCACCTGGCCGGGGCCGACGCTGGGGAGTTGGTGGACGTCTCCGACCAGCAGCAGGTGCACGCCGGTCGGGAGTTTGGACAGCAGGCGCTCCAGCAGCGGGAGTTCGAGCATGGACGCTTCGTCGATGACGACCAGGTCGGCGCCGTCGAGGGCGTCGTGGGCGTCGAACAGGCTCAGCGGGCCGGCGTCGTCGTCCCTGGGTCTGCCGATCATGCGGTGGACGGTGGTGGCCGGGCGGCCGGTGAGCTCGGACAGGCGCTTGGCGGCGCGGCCGGTGGGCGCGGCCAGTGCGACCCGGCCGCCGACGGCTTCGACGAGGTCGAGGATCGCGCTGACGGTGAACGACTTCCCGCAGCCCGGCCCTCCGGTGAGCACCGACACCGGCTCGGTGACGGCCATCAGGACGGCGTCCTCCTGGCGCTGCGTCAGCCGGACGCTGCTGTCCACCAGCGGCAGCGGGCCCTGGTGCCAGGGGTGCCGGGCCGCCAGGCGGGTGGGGGCGGTGCGCAGGCGGGCGATCCGGGTCGCGGCGGAGACCTCGGCGGCGTGCAGGCGCGGCGGGAACACCGCCGGGCGCAGGCGGCCGCGGTGGGGGAGGTCCTGGACGACGACGCGGCGGTCGGCGGTGAGCCGGTCGAGCTGGTCGGGCAGCAGCGGGGCCAGTTCGTCGTCGCGGAGGTTCGCGCACGTCCTGCGGAACAGCTCGGCGTCCCACAGGAAGGTCTGGCCTTCGCGGACGGAGGCCTCGTCGAGGGTGTGGACGAGGGCGGCCTGCAGCCGCTCGGGGCTGCGCTCGGGCCAGCCCAGTGACAGGGCGAGCTTGTC
The DNA here is from genome assembly GCF_002803145.1 of Kitasatospora sp. CB02891. Taxonomy (NCBI): domain Bacteria; kingdom Bacillati; phylum Actinomycetota; class Actinomycetes; order Kitasatosporales; family Streptomycetaceae; genus Kitasatospora; species Kitasatospora sp. CB02891. Next base: position 393,194 of record NZ_NNBO01000001.1, on the reverse strand, counting down.
CGCCGTCGCGAAGCCGATCCGGAAGACCTCGGTGAGCCGGTAGGGGGTGTCCTGGACGATGTCCAGGACGTCGGCGACGTCGCGGGCCTCGCCCTTCTCCACCCGGAAGTGGTGGGCGATGCGGGGTGCGTGGGTGGGGGAGACGCCGGCGCCCTGCAGGAGGACCATCAGCTGGCGGATCTCCTGGTGGACCTGCCAGGCTGCGACGATTCCGGCGTACCGGGCCTCGCCGATCAGGTGGACCTCCCGCAGCCGGGCCGGGGTGGTGTCGATGATCTGCAGGGTGTCGAGCTCGAACTGGTCGACGATGGCGTCGGCGAGTTTCGGGCCGATGCCGCGGACCAGGCCCGAGGCGAGGTACTTGCGGATCGCGTGGACGGTCGCGGGCTCGACGTAGCGGCATCCAGTGGTGTGGAACTCCGGCCCGTAGACCGGGTGTTGGGCGCGGGTGCCGGTCAGCTCCAGCGTCTCGCCGGGCTGGACGCCGACCAGGACCTCGCCCTTCGCGGTCAGGCTCTCACCGCTCTCCAGGCCCAGCCGCAGAGCGGTGAAGCCGTTGCTCCCGACGAACAGGATCCGCTCGACGATGCCGTCCACCGTCTCGACGACGGCGCCCGTCCCGGCCTGCTGCTCCATGGTCGTTCCCCAGTGCTGTTCCGCCGCGGCCGCGGTGTCGTCCATGGCCCGATCATGGAGCGCGGGGCGGCGCTTCGCAGGTATTTGCCGGAAATTCCCCGAGCGGGGCGTCCACCGGGCCGGCTCGCTGCGGGGCAGCCCTCGGCCGTGCTGTTCCCGAACCCTCCGGGGGCTCGTCACTTCGTTGCCCGGCGGTGGCCGACGTCGGCGAGCCCCCACCGGCGCGGCCCGGAGCGCCGACGTTGTCCGAAAACCGGATGGCAGCCCCCTTTCCGGCCCTGTTGTTATGAGCGCATCAATCACATGCAACTCAAGGGGGATCAGTCATGGGCAAGATGCTCAGGCGTGCGGCCGTGTCCACCGTCGCTCTCGTCGCGGCGACCACGGCCGCCGTCGGGACCGGCGGCGCGCAGGCCTCGGCCAGCACTGTGATCGCTCTCGGCAACACCTACAGCGCCGGTGTCTACTCGGCGCCCAACGCGGGCTCCGCCAAGGTCGGGGTGCCCGACCTGCACCCCGGCGACTCGGTCGCGGTGAACTGCTGGACCGCCGGCGGCAGTGTCGGCAACTTCGGCAACGTGTGGTACCACGCCTTCCAGGAGATCTACGGCGGCGCCCCCTACCAGCAGGTCGGAGGCTGGGTCTTCGCCCCCTATGTCGACGGTGCTGCCGCGTTCCACAACAACTGGATCCCCAAGTGCCCCTGATCCGGGCATAGTTGCCTGTCGGCGAGGTGCCGACGTCCGCCCCGGTGCGTCCGGGACCCTGCGGGCCGTGCTCGGCCCCGCAGGGTCTCTCCCCGAGGGGCGGCCCGGAAGCACAAGGGTGCCCCGCAGGGTGCGGCCGGGGATAGGCTGCGCGGGCATTCGGGGTGTCGGGTGAACGGGGTGGGGCGTGCGGGTTCTGCAGGGCGGTCACCGGGTGCACTTCGTGGTGGCGTGGGTGCTGTGCGCCGTCGAACTGCTCTGCCTCGCGGCCACCGCGCCGCCGTTGCGGTGGGCGGCGCCGGCGTGGTTATGGGGCTCGACCCTGGTGGCGATCGTCCTGGTGTTCGGTGCCGCACTGGCGCGTTCCTGGTCGGTGCCGCTGCTGCGCAGGGGTTGCGGCCTGCTGAAGTACCTGTGGCTGCTGCCGCGCAGCGTGCGGGTCTGCTACGCGGTGGCGGCCTGCCTGCTCGCCGTCGGGCTGGCGACCGGCGGGGGCGCGGCCGAGGTCCACAAGGACGAGTCCGGGTACTCCTGGACGAAGCGTGAACTCGGCCCGAACGGGCGGACGTTGGTGCGGACCGGCATCGACCGGGCCGAGTACGAGCGGCGCCGGGGAGCCGAGGTGCGGATCCTCACCGGCGTCCCGGCGGTGTTCGCCGTACTCGGCAGCTTCCTGGTGCTGGTCTCCGCCGAGGCGGCGCACGGAGTCGCCATGGCCGAGGACGCCCCTCGGGCGGGGAGCCGGCGGCGACGGCGCCGATAGTCGGCGAGCGCGCCGAGGAACTCCTCGGCCACCACCACGCGTCCGGCTCTCGCCCGATCCTGGCCGGCGCCCGGACGCCCGGACGCCCGGACGACCGGACGCTCGGACGCCCGGACGACCGCCGTCACCCGCAGTCGCTGTGCCGAGGAACGTCTCGCCGAGGCTGTGGCCCGAAGCGGAATCGATCAGTACGTGGTACTCGGCGCGGGCCCGGACTCCTTCGCCTGCCGCAGCGAACTCGCGCGCAGCGCAAGGGTGTTCGAGGTGGACCATCCGCACACCCAGGAGTGGGGGCAGGCCCGCCCGGCTGCCGCCGGGATCACCGTCCCGCCCACGGTGTCCTTCGTTCCGCTCGATCTCGAACAGGGCGGGGCGGGCGCACCGACCGCCGCTCCGGCGGCCGCCGGGTTCGACCCGGCGCGGCCGGCCGTGGTCGGCCGGCTGGGCGTCACCATGTACCTGAGCGTCGAGGCGACCGGCCAAGTGCTTTCCACTGTCAGCGAGTTCGCGTCCGGCACCGAGCTGATCGCCGAACACTTGCTGCCCGCCGGGCACCGCGACCGGGCCGAGCACCGCGACCCGGCCGGGCAGGCCTGCGTCGAGCAGGTGCAGGCGGCGGCCGCCGAGGGCGGCGAGCCGTGGCGGACCTTCCTCACCGTCGAGGAGATGGACACCCTGCTGAGCGCGCCCACGGCCTGCGCCCGCCGGCCTCCCTGCGCCGGCGCGACACCGTGGACGCCGAGCTGTGGAACGAACGGGCCGACGCGCTGCGGCCGTTCGGACTCTCCGTGCCGGCCCACGCGGTGGTGCCGGAGCGCTGAAGGTTCGGCGGCGGTGGAGGGTCAGAGCCCGGCCGGGTCGTCCAGGACGGCGCGCAGGCGGGCGACGCACTCGGCGGCGAAGGCCGGGTCGCTCTCCCAGTAGTACGGCACTCCGGCGATCGCCACGGCCACCGCCCAGCCGCAAGCCCGTTGCCACGTCAGCTCGTTGACGTCGAGGGCGGCGCGGTAGGCATGGCGGGCGGCGACCGGGAAGTCCCACAGCGGGGCGTGTTCGGCGTCCGGGAAGCCGATCGACAGGCCGCCGAAGTCGATCACCGCGCGCAGCCGGCCGTCCTGGACCAGCACGTTGGACGGCTTCAGGTCGCCGTGCAGCCACACCCGGGGGCCGGACGGGGCGGGCAGGGCGAGTGCCGCGTGCCAGATCGCCTGCAGACGGTCGAGATCCAGGTCGAGGCCGGGGAGCCTGCGGGCCTGTGCGAAATACTCGCCGACCCAGGTGTCGCAGGGCGCCAACTCGCCGCCCCGGTACCAATGGAGGCCTTCCCGCGCGTCCTCGGGCGGCAGCGGCAGGGCGTGCAGGCTGCGGACCGCCGCCGCCAGCTCCGTCCCGAAGACGCCCCAGTCGGGCACCGAGTCGGGACCGGGCTCGGTGCCCTCGATCCACCGGTACACCGACCACGGGAGCGGGAACCCGCCTCCCGGCACGCCTTCGTGCACCGGCTCCGGCACCCCGCACGCCAGCTCCGGTGCCAGCCGCGGCAGCCAGGCCTGCTCCTTGCGTACCGCAGCCGCCGTCCCCGGCGTCCGCGGCAGCCGCACCAGCAGTCCGTCACCGAGCCGGAACATCCGGTTGTCGGTGCCCGACCCGGCGGGCCGGATCGACAACTCGGCCCACTCCGGCCGCTGTTCGGCCAGCAGGCGGCGGACCAGGGACTCGTCGGTCGGGATCTCGTCCTCGTGCAGCGTCATTCCGCCAGCATTCAACACGAACCCACCCGGACGCGAACGAAATTCCGTCGCACCGACGGGTGATCGCCAGGCCTTCGCGTTCGACCGCCCGGCCGACCAGCCCGGCATCGACGACGTTCACGTAGCCGCCGTCGACCCAGACCAGCCCGACCTGCGGAAACAGCTCCCGGACACCGGTGAGGACCAGCTTCGCGCCCGCCCGGTCCTGCACCGAGGCCGAGTGCACGACCGCCCGCAGCACCAGCCCACAGGTGCCGCTCTCGGCCTCGCACGCGTCGTAGCCGATCGCCTCGCCGCCCTGGTGGCTGCGGGCCGACTACGAATCCGGCATCGCCGCCGAGGGCCGCGGATCCCGGCCGTCCGCCACCCGGACCCGCTCGCGCAGCACGTCGTGAGCCCGGTCCCATGTGCCGTCCGCCGTCCACGCACGGAACCACCGGTGGGCCACGTCCCACGGCGCCAGGTCGTGCGGCACCAGCCGCCACGCACAGCCGCTGACCAGTACGTACAACACGGTGTCCACCACCATCCGACGCGGGAACTTCAGCGGACGACCGGCCCGGCGCGGATCCCGCTCCGGCAGCAGCGGCTCGATCACCGCCCACTGAGCATCCGTCAACGACGAGTCGTAGGACGGCTCGCACGCACAGCCACACATGGCGGCGATCTTCGCGGACCAGCCGCCACGGAGATCACCGCCACCGCATCACAACGTGCAGTTGATCAACTACCCAACACCTTCCGGGGCGGGCCGACTGTGCTGCCGCGCGAGCAGGTCCCGACCGGGAGGGTCGGTCGTCAGGCGATGTACACGCTCTGGCCGAACTCCTGGGTCGTGCTGCCGCCGGGAGGAACGACCGCGATCACCTGGCCGGTGCAGTTCGAGCCGTCGTACACGAGGGCGTACTCATTGGTCTCGTTGCGCACGATGAGCGGGAAGATCTGCGCGTTGTAGCAGCCGCTCGGATTCTCGATGGTCTGGTTGGGGGCGATGAAGAGCGTCCCGGTGGCCGCGGAGGCGGCATCGGGGAGGGCGAGGGCCATGGTGGCCGCGGTGGCGAGGGTGCCGAGCACGGTTGCGAGGCGTCGCACGAGGACTCCTTGGAGACGGGATGATCGGGGCCGGAACGCCCCGGGCCCAACCTCGCCGCCCGCCGGAGCACCCGCAATTCCCGTGCGCCGAGCGGGCGCACGCATGCGGATGGACGGGTGGACCGGGAAGCCGGGGAACGGCGCCCGGCTAGGCTGCGGATGCCGGACGAGCCGGTCGGAACGGGGGAGTGGACGCATGGCGGAGATCGTGGTGCCGGGCCCGGAGCCGGACTGGCAGCCGGCGACCATCCCCGGGTACGGCACCGGGCGGAATCCGGTCCACCAGATCAGTCTGTGGGAGGCGTCTGGGAGCCTGTACCGGATGGTGGCCGGGTTGAAACCGCCGCTGGAGGCGCTGGCGGCCCGGCTGCGGCTGACCGTGGAGCGCAGCTGGGAGGACCCGGGCGAGGTCGACGCCGCGGTGTTCCGGATCGAAGGTCTCCGGTTCGCGCTCAGCCTGATGACCTACGGCCAGCACGAGACCTGGGTGTGGCTGCACCGCTCCCACGAGGACCCCGACGCTGCGTTGGAGGTCCTGCTGCGCGCGCTGGGCGTCGGCCGCGAGGCGCTGGCGTTCACCGGCGGTCCGGAGACCGGGTTCCACTTTCTTGACGACGACGCCCGGCCGGCGGGCTCCTGAGTCGCCCTCACGCGGAGACGACGGGCAGCAGGCCGCGTTCGGCGAAGACCTGCTTGGCGGCGAAGGTGGCGTTCAGGGCGCGCGGGAAGCCGCAGTACACGGCGGAGTGCAGGAGGGCCTCGACGATCTGCTGCGGGGTCAGGCCGACGTTGAGGGCCGCGTTGACGTGCACCCGGAGTTGCGGCTCGCAGCCGCCGAGCGCGGTGAGCATCCCGAGGGTGACCAACTGGCGGTCGCGCGGCGCGAGTTCGGGGCGGGCGTAGATCTCGCCGAAGCCCCAGGCGGTGACCTGGTGGGCGAGCTCCGGCGAGACGTCGGACAGCGCGGCGAGCACGTTCTGGCCCGCCTCGCCGTCGATCCGGCCGAGGACGTCGAGGCCGTGCTCGAAACGCTGCCGGCGGGTGGTGGCCTCGGGCGGTGCGGTGGTGGCGGTGGTCATGGGTACGGTCTCCGGTCGTCCGTCGCTGCGGGGAACGGGGAAACCGTAGGAGTTGGAGTGCGCTCGAACGCAACGGCCCAGAGGCTTCAGCGCCGGAGCAGTTCGCAGAAGCGGTCCGGCGCGCGGTCGGTCCGCAGGCGCACCTGTTCCCGCGCGAGCTGCTCCAGCAGCAGCCGGCGATCGCCGCGGCGCACACGGTGCTGACCGTCGAGCCCGACCCGGCGTCGCTGCACGCGTTCGGCCCTGACCTGAACGACCGGCCGGCCCGGGCGCCGGCCCACCGGGAGGGGCGGCGTCAGGCGGCCGAGGCCGCGGCGGAGTTCCGCCTCGCCCGGAAGTCCGGGTCCGACCTGGCCTGATCCGCCCGCACGACACCACCGCAGCCCCGCCCGATCGGCTACCTGATCGGGCGGGGCTGCGGTGGTGTCGTGGCGGCGCGGAACGCACCGGCGGGGCGTCAGGGCTTGAGGATCAGGCGGATCGGGTTGCCCTGCTTGGTGTGCAGACGCTCGACGGCCTCCGCGGCCCGCTCCAGCGGGAGGACCTCGCTGACCGAGCGGGAGAAGTCCAGTCGGCCGCCGGCGGCGAGGGAGATCAGCTGGGGGACGGCGCTCTCCTCCGAGCCGTAGTGGCCGAGGATCTGCTGCTGCAGGTAGGAGAAGCGGACGCTGTCGGCGACCGTCAGCGGCTGGTCGGTCAGGCCGACGAGCACCAGTCGCCCGTGCGCGCCGAGGACGGTCATCGCCTGCTCGCGGACGGCCGGGACACCGGCGAAGTCGAAGGCGGCGGCCAGGCCGGCCCCGGCGGTCGCGGCGCCGATCCTGGCGGCGAGCTCCGGGTCGGCCGAGTCCAGGACCAGGTCCGCGCCGAAGGCGAGGGCGCGCTCGCGGGCGGCGGGGGAGGGGTCCACGGCGATGACCGGGTTCGCGCCGATCGCCCGCAGCAGCTGCACGCCGTGCGCGCCGAGGCCGCCGACGCCCCACACGCCGACCGGCTCGGCGGGCCGCACCTGGCCGGTCGTGGTGATGGCGCCCCACGGGGTGGAGACCGCGTCGGGAATGATCGAGCCCTGCTCGAACGGGATCGACTCGGGCAGCCGGATCAGCGTGTCCTTGCGGGCGAGCGCGTACTCGGCCCAGCCGCCGTCGTAGTCGACTCCGCGCGTCCAGGTGATGCCGTCGCGCTTCTCGCCGGCCTGCAGCACGACCCGGTCGCCGACCTGCCAGGCGCCCGCGTCCTCGCCCAACTCGGCGACGGTTCCTGCGACTTCGTGCCCGAGCGTGACGCTCTCGCCGGGGAGGTACAGCGGGGTCAGCGAGCCGTCGATCAGGTGGACGTCGGACAGGCAGACACCGGCCGCCTCCACCTTGATCAGCACCTGGCCGGGGCCGGGGACGGGGCGCTCCACCTCCTCGACGCTCAGCTTGCGGGTGGGCAGGTGCAGGCGGACGGCACGCATCCGGGCCATGGTCGATCCTCTCCGGCCGACGGCGGACGTGTCGGCGGCCTCGTTGCCGCAGCGCCCTGCCGAGGAAGTATCGCAAGGCGACTTGCATTAACGAGGCTACGACGCGATACGCGGCAATGCAAGATGGCCTGCGTTAGGCTTCGGGCGTGTCGAAGGAGAAGCGGACGGGGTCCACGAAGCAGCCGGTCGACGACGCGTTGCCCGAGGGCAGGGCCGCGACCCCGCTGCGCCGGCGCGGCGCCGCGATGCGGCGGGCCGTGCTCGACGCCACCGTGCGACTGCTCGCCGAGGGCGGGCTCGACGCCGCCAGCGTCTCGGCCGTCGCGGCGGCGGCCGGCGTGCACGAGACGTCCGTCTACCGGAACTGGGGCACCCGCGAGCAGCTGCTTCGCGAGGCGCTCGCCGACTACACCGACCACGCCCTGCCGCTGCCCGACACCGGCAGCCTGCGCGAGGACCTGCGTCAACTCCTCACCGCCCTCGGCGCGTTCCTCGCCACCCCGGAAGGGCCCGCACTGCTCCACCTGAGCATCGCTCCGGCCACCGCCGAGACCCGCAGCGGCCGCGACGCCTACTGGGCCGAGCGGCTGGAACGCGCCGAGACCCTGCTGCGCCGGGCCGCCGAACGCGGCGAGATCCGCCCGGACGTCGACCCCCGGGCGGCGGTCGAGGCGCTGATGAGCCCCCTGTTCGCCCGCCACCTGCTGCTCGGGGAGCCCGTCACCCCGGCCTTTCTGACATCCCTGGTCGACCTGGTGGTGGACGGCCTGGCCCCGCGCTGAGCCGCGCCGCGGCGGCCGGGCGCGCTTCCCGGCGCACCGATGCCGACGTCCGCGCGCCGCCGCTGCTGCCGGGCCGGTCGCGCGGGGCAGGTGCTGACCCACCCGGCCCGCAACGCCGACGACGGCTGCCGGGCTGGGCCCGGACCGGAGCGGAGGCGTCCGAGTGCCCGAGCCCGGCCGCCCGGGACGAGCGGATCGAGGCGGGCGCGGGGCGAAGTGCGGCCGAGCTCCTGGCCGATCTTCGGTGCAGCGCCGCCGAGTTCGAGGCCGAGTGCGGACGGATGCCGCCCGAGGCGCGGCACCGGACCGCCCGCCGGACCTGCGGCCGGGAACGCCCCGCCGCCCGGGCGGCGGACGCCCGGCCGTGCGAAGTGCCGGTCCACCGCGTCGATCCGGGTGCGGGCCGCAGGCCGGCCCACCGGTCCGCGGACTTCGTCGAGCCGATGCTCGGCCGGGCGGTGGCGGCGCTCGGCGCGCGCGAGGGGGCGCCCGCCGTGGTGCCGCACGCCACCGGCACCGGCGCCTCGTGCGGGCGGGGAGGCGGTGCGGCGACGGTCGTCCGCGGGTCGCAGAGGTCCCGGCCGGCCCGGCTGATGGGGCGCTCTGCCGGTGCACGGTGCTCCGGCGCTGCCGGGCGGGCCCTTCCTCCAGTGACGTCCTCGGCACGGACCCGCCCCGTTCCGGCTGTAGAGAGCCTCGGCGGTCGAAGTGCAAGATCTGTGGACCCTTCCCATTTCTGCGCCGTCCGGGTGAGGCTTGAAGCGCCGGGCCGCTGCGGCTCGTTGACGACTCATCAGCACATGTGGGGGTACCGCCGTGGGTGAAGACTGGTATGTGGACGATCGATGCACCGGGTGCGACGTGGCGCGGCAGCTCGCGCCCGACCTGATCGTGCAGGTGGGCCGGGGCTCGGAGGTGGTGCGCCAGCCGCGCGACACCGCCGAGGAGGCGCAGTTGAACGCCGCCGCGTTCGCCTGCCACACCCGTTCGATCCGCCGGCACTCGGGGCCGCTGGACGCGGCGGCCGACCCGTTCCCGCTGGCGATCGACGACAACGTCCTGCTCTGCGGCCACAATTCGCGGCAGACGTTCGGCGCCAACTCCTACCTGCTGCGGCGGCCGGACGGCACCGTGATGATGGTCGACACGCCGCGCTGGTCGGAGTCGCTCGCCGCCCGCTACGAGGCGGTCGGGCGGGTGACGGACGTCCTGCTGACCCATCGGGACCACGCCGCGCACGGGCGCAGCTACGCGGACCGGTTCGGAGCCCGACTCTGGATCCACGAAGGCGACCTGGACTCCGCGCCGGACGCCGACCGGGTGCTGCGCGGCACCGAACCGGTCGAGATCGCCGACGGTGTGACCGCCCTCCCGGTGCCGGGCCACACCGAGGGCAGCGTGCTGTACCTCGCCGACCGGCGGTACTGCTTCAGCGGCGACAGCATCTACTGGTCGCGCACCGCCGGCGCGTTGGCCGTCGCCGAACACGTCACCTGGTACTCGATCGAGGAGCAGGCCGCCTCGCTGGCCCGCGTCGCGCCCCTGCTGCACTTCGAGTGGATGCTCCCGGGGCACGGCGACCGCAAGCAGTTGACGCCCGGACAGCTGGCCGAGCAGCTGGCCGCACTGGTCGCGAACGCCGCCCGGCTGGCCCCCGGCCCGGTGAACATCGCCGCGCACCAGTGGTGAGCCGAGCGGTGGGGGGTGGCCCGACGGCCGTTCGGGTGATCGTGCTCAACGGCGGTTCCAGCAGCGGGAAGAGCAGCCTCGCGCGCTCGCTGCAGGACCGGCTGCCGGAGCCCTGGCTGACGTTCGGCATCGACGGGCTGATCGGGGCGATGCCCTCCGCGCTGCTGGCGGAGGACGCCGGGATCGACCTCGGCGGGGACGGCGCCGTCACCGTCGGCGACACCTTCCGCCGGTTGGAGGCCGCCTGGATGGCGGGCGTCGCCGCCACCGCCCGGGCGGGCGCGCCGGTCATCGTCGACGACGTGTTCCTCTCCGGGCCGGAGTCCCAACAGCGGTGGCGCGAGGCGCTGTCGGGCCTGGAGGTGCGCTGGGTCGGGGTCCGCTGCGACCCGGCCGCCGCGACCGCCCGCGAACGCGCCCGGCCCGACCGCACCCCGGGCATGGCCGCCGACCAGGCCCTGCGGGTGCACCGCGGCGTCCACTACGACCTGGAGGTGGACACCACCCGCACGCCGTCGGACGACTGCGCCCGGGCGATCGTGGAACGGCTGGAGCCACTGGCGCCGCAGACCCGGCCGGGCGGGTGAAGGTTCACCCGTTCGTGTGGTGACCGCGGTTCGGCGGGCCGGCTGGGACCCCGTCCGCACCGGCGAGTGTCGGTGGTCGTCACTAGCGTTCAGTGGCCCGAAGCGTCCACTGTTCAGCGAGGTATGCGATGACCGTCCGATTCCCGGCCGAGTGGTGCAACACCGATCTCGGCGAGTACCGGGAGTGCGCCGGCACCTACGAGTGGTACCCGTACGACAGCGTGCCGCCGCTCGACCCGGCCCGGTTCACCGGTTCCTTCGACTGGTTGGGCGGGCCGAGCGGACGGCCGTCGAGCGTGGTGGACGAGGTCGAGATACTCGGGGCGGCGGTGGCCCGGGTCGGTCTCACCCTGCCCGCCGACTTCCTGACGTACCACCGTGACGAGCGGCTGGCCCTGTCGCTCGACACGGTGTCGCCGACCGGCTGCTGGCAGAACTTCTCGGTGCCGATCCCGAGCCCGGTCGAGCCCGGTGCGTATCTGGTGCGGTTCTTCCGCGACCAGCAGGACTGCGTGATGTGGTACCTCTACCTGCGCCCGACCGGCGAGACCTTCGTCGTCCACTCCTGGCGGGACTTCGAGTTCGAACTGGAGGAGGACCACGAGGCGGAGCCGGAGGAGGAGGGCATGGAGGGCGACGGCATCAGGTGGTGCGCGCCGTCGTTCGAGGAGTTCGCCCACCGCTACTGGGTCGAGGGCCGGATCGCCCTGGCCGGGTACCAGGACGAGCCGTTGGAGGACCCGCAGCTGTCGGCCTACGCGGAGCACTACCTGAAGCACCGTTCGGACGAGTGAACAGCGGATCCGGATCGGGCCCGGGCGGGGCGCCGGACCGGGGAACGCTGTCCGGCAGGCCGGTGAACCTGGACGGCCTGCGGTTTGCCGGCCGGCCGCAGCAGGCCATGTCTGAATCCATGACCCCGTACGCGCAGTCACTCATGGCATCCGGTCTGAAGATCGACTGGGCCAAGATGCCCACCTACAACACGATCATGTCGGTCGCGGCCGGCGCGGGGCTGCTCCTGGTGGTGGCACTGGGCCGTCAACTCCTGACGCGCGGGCGCATCGCCACACCGGACGGCTGGGCGCTGGCGTTCGGCGCGCTCGGGTTCACGCTCGTCGTCACCGGTCTGCACATGACGCTGACCTGGCCGCTGGCCGGTCAGGGCTTCCCGTTCGACAACATCATCTTCGGCGAACCCGCGCTGGCCTTCGGCGTGTTCCTGCTGTCCGCCTCCTTCTACCTGTGGAAGCGGGCCGCCGAGTTCGCGGTGGAGGACGGCATCGAGCGGACGAGCCGGGTCGCACTGCCGATCTCGGTGTTCGTCTTCGGCATGGGGCTGGCCTGTTTCGGGATCGCCGCCGCAGGCTGGAAGTACACGCTCTTCGCCGCCCCGCCCGAGGAGCCGATCTCCGGGGAGTTCGCCAACTACCCGTGGCTGGAGGCGAGCTTCATGTCCGGCCTGTACGTGCTGGTCGGAATCGGGGCGCTGCTGTTCCCGTTCGCCCTGCGCACCCCCAGGACCTGGATGAGCCCGACCATCGGCGTGGTCTGGGGCCTGGCGGGGCTCGCGTTCCTGATCTTCGGCGGGCTGAACTACTTCACCCACATCGGGCTCATCGTCAACACCATGTGAGCCCCCGGCGGGGCCGGCCGGAGCCGCCCCACCGGGGGCTCCGGCCGGCGGGCCGTCAGTGCGCGCCCACCGCCGTGATCTTAACGACCGCGCGGCCCTCCTCGTCGGAGCCGTACAGGTCGACCTCGGCGGAGATGCCCCAGTCGTGGTCGCCGTTCGGGTCGTCGAAGATCTGCCGGACCCGCCACAGGCCCTCGTCCTCGACCTCCTCGATCAGCAGCATCTTCGGACCGCGCGCGTTCGGGCCGGTGAACAGGTCGTCGTACTCCTCCCAGTACCCGTCCATCGCGTCGGCCCAGCGGTCCGCGTCCCAGCCGTCCTCGCCGTCGAGTTCCGCGAGCGAGTCGTAGTGCTCCAGCGCGCACAGCTCGACCCGGCGGAACAGCTCGTTGCGGACCAGCACCCGGAACGCGCGGGAGTTCGCGGTGACCGGCGCCGGCTTGTCGTCGAGGCGGACCTCGCCCGCCTCCGGCTCGGTCGGGTTGGCCAGCGCCTCCCACTCGTCCAGCAGCGAGGAGTCGACCTGGCGGACCAGCTCGCCCAGCCAGGCGATGACGTCCTTCAGGTCGTCCGTCTTGATGTCGTCCGGGACGGTCTGCTCCAGCGCCTTGAACGCGCCCGCCAGGTACCGCAGCACGATGCCCTCGGTGCGGGCCAGCTCGTAGAAGCCCACGTAGTCCGTGAACGTCATGGCGCGCTCGTACAGGTCGCGGACCACCGACTTCGGCCGCAGCGGGTGGTCGCCGATCCACGGGTGCGCCCGGCGGTACACGTCGTAGGCGTGGCCGAGCTGCTCCTCCAGCGGCTTCGGGTACGTGATCTCCTGGAGCCGGTTCATCCGCTCCTCGTACTCGATGCCGTCGCGCTTCATCTCCGCCACGGCCTCGCCGCGCGCCTTGTTCTCCTGCGAGGCGAGGATCTGCCGCGGGTCGTCCAGGGTCGCCTCGACGACCGAGACCACGTCCAGCGCGTACGACGGCGACTCCGGGTCCAGCAGCTCGAACGCGGCCAGCGCGAACGTGGACAGCGGCTGGTTCAGCGCGAAGTTCTCCTGCAGGTCCAGCGTCAGGCGCACCGTGCGGCCCTCGGAGTCCGGCTCGGCCAGCTGCTCCACCACGCCGCCCTGCAGCAGCGAGCGGAAGATGGCGATCGCCGTCCGGATGTGGCGGCGCTGCGCCGGGCGGTCCTCGTGGTTGTCGGTGAGCAGCTTGCGCATCGCCTCGAACGCGTTGCCCGGGCGGCCGATCACCGACAGCAGCATGGCGTGGCTGACCTTGAACCGGGACACCAGCGGCTCCGGGTCGGCCGCGATCAGCCGCTCGAAGGTCTCCTCGGTCCAGGAGACGAACCCGTCCGGGGCCTTCTTCCGGACGACCTTCTTGCGCTTCTTCGGGTCGTCGCCGGCCTTCGCCAGCGCCCGGTCGTTCTCCACCACGTGCTCCGGCGCCTGCGCCACCACCTGGCCGACGGTGTCGAAGCCGGCCCGGCCCGCCCGCCCGGCGATCTGGTGGAACTCGCGGGCCCGCAGGATCCGCACCCGCTGGCCGTCGTACTTGGACAGCGCGGTGAACAGCACCGTGCGGATCGGCACGTTGACGCCGACGCCGAGCGTGTCGGTGCCGCAGATGACCTTCAGCAGACCGGCCTGCGCGAGGCGCTCCACCAGGCGGCGGTACTTCGGCAGCATGCCCGCGTGGTGCACGCCGATGCCGTGCCGCACGTAACGGGACAGGTTGCGGCCGAACTTGGTGGTGAAGCGGAAGTTGCCGATCAGCTCGGCGATGGCGTCCTTCTCCTGCTTCGAGCACATGTTGATGCTCATCAGCGACTGCGCCCGCTCCACCGCCTCCTTCTGCGTGAAGTGCACGACGTACACCGGCGCCTGACCGGTGTTCAGCAGCTCCTCCAGCGTGTCGTGCAGGCTGGTGCGGCGGTACTCGTAGAACAGCGGGACCGGGCGGGTCGCCGAACGGACCACGGTGGTCGGACGGCCGGTGCGACGGGTCAGGTCCTCCTCGAAGCGGCGGACGTCGCCGAGGGTCGCCGACATCAGCAGGAACTGCGCCTGCGGGAGTTCGAGCAGCGGGATCTGCCAGGCCCAGCCGCGGTCCGGCTCGGCGTAGAAGTGGAACTCGTCCATCACGACCTGGCCGATGTCGGCGCGCGGGCCGTCGTGCAGCGCGATCTGCGCCAGCACCTCGGCGGTGCAGCAGATGATCGGCGCGGTCGGGTTCACCGAGGCGTCGCCGGTCATCATGCCGACCTGCTCGGTGCCGAAGATCTTGCACAGGTCGAAGAACTTCTCCGACACCAGCGCCTTGATCGGCGCGGTGTAGAACGTCCGCTTGCCCTCGGCCAGCGCGGCGAAGTGGGCACCCGCCGCGACCAGGGACTTCCCGGAGCCGGTCGGCGTCGCCAGGATCACGTTGTTCCCGGAGACCAGCTCGATCAGCGCCTCCTCCTGGGCGGGGTAGAGAGTGATGCCGCGCTCCGACGCCCACTCGGCGAAGGTCTCGAACAGCGAGTCGGGCGTGGCGGGTTTCGGCATCAGGTCCAGGAGGGTCACCCCGCTATCTTGCCCGTCCGGCATGACCATGGGCAAAGCTCGGGCCCGCACGGTCCGCCCGAGCCGCCGCCGGGCCGTCCCGGTGGTTTCTCCGTGCGGTCGACTCGTCACCGTGCGTCAAGGGAATGATCGTCGCACCCGTTCCCGGAAGCGTCGGGGACGCGTCGACGGAAGGACACCCATGCGCAAGCGCACCGCCGGCCTCGCCCTGGTCGCCGCCGCCCTGCTGGCGGCGGCGGGCCCGGCCGCGGCGTTCACCGAGACCGTGGCGGCGACCGGCGCCCCGAGCGGGGTGGTCGCGATCTGCCCGGACGGCATCACCCCCACCGACGTCCACGTGACGAACGGCGACGGCACCCCGCTCGGGCCCGACCAGCGCGTGCGCACCACGGCCGTCGGCTCCACCGGCGTCGGCGCGTGGATCGCCCCCTACCAGGGCTCCCCGCCGCCGCCCGCCGCCATCCGCCTGACCGTCACCTGCACCGACGGGAGCTGACGCCCGCTCGACGGCGGCGGGCGCGGCCTCGGGGGCGGTTGCCTCTCGGGTTCAGGGGCAGGTGACGACCTGGCCGGCCCAGGACAGGCCGCCGCCGAAAGCGAACAGCAACACCCGGGCGCCGGACGGCAGTTCGCCGCGTTCCACCAGCTTCGCCAGCGCCAGCGGGACGGACGCCGCCGAGGTGTTCCCGGAGTCCACCACGTCCCGGGCGATCACCGCGTCCTCGGACAGGCCGAGCTTCTGCACCAGCGACTCGATGATCCGCAGGTTCGCCTGGTGCGTCACCACCCCGTCCAGCTCCGCCGGGCTCAACCCCGCCGCCCGGCACGCCTGCTCGGCCAGTGCCGGCAGCTCCGTGGTCGCCCAGCGGAACACCGCCTGCCCGTCCTGCTCGAACCGCGGGTGCCAGTCGCCCAGCAGCCGCACCGCGCTCGCCCGCGACGGGTCCGACCCCCACACCACCGGGCCGACGCCGGCACTGTCGCCGTCGGTCGCCGACAGCACCGCCGCGCCCGCGCCGTCGCCCAGCAGGATGCAACTGCGGCGGTCCGTCCAGTCGGTGACGTCCGACATCTTCTCCGCGCCGATCACCAGCGCGTGCCGGGCCGCGCCCGCCCGCAGCGAGTGGTCGGCGATCGAGAGCGAGGTGCAGAAACCCGCGCAGCCGTTGTTCACGTCGAACGCGACGGCGGACGGGATGCCGAGACGGGCCGCGACCTGCGCGGCGATCGACGGGCAGCGGTCCATCGCGCTGCAGGTCGCCACCGTGACCTGCCCGATCTCGGCCGGGTCCAGCCCGGACGCCGCCAGCGCCTTCGCCGCGGCGGTGGCGGCGAGGTCCGTCACCGACTCGTCCGGCGCGGCGATCCGGCGGGTGGCGATGCCCGTCCGCCGACGGATCCACTCGTCGTTGGTGTCCACCATGGTCGCCAACTCGTCGTTGGTCAGCACCCTGCTGGGCTGGTGGTGGCCGAGACCGGCGATACGGACTCCGGGCATGGCAGTTCCCTTCCGCGACAGCGGCCACCGACCGCGTGCCGGGGGCAACGGCCAGGAATATAGCAACCGATCGGTCGGAAGCTAAAAGACGCCCACCATCGGCGGAGAACCGCTGGACCTGGCGCTTCGGACCCGCTCCCGGTGAAGTCGACGCGCCTCGGCGGAATTTGACCGTCGTCGGTATGTCTCACCGAGGTTCGACCGGCCGTCCCTTGCCCGGCATCCCGCCCGTCGAACCGGTGACCTGGGCGTCGATCGCCCAACAGCCCGGCGCGGCCCGCGTCCACGACTGACCCTTCGGGAGCCGGGCCGTGCGTGGCGTCGCTCCGACCTATCCGGATGGCTCGCCGAGGGGCGGGATCACATCGAGCTGCTGAAGGAATCCGAGGACGTCCTTGTCCGACCACTTCTCGGCGAGCCTCCCGTTCTCGATGCGGTGAACCACCGTCGCCGTCATGGTGATCGGTCGCCCCGTCGCCGGGATGCCCGGCAGGTCGCCCACACACGTCCCGCGTCCCGTCAGCCGGGTCACGACCTTGTCGCCCTCCGCGATCTGGTCCTCGATCTCGTGGACGCCGGGGGTGGCCTCCCAGAACAGGCGGAACGCCTGCTTCAACCCCTCGCGACCGGGAGCGAGCCCCGGAAACGGCGGCGGTGAATGGTCCACGTAGTCCTCGGAGACCAACTCGTCCATGGCCGCCAGGTTGCCCGCGTCGATCTCCCGGTAGAACCGGCGGACCAGACTCTTGTTCTCCTCGATGGACATGGACGCCTCTCTGCCCGTTCCCTCGCGCTGCCGCAGTGGCACCTGCCGTCCCGAATCGTCACCCGCCGACTCCGCGCGCCATGCCCGCGGCGCGCACGGGCGCCAGGGCCGTTCACCCGGAAGCAGCCACGGTGCGACGGGCCGACCGGGCCTCGCGCCCGGTCGGCCGCTGGGCGGGCTACACCAGCACCTCGCCGCCGTCGCCGCCCGGGGGACAGACCAGGATCAGGCTGCCGAAGGAGTTGACGTGGCCGATGCAGTTGCTGAGGTTCTCCCGGACCACCTCGGCCCCCGGCGGGAAGACCTTGATCGTCGCGGTCAGCTCGAACGGCTCGGCGGGGTTCTTCCGGGCCGCCGCGTGCTTCGTGATGCTCAGCAGCAGGGACCTGCCGAAGTGCTCCGGAGTGCTGAGGTCGGCCAACTCGTTCAGGAGCTGCTGGTTTCGTTCGGCGTCGGTCGTCATGCGGTGCCGCCTTTCCATCTGTGGGCAAACCAACGGGCTGCGGCTTCATATCCGCCGAGCCCGCCGAACAGTCGGAAGCCCGGCGGAGAGCACCCGGCCGGCGCACACGACACGCGGGCCGAACCGGGCAGTAGGATTCACGGCCGGGGTGCCGTGTGCGCCGGCCGGACCGGGCAGTGCGACCGAGAGGGGAAACGATGAGTCCGCGCAGTACCGTGGCCGAGGCGCGTCGTACCCGGTCCCGGATCATCGACCGGAGTGTGGCGTTGGCGTCGGTGGACGGCCTCGAAGGTCTCACCATCGGGCGGCTCGCCACCGATCTCGGCCTCTCCAAGGCCGGCGTGCTGGGCCACTTCGGCACCAAGGAGACGCTCCAACTCGCCACCCTGGAACGGGCGTCCACACTCTTCACCACGCTCGTCTGGGAGCCGGCCGCGGACGCCGAACCCGGTCTGCCCCGGTTGCGCGCCGTCTGCGAGAGCTGGATCGCGTACCTGGAGCACGCCCGCGAGATCTTCCCCGGCGGCTGCCTGTTCACCACCGCCGCCGTCGAGTTCGACGCCCACGACGGCCCGGTCCGCAAGAACCTGGCCTGCCTGCTGCTGGTCTGGCGCCGCCGCCTGGCCGGCGAGGTCCGCCTCGCCGTCGAGGCCGGCCACCTGCCCGCCGACACCGACCCCGAGCAGATCGTCCACGAGCTGACGGGCATCTACCTGGCCCTCAACCAGGCCCTCCAGCTCCTCCGCGACCCCCTCGCCGCCACCCGCACCCGCCGGTCGCTCGACCGCGTCCTGCCGCAAGCCGCCTGACGGCTGGTCGAACCCCGGGCCGGCCGGGATGCCGGGGGCATGATCGAGCGAGAGGTCGCAGTCCGGATCGTCGAGGAGCAGCTGGAGATCGACCACCGGCGCGAACCGGCGGGGAATCGGCAACGGATGGTCGTGCTGGGCGCGACCGAGCACGAGCTGGTCCGGATCGTGGGCTGGTCGACCGAGGAGTTCGCGCGCACCCGTGACCGGAGGCACCTGGTGGCGGGCGGCGGGCCGTACCTGGTGGACCGCCTCGACGGGAGCCTGCACGCGATCGGCGCCGTCGCCGCCATGACCGGCGACTGGGAGGACGACTACCGTTCCCGGATCCGCGGGCTGCCGGTGCGCGCCGTGGACGACCTGCACCTGCACCGTCCGGGAAGCCGCCGCCACGCAGGGGATCCTGCCCGCGGTCCGGGCCCTGCGCCGGAGCGTTCCGGTGCTGCCTCCCGCCTCGGCCCTCGGGTACGTGCGCGCCCTGCAGAACGGCGACGCCCCGGCCCACCTGGTGGCCGTCGTGACCAGGGAGCTCATGGAGCCGTTCGACCGGGTACGCACCGTCGAGACCGTCCGGGCCGCTTCGCCCGGCGTCGGGCCTGACGGCCTGACATTGCCCGATGCCCCGGTGCACCTGGAGGCCGCGCGCCACCCGCCTGACAGAATCGGCGACATGACACGCGAACTCCGGGAGATCTTCGAACAGGCGGGCTGCGAGGGCGCGTTGTGCGTCCGGCCGGTGCAGGGCGACGGCGAGATCGTGCTGAACGCCGATCGGCCGGCCGTCCAGGCCTCGGTGTTCAAGGTGCAGATCGCGCTGGAGGTGGAGACCGCGTTCGCCGACGGCCGCCTGGACGGGCGGGAGCGGGTGACGCTGGGGGCCGCCGAGCGGACGGACGGGCCGGTCGGGATGTCGCTGTTCGAGGACGAGACGGTGCTGTCCCTGCGGGACCTGGTCGTGCTGATGCTCACCATCAGCGACAACCCGGCCACCGACGTCCTGCTGGGTCGGGTCGGCGTCGACGCGGTGAACGCGACTGCGGCGCGCCTCGGACTGTCCGGCACCCTCGTCACGTCCGACCTGCGGACCATGCTCGACACCATCGGCGAGGACCTGGGCCGCGCCGACTGGGCGGACCTGCAGAGCTGGGCGGCCGGGGCCTCGGCGGCCGATCAGGTGTGGGTCGACGAGCAACTGCCGACCGTCCGCGCCATGGACCCGTCGCGGGGGACCAGGACCACCCCGCGCGACATGGTCGCGCTGCTGCGCCTGATCTGGACGGACCGGGCCGGCCCGGCCGCCGCGTGCGCGCGGGTGCGCGGCGCGATGGCGAGGCAGCTGACCCGGCACCGGATCGGCAGCGGGTTCCGCCCGCCGGTGCGGGTCGCCGCCAAGAGCGGGAGCCTGTTCGGCGTGGTCCGCAACGAGGTCGGCGTGGTCTCCTTCCCCGACGGCCGCCAGTACGCGGCCGCGGTCTTCACCCGCTCCCGGCCCGGCTCGGACGACGCCGAGATCAGCCGGGCCATCGGCGCCGCCACCGCCCGGGCCGTCACCGCCCTGCGGGAAGTGGGGAGTTGAGGCCGGGTCAGGCGGGCGACATCACCTCGAACAGGTTGCCCGCCGGGTCGGTGAAGTAGAGGCCGCGGGCGCACAGCGGGTGGTCGGTGCGGCCGTTGTCGGGCGTGGACGGGTCGTTCCCGTACGGGGTGCCGGTGGCGCGCAGCCGGGCGAGGATGCCGTCGAAGGCGGCCGGGTCCACGTCGAACGCCAGGTGGTGGCCGGCCGGGTCGGGGACGGCGAGGAAGTCCAGCGTCAGCGTGGAGTTGACCCGGACGGGCGCGAAGTGCCGGTCGGGGCCGGTGTATTCGAGGCCCATCACGGTGGCGAAGAAGCGCGCGGCGGCCTGGTGGTCGACGGCGGGGACGATGGTGTGGTTCAGGGTGATGGTCACGGCCGGCCTTCCGAGGCGGTGGTGAGTGCGCCGTGCAGCAGGACGTCGACCAGCTCGGCCGGGCCCGGCGGATGCTCCTCGCTCGCGCCGGCGAACAGCAGGCCGAGGAGGAGCGAGGCCAGTCGGTCGGGCGGCAGGCGGAGCAACTCCCGTTCCGGCTCCATGAGTTCGGCCAACGCCCGGCGGACCGGCAGCGCGCCGGCCGCGCGGTCGGGCGCCGCGCCGGTGCGCCGGGCGCCGGCCCGGCCGTTGGTGGCGTGCAGTGCGCCGAGCAGCGCCCCCAGCCGGTCCAGGTGTGCGCGCAGCACGGCCGCCGCCTCGACCAGCCGGTCGGGGAGGGGCCGCGTCAGCGGGATCGCGGCGAGCTGCTCCAGCGTCCGCTCGGGCCGCAGCGCCTCGGCGACGCAGGCGTCCAGCACGGCGTCCTTGTCGGCGAAGACCCGGAAGACCGTCCCCTCGCCGATCCCGGCGGCCCGGGCGATCTGACGCGTGGTCACCGCGCCGCCGTACTCGGCGACCAGCGGCAGCGCGGCCCGGACGATCATCCCGCGCCGCTGCTCGGCGTCCATGGACGGGGCCCGGCGCCGCTGTTCGGTCGGAGTGTCGGTCATGGCCGCCAGTATCGGAGTGAGCGCTCACTCCGGTCAAGGGCCGCGACCGGCGCTGGACGGCAGGATGGTTTCGGCACCGTCGAACGGACCATTCGGGAATCGTCCGGGTGCTGATTTTCCGTCATGCTCCGCGTGGCACATCGGCATTTCCCCTTCAGCTCCTAGTCTCGACGATCTACGGTGCCTCTTCCGTCGGGCCTTCGAGCGAGGAGTACGACCATGAGTCGTGTCGTCAGGGCTGCCCTGTTCCAGACCGCGTGGACAGGCGACAAGGAGTCGATGATCGCCGCGCACGAGCAGGCCGCGCGGGAGGCCGCCGCGCAGGGGGCGCGGATCATCGGGTTCCAGGAGGTGTTCAACGCGCCGTACTTCTGCCAGGTGCAGGAACCCGAGCACTACGGGTGGGCCGAGCCGGTGCCGGACGGGCCGACCGTGCAGCGGATGTGCGCGCTGGCGCGGGAGCTCGGGATGGTGATGGTGGTGCCCGTCTACGAGATCGAGCAGGCCGGGTTCTACTACAACACCGCCGCCGTGATCGACGCCGACGGCAGCTTCCTCGGGAAGTACCGCAAGCACCACATCCCGCAGGTGCACGGATTCTGGGAGAAGTACTACTTCAAGCCCGGGAATCTGGGCTGGCCGGTGTTCGACACGGCGGTCGGAAAGGTCGGCGTGAACATCTGCTACGACCGGCACTTCCCGGAGGGCTGGCGGGCGCTCGGGCTCGCCGGCGCGGAGATCGTCTACAACCCGTCGGCGACCAGCCGAGGCCTCTCCGCGTACCTGTGGCAGCTGGAGCAGCCCGCCGCGGCCGTCGCGAACGAGTACTTCGTGGCGGCGATCAACCGGGTCGGCGTCGAGGAGTACGGCGACGACGACTTCTACGGCAGCAGCTACTTCGTCGACCCGCGCGGCCAGTTCGTCGGCGAGGTCGCCTCCGACAAGCGCGAGGAACTCGTCGTCCGGGACCTCGACCTCGACCTGATCGAGCAGGTCCGGCAGCAGTGGGCGTTCTACCGGGACCGCCGGCCGGACGCCTACGGCCCGCTCACCGGGGCGTGAGCGCGGTGACCCGGACCCTGATCACCGGCGGACTGGTCGTCACGGCCGCCGAGGAGATGCTCGCCGACGTGCTGATCGAGAACGGCACCGTCGCCGCCCTCGCCCTGCCGGGACGCCAGCAGTGGGCGGCGGAGCGGGTGTTCGACGCCACCGGCAAGTACGTCGTCCCGGGCGGCGTCGACGCGCACACCCACATGGAGCTGCCGTTCGGCGCGACCGTCGCCTCCGACACCTTCGAGACCGGCACCCGGGCCGCCGCCTGGGGCGGCACCACCACCATCGTGGACTTCGCCGTCCAGCCCAAGGGCGCCTCGCTGCGATCCGGCCTCGACGCCTGGCACGCGAAGGCCGACGGGCGCTGCGCGATCGACTACGGCCTGCACATGATCATGTCGGACGTCAACGAGTCGACGCTGCGAGAGATGCCCGGCCTGATCGGCGAGGGCGTCACCTCGTTCAAGCTGTTCATGGCCTACCCCGGCGTCTTCTACTCCGACGACGGCCAGATCCTGCGCGCCATGCAGCAGGCGTCCGAGACCGGCGCGCTGATCATGATGCACGCGGAGAACGGCCCCGCCATCGACGTGCTGGTCGAACAGGCCCTCGCCCGCGGCGAGCGCGACCCGCGCTACCACGGCGAAGTCCGGAAGGCCCTGCTGGAGGCCGAGGCCACCCACCGCGCGATCCAGCTCGCCCGCGTCGCCGGCTCGCCGCTGTACGTGGTGCACGTCTCCGCCCGCGAGGCGCTCGCCGAACTCGCCGCCGCCCGCGACCTGGGCCTGCCGGTGTTCGGCGAGACCTGCCCCCAGTACCTGTTCCTGTCCACCGACAACCTCGCCGAACCGGACTTCGAGGGCGCCAAGTACGTGTGCTCCACGCCGCTGCGCCCGAAGGACCACCAGGCGGCGCTCTGGCGCGGGCTGCGCACCGACGACCTGCAGGTGGTCTCCACCGACCACTGCCCGTTCTGCTTCAAGGGGCAGAAGGAACTCGGCCGCGGCGACTTCTCGAAGATCCCCAACGGCCTGCCCGGCGTGGAGAACCGGATGGACCTGCTGCACCAGGCCGTGGTGGACGGGCACCTGACGCGCCGCCGGTGGATCGACATCGCCTGCGCCGCGCCCGCCCGGATGTTCGGCCTGTACCCGCGCAAGGGCACCCTGGCGCCCGGCGCGGACGCCGACGTGGTGATCTACGACCCGCACGCCACCCACACGCTGTCCGCCGCCACCCACCACATGAACGTCGACTACTCGGCGTACGAGGGCCGCACCGTCACCGGCCGGGTGGACACCGTGCTGTCGCGCGGCGAGGTCGTCCTCGACCGCGGCCACTACCTCGGCCGGCCCGGCCACGGGACCTTCCTGCCCCGCTCCACCTGCCAGTACCTCTGACCGCTTCCACCACCGACCCTGGGGAATTCCGCCGTGGACTTCGGACTCGTCCTGCAGACCGACCCGCCGGCCGCGAAGGTCGTCGACCTGATGCGCCGCGCCGAACGCAACGGCTTCCGCTACGGCTGGACCTTCGACTCCGCCGTGCTGTGGCAGGAGCCGTTCGTGATCCACAGCCGGATCCTCGAACACACCGAGCGGCTGCACGTCGGCCCGATGGTCACCAACCCCGGCACCCGCAGCTGGGAGGTGACCGCCTCCACCTTCGCCACCCTGAACGACATGTACGGCAACCGCACCGTCTGCGGCATCGGCCGCGGCGACTCCGCGATGCGGGTGGCCGGCCGGCGGCCCAACACGCTGGCCCGGCTCGGCGCCGCCGTCGACGCCATCCGCGACCTCGCCGAGGGCCGCGAGGCCGTCGTCGACGGCAGCCCGATCCGCATCCCGTGGATCAAGAACGGCCGACTGCCGGTGTGGATGGCCGCCTACGGACCCAAGGCGCTCGCCCTGACCGGACAGAAGGCCGACGGCTTCATCCTCCAACTCGCCGACCCCTACCTCACCGAGTGGATGGTCAAGGCCGTCCGCCGCGCCGCCGAGGAGGCCGGCCGCGACCCCGCCTCGATCACCGTCTGCGTCGCCGCGCCCGCCTACGTCGGCGACGACCTCGACCACGCCCGCGAACAGTGCCGCTGGTTCGGCGGCATGGTCGGCAACCACGTCGCCGACCTGGTCGCACGGTACGGCGAACACTCGGGCGCCGTCCCCGAGGAACTCACCGCCTACATCAAGAACCGGCACGGCTACGACTACAGCCACCACGGCCGGGCCGGAAACCCCTCCACCGACTTCGTCCCCGACGCCGTCGTGGACCGGTTCTGCCTGCTCGGCCCCGTCCAGGCACACCTCGAAAAGCTCAACACCCTGCGGGAATTGGGCGTCGACCAGTTCGCGATCTACGCGATGCACGACGCCCGCGAAGCCGTCATCGACGCCTACGGGACGCACATCATCCCGGCGCTGACCGCGTGAACCGGCGGACCTTCCTCGCCCTCTCCGCGCTCTCCGGCGCCGCCGGGACGGCGGGCCTGGCCGCCGGCTGCGGAGCGGACGCCGAGCACCACCTCGCACCCCCGCCGCTCGACCTGTCCACCCCGCTGCGGATCCCGCCGCTGCTGCACCCCGACCCGGAGCCCGACGGCGTCCGCCGCTACGAACTCATCATGTTCGTCGGCCAGTCCGCCCTGCTGCCGGGCAAACCCACCACCACCTGGGGCTTCAACGGCTCCTACCTCGGCCCCACGCTGCGGGCGAGCCGCGGCGACAAGGTCGCGATGACCGTCCGCAACGCCCTGCCCGAGGCCAGCACCGTCCACTGGCACGGCATGCGGCTGCCCGCCGCGATGGACGGCGGACCGCACCAACTGATCCCCGCCGGCACCCGGTGGACCCCCACCTGGACCATCGACCAGCCCGCCGCCACCACCTGGTACCACCCCCACCCGCACGGGGCCACCTCCCAGCACGTCTACCGCGGCCTGGCCGGCCTGTTCCTGATCGACGACGGCCAGGACGCCGAACTGCCCACCGCCTACGGCACCGACGACATCCCGCTGATCCTCCAGGACAAGAAGCTCACCGACCGCGGCCAACTCGACGGCGACCCGCTCAAGGGCCCGTTCGGCATCCTCGGCGACCGGATCCTGGTCAACGGCACCTACAACCCGTGCTTCGCCGTCACCACCACCCGGGTGCGGCTGCGCCTGCTCAACGCCTCCAACGCCCGGATGTACCACCTGGTCTTCACCGACCGCCGCCGGTTCCACCTGATCGGCACGGACGGCGGACTGCTGACCGCCCCCGTCGAGACCGACACCCTCGACCTCACCCCCGGCGAACGCGCCGAGATCCTGGTCGAGTTCGCCCCCGGCGACAACGTCGTGCTGCGCACCCTCGACCGCGGCCTCGACATCGCAAGCGGCGACCTCGACCTGATCCGCTTCGTCGCCGCCGCCGACCTCAGGCCCGCGCCCGAGCCGCCCGCCGCCCTCCCCGGGCCCGCCCCGATCGTCCCGCCCGTCGGCGCGAGAGTCCGTCACTTCACCCTCAGCGGGCGGGACAGCATCAACGGCCGGCCGATGGACATGAGCCGGATCGACGAGGTCGTCCCCGTCAACGCCGTCGAGATCTGGGAGATCGAGAACAGCACCGGCACCTCCCACAACTTCCACATCCACGAAGTCGCCTTCCAGGTCCTCGACGCCGCCGACCGCCCCACCGGCGGCCACAAGGACACCGTCTTCACCCCCGCCCACACCACCGTCCGCCTGGCCGTCCGGTTCGGCCCCTTCGACGACCCCGTCGAGCCGTACATGTACCACTGCCACCTCCTGCGCCACGAGGACGCCGGAATGATGGGCCAGTTCGTCACCGTCACCCCGGGGACGGAGCACGCCGTGCCACGCAGCTACGCGGGCGTCGGCCACGCGCACTGACCGCCGAGGGCGGGTGTCGGCGGCGGCTGCGAGCATGCTCGGATGGAACAGACGATCAGTTACCTGCGCGGGGACGCCACCGCGCCGCAGGGCAAGGGCGTGCGGATCGTCGCGCACGTCTGCAACGACCTCGGCGGCTGGGGCAGGGGCTTCGTGCTCGCGCTGTCCCGCCGGTGGCCCGAACCCGAGGCCGCGTACCGGCGCTGGCACCGCGAGCGGGCCGGCAACGACTTCGGGCTCGGCGCCGTCCAGCTGGTGCAGGTCGAGCCGTACCTGTGGGTGGCCAACATGGTCGGCCAGCGCGGCATCAGGACCGGCCGCTCCACCGGCGTCCCGGTCCGCTACGAGGCCGTCGACACCGCCCTCGCCACCCTCGGTGGCCACGCCCGCCGCCTCGGCGCCTCCGTCCACATGCCGCGGATCGGGTGCGGGCTGGCGGGCGGCCGCTGGGAGCGCATCGAGCCGCTGGTGACGGCCCGGCTCACCGCGCGCGGCACGCCCGTGACGGTCTACGACCAGTGACGCGTCATCAGATCGGCTTTCCCGAAGGGGTGTTGACCGGACGTCGGCGGCCTGCCTAGATTGTCTTTGCTTGCAAACATAATCGGGAGCGGGGGAGAGGCTCGGCCATGGCCAATGAGTTCAACCAGCGAGTCATCGAGGAATTCCGGGCACGGGGCGGACACGTCGAGGGCTTCCCCGCGATCCTGCTGCTCACCACCGCCGGCCGACGCACCGGGCAGCCCCGCACCACGCCGCTCGCCTACCACCAGGACGGCAGTCGCTACCTGGTGTTCGGCTCCAACGCGGGCGCCGTCGACCACCCCCAGTGGTACCGCAACCTGATCTCGGCCGGCGGCGGCACCGTCGAACTCCCCGACGGCGAGGGCGGCGTGACCACCCTCTCGGTCCGGCCGGTCGAGCTCGACCCCGCCGAACGCGACCGCCAGTACGCCGAACAGGCCCGCCGCGTACCGTCGTTCGCCGACTACGCCGCCCGCACCGACCGCACCATCCCGGTCCTCGCACTGCACCCGCTCGACCTGTCCGTCGACCCCGCGCTCGCCGCCCGGGTGGTCGGCCAACTCCAGCTCCACCACGAGGACCTGCGCCGCCAACTCGCCGACCTGCGCACCCGACTGGACCAGGCCGGTCCCGTCCCCGGACCCGACCTCGCCGCCCAACTGCGGGAGAACTGCCTGCAGTTCTGCTACGGCCTCGGCCTGCACCACACCCGCGAGGACGGCGCGTTCACCGCCTTCGAACGGCAGTACCCCCAGCTGATCCCTGCCCTCGCCCGGCTGCGCGCCGAACACCGCACCGTCGCCGAAGCGCTCACCCGCTTCGAGGACCGCCTCGCCGCACCCGACACCGACCCCGCCGAGCTGCGCGCCGAACTCGACCGGCTCACCGACGGGCTGGAGGCCCACTTCGCCTACGAGGAGACCCACCTGCTCCCGCCGTCCGCCCCGCACCCGCCGCGCTGACCGGCCCGTCCGGTACGGTGAGGTCCGGCGGCCAGGAATCGGACAGCGCGGAGGAGACCGGATGGCCCACGCGGAGTCCGAGCACGAGCCGGACGGCGGCCTCACCGCACCGGACGCCGTCCGGGCCATGCTGCTGCTGATGCCCCGGGTCGCGGCCCGGGTCAAGCGGATCGCCGTCCCCGACGCGCTGGCCGGCTTCCAACTCGCGCCCCGGCACCTGTCGTTGCTCTCCTACCTGGTCTACGACGGCCCGATGCCGGTCGGCACGCTGGCCGCCCGCCTCGAAGTCGCCCCGACCACCGTCAGCCTGATGGTCGGCGACCTCACCCGTCAGGGCGTCCTGGAACGCCGCCCCGACCCCGAGGACCGCCGCCGCACCATCGTCTCCCTCACCTCCGACCCCGCCACCCGCACCGCCGTCGAGCACTGGCTCGCCAACGGCGCGGCCGCCTGGCAGGCCGCGTTCGCCCCGCTCACCCCGACCGAACGGGCAGTGTTCGTCCGGACGATGACCGCCTACGAGCAGGGCGCGAGCGGAGCCTGAGGCCCCGTCGCCGGCGGCGGCCACGGGCCGGCCAGCAGGCGGCCGGTCTCGGTGACGATCGCGCGGGCCAGGTCGGTCCGGTCGAGCGTGTCCGGGGAGAGCCGTTCCGGGGAGAGCCGTTTCGGGGAGAGGCTGACCAGCGGACGCAGCGACTCCGGGCGGTCCAGGAGGGCCCAGCCGCCGTGGGCGACCACGCCCGCACCGGTCGGGGCGCGCAGCCCGCCGTCCACGATCAGGCGCAGCCACCAGCGGACGAGTTCCCAGCAGGCCCGCTCGAACGGCAGGTCGGTGTCGTCGGCGCGCCGTACCGCCAGTCCGGCCAGCTGGGCCCGGTCGGCAGGCCCGCCGCTGGGAACGCCCGGTGGTCGGCTGCGAAACGGAAGCCGAACCGGGCTGCCGCCACCGCGTCCAGTTCGCGCTCCGTCAGCCCCGGCGCGACGTCCCGCAGCCGGCGCTGCCACACCCGGGCCGCCTCGATGCTCGGCGGTGCCACTGCGGACCCCGCTCCTCGACCACCCCACCGTACCCACCCCGACCAGTGGTTCTCCCGGTCGGAGCGGGGCACGGGCGGACGGTCTAGTCGTGCACGCGGCCCTGCAGGGTCTTCGACAACTCGGCGACGCAGGCGGCGAGTTGGGTGGTCGTCAACTGGTTCGGATCGCCTCCGCAGCCGGACGCGGGCTGACCGGTCGGCCGGCCGGTCGGTTGGCCGGACGGCTGGGGTTGCGGCTGGCCGCCCGGCGGTGTGATCGGGCCGGTCAGGGAGACCAGGTTGGGGGTGACCGTCGCGTCGCCGGACAGGTCGATGTAGTCCTGGGTCTGACCGTTGAAGTCGACGAAGCCGCGCCACATGTCGCGGCCGAACGGGACGAGCTCCTGGAGGGCGCCGCCCTGGCCGGCGCTGATGGCGATGGAGGTCTGCTGGGCCATGTAGGAGACCATCCGGCTGGCCAGCACGTCCAGGTTCACCGCGGGGGCGTCGTCGCTGCGCACGTACACGTGCAGGTCGTTGAGGCCGCCGCCGGCCCGGTCGGCCTGCAGCACGGCGAACGCCACCACCAGTTGGGAGGAGCTCTCCCGGGGGACCAGCGGCGTCACGTAGTACAGGTGGCCGTCGGCCTTCGAACGGAGCAGGAACTCACCGGGGTTGGTCGCGTTGGTGGCCGCCGAGGTGTGCGCGAAACCGAATCCCTGGTCGTCCTTCGCGCCGCGGCCGCCCAGCCACTGCACCTCGTGGATCTGCGAACGCACCACCGAGGCCGGGTACACCGCCCCGGGCAGCTCACCCGGGTCGACCTGGGCCCGGTACGTCACGTCCGGCTTGCCGTTCGGCGAACCGCGCAGCACGAGCACTCCGGCCGGGGCCGGCACGGTGCGCTGCTTCCAGGCGGTCTGCCGGGCCACCGAGATCACCACCACGGGCTGCGCGGTGCGCGGGTCGGGGCCGTCGCAGTAACCCCAGATGTCCTGCTCGCTGTAGACCAGGCCGGGGAAGCGCTCGGCCAACAGGTTGCGCAGGCTGACCGCGCCCGTCCCGCCGAACGCCCGGTCGAACGCGTGGTCGCCGCGGAACGCGCAGCTGGCCACCGAGTTCGACCGGCCGTCCCAGACCGCGACGCCCTCCATCGGCTGCTCACCGGAGCCGTCCAGCACCGCCGTCCACGCGCCGCCACCCGCCGTGCCCGGCAGGTAGTGCAGGCTGTGCCCCATCAGGTGGATGCCCGAGGAGAGGCCCGCGCTGTCGGTGAGGGCCTTGGTCGCCGCCGCGTACGAGGCGGTGCGCGCCTCGAAGTCGAAGTCCGGCATCGACGCGGTCTTCACGCAGGCCGGCACGTCCGACGTGCCCACCAGGTCGCACCGGGCGCCGTCACCGGGGCGACTGCGCTCCGTCACCGGCAGCACCGAACGCGGCGCGCCCGCGCCGCCCGCCGGCACGTCCAGGATCGTCGCCGCCGCGTAGAACCGCCCCGCGTCCTTGTCGTCGTCCCACATGCCCGTCCCGGCGCGCACCAGCGAACCGGCCAGCGCCAGCACCACCACCGAGACGGCGATCCGCGCCCGCCACCCGCCGAAGCCCACGCCCGTCTCGTCCACGGCGTACACCACCGCCCAAACCGTGCCGCACAACCCCACCGCGACCCAGAACCAGAACAACGGCGCGGCATCCACCAACCCGCCGTGCGGCAGGAACTCCCGCCTCAGCCACAGCCGGTAACTCTGATCCTGCTGCCCGAACCCCCCGAACACCGCATGCTTCACCACCCACACCAGCCCGGCGAGCAGCGGCATCCACAGCCACCACACCGCCAGCCCGAACACCCAACCCCGAACCCGACGTCCCATCGCCAGCCCCCTCCTCCGTGCCCCGGACCTTCCCCGCTCCGCCGACCGGCCAAGCCTGCCACGGGCCCCCGACACCGGAGCTCGTCGAGCCCCGAGGGGAACCGATGGTGACGGCCCGTCAGGGCACGGGTGACGGGACAGGCGGGGAGCGGCTGACGTCGGTGTCGACCGGTGGGCGCGGCGCCCTCGCGGGCGATGGAAGCGATCGACGAGCGTCCTCAGGACCTGGCCGGCGGAACCGGAGGACGGTGGACTCCCCGTCGATATGCGCCGGGGGCCAGCCCGTGCGTGCGCTTGAACGCGGTGGCGAAGGCGAATTCGGAGGTGTAGCCCACCTGGGCGGCGATGGTTCGCAAGGGCGCTTCGGTCGCCCGGAGCAGGCGGGCCGCGGTGGTCATTCGCCACCAGGTCAGGTAGCCGAGGGGCGGTTGGCCGATCATCGAGGTGAAGCGTCTGGCGAACGCCGCCCGGGAGAGGCCCGCTTCGGCGGCGAGGTTCGCCACGGTCCAGGGGGCTGCCGGGTCGCGGTGGACGGCGTGGAGGGCCGCGGTGACCGCCGGATCGTTGAGTGCGGCGGCCCAGCCGGTGGTGCTGCCGTGGGCGGGCTGTTCGGCGAGCCAGATGCGCAGGACGTACAGCAGGAGGGTGTCCAGCAGGGCGGGGACGACGGCGGTGGCGCCCGGGCGCGAGGTGCCCACCTCGGAGGCCAGGAGTCGCACTGCGGCGTGCAGTTCGGGGTGACGGCTCGGGTCTGCGGGCAGGTGGATCAGGTCGGGCAGGGTGAGCAGCAGGGGGTGGGTCCGGGACGGGTCGAGTCGGTAGGCGCCGCAGAGCACCACGGTGGCCGGACCGTCCCGGCCGAGCCGGTCGACGCTGTCGGTGGCGTACGGCCCGGGAAGGCCGGGGTCGTCAGGGGCGCAGGCCGGGGCGGTGGTCGCTGTCGACGGGTCGTCGGCCAGGGTGTGCCCGGTGCCGTGCGGCAGGAACAGCACATCGCCCGCGCCCAGTTCGACCGGCGCCGCATGCGGCGACACCAGCCAGCAACGGCCCTCCAGGATCGCCTGGAAGCCCGCCGAACCCGGCACGGACGCGAACTGCTGCCGCCACGGGGCATGCCACCGCACGTACGCCGACCGGGGCCGCCCGGTCCGCGCCACCGTGATCACCTCGCTGAGCAGATCCACGGGGAGAGCGTAGGCGTCGGGACGAACGCGTATGAACAGGGCACCCTGGCGCATGGATCGTCTCGGCGGACGGCCCGTAGGTTCGCGGCATGAAGATGAAGTCCGCGCGAATCCACGCGTTCGGCGACGCGTCCGTGATCAGCCACGACGAGGTGCCGCGGCCTCGGCCCGGCTCCGGCGAGGTGCTCGTCCGGGTCGCGGCGACGTCGTTCAACCCCACCGAGGCCGCGCTGCGCGCCGGCCTGTTGCAGGCGTTCCTGCCCGTGGAGCTGCCCTACACACCGGGTTGGGACGTCGCCGGGACGGTTGCCGAGATCGGCCCGGGGACCAAGGGCTTCGCCGTCGGCGACCGGGTCGTCGGGCGGTTGGACGGTGCGGGCGCGGCCGCCGAGTACGTGCGGGCGCCGGGTTCGCTGCTGGTCCTGGCACCGGTGTCCGTGCCGCTCGCACACGCGGCGGCCCTCCCCGTGGCCGGACTGACGGCCTGGCAGGCGGTTTTCGAACACGGAAAGGTGACGGCCGGCCAGCGGGTGCTGGTCAACGGCGCGGGCGGAGGGGTCGGCGGCTTCGTCACTCAGCTCGCCAAGCGCGCCGGAGCCGAGGTGATCGCCACGGCCGGCGCCCGCAGCGACCGGGCAGTGCGACGACAAGGGGCGGACCGGGTGATCGACTACACCGCCGGGCCGGTCGCCGCCGCGCTCGACGGTCCGGTGGACACCCTGCTCAACCTCGTCCCGCTGAGCCCGCACGATGCCGCCGCCCTGGCGTCGACGGTCCGGCCGGGCGGACGGATCGTCTCGATCGCCACCCCCGTCGAACCGCCTGCCGACGCCGGGGTGACGGCGATGCACATGGTCGCCCGCAACGACGTGGCGCAGCTGGCAGCGCTCGTGAAGCTCGTCGACGCGGGCGAAGTCACCCTCGACATCAGCGCCTCGTACCCGCTGGCCGAGCTCGCGGACGTCCACCGCCTCAGTGAAGCCGGCCGTATTCGGGGCAAGGTCGTCGTCGTCCCGTAGTGCCGAGGTCTCCTTTTGTGAGGTGGTCTCAGTTCCATGCGGAGGCTGCCAAGTTGGCCGATCAGAGCGTTCTCCGCACCACCCCGGAACCCAGTCGTTGGGTACGATCGATCCGAACTACCTATGAGCAGTCGGATGTGCTCCCACGAACACTGGAGGCTCCATGCCAAAGGGCTACTGGGTCAGTGTCTACCGCACCATCAACGACCCCGAGAAGCTGGCTGCCTACAACAAGCTGGCCGGCCCGGCTGTCCGGGCCGGGGGTGGGCGGGTCCTCGCCCGCGACGGTCTGGTCGTCGCACACGACGCCGGAATCGCCGAGCGCACCATACTGATCGAGTTCGACAGCTTCGAACAGGCCGTCGCGGCCCGCGAGAGCGAGGCCTACCAAAAAGCGCTGGTCGTGCTCGCCGACGCCGTCGAGCGCGACTTCCGCATCATCGAAGGCCTCGACTGACAGCCGGCGACCTGCCCCGCATCCGACTCCGACGAACACCGCGACGGAGAAGAACCACCACACCGCCGGGCAGGCGCGCGACCGGAGTTTCGCGGTCGGGGGCTTCTCGGACCAGCTGCCGAAGGGCGGCGCTGCGGCTCAGTGAGTGTGGAGGACTGGCAGCCCGACACTCAAGACCCACGAGCTGTGCGGGAGGCCGCACTCTCGTGCCCAGCCGACCGGGGATCACCCAACCGAGTCGCCGGACTCGAACTCACAATCACCAGGCTCGCTCGAACCACGGCTACCGCAGTCAGGCCGCCGAGCCGGACCCGCCCACAGCCTGGCCGTTGACCATGATCGCGGGCTCACTGCCAACCCAGCTGCTTCGACCAGTCACCCCGAACACGATAAGCACGGCCATCACCGACCTGCTTCATCGCGCCGGGAACAACGTCCCCGTGGTACGGATACTGCTCCGTCACCGCTGCCAGCAGGAACTCCAGGAAGCCACCCTCGAACAGGTCCCACTCCCGCATCGAGTTGAACTCGGCAGCGACCGGCCACCGGTCCGGGTCCGGACCCCGCATCAACCAGAAGAAATGGTCGGCGCACCCGTTGTTACCCCAGTTCAGTAGCCCGCCCTCGGCCGGGAACGTCGGATACGGGCACTCGTCGTAGTCCCCGTCCAGGTAGGCCTGGGCCAGGGAGCCGCTGTACCCGTAGGGATCCGTCGTGCCGTAGAGGAATCCCTCGAAGCCGAGCGGCTGCCCGATGTCAGGGCTGGGCGCTTCCGATGGCGCGTAGATGTGCAGCTCGCCCCTGATGCTGACACTCCCGTACCGGTCGACGAACGCCCGGTAGTCCGCAGGCAGTTGGAAACCCATCACCTCGGGCCCGCGCTCCCACGGCACCGGGACCACGCCGCCCGCAGGCGGCGGCCCGATCACCGTGCCGAGCCGGTCCAGCATCTCC
This sequence comes from Kitasatospora sp. CB02891, assembly GCF_002803145.1. Classification (NCBI taxonomy): domain Bacteria; kingdom Bacillati; phylum Actinomycetota; class Actinomycetes; order Kitasatosporales; family Streptomycetaceae; genus Kitasatospora; species Kitasatospora sp. CB02891. The sequence goes on along the minus strand of NZ_NNBO01000001.1, from coordinate 359,400 downwards.
TCGATGTCCACGTCCGCTCCCGTCAGCCGCCTGATCTCGCCGGAGGCTATCCGTGTCCGGTGACATCGGAGGCGATGAGGCCCAGAGGGAACGACAACCTCAGATGAGACGAGACGGGCAACAGCCGGGCGGAAATTTAATCGCTTGGCGGCGTCGGAGGGTGGTTGCTAACGTACGGGGCACCGTGACAGGACGCGAGGAGGTGAACACCCATGAGAGTTGGACCAAGGTGGGTGCTCCCCCTTTTCCTCACGGTGTGCGGCTGATCGAGTCGCTGTCGGGAGCGCCCTGCTGTGCAGGTACTTCCGAGAGGTGACAGCCATGAACACTGTGATGATCAACCGGGTCGACGAGGCCGAGTGGCAGGCGGTGGCGGACGAGCAGGTCGTCGGCCACGGCGATGTCTCGTACCGGCCCGACGGCCGACTCTTCGTCAGCATCGACGTCTGGCAGGACGAGGCGTTCGACCCGCTCGCGGAGGCGATGCTGGGCGAGCTGCCGACTGCCGTGCTGCACACCCTGGTCGGCGGCGAGGACGCCGAACTGACGGCCCGTTGGGAGCGCGCCGGGTTCGCCGTGGAGCGGCGTGAGTGGGAGTACCTCCTGCCCAGCCGTGCGGCGGCTGCCGGTCCGGTGCCGGAGGGGGTGACGATCCTGCCTGCCGGGACGGCCGACGAGGGGCTGCTGCGCGAGCTCGACCGGACGGTGCGGGCTCAGGTCGAGGCTGCGGTCGGCTGGCACACCATGCCCGCCGAGCTCCGGCCCCACCCTGCGGGGGACACGCTGATCGATCCCTCGCTGTACGCCGTCGCGGTGGTGGACGGGCAGTACGGCGGGCTGATCAGGGTGGTGTCGCGGGGCAACCGCGCCCGGATCGGGCTGCTCGCCGTGCGCGCCGAATGCCGACGGCGGGGTGCCGGGCAGGCCCTGCTCGGGCATACGCTGGCCGTCCTGGACGAGGCCGGCATCGGCACCGCGTGGACCGAGATCGACCAGGCCAACACCGCAGCCACCACCCTGTTCGAGCGCTTCGGCGCCCGGCGCACGGGCCATCTCGCCGAACTGGTGCGCCGCCCGCACTGACACCGGCGCCGACCACCCCACTTCGCTTCACCGACTCGAGAGACGAGAAACCTTGCCGCGTATCGCCAAAGGCCTGGAAATCGAGGGCACCGTACTGGAATGCCTGCGCAACGCCACCTTCAAGGTGGAGCTGCAGAACGGCCACCAGGTGCTCGCCCACATCAGTGGAAAGATCCGCAAGAACTACATCAAGATCCTCCCGTTCGACCGCGTCCTGGTCGAGGTCAGCCCGTACGACCTGACTCGCGGCCGGATCCTGTTCCGCTACCGCAACTGATCCGGCGAAAGGGCCGACGGCCGCCGTCGGTGTGCGAAGGCGCACATCGCGGCGGCGGCCGTTGCCCGCGCGCCCGGCGGAGTGACAGAGTGCCGGGCATGGAAGAGTCGCAGGTCAGGGCGGGGGCGCGGGGCACGCGCCCGGAGACGGTGTTCGACTGGGTGGACGCGGCGGCCGCCGACCGGGAGGCCGCCGGGCTGACCAGGCGGCTGCGCAGCCGCACCGCCGAGGACGACGTGCTCGACCTGGCGTCCAACGACTACCTGGGCCTGACCAGGCACCCGGCCGTCATGGGCGCCGCCGCCGAGGCCGCGCAGCGCTGGGGCGGCGGCTCCACCGGCTCCCGCCTGGTCACCGGCACCACCGAGGCGCACACCGAACTGGAGCGGGAGCTCGCCGAGTTCTGCGGCTACGAGGCTGCCCTGGTGTTCTCCTCGGGCTACACCGCCAACCTCGCCGTGCTCACCGCGCTCGCCGGGCCGGACACCCTGATCGTCTCCGACGCCCACAACCACGCCTCGCTGATCGACGGCTGCCGCCTCGCCAAGGGCCAGGTCGCCCGGGCCGCGCACTGCGACCCGCGGTCCGTCCGGGCGGCGCTCGCCGACCGGACCCAGCCGCGCGCCCTGGTGGTCACCGACTCGGTGTTCTCGGTCGACGGCAACGCCGCACCGCTCGCCCAGCACCTGGCCGCCGCCCGCGAGTTCGGGGCCGCCCTGGTCCTCGACGACGCGCACGGCCTGGGCGTGCTCGGCCCCGGCGGCGCGGGCGCCGGAGCCGCCGCGGGAATCGCCGGACAGCCCGACGTGGTCGCCACCGCGACGCTCTCCAAGTCGCTCGGCTCGCAGGGCGGCTTGGTGCTCGGCCCCGAGCGGGTGATCCGCCACCTGATCTCCGCCGCCCGCACCTTCATCTTCGACACCGGCCTCAACCCGGCCGCGGTCGGCGCCGCGCTCGGCGCGCTGCGCCTGCTGCGCGCCGAGCCGGGCCGGGCCGCCGACGCGCTCCGGGTGGCCCGTGAACTCTCCACCCGGCTCGACGAGTTCGGCCTCGACACCACCGCACCGGACGGTGCGGTGGTGTCGGTGCGGGCCGACGACCCGGAGCACGCGGTGCGCTGGGCCGCCGCCTGCCGCGACGAAGGACTCGCGGTCGGCTGCTTCCGGCCCCCGTCCGTCCCCGACGGCGTGCCCCGGCTGCGGCTGACCGCCCGCGCCGACCTGACCGACGACCAGATCGCCTTCGCGGTCGGCGTGGTGGTCAAGACCCGGTAGCGGGCCGAGCGGGCCGAGCGGTTCGAGCGGGCCGAGCGACTCAGCCGAAGACGACCTGGTCGACCGTCCAGAACGCGGAGTTGGTGCCGGTGTAGCGGAACTGGAAGCGCGCCGTGGACGCGCCCGCCGGCACCGTGACCGCCAGGTGCTCGACGGTGTTCAGGTCGGCCCGGTAGGACTTCACCAGCTGCGGGGCGCCGTTGTCGAACACCACGTACACGTCGCCGGTCTGCGGGCCGTCGATCTTGTAGTCGGTGGCGAAGGACAGCGTGCCGCGGCCCAGGCCGGCCACCGGGTAGGCGGGGGAGATCAGCGTCGAGTCGAACTGGCCGGCGCCGTGCGCCTTGTCGTCCCACTCGTCGGAGTCGGCGACCGCGAAGACGTTGCGGGCCCGGACGTTGGTCTCCCGGCTCTGGGCGAGCTGCGCGGCCGTCCAGAACTCGTCGGTGGCGAACGCCCAGCCGCGCCACTCGGTGACGCCGCCGGACGGCATCCGCGAGTTGTCGATCGACCAGCCGGCCGGCGGGGTGTGGGTGAAGCCCTTGACGGTGGAGCCGATGCCGGTCTCGTCCACCCGGGTCTGCAGGTTGGGGCGCAGCGCGTCGAACGCGTCCGGGACGATCTCGTCCACGGGGGTGCCGTCCAGGCCCCAGGCCGGGTCGATGGCGACGCCCTCGTGCTTGAGCACGGTCGGCGCGATGTCCACCGGCTTGACGTCGTAGCGGCGGGCGCCGGGCTGGTAGCCCTGGCCGTTGAGCACCATCCAGGTCTGGCGCTCGTTGGCGGAGTTGCCGCCGTGGCCGCCCGCGTCGGTGTGGCCGTGGTCGGTGGTGACGACCACCAGCCAGTCCTCCGCGGCGTACGTGGGGCGGGACCTGAGGCCGGTCAGCACCTGGCCGACCAGCCCGTCGACGGTGTGCAGCGCCGACATGTACTGGGTGCTCGCGCCGCCGTAGCTGTGGCCGGCCTCGTCCACCTCGTCGAAGTGCAGGAACACCGAGTCCGGGTTGCCGTGGGCGAGGAAGTCGGCGGCGTCGGAGGCGGTCTTCGGGTCGTTCTCGCTCTCCGGGATCCGCAGGTCGGCCTTGCCGTTGAAGACGTTCGCGGTGATGGGGTTCCAGGAACCGATCACCAGCGTGGAGTTGCCCGGGTCCGCGGTCTCCAGCCGGCTCGCGTAGTCCGGGTACAGGTCGAAGCGCGCGCCCGTGAACGCGTTGTCCAGCGCCTTGTGCTTGTCCGGCCAGACGCCGGTGGCGATCGTCGACCAGCCCGGGCCGGAGAGGGTGGGCGCCAGCGGGTTCGCGTACAGGTTGGAGGTCGCGGTGGTGCCCGAGGCCATCAGCGCCTTCAGGTTCGGCGCATCGGCGGTCACCAGCTTGTCGTACCGGGTGCCGTCGATGCCGATCACCAGCGTCTTGGCCTTCTTGGTGCCGTTCGGCAGGCCGTTGTAGGAGGTGGGGGCGGCCGACGCGGCGGTGCCGGCGATCGGCAGCAGGGCGGCAGCGATGGCGATCGAAAGAGCAAGGGTGGTACGGGAGTTGCGCACGAGGTCTCCCAACGGGGAAGCGGCGGGGTGCGGTTGCACCGGCAGACCGAGGATGGGGTGGCGGGGCGAGCGCGACCCTCCTCCGAGTCCACGATTGTATGAACAAGTGTCAAAATTCAGTCCAGACCGGTTATCTGTTCGTGATGGTTCGTGGGCTGTTGGACGGCTCAGGCCATAGGCTGGACGGGTGAACCACGGCACCCACGGCACGCCCCTCGCCCCCGCCAGGTCCGGCGTCCCCGAGCACGGGCGGGTGCCGAAGTACTACCTGGTCAAGGCCCAGGTCGAGGAGCTGCTGGACGCGTTGGGCCCCGGCGGCCGACTCCCCACCGAGGCGGCGCTGGCCGAGCGGTACGGCGTCGCCCGGGCCACCCTCCGGCAGGCGCTGCGCGACCTGCTGCTGGAGGGCCGGCTGCGGCGTCAGGGCCGGGGCACCGTGGTGGCCGGCGCCAAGATCGAGCAGCCGCTGTCGCTCGCCAGCTACACCGAGGGCGTCACCCGTCAGGGCCTGCGCCCGGGCCGCACGCTGATCGCCCTCGACCGGCAGAGCGCCGAACCCGCGCTCGCCGAACGCCTGGCCGTCGCCCCGGGGGAGATGCTCTGGCACCTGGAGCGCGTCCTGCGCGCCGACGAGGAGCGCGTCGGCCTGGAATCCACCTACCTGCCGGTCGCCCGAGTCCCCGACCTGGACCGGGAGTTCGACCCCACCGGCTCGCTGTACGCGCACCTGCACGCCCGCGGCATCCGGCTGGCCGGCGCGGAGGAGCGGATCGAGACCGTGCTCGCCACTCCGCGCGAAGCCCTGCTGATCGGCACCCCGCCCGCTCTGCCGATGCTGCTGCTGCACCGCCGCAGCCGCGACGACGCCGGCCGGCCGCTGGAGCTCGTCCGCACGCTCTACCGCGGCGACCGCTTCAGCTTCACACTCGACCTGGCCGCGCCGATCACGGTCTGACGGGTGTCGCTCCGGCCCGGCCGCGGCTGACGGGTGTCGCTCCGGCCCGGCCGCGACTGACGGGCGTCGCTCCGGCCCGGCCGCACCGGACACGAACTGATGGTGCGTCAACTCCGCGACGAGTCTTGACCGTGTCCGGCCGGCGCTCTAGCTTCCAGGAACGGTAAGGAAGACTTCCTAACGGTTGGGAGCCGCTGATGGTCATGCCCAGGAGACCGGCCCGACGAACCGCCCTCGGCGCGCTGCTCGCCGCCGCGCTCACCGCCGCCCCGCTGGCTCTCGGCGCCGGCCCCGCGCAGGCCGCCGCCACCGGCCTGATCCGCGTCGACCAGGCCGGGTTCCTGCCCGGCGAGACCAAACAGGCCTATCTGATGACCAGCGCCGCGGTCTCCTCCGCGAGCTGGAGCGTGCTCGACTCCACCGGTGCCACCGTCAGGACGGGCACCGTCGGCGCCACCAGCCTCGGCTCGTGGAACGCCGCGTACCCGGCCGTCTACCCGATCACCCTGGCCGGCCTGACCGCGCCCGGCACCTACCGCCTGGTGGTCGCCGGCGGCGTCAGCGCCACCTCGCCGACCTTCAAGGTCGCCGACCCGGCCGCGCTGTACGGCAAGTTCGTCGCCGACGGCGTCACCTTCTTCCAGACCCAGCGCGACGGCGGCGACACCGTCGCCGGCCCGCTCGGCCGCAAACCCGCCCACCTGAACGACGCCACCGCGAACGTCTACGCCGTGCCCTCGTTCCAGAGCGGCGGCTCCGACGTCATCACCAACAGCGACCTGTCGAAGATCGCCGGGCCGGTGAACGTCGGCGGCGGCTGGTCCGACGCCGGCGACTACTTGAAGTTCACCCACACCACCGCCTACGCCGACGCCGTCCTGCTCGCCGCCCAGCGCGCCCTGGGCAGCGCCGCGCCCGCCACCCTCGGTGCGGAGGCGCAGTTCGGCGCAGCCTGGCTGAACCGGATGTGGGACCAGTCGAGCAAGACCCTGTACCTCCAGGTCGGCATCGGCTCCGGCAACGCGAGCGGCAGCTTCGTCGGCGACCACGACCTGTGGCGGCTGCCCGAGAAGGACGACGGCGACACCGCCTCCGCCGACCGGTACGCCGCCGCGCACCGCCCGGTGTTCCGGGCCAACACGCCGGGCGGACAGGTGAGCCCCAACCTGGCCGGGCGGGTCTCCGCCGCGTTCGCGCTCGCCGCGCAGGTGAGCGCCGCCGCCGACCCCGCGCAGGCGCAGGCCTACTACCAGGCCGCCGCCTCGCTGTACGCGCTGGCCAACACCTCGGCCCCGCCGAACCCGCTCACCACCGCCGTCCCCAACGACTACTACCCGGAGTCCACCTGGCGCGACGACATGGAGTTCGGCGGCGCGGAACTCGCCCTCGCCGCGCAGCAGTTGGGCCGGAACGCCACCCCGTACCTGACGGCCGCCGCCACCTGGGCCAAGGGCTACCTGGCCAATGACAAGGGCGACACCTTCAACCTGTACGACACCAGCGCGCTCGCCCACGCCGACCTGATCCGGGCCATCGCCGCCGCCGGCAACCCCGGCGGACTGGCCGTCACCGCCGCCGACCTGGTCGCCGACCTCAAGCGGCAGACCAAGGTCGGCGCCGACCGCGCCGCCGTCGACGTCTTCCACGCCGGCGGCACCTACACCGACTTCGACGCCGACTCGCACAGCTTCGGCCTGCTCGCCACCGAGGCGCTCTACAAGCAGGCCAGCGGCGACACCTCGTTCGACAACTACGCCACCCAGCAGCGCAACTGGCTGTTCGGCGCGAACCCGTGGGGCACCAGCTTCATGGTCGGCGAAGGCACCACCTTCCCGCACTGCATCCAGCACCAGGTCGCCAACATCAAGGGCTCCACCGACGGGACGGGCGCCATCCCGATCGGCGCCGTGGTCAACGGACCCAACGCCTCCGGCATCTTCAGCGGCGGGCTGGGCAGCTACCAGACCGGCATGAAGGCCTGCCCGCCCGCCGGCACCGACCCGTACAGCGCCTTCACCGGACACGGCAGCCGGTACGTGGACGACGTGCGCTCCTGGCAGACCTCCGAGCCGGCCATCGACATGACCGGCTCGGCGATCATCGGCGCCGCCCTCCAGCAGGCGGTCAACGGGCCGACCACCCCGCCCGCCGACGACTTCTCCCTGACCGTCGGCCCCGCGACCGGCAGCACCGCCCGGGGCGGCACCGCCACCGCGACGCTCACCACCGCCGTCGCCTCGGGCGCCGCCCAGCAGATCGCGCTGACCGCCGCCGGCGCACCCGCCGGCGTCACCGTCTCGTTCGCACCGAGCACCGTCACCGCCGGAGGCAGCGCCACCCTCACCGCCACCGTCGCCGCGGGCACCGCCCCCGGCAGCTACCCGATCACCGTCACCGGCACCGCCTCGGGCGGCAGCCACAGCGCCACCTACACGCTCACCGTCGTTGCCCCGGGCGGCAGTTGCACCGCGGCCCAGCTGCTCGGCAACCCCGGCTTCGAGGACGCCTCCGCCGCGCCGTGGACCCAGACCTCCACCCTGGGCTTCCAGCCGATCACCGCCGCCACCGGCGCCGAACCCGCGCACGGCGGCAGCAGGATCGCCTGGCTGAACGGCAACTCCACAGCCGGCACCGACACCGTCGCCCAGAGCGTCACCCTGCCCGCCGGCTGCGCCGCCACCCTCTCCTACTGGCTGCACGTCGACTCCACCGAGAACACGACCACCGCCACGCCCGACACCCTGAAGGTCCAACTCCTGGACGCCGGCGGCACGGTGCTCACCACCCTCGCCACCCACTCCAACCTCGACCAGGGCGCCGGCTTCACCCGCCGGACCGCCGATCTGTCCGCCTGGGCCGGACGCACCGTCACCCTGAAGTTCACCGGCACCGAGACCGCCGCCAACGGCGGCACCACCGACTTCGTGGTGGACGACACCGCCGTCGACGTGACCGCCGCCAACACCGCACCCTCCGGCGGCAGTTACGAGGCCGAGGCGGCGGCCAACGCGCTGACCGGACGGGCCGCCGTGGTGGCCTGCGCGGCCTGTTCCGGCGGCAGCCGGGTCGGGTACCTCGGCACCGTCACTGCCGGAACGGGCACGCTCGCCTTCCGCGGCGTCACCGTCGCCACCGCCGGGACGTACCAGGTGCAGATCGCCTACACCAACGGCTCGGCCGGCGCCCGGACCGCCGAACTGTCCGTCAACGGCGGGCCGGTGCAGAGCGTGGCATTCGCCCCGACCGGGGCCTTCACCACGCCCGGCACCGTCACGGTGGCGCTCGCGCTGGCAGCCGGCAGCAACACCCTCACGGTCGCCAACCCCTCCGGGGCCGCGCCCGACCTGGATCGGCTGGTGGTGCCCGGCACCCCCGGCTGACGACGTCCACGACCGTCCCGGCCGGCCGGCGGGTCAGGCCGGGATGGTGTAACTGTCGCCGTACACCTTCCAGTTCAGCGGGGGCCGCAGGTCGAGGTTGCCGGCCTGGAGGAAGACCCGCTGCTCGGTGTCGATCCTGGACGTGTTGCGGTTCGGGTTGCCGGCCAGCATGTAGGCCTTGCGGGCGTCCAGGAAGGCGTTCAGATAGGCGGTCTCGTTGCCGCCCTTTACCGGGGTCGTCGCCTTGGCCAGCGCGGCCGTGCGGATGGTGGCGAAGCCGCGCGGGCCGTGCACCACGATCGCGTCGTAGTAGGCGAACTGGCCGAGCGCGTGCAGCCCGTCCGCCTTGGCCTGCGTCACCGCCGGGGTGAAGTACTGGCGGTCGCGCTCCTCGTTCTGGGCCTGCTGGAGCAGCGGGTCCGCGGCGGCCCGCTGCCAGTCGCCGACGAAGGTCGGGTCGAGGCCCTGGTGCGAGGCGCTGCCGTCGAGCAGGGCCAGCGCCGGCAGGTACTTGGCCAGGATGTTGCCCGGCTTCAGCTGGGTGTAGCGGGTGATCACGTCGGCCAGGTCGCCGGTGCCGGAGCAGAAGCCGATGATTCCGGCGGTGTAGCCGTGGCCGTCGCCGATGTCCTCGATGTACGGGTACTGGGAGCGCCAGTCCAGGGTGGAGTTCTCGGCGCTGGAGACCAGCTGCTGCGCGTACTCCTTCCACTTCGGGTCGGTGAGGTCCGGCCGCGGGGTGGTGGTGGCGGCGGGGGCGGCCGCGGCGGTGCTGCGCGTCGGGGTCGAGGTCGGGGTCGGGCTCGGGGTCGGCGAGGACTTGGCCGCGATGCCCGACGCGCCGACGGCGGTGTCCGCCGGGGGCGTGCCGGTGCCGGTGCCGGGTCCTGTGCCGATCGGGCCCGCCGGGAGCGTGGCGGCGGCGGTCGGTGCGGACGGCGACGGGGAGGCGGTCGGCGAACTCGTCACTGCGGTGGGGGAGTCGGACACGGCGACGGATATCGGCGGTGGAGCCGCGGCCCCGTGCCGCCGGGTGGCGGCGCCGCCCTGGGGGCTTGCGGCCGTGAGGCTCGCGGTCACTGCCGCGGCCACCCCCACCGCCAGCGCCACCTGGACGGGGCGCGGCCGTCTGCCGCTGCTGGTTGCTCCGCTCTGCATGGAATTCGGCTCCGTTTTCTGTCGGGTACCGCCCCGCCCGGGGGAGCGGGGCGACGGCCGGCCGGACCGGCGGCCACCGCGCGTTCGGAGCTTCCACTCGCCGGTACGGGGCGTCCGGATCCGGACCGGGCCCTGACGCTACCTCAGAAACGGAACCGCGTCCTCCCGAACGGCCCAGGCCGCGCCCCGCGTGTTCGAACCGCCTGGGTGGGTCCCGGCGGTGCGGAGTCTCGACGGGCGGAGCAACGGCGCTCGCCCGGAACGCCGCCGTCGCCCGTCCTGCGGCGGCAGCCCACCCTGGCCCGCCCCTACCGGAGGTGGCTCCACCCCCTGCCGTCCGTCGGCGGCAGGCCGGCTGTCACGGCTGCGCGGACCGGCCCAACCCCGGCATCCGGAGTTCGTGACGGCTCAGCAGCCGCCGGCCTCCCCGGCGAACCCGCGACGGGTCGCCGGGTGCCCCACGGCCCCGGGTCCGGTCGAAGAGCGGGGCAACGCGAGGGATCGGAGCGGCAAAGCAGGTGCCAACGGGGCGTCAGGGGTTGCCCTGCTGCGGGGCAAGGATCACCCTTGTCCGGCCCTTGTGGGGTTGGCGAGGGCATGTCGCAAGGGGCTCCGGTGGATCTAGCGTCCTGCCGCCGAGCCGAAACCGGCCGGGACACCACACCCCATCGGTGTCACCGGCCGTCCCCCATCAACCCCGGCTCGGTGGGAGGAATACCCGATGAACCGCAAGACCGCCTTGGCGGCAGCTGTTGCGGCCGCCCTCACCCTGGGCACCGCCGCGATGGCCACCTCGCAGAGCGTCGCGCAGGCCAGCGCCACCACGCAGCCCGGCGCCGGGTTCCAGGCGATGAGCACGACGGGCCGGTTGGCGGCCCTCGACCAGGCCGGCAAGGAGGCCGCCGCGACGGCGAAGGCGCTGGGCCTCGGCCCGGACGAGCGCCTGGTGGCCAAGGACGTGCTGGTCGACAACGACGGCGCGCGGCACGTCCGTTACGACCGCACCTACCGCGGCCTGCCGGTGCTCGGCGGCGACCTGGTCGTCCACCGCGCCGCGAACGGGAAGATCACGGCCACCAGCTGGGCGCACGACGGCGCGCTGAAGGTCGCCGGGGTGACGCCCAAGCTCACCGCCGGCGACGCCTCCGCGAGCGCCGAGCGCGGCGCCAAGCACGTCAAGCAGGCCCGCACCACCAACCTGGACAGCAGCCAACTGGTGGTCTGGGCGTTCGGCAAGGTCCCGGTGCTGGCGTACCGCACCACCGTCACCGGCGCGGGCGAGGCCGGCGCGAACACCCGCGAGGCCGTGCTGGTCGACGCGGCCAGCGGCGCCGTCCTCGACACCTACGAGGTCAACCCGGAGATCTCCGGCACCGGCAACGGCGTCAACGTCGGCCAGGTCACCCTGGAGACCAGCCAGGGCGGCAGCGGCTACACGCTGACCGACGCGCTGCACGGCTCCACGGTCGTCTACGACTCGTACAACAGCCCGCAGTCCAACCCCGCGCAGAACGCCCGGACCTTCAGCAAGTCCACCAACTCCTGGGGCAACGGCTCCACTTCGAGCCGCGAGAGCGCCGCCGTGGACGCCTCCTACGGCCTCGCCAGGACCTGGGACTACTACAAGAACACCTTCAACCGCTCGGGCATCCGCAACGACGGCCGCGGCGCCCCGGCGTACGTGCACGTGGACAACCAGCTGCTGAACGCGTTCTACGACGACAGCTGCTTCTGCATGTCCTTCGGCGACGGCTCCTCGCAGAACGGCAACATCCCGCTGACCGCGCTCGACGTGTCCGGCCACGAGATGAGCCACGGCGTCACCGCCGCCACCGCCAACCTGAACTACTCCGGCGAGTCCGGCGGCCTGAACGAGGCCACCTCCGACATCTTCGGCAGCATGGTCGAGTTCTACGCCAACAACAGCACCGACGCCGGTGACTACTACATCGGCGAGAAGCTCAACATGGGCAACGGCTACCTGCGCCGGATGGACAACCCGGCTGCCGACGGCAACTCGCTGTCCTGCTACAGCAGTCGGGCCGGTCAGGTGGACGTGCACTACTCCTCCGGCATCGCCAACCACTTCTTCTACCTGACGGCCGAAGGCACCGGTGCCAAGACCATCGGCGGCCTGCCGCACAACGGCACGCCCTGCAACGGCGACAGCTTCAGCGGCATCGGCAAGGACAAGGCCGCGGCGATCTGGTACCGCGCCCTCACCACCTACATGACCTCCACCACCAACTACTCCTCGGCCCGCACCGCCACCCTGCAGGCCGCCGCCGACCTGTACGGCGCCAACTCGCAGGAGCGGTACATCGTCTCCAAGGCGTGGGCCGCCGTCTCCATCGGCACCGCGCTGCCCGACCCGGGCGGCAGCACCTCCTCCCCGAGCCCGTCCCCGTCCGGCTCGCCCACCGGCAACCCGAACCCGGGGAACGCCCTGGTCAACGGCGGCTTCGAACAGGGCGCCACCGGCTGGACGCAGAGCGCCAACGACATCACCAACTCCAACCAGCAGACCCCGCACGGCGGTTCCTGGTACGCGTGGATGATGGGCTACGGCTCCGCCAACACCGAGACGCTCGCCCAGAACAACATCGCGGTGCCCGCCGCCGGCAGCCCCAAGCTCACCTTCTGGCTGAAGGTCACCACCGCGGAGACCGGCACCACCGCGTACGACACCCTGAAGGTCACCGTCAACGGCGCCACCGTGGCCACGTACTCCAACGCCAACGCCAGCGCCGGCTACGTCCAGAAGACGGTGGACCTCAGCGCCTACCGCGGCCAGACCGTCAACCTCCAGTTCGTCGGCCAGGAGGACGCCTACCTGGCGACCACCTTCCTGCTCGACGACGTCTCCATCGGCTGACCCGGCGTCCCGCCCGATCGGCCAGTCTTAAAGGGGACTTAACGATCAGTAGCGAGCGTGTCGTGTTCATGTGACACCCTCGCGCAACCCGGTCGAAGGCGGCACACTGACCGCCATGACCGGCATTCTCCCCGGCTCGGCCGGACCCGCCAGCACCACGGCAGGTCCGGCCGAGCCCGCACTCGTCGACCGTGCGCACCTGCTCGCCGACATCCGCTCCACCCTCGCCGCCACCGGCGGCGTCCTGCTCCACGGCCCGGCCGGCATCGGCAAGACCGCACTGCTCGACGCACTCGCCCAGGAGGCCGACGCGGCAGGGGAACCGGTCCTGCGCAGCAGCCCCACCGCCGCCGAGGCCGACCTGCCGCACCTCGCGCTGATCGACCTGCTCGGCGAGACCCTCCCCGCCCTCGCCGAGGAACTCCCCAGCCACCTGCGCCAGGCCCTGGAATGCGCCCTGCTGCACCGCGCGCCCCAACCCGGCTCCGCCACCGACCCGTTGGCCGTCCGGGTCGCCGTCCTGGAGACGCTGCGCCGACTCGCCCAGCGCGGCCCCGTGCTCGTCCTGCTCGACGACACCCAGTGGCTCGACGCCGCCAGCCGCCAGGTCATCGCGTTCGCCGCCCGCCGCCTCACCGACCGCCGAATCCGCTTCGCCGTCACCGAACGCACCGAACACGCCGACACCGCACCCACCATGGGCGCCCTCTGCCCGCCCGCCGCCCGCGACCTCCCCGTCGGCCCGCTCGGCGAACGCGGCACCGGCGCCCTGCTGCGCGAACGGCTCGGCCTGCGCCTCAGCGGCCTCACGCTCAGCCGCGTGCACGCCGTCAGCGGCGGAAACCCCTACTACGCCCTGGAGTTGGGCCGTTCACTGACCGCCGACGGCAGCGAGAGCGCACTCGCCACCGACCCGGCCCGTCCGCTCGACGTCCCCGACCGGCTGCGCGCCCTGGTCTCCGCCCGCCTCACCGAACTCCCCGACTCCGCCCGCGCCGCCCTCACCGTGCTCGCCGCGGCCCGCACCGGCACCGGGCTGCCCGCCACCGTCACCGAACCCCTCGCCGCCGCCCGCCGCCACGGCATCGTCCGTCAAACCCCCACCGGCACACCCCAGTTCAGCCACCCACTGATCGCCGAAGTGGTGCTCGCCGACGCCACCCCCGCCGCCCTGCGCGACGCCCACCGCCTGCTCGCCGCCCTCACCGCCGACCCCGTCGAGCAGGTCCGCCACCAGGCCCTCGCCGCCGAACACCCCGACCCGCAGCTCGCCGCCCGACTCACCCGCGCCGCCGACACCGCCCTCACCCGCGGCGCCCCCGGCACCGCCGCCGAACTCCTGCGCCACGCCGCCCACCACACCCCCGACCCCGACACCGCCGGACGCCACCTGCTCGCCGCCGCCCGCAACGCCGCCGCCGCCGGGCTGCCCGACCTCGCCCGCGCCTGCGGCGAACGCCTCACCACCGCCCCCGCCGCCGACCTGCGCGTCCACGCCCGGCTGCTGCTCACCCGCCTGCTCGGCCCCGACCACCCCGGCGCCGAAGCCCTGCTCGCCGCCGCCGCCGACGACACCGGCGGCCATCCCGCCCTCACGGCCGCCGTCCACCAGGAACGCGCCGTCCGCGCCCTGCACCGCGGCGACCGGACCGAAGGCTTCGCCGAACTCGAAACCGCCGAGAAGCACGCCGACCACGCCGACAATCCCGACCTGCTCGTCGAACTCCTCGCCCTGCGCGCCCCCATCACCCTGCTCACCGACCCCGCCCACGGCCGCGCCCTGCTCGAACGCGGCTGCCGCCTCGCCGCCGGCCGACCCCCCACCGCCGCCGCCGTCCTGTGCCGCGAAGGCCTCGCCGTCGCCGCCCTGCGCAGCGGCGACACCCCCCGCGCCCTCGCCGAGGTCGAATCCCTGCGCACCGAGATCGAAGCCGCCGGCCGCACCGAGGACCTCGCCAACGTCCTCTACATCGCCGCCTCCGTCCTCGAACGCGCCGGCCGCAGCACCGAGGCCTACGCCGCCGGCCGCGCCGCCCACGACCTGCGCGAACGCATCGAACCCACCCCCGGCCCCGCCCGCGTCCTCGGCGGCGCCGCCGAACTCAACGGCGGCACCGCCGAGCGCGCCGCCCAGCTCCTCGACTCCGCGATCCGCGCCGCGGAGGACGGCCACGACAACGAGTGGCTCGCCTACGCCCACGGACTGCGCGGCCGCGCCGCCCTCCTGCTCGGCAGCCTCCCGATGGCCGTCCACCACCTCACTCAGTGTCAACTCCTGCTCCGCCACATGCAGTTCAACGACCCCAGCGTCTTCCTGGTGGACGCCGACCTGGCCGAGGCACTCGCCCTCTCCGGCCGGCCCGCCGACGCCGCCGCCACCCTCGCCGACGCCCGCGACCGGGCCGGCCGCCTCGGCCGCGACGTCGTCCTGCTCGGCCTGCACCGCGCCGAAGCCCACCTCACCGCCCTCACCGACCCCCGCCACGCCGCCGACACGCTGCGCGCCCTGCTCCCCGCCGCCCACCCCTACCCCCTCGAACTCGCCCGCGCCCACCTCGCGTTGGGCACCCTGGAGCGCCGCGCCCGCCGCCGCGCCGCCGCCCGCGCGGCCCTCCAGGACGCCCACACGAGGTACGCGGCCGCCGGATGCCTGCCATGGCTGCGACACGTAGAGACGGTGCTCGCCTCGCTGGACGCGCTGGAGGCCGACCCGACGCCGACGCAGCAGCAGATCCTCGGGCTGATCCGCACCGGCGCGACGAACCGCGAGATAGCCGCGACGCTGCACCTGTCGGTGAAGGCCGTGGAGGCGAACCTGACGCGGCTGTTCCGGCAGTACGGGGTGCGGGGGCGGGCGGAGTTGGCGAAGTACCAGGAGTAGGGCGGATGTTGGTCAGTCGACGATGACGCCGCCGAGGCGGACGATCGCGGCGAGGATGTCGTCGTCGAACCCGCAGTCCCGGGAGAACCGGGTGCCGCGCAGCCGGTCGGTGAGCGGAGCGCGGGCGAGCAGCTCGCCGGTGCGGAAGTCGAACAGCCAGAGTTCGCCCATGTCGGTGATGGCGGCGAGACGCGAACCGGCCGGGTCGGCGAAGATCCCGAGGGTTCCGCTGCTGCCGGTCCGGCGCTCCCAGATCGGTTCTCCGCTCTCCGCCGTCATCGACCAGGCGCTGAGCCGCCCACCCTCGGCGAGCACCGCAAGCCCGATGGCCGCGCGGTACACGAACCCTTCGAGGGCATCATCCGGGCTGAGTGCCAGCGGCAGGCCCTCGGGGCGGAGCAGTACTTGCTCGGTGAGGGCGTCGATCGCCATCACCGGGATGTCGTCGATCGTCACCAATTCGCTGTCACGGGAACCCACTTGGTAAATCTCGTCCTCGTCCGCGTTGACGTCCAGAGCCGCGACGGTCCGCCAGCCGCCGGCCGCTTCGCTGTCGGGGACGTGGTACGAGACCTGATCGTTGATCGCGAGCAGGCCCGCCCGGAAGTCACCGGTGAGGACCGTCCACTGCCCGGCCTGTTCGGCGGGAGGGGTCCACCTCTCGATCACCGCCCCGGTCTCCGGATCGCGGATGATGCCCTCGACGGCTTCCAACAGGACCCGCTGCCCACGCCAGTGGATGGGCACCAGCATCTCCGTGTAGACATCGACCTCACTCATGGACCGCCCCGTCCGGGCGTCGACCAGCCGACCACCCATGATGTCGGACATCCACCAGATCGACTCGGCCCACTCGTGAATGAACATGGGACCGTGCACGACGTCGAACCGGAGGGGAGGTTCGGCGGGGATCCCGTCGGGCCAGTGGAGTACCCGGTGGTTGTTCCAGGCGGCCAAGGCCCCGCTCGTGGTGATCCGGCAACGCCAGGTGGGGAGCTCCCGGAGAATCAGCGGCGAGAGCCGTGCACCCGTCAGATCGGCACCGGTGAGGTCGGTACTGTGCAGCTCCGCCTCGGCGAGGTTCGCGCCGCGGAGATCCGCGCCCGCGAGCGAGAACCGACGGCCGGGCACCCAAGCCCGGAACCCGGACAGGTCGAGCTCGGCCAACGGCGCATCCACCAGATCGCCGTCGGCCATGGCCAGCAGATGCAGGCTGTTCAGCAGCGGCCTGCCCGGGCTGCTCGCGTGAGCCAGCTCCAACAGTCGGGCGCGGTGCTCCGGATGCTCGCGGACCATGGTGGCCAGGAACCCGAACACCGTCTCGTTCGGCTCCAGCGCGCCGAAAGTGCCGGCCAGCGCCGCCGCCGACTCGGGCGCGAAAGCGGAGAGGCCCGGCAGGCGTCCGGCCGCGTCGCGTGCGGCGAAGTGCTCCGACCACGACCGCGGGTCGTCCGCCTCCGCCGCGTCGGGAACTCGGACGGCGTCCAGGAAATCGCCCGTGAGCAGGCCGAGTTCACCGGCGAACTTGAGCGCCACCAGGAACTCCAGCAGCGACTTGTGCGACGGCCCGTAGTCGCCCTCCGCGTTGCGCACCAGCATGCCCTGGTTGCGCATGTCGTGCTCCCAGAAGTCCAGATCCGCGTCGCGCTGCACCACCGGGCCGAAGAACGAGCGCAACCGGCCCGGGAAGTCACGGTAGTTGAGAGCGAGCCGCTCGGTGGAGAGCATCTCCCAGGCGACCTCGCAGAGGAAGTACAGCTTGTCGGCGCGGGAGGTGAAGGTCCGCTCGGCGTGGATGTCACGGTCCATCTTGCGGCACACCGCGTACAGGTAGATCCGGGCGAGGTCGATCTCCGCGCCCTGCTCGATGTCCGGCAGCGCCTCGATCACCAGCTCGGACATCAGCGGACGCCGCATCAGTCCGCGCAGGGCGGGGTGCCCCATGATCTCGCGGACCTTCTCCTCGGGCAGGTCGTGCCGGAGCATCCGCTCGATCTGCTCGTCCTCGAACTCGACGAGCTGGACGATCTCGAAGGTCGGGCCGTCCGCCGTCCCGCCGTGCCCGGCCGTGGAGATCTTCGCGCCGAACAGGTCGCGGGCCTCCCGGTCGTCCCGGAAGTGCTCCTTGCGGCTGCTGAGCAGCACCTTCGCGCCCTGGTCCACCGCCGAGGCGAGCGACCAGAAGTTCGCCACCACCGTGTTGCGGTCGGCGCGGGCCGCCATCTCGTCGAAGCCGTCGAAGATCAGCAGCAGCCGGCCCGTCCGGTTGAGCACCCGGACCACCTCGGCGCTGCGCAGGTTCACGTTGTGCTTGTCGAAGAAGAACTCGGCCAGCAGTCCCTCCACCCGGGTCTGCTTGACGTAGTCGCGCAGCGGTATCAACAGCGGCAGTCGGGGCCGCGGGACACCGCGCCGCTTGGCGTCCCGCCAGGCCAGCACCATGGTGTGCGCGAGGTGCAGCGCGAACCAGGACTTGCCCATGCCGAACTCGCCCAGCACGGAAAGGTGTTGCTTGGCCGGCTCGTCCAACCAGCGGGCCACGTAGTCGTCCAGGCCGCCGTCCCGCCAGTGGTAGCGGCTGGTGGCGATCGGCAGTCCGGTCGCCGGGTCGATCTCGCTCTTCTCGCAGGACTGCGGGACGTACCGGGTGTCGATCCCGCGCCGCCGCACCTCCTCCTCGACCCACGCCAGATACGGCTCGAAGTCGGCCTCCTCGTCGATCAGTTCGTCGAACGAGTAGCAGAACAGCCGGTTGCCACTGGCCGCCGCCACGGCCCGGGCCGCCGCGCTGACCCGCAGCCGCGCGATGCCCCAGCCCTCCTTGGCCTTGGCCGAATCGGCCAGCTCAGCAAGGGTGTTGAGGTGGTGCGGGCCCAACTCGCCCGCCACGCACAGCATCACGATCGGGTCGCGCCCCCGGCGATTCGGGATGTCGACCCGTAGGGCGACCGCGTCCTCGCCGACCGGCCACTGCTTCAGCACCTCGTACTTGACCGCCCGGAACCACTCCTCGGCGTCCCGGGCCAGTCGCTGCGCCGGCGTGAGCTCGGCCCGGTCGGGCTCGATCCGCAGCCGCCGGACCTCCTCCTCGTCGCGCGTCCGGCTCACCTGGCTGAGCAGCGACTTGACGGTCTCCTCCAGACGCACCTCGTGCGGCGCCCTGGTGCGGTCCACCACCTGCTCGAACGCGGCAGCGAAGGTGTCCACGTGCTCCTCGAAGCCGTGGGCGAGATGCCCGAACTCCCTGGTCTCCCGGTTCCGTTCGACCGCCTCGGCGACCTCGCGACGCACCCGGGTCAAGTCCCGCTGCTGGAACGACCGGCGGAAGGAGTCGACCACGTACTCGTCGCGGAACACGGCGAGCACCGAAGCCGCACGGCCCGCGCAGTACTCGATCAGCGTGATGGCGTAGACGCTGTCGAAGTCCCGTGGCGGTGTCCGCGGATCCAGCTTGACGGCCCTGAGCGCCCGCAGCACCCGCTCCTGCCGCATCGCCGCATCCTTCAGCGGAGTCGCCACCAGCTTCCCCAGCACCCCGGCCGCCGTCGCGATCACCGACATCCCGCGCCCCCCTCTGTTCCGCACGTCCCCGCCCGCACCCTACCGGTCGGCAGCCGGGCGGCCGTCCGTGCGAGGCTGCTGACCATGACTCACACCGACGACGACAAGCGGCACATCTTCCTGGACCCCGACAGCGTCGGAGCCGGCCAGGGCTGGATGTTCGTCATCGTGGCCGCGCCGACCGGCGTGGTCTACCAGAACCAGGGCGGCGGGTTCGGCTGCATCCAGTACCGGCAGGAGGGCTACCTGATCCCGCTGTTCGGGCGGGACCTGGACGTCGACCTGCAGGAGATCTTCGTCGGAGAGCTGAAAGGGCAGGGGTCGCGCCGCCTGGACTGGCCGGCCGAGCTGCTCGACCGGCTGCGGGCCGCGGTCGCCGAATTCGGCGTCTACGGCTCCGGGAGGCACGACGACGCGCTCCCCACGTGGCTGGCACTCGACGAGTCCCGCCTGTCGGAGGTCGACGAGGCGTGGGTGCCGGTGCTGACACCGCACGGCCCCGGGGTTCTCGTGTGGGAGAACTCCGACTGACCGATCGTCCCGGAACACGCCGAACCGTAGGCCGTGCGCCTGACCATGCCGGTCGGCGCGACGTCCCCGACGCAGGAGCCGGCCACCGGGCGTCGCCGAGGATCTCGAAGGCCCGCCGCAGGGCGCCGCGCCAGTCGATCCCCGCCGGGGGACGAGATTGGGGAGGCAGAAAACCTGAGCAGGCGCGCATATCTGACGGATCGTCAGCTTATTGCGATCCGAGCCTGGTGATCCCGGTGTCTGCGCCTCCCGGGCGACCACCCAAGAGTGAACGTTCGAACCGTGCCATCCCCGCAGGCGCGCCGGATGGTGACGCGACGTCAGGGCCAGACGGACGCACGGTCCCTTTGCGGCCCTCCGGATCCCGTGGCTGGCTGGATCTCGGCAGGGCCACCACCGCGCCCCGCCACTGAACCACCTACTCGGAGGAGATTTCTCATGCGTGGTATTAAGCGCGTTCTGGCCGTCACCGCCCTCGCCGCCCCCCTCGTGGTCGGCTGCGCCGGGCTCGCCTCCGCCCACGAAGGCCCCGAGGCCCACTTCGAGAAGGGTCAGTTCGTCGCGAACGAGGAGGGCGCCGGCGCGGCCCACGTGTTCTCCAAGGTCGACGAGGGCGGCGTCGAGCACGGTGCCGGCTGGGTCTTCGCCGGCGACGAGGGCGTCGAGGGCTCCCACAACGAGGCCGGTGCCCACTTCTAAGGGTCGACCTCGACGCTCACCTTCGGGTGCCCGGCGGGAGCCCCACCCGCCGGGCACCCGTGTCTGAGCCCTCCCGGGTGACCACTCAGGGGTGAACCTTCGGTCTGCCCGTCCCGCGCAGGCGCAAGGGTCCACGACGAACCGGCCGAACGGCCCCTTCTGCGGCCGCTCGGATCCCGTAGCTGGCTGGAACCGGTAGGGCCACCGTCGCGCCACGCCGGCTATCGAACTTCTCGGAGGAGATTTCTCATGCGTGCTGTCAAGCGTGCTCTGGCCGTCACCGCCCTCGCCGCCCCCCTCGTGATTGGCTGCGCCGGACTCGCCTCCGCCCAAGAGGGCCTGGACGCGAACTTCGGTGAGGGCCAGTTCGTCGCGGACCAGAACGGCTCCGGTGTCGCGGACGCGAACTCCGCGGTGGGTGCCGACGGGCTTCAGCACACCGACTTCTGGATCTGGTCCGACGACACCGGCATCTCCGGTGCCTTCGCCGGCTCTGGCGCCACCTGGCAGAACGGCTGACACTGAAGCCACGTGCCCGGCGGGTGCCCCACCCGCCGGGCACCGCTGTTGTGCGTGTGGGCGGTAGCGGCCGTGGCACGATGGGCCTCATGAGCGACGAACCCCGCCCCCTGCTGGTGGACCGCACGCCCTTCCCCGCCGACGGCATCGACGAGCGGCTGCGTGCCCAGCTGACCTTCCTGGTGGAGATCGACCGGCTCAAGACGATCCTGCGGCAGTCGCCGCTGGTCGCCGCCGAACGGCGGGAGAACGACGCCGAGCACTCCTGGCACCTGGCGATGATGGTCGCCGTCCTCGCGGAGTACGCGGACGAGCCGATCGACGTCGGGCACACCGTCCAACTCGTGCTGCTGCACGACCTGGTGGAGATCTACGCGGGGGACACGCCGCTGTACGACACGGCGGCGGGCGTCGACCAGGCGGAGCGCGAGGCGGGGGCGGCGGACGAACTGTTCGGGCTGCTGCCGCAGGACCAGGCGCAGCGGCTGCGGGGGCTGTGGGACGAGTTCGAGGAGCGCTGCACCCCGGAGGCGCGGTTCGCCAAGGCGATGGACCGGTTGCAGCCGCTGCTGCTCAACTGGATGGCGCACGGCGGCACTTGGCGCACACCAGGGGTGACGGCCGACGACGTCCGGGCGCGCAAGGCGGTGATCGGTGACGCGTCGGCGACGCTGTGGAAGGCCGGGCGGCGACTGATCGACGAGGGCGAGCGGCGCGGCTGGTCGCGGAGCGGAAGCGTCGGCGACGGCGGCGGCGACAGCGCCGAGCAGGGCTGACGGCGCTCGACCGCGAGGGCGCCGCACCGGACGGCACCCTCACGGTCGAGCAGGTCGAGCAGGTCGAGCAGGTCGAGCAGGTCGAGCAGGTCGAGCAGGTCGAGCAGGTCGAGCAGGTCGAGCAGGCAGGTCAGCCGATCTTCACGTCGTCGACCAGGAAGGTGGTCGCCAGCGAGGCGTCCTCCTGGCCGTTGAACTGGAGGTTGACGGTCTGTCCGGCGTAGGCGCTCAGGTTGACGGTCTTCTGGACGTAGCCGGCGCTGGCGTTGGCGTTGGAGTACGTGGCCACGGTGGCGCCGTTGACGGTGACCTTCAGGGTGTCGTACGCGGTGGTGCCGGTCTCCTGGGTGCTGACCTTCAGCCAGAAGGTGAGCTTGGGCGTGCCGGCGGGCACCGCGATGTTGCCCTGCGACAGGGTCTCGCTCGCGGTGGAGCCGTAGCCCATCATCCACGCGTACCAGGAACCGCCGTGCGGGGTCTGCTGGTTGGAGTTGGTGATGTCGTTGGCGCTCTGCGTCCAGCCGGTCGTGCCCTGTTCGAAGCCGCCGTTGACCAGCGCGTTCCCGGGGTTCGGGTTGCCGGTGGGCGAGCCGGACGGGGACGGCGTCGGCGTGCCGCCGCCCGGGTTGGGCAGGGCGGTGCCGAGCGAGACGGCGGCCCATGCCTTGGAGACGATGTACTGCTCCTGCGAGTTGGCGCCGTACAGGTCGGCGGCGGCCTGCAGGGTGGCGGTGCGGGCGCCGTTGTAGTTGGTGGTGGAGGTCATGTAGGTGGTGAGGGCGCGGTACCAGATTGCCGCGGCCTTGTCCTTGCCGATGCCGCTGAAGCTGTCGCCGTTGCACGTGGTGCCGTTGTGCGGCAGGCCGCCGATGGTCTTGGCGCCGGTGCCCTCGGCGGTCAGGTAGAAGAAGTGGTTTCCGATGCCGGACGAGTAGTGCACGTCCACCGAGCCCGCGTTGCTGTTGTAGCAACCGAGCGAACTGCCGTCCAACGTCGGGTCGTCCATCCGGCGCAGGTAGCCGTTGCCCATGTTGAGCTTCTCGCCGATGTAGTAGTTCCCGGGGTTGACCGGGTCGTTGGCGTAGAACTCCACCATGGTGCCCATGATGTCGCTGGTCGACTCGTTGAGGCCGCCGGACTCGCCGGAGTAGTTCAGGTTGGCGGTGGCGGCGGTGACGCCGTGCGTCATCTCGTGGCCGGAGACGTCGAGCGCGGTCAGCGGCGTGTTGTTGTTCTGCGAGGAGCCGTCGCCGAAGGACATGCAGAAGCAGCTGTCGTCGTAGAACGCGTTCAGCAGCTGGTTGTCCACGTGCACGTACGCCGGGGCGCCGCGGCCGTCGTTGCGGATGCCGCTGCGGTTGAAGGTGTTCTTGTAGTAGTCCCAGGTCTTGGCGAGGCCGAACGAGGCGTCCACGGCGGCGCTCTCGCGGTTGGCGGTGGTGCCGTCGCCCCAGTTGTCGGTGGTGTCGGTGAAGGTCGTGGCGTTCTGCGCGGGGTTCGACTGCGGGCTGTTGTTGGAGTCGTAGACGATCGTCGAGCCGTGCAGCGCGTCGGTCAGCGTGTAGCCGCTGCCGCTCTGGCTGGTCTCCAGGGTGACCTGGCCGACGTTGACGCCGTTGCCGGTGCCCGAGACGCCCTGCTCCAGCTGGTAACTGTCCAGCACCGCACCCGTGTTGGCGTCGAGCAGGACGGCTTCCTGCGAGTTCGCGCCGGCCTCGCCCGCGCCGGTGACGGTGGTGCGGTACGCCAGCACCGGCGCCTTTCCGGCGGCCGCCCAGACCACCAGCTTGCTGGTGTCCAGGTTGGTGGTGCGGGCCTGCTTGACGTGCTTGGCGCTGCGCTCGGCCGCCTTCGAGGCGTCCTGGGTGGAGAGCGAGGGCGTCACGCCGACGACCTGGATCGCCCCCTGGTGGGCCCAACTCGTCGACGTGATGCGGCCGTTCTTGGCGCGGTGGACGACCAGGTCGCCGCCGAGCACCGGCAGGCCGCGGTAGGTGCGGTCGTAACGGACGTGCCGCGCGCCGTCGTTGTCGACCAGCACGTCCTTGGCCACCAGTCGCTCGTCCGGGCCGAGGCCCAGCGCCTTCGCCGTCGTGGCGGCCTCCTTGCCGGCCTGGTCGAGGGCCGCCAACCGGCCCGTCGTGCTCATCGCCTGGAACCCGGCGCCCGACTGCGTGGTGCCACTCGCCAGCGCCACGTTCTGCGTACCCGCCACCACGGCGGTGCCCAGGGTGAGGGCCGCCGCAACAGCTGCCGCCAGAGCGGTCTTGCGGTTCATCGCGTTTCCTCCCACCGAGCCGGGTTGACGGGGGGACGGCCGACGGCACCGAAAGGGTGTGGTGTCGCGGCAGGAATCGGCTCGGCGGCAGGACGCTAGATCTGCCGGAAGCCCTTGCGACATGTCCGCGTCGAGTAGCAAGGGAATGGCAAGGGGAATGCAAGGGAGAATGCCGCCCCGGCGTAGGGTGACCCTTTTTTGGCGCACCGTCAGTAAAGCGACGGGAAAAGGAAGTTGTCGGGCACGCCAAAGTACACCGGAAGGCGACCCGGCCACAAGAAGTCTTGGCGTCGGCAATGCTCAGGCCTGGGGAAGCGAAGGCCGACCGGAATGCGGGCACGGCCGTTCCGTCGGCCCGGAACGCATGGACGGGGCCCGCCCGGGAATGCGGGCAGGAAGCGCGTTCGGCGAATTCCCGGCGGGTCGGCGGTCCGGCAGGTCAGGGGAGCCGGGCCCGAATGTCGGCGAGGTGCGCGTCGAGGATCTCCTCGAACGCGGCAGGGCGGTCCGCGCCGAACGGGCGGATCTCGCGGGCGAAATGGGCCGGGCCGGGAAAGCACTCGGGGGCCGTGCCGAGCACGGCGACCCGGAACTGCTCCACGGCCTGCTCGTACTCGGTGGCGGTGATGCCGCTGAGGGCGGCCTCGGCGGAGATCAGCGCGGAGAGCAGGACCACCAGGAGGTGGTAGCGCACGGTCGGGCAGACCGGAGGCGCGCAGCGCCTGCAGCAGCTCCTCCATGACCAGCCGGGAACCGGCGCCGCCGGACCCGTAGCGCCCAGATCGCGGCGAGTCGGGGCTGCTCGCCGAAGGCCTCGCGCGCAGGCGGCGGGCGAGCAGGGTGATGCGCTGCTTCCAGCCGCACCTCGGGGCGGTGGCCGTCCATGGAGGCCCGCAGGATCCGGTTGGCGACCGCGCGCAGCAGCTCCGTCCTGTTGCGGAAGTGCCGGTACAGGCTGGAGGAGTCCGTCCCCAGTTCGGCGGCGAGGGGAGCAGGGGGTCGAGTGGGACGACTGCCGCGGCGCGGCTGCCGGCACCGGACTTCGACACGATCACGACCGAGGAACTGCTCACCCACCGCAAGGCGGAGAACCGCTGCCGGGCCCCCGCCGCCGCGCGGGCGATCCTCGGCGAGTCCGACCCCGACGCGGCGATCGCATGGCAGGAGTTGGCGTTGCCCGGCCGCGACCTCCCGGTCCGGGTGTACCGGCCGGCGGCAGGTCGAAGTGCTGTGCTGCCACTGGTGGTTCAACGTCCACGGCAGCGGGTTCGTGGGGACGGCGGCGCAGTGCGACCGGACCAGCGGCCACGTCGCCGCCCGACTGCCCGCGCTGGTCGTCTCGGTCGAGCACCGCCTCCTCGCCCCGACAGCCCACTCACGGACGCCGCCGACGACGGGTTGGACGTCCTCGACCACCTGCTGCGGCATGCCGACGAGTGGGGCGTCGACGAGTGGGACGCCGACCCGTCACGGACGGCCGTGTTCAGCGAGAGTTGCGGCGCGCTGATCGGCGCCCTGACGGCGATCCGGGCCCGGCGGGCCGGGTCGGAGCTGCGGGCCCAGGTCCTGGTAAACCCGGTGGTCGACGTGACCGGGGCGGCCTTCGACCACCCGTCCATGGCCGCGCACGCCGCCACCCCGACCCTGACCCTGCCCCAACTGCGGCTCGTCCGGCGGTTCGCCGCCCCGCCCGGGGTGGACACCGTCGCGGTCTCGCCACTGCACGCGGCCGACCTGTGCGGGCTCGCCCCGGTGCCTGTCGTGGTGCCCACTCGCGACCCGGTCGCCGACCACGGCCGCCGCTACGCCGAGCCGAGCGGCTGCGGGCGGCGGGGAGCGCCGACGCGGCTCTCCGAAGACCCGGGCGCGGGGCACGCGTTCCTCACCCTGCCCGGCCTCGAACCGTAGGCCGGGACCGCCCGGACGGAGATCCTCGAATACCTCCGTGCAGCCCTGGCGGGCTGACGGAAAGTCAGGACCGCGCTGTCAGACCCGGTCGAGCGGCCGGTGCGGGCCGTCCGGCAGCGTGACGGCGACGGAGTCACCCGGCCGGACGGGGCCGCCGGTGCGGACGACGCCCATGATGCCCGCCAGGCGGACGACCGCGCCGGTCTCGTCCCGCTTCAACACCTGCTTGAGCAGCCCGTGCTGGAAGTTGTCGATCTGCAGGCACGGGTTGCGCAGGCCGGTGACCTCGACCACCGCCTCCGCGCCGAGGTGCAGCAGCGCGCCGACCGGCAGGCCGAGCAGATCCAGGCCGCGGGTGGTGACGTTCTCGCCCAAGTCGCCCGGGGCGACGGTGAATCCAGCCGCGGCCAGGTCGTCGAACAGCTCGGCGTGGATCAGGTGCACCTGGCGGAGGTTCGGAACGGTCGGGTCCTTGGCGACCCGGGAGCGGTGCTTGACGGTGACCCCCGCGTGCACGTCGCCCTCGACGCCGAGGCCTTCGAGCAGCCGGATCGCGTCCCGGTTGGGCTTGGTGAACGAGTACTCGCCGTTGCTGCTGACCGTCGTGACAGTGCCGGACACCCGGACCACCTCTCGTCGTACCGATGTTCCGTGCACCCACCCTACTGAGTGGTTCCTCCCGTTTCATAGGGTGGCAACACCGGTTCGGTCCGTCGCCCCACGTAGGTCATGTGGCTGGCCGACGGCCAGCTCGATAGCTATGACTGCGCAGCGACAATCCTGTTCGTGAGGTTGATCGTTGCGACGTACCAGTAGAAGACCCACTCCAGATACAGCTCGGGGTCGTAGTCCTTCTGCTGCTTGGCGTCCTGGTGGCGGATGCCGAACTCGTTGGCGATCCGGAACAGAGCGCCTTCGTCCTTCTTGGCCAGGTGCTCCTGGACCAGCCCACGCCGGCGTTCCAAGATGCCGGCTAGCGAGATGACGGCAGACCGCTTGTCCATCTCGGTGGCGTTGCGTGCCCTGAACTGGGTCAGAGCGTGCTCCAGCTCCACGTCATCGGCATCATGAACGTTCTCGGCCGTACGCACGGCTGTCACAAGGTCCTCGACGGCGCTCGGAGCGGCAGTTTCCAGGCGGCCGACCTCGGTCAAGGTCAGGCCGAGCACGCTCTGTGACAGAAGCGTGTTGACCCGCCAGCGGTAGAGCTGGAACCCGAGCCGCGCGTCGAACGACTTGTAGTGCCAGCCACAGTCGTCCCATCGGTGCCATTCGCGGGCGACAGGGCGGCGTACATGATCCGCCAAGAACTCGATGACGTCGCAGAGGTCATCGAGGCCGTAGTTGGCGAAGTGCTGCTGGACGGGCCAGAGGTTGTCGCGGCCGAGTGCGAGATGCACCTCCTCGGCAGCGTCAGGCCCCAGCGTTCCATCAGTCCCCCCGTCCACGCACTCCTGACCAAAGGCCCAGGTGAGGTAGCCGGTCTTCTCCAGGTCTCTGACGAGCGCAGAGAACCGGCGCGTAGTCCCGGCAAGATCCAGGCCTCCGCGGGTTGTGCTGCCGCCGTTCCGGCGCTGAGACCAGTAGGGAATGCGGTCTTGCTGGGCGGGCAGCGTCTCGGCGGCGCCGTGGAGCTGCTGAAGCCAACCGATCCGGGTCGGAGCCGACGGATCGAAGGACCATCGGTCCCTGCTGTCTTCGCGCTCCGCTACAGCCTTCCACTCGTCCAGCACGCCCGACGACGAGAAGGCTTCGGCGATGAAGAACTCGCACTGGTCGCCCCAACTGGGATCGTTCGTCTTGGTGCTGATGAGGCGATCGAGTTCAGCCTTGATGATCCAGTTCGGCCAGGAGACCTCGAAGCTGCGCGTGCGGAAGTGGTTGGAGTCAAGCGTCACGGGCCAAGTCTTGCAGAGCCACCCAACTGGCACACTCACGTTTCCAGTTGGGCGGTCGCTCGAGGTGATGCCGCTACACCTTCCCCTCGACCTCCACAACGCCTTCGTCTCGCTCGCCTGCACGGTCGTCTGCTGGCGACGCCTCAACACCCGAGGCCAGTGATCGTGTGACAAGTTCTACGAGGCGAGTTGGGCTAGCGAAGGGGCCAGGGCTGATGCGTTCTCAGGCTGCAAGATCGAGTACCGCGGTGGCGCAGTCGGGCGTGACCGGTAGTGGCCGGCTGCCGCGGTGTGTTGGCCCAGCCGACCTTGCGCATGAATCCGATGGCCAGGCTACGCATGGTGGCCTTGCACCAGTTCGGTGAGTCGGGCGGGATCGGCCTGCCCGGGCGTCAGGCTGGTGAGGGCTCGGACGAGTCGAACCGGTCACCGTGGACAGAGCCGGGAGCCGGAGTCAAGGCCGGATCTCGACCGTGGTCGCGATCCACCGTCCCCTCTGGCTCTCTCCTCTTCCTCATACGTCACAAGTGCGCGTGGCAGAAGGTTTTCTGACGTGATCGGCCTGCTCATCGAGGCCAAGAAATGGAACACTTCACCGAACGGTGATCCCAGGACGAGAGCACCGGAGCCCGAGGGGCGTGTCGAACCGAAGGGACACAAGTGACGCAGGCAGACACACGTCTTGTCCAGACCGCCGTCATCGGTGGCCGGGATTCGGAAGTGCCCGTCATCCTCCCCGAAGAACCCCACAACCTTGACGAGTTCAGACGTCAGTTCGGCACCGACCGCTTCTGGTGCGGCACGCTCCTCGGCGGCTGCGGCGAGAAGCTTATGACCAAGCGGTACGAGACCAAGGTCTGCCACTTCTCCCACTATCCGGACCGTGACGGGATCCGCGCGGTGTGCCATCGCTCGGCCAACGGTGAGGACAGCGCCGACCACCTCTTCATCCGCTTGCACGTGAAGGAGTGGCTGGCTGGCCAGGGCCACGCAGCGCAGTCCGACCTGCGCAGCCTCGGACACGGGCCGGGCGATGCCGTGGACTTCTGGCTGCGTGCCACGGGGCAGCACCTGCGGTTCGTCCTCCGTTCGCAGGACTACCACAGCTGGCGCAGGGCTGCCGACAGCCTGGGCGCGAGGGAGGGGCACGTCGACTGGGTCTTCAGGCCCGAGGGCGCGGTCACGCGGGAGATGACCGCTCGCCAGGGCTACGCGCTGCGCGTGCGGTGTGAGACCGCCGGAGCCGACCGCCGCGTCCTTATCGGCACCGTGACCGAGGGCAGCCAAGTGTCCTGGGAACCCCTCGAACAGTGTCGGATGACCCGCGACGGCCTGGTGACTCCGGCCCTCGAAGGGCTGCGGGCCGGCGGGCGCGTTCGTCAAGGCGGCATGCGCAACCATCCACTTCCGGCGGCTCTTCCTCTGCACGGTGCGCGGATCGTCTTCGCCGTGGACCCCGCCGCGAAGCGCCCGGTGGATGCCGAACTCTCGATCGAGGGGCGGTACCTGGTCCCCGGATTCGTCAAGCCGGCCGGAAGCCGCATCATCCGCGCCTGTCTCTCCCTTCCCGATGAAGTCCCCGCTCCCACCGAGCAGTACGTCTACCAGCTCTCGGGCCTGGTGAGGCTGCTGATCACTGATCCCGTCGCGGCCGATGCTCCCTCGTGGGCCGTCCGCGCGGACAGCCTCACGCAGCTTCAGGGCCTCGACGCCGAACGCACCGGCCTGTGGCGCCCGAGCGTCGCTCTGAGGGATGAAACTGCTCCAGCACCGCAGGTACGCCAGGTCGAGCCCGAGAGCCGCCCTTCCCTGCCCGAGCGGGGCAAGGTGGCGGCCACTCTCCGGCGGGAGCTGGAGCGGGTGGCGGCCGAGCGCACCACCACCACGTGGTCGGAACTGTCGAGCCGGATCGACCTCGACCTCGCGCATCTGCCAGATCCCAAGCGCCGCGAGCTCCTGGTGGAGGTGGACAGGCCTCTGGAACCCGGCAAGCCTCTCCTGTCCGTCCTGGTCCTCGCGCCCTCCGGACGCGGCCTGCCCTACCTGGGCACCGTACTGCGGCTGCTGGGAGCGCCCGCTCCGGCCTCGGACGCGGCCCTGCAACGCTGGAGCGCGGTCGAGATCAAGCGGGCGCAGGACGCGTACAGCCGCCCGACGGATCCCGCGCCGGCTTCGACACCCACCTTGCGGACTCCTCCCGCGCCTCGGGAGAAACCGGCCACCGCCGACGCCGCAGGCCTCTCAGACGTGCGAGCCGCGTCCCACCAGTTCGGTGAACTGCGGCGGAAGCTGGCAGAGGCGGCTGCCATCGCGCCCAAAGCGAGTCCACGCCGCGCCGAACGGCTGGGGAAGGCCGTCAAGCAGGCCCGGACTCACGTCGCGGGCTACGAAGCCGCTCGCCTCCACGGCCGTGCTCTCCGCCCGTGGCTCAGGGCGAGCTATCCGATCCTGGATGAACTCACGCGCCTCATCGGTCATCCCGTCGCCTCTCCGCAGCCGGCCGCCGCAGGGGGAACCAGCCCCGTTGCGAAGGCGATGCCGAAGGCGCGCGAGTCCAAGTTGGGCGACGTGCCGGACACGCCGCCCCGCCCTGACGCCTCGAAGCCCCGCAGCACGGAGGAGATCGACGCAATCGCCTCGCGCTTCGAGGAGGCGAGACGAGCTGGCGACCTCGCTGCGGCGATGCTGCTCCAGCAGCAAGCGGGGCGCATCGGAGAGCAGCAGCTCACGACAGAGGACAAGCAGCGTGTCCGGCGGCTGTGCACGGTGATGGCGAAATGGATCCGCCCCCGGGCGTCCGAGGCGGCTCAGATCGCGCTGCGCGCGGTGCTGGAGGGCCTCGCTCGTCCGGAATCCTCCAACGACCTGCTTGAGCTGCGCAGCGGCCTGGCGCACGCCAGGATCCTCAGGCGCCGTTGCCGTGGAAGCCTGCCCGAGGACATCCAGGTCCTGTTCGATGCTCTGCAGGGGAAGTTGAACAGTGCCGCCGTCTCACAAGATTCCGACGAGGCTCCCGCACACCGGGAGCGGAACCTCGCCCACACCGAGGCACTGGAGCAGTTCGAGTGGCTCCGCGACGAGATCCGCGCCGCCCAGTCCGCCGACGATCTGCCTGCGGTACAGGCTGCCCGACAGCTGGCCGGACCCTTGTACGCCCGGAAGCTGTCGGAGGCGGATCGCGAGGAATACACGCCCTTCATGCGTGAGGTGAAGGCCTGGTGCGGCGAGCGGGTCCCGCAGAGACAGGTGGATCCAGCTCTCCGAAGGATTCGGGAGCTGCTCACGGGGCTGGCGGGGCACCGAAAGGACGGATCCGTCGACGAAGTCCGCCTCGCTCTCGACGAGATCGCCCGGCTCCGTGGCAGCCTGGCCGAGGGGCTGTCCTCGTCGGAAGCGGCGGCGGTGGCTCGCTGGCACGGCCGACTCAAGCAGCGGGAGGTTTCCCGCCGTGAGCGTTCCAGGCAGAAGTCCGGATCGGGGCCGCGCACACCCCTCGGGAAGGCGGAGGGTCCGGCCATTCCCCGGCAGACCGATCGGCTCCCGGCGGAGGCTATCGACAGGCTGGCCGTCGCCGCCCGGAAGGTTCTCACCAACACGGCCCGTAGCGGTGGCAAGGTTCTCACCTGGGGAGACCTCCGTATCAGGATGGGCGGCGCGCTGCCACACCTGCACCCGGACGACCAGGGGGAACTGCTGGTGGCCGTGGACCGGGAGACCCCTGCCGGAGATCCGCTGCTGTCCACCTTGATCGCCAGCACGGACGCCTCGCTCCACTGGATCTACCGGCATGTCCGTTTCAGCCTGGGCCGTGAGCGGATACCCGACGCGGACTTGGAGACCCACTGGGCGACCGAGGTCCTGCGACTTCGTCAGCGGTGGCGTCACCGGTAGCCGGGCGACCACCTCGGTTCCGGTGGTCCGCACGAGGGGGGTGGGGTCTGTGGGATTGGTGGGTGGGGGTGGGGTGGTTGGTGACGCTGCAGTATGCACATTGACCTGGCGCCTTGCGGGGAGACAGCGCGCACACGATGGGCCGCCACCGTGTACGAGGAGCAGCTCACCGCCTACGCGATGCGCGCCCTGTCCACCGTGCCCGGGATCCGGCTGCTGGGCACCGCACCGGGAAAGATCGGCGTGCTGACCTTCCTGCAGGCCGGGGCCGACCCCATGGACCTCGCCGGCCTGCTCGACCGTCGGGGTGTCGCCGTCCGTGCCCGACACCACTGCGCCCAACCGGCGTTGGCCGCGTACGGGGTCACCAGTGCGGTCCGCGCGTCGCTCGCGGTCTACACACGGCGCGGGAGGTCGACGCCCTGGTGAGCGCGCTCCACGAGGCGGTCGGCGCCCGAGAAAGAGTCAGGTAGTCGGGTGGTCACTCGTTCCACCGGGGCCGAGGGCCGCGGATCCGTCCCGTCCGCCACCCGGACCCGCTCGCGCAGCAATTTCCTAGGCGGCGTCGGGTTTCAGGGGGAGCGCCGGCCACCGGGGACGCGCCCGCCGGCGGGGCCTCAGTCCGGGGGGAGGAGGCGGGTGCCCGGGGGGAGGGAGCCGGCGCGGTCGGCGTCCAGGAGGTAGGCGAGCAGGACGCCGCGGAAGGCGGTGGCGGCGCGGGTGAGGGGGAGGTCGCGGCCGTGGGCGAGGGCGATGGTGCGGCCCAGGCCGGGTGGCGCGAAGGGGGCGGAGCGCAGGCCGGAACGGGCGGCGACCATGCCGGGGACGACGGCGGGGCCGAGGCCGGCCCGGACGGCGGCGAGGACGGCGTCCATCTCGCCGCCCTCGACGGCGTAGCCGGGGTCGAAGCCGGCGGCGCGGCAGGCGGCGAGGGTGGTCTCGCGGACGTCGTAGCCCTCCCGGAACATCACCAGGCCCTGGCCGCGCAGGTCGGTGATCCGGGCCCGGCGGCGGGGGAGCGGTTCGGCGGAGACCAGCACCAGGTCCTCGTGCAGCAGCGGCGTGACGGACAGGCCGGCGGGCGCGGCGGCCGGTGCGGCGATGATCAGGGCGAGGTCGAGTTCGCCGGCTTCCAGGTCGCGGACCAGGTCGCGCGAGCCGCCCTCGGTCAGCCGCAGGTCGACGCCGGGGTGCAGCGCCCGGTAGGCCCGCAGCACCTCGGGCACCAGGCTGGCGCAGAGCGAGGGCGGCGCCCCGAACCGGACCCGGCCGCGGCGCAGCTGCACGGTCTCGGCGACGGCCCGCCGGGCGCTCTCCGCATCGGCCAGGATGCGGCGGGCCAGCGGCAGCAGCGCCTGCCCGGCGTCGGTGAGCGAGGTGCCGGAGCGCGAGCGGTGGAACAGCTCGGCTCCCAACTCCCGCTCCAGCGACCGGATTTGCTGTGAGAGTGACGGCTGGGAGACGTGTGTCGACTCGGCGGCCCGGGTGAAGTGCCGGGCGTCGGCGACCGCGACGAAGTAGGCGAGCTGCTGCAACTGCACACCTGCCATCATAGGCATCTCCTATCGTCGGCAACGCTTTCATGTCTTGGACAGCGGCTGCGCGCCGGGCCTACGGTCATGCCCATGGCTTCTGCTACCCGGACAAACCGGGTGAACCGGACCCCCGCTCCCGGTCGGACCCCCACACCGGGCCGGCGCCCGTCGGCCGCAGTGGCGCTGTGGCGCAGCTCCGTCGGCAAGAAGGCGGTGATGGCGGTCAGCGGGCTGGTGATGCTCGCCTACCTGGTGGCCCACATGCTCGGCAACCTCAAGGTGTTCCTCGGCCCGGACGACCTCAACGGCTACGCGCACTGGCTGCGCACCATCGGGCAGCCGGTGCTGCACTACGGCTGGTTCCTCTGGCTGGCCCGGCCGGTGCTGGTGGCCGCCGTGGTCGCGCACGGCGTCGCCGCCTACCAGCTGTCCCGCCGCGATCTGAAGGCCCGTCCGCAGCAGTACGTGCACCGCCGCCGGCAGAGCACGTACGCGACCCGGACGATGCGCTGGGGCGGGGTGATCCTCGGCCTGTTCATCGTCTGGCACATCCTCGACCTGACCACGCTGACGGTGAACCCGGCCGCCGAGGAGGGGCACCCGTACCAGAACATCGTGGCCTCGTTCTCGACCTGGTACGGCGGCGGGATCTACTGCCTGGCGGTGCTCGCGCTCGGGCTGCACGTCCGGCACGGGTTCTGGAGCGCCGCGCAGACCCTCGGCGTCAACAACCCGCGCCGCGACCGGGCGCTGAAGTTCGCCGCGAACGCGCTGGCGCTGCTGCTGACGGTCGGCTTCGTCTCGGTGCCGGTCGCGGTGATGGCGGGGCTGGTCCGATGAGCGCCCACGACACGACTTCCGGGAAGGCCCCGATGAGCTACCTCGACTACACCGTCGGCACGCCGGTCGCCGACACCCGGGCCCCGGCCGGGCCGATCGAACAGCGCTGGGACCAGCGGCGGTTCGAGGCCAAGCTGGTCAACCCGGCGAATCGCCGCAAGCACACCGTGATCGTGGTGGGCACCGGCCTGGCCGGCGGCGCGGCCGGTGCCACGCTCGCCGAACAGGGCTACCACGTGGTCCAGTTCTGCTTCCAGGACTCCCCGCGGCGCGCCCACTCGATCGCCGCGCAGGGCGGCATCAACGCCGCGAAGAACTACCGCAACGACGGCGACTCGATCCGCCGGCTGTTCTACGACACCGTCAAGGGCGGCGACTTCCGCGCCCGCGAGTCCAACGTGCACCGCCTGGCCCAGGTCTCGGTGGAGATCATCGACCAGTGCGTCGCTCAGGGCGTGCCGTTCGCCCGCGAGTACGGCGGCCTGCTCGACACCCGCTCGTTCGGCGGCGTCCAGGTCTCCCGGACCTTCTACGCCCGCGGCCAGACCGGCCAGCAGCTGCTGCTCGGCGCCTACCAGGCGCTGTCCCGGCAGATCGCCGCCGGGAACGTCGAGCTGCACGCGCGCACCGAGATGCTCGACCTGGTCGTGATCGACGGCCGGGCCCGCGGCATCGTCGCCCGCGACCTGGTCACCGGCGAGATCCGCACCCACCTGGCGGACGCCGTGGTGCTCGCCACCGGCGGCTACGGCAACGTGTTCTACCTGTCGACGAACGCCAAGAACTCCAACGCGACGGCCATCTGGCGCGCGCACCGGCGCGGCGCGTACTTCGCCAACCCGTGCTTCACGCAGATCCACCCGACCTGCATCCCGCGCTCCGGCGACCACCAGTCCAAGCTGACGCTGATGAGCGAGTCGCTGCGCAACGACGGCCGGATCTGGGTGCCGAAGGCGAAGGGCGACACCCGTCCGCCGGCGCAGATCCCCGAGGAGGAGCGGGACTACTACCTGGAGCGGATCTACCCGGCGTTCGGCAACCTGGTGCCCCGCGACATCGCCTCCCGGGCCGCCAAGGTGGTCTGCGACGAGGGCCGCGGCGTCGGCCCCGGCGGGCAAGGGGTGTACCTGGACTTCGCCGACGCCATCGCCCGGCTCGGCCGGGCCGCCGTCGAGGCCAAGTACGGCAACCTGTTCGAGATGTACGAGCGGATCACCGCCGAGGACCCGTACACCGTGCCGATGCGGATCTACCCGGCGATCCACTACACGATGGGCGGGCTGTGGGTCGACTACGACCTGCAGACCACTGTCCCCGGCCTGTTCGCGATCGGCGAGGCCAACTTCTCCGACCACGGCGCGAACCGGCTGGGCGCCAGCGCGCTGATGCAGGGCCTCGCCGACGGCTACTTCGTCCTGCCGCCCACCCTCAACGACTACCTGGGCCGCACGCCGCTGGAGCCCGTCCCCGGCGACCACCCGCAACTCGCCGAGGTGGAGGCGGAGGTGACTGACCGCCTCAACTTGATCCTCGCGGTGGACGGCGACCGCACCCCCGACTCCTTCCACCGCGAACTCGGCGAACTGCTCTGGGACAACTGCGGCATGGCCCGCGACGAGGCCGGTCTGCGGCACGCGCTGGCCCGGATCCCCGAGCTGCGCGAGGAGTTCTGGCGGCGGATCAAGGTCCCCGGCACCGGCGCGGAGCTCAACCAGTCGCTGGAGAAGGCCAATCGACTGGTCGACTACTTCGAACTCGCCGAACTGATGTGCCTGGACGCGCTGCACCGCGCCGAGTCCTGCGGCGGCCACTTCCGTACCGAGTCCGCCACCCCCGAGGGCGAAGCCGCCCGCCGCGACGAGGAGTTCACGTACGCCGCCGCGTGGGAGTTCTCCGGCACCGGCGACGCCCCCGTCCTGCACAAGGAAGAGCTCGTCTTCGAGCACGTCCACCCCACCCAGCGGAGCTACGCGTGAACCTCACCCTGCGCATCTGGCGCCAGCAGGGCCCGGACACCCCGGGCGAGATGACGATCTACCAGGTCTCCGGCATTAGCGAGGACATGTCCTTCCTGGAGATGCTGGACACCCTCAACGAGGAACTCATCCTGCGCGGCGAGCGCCCGGTCGCCTTCGACCACGACTGCCGCGAAGGCATCTGCGGCGCCTGCGGCATGGTCATCAACGGCCAGGCCCACGGCCCCGAGCGGACCACCACCTGCCAGCTGCACATGCGGCACTTCAAGGACGGCGACACCATCGACGTCGAACCCTGGCGGGCCGGCGCCTTCCCCGTGGTACGCGACCTGGTGGTGGACCGCTCCGCGCTGGACCGGATCATCGGCTCCGGCGGCTACATCACCGCACCCACCGGCTCCGCCCCCGAGGCGCACGCCACCGCCGTCCCCAAGGAGGCCGCCGACCTGGCCTTCGAGCACGCCGAGTGCATCGGCTGCGGGGCCTGCGTCGCCGCCTGCCCGAACGGCTCGGCGATGCTGTTCACCGCCGCCAAGGTGGTCCACCTCAACGTCCTCCCGCAGGGCGCGCCCGAACGCGCCTCGCGGGTGCGGAACATGGTGGGCGCGATGGACGCCGAGGGCTTCGGCGGCTGCACCAACACCGGCGAGTGCGCCACCGCCTGCCCCAAGGGCATCCCGCTGACCGGCATCGCCCGGCTCAACCGCGAGTTCCTGCGGAGCTGAGCGGGCCCGGGCGGGCCCGGCCGCGAGATCCTGCCCGGTCGAGCGGCCCCGGGGGCGGAGGCTCAGCCGCGCGAGTCGGCCGGCTCCCCGTACAGCTGCCCCTCGTAGACCTCCGGAGCACCCGCCAGGTGCTCCGGAAGTCGTTCCAGCACGTCCGCCAGCACCGGCTTCGCGTGGTGCGCCGCCAGGTCCTCCCGGTTCGCCCACAGCTCGTACAGGAAGATCCGGCCGTCCTCCTGCTCGTGCAGCCGGTACACCAGGCTGCCCGGGCGGGAGCGCGAGGGCTCCACCAACTCGGCCAGCAGGTCGAGCAGTTGCTCGCGGTGGCCGTCCTTCGGGGTGAGGAAGCCGTACAGCGCGACCGGTTCGGCGGGGTGGTTGCTCTGGTTCGTCGTCATGTCGATGACCGTAGGATGTGACACCGGTGTGAGGTTCAAGTCGCACGGCTGTGGGGTGGGTCACATGCGGATCGGGGAGCTGTCCAGGGCCACCGGCGTGCCGGTGCGCCTGCTGCGCTACTACGAGCAGCAGGAACTGCTCACCGCGCACCGCACCCCGGGCGGCCACCGCGAGTACGACGCGGACGCGCCCGTCCAGGTCGGCCGGATCCGCGCACTGCTCGCCGCCGGGCTGACCAGCCGCACCATCCGCGAGCTGATGCCGTGCTGGGAGGACGGCCGGCTGCACCCGTGCGTCCGTGACCGCCTCACCGCCCAGCTCGCCGAACTGAACGCCCGGATCGGCGAACTCAGCACCGCCCGCGACGCCCTCGCCGACCTCACCGCCCGTGTTCCCGAAGCTGTCTGACGGAGCGTCAAGCGGGGGCGAAGCGGCAGCGGGCCCGGGCCCTCGACGACCCGACCGGTCGGCGCGGTTCCGACCTGCTGCACGCCGGGCGGCGCCGTCACGCGGGTGGTCGGGTGGCGCCCCGGCGCGCCTGTGTCGCCGCCCTGGACAGCGTCTGCGCGGCGGCCGGACTGCCCGCAGCGGTACCGGTCGTGCTGCCGGTCCGTCGCCCGACCGCTCCTGCGGCCGCCGCGCAGGTGGATCAGCCGGTGCGGGCGGTGCGCTGACGGATCGTCAATCCATGTCCTGGGCAAGGAAGTCGAGCACCAGGCGGGTGAACTCCGCCGGAGCCGCCTCGTGCACCAGGTGGCCCACCGGGACGGTGTGCAGGCGGCCGTCGGGGACGGTGTCGGCCAGTTCGGCGACCCGGTCCTGCGGCAGGTGGCTGGTCGGGCCGCCCGCGATCACCAGGGTCGGGGCGGTGACGGCGGCGAGCGCGGCGGCCCATTCGGCGGGCGGGGCGTACAGCTCGCGGCGCAGCGCCGGGACCAGTTCCCAGTCGAACGCGAGCGGGCCGTCCGGCCGGAGGGCGGGCTCCTCCTCGCGCGGGTGCGGGGCGGGCACGTCCTCCAGCACCAACCGCCGTACCCGCTCGGGGTGCCGGCCCGCCAGCAGGTAGGCGACCACGCCGCCCAGGGAGTGGCCGAGCAGGTCCACCCGGGCCGGCCCGAGGGCGTCCAGTGCGGCGAGCACGTCGTCGCACAGCAGCTCCAGGGTGTAGGCGCCCGGCCGGTCGCTGCCGCCGTGGCCGCGCAGATCGAGCGCCAGCACCCGGCGGTCGGCGGCCAGTCCGGGCAGGACTCCGGCGAAGTCCGCGGCCCCCAGCCCCAGCCCGTGCAGCAGCACCAGGACGGGACCGTCCACCGGCCCCGCGGCCAGCCCGGTCAGTCGGATCCCGGCGGCGTCGATCAGCAGGTTCTCGGTCATGTCGCCACGTTACCGTCGGTTCGTTCTCCAACTCCGGCTTTTCGGACGCTGGTTGACGCTCTGCCGGTTCGTTCCGGTTCGTTCCGGCCGGCCGGAGGAGCTGGCCGGTGGTCGCGGTGTCGTCGGACACGCCCACGATCCGTGCAATGCGGCGGTTCGGCCCGCTCGGGCAGGTGTGATCGAGCTCCGATTATCGGATCAACACATCTGGAGAAGTCATGCGTATCCGCAAGTCCCTCGCTGCCTCCGGCCTGGCCGTGACCTGTCTGCTGGTCGGCGCCGGCTCCGCCGCCGCCGACGCCATCGCGGAGGGCGTGGCCGCCAACTCGCCGGGCGTCCTCTCCGGCAACCAGATCCAGGTTCCCATCGACCTGGATCTCAACCTCTGCGGCAACTCGATCGACCTCATCGGCATTGCCAACCCGGCGTTCGGGAACGTCTGCATCAACAAGTGACCGACGGTCCGGACAGGTGCGTGCTGCTCGGGCCTGCCGCGTTCCGCGGCCGGGCCCGGGACGGCACGCCGTAGTCAGGCCAGCCAGCTGCGCAGCGCCCACCACCAGTGCGCGGTGTGCTCGACGCCGCCGGTCAACGGGTCGTCGCCGGTCAGCTCGCGTAGCCGGCGTAGCCGGTACTTCACCGTGTTGGGGTGCACGTGCAGCTCGGCGGCCGTCCGTTCGGTGCGGCCGCCGTGGGCCAGCTGGGCCAGCGCGGTGCCGGCGAGTTCCCGGTGGAAGGGATCGGCCGGGTCCAGCGCGCCCAGCAGGGAGCCCGCCAGCAGGGCCCCGAGCTCGGCGTCGGCGGGCGTGGCGGTGAGCAGCGCCAGGTCGGCCAGCCGGTGAAGCCCGGTCAGTCCGGCCGACTCCGCGGCCCGCAGCGCCTGCCGGGCCAGCGCGTACAGGGGGGCCAGACCGGACGGCTCGGCGGGCGGCGTGACGACGGCGGTCGGGCCGTCGAGGGGCAGGACAGGAACTGTCCCGGTCAACGCCGCCAGCCGGCCGTCCACGAAACCGCACAGGCCGGGGCCGGCCGCCGTGAGCGCCTGCTCCGGCGGGCCGGCCAGCGCCGGATCGCTCACCGCCGTCACCACGCACCGGTACCGGCCGGTCGGCGAGAGCGGCGCGGCGAGCGGCTCCACCGGCTCCCCGTGCAGGAGGTGACGCAGTGTCAGCAGACTTCCCTCGCGGGCCGTGCGGGCCGCCGCCAGCTCCGCCACCCGGTGCTCCTGCACCATCCGGCGGGCCAGTGTGATGGTGATGTGGTCGATCCGGGTCACCCCGTCCAGCAGCTCGTCCGCCGGGACGCCGCACCGGCGGCCCTCCGCGATCACCGCCTCCACCAGGTGCGAGCGCCCCGCCTGGAAACCGTCCAGCAGCGCCGCCACCGGCACCCCCTGCTGCGCCCGGTCCGAACCCAGCAGCGCCGCCGCCGCGAGCGCGCTCGGCCCCGGATCGCCGTCGCCCTGCAGCGCCGAACGCACCCCGTCCAGCAGCGCCCGGGTGTGCCGCCGCACCTCGCGCTCCGGCAGCGCGGCGACCAGGTCGGACGCGGCCCGGGCGGCCCGGACCGCCGCCGCGAGCACCTCCGGGTCCGCGGTGCGCCCGGCCACCAGCCGCACGAACGCCTCCACCGGCCGCCCACCTCCCGCGCTTGGCCCCGGCGGACAACCGGCGCGGTCCGCGTTGGGCGCCGCAAGCCTATGCCCGACCCCGCCGGCCCTGGTGAGCTGTGCGCTCCCCACGGAGAGGTGACCTGCCATGTCCGACACCGAGTCCCTGCTCGACGGCCTGCCCGCCGACCTGATCTTCCGGCTGCCGCCGTCCTTCGACACCGTCGAGGAGGAGCGCCGCCACCGCAAGGAACGCCTGGCCGCCGCGCTGCGGATCTTCGGCAAGCTCGGGTTCGAGGAGGGCGTCGCCGGGCACATCACCGCCCGCGACCCGGAACGCACCGACCACTTCTGGGTCAACCCGTTCGGCATGTCCTTCAAGCACGTCAAGGTCAGCGACCTGGTGCTGGTCGACCACCACGGCACCGTGGTCGAGGGCCGGTACCCGGTCAACCAGGCCGCGTTCGTCATCCACTCGACCATCCACCGGGCCCGCCCGGACGTGGTGGCCGCCGCGCACAGCCACTCCACCCACGGTCGGGCGCTGTCCGCCCTCGGCCGCCGACTGGAGCCGATCACCCAGGACGTGTGCGCCTTCTACCAGGACCACACCCTGTTCGACGACTACACCGGCCTGGTCACCGACCTGGAGGAGGGCGAGCGGATCGCCGCCGCGCTCGGCCCGCACAAGGCCGTCATCCTGCGCAACCACGGCCTGCTGACCGTCGGCTCCACCGTGGACGCCGCCGCCTGGTGGTTCATCACCATGGAACGCTCCTGCCAGGTCCAGCTCCTCGCCCAGGCGGCCGGGCCCACCGTCCCGATCTCCCCGGAGAACGCCGCCCTCACGTACCGGCAGATCGGCAACGACCTGGCCGGCTGGGTCAACTACCAGCCGCTCCACGACCAGATCACCCGCGAACAGCCCGACCTGTTCGACTGACCCGCCGTCACTTCTTCGCCCGGCTCGGCTGCACCCGCGGCGGCTCGCCCGGCATCTTCGGGTGGTCCGGCGGGTACGGCAGGTCGCCCGCGTCCTGGTGCGCGTACAGCTCCAGCACGCGCTCCAGGGAGGCGGGCCGCTCCGCCATCCCGGCGTGCAGGTCGCCGAGCTCGGCGAACCGCTCGGGGAGGGTGCGCAGGGTGAAGTCGGCGGGGGAGACTTGCTCGATCTCCTCCCAGCGCAGCGGGGTGGAGGCGGTGGCCTGCGGGCGGGGGCGCAGCGAGTACGGGGAGGCGATGGTGCGGTCGCGGGCCATCTGGTTGTAGTCGACGAAGATCCGCTCGCCGCGTTCCTCCTTCCACCACTTGGTGGTGACCTCGCCGCCGGTGCGGTGCTCCAGTTCGCGGCCGAGCGCGATGACGGCGTGCCGACAGTCGGTGAACGTCCACCGGGGCTCGATCGGCACGTACACGTGCAGGCCCCGGCCGCCCGACGTCTTCGGCCAGCCGGTCAAGCCGAACTCCTCCAGCAGCGGCCTCAGTCGGAGCGCGGCGCGGACGGCGTCGGTGAAGTCGGTGCCGGGCTGCGGATCGAGGTCGATGCGCAGCTCGTCGGGGTGCTCGGTGTCCGCGCGGCGCACCGGCCACGGGTGAAAGGTGAGACAGCCGAGGTTGGCCGCCCACAGCACGGCCGCCTCCTCGGTCGGACAGATCTCGTCGGCGCTCCGCCCGGACGGAAAGGCGATCCGCGCGGTCGGCAGCCACTCCGGCAGCCCTTTCGGCGCGCGCTTCTGGTAGAAGAACTCGCCCTCCACCCCGTCCGGGAAACGCTGCAACGTGGTCGGCCGGTCCCGCAGACCGCGCAGCACCCCCGGAGCGACGGCCAGGTAGTACTCGGCGACGTCCCGCTTCGTGTACCCGGGCTCCGGGTAGTACACCTTGTCCGGATTGGTCAGCCGCACCGTCCGGCCGCCGACCTCCAGTTCCACAGCAGAAGCCATGCCCCCACGCTAGGCGCGGGCCGCCCGTCGGCCGCGCGTTGCGCCACCTCGGGCGTGGCGGGGAGCCGAGGCGGCCGTCGGATCGTCGGTGCGGCGTCAGGTCCGCCGAGGCGGCGTCGGGCCGCCGACACGCCGAGCGGGTCCGACACGCCGTGGGGCGGCGGGCGGGACAGCGACCATCGGAGGCATGCAGCTACCCGTGATGCCGCCGGTCTCGCCGATGCTCGCCAAGGCCGTGGCCGCGATCCCGCCCGACATGCAGTACGAGGCGAAGTGGGACGGCTTCCGGGCGATCGTGTTCCGCGACGGCGACGAGATCGAGCTCGGGTCGCGCACCGGCAAGCCGCTGACCAGGTACTTCCCCGAAGTCGTGGAGGCCGTCCGGGAGCAGCTGCCCCAGCGGTGCGTGGTGGACGGCGAGATCGTCGTCGCGCACGACGGGCGGCTGCACTTCGAGGAACTGCTGGAGCGCATCCACCCCGCCGCGTCCCGGGTCCGCACGCTCGCCGAACGCACCCCGGCCTCGCTGGTCGCCTTCGACCTGCTCGCCCTGGACGACGACGACCTCACCGCCCGCCCGCTGGTCGAACGCCGCGCCGAACTCGTCCAGCTGCTGGCGGACGCCGCCCCGCCCGTCCATCTGGCCCCCGCCACCACCGACCTGGAGACCGCCCGCACCTGGTTCTCCCGCTTCGAGGGCGCCGGCCTGGACGGCGTGGTCGCCAAACCGCTCGACGCCCCCTACCGGCCCGGCGAACGGACCATGTTCAAGGTCAAGCACACCCGCACCGCCGACTGCGTGGTGGCCGGCTACCGCGAGCACAAGAGCGGCCCCGTGGTCGGTTCCCTGCTGCTCGGCCTGTACGACCCCGACGGGCGCCTCCAGCACGTCGGCGTCAGCGCCTCCTTCCCGATGGCGCGCCGCCGCGAACTCGTCGAGGAACTCGCCCCGTTGCGGCTGGACGGCGACGACCTGACGGGCCATCCGTGGGCGGCCTGGGCGGACGAACAGGCCCAGGCCGAGGACCGGCTGCCCGGTGCGGTCAGCCGCTGGACCGGCAAGAAGGACCTGTCCTGGGTGCCGCTGCGCCCCGAGCGGGTGGCCGAGGTCGGCTACGACCACATGGAGGGCACCCGGTTCCGGCACACCACCCAGTTCAAGCGCTGGCGGCCGGACCGCACACCGGAGAGCTGCACGTACGCCCAGCTGGAGGAGCCGGTCTCCTACGACCTGGGCGAACTGCTGCGCTGAGCGGCCGAGTCGATCAGCGCGGCGAAGCCGTCCAGCAGGCGCTGCAGCCCGAACTCGAAGAGCTGGTCGAGGTCGAAGTCGTAGCCCTCCGTGGTGAGTCGGAGGAAGGTGGGGTATTCGGCGACCAGCTCCATGAACTGGGGCTCCTGCTGGTCCATCCAGGCCTCGGCGTCCTGCCCGGTGGCGGCCTCGGCGGCGGCCTCCATCTCCAGGTTGAGCGCGGTGCCGCGGACGTAGTTGAACAGCGTCAGGTAGGCGGTGAGCACCGTCTGCAGATCCAGGCCCTCGGCGGCCAGGGTGGACAGCACCCACTCGCCGAACGGCAGGGCGTTGGAGAGCGGTTGGGGGCGGGTCATCGACAGTGCGGACGCCAGCCAGGGGTGCGCCCGGAACACGTCCCAGAGCAGCCGGGCGGCCAG
The DNA here is from genome assembly GCF_002803145.1 of Kitasatospora sp. CB02891. Taxonomy (NCBI): domain Bacteria; kingdom Bacillati; phylum Actinomycetota; class Actinomycetes; order Kitasatosporales; family Streptomycetaceae; genus Kitasatospora; species Kitasatospora sp. CB02891. The sequence goes on along the minus strand of NZ_NNBO01000001.1, from coordinate 315,838 downwards.
CTCCAGCCGGGCCCGCCAGGGCAGTTCGGCGTCGGCGACGGAGAACCCGACGGCGGTGAAGACCTGCTCCATCATCAGGTTGACCAGGCCGTCCTTGTCGGGGACGTGCCGGTACAGCGACATGGTGGCGGCGTCCAGCTCGGCGGCGACCCGGCGCATCGACAGCGCCTCCAGCCCCTCGGTGTCGGCGATCTCCACCGCCGCCGCGACGATCCGGTCCGTCGTCAGGCCGCCCTCCACGGCGAGCCGGCGGGGGATCTGCCGCTCGCCGGCGGCCGGGCGGGCCGATGCTTGGGTCCGACCGGGTGCGGCGGCCTCGGCGACCACCGTGCCGACGCCGGGGACCGCCCGGACCAGGCCCTGGCCGCGCAGCTCCGCGAGCACCTTGGTGGCGGTGGCCATCGCCACGTTCCAGCGGCGGGTGATCTCCCGGGTGGACGGCACCCGGTCGCCGGGCCGCAGCTCGCCGCACTCGATCCGCTGCCGGAGTTCGCCCGCGATCTGTTCGTAGCGGTCCACCCGCTCCACCTCCGCACTAGTGCACCAGTCGGCCCATGCTAGCTGCCCGCCGCGGCACCGTATCAGGGTTCCGACCTTCTCGGGGCGCACTAGTGCACTAGTGCGGCAATTCGTAAATCCTTGCTGTATCGGTTGCTCGTGATGGCGCGTACGGCGTACGTTCGGTGTCATGAAGAACGCGGACATCCTCGTCTCCGGCGGCGGCGTCGCCGGACCCACGTTGGCGTACTGGCTACGCAAGGCCGGCTTCCGTCCCGTCGTGGTGGAGCGCGCCCCCGGGCCCCGCCCCGGCGGGCAGGCCGTCGACCTGCGCGGTGCCGGACGCACCGTCATCGACCGGATGGGCCTGCTCGACCAGGCCCGGCAGCTCGCCGTCGACCAGCGCGGCCTCGCCCTGGTCGACCGGAACGGCAAGCGCCTCGCCGAACTGCCCACCGAGGCCTTCGGCGGCGAAGGCATAGTCTCCGACCTGGAGATCCTCCGCGACGACCTCGCCGCCGTGCTCCACCGGGCCACCACCGACGACGTCGAATATCTCTTCGACGACACCGTCACCTCCCTCCGGGAGGACGCCGACGGGGTGGACGTCGCCTTCGAGAAAGCCCCGCCGCGCCGCTTCGACCTGGTGGTCGGCGCCGACGGCCTGCACTCCACCGTCCGCCGCCTCGCCTTCGGCCCGGAGAGCGAGTACGTCGTCCCCATCGGCGGCTACACCGCCTGGTTCACCGCCCGCCTCGACCTCGACCTCGACGACTGGTTCCTGATGTACAACGCCCCCGGCGGGCGGGTGGCGATGGCCCGCCCCGGCCGGGCGCCCGGCGAAGTCAAGGCCGGGCTCAGCTTCCGCTCCGCCCCCCTCGTCCACGACCGCCGCGACCGCGCCGCCCAGCAGCGCCTGCTCACCGACCGTTTCGCCGGGGCCGGTTGGGAGGTCGACCGACTGCTCACCGCGATGGCGGAGGCCGACGACTTCTACTTCGAACACCTCGGCCGGGTCCGCCTCGACCGCTACACCCGCGGCCGTACGGCCCTGATCGGCGACGCCGCCTGCTGCCCCACCCCCCTCACCGGCCTCGGCACCAGCCTCGCCCTGGTCGGCGCCTACCTGCTGGCCGGCGAACTCGCCACTGCCGAAGGCGACTTCACCACCGCCTTCGCCCGCTTCCAGGACCGGATGAAGCCCTACGCGGCCAAGGCCCAGGAACTCCCCCCGGGCGGCATGGCGGGCTACGCCCCCAACGGTCGCGCCATGATTGCCCTCCGCGCCGCGTCCATGCGCTGGATGACCCGCCGGCCCCTGCGCACCCTGATGGCGGCCCAGGCGGCGAAGGCGAGCGACGTCGAACTGCCTGACTACACCAACGTGCTGTCTTCGCAGCGGAGTTGAACGCGCCGCCGGGACCGGCCGAACCAGTGGCGCTCGGTCGGGGGGCTGGGACGCGGGGGCCGCCGGGGGGCTGTCGTAGTCGCGGGAGATCGCCTGGACCTGGCCGGACTCGGGGTCGTGGCGCACCGTGTCCAGGCCCTGGCGGTCGAGTCGGGCGACGGTGTCGGTGCGGGTGGTGGTGTGCAGGGGCGGCATCCCGATCTTCGGGTGGTTCGGGCCGGGCTTCACCTCCTCGCGGAGCAAGGTCTGCGTCAGGCGGTCGGCGGAGTCCGAGGGCAGGGCCTCGGCCACGGCGAGGTGCACCATCAGGAACTGCTCGGCGGCCTGCGGCCGGGCCTGCGCGATCCAGGCCGAGCGGACGGCGGGGAACTCGCGGAGCCGCCGAACTCGCGGAGCCGCCGAACCGGCGCGTCGCGCAGGGCCACGGCGACCGGGTCGGTGGACCGGTCGAGCTTCAGCTCCGGGCCCGCCTCCGGCGCGGGATCGTGCTGGTCGGTGCGGCTGTCGAGGAGTTCGGGCGAGACGGGTGGTCGACGGCTCGGTCACGCGGCGCGGCGAAGTGCCCGGACAGCGGGTGTCGGCGGTGGGCGGCATGATCATGCGTCATGCGCTGTGACATCTGTGACCACGAGTCGGCCAAGTGGGATCTGCCGCCGAGTCGGTGGACCCGTGAGATCTGGATCTGCACCTGGTGCTTCGCGGTCGTGCGGGTCGGCGGCGACGGTGCGACCGTCCGGCAGGCGTACAGCGAGTGGGACCTGCGGTGGGAGGCGGCCTGGACGGACATGCTGCCGGACGCCCGGCGGCACGCGTACGGGTACTTCCGGCGCACGCTGTGCGGGATCGAGCGGCCGGACCTGACCGGCTCGCCGTTCGGCATGTGGGGCGGCGGCCGGGACGAGTGTCCCGACTGCACCGCCGCCGCCCGGGCCATCGACGCCCGGTGGCCCGAGGACCGGCGCGACGACCTCGGACGGATCCTGGCGCCCGCGTCCGGGCCCGCGCCGGTCCACCCGTCCGAGCGGGACCCGCTGCCGGACGAACTCGGCCACCCGGACATCCGGTTGCCGGAGACGCGACGGAGCCCGCACACGCGGGTGCCCGTGGGACCGCAGCGCACCTACGGCGTGATCGGTGACGGCCCGTCGGCGGTGCGCCTGCCCGCCTGCTGGGCCGGGTACGGGATCGGCCCCTACCGCCCGTACGACGAGCAGGACCGGACCTTCGCCTGGTTCCAGGCCTACGCCCCGGACAGCGTGCCGCCGTTGGACGAGGCGTCCTTCGTCGGCGACTACGCGTGGTTCGGCGAGATCGGCGAACCGCTGGACCACCGCACCGCCGTGACGGACCGGATCGCGGCCGAGCTGGCCCGGGACGGGCTCGAACTCCCGGCGGATTTCCTGGCGTTGATCACCAGGGCCGGGCTGCACCGCTGCCTCGACCGGGTCGGCGGCGGCGCGTGGACGGACGTGGCCGGCCCGGTGCCCAGCCCGCTCGACCCGGCCGACCGGCTGGTGGCGTTCTTCCGCGACCAGCAGAGCTGCCTGGTCTGGTACCTGTACCTGCACCACAACGGGCAGTCGGCGGTGGTCAGTTCGGACCGGGACCTCACCTCGGAGCCCGGCCTCCGCTACGGACCGGACGGCGAGGTGGTCGTGCCGAAGCCCCCGGAACTGTTCTGGAACGCGCCGAGCACCGAGATCTTCGCCTACCGCTTCTTCGTCGAGGGAAGCCTCATCGACGCGATCGAGGAGCGCAGGCGCCCGGACGAGGTGGACCCCGAGCACCTCGCGTACCTGGCGCACTACCTGCCGGGCGTGGGCGACGGCGGACGGGCCCGGCGGGGTGCCGGGGCCGACTCGGGGGAAGGGGCTGTCGGTCGGGGAGCCCCGCCGTTCTGACGAGGCGGCTCCGGTCCTCGTGGGGGAGGACCGGAGCCGCGCCCGACTCATGGCGTCAGCCGGTGAAACCGGCCGTGATGGTGCTGAACTGCCAGTCGCTCTGGGCGATGCCGGAGCAGGTCTCCTGCAGGCCGCCGCCCGCGCAGCCGCGGTCGCGGTTGACGGACCAGAAGGCGAGGCGGGCGATGTGGTTGGTGTTGGCCCAGTCGCGGATCGCGGTCCAGTTGGCGATGGAGGTGGTCTCGTTGTTGTCGCTGAGACCGTTCATGCCGGAGATGCCCAGGTGCGAGTAGGCGGTGGCGTCGTCCCAGCCGTACACCGACTTCAGCTTGTTCTTCAGCCCGGTGGCGGCGCTGACGGTGGCGGCGTACATGTCGGTCGAGGCGTTGCCGAAGTCGAACGGCATGATGGTGAAGACGTCGATGTCCGCGCCGAGCGCCTTCGACTGCTCGATCAGCCGGTTGCCGTCCGCCGTCGGCCCGCTGATGGCGGTGCCGAAGGTGACGATGGTGCGGATGCCCGGGTTCTTCTGCTTGACGATCTTCAGCGCGCCCAGGATGCGGTCCTGGACGGTGTAGTTCTCGAACTCGTCGGTGTTCTCGATGTCGATGTCGATCGCCTTCAACTGGTAGGCGTCGATCACCTTCTGGTAGGCCCCGGCCAGCGCGGTGGCGTCCGCGCAGTTCGGGCCGAGCTTGTTGCCCGACCAGCCGCCGAACGACGGGACGACGTCACCGCCGGCCGCCCGCACCGCGTTGATGGTCTGCTGGTCGACGCCGTTGAGCAGCGGCCGCTGGCTGTCCCAGGTCGGGTTGCAGCCGTTCTGCGCCAGCACGAACGCCAGGGTGAACCACTTGATCCCGCTGGCGTTCATCACCGTGGTCGGCGACGGCGGGTTCCCCCACCCGTTGTACAGGTACGGCGCGGCCTGCTTGAAGCCGCCCGGCGTGCCGCCACCGCTCGAAGGGGTGGTTACGGCGAGGGAGTTGGAGGCGGTGGAGGCGTTGCCTGCGGCGTCGTGGGCCTTGACGGTGAAGGTGTAGGCGGTGGAGGCGGTGAGGCCGGTGACGGTCGCGGTGGTGCCGGTGACGGTGGTCGCCAGGGTGCCGTTGCGGTAGACGTCGTAGCCGGTGACGCCGACGTTGTCGGTGGAGGCGCCCCAGGAGAGCGAGACCTGGGTGGCGGCGGTGGCGGTGGCGACCAGGTTGGTCGGGGCCGTCGGCGCCTGCGTGTCACCGCTCGAAGGGGTGGTCACGGCGAGGGAGTTGGAGGCGGTGGAGGCGTTGCCTGCGGCGTCGTGGGCCTTGACGGTGAAGGTGTAGGCGGTGGAGGCGGTGAGGCCGGTGACGGTCGCGGTGGTGCCGGTGACGGTGGTCGCCAGGGTGCCGTTGCGGTAGACGTCGTAGCCGGTGACGCCGACGTTGTCGGTGGAGGCGCCCCAGGAGAGCGAGACCTGGGTGGCGGCGGTGGCGGTGGCGACCAGGCTGGTCGGGGCGGTGGGGGCCTGGGTGTCCGCGGGGTTGCCGCCGGGGCCGTCCAGGCTGACGTCGTCCGCGTAGTAGGTGCCCTGGCCGAACCAGCCGTTCAGGTACACCTCGGCGCTGGTCTGGGCGGCGCCGGTGGTGAAGGTCACCGACAGCTGCTTCCAGTCGGACGCCGACGGCGTCCAGGTCGAACCGGCGCCCGTCACGCCGAGGTACACGTAGTTGCCGCGCACCCAACTGGACAGCGTGTACGTGGTGTTGGGCTGCACCGCGACGGTCTGCGCGCACTTCGCGTTGTCCGACGCGGTGACCGCGCCGGCCAGCGCCTTCGAGCCGCCGTGCACGGGGGTGGAGACGACCGAGCCGGTGCCGCCCGAGCAGGACCAGCCGCTCAGGGCGCCGGTCTCGAAGCCGGGGTTGGTCAGGATGTTCGCGGCGCTCGCGGAGCTCGGGACGGCCGCGATCGCGGCGCCCGCCAGCAGCAGCGCGGCGGCGCCGACCGCCGTGGCCCGGCGATTGGGGGCATGCATGGGGGACCTCCAGTGGGGGATGGGGGTTGGAGGTGCGGGGAGCGCGACAACAAAATGGACTGGACCAATCCCGACTGTCAAGACCAGGTCAAGGTGCGGACGCCCCGGAGACCCGCCGTCAGGGCCCGTCGCGCTGCTCCGTCCGGGTGGCTTCCGGCACGCCGCGGACCGCCCCGCCACCCTGCTCGGGCACGATCGTTCAGCCCTGCTGTGGCACCCGTTAAGAATTCCTCGATGGACCGCACCCACCGTGACCAGGCAGATTTCACCCTGCCCGGCCGGTCGACCGCCGCACGCCGGGCCACCCACGGGACTGCCGACCCTGCGCAGCCCCGAACCCGGGCCTGCCGACCGCAGGACCGCCCGCACTTCGCGTCAGGAGCCCTCGCAGTGAAGGCACTCGTCAAGCTGGACGCCGCCCCCGGCCTGTGGATGACCGACGTCCCGGAGCCGGAGATCGGCCCCGGCGACGTCCTGATCAAGGTCCTGCGCACCGGCATCTGCGGCACCGACCTGCACATCCGCAAGTGGGACGGCTGGGCCCAGCAGACCATCAAGACCCCGATGACCATCGGCCACGAGTTCGTCGGCGAGGTCGCCCGGATCGGCGCCGCCGTCTCCGACATCAACGTCGGCGACCTGGTCAGCGGCGAGGGCCACCTGGTCTGCGGCAAGTGCCGCAACTGCCTGGCCGGCCGCCGCCACCTGTGCCGCAACACCATCGGCCTGGGCGTCAACCGGGACGGCGCGTTCGCCGAGTACGTCGCACTGCCCGCCTCCAACGTCTGGGTGCACCGCGTCCCCGTCGACCTCGACGTGGCCGCCATCTTCGACCCGTTCGGCAACGCCGTGCACACCGCGCTGTCCTTCCCGATGGTCGGCGAGGACGTCCTGGTCACCGGCGCCGGCCCGATCGGCATCATGGCCGCCGCCGTCGCCAAGCACGCCGGCGCCCGCAACGTGATGATCACCGACGTCTCCGAGTACCGCCTGGAGCTGGCCCGCAAGCTCGGCGTGACGCTCGCCCTGGACGTCTCCAAGCACACCATCGAGGACGGCCAGCACCAGCTCGGCCTGCGCGAGGGCTTCGACGTCGGCCTGGAGATGTCCGGCCGCCCCGAGGCCATGCAGTCGATGATCGCCAACATGACGCACGGCGGAAAGATCGCCATGCTCGGCCTGCCCGCCGACGAGTTCCCGATCGACTGGTCCGCCGTGGTCACCTCGATGCTCACCATCAAGGGCATCTACGGCCGCGAGATGTTCGAGACCTGGTACGCGATGTCCGTGCTGCTCGAAGGCGGACTCGACCTCAGCCCGGTGATCACCGGCCGGCACCCCGTCCAGGAGTTCGAGGCCGCCTTCGACGAGGCCGCCGGCGGCAACTGCGGCAAGGTCATCCTCGACTGGACCACGCTCTAGACCGCCCCTCGGCAAGCCAGCCTGCTGACCCTTCGTTAGGAGCGACACCCCCGTGTTCGACACCGTCCGCGACGACCTCGCCGCCACCCTCGCCGAGATCCGCGAAGCCGGCCTGTTCAAGCCCGAACGCGTCATCGGCACCCCGCAGTCCGCCGAGATCACCGTCACCTCCGGCACCGGCGGCCAGGTGCTCAACTTCTGCGCCAACAACTACCTGGGCCTCGCCGACCACCCCAAGGTGGTCGACGCCGCCAAGCAGGCGCTGGACCGCTGGGGCTACGGCATGGCGTCCGTCCGCTTCATCTGCGGCACCCAGGACGTGCACAAGGAACTGGAACAGCGACTGTCCCACTTCCTCGGCCAGGAGGACACGATCCTCTACTCCTCCTGCTTCGACGCCAACGGCGGCGTCTTCGAGACCCTGCTGGACGAGCGCGACGCGGTCATCTCCGACGCCCTCAACCACGCCTCCATCATCGACGGCATCCGCCTCTCCAAGGCCCGCCGCCACCGCTACGCCAACCGCGACCTGGCCGACCTGGAGCAGCAGCTCAAGGCCACCCAGGACGCCCGCCGCCGGCTGATCGTCACCGACGGCGTGTTCTCCATGGACGGCTACATCGCCCCGCTCGCCGAGATCTGCGACCTCGCCGACCGCTACAACGCCATGGTCATGGTCGACGACTCGCACGCCGTCGGCTTCGTCGGCCCCACCGGCCGCGGCACCCCCGAGCTGCACGGCGTGATGGACCGCGTCGACATCATCACCGGCACCCTCGGCAAGGCCCTCGGCGGCGCCTCCGGCGGCTACGTCGCCGCCCGCCGCGAGATCGTCGCCCTGCTGCGCCAGCGCTCCCGCCCGTACCTGTTCTCCAACTCGCTCGCCCCGGTGATCGCCGCCGCCTCGCTCACCGTGCTCGACCTGCTGGAGACCAGCGGCGACCTGCGGGCCAAGCTGGCCGCCAACACCGCGCTGTTCCGCACGAAGATGACCGAGGCCGGATTCGAGATCCTGCCCGGCGAGCACGCGATCGCCCCGGTCATGATCGGCGACGCCGCCAAGGCCGGACGCCTCGCCGAGCTGCTGCTGGAGCGCGGCGTCTACGTGATCGGCTTCTCCTACCCGGTGGTGCCGCACGGCGCCGCCCGGATCCGGGTCCAGCTGTCCGCCGCGCACAGCACCGAGGACGTCGAGCGCGCCGTCGCCGCGTTCATCGACGCCCGGGCCGCGCTCGGCGAGTAGGACCCCAGGCCAGGCGCGGAGCAACCCTCATCCGCGCCGTCCCCCGGACGGGCCGCCACCCTCCCATCCCCCGGCGGCCCGCCGAGGCGCGGGGAGCCACCCCCCGGCTCCCCGCGCCACCTCCGCGCACCCGTTCGGAGCACCCTCGCGGCGCTGGCAGAATTGACCCGTGATCGACGCACGACGGCTGCGGACCCTGCGGGCCGTGGCCGACCACCGGACCGTGACCGCCGCGGCGGCCGCGCTCTACCTCACCCCCTCCGCGGTCTCCCAGCAGCTCGCCGCCCTCGAACAGGAGACCGGCCACACCCTGCTGATCCGGGACGGCCGGGGCGTCCGCCTCACCGCCGCCGGCGAGATCCTGCTCGGCCACGCCGACGCCGTCCTCGCCCAGCTGGAACGCGCCGAGGCCGACCTGGCCGCCTACAGCTCCGGCGCCGCCGGCGAAGTCACCGTCGCCGCGTTCGCCACCGGCATCGCCATGGTCCTCGCCCCCGCCATCGCCGCCCTCGCCGGCACCGACCCCGGCCTGCGGGTCAAAGCGCTCGACGCCGAGGGCGACGCCAGCCTGCCGATGCTGCTCGACGGCCGCGCCGACATCGCCGTCGCCGTCGAGTACCGCGGCGCGCCCCGGCCCGACGACCGGCGACTCACCCGGCTCGCGCTGTACGCCGAGCCCTTCGACGCCGTCCTCCCGCTCGGCCACCCGCTGGCCGCCGGCACCGGCCCCGTCGCGGTCGCCGAACTCGCCGCCGAACCGTGGATCGGCCCCTACCCCGGCAACCCCTGCCACGACGTGGTCCTGCTGGCCTGCGAGAACGCCGGCTTCCAGCCCCGGCTGGTGCACTCCTCCGACGACTTCAGCGCCGTCACCGCGCTCGCCTCGGCCGGTGCGGGCGTCGCCCTCGTCCCGCGCTCCGCGCTGCGCGGCACCGACCTCGGCCGGGTCGCCGTCCGCCCCGTCGACAGCGCCCTCGCCACCCGCAAGGTGTTCGCGGCGACCCGGGCCGGCGCCGAACTCCACCCGCTGATCCGGCCCGTGCTGCACGCCCTCGCCGACGCCGCCGCCCACCTCGACCGGCCCGCCGTCCAACGGGCCTGACGGACCGCCACCGGAAAACCGTTCGACGGCCGCCGCCGCGCCCACTACCGTCGGTGCCCGAACGAACCACACCGGGAGGGGCGCCACGATGGAGCGGCAGGAGCAGGACCAGCAGCGGGATCCGCGTGCCCTCGCCTGGTCGCCCGAGCAGCGCGTCGAACGGCGGGCCGCACTGGTGGCGCGGATACGCGCGGCCAACGCGCTGACGCTGGAGAGGCTGGCCGACCTGTGAGCCCCGGGCAGCCGACCGACTACCTCGACGAGGACGACATCGGCCACCTGCTGGGCGAGGTCGCCACCGTCCGCGAGCAGTCCCTGCTGCAGTCCGCGCTGGGCCGCCCCCGGGCCTCGGTGTTCGGCGCCGACGCCTACCCCGACGTGTGGGCCAAGGCGGTCGCCCTCGGCGAATCCCTCTCCCGCAACCACCCCATGACGGACCGGAACAAGCGCACCGCCTTCGAGTCGATGCTGCTGTTCCTCGACTACAACCACCAGCCCTACACCGACCCGCACCCCGACGCCGCCGTCGACTTCGTGCTGTGCCTGGCCCAGGGCGGCTACGCGGGCCGACCGGCGGACGCGGTCGCCGACTTCCGCCGCATGCTGTCCCACTGACCGCCCGATCGGGCCCGGCGCTCCGCACCGCCGGGTCCGGCCACTCCTGTTCCGACTGCTCAACACGGGTCTGGCATATGCTGCCGGTTGGTCCGCCGACCGTCACCGACCCCGCAGGAGTGCCCAGATGAGCGATCACGAGACCGACCGCACCGCCCTTCCGATCGGCGTCGTCGGGCTCGGCGACATCGCGCAGAAGGCGTACCTGCCGGTCCTCACCGCCCAACCAGGCCTGGACCTGCGGCTGATGACCCGGGACGCGGCCAAGCTGGACCGGATCGGCGACGCCCACCGGATCCCGTTCCGGACCACCGACCTGGACGAACTGATCGACTCCGGCATCCGGGCCGCGTTCGTGCACGCCGCCACCGACCAGCACGTCCCGATCGTCGAGAAGCTGCTCACCCGCGGCGTCGACGTGTACGTGGACAAGCCCCTCGCCTACGACCTGGACGGCGCCCGCCACCTGGTCGACCTGGCGCGGACCACCGGCCGCTCGCTGATGGTCGGCTTCAACCGGCGCCACGCCCCCGGCTACCTGCTGGCCGCCGAACGCCCGCGCGACCTGATCGTCCTCCAGAAGCACCGCGAAGGGCTGCCCGAGCAGGCCCGCACCCTGGTCTACGACGACTTCATCCACGTGGTGGACACCCTGCGCTTCCTCGCCCCCGGCGAGATCGAGCACGTCGACGTCCGCTCCCGCACCCGCGACGGACTGGTCGAGCACGTCGTGCTCACGCTGGCCGGCCAGGGATTCACCGCGCTCGGCCTGATGAACCGGGTGTCCGGCTCCACCGAGGAGATCCTCGAAGTGTCCGGCGCCGACTCCAAGCGCGAGGTCCACAACCTCGCCGAGGTGATCGACCACAAGGGCCAGCCCACCGTCCGCCGCCGCGGCGACTGGGTGCCGGTCGCCCGCCAGCGCGGCATCGAACAGGTGGTGCTGCACTTCCTGGACGCACTGCGGGCCGGCCGGACCCTGGACACGGGCGACGCGCTGCGCACCCACGAGCTGTGCGAACTGATCGTGGAGCGGATCGAGTCCGCCGCCTGACGGACCGTCAGGACCCTGCGGGGTGGGTCGCTCGAACGAGCGATTCACCCGATCGGTGATCACCCCGGAAGGATCAGTTCCGCCGGTGCCGTGACGGGGCATGCGCCCAGCAGAGAAGCCGCGCATGCACCGCCGGCCGCGGCGGCCGCCCGGATCGGCGGCGCGCGGCGCAACTGTACGGTGGCGAACGAGATCTGACCGCAGGAGAGCCACGTGACCGCACCCGACTCCGGGCACCCGCCCCACGAAGGGGAGCACCCGGACGGCCAGCACCACGGGGAGGACCATCCGGACCGGGTGACGTTCCACGCCGGCCGCGAAGGCGTCTCCTGGGAGGCCCCGGACACCCCGGCCAACCGGCGCGCCCTGCTGCTCTCGCTCTCCATCGTCGGGACGGTCGCCACCATCACCGTCCTCGCCATGAACGCGGCCGGCATCATCACGGCGCTCCCCATCGGCAGCAAGTCCGGCGACGCCGTCAGCACCCAGTCCCCACCGGCCCGGCCGTCCCCGGCCCCCGCGCCGTCACCGATTCCGTCGCCGGCCCCCTCGCCGGCCCCCTCTCCGGTCCCCTCGCCCGTCCCTTCGCCGTCCGCCGAGCCGAGCCCCGGCGTCCGCGCGCCGCGCACCGTCTCGTTCCAGATCGACGTGGTCAGCAGCGGCTACGAGCTGATCGACCTGGACGCGCCGAACGACAAGCCGCTCTCCGCCCTGGTCGGCGACGACGCCTGGAACGCCATGTCCGAGGACGACCAGAAGTCCTACGAGATCGTCGTCCACGACCACCCCGCCCCGACGGTCGTCCTCGGCAACCTCGCCGCCGTGCTCCCGCCCGGCGTCGACCTCACCGAAGCCACCTGCCGCGAAGCCGCCCGCGCCGGCACCATCAAGAGCTTCCGCTACTACACCGCCGCCGAACGCCCCACCAACGACGCCAAGGGCATCCGCGTCGGCGCCACCCTCTGCCTCACCAGCAGCAAGGGCGCGGCGATCGCCGTCACCATCACCGACATGCCGTACGACATCGGCCTGGTCAAGGTCGACGTCACCAGCTGGTGACCGGCGGGCTACCGGTCGCGGGTCAGGGCGCGGAAGCTCTCCAGGGCCTCCAGCAGGTGGCGGGCGTCCGGGCGGGCGGCGGCCGGTACGGGGGCCAGCAGCTCGCCGACCGTCAGCGGCTGCGGTTCGGCGAGCCGGTGCAGCAGCGGTTCGATCTGCTGCGGCGTCAGCGGGCTGCGCAGGACGTGCCCGTTGGCGGCGCAGAGCAGCGCCCCCTCGACCGGCTGGTGCAGCACCCGGGCGCGGGACCGAACCGTCGTGGCGTCGTCCAGCGGCCGAACCGGCTCGGGCGGGGGGACGGGGCAGAGGCCGGACGCGGTCAGGGTGCCGAGGGAGAGGGCGGCGACCAGGTCCTGCATCCGGGCGGGGTCGCGGTAGTCCCGGAAGATGCGCAGGGTCTGCTCCAGCGCCTCGGGCAGCGCGCCGTCCGTCGGCGGTTCGGGCGCCGAGAGCGGGGCGGTGGCGGCGGGCAGCCGGACCAGGGCGACGTCCGGATCGACCATCGCGTCCCTGCTCCGGCCGAGCAGCAGGTCGTCGACGTCGTAGACCGCGCGGTGCGCCTCGCGCGGGACGCCGACGTTGACGCTGGTCGCGGTGCCGCCGTCGACGCTCTCGCCGACGTGGTAGTAGCTCGCGGGCCAGTACAGCAGGTCGCCGGGCTCGGGTTCGGCGGTGAACGAGGCGGCCAGGTGGGGCCGGTAGTCCAGTTTGGTGGTCACCGGCTCGGTCCACGGGCGCTCCCGCCAGAACCGCATCCGCTTGTGGCCTTCGAGGGCGAACAGGAAGGTGGCGAACCGGTCCTTGTGGACGCCGACCGGGGTGTGCTCGTAGTTGCCGTGGAAGAGCGTGGTGATCGCCCCCGACAGCGGCAGCCCGGTGCGCTCCCACAGCGGGTCGAAGAACGCCCGCTGGCGCTCCCACTGCCCGGCGTGGAAGGCGTGGAAGGCGTGCACGACCAGCGCGTACCGGGTCTCCTTCGAGAAGGCCGCCAACTCGGCGTCCAGCCGCCGCCGGTAGCCGTCGAAGGCGCCGTCCCCGGGGCGCGGGAACCAGTGCGCGGGCTCGGTCTGCTGGAAGCGTCCGACGGTGAACTGGGCGGTCGGCGGCATCCGGTACGGGCCGGGCGGCCGGGTGGCGAGCGCGGTGGCGGCGAAGACCTCGTGCAGCTCGAAGGGCGCCGGGCGGACGGCCTTGATCAGCACCGGGCGCCGGTCCCAGTAGCGCGCGGTGAACTCGTCCCAGTCGAGGGGGCCCCGGACGACGGCCAGGTCGCTCGCGGGTGCGGTCGTCATCCGTCCGTCCCCTCTCCGTCGGTCAGGTCGATGCCGCGCAGCGCGTGGAGCTTGCGCAGCAGCGCGGTCACGGCGCGGTTGTGCTCGTCCGCGCCCACCGCGCGGCACAGCTCACCGACCGTCAGTTCACGGCCGGGCCGCAGCTGCTGGGCGATCCGTTCGCCGGCGGCCCCGCCGATCGGGAAGGCGTGCCCGTTGACGGCCCAGATCCAGCGGCCGGGCCCGTCCGGCAGCCGGACGATCCCGCGCACCACCCGCAGCCGCTGCCCGGGCCCCAGGGGGACGTCGGCGCGCGGCCCGGGCACCGGTTCCAGCCCGGCCGAGGACCACCACGCCGCCCACCGGGCGCGCAGCGCACCGGCCAGCTCGGCGCCCCCGGCAGCGGCGCGGGCCGCCTCGCCGACGGCGACCACGAGGTCGGGCGGCCCGCCCGCGGGTGGCGGGTAGGGCAGGCAGGGCACCGTGCCGTCGTACTCCAGCCGGCCCCGGACGTCCTCGGCCAGCAGGTCCTTGACCGTCCCGGTCGCCAGGTGCTGGGCGCGGGGGACGGAGATCCGCAGCGTCACGCAGCCGTCGCGGTGGTGCTCGCGCCAGCGGGAGCCCTCCGGCCAGTACAGCAGCTCGCCGGCGGTGGCCCGCAGGACGCGGAACTCGCCGTCCGGCTCGTGCAGTTCGGCCTCCAGGGCGCCGGCCAGCACCCAGGTCAGCACCGCGTGCGCGGAGGGGACGGCCAGGCCCGGCGTGCGGGTGAAGTCGTCGCCCTCGGTCAGCTCGGCCTCGACCGGCAGGCACGGCAGGCCGACCCGGTGCCACAGCTCGGCGAGGGCGTCCCGGACGGCCGACCACAACGCCCAGTCGGTGTGCAGGGGTTGGCGGACGCTCAGCAGGAAGCCGGTGTCCGGCCCGCTGCCGGCCGGCTCGCGGCGCAGCCGGGCCCGGTAGGCGGCGGGGCTCGGGTCGTCGGCGTCGGGCAGCAGCCCGCCCGGTGCGCCGAGCCAGCCGAGCGGGGTGTGCAGGCGGACCTGCGGCAGGGTCCGGAACACCGTTCCGGCGCGGAAGGGTTCGCAGGCGGCGACGATCGTGCGGTGCAGGTGGGCCGGGCCGGCGGGGGCGGCTGCCGGGAGCAGGGCGGGCTCCTCGCCCCAGACGCGGGCGAGGAGTTCGGTCCAGTCGGTGGTGGTCACGCCTGTGCCCCTTCGTTCTCGGGCGCCGGGTACTTCGCCGCCAGCAGCGCCGCGTAGTCGGCGAGCGGGCCGAGGCCGACGGCCGCGCGGCGCTCGTCCACCCGCTCCTCGTCCTCGATCGGGCAGGGCCGCAGGTCGCCGTCCGCGGCCCGCTCGAACTTCGTGCCGTACAGCTGCGGGCGGCCCTCGGCCCGGCGCAGCGAGTCGGTGAGGTAGGCGGCGTCGCGCCGGGGCATGTCGCCGCGTTCGGCCGCGGCCTCGATCAGCGCCAGGCACTCGCGCCGGAACTCCAGGTCGCCGGTGCAGTGCTGGAGCAGCGCGCTCGCCACCGTGGCGGCCTCCTCGCCGACCAGGCTCCGGCCGGGCCAGCCGTGCTCGGCGACCACGCCGCGCAGCCAGACGATGCCGGTGCCGGTCAGCCGGTCGAGCTTCGTCTCCAGCCCGGTGTCGGTGAAGCCGCCGGCGGCCCACGGGTCGCGCAGCGACGCGTCGATCCGGCCCAGGCGCAGCAGCCGCTCGCGGATCCCGGCGGCATCCCGGGCGGCCGGGTCGTTCAGGGGGTCGATGCACAGCCGCAGCTTCGTCTCGTCCCATCGGTAGGTGATGCGGCGGCCCGCCGTCGGCCAGTCGAAGGACACCTCGCCCTCACGCGGGCCGCGCAGGCCGATCCGCACCCCGCGCCCGTGGTGGTGCGGGCCGCCCCGCTGCGGCTCCGGATCGCCGTACACGTGCTCGACCGCGTCGCGCAGGGCGATGCCGAGCCCGGCGAGGTCCAGCTTCCCGCCCTCGCGGACGGTGGCGACCGGCGGCCACGGGCGGCCCTCGTCGTGCGGGGCGTCGGTCGGGTCCGTGCACAGTTCGCGGCCGGGCGGCATCCGCAGCGCGAGCAGCGGGCCGCCGTCGGCGGCGCGGAAGAAGTACGGCACGTCGCCGCGGGCGAGCTGCTCCGACTCGCCTTCGGTGAACGGGACTTCGCCGCCGCCCGGGTACTCGGCCGTCGGGCGGGCGATCACCCGCACCACGTGCCCGGCGGCCCGCTCCGCGAGGAACTCCGCGATCCGGGCGCGGTGGCGGCACATCAGCGTCCAGGCGTCGAACATGCCGCGCAGCATCGCCGCCAGGTGGGGGCCGTAGCCGGTGCGGCCCTCGGTGTCGCCGACCACCGTGCGGGTCCCGGTCCGGGCCAGCGGCAGGGTCCGCCGCTCCAGCCGCAGCGAGCCGTCCGGCTGCGGACGCCAGCAGGTCGCGGGGCCGTCCAGGTCGCACCAGCGCGCGACGTTCTCCAGGCCGACGTGGTGGTGCGCGGAGACCGCGGGATCGAACAGCAGCCCGGTCTCGAACAGCCGCTTCGGATCCGCGAAGTACGCCTCCAGATCGACCGGGAACAGCAGCGGCTCGCCGTCGCCCGGGCGCTGCCCGATCAGCACGTTGCCGCCGATCAGGTCGGTGATCCCGAACGCGAACGCGGCGGCGGCCAGGGATCCGGCGCGGTGCCAGTAGCGGGCCGCCGCCCCCGGATCGAGGACGGCGCCGTGCAGGCTCCACCTGCCGTCGGTACGGAGGACGCCCCACGCGTCCGGCGGCTCGATCCACTCCTGCCAGGAGTAGCACGCCCGGTCCGGGCCGCTGCCGGCCCAGGTCCGCACGGTCGGCAGTCGGACCGGGCCGGCCGCCGGGGGCAGCGCGTTGAGCAGGGCGAACACCGAGCCCTCGGCGGCCAGGAAGAGGAGCTCGCCGGTCGCCGGCCGCGGCTTGTAGGCGAGCCGGACGCCGTCGGCGAACTCGACGCGCAGCACCCGCTGGCCGCCGTTGTGCGTCTCCTCGCCGTTCGCCCACAGGCCGGCGACCCGGCGCTCCGCGGGCCGGTCGCGGGCCAGCCGCTCCAGGAACAGCGTCAGGAAGTCCAGGAACTGCCCGGCCCGGCGGTCGGCGAAGGCGGCGGCACGGTCGGGCGGCCGGTCGACGCAGCACTCCAGGGTCTCGGTGAGCAGCGGCCCGAACAGGTCCGCGTTCGCCGGCCGCAGCAGCTGCGGATCGATCAACCGGTCGTCGGCGACGGCGCGCTCGGACCAGGCGTCGATCCGCCGCAGCACCTCGTGCAGCGGCGCGAAGCGGGCATCGGCCAGCGCGTGCCCCAGGGCCCGCGCCTCGCCCGGGCCGCCCAATGGGCGTTCGACGGCGAGCGTGCCGTCCGGCCCGGGGACGGCCACCGGCGGGAACGCCCGGCCTGCCCGGCCCTCGGCCAGCGCTTGCATCAACCGGCGTGTCGCAGAGGGGAGTTCGGGCGCACGGGCGGCGCCGCCGTGGTCGCGAAGTTCCATTCTGCCCCTGGTCAGGTGGTCCGTCCGCGACGCCACGCGGCCGGCCGGACCGGCGTCGCGCGGCGTCGCGGTGCTGCGTCGTACCCGGGAACTACAGGTTCGGAACGCAGTAGATGCGCACACACGTCGAGACCGCGTGCGCGGAGCCGCCCTCCGGGAGGCCCTGCTCCAGGTCTCCGATCACCAGGTCGAACTCCGCGTCCGCGGTGAGGGCGGAGCCCTGCGGCGTCAGCACGGTCGAGGTCTCCATCGATTTCCCCTGTCGGTAGGAGTGGCACAGCAGGAGCCGGGCACCGTCGGATCCGGCGGCGCCGCGACGTGGTTCGGGGGAGCTGTTCCGAGCGAGAGCGGGCCGGAGAACGCCTACTTCAGAATGCAGTAGAGGTGCAGGCCACAGGTGCCGGCACTCGGCGCGTTCTCCGGGACGTCCAGCTCGAGTTCGCCGACCACGAGGTCGAACTCCTCGTCGGTGACGAGGGTGTCGCCCGTCGGCGGCTGCAGGGTAGGAGCTTCCATGAGGGTCCTCCTGACACGAGTGCACGGCAGGCCACCGCGACATCCGGTGACGGGGCGCCGTGCGGTTGACTGAACCTGCCGTGGCCGCGCATGACATGACTGTGCATGACGTGACCGCGCCAGTCAGTGTTGCCCAGCCGCACCGGTTCGTCAACATAACTTCCGTGTGCAGTAACCGCATTGGTGAGCCGACGGGGTGGCGAGATCAGGAATCACCGGCTCGGCCCGGTCCGGTGCCGGCCCGGCGCCGCGGCTTCCGTCGGCGGCCCGGTTGCCGCCGCCCACGGCTCTGGTGCGGTGTGTCGGCCGGGTGCGCGGTCGGCCAGGCGGCCACCGGGTTGCCGATCCACCGGGTGCTCGCCGGGATCGACTCCCCGCGCATCGCCAGCGAGGCCCCGCCGATCGACGCGCCGGCCCCGATGGTGGCGCCGGGCAGCACGATCGAGTTGGGCCCGAGGGTGGCGCCCTCGTCCAACTGCACGGAGTCCAGCCGCATCACCCGGTCGTGGAACAGGTGGGTCTGCAGCACGGTGCCCCGGTTGACGCTGGCGCCGGGCCCGACGGTGACCAGGTCGGCCTCCGGCAGCCAGTGCGTCTCGCACCAGGCGCCGCGGCCGACCTTGGCGCCGAGGCTGCGCAGCCAGAGGTTGAGGTAGGGCGTGCCGAGCAGGGTCCGGCCGCCCCAGGGCATGGCCAGCTCCTCGACGAAGGTGTCGTAGAGCTCGTTGCGCCAGACGAAGCCGGACCAGAGCGGGTGCTCGCCGCTGCGGAACCGGCCGACCAGCAGCCATTTGGCGAGCGTGGTGACCAGGCAGGCGGCCAGGGTCGCGCCGGCCAGCACGATCCCGCCGACCGCCAGTGCCGCGGCCAGGCCGTCCCGGTCGATCACCTCCTGCAGCGCGCCGAAGACCAGGTCTCCCAGGATCACCGTGAGCACCACCGGCAGCAGCCGGCACAGCTCCACGCAGGCCCGGGCCAGGATCAGCCGACGCGGCGGGTCGTAGGTGCGCCCCTCGTCGGCCTGGTCGGCCACCCGGGGCAGCTCGATGCCGGGCCGGCCGAGCCAGGAGGAGCCGGGCGCGGCCTCGGCGGGCGCGTCGGAGAGCACCCCGACCAGGGCCCGGTCGGGCAGCTCGCGGTCGGCGCCGACGATGCCGGAGTTGCCGACGAAGGCCCGCCGGCCGACCCGGGACGGGCCGACCCGCAGCCAGCCGCCGCGTACCTCGAACGGGGCGATCAGGGTGTCGTCGGCGAGGAAGGCGCCGTCGTCCACGGACATCTGGCCGGGCAGCGCCAGCACGGTGGAGGCCTCCACCCGGCTGCCGATCCTGGCCCCGAGCAGTCGCAGCCAGATCGGGGTGAAGAGGCTGGCGTAGAACGGGAAGAGGGTGCGGCGGGCGGTGTCCATCAGCCGGTTGACGGCCCAGACGCACCAGGCGACCCTGCCGTGCGCCGGGTGGTGTCCGGGCTTGATCGGCACGCTGAGGACCCGGATCAGCAGCACCAGCAGCAGCGCGTGGACCGCCAGCGTCATGACCGTCAACTCCACGCTGAAGGACAGGAGCTGGAGCATCGCGCTGCCGAGCGTGCGGTCGGTGTCGAGCATCGGGTAGAGCACCAGCAGCCCGGGCACGGCGGCGAGCAGCGGCAGCAGGGAGAAGCCGACCAGGCCGAGGCCGTAGGCGAGGTTCCAGAAGCCCCCGTGGCGGCGGGCCCGGCCGGCGGCGGGCCAGGGTTCGCCCGGTTCGCTGCTGGGACGGGCGGGCGCCCCGTGGTAGCGCCGGCCGGCCAGGACGGCGTCGAGCACGCAGCTGCCGGGGGCGACCTCGGCGCCGGCGCCGATCCGGGCGCCGGGCATCAGGGTGGTCCGGGTGCCGATCCGGGCGCCGGCGCCGATCTCGATCGAGCCGAGGTGCAGCAGGTCGCCGTCCAGCCACCAGCCGGCCAGGTCCACGCCCGGTTCCACCGAGCAGCCGGCACCGAAGTCGGCCAGGCCGGTGATCGGCGGCAGGGCGTGCAGGTGGGCGCCCCGGCCGACCTTGCAGCCGAGCAGCCGGGCGTAGTGCCGGGCCCACGGGGTGCCGATCAGGTCGCCGGCGCCGAACGCCGCGGCGGCCCGCTCGGCGGCCCACAGCCGCAGGTGGGTCAGGCCGCCGCGGGGGTAGCTGCCGGGACGCAGCCGGGCGGTGAGCAGCCGGGCGCTGAGAGTGGTCAGCAGCAGCCGGCCGACGGAGCTGGAGAACACCAGCAGGCCGGTGATGATCAGCCACCAGGGGGTGTGCGGCGCCCAGTCGAGCCGGCCGCCCATCAGGTTGTCCACCCCGGCGACGGCGAGTACCCAGCGCACGCTGGTGACGGTGTAGAGGACGGCGAGCACCAGCGTCTGGCCGATCGCGGCCCGGCGCGGGGTGCGGCGGACCCGGCGCTGCCGGTCGGGTCCGCGGTCCTGGCCGTCCAGCACGGCGGCGAGGTCGGCGAGCACCGGGTTGGCGTACAGGTCGGCGACCGAGAGGCCGGGGAACCTGGTGCGCAGCACCGAGATCAGCCGGGCCGCGACCAGGCTGGAGCCGCCGAGCGCGAAGAAGTCGCTGTCGGCCCCGACCGGCAGGCCGAGGGTGGCCTCCCACTGCTCGGCGAGCCAGCCGGCGGTGCCGGTGAGCCGGGCCCGGTCGCCGCCGTCGCCCCGGCCGAGGTCGGGCAGCGGCCAGGGCAGGGCATTGCGGTCGACCTTGCCGGAGGTCTTGGTGGGCAGCCGGTCGACGACGGTGAGCAGCGGGACCAGGGCGGCCGGCAGACGTTCCTGCAGGAGTTTGCGGGCCAGGGCGAGGTCGGGATCCACCCCGGGGTGCGGCACCAGGTAGCCGACCAGCAGCTGGGTGCCGGCCGGGTTGGTGCGTACGGCCGCGGCGGCGGCCCGGACCCCGGGCAGCGACTGCAGGGCGGC
The DNA here is from genome assembly GCF_002803145.1 of Kitasatospora sp. CB02891. Taxonomy (NCBI): domain Bacteria; kingdom Bacillati; phylum Actinomycetota; class Actinomycetes; order Kitasatosporales; family Streptomycetaceae; genus Kitasatospora; species Kitasatospora sp. CB02891. Next base: position 295,265 of record NZ_NNBO01000001.1, on the reverse strand, counting down.
GTCCACCTCGCCGAGCTCGATCCGCCGGCCGCCGAGCTTGACCTGCTCGTCGGCGCGGCCGACGAAGATCAGGCCGCGCGGGTCGGCCACCACCAGATCGCCGCTGCGGTAGACCCGCCCGCCGGGCAGCGCGGGGTGGGCGGTGAACTTCTCCGCGTCCTTGGCCGGGTCCAGGTAGCGGGCGGTGCCGATGCCGCCGATCAGCAGTTCGCCGGTCTCGCCCCAGCCGACCGGGTGCCCGGCCTCGTCGACCACGGCGAGCTGCCAGCCGTCCAGCGGGGCGCCGATCCGCACCGGTTCGCCGGGCAGCATCCGGGCGGCGGTGGCGACCACGGTGGTCTCGGTGGGGCCGTAGGTGTTCCAGAACTCGCGGTGCGGGGCGGCGATCCGGTGCACCAGGTCGGGCGGGCAGGCCTCGCCGCCGACGATGATCAGCCGGACCCCGTCCAGGCACTCCTGGGGCCAGAGCGCGAGCAGGGTGGGCACGGTGGAGATCGCCGTGATGGCGCGCTCGACCAGCCAGGGGCCGAGGTCCGTGCCGGCCTTGACCAGCGAGCGCGGGGCCGGGACGAGGCAGGCGCCGTGACGCCAGGCCAGCCACATCTCCTCGCAGGAGGCGTCGAAGGCGACCGAGAGGCCGGCCAGCACCCGGTCGCCCGGACCGAGCGGGCGTTGCCGGAGGAAGATCCGCGCCTCGGCGTCCACGAAGGCGGCGGCGGAGCGGTGGGTGACCGCCACACCCTTGGGGCGGCCGGTGGTGCCGGAGGTGAAGATGATCCAGGCGTCGTCGTCCGGCGACGGGCCGGCGGCCCGGCCGAGCGGCGGGACGGCCGGGTTCAGGGCGACCTGTCGGTCGGCGCCGATCACGGCGCAGACCCGGGCGTCCTGCCAGATCATCTCGGCCCGCTCGTCGGGGTCGTCGGCGTCCACCGGCACGTAGGCGGCGCCGGCGGCGAGCACCGCGAGGATCGAGAGGTACAGGTCGGCGCTGCCGGACGGGACGCGGACGCCGACCCGGTCGCCGGCGCCGATCCCCTGTCGGCCGAGTCGGTTCGCCAGGATGCCCACCTCGTGGAGCAGCGCCTGGTAGTCGAGCACCGCGCCGTCGGCGTCCAGGGCCGGGGCCCGGGGAAACGCCTGCGCGGTGGCGATCAGGAGGTCGAGCAGGGTGCGCGCCTGGGGCACCGGGTTCACGGGCCAGACGGCGACCTCACGAGCGGACCGGTGCGGATGCGCGGCGGGCACCGGGTCGTGGCTCGCAGCCATGGGGTGTCTCCTCGAGTCTCTGAACTTTCGAATACGGAACCGGCGGGCCGAGTACTGCACCGGAATGACGGCAGACGACCTTCCCGGACGGACGGTGCGCTCATTCACCCTGCCCGAAGCTGATGCTTGCCCGAGCACGCGAGCATGGAATCACAGCGATTTCTCATTCGAGCGGCAAAGCTCTCCGGTCCCGATCGGATCGGATGTCGGGATCGACGTCGAGGCAAGGAGATGGCTGGTCAGCGCCCTCATCGAGGCCGTCGGTCCGACTTCCCGGAAGATGCGGGCGTCCGGTGAACGCCAGTCCGACGATGAAAGGCCACAGCCGCCGCATGAATCAGACCTTAATGGTCGATAAACCCTCGATGAAATTCGGCCGGAAACCTTAAGGAAACCTCAAGTGGCCCGCGTCACAGAAGTCGTTCGTCGCGGTGCCGAAGAGCTCACCGGGTCGGGCAGCAGTCCGCCGTCCCGCCGGGTTGCCTCGGTTCGGCCCGGCCGGTGAGGGCCCGGCGGAGGGCGGTGGCGTCCGGGAGGCCGGACATGGCGCCGTCGGGGCGCCAGTAGAGGCGGCAGGACAGGCTGGGTTCCGCGCCGGGCGGGGCGAAGGGGTCGGTGCCGTCGATCAGGACGGTCGGGGAGCCGTACATGCCGAGGCGGGCGGCCTCGGACTCGTCGGCGACCTCGACCAGGGCCACGTCGGCCGGCCGGCCGTCGAGGGCGGCGGTCACCAGGTCCAGGGCCGGCTGGGCGTTCGGGCAGTCGGCCACGGTCAGCACGGTGATCCGCATGGGGGCGCTCCTTCGGTCGTTCGATCCGTCCCGATGTCTTCGACTCTAGGGCTCCTCCCCGGAGCGCCAAGACGCCGAAAGGGAGGCGTGCGGAGCAGTCGGAGTTGACGGACCATCAGAAACGCGCCGGTGACGGAGGGTTCGCGCCAAATAGCGGCCGCCCCTGCCCGGTGCGGCGGCACGGTCGGGTTAGCCTGTGGCCATGGTTGCCAACCACAACGAAGAAGTAGCCATGCCCGACGCGGAGTTCGTGAGCGGTCCCGCGATGGTCCTCCGGTCCCTCGCGGCCGATCCGGACCGACGGGCCGTCGTCGACGCCGACGGCGCCGCGATCACGGCGGGCGATTTCGCCGCCGCCACCTACCGCCTCGCGCACGAGCTGATCGCCCGGGGCGCCACCCGCGGAACCACCGTGACCCTGCTGACCGGCAACACCCCCGAGGCGCTGATCGCCCGGTTCGCGGCGGGCCTGGCCGGCGCCCGGGTGGTGAACCTGTACAACGGCATGAGCGCCCCGGTCCTGGCCGAGATCGCGACCAGCGTGGACACCGCCGTGCTGCTGGTCGACGCCGAACGGTACGCCGACGCACCCGAGTTGCTCCCGCTGATCGACGTGCCGACCGTCCTCACCCTGGGCCCCGGGCCCGACGGCGACGGCGCCGTCGGGGAGGACGTGATCGCGGCCGCCGCCCACCGGCCCGCCGAACCGCCGGACGTCCGGATCCGGCCGGCGGACGACCTGAGCATCCGCCACACCGGCGGCACCACCGGCATCCCGAAGGGCATCCTCACCCTGCACGGGCCCTACCGCGCCATCTTCGACACCCCGGTCGGCGACGACCGGGCGCCCCGCCTGCTCGCCGCCACCCCGCTGGCCCACCTGGCCGGCGTCCTCTCCGACCTGGTGCTCCACCACGGAGGGACGGTGGTCCTCCAGCGCTCCTTCGACCCCGGCGCGGTCCTCGCCGCCGTCGAGCGCGAACGCATCACCGACCTCTGGGTGCTCCCGCCGCTGCTGTACCAGCTGCTCGACCACCCGGCGATCGGCCGCACCGACCTGTCCAGCCTGCGGCAGATCATGTACGGCGGCGCCGCCGCCTCGCCGACCCGGATCCGCGAGGCGTTCAAGGTCTTCGGGCCGGTCCTGGTCGGCGTCTACGGCATGTCCGAGGCACAGATGATCTCCGCGCTCGCCCCCCACGAGCACGAGCGGATCGGCCCGGGCGGACAGGTCCCGGTCGGCCGCCCCCTGCCGGGCATCGAGGTGGCGATCCGCGGAGTCGACGGCGCCGACCTGCCGACCGGCGAGCAGGGCGAGATCCACCTGCGGTCCGACACCATCATGGCCGGGTACTGGAAGCGGCCCGACCTCACCGCCGCGGTGCTGCGCGACGGCTGGCTGAACACCGGCGACGTCGGCTACTTCGACGAGGACGGCTACCTCTACCTCTCCGACCGGGCCAAGGACCTGATCATCGTGGTCGGCGGGCACGTCTACCCCTCCGAGGTGGAGGAGCTGCTGCTCACCCACCCGGCGGTCGCCCGCTGCGCGGTCTTCGGCGTCCGCGACGACCAGCAGGCCGAGCACGTCCACGTCGCCGTCGTCCCCGCCCCGGGGCAGCGGCCGGAGCTGGACGAACTCCGCGCCTTCGTCACCGAGCGCAAGGGGCGGATCTTCGCGCCCGAGGTGCTGCACGTCGTCGACGAGATCCCGCTGACGCCCGTCGGCAAGCCGGACAAGAAGCGCCTGCGCGAAGCCGCCACGCGCTGAACCACCCGCCTGCCCTCTGGTGTTGACGATACGTCAGGGGGCAGGCGAAATCCGGGAGCGGTGCTCCGGCGGGGCCGCTAGGTTGGCCGGATGCTGCTGACGAAGTACTCCCACGCGTGCGTCCGGATCGAGGACGGCGAGAAGTCCCTGCTGATCGACCCCGGGTGCTGGACCGAGCCCGAAGCCTTCGCGGGCGTTCGCGCCGTGCTGATCACCCACGGGCACCACGACCACGTGGACCACGAGCTGCTGGCGGCCGCCCGGAAGGCCGACCCGGCGCTGGAGGTCTTCGCTCCGGCGGACGTCGCGGCCGAACTCGGCGGCGGCGCACACCCGTTGACGGCGGGGGAGCGGTTCGAGGCGGGCGGCTTCGCGGTGCACGCCGTCGGCGGGCGGCACGCCCAGGTGATCGACAACCACCCGGACTGCTCGAACCTCGGCTACCTGGTCGACGGCCTCTACCACCCCGGGGACTCCCTGGACGAGCCGGACGAGCCGGTGCGCACCCTGCTGCTGCCCTCCTCGGGGCCGTGGCTGACCATGCGCGGGGCGCTCGAACTGGTGCGGGCCCTGCGCCCGGCGCGCACCGTGCCGATCCACGACGCCTACCTCAGCGAGCGCGGCGCGGCGAACTTCGACGGCTGGCTCGACGGCGAGGCGGGCACCCGCTACACCCGCCTCGCCCTCGGCGAGTCCGCCCCGCTCGACGCCTGACCGGAACCCGAAGGCCCCGCGCCGTCCGCTACTGGCCCATCACGTAGCGGACGGTCGGGCCGGTGGTCCAGCCGCCGTCCACGGCCAGCTCCGCGCCGGTGATGTACGAGGCCGCGTCGGACAGCAGGAACACGGTGGCCGCGGCGATCTCCGGGGCCTCGCCGACCCGGCCCATCGGGGTGTTGGGGTAGTTGCCCTCACCCCGCTCGATGCCGACGGCCGCCGTCATCGGGGTGTACGTCATGCCCGGGTGCACGGAGTTGACGCGGATCCGGTCCACGCCCAGCTCCACCGCACCGATCTTGGTCAGGCCGCGGACACCCCACTTGGACGCGCCGTAGCCGGCCGTCAGCGCGAGGCCCATCAGGCCGGCCGCCGAGGAGATGTTGACCACCGAGCCGCCGCCGGCTTCGCGCAGCGCCGGAATGACGGTCTTCATGCCGATGAACACACCGGTCAGGTTGATGTCCAGGACCTTGCGGAAGTGCTCCACCGACTCGTCGGCGAGGAAGCTCCCGGTGGAGATGCCCGCATTGTTCACCAGGCCGTGCACCGCGCCGAACTCGGCCTGCGCGAACGCGACCGCCTCCGCCCAGTCCTGCTCCGAGGTGACGTCGTGGTGGCGGTAGCGGGCCCGCTCGCCGAGCGCGGCGGCCGTGGCCTCGCCCTCCGCGTCCAGCACGTCGGTGATCAGCACGTTCGCGCCCGCCTCCACCGCCTGCTTCGCGGTCTCGGCGCCCAGGCCGCGGGCCCCGCCGGTGATGACGACGGTCTTGCCGGACAGCTCGCTCATGACTTGCTCCTCGCGTTCTCGTGGTGCACGCCGGACGCGTCGCCCGCGCCCGGCGCAGAGTGGTTCGGCCGCGCCGGGGCGGGGTGCGCCCCGGCCGGCGGTGCGGTCAGCACGGCATGGCAGACGGAGACCAGGTCGGCCAGGTAGCCGCCGTCCGCCGTCAGGGTGGGCTCGCCCGCGGCCAGCTGCCGGGCGCGCTCGGCCAGCGCCGCACCGATCAGGGTGAGCACCAGGTCGATCCGCTCCAGCCGCACCGGCTCCGGGAGCAGCTCCACCAGCGGCGCCTCCAGCTCGGAGATCAGCCGCCAGTACCGGCTGCCCGCGAGACCCGGGTGCGGCCGCCGCTCGCGGATGCCGCTGTCGTGGCTGACCTGGGTGGAGATCCGCAGGCAGTCCCGGCCGCGCTCGGTGCGCAGCTCGGTGGCCTCGGCGCCGATCAGCGCGCCGAGCAGCTCGGCCAGCGGCCGCCCCTCGGGCTCGGGCAGCCGCTCGGCCAGCGCGCGCTCGGTGCGGTGCTGGCGCTCCGCCATCACCGCGTCGAGCAGCCCCTCGCGGGAACCGAAGTGGTACTGCACCGCGGACGGGTTCGCCTGCCCCGCCCCCCGGACCACCTCGCGCAGCTGCGCGCCGTGCACACCCCGCGCCGCGAACTGCTGCTCGGCGGAGCGGATCAGCCGGTCCCGGGTGGTGCCGGTGAGGTCGGAGCCCGACGTCGTCGCCATGTCCCTTGCCATGCCCCACAGATTAATACTCGACATTATTAATGTCGAGCATTGACCTGGCACCGATCCGGCGGTCGGAGTCCGTCCCCCGTCCGTGTGCCGTCTGGGAATTCGCTGGGAGCCCGGGCGCGCGGCTGAAGGTTTCTCAAAGACGCTCTTGCTAGCTTCGTGACGCATGATCGACTCGTCCCACCTGGCAGCGCGGTCACGCTCGCTGGCGGTCCATCTGCTGTCCCGACTACGCCCCAGGCACCTCGCCTGGCCGCTGTTCGCCCTCGCGTTCTGGCGCTACCTCGCGGTCTACGGACTGCCGTACGCCAACGACGTGGTCTTCCTCTGGCTGATCGCCGCCCTGGTCGCCGCGTCCGTGCACAGCGGCGGCCGCAAGGGCTGGCTGTACGTGCTGCGCGACTGGGTGCCCGTGATGGCCGTGGTCTGGGCCTACTCACTGCTCAGGGGCTACGGGGCGCACACGCCCTGGCAGCCGCACTACGCCCCGCAGATCGCCTTCGACAAGGTGCTCGGCTTCGGCGAGACCTGGACGGTGCGCCTGCAGGACCTGCTGTACCACCCCGGGCAGCCGCAGTGGTACGACTACGCGATCGTCGTCGTCTACATGTCGCACTTCTTCGCGGTCTTCGGGATCCTCGCGGTGCTCTGGAAGCGCAACCACGCCCGGTTCCGGCACTTCCTCGCCTGTTACCTCGCCATCACCTTCGCCGGCTTCCTCACCTACGTGCTGTACCCGGCCGACCCGCCGTGGCTGGCCGCGATCGAGAACCACCTGCCGGCCGTCGACCGGATAGTGAACGCCGTGCTGGAGAACAGCGGCCTGCACCGGGCCGGCACCATCTTCGAGAACGGCAGCCGGTTCGCCAACGACGTCGCCGCGATGCCCTCGCTGCACTCCGCCTACCCGATGATGATCGCCCTGGTCTTCTGGCCCCGGGCCAGCCGCGCCCTGCGGGTGGTCCTCGCCGCGTACCCCCTGGCCATGGGCTTCACCCTGGTCTACGGCGGCGAGCACTTCATCATCGACGTGCTGGTCGGCTGGGCCTACGCCTGGGTGATGGTCACCCTGGTCAACCGTTTCGTCGCCCGCCGCGCCGCGGCCCGCGCCGCGAAGCAGGAGGCCGTCGCCGTCGCCGTGACGCCGCCCTCCGTCCCGGTCGGCTGACCCGGCCGACCCTCCACCGCACGAGGCCCCCGGCCCCGACCCGGCAAGGTGGTGCCGGGCCGGAGCCGGGGGCCTCGCGTGCAGGACCTCCGCAAAGCCGCCGTGTTCCGGTCGCGTTCTCCTCACCGTCTGCGCAACCACCTCGGAACCCCCCTCCGAGTGCCCCGGGAATTTCCTGGACGTTCGCTGGGAATCGAACGCCGGTCGTCACAGCCCCTTTGGAGGGCGCCCGGTTGCTGACGCCCCGTCAAAAACCGGTGGCGAACCGCCCGCCCGCCGGTCGGGGCGAAGGCTTTGCCAATCCGTGGCGGAGTCTTGTTGTGGACGCGGGTAGCGTCGTGCGGAACACCGCAGGAGGACCCACCATGGCCGCACCCCACACCCCGTCCGCGCCCGGCGAGCGCCCCCGACCCGCCGCCCTGCCGACGACCCGATGATCTACGGTCACAGTGTCGCGCCCGCGCTGTGGATGATCCTCACCCCGCTCGGTGTCCTCCTCTTCGGCGTCGGCCTGGCCTCCACCATCCGCATCCGCCCGGGCACCGACCGCCCCCGCGACCACCTCCTGGGCCCCCTGCTGATCGCCACCGGCATCCTGGTCACCGGCTTCGGCCTCTGGCTGCTCTGACCGCGAGGCCGACGCCCCGGGCTCAGCCGGTGAAGCAGTGCCCGATCGGCGTCCAGTCGAAGTTCCGCCGCCACGCGGTCAGACCTGCCGACCAGCCGACCAGGGCGCCGACCACGGCGGCGGCGGAGTCCGTCACCGTCCGGTAGTGCTCGGACGGGACGCCGTCGCGGTACTCCAGCTCGTAGCGCTCGCCGTCCCGCAGGTACCGCGCCTGCACGTACCGGTCGCCCGGCTCGTCCCCACCGGTCCGCTCGACGATCAGGAACGGGTCGCCGCACCGGAGCGCGGCCACCTGCCGGCTGATCGCCGTCGGGCCAGGATCGCGCTCCGACAGTCCGCGCTCGGTCGTCATCAGCAGCCCGACCGGTTCCCGGCGCACCTCGGCGGCTGGCTCGTCACCCGCTGTCGGCGGCTTCGCCGACCAGCGGTGGAGCAGGCCGGAGCGGTCGTCGAAGGTCAGCCAGGTGCCGTCGCCGAGGGGGCGGGCGTAGCCCGGGGTGCGGGCGTCCGGGTAGGTGATGCGGTGGCGCGGGGTGAGGGTGGCGGTGTCGAGGAGCCAGTGGGCGCCGTGGTCGTCGTCGCAGTCCAGGGTGGAGGCGAGGACGGTGTGCGGGTCGACGAAGCCGCAGGACCAGTCCCAGCAGGGCGGGTCGTCCGGGTCGGCGGCCGGCGGCGCGGCGCCCTCGGCGAGCGTCGTGCCGTCCAGACCGTGCAGCCGGACGTCCCAGCCGCCCTGGTCGACGGTCAGGTACGCGGGCCGGTCCGGGTGGACGTCGATCAGGATGCGCTCGCCCGCCTCGTCCAGCTGGACGTCCCGCAGCCGCTCGCCGTCCCAGTGCGCCCAGTACAGGCCGACGCCGTCCTGGCCCATGCCCACGCACAGCCCGACCCGGCCGGAGTCCGGGTGCGACCGGTGGTGCGAGGCGGACGCGACGCTCTCCAGCGGTTGGCGGGCCAGCGGGCGGCCGTCCACGGCGTCCAGCACCACCCACTCCTCCGCGTAGTCGTCCCCCGACGAGCCCGGCGTGTGCGCCCACACCACCCGCCCGTCGTCCGAGACCCAGCAGGAACCCTGCTCGGACCCCGCGCACACCTCCTGCTCGTCCCCGCTGTGCGGATGCCCCAGCTCCGGACCCCAGCAGGGGTGCGGGTACTCCCACCGGGTCGTGCCGTCGCTGTTCACGGCCCGCACCGCGCGCTGCCCGGAGAACACCGCGAACGAGCCGTCCGGACTCACCGTGTGCACCCCGCCCGTCCACCCCGGCCACGGCAGCGGAAAGACGACGGACGGCTCCATCCGCCCGTCGAACACCGCGTCCAGGTCGAACACCGCCAGCCGTGCCCCGTCCAGCAGCACCGCCCGACGCGACCCGGCCCGACCCTCGACCCCGACGCCGTCCACCAGCTCCCGCCCGCCCGGCAGGGCGACCGCACCGCGCAGCACCGCCTCGACGGTCGGCTGCTCGCCGCCCATCAGGGGCACACCCAGCAGTACAGGCCCGCGCCACGGGCCGTGGCCCGGCGCGCGATCCCGGCCAACTCCCGCAGGAATTCCGCGAGTTGGTCGGCATCGGCCGGACCGTGGAACACCTCGTCCACCGCCGCCCACCGCTCCGCGACTTCGCCGAGCGCGGCGTCCCCCTGCCGCGCCAACGCGTCCCGGAGAACGTTCGACAGCGCCAGCACCACCACCTCACCGTCCTCGATCATGCCGACCAGCGCCCCGCACCGCGGATCCGCCCGGAGCTCCGCACCGGACCGCCCCGTCACCGACTCCGCGGCGGGTTCGAGCGCCACCATCGGATCAATGCCCTTCACCACCGTCCCGTCGTACCCGGCCCCGAAAGGCTCGTCGTCGTCCCGGACGATCGCCCCCAGGGCGTCGTCGTCATCAGCGGCGGCGAAATAGCCGAACAGCACTCCCATGCGGCGGAGCCTCGCACACGCCGCTGACACACCCGCCCCCGGCGGCGGGCCGCCCGTCGCCGACGGGGTGTCAACTGCTCGCGGCCCGGCAGGAAATCGCACGCAAGATCCACTCGGCCGTTGCTATGGTGGCGCGATGTCATCGGTCAAGAAGATCCAGATCACCTTCGACTGCGCCGAACCGGAGCGCGTCGGCCGCTTCTGGTGCGCGGCGCTCGGTTACGTCCCCCCGCAGCCGCCCGAGGGCTTCGACACCTGGGACGCCTTCACCGAGTCGCTGCCCCCCGAGCAGCGCGGCTCCTGGTTCGCCGCCAGTGACCCCGAGGGCGTCGGCCCGCGGATGTACTTCCAGCGCGTCCCCGAGGGCAAGGTCGTCAAGAACCGCCTCCACCTCGACGTTCGCGTCGGCACCGGCCTGGTCGGCGAAGAGCGCCTCGCCGCCCTCGAAGCCGAAACCACCCGCCTCGTCGCCCTCGGCGCGACCCGCGGCCGGCTCCTGCTCGCCGACGAGGAGAACGAGTCCTGCCAGAACATGCAGGACGTCGAGGGCAACGAGTTCTGCCTCGACTGACGCCTGCCCGCCCCCCGCTCCGTCAGCCCTTCCCGGAGTGGGGGGTCCAACCGGTCGAGGCCGCCCAGGACTCGGCGACCGTGACGACCAGGTCGACCACCGGATCCTTGACGTCCGCGTAGACGTCGATGTCGCGGACGACGCCCGCGAGCACGGACTTGAACCGGCCGTAGGCGGGCACCGCCTCGGGGTGCGCCCGGAACCAGTCGCGGAACAGCAGGGCGAGCCGCTCGTTCGGCGAGCCGAGCAGCCGGACGTGCAGATTGCAGTCCGCCCCCGCCTGCCCGCGTCGCATCCAGAGCCGCTTCGTCCACCGCTCCCGATCGTCCTCGACGCCCGCGGGCACATGGTCGTACCGGTACGGCGACCGCCGGAAGCCCTTCTCGGTCAGGAGCCGGTCGAACGCGCCCTCGGCCTCGTGCAGGTCCGCGACGGTGATCTGCACATCGAACACCGGCTTCGCGGCCATGCCGGGAATCGCGGTGCTGCCGATGTGCTCGACCTGCAGCACCAGCGGCCCGAGGTCCGAACGGAGCTCGTCCGTGAGAGCGAGCGCTCGCTCCGGCCAAGTGGGGTCGTAGGCAAGCACGATGGGCGCTGACGCGGCTTCGGTGATCACCCGAACAAATCTATCCGAGGACGGCCTGGCCCCTTTCCACTCTCGGGGCCTTTTCGTCCCACCTCCGGCAGCGGCTGTGGCGTCCGGCCCGCCGAACGTCACTCGCCGAGGAGCGCCTGGTACCCGGCGGCGTCCAGCAGCTTCTTGAGCTCGGACTTGTCGGACGGCTTCAGCTTGAAGATCCATGCCTCGTACGGCTCCTCGTTGAGCAGCTCCGGGCTCTCGTTCAGCTCCTCGTTGACGGCGACCACCGTGCCGCCGACCGGCGCGTAGATCTCCGACGCGGCCTTCACCGACTCGACCACCCCGGCCGAGCTGCCGACCTCGAAGACCTTGCCGACCTCCGCCAACTCCACGAACACCACATCACCGAGCGCATTCTGGGCGTGATCGCTGATCCCGACCGTCACAGTGCCGTCGGACTCCAGGCGCGCCCACTCGTGCGACTCGGCGAACCGCAGATCCGCAGGGATGTTCGACACGGTTTGTCCTCCTTGGGATGGGTTGACCAGCTGCCTCAGCATGCCGGACTGCGCCGGGGAAGCGTCGGATTTCCCGCCGATGACTGACGAAATGTCAGTTCCGCTTGACAGGAGCCCCGAGGGTCGCCGGACGGCACCGATCCGAGGGCGCAGCAGACCTTCGGTGACGCCGGATCCTGTTCCGGATCCGGGCCGGGGTGCCATGTCGGGACTTGCCCGCGCGCTCCGGGAGTCGGACGACCGTCCGTGAGCGGCATCGGCGCTGGTCGGCGGACGGGACCTGGGACAGGATCCTTCCGGCCGTGCTGGCCGACGCCGACGCTCAGGGGCGGGTTGGTCAGCGTCGACTCGACCCCATGCCGCGCTCACCAGCACGCAGCCGGGGCTCCGCACAGAGCACCGCGGATCCCGAAAAAAGCTCAATGCACTCGGCAGCACCGCCCCGACGAGGGGCTCGGACGCTCCCGGGGCGGTCTGACGAGCAGAATCCATCTGGCCGGGGAAGGCGGCCGCCGGCTCTGCTGATCGCGCCGGGCCAGTGCGGTGACAGCCCCCGGCTGATCCCCGTTCTGGAGCGTGTTCGGGTCGAGCGCCTCGGTGGCGGCCCTCTGCGTACCCGTCCTGACCGCCTGGGCGGCGACAAGGCGCACGGCTCCCACCGCAGTCGTCGCTACCCGTGCAGGCGCCAGATCGAGCACACCATGCCGGAGCCCAAGGACCGGCGGGCCAACCGGCGTTGCGTCGATCCGGCTCCGTCGGTGGATCAAGTGTCCCAAGATCCGGACGTATCTGTCACCGTCCTCCGGGAGGAGATTCTGTCGCGATCTGTGCACCTAAGGTTGCGGATGACCAGCGAGAACCTCGATCCGACCAGGAGCCGGGATGGCATCCGACATTGCCGCAGTGGCTGCGGAGCTCACCATGATGGTTGCGGCCGATCACCGGGCCGCGCGCAATGCGAACAGTGAAGACCCGGCGGAGCAGTTGGCCTGGCGGCGCTTGACCGCGCAGCACGCGGACCGCCTCGGCGAGATCATGGACGCGCACGGATGGCCGACCGCGGAACTGGTCGGTGAGGACGCGGCCCGGGCCGCCTGGCTGATCGCCCAACACGCCGACCGGCAGCTCGACGTGCAGCGGCGCGCGTTGCGGCTGATGGAGCAGGCAGTGGCCGACGGCACCGCCAGCCCCCGGGATCTGGCCTTCCTGCGGGATCGCACCCTTGTGAACGAGGGGCGTGAGCAGATCTACGGCACGCAGATCGCCGGTGTGAAGGACGGCGCGCCGATCCCGTGGCCCTGCGAGGAACCGGAGCGCATGGACGAGCGCCGAGCAGAAGTGGGAATCCCGCCGTTCGCTGAGTACATCGCTCAGTTCTCGATCGCCTGAGTCACCCGGCATCCGGCGGATCACGCCCACGTCGGATCCGCCGGACAGACCCTAGACCGGGCGCCGTCCCCAGGCCGAGATCAGCGGGGCGAGTGTCAGGTCGAGTTCGCCCGCGTGGATGGAGGCCAGGTGGGCGTCGATCTCGGCGTCGTCGGACAGGTCGGCCGCGAGCAGCTCGGCGCGGACGTGGCGGATGGTCGCTGCCTCCAGGTGGTTGCAGGCCGGGCCGCCGACCGGGAAGGTGCCTGCGGCGGCGACGTCGACCAGGCCGGCCTCGCGCAGCGCTCGCGGTAGGGTCCGGCCGTAGCGCAGGTCCGCGCCGCGGCGGGCCAGCAGCTCCCGGACGGCGTCCCGCAGCCGGTTGGCGCGGCGCTGGGCGGGGCCGCTCTCGTCCAGGCAGGCGAGGGGTTGTAGCGCGGTGTCGGCGTCCTCGATGAGCAGCCAGCCGCCGGGCCGCAGCGCCGAGACCATCGTGGCCAACGCCCGGGCCCGGTCCGGTACATGGACCAGCACGAGCCGGGCGTGCACCAGGTCGAACGTCCCGGGCTCCGGCGCCGGGTCGGCGGCGACGTCGTGCTGTCGCACCTCGTACCCGTTGCCCGCCGTCAGCCACGACGGGTTGATGTCCGTCGCCAGTACGTGTCCGGTCGGGCCGACGGCCGCCGCCAGCGCCTCCGGCACGCTGGTGCCACCGGCGCCCACCTCCCAGCAGCGCGAGCCCTCCTTGACCCCCAGCCGATCGAAGTGCCCGCGCGTCACCCCGTCGAACAGCTCGGCCAGCTGGACGAATCGCTCACCCGCCTCGACGCGCGCATTGTCCAGCAGGTACCCGCGGGCGGACTCTCCACCGGGCGCGGTGGTGCTGTCCGTCGAATCCGGTCGGCCATCGGCTTGCGGCTGGTGTGGCGAGGAAGTCATGCCTCCATGGTCAACCCTCTCGGGCCGCGGGCGCCATGGCGACGGGGGAGTGATGCCTCACACAGCAGACGAACCCCACGCGTCCCACAGCGCCGCCACCGTCCCACGCCTGGGATCCACGCCTGACGGATCGTCATGAGCCGGACGCCGTCCGATTGCACCAGAGCTCGGGCGAGGTCGGCTTCGTCGTGCCGGACATCGCAGGGCGCTGCGGCCATCGGCCCTGCCCTCCACGCCGGGGAGATCGGATGATCGGCTCATGTCCATGAGCAAAGGCACCTTCGGCGACATCCCCCTGAGCACCCTCTTCCCCGAACTCACCACCACCGGCGCGGAATCAATGCGACGCGCCGCCCGTAGCGTCGGCGCGGCTCGGTCCGAGGTGGCCGAGACGACGTGGGAGTGGAGAACGGCGCATGCGGTTTTCGCGGGCCCAGTCGCGGGTGCTCGTGATCCTCCTCCTGTGCGTGGTGCATCTGACAAGTGGCAGCGACTGGCTGGAGTTCCAGCTTCAGGTGGGCTGGACGGCAGAGGGCCGGCACGAGGTGGCTGCCGTGGTCAACGTGGAGTGCCGGTGCGAGACCGACCACGGCAGCCATGGCGTCGAGGTCCTGAACTTCGCCGTCGGTGACGAGATGTCGCTGCCCGCGGCCTTCGAAGCAGGTGCCGCGCGCATGGCGGACTGGCTGGCCGACCCGCGCGACGCGGAATTCTGGCGGTCCCGCGAGTCGGCGCGTCGGGAGTAGGGCTTCGACCTCTCTCGTCCGGAGCGGAGCGGGGCGAGGCGGGCCGAGGCCGGGCCGGGAGCCCTGGACTCGCCCGTCGCTCACCACCCGCGCACGGCCGGTGTCCCGGCGTGGCGGAAAAACAAGCACGCGTGCTTGATTTGTTGGCGGTGCGGTGCCACGCTCGGTCGCGACCGGGTGGGCAGGGTTCGCCGAGTGCGGTGAACGGGTGCCGGGTGGCGGCGAGTTGGGGAGGTGTGCCGTGTTGCGGATCGGCAATGCTTCGGGGTTCTACGGCGACCGGTTCGCCGCGTTCCGGGAGATGCTGACCGGTGGGCCGTTGGATGTGCTGACGGGTGACTACCTGGCCGAGTTGACGATGCTGATCCTGGCCCGCGACCGGCTGCGCGATGCGAAGCTGGGGTATGCGCGGACGTTTCTGCGGCAGGCGGAGGAGTGCCTCGCGGAGGCGGTCGAGCGCGGAGTGCGGATCGTCGTCAACGCGGGCGGTCTCAACCCGGCGCGGCTCGCGGAGGCGCTCGGGGAGGTGACGGCAAGGCAGGGCGTCCGGGCCCGGATCGGGTACGTCACTGGGGACGAACTGCTGCCCCGCGCAGCGGAGTTCGGTTGGGCGGGGGAGGACCCGCGGCGCCCGTTGCTGGCCGCCAACGCGTACCTGGGTGCGTTCGGCATTGCCGAGTGCCTGCGCGGCGGCGCGGACGTGGTGGTGACGGGCCGGGTCACCGATGCCGCGCTGGTGGTGGGGCCGGGGATCGCGCACTACGGGTGGACGCCCGACGATCTGGACGCCTTGGCGGGGGCGGTGGTGGCGGGGCACGTGCTGGAGTGCGGGGCGCAGGCCACCGGCGGGAACTACGCGTTCTTCGCCGAGCACGGGGACCGCCTCGACCACCCGGGGTTTCCGCTCGCCGAGCTGCACGCCGACGGCAGCAGCGTGATCACCAAGCACCCGGGCACCGGCGGCGTGGTGACAATCGAGACCGTCACCGCCCAACTCCTGTACGAGACCGGCGGACCGCGCTACCTCGGCCCGGACGTCACCGCCCGCCTGGACACCGTGACGCTCACCGAGGACGGGCCGGACCGGGTGCGGATCGACGGGGTGCGCGGCGAGGCTCCGCCGGCCACCCTCAAGGTCGGTCTGAACCGTCTCGGCGGCTACCGCAACGAGCTGGTGTTCGTCCTCACCGGGCTCGACATCGAGGCCAAAGCGGCTTTCGTGCAACGGCAGTTGACGCGCGCCCTGACCGACCCGCCGGCCGAGCTGCGCTGGACGCAGGCCCGCACCGACCACCCGGACGCCGACACCGAGGAGCGGGCCAGCGCCCTGCTCCGCCTCACCGTCCGCGACCCGCAGGAGGCCAAGGTCGGTCGCGCGCTGACCGCCGCCGCCGTGGAACTCGGCCTGGCCGGCTACCCGGGCTTCCACCTGACCGCGCCGCCCGCCGCAGCCGCGCCCTACGGGGTTTTCGAGGCGCGGGAGTTGGACGCGAACGAGGTCGAGCACCTGGCCCACCTGCCCGGCGGCGGGACCGTCGCGGTCCGGCCCGAGCGGCCATCGGCCAGTGGCGAAGTGGCAAGGGAGGAGCCGCAGTTGCCACCGCCGGTGGAGGAGGACGGCCCGACCCGTCGTGCCCCGCTCGGTCTGGTCGCCGGGGCCCGAAGCGGCGACAAGGGCGGCGACGCCAATCTCGGCGTGTGGGCCCGCAGCGAGGCCGGCTGGCGCTGGCTCGCGCACACCCTCACCGTCGACAGGCTCCGTGAACTCCTCCCGGAGGTAGCACAGTTGGCGGTCGAGCGGCACGTGCTGCCGAACCTCCGCGCCGTCAACTTCACCGTCCACGGACTGCTCGGCGAAGGCGTCGCCGCGCAGGCCAGGTTCGACCCGCAGGCCAAAGCGCTGGGGGAGTGGCTGCGCTCCCGGCACCTCGACATCCCGGAGGCACTGCTGTGACCGTACTGTCCACCCGGCTGGACACCGGCGGGTCCGCGTACACTGCCGACCGCGCCGCCATGCTGGAGAAGCTGGCCGCGCTGGACGTCGAGCACGCCAGGGCGCTGGCCGGCGGCGGGCCCAAGTACGTGGAGCGGCACCGCAGTCGGGGCAAGCTGCTGGCCCGGGAGCGGATCGAGCTGCTGATCGACCCGGACTCGGCGTTCCTGGAACTGTCGCCGCTGGCCGCCTGGGGGAGCGACTACCCGGTCGGCGCGTCGCTGGTCACCGGGATCGGCACGATCGAGGGCACCGAGTGCGTGATCACCGCCAACGACCCCACCGTGCGCGGCGGTTCGTCGAATCCGTGGACGCTGCGCAAGGCGCTGCGGGCCAACGAGATCGCGCTGCGCAACCGGCTGCCGCTGGTCAACCTGGTGGAGTCGGGCGGCGCGGACCTGCCCAGCCAGAAGGAGATCTTCATCCCGGGCGGCGCGCTGTTCCGCGACCTCACCCGGCTCTCGGCGGCCGGAATCCCCACCGTGGCCGTGGTGTTCGGCAATTCCACGGCGGGCGGGGCGTACGTGCCGGGCATGTCCGACCACGTGATCATGGTGCGGGAGCGGGCCAAGGTGTTCCTCGGCGGACCGCCGCTGGTCAAGATGGCCACCGGTGAGGAGGCCGACGACGAGTCCCTCGGCGGCGCCGAGATGCACGCCCGCACCTCCGGCCTGGCCGACCACCTCGCCGTCGACGAACCGGACGCGCTGCGGCTGGCCCGCCGGGTCGTGCACCGGCTGCACTGGCGCAAGTCCGGCCCGGAGCCGATGCCTTGGTACGAGCCGCCGAAGTACCGGGAGGACGAGCTGCTGGGCATCGTCCCCGGTGAGCTGAAGGCGCAGTTCGACCCGCGCGAGGTGATCGCCCGGATCGCCGACGGCTCCGACTTCGACGAGTTCAAGCCGCTGTACGGCAGCAGCCTGGCCACCGGCTGGGCCACCGTCCACGGGTACCCGGTCGGCATCCTGGCGAACGCGCAGGGCGTGCTGTTCAGCCAGGAGTCGCAGAAGGCCGCCCAGTTCATCCAACTCGCCAACCAGCGCGACCGGCCGCTGCTGTTCCTGCACAACACCACCGGCTACATGGTCGGCCGGGACTACGAGCAGGGCGGCATCATCAAGCACGGCGCGATGATGATCAACGCGGTGTCGAACAGCACCGTCCCGCACATCTCCGTGCTGATGGGCGCCTCCTACGGCGCCGGGCACTACGGCATGTGCGGACGCGCCTACGACCCGCGGTTCCTGTTCGCCTGGCCCAGCGCCAAGTCCGCCGTGATGGGGCCGCAGCAACTGGCCGGCGTGCTCTCGATCGTGGCCCGCCAGTCCGCCGCCGCCAAGGGGCAGCCGTACGACGAGGACGCCGACGCCGCCATCCGCGCCATGGTCGAGCAGCAGATCGAGGCCGAGTCGCTGCCCGCGTTCCTCTCCGGCCGGCTCTACGACGACGGGGTGATCGACCCGCGCGACACCCGGACCGTGCTCGGCATCTGCCTGTCCGCGATCCACAGCGGACCGGTCGAGGGCGCGCGCGGCTACGGCGTGTTCCGGATGTAGACCAGCTCTCCCAACGGCCGACCAAGGAAAGCGAACTGACGCATGATCACCTCCCTGTTGGTGGCCAACCGCGGCGAGATCGCCCGCCGGATCTTCCGCACCTGCCGCACCCTCGGCATCGCCACCGTCGCCGTGTACGCCGACCCGGACGCCGACGCCCGGCACGTCCAGGAGGCCGACACCGCCGTCCGGCTGCCCGGCGCCGCGCCCGCCGACACCTACCTGCGCGCCGACCTGCTGATCCGGGCCGCGCTGGACGCGGGCGCCGACGCCGTCCACCCCGGCTACGGATTCCTGTCCGAGAACGCCGAGTTCGCGCGGGCCGTGCAGGACGCGGGACTGACCTGGGTCGGCCCGCCGCCCGCCGCGATCGCCGCCATGGGCTCCAAGACCGCCGCCAAACGGCTGATGGCCGCCGCCGGCGTCCCCGTGCTGAGCGTCGGGCCCCGGCCCGACGAGGCCGACCTGCCGCTGCTGGTCAAGGCCGCGGCGGGCGGCGGCGGACGCGGCATGCGGGTGGTGCGCACCCTCGCCGAACTGCCGGAGGCGCTGGCCGCCGCCCGGGCCGAGGCCGCGGCCGCGTTCGGCGACGACGAGGTGTTCTGCGAGCCCTACCTGCCGACCGGACGGCACCTGGAGGTCCAGCTGCTGGCCGACGCGCACGGCACCGTGTGGGCCGTCGGCGACCGCGACTGCTCGCTGCAGCGCCGGCACCAGAAGGTGATCGAGGAGGCCCCCGCGCCCGGCCTCGACCCCGACCTGCGCACCCGGCTGCACGGCGCCGCCACCGCGGCCGCCCGCGCCATCGGCTACCGCGGCGCCGGCACCGCCGAGTTCCTGCTCGCCCCCGACGGCCGGCTCGCCTTCCTGGAGATGAACACCCGCCTCCAGGTGGAACACCCGGTCACCGAGGCCGTCACCGGCCTCGACCTGGTCGCCCTCCAACTCGCCGTCGCCGAAGGCGAGAAGCTCCCGGCCACCCCGCCGTCCGCGCGGGGCTGCGCGATCGAGGCCCGCCTGTACGCCGAGGACCCCGCGCGCGACTGGCAGCCCACCGCCGGCACCGTGCACCTGCTCGAAGTACCGGGCGTGGACGTCGAGTTCGACACCCTCCCGGCCCCGGCGGGCCTGCGCCTGGACGCCGGAGTCGGGGAGGGCGCGGGCGGCGAGGGCGGCGCCGACCGGGTCACCGTCCACTACGACGCGATGCTCGCCAAGGTGATCGCCTGGGCCCCCACCCGCCGCGCCGCCGCCCGCCGCCTCGCCGACGCCCTGGCCCGCACCCGCCTGCACGGCCCGGCCACCAACCGGGACCTGCTGGTCCGCGCCCTGCGCCACCCGGCCTTCCTGGACGGCGCCGTGCACACCGCCTTTTTCACCGAGCACGCCGACCAACTCCTCGGCCAGGACGGCAAGTCCGCACCCCTCGCGGCCCTCGCCGCCGCCCTCGCCGACGCCGCCGTGCACCCCGGAGCCATCCCGTCCGGCTGGCGCAACCTGCCCTCCCAGCCGCAGCACAAGCGCTACCGCACTGCCGACGGCGCCGAACTCGACGTCCGCTACCGGCTGACCCGCGACGGCCTGCTCGCCGAGGACCACCCCGACGTCCAACTCCTCGGCAGCGCACCGGAGTCCGTCGACCTCGCGGTCGGCCCGCTGCGCCGCCGCTACCGGATCGCCCGGCACGGCGACCAGGTCTTCGTGGACGGTCCGACCGAGCACCACACCCTCACCGTGCTGGACCGGTTCCCGGACCCGGCTGCCCAGTTGGCCCCCGGGACGCTGCTCGCACCGATGCCCGGCACGGTCGTCCGGATCGCCGCCGAACCCGGCCGGCCCGTCACGGCCGGCCAGCCGCTGCTCTGGCTGGAGGCGATGAAGATGGAACACCAGGTCACCGCCCCGGCGGACGGCCTGCTAGCCGAACTCCCGGTCGCCGTCGGCCAGCAGGTCGAGACCGGCGCCGTGCTCGCCGTGGTCACCTCCTCCTGACGCCGACAACCGCGCACCACGCCGGTCGAGCGACCCCGCACGCCGGCCCACCCTCCGCCCGGAAGGACCCCCGATGTCCGCACCGCGCACCACCACCGCACCGCCCGCCTCCCCGCTGATCGAGTCCGAGGACCGCCGCGCCCTGCGCGAAGCCGTCGCCGCGCTCGGCCGCCGCTACGGGCGCGAGTACTTCCAGCGCAAGGCCCGCGCCAACGAGCCCGTCGAGGAACTCTGGGCGGACGCCGCCAAGTTGGGCTACCTCGGGGTCAACCTGCCCGCCGAACACGGCGGCGGGGGCGCGGGCATCAGCGAACTCGCCATCGTGCTGGAAGAGTTGGGCGCGGCCGGCTGCCCGCTGCTGATGATGATCGTGTCGCCCGCGATCTGCGGCACCGTGATCGCCCGGTTCGGCACCGAGGAGCAGAAGCGGCGCTGGCTGCCCGGACTCGCCGACGGCAGCAAGGTGATGGCGTTCGGCATCACCGAACCCGACGCCGGCTCCAACTCGCACCGGATCGGCACCGTCGCCCGCCGCGACGGCGAGGACTGGCTGCTCAGCGGCCGCAAGGTGTTCATCTCCGGCGTCGACCACGCCGACGCCGTCCTGTTCGTCGGCCGCACCGAAGACGCCCGCACCGGCAAGCTCAAGCCCGCCCTGTTCGTCGTCCCGCGCGACACCCCCGGCTTCGAGTACCGCGCCATACCGATGGAACTCACCGCCCCCGAACGGCAGTTCCAGGTCTTCCTGGACGACGTCCGGCTGCCCGCCGACGCCTTGGTCGGCGACGAGGACGCCGGACTGCTGCAACTGTTCGCCGGACTCAACCCCGAGCGGATCATGACCGCCGCCTTCACCCTCGGCATCGCCCGGTACGCCCTCGACACCGCCGTCGGCTACGCCCGCACCCGCACCGTCTGGGACCGCCCGATCGGCACCCACCAGGGCATCGCCCACCCGCTCGCGCAGTGCGCCATCGAGGTCGAACTCGCCCGGCTGATGACCCAGAAGGCCGCCCACCTGTACGACGCGGGCGACGACCTGGGCGCGGGCGAGGCCGCCAACATGGCCAAGTACGCGGCCGGTGAAGCCTCTTGCCGCGCCGTCGACCAGGCCGTCCAGACCCTCGGCGGCAACGGCCTCACCCAGGAGTACGGCCTCGCCGCCCTGATCACCGCCACCCGGGTCGGCCGGGTCGCCCCGGTCAGCCGCGAAATGATCCTGAACTACGTCGCCCAGCACACCCTGGGCCTGCCCCGCTCCTACTGACGCGCCGAGTGCTGACGCATCGACAGGAAGCCTCCGTGCACCGGCGCGTGACCCGATTCGACATCCGGCCGGCCCGCGCCGGCGCCGCGGGCTACGCTCCCGTCATGACGATCATGAACACCGCGGACAGCCGCCGCCAGGACGCCGAACTCGCCCGCCGCGCCGCGGAGGCCGGGGCCGAGGCGGTCCGCGCCCACGCCTGGGCCACCGCGGAGCGGCACCACAAGGGCGGCGGCGACTTCGCCACCGCCGCCGACCTGGCCGCCGAGGCCGCCATCCTCGACCTGCTGCGCGCCGCCCGCCCGGACGACGCGTTCACCGCCGAGGAGAGCGGCCGCACCGGAGCGGCCGACGCCGATCGGCGATGGCTGATCGACCCGCTCTGCGGCACCCTCAACTACGCCGTCGGCACCCACCTGGTGGCCGTCAACGTGGCCCTGCGCGAAGGCGGGCGGACGGTCGCCGCTGCCACCGCCGACCCGTACACGGGGGAGACCTACTGGACCGACGGCGAACGGGCGCACCTCCGCCACGACGGCCGGGACACCCCGCTGGTCCCGTCCGCGCAGTCCGCCCTGGTCGACCTCAACCTCGACCCGCCCTACCCGAACGCCGCGGCCTTCCGCGCCGCGAACCTGCTCACCGACCCCGAGTTCGAGGCCGCGTTCCGCCCGAGGGTGGTCTCCAGCACGCTCGCCGTCGCCTGGGTCGCCGCCGGCCGGCGCGCCGCCTACGTCACCGACGGGCACCTCGTCGACAGCGTGCACTTCGCGGCGGGCCTCGCCCTGTGCGAAGCGGCCGGCTGCACCGTCACCGACCTGCGCGGCAAGCCCCTGCACAGCGGCGAGGGCGGCCTGCTGGCCGCCGCCGACCCCGACACCCACGCCCGACTGCTCGACCTGGTCGACCGCCAGTACCGCCGGTGACCACCGCCGCGCGACCCCCCGAACCCGCCACGCGCCCTGCCCGCGCCCCTCCCGGCCCGGGCAACCTTGCCAGCGGCGCGCACCGCCCCGTACCACCAGCGCCGATGACCAGCGCCGCCCCTACCGACCGCCGAGCCCGCCCCGGAGGCCCGCATGGTGTTCCACAGCGACTGTCCGACCATCGCCCCGCTCGACCGCGCCATCCACGACGCCGTCCTCGGCGACTGCGCCGTGGGCGAGCATGCCGAGCTGCCCGCCCTGATCGACGCACTGACCGGACGGACCGTCAGTTACCGCGAACTGGACGGAAGCAGCCGCCGGATCGCCGCCGGTCTGGCCGCGGCGGGCGTCGGCAAGGGCGAGGTGGTGGCGCTGTTCAGCCCGAACTCGGTGGCCTACCCGCAGGCGTTCTACGGCATCACCCGCACCGGCGCCACCGTCACCCCGGTCAGCTCGCTCGCCACCGCCGCCGAACTCGCCGCCCAGCTGCGCGACTCCGGGGCGCGGTGGGTCATCACCGTCGCCGCGTTCCTGCCCGTCGCACTGGAGGCCGCCACCGCCCACCCGGTCGCCGAGATCTTCGTCTGCGACCGGGCCGAGGGCCACCGCTCGCTCGCCGACCTGGCCGCCACCGACGCCCCCGAGCCGACGCCGGAGTTCGACCCGGCCGCCGACCTCGCCGTGCTGCCGTACTCCAGCGGCACCACCGGCCTGCCCAAGGGCGTGATGCTCACCCACCGCTCGGTCTCCACCAACCTCGCCCAGGTCGACGCGCTGCTGCGGACCGCCCCGGGCGAACGCATCCTCGCCGTCCTCCCGTTCTTCCACATCTACGGCCTGACCGCCCTGCTCAACCGCCCGCTGCGGGCCCGCTCCACCGTCGTCGTGCTGCCCCGCTTCGACCTGGAGCAGTTCCTGACGGCGATTCAGGACCACCGCATCGAAGCGGTGTACGTGGCCCCGCCGATCGCCCTCGCACTGGCCAAGCACCCGCTGGTGGACCGCTTCGACCTGTCCTCGGTCCGCTACGTGCTCAGCGCCGCCGCCCCGCTGGACGCCGAACTCGCCGCCGCCTGCGCCCGGCGCCTCGGCCTGCCGCACCTGCTCCAGGCCTACGGCATGACCGAACTCTCCCCGGCCACCCACATCGTCCCGCCGCACGACCCGCACCCGCCGGTCGGCACCGTCGGCCGCCTGGTCCCCGGCACCGAACTGCGGGTGCTGTCCCTCGACGAGCCGCGCCGCGACCTCGGCCCCGGCGAGGACGGCGAACTGCTGTTCCGCGGCCCGCAGGTGATGAAGGGCTACTTCGGCCGGGAGTCCGACACCGCCGCCACCGTCGACGCCGACGGCTGGCTGCACACCGGTGACGTCGGCCACGTCGACCAGGACGGCTACCTGTACATCGTCGACCGGGTCAAGGAGCTCATCAAGTACAAGGGCTACCAGGTCGCCCCCGCCGAACTGGAGGCCCTGCTGCTCACCCACCCGTCGATCGCCGACGCCGCGGTGATCGGCGTCACCGACGCCGACGGCACCGAACGACCCAAGGCGTACGTGGTGCCCGCGTTCGGCTGCGAGCTCGCCGAGCAGGAGGTCGTCGAGTACGTGGCCCGCCGGGTCGCCCCGTACAAGAAGGTGCGCGAGGTGGAGTTCCTGGACGCCGTCCCCCGGTCCGCCAGCGGCAAGATCCTCCGCCGCGAACTGCGGGACCGCACCGGCCGCCAATGACGGTCTGCGAGGATCGGGACGCGCCAACCGCCCAGCCGAGCAGGAGCCGCCGATGACGACCAGCACCCCCGCCGCCCGCGCGCCCCAGCAGGACCGCAGCCGGGCCACCCGCCGCCGACTGCTGGAGGCGGCGGTGGAGTGCCTGGCCGAGGTCGGCTGGAACGGCTCCACCGTCGCCGTGGTCGCCGAACGGGCCGGCGTCACCCGCGGCGCGGCCCAGCACCACTTCCGCACCCGCGAGGACCTGTTCACCGCAGCCGTCGAACACGTCGCCGCCGAGCGGCTGGCCGCCGTCCTGGCGCACGTCCGGGAGTTGCCGCCGCCCGGACCGGAGCGGACCGAGGCGGTGGTGGAGATGATCGTCCGGCTCTACACCGGCCCGCTGTTCCGGGCCGCGCTGCACCTGTGGGTGGCCGCCGCCACCGAGCAGCCGCTGCGCGAACGGATCGTCAGTCTGGAGAACCACGTCGGCCGCGAGGCGCACCGGGCCGCCGTCGAATGCCTGGGCGCCGACGAGAGCGCCACCGGCGTCCGGGAGACCGTCCAGGCGACCCTGGACCTCGCCCGCGGCCTCGGCCTGGCGAACCTGCTCACCGACGACGGGCCGCGCCGGGCCGGCATCGTCCGCCAGTGGTCCCGCCTGCTGGACGCCGCGCTGGCCGGTTGAGCACCCCCGAAACGGCCCTGACCGGCCGTGACCACCGGCAGATCACCGTCATCCCCTTGCCCGGAAAGGCCCGGATCGAGGAGACTCTCACCTTCGGTCACGTCGCCCGCACGATCACCAGTCGCAGGCGTGCGACAGGCCATGCAGTCTGGTGGGAGCCGGAACGACCGGCAGACCGGGGAAGGTACCGGGCAGGTGGCCAACTGAGCACGCACGGATTCGAACAGACGCCCGGCGGCGACGCGGCGGGTGCTGCTTCCGCGCGCCTGGCCGGGCACCGCCTGGTCCCGCTGGCCACCGCGCTGGTCCAGGACGACGGCCGCATCCTGCACTGGAGCGAGGAGGCCGAGGCGCTCACCGGCTGGTCGGCCCGCGACGCCCTCGGCGAGCACCCCGTCCGGCTGCTGCTCGCCGACGAGGGGGCGGAGGCGGGCGAGAGGCTGTTCGGCAAACTGCTCGCCCGCGGCTGGTCCGGCACCCACCCGGTCCGCCGCCGGGACGGCTCCACCGTCGAACTGGAGTTCCACACCTATCCGATCGTGGAGCCCGACGGCCGCACCCTGCTGCTGGCCACCGCCTCCGACGTGCACGCCCTGCACGAGGTGGAGTCCGACCTGGCGGTCTTCGACGGCTTCTTCAACCAGTCGCCGATCGGCCTCGCGGTCTACGACACCGACCTGCGCTTCGTCCGGCTCAACGGGGCGCTCGCCCGGATCAACGGCCTCACCGTCGAGCAGCACCTCGGCCGGCGGATCACCGCCGTGCTGCCCGGCATCAACGCCGCCGAGGTCGAAGCCGTCATGCGGCAGGTGCTGGCCACCGGAAAACCCGTCATAGACGCCCGCTCGCACGGCCGCGTCCCCGCCGACCCGCACCACGACCGGGCCTGGTCGGCGTCCTACTTCCGGCTGGAGGACTCCACCGGCCGGGTGCTGGGCGTCTCCTCCTCGATCATCGACGTCACCGAGCGCTTCCAGGCCGAGGCCCGCGCCGCCCGGGCCCAGGAACGCCTGGCGCTGATCGCCTCCGCCAGCGCCCGCATCGGCACCACCCTCGACCTGCAGCGCACCGCCGAGGAACTGGTCGAGGCGGTCGTCCCGCGGTTCGCTGACTTCGCCACCCTCGACCTGCTCGAACCCGTCGTCCGCGGCGACGAACCCGCCCCGCTCCAGCCGGGCAAGGCCGTCCAGGTCCGCGCGCTGGCCGTCGGCGAGGCCTACGGCACCAGCCTGACCGGCGCCGCCGACCAGGTCGGCGGCACCGCCGAGTACGGCCCCGAACGCACCTACACCCAGTGCCTGCGCAGCGGCCGCCCGCTGTTCCGGCCGAAGGTCGACGAGGAGGTGCTGCGCGGCATCGTGCCCAGCGAGGACCGGGTCGCCCCCGGCCTCGCCGCCGGTATCCACTCCTACCTGCTGGTGCCGGTGATCGCCCGCGGCATGGTGCTCGGCGGCGCCGAGTTCATCCGCACCCGCAATCCCGAGCCGTTCGGCGCCGCCGACGTCTCGCTCGCCGAGGAACTCGTCGCCCGCACCGCCCTCGCCATCGACAACGCCCGGCTCTACCGGCGCGAACGCGAGACCGCCCTCACCCTGCAGCGCAGCCTGCTGCCGCAGGAGATCCACCGCACCCTCGGCCTGGAGATCGCCCACCGGTACCTGCCCTCCAGCGTGGTCAGCGAGGTCGGCGGCGACTGGTTCGACGTGGTCCCGCTGTCCTGCGGACGGGTCGCCCTGGTGGTCGGCGACGTGATGGGCCACGGCATCCGGGCCGCCGCCACCATGGGCCAGCTGCGCACCGTCGCCCGCACCCTGGCCACCCTCGACCTGTCGCCCGAACAGGTCCTCGGCCGGCTCGACGAGACCGCCTCGGCGATCGGCGACGGCCAGTTCGCCACCTGCGTGTGCGCCGTCTACGACCCCGTCGACCGCAGCGTGGTGATCGCCTCCGCCGGCCACCTCCCGCCGGTGCGGGTCGACCTCGACGGCACCTCCCACGTGATGCACCTGCCGCCCGGCGTCCCGCTCGGCATCGGCGGCGGCGCGTTCGAATCCACCGAGTTCACGCTGCCCGCCGGATCGACCTTCGCGCTCTACACCGACGGCCTGGTCGAGCGCCGCGGCCGCGACATCGACGAGGGCATCGACCTGCTCGCCCGCACCCTCGCCACCCCCGGCCGCACCCTGGAGGAGAGCTGCGACGCGGCCCTGTCCGCGCTGGTCACCGACGGCACCGAGGACGACATCGCGATGATCATGGCCCGGGCGCTGCCCGTGCCCGCCGACCGGATCGCCACCTTGGTCCTCCCCACCGAGGGCCCGCTGCCCGCCCGCGCCCGCCGCTTCACCCGCGCCACCCTGGACGGCTGGGGCCTGTCCACCCTCACCGACTACGCCGAACTCGTGGTCAGCGAACTCGTCACCAACGCCCTGCTGCACGCCGACGCCCCCCGCCGGCTGCGCCTGTTCCGCGACCGCACCCTCACCCTGGAGGTCTCCGACGCCGGCGGCCAGCCGCCCCGGCTGCGCAGCTCCGCCGAGGAGGACGAGGGCGGCCGCGGCATCCACCTGGTCAGCGAACTCGCCCACCGCTGGGGCACCCGCCCCACCAAGCACGGCAAGGTGGTCTGGGCGGAGATCGAACTGCCCTACCGGCCCGGCTGAACCGGGCCCGCAGGCACGCCGGGAAGGCACCCGCCCGGCGGACAGCGCTCGCCCGCACGGCGGGGCTGACGGACAGTCGGAGAAACCCCTCCACCGCCCGGAAGGCCCCGCCGTGCACCTTCGCCTCCCCGCCGCGCTCGCCGCCCTCGCCCTCGGCCTGGCCCTCGCGTCCGCCGCCGTCGCCGTCGCCGACGACGACCCCGACGCCTCGGACGCCGACACGGTCGTCGAGATCACCGAGGCCACCATCGACCCGGAGAGCCCCGACCTGGTCCGGGTCGACCTCAGCTACACCTGCGCCCCCGCCGACGGCCCGCGCTCCCTCAACACCTCCGTCGAGCAGACCGACCCCGAGGACCCCGCCACCATCGCCTTCGGCTCCACCCGCACCTTCCCCGCGCAGATCGAGTGCGACGGCGCCGAGCACAGCCGGACCGTCGTGGTGCAGTCCAAGACCAGCGACTGGCTGACCGGCGTGGACGCCGTGGTGATCACCACCCTCACCGACCTCGGCGCGGCCCCGCCCGCCTCCGCCGACGCCCAGCAACTCGTCCTCGACCTGCCGTCGGACGACTGAGGACTTCTGCCGGTCCGTCAGCCGACCGGCCGTCAACCCCGGCGCGCCGCCCGCCCGCCACCGCCCGGGCCGCCCAGACTGGACGCCGGACGGAAGGACACCACGCATGGCGCACCCCATCACCGCCGGTGACCGGAGCACCGAGGTGCGCCGCTGGCGGGCCCTCGCGGTGTGCCTGGTCGCCGGCTTCATGACGCTGCTGGACGTGTCGATCGTCAACGTCGCCCTGCCGTCGGTGCGCACCGGCCTGCACATGTCGGAGGCCGGACTCCAGTGGGTGCTGTCCGGCTACTCGCTGGCGTTCGGCCTGGTCCTGGTGCCCGCCGGGCGGCTCGGCGACGCGATCGGCCGCCGCCCGGTGTTCCTCACCGGCCTCGCCCTGTTCACCGCCACCAGCGCGCTGGCCGGCGCCGCCCAGAACGAGGCCTGGCTGGTGATCGCCCGGCTGCTGCAGGGCATGTCCGGCGGACTGCTGGTGCCGCAGGTCTCCGGCTTCATCCAGCAGCTGTTCCGCGGCGGCGAACGGGCCCGCGCGTTCGGCCTGCTCGGCACCACCATCGGCTTCTCCACCGCCGTCGGCCCGCTGCTCGGCGGCCTGCTGATCGCCGCGTTCGGCACCGAGGAGGGCTGGCGGTGGGTGTTCTACGTCAACCTGCCGATCGGCCTGACCCTCCTGCCGTTCGCCGGCCGCCTGCTGCCCGCCCCCACCCCCGACACCTGCGCCCGCCGCGACTTCGACCCGGTCGGGGTGCTGCTGCTCGGCACCGGCACCGTCCTGCTGCTGCTCCCGCTGGTCCAGGCCCAGTGGCACGACTCCCGCAAGTGGCTGCTGCTGGCCGGATCGGTGCTGCTGCTCGCCGCGTTCGCCGGGTGGGAGCACCGGTACGCCCGCGCCCGCGAACCGCTGGTCCACCCCGCGCTGTTCCGCACCCGGTCGTTCACCTCCGGCTCGCTGGTGTCGCTGCTGTACTTCGCCGGGTTCACCGCCGTGTTCTTCGTCTTCACGCTGTACCTGCAGGCCGGCCGCGGCTACAGCGCGCTGTACGCGGGCCTGGCGATCACCCCGTTCGCGCTGGCCTCCGCGGTGGCCTCAACCGTCGGCGGGCGGATCGTGGTCCGCTACGGGCGGCGGCTGATCGCGTTCGGCCTGGCCACCGTCGCCGTCGGCCTGGCGTTCGCCGCGCTCGCCGTCCACCTGTTCAACGGCCCGTTCGTCGGCTGGGCCACCGCCCTGCCGCTGCTGGTGGCCGGCCTCGGCAGCGGCCTGGTGGTCTCCCCGAACCAGGCCCTCACCCTGAACGAGGTGCCCGTCGCCCGGGCCGGCAGCGCGGGCGGAGTCCTGCAGACCGCCCAGCGGATCGGCTCCGCCGCCGGCATCGCCACCGTCGGCGCGACCTTCTTCGGCCACCTGCACACCCCCGCCGACTACCCGGGGGCGTTCCAGCTCAGCCTCGCCGTGGTGATCGCCTTCGTGCTGCTGGCACTGGTCGCGGCGGTGCGGCCCTGAGACACGGGCAGGTGGCGGACCAGGGGCGCGGGCAGGTGGCAAACCAGGGGCGGTGGGGGTACCCCCAGCGCCCCTGGACGTGCGTCCCCTACCGCCGCGGCCCGGCGAAGCCGTACAGCGCGGTGCCGACCAGCAGCAGGGCCGACGCCGTCACGGTGGCCTCCGTGGTGCCGGCGGGCTGGGTCAGCCACATGCCGACCCGGCCCGCCGGGCCGCCCAGCGGCGGGACCAGCATGGTGAAGGCGAGCCAGCCGGTCGGCAGCGCCCACGCGTACGTGGCGCCCCAGCAGGCGGCGCCGAGCGCGGCCAGGCCCGACAGGCCGGCGCTGTCGCGGACCACCACCGAGGCGGCGGCCAGGTGGGGCCCGGCGGCCTGGACGGCCAGCAGGGCCGCGCCGCCGACGGCGCCGATCAGCAGGACGTGCGCGGCCCGGCGCGGCGCCCAGCGGATCGCGGCGGTGCGGTCGAGCACCGCGTCCTGCCCGCCGAGGCCGACGATCGCGGCCAGCACGTTCGCGGTCAGCACGAACGCGGTGGTCCCCAGGTCCTCCGAGCCCTTCGGAGCGCCGTCCACCAGCGCCCACACCGTCAGCGCGACGGCCGCGACCACGGCCGCCGACAGCGGCACCTGACGCGAACGGGCGTACAGCACCAGCCAGTTCATCGGGCCTCCGGTCCGGTCAGGACAGTCGCACGGTGGTCCACCGAGCAGGTCAGCGCGGCGTCGTGCAGCGCGGCGATCCGGGCCCGCTGCTCGGCCGGGGGAGTGGCGGCGAACGCCGTCCAGGCGGCCCGGGCGTCCTCCCAGCCCTGCCGGTCGTACGTGCTGGTGCCCGGGGTCTCCACCGGGACCAGGGCGCTCTCGCCGAGCGCCCAGCTCGCGGCGACGCTCTGCGTGGCGGCGTCCTCGATCATCCCGCCCTCCCGGTCGGTGCGGGCGTAGCAGGTCGGGACGAGGCCCTGCGCGACCAGGGCGCGGGTGAGGTCCCGACCGCTCGCGTGGGCGAACTCCCGTTCGTCGAAGTCCACCAGGACCGTTCCGGCGTCGATCCGCCGCACCCCGGCGAGGGCACGCGGCTCGGCGTCCTCGCGGATCGCCTGCGGCGCCCGGTCGCCCAGTACCTCGTGCAGGATCTGCAGCGCCTCCGCGCCGCGCGCCGACAGTTCGGGCAGCCGGTGCCGGTTCGCCGTCGTCACGCACACCGGTCCGTCGCAGACCGGCCGGGCCGCCGCCGCGTCCACCACGTACGTGCCGCGGGCGTCGCCGGGCAGCACCCCCAGCGCCAGCGCCGCGCCCACCAGCACCGGGACGAGGGACAACAGCCGGGCGCGGCCGTTCGCGGCGACCAGCAGCGCGAAGCCGGTCGCGGCCAGGCCCAGCAGCCACAGCGTCTGGCCGAGGTGGACGGAGCCGGACAGGGTGAGCAGCGACTCCCGCGGATCGACCGTCACCGGGGAGAGCAGGGCGATCCGGTTCGGTGCGAAAGGGGCGTCGGGCAGCGCGCCGTCGGTGGTGAACCGCAGCAGCATGGACACCGTCATCAGCGAGAGCACCACCAGCGCGGGCGGCGTCAGCACCGACGGCACGGCCCGCGCCACGCCCATGCCGAACACCGCGGCCGCCGCCAGGGCGAGCACCGCCACCAGCGAGATCGGCACCCAGCCCAGCGGCCGGTACCGGGTGTCGCCGAGCGCCACCTGCACTCCGCCCGCCACCACCACCAGGCCGAACCCGGCCATCAGTACCCCGGCCATCGCCCCGGCGGGCAGCGCGGCGCGCCGCCAGGCCGGCTTCGGCACGGTGCCGAACAGCTCCGCCGTCCCCGAACGGGCGTCGCGCAGGCCGTACAGTGCGCCGACGCCGACCGACAGCGGCCACCAGAAGGCCAGCAGCCAGCGCGTCCACATCGCCATCGGCGTCCACTGCGCCGTCCAGCCGGCCGTGCCGCGCCACCAGATGCCGTCGATCGCGAACAGGATCGCCAGCGAGCCGCCGAGCACCAGCAGCCCGGCCCAGGGTGCGGCCGAGCGTCGCAGCTCGGTCCGCAGCACACGTGTGTTCACCAGATGCCCCCGGGCTGCTCGGTGTGGCGGAGCAGCGCCGAGTAGCCGCGCTCCAGCGGGCTGTCGCCCGGGTGCTCGGGCCCGCCGGCGGCGGCGAGGTCGTCCGGGGTGCCCTGGAAGACCAGGCGGCCGTCCGCGAACAGCACCACGTCGGAGCAGGCGGCGGCGACGTCCTCGACCAGATGGGTGGAGACCACCACGCAGGTGTCCCGGCCGAGTTCCTGGAGCAACTCGCGGAATCGCAGCCGCTGCGCCGGGTCCAGCCCGGCGGTCGGCTCGTCGAGCAGCAGCAGGTCGGGGTCGTTGACGATGGCCTGGGCGATGCCGGCCCGCCGCACCATGCCGCCGGACAGCGTCTTCATCCGGTGGTCGGCGCGGTCCGCGAGACCGACCCGCTCCACCGCCCGCTGGACGGCGCCCGGGATCTCGGCCTTCGGGACCTCCTTCAGCCAGGCCATGTACTCGACGAACTCGCGGACGGTGAACCGCCGGTAGTAGCCGAAGTCCTGCGGCAGGTAGCCGATCCGGCGGCGCAGCGCCCGCAGCTCGGCGTGCCCGGCAGGAGTGCCGAGCAGTTCCAGCTCGCCGCCGGCCGGGCGCAGCACGGTGGCCAGCGCCCGGATCAGCGTGGTCTTGCCGGCCCCGTTCGGGCCCAGCAGGCCGTGGGCGCCGGTGCCCAGGGCGAGGTCGAGGCCGTTGACGGCCATTTTCTTGCGTCCGGCCCGAACGAGCAGGCCCTCGGCCCGGATCTCCCAGGCGTGGGTTTTGGGCGCGACGGAGGCCGCGCTGACGGCGCGTGGCATGGAGGTGGTTCCTTCCGGAAGGGGGTGGATCAGGTACGGGGCGCCGCGTAGGCGCGGCGGTGGGCGAGCACGGTGGCTACGGAGGACGGGCAGCTGCTCGGGCTGCCGGAGGGAAAGGGGCCGGTCAGGTACGGGGCGCCGCGTAGGCGCGGCGGCGGAGGAGCACGGTGGCGGCGCCGAGGGCGAACAGCAGCGCCCAGCCGGGCAGTTGCTCGGGCCGCAGCACGAACGGCAGGCGGCCGGTGGCCCAGACGGGGGCCGCGACGGCGGCGGCCCAGACGGCGACCAGGGCGGCGGCGGCACGGCCGACGCCGACGATGCTGCCGAGGGCGAGGGCGGTGGTGGTGAAGGCGAGCGAGGGCAGCAGCCACTGAGCGGCCGTCATCTCCCCGGTCAGCGCGCCCGCCGCCAGCAGCACCGGCACCACCGCGGCCAGTGCGGCGGCGGTGCGCCGGAGCAGCAGCGGGAGGCCGGAGCGCGGAGTGGCGGCGGTCAGCTCGTGCGCCGGGTCGAGGCCGGGCGCCCAGGCCGCGGCGGCCGCGCACAGCGGCAGCACGGGCGCGACCAGCAGCAGCGGCGACACCCGGCCGAGCGGCTCCGGCGGCCCCGAGGAGTCCAGCACCAGCGCCAGCAGCATCACCGCGAGGGCGGTCAGCAGCCAGGGCACCACGGCCGGCGCGGCCCAGGCCGGCCGCCACCGGGCCGGTCGGCGACGGACGGCCGCCGGGCCGGCCGCGTCCAACTGCGGTCCGAGCGCGGCACGGACGGAGTCGACGAGCACGGCGACGTCGGGTGCCGCGGCGGGCACCGCCGCGGCGAGCAGGCCCCGGCAGGGCGCGCAGCCCTCCAGGTGCGCCTCCAGCGCCCAGACGGTGTCCGCGGGCAGGTCGGAGCCGCCGCGCAGGTACGCGCCGATCAGCCCGGCCGATGCGTGTTCCGCGCTCATGCCAGTTCCTTCCGCATCGCGATCCGGGCCCGGCGGGCACGGGTCTTGACCGTGCCCTCGGGCAGTCTGAGCAGGACGGCGGTCTCCCGGACGGACAGCCCGTCCAGCACGGTGGCCTGCAGCACCGCGCGCAGCTCGGGGGCCAGGCGCCGCAGCGCGTCCCCCACGTCGCCGCCGATCGCGGCGGCCAGTGCCTCGTCCTCGGCGGCCGGGGCATTGGCCGGGTGGGCCGCGGCGGCCGGCGGCTCGGCGTGGTGCGCCCGGCGGCGGAACGCGTCGACCAGTCGGCGGGCCGCGATGGTCCACAGCCAGCCGACGGCACTGCCGCCCACCACGCTGCCCGCGAACGCGCCGGCCGCGCGCCACACCGCCAGGAACGTCTCCTGCATCACCTCGGCGACGATCTGCTCGTCCGCGCAGCGGCGGCGCAGACGCACCGCCAGCCACGGTGCGGTGCGCCGGTACAGCTCGTCGAACGCCCCGCGATCGCCTTTGGCGACCAGGCGGAGCAGACGTTCCTCGTCCAGCTCGTCCAGTGCTCTCCTGCGTGCTCTCACACCTGCCAGACGCGAGGGCCTGCGCCCGGGTTCTTGCCGAGGCGTGATCCCCGTCACATGTCGTCCGGGGTGCTACTCCGGGCAGCGAGACTCGCGCGAGCCGGCGGGCGACCAATCAGGGGCGCCGGCGAAGCCGAGGGGGCGGAACTGCGCGACAAGCGCACGCCACATCCGTAAGGTCGCGACCACGTGCAGGTCACTGTCCTGCATCGCGATCTCGCGGTCGGGTGCCTTCCGCTGCGCGCAGGTCCCAGCGCCCCTGTTCTCGCGCTCTCCCGTGCTGCCCTCAGGCCAGCCCCGCGACCCCGCGGACGGCGACCCGCAGGGCCGCGGCCGGGTCGCCGACGGCGCCGGTCGCGCGCCAGCCGACGAAGCCGTCGGGGCGGACCAGGACCGCGCCGCCGGGGTGCAGGCCGTAGGCCTCGGGCCAGGTGGTGGGGGAGACCGGGCCGGTGGGGCGGGCGCCGGAGGGGAGGTCGGCGGGGGGTTCGGGCAGCAGGTCGCCGCCCTCGCCGACGAGCAGGCAGCGCAGTGGTGCTCCGGTCTGCGCGGCCACCTGCCGGGCGGCCGTCGGCCAGGCGCTCCCGCCCGCGGCGGGGGCCAGCAGCAGCGGGCCGGCATCGAACAGGTCGAGGGTGGACAGCCGCGTCCCGGCGGCGTCGCGCAGCCACACGTGCGGGGCCCGGGTGCCGGGCTCGCCGGTGGCGGCGAAGCGCTCGGGGACGACGCCCGCCGTGGCGTCCGCGCCGACCAGCGCGCCCTCGGGGTAGCGGTAGCCGAGGGCCACCGCCAGCACGTTGGTGCGCGGCCCGCCGGCGGGCGCCGCGTCGAAGCCGGGGTGCTGGTGCTCGACGGAGCGGGCCGCCGCCCGGGCCGCGGTCTGCACGGCGACCGGACGACGCTCGCTCTCGTAGGAGTCCAGCAGCCGCGGCCCGCCCCAGCCGGCCAGCACGGCGGCCAGCTTCCAGGCCAGGTTGTGGGCGTCCTGGATGCCGGTGTTGGAGCCGAACGCGCCGGTCGGCGGCATCTCGTGGGCGGCGTCGCCGACCAGGAAGACCCGGCCCGCGCCGTACCGGTCCGCGACGCGTTCGGCGGCGTGCCACGGGGCCCGGCCGGTGATCTCCACCTCCAGGTCGGGCACGCCGGCGGCGGCGCGGATGTGCGCGACGCAGCGGACGTCGGTGAAGTCCTCGACGCTCTCGCCGCGTTCGGGGTGCCAGGGCAGGTGGAACACCCACTGCTCGCGGTTGTCGACGGGCAGCAGCGCGCCGGCTCCCGCCGGGTCGGTCAGGTAGCAGGCGATGAAGCGCCGGTCGCCGACCACGTCCGCCAGCCGCTTGGCCCGGAAGGTGACGCTGACGTTGTGGAACAGGTCGCCGCGCCCGGACTGGCCGATGCCCAGGCGTTCCCGGACGGGGCTGCGCGGCCCGTCCGCGGCGATCAGATAGTCGGCCCGCACCTCGCGTTCCTCGCCGGTGGCCCGGTCCAGCAGTCGCGCCGTCACCCCGTCGGCGTCCTGCTCGAAGGAGAGCAGCTCGGTGTTGAGCCGGAGGTCGCCGCGCTCGGCGGCGTGCCGCAGCAGCACCGGCTCCAGGTCGTTCTGGCTGCACAGGCACCACGCGGAGGGGCTGAACCTGGCCAGGCCACCGCCGGGGTCGATCTCCCGGAACAGCCACTCCTGTTCGCCGCCGGACAGCGTCTCGGCCTGCAGGATGCCGTGGTTGTCGGCCAGCACCGACGCGGCCGCCCGGATGTCGTCCTCCACCCCGGCGGCGCGGAACAGCTCCATGGTGCGCAGGTTGTTGCCGCGCCCGCGCGGGTGCCGGGAGGTCTCGGCGTGCCGCTCCACCAGCAGGTGCGGCACGCCGAGCCGGCCGAGGAAGAGGGACGCCGACAGCCCCACCAGGGAACCGCCCGAGATCAGGACCGGAACCCGGTCCGCCATCTGTGTGTTCATCAGCTCTGTTCCATCCGTGCGGGGCGCTGGATGCGCCAGACCCTGCATCCATCCCCCGCCGCCGACGGTCACGCAGGGTGCTTCGCCCGGATGGCCGTGAAGTCTCGCGCCCGCCCCGGCCCCCCGTTGACGATCGAGTGCGAACCAGGCCCCGCCCGCCGACCGGACCCGCACCGACGACCGGCCGGGGGCCTCCCAGTGCGAACCAACGACAGGATCCGCCGCCATGACCCTGCTCTCCGAACCCGAGGAGACCGCCACCACCGTCCGGCCCGCCGCGGGCCGGCTTCGCGTCGTCCTGATGCTCGACGTCCACGACGGCGCACAGGACCACTTCCTGGACGTCTACGAGCTGCTGCGCCATCAGGTGTCCGCCGTCCCCGGCCACATCAGCGACCAGCTCTGCCAGTCCATCGACGACCCGGCCCGCTGGCTGATCACCAGCGAATGGGAGGACGCCGCGCCGTTCCTCGCCTGGGTCGACAGCCCCGCCCACCGCGACATGGTCAAGCCGCTGCACGGCTGCGTCCGCGACACCCGCTCGCTGCGCTACACCGTGCTGCGCGAGACCCAGGGCGAGCGCACCTTCGACAGCCCCGCCGCCCCGCTGCGCCCCGGCGAGCACCACCCCGGCGTGCCCGCCGCGCCCCGGCCCGGCCCCGACGGCGTGGTCCGGCACGCGCTCAGCTTCACCGTCAAGCCCGGCACCGAGGCCAAGGCCGCCGAACTGCTGGCCGGCTACCGCTCCCCGCAGGCCCGGGTCGACGACACCACCCGGCTGCTGCGCACCTCGCTGTTCATGCGCGGCAACCGGATCGTGCGCTGCGTCGAAGTGGCCGGCGACCTGGTCGCCGCGCTGCGGCACGTCGCCCAGCAGCCCGAGGTGCGGGCCGTCGAGGAGGCCATCAACCCGTACCTGGAGGAGGACCGCGACCTGGACGACCCGATGTCCGCCCGGGTGTTCTTCCAGCACGCCGCGCTGCCCGCCGTCCACCACCACGCCGCGCTCAAGTCCGGCCAGGTGCAGCGGCACGCCTACCTGTACCCGGTCCGTCCCGGCTGCGGCGCGGCGCTCGCCGAACTGCTGGCCGGCGAGGACGCGCACGCCGCCGCCGACCCCGGCTCGCCGCTGGTGCGGGCCACCGTCCACCGCCGCGACGACCTGGTGGTCCGGCTGGTCGACCTGCTCACCGACCCCGCGAGCGACCCCGCCACCGCCCTCGGCGTGGCCGGCCCGCGCGCCGCCGCGGTGCTCGGCAAGCTCGCCGACATCCCCGCCGAACACCCCGTGCCCAGCGCCGACGGCCTGCGCCACCTGCTCGCCGAGTGCGCGATGACACCCGTCACCGACCGCCGCTCGGCCGACGTCTGACCACCCCGCCCGTTCAAACCGTCACGCCGGAGAGGAAGCCCACCATGACCACCGAGATGCCACGAGTCGTCCACATCGACGACGCGCCCCCGAATCGCAAGCGCGGCGGCGACCTGCGGGCCATGCTCACTCCGCCGGTGGTCGGTGCGACCAGCGGATTCATGGGAGTGGCGATCATCGAGCCGGGAGAGCGGATCGGCGAGCACTACCACCCGTACTCCGAGGAGTTCGTGTTCGTGATGTCCGGCGAACTCGAGGTCGACCTGGACGGCAAGACCCAGCCGCTGCGGCCCGACCAGGGCCTGATGATCCCGATCGGGATGCGGCACCGGTTCCGCAACGTCGGCGCCGGCCAGGCCCGGATGGTGTTCCACCTGGGGCCGCTGGCACCGCGCCCCGACCTCGGCCACGTCGACACCGAGGAGCACTGCGACACCGAATCGGGGCCGCCGGAACCCGCCGGGGCGGCCTCGTGAACCGCCGTGTCGCGGTGACCGGGATCGGCGTGGTCGCGCCCGGCGGCATCGGCGTCCCGCAGTTCTGGGCGCTGCTCACCGACGGGCGCACCGCCACCCGCGGCATCACCCTGTTCGACCCCGACGGCTTCCGTTCCCGGATCGCCGCCGAGTGCGACTTCGACCCCGCCGCCCACGGACTGACCGCCGACCAGATCGCCCGCAACGACCGCTACGTGCAGTTCGCGCTGGTCGCCGCCGACGAGGCGATCGCCGACGCCGGACTCGACCCCGGGCGCGAGGACCCGTGGCGGATGGGCGTCTCGCTCGGCACCGCGGTCGGCGGCACCACCCGACTCGAACACGATTACGTGCTGGTCAGCAGCCGCGGCGAGCACTGGGGCGTCGACCACCGGCCCGCCGAACCGCACCTGGAACGGGCGTTCACCCCGGCCACGCTGGCCTCCGCGGTCGCCGAACGGATCGGCGCGCACGGCCCCGTGCAGACCGTCTCCACCGGCTGCACCTCGGGCCTGGACGCCGTCGGCTACGCCGCCCTCGCCATCGAGGAGGGCCGCGCCGACGTGATCGTCGCCGGAGCCTGCGACTCGCCGATCTCCCCGATCACCGTCGCCTGCTTCGACGCCATCAAGGCCACCTCCGCCCGCAACGACGACCCCGAGCACGCCTCCCGCCCCTTCGACAAGAGCCGCGACGGCTTCGTGCTCGGCGAGGGCGGCGCCGTCGTCGTGCTGGAGGAGTGGGAGCACGCCGAGCGGCGCGGCGCCCGGATCTACGCCGAACTCGGCGGCTTCGCCACCTTCGGCAACGCCTACCACATGACCGGCCTCACCCAGGAAGGCGTGGAGATGTCCGAAGCCATCGACCGCGCCCTCGCCCACGCCCGGCTGCCCGGCGACGCCATCGACTACGTCAACGCGCACGGCTCCGGCACCAAGCAGAACGACCGGCACGAGACCGCCGCTGTCAAACGCTCCCTCGGCGCACACGCCAGGCGCACCCCGATGAGCTCCATCAAGTCGATGGTCGGGCACTCGCTCGGCGCGATCGGCGCCATCGAACTGGTCGCCTGCACCCTCGCCCTGCACCACGGCGTGGTCCCGCCGACCGCCAACTACACCGAACGCGACCCCGAGTGCGATCTCGACTACGTCCCCCGCACCGCCCGCGAACTGCCGCTGCGCCACGTGCTGTCGGTGGGCAGCGGCTTCGGCGGCTTCCAGTCCGCAGTGGTGCTGAGCAGAGCGGAGGCGGCATGAGCCCCACCCGCAGTGCGGTGATCACCGGCGTCGGCGTGGTCTCCCCGCACGGCATCGGCGCCGACGACTACTGGAAGGCCCTCGGCGAGGGCCGTTCCGCGCTGTCCCGGATCGACCGCGAAGGCTGCGAGAACCTCCCGCTGAAGATCGCCGGCCTGGTCCGCGGTTTCGACGCCGAGGAGTACGTCGAGCCGCGCTACCTGGTGCAGACCGACCGGTTCACCCACTTCGCGATGGCCGCCGCCGAACTCGCCATGGCCGACGCCCACCTGACGTCCCACCCGGACGACCCGTTCCAGGTGGCCGTGGTCACCGCCGCGGGCTCGGGCGGCGGCGAGTTCGGCCAGCGCGAACTCCAGCACCTGTGGGCCGAAGGACCCCACCACGTCGGCCCGTACCAGTCGATCGCCTGGTTCTACGCCGCCTCCACCGGCCAGATCTCCATCCGCGGCGGCTTCAAGGGACCGTGCGGCGTGGTCGCCTCCGACGAGGCCGGCGGCCTCGACGCGCTCGCGCACGCCGCCCGCGCCGTCGGCCGCGGCACCGACACCGTGCTGGCCGGCGCCGCCGAAGCACCCATCGCCCCGTACTCGATGGTCTGCCAACTCGGCTACCCGGGGCTGTCCACCGCCGACGACCCCGATCGCGCCTACCGGCCGTTCGGCTCCGACGCGGTCGGCTTCGTCCCCGCCGAGGGCGGCGCCATGTTCGTGGTCGAGGACGCCGAGAGCGCCCGCCGGCGCGGCGCCCGCACCCGGGCCCGGATAGCCGGACACACCGCCACCTTCACCGGCGCCGCCCGCTGGGCCGAGAGCCGCGAAGGGCTCGCCCACGCCGTCCGCGGCGCCCTCGCCGAGGCGCACTGCGCGCCCGACGAGATCGACGTGGTCTTCGCCGACGCCCTCGGCGTCCGCGAGGCCGACCGCGCCGAAGCCCTCGCCCTGGCCGACGCCCTCGGCGACCACGCCGAGCGGGTACCCGTCACCGCCCCCAAGGCCGGCTTCGGCCGGGCCCACTGCGGCGCCCCCGCGCTGGACGTGGCCGCCGCCGTGCTCGCCCTCGAACAGGGCCTGATCCCGCCCACCCCGCACACCGAGGACTGCCCCTACGGCCTCGACCTGGTCATCGGCCACCCGCGGCCCGCCGAACTGCGCACCGCCCTGGTGCTCAGCCGCGGCCAGATGGGCTCCAACACCGCCCTCGTGCTGCGCCGGGCCTGACCCCACCCCACCGCAAGGAGCAACAGATGGCATCCGAGATCACCTACGAGGAACTCGCCACCCTGATCAAGGTCCGGGCCGGCGTCCAGGTCACCGTCGACGCGCTCGCCGACCCGGGCTGCATGTTCCTCGACCTCGGCGTCGACTCGCTGGGAGTGCTCGGCGTCCTCTCCGACCTGGAGAACCGCTACGGCGTCTCCATCGACTCCTCCGAACTGCTCGGCCGTCCCGTCGCCGAGTTCCTGCAGACCGTCAACTCCACCGTGAAAGCTGGTGCCTGAGATGCCCGGACACACCGACAACACCATCCTCATCAACGCCCCCGTCGACCTGGTCTGGGACATGACCAACGACCTGGAGCAGTGGCCGCAGCTGTTCAGCGAGTACGCCTCCGTCGACGTCATCGACCGGCAGGGCCAGCGGGTGAAGTTCCGGCTCACCATGCACCCCGACGAGAACGGCCAGGTGTGGAGCTGGGTCTCCGAACGGGAGACCGACCGCGACGCGCTCTCCGTCCGCGCCCGCCGCGTCGAACCCGGCCCGTTCGAATTCATGGAGATCCGCTGGGAGTACGAGGACCTCGCGCAGGCCACCCGGATGCGCTGGGTCCAGGACTTCGCGATGAAGCCCACCGCCCCCGTCGACGACCTCCAGATGACCGACATGATCAACCAGAACTCCAAGGTCCAGATGGAACTGATCCGCGCCAAGGTCGAACACCGCGCCGGCGCGGCCGGATGACCGGCATGCACCGCGCCCTGATCGTCGCCCGGATGAAGCCCGGCACCGCCGACCACATCGCCGGCGTCTTCGCCGACTCCGACCGCGGCGCACTGCCCGGCCTGATCGGCGTCCGCGGCCGCAGCCTGTTCCAGTTCGGCGACGTCTACCTGCACCTGATCGAGTCCGACCGCCCCGCCGGACCCGAGGTCGCCAAGTACGCCGAGCACCCCGAGTTCCGCGACGTCAGCGAACGGCTCGCCGTCTACGTCGACGCCTACGACCCGGCGACCTGGCGCAGCCCCAAGGACGCCATGGCGCACGAGTTCTACCGCTGGGAACGCTGAACCACCCCCTGCCCGAGGACATCGAGCGGGGACCTGCACGGGAATTGCAGACGGGAAGGGAGAGCCGCCGTGGCCGAACAGAGCGAACCGGCGGACTGGGTGCGCTGCGAAGGCTGCGCCGGCCTGGTCTACGGCAGGCGCTACGCACGCGCCCTGCAGGTGTGCCCCGACTGCGGGCACCACGGGCGGCTCACCGCCCCGCAGCGGCTCGCCCAGCTCCTCGACCCGGGCACCGCCGAACCCATCGGACCGGTGCCCGCCGTGCACGACCCGCTCGGCTTCGTCGACAGCCGCCCCTACCAGGACCGCCTCGACGAGGCCCGCGACCGCACCGGCCTGCACGACGCGGTGCTGTGCGCCGCCGGGCAGATCGAGGGCCAGCCCTGCATCGCCGCCGTGATGGACTTCCGCTTCCTCGGCGGCAGCCTCGGCTGCGCCGTCGGCGCCCTCATCACGCACGCCGCCACCACCGCGCTGGACCGCCGGGTCCCGCTCGTCCTGGTCACCGCCAGCGGCGGCGCCCGGATGCAGGAGGGTGTGCTGTCGCTGATGCAGATGGCCAAGACCGCGCAGGCGATGGCCGAACTCGACGAAGCCGGCATCCTCACCGTCTCGGTGATCACCGACCCCACCTACGGCGGCGTCGCCGCCTCCTTCGCCACCCTCGCCGACGTCATCCTCGCCGAACCCGGCGCCCGCATGGGCTTCGCCGGACCCCGCGTCATCGAACAGACCACCGGCGAGAAACTCCCCGAAGGCTTCCAGACCGCCGAGTTCCTGCTCGCCCACGGCATGGTCGACGACGTCGTGCCCCGGGTCGGCATGCGCTCCGTCCTCGGCCGCCTGCTCGGCCTGCGACCCCCCACCGACCCCCGGCCGCCCGGCGACCCCGCCGCCATCCTGCGCGCCGCCGACGAACTCGCCGACCGCGACCCCTGGCAGAACGTCCGCCTCGCCCGGCACCCCGAACGGCCCACCACCCTCGACTACATCCGCCGCCTGGTCGACGACTTCCAGGAACTGCACGGCGACCGGCTCACCGAGGACTGCCCCGCCATCGTCGCCGGCACCGGACGCCTGGCCGGAACCCCCGTCGTCCTGATCGGCCACCACAAAGGCGGGCCCGACCTGGGCGAACGCCGACGCCGCCGG
The DNA here is from genome assembly GCF_002803145.1 of Kitasatospora sp. CB02891. Taxonomy (NCBI): domain Bacteria; kingdom Bacillati; phylum Actinomycetota; class Actinomycetes; order Kitasatosporales; family Streptomycetaceae; genus Kitasatospora; species Kitasatospora sp. CB02891. The sequence continues at coordinate 253,000 of NZ_NNBO01000001.1, read as the reverse complement.
TTCGGCATGGCCCAGCCCGCCGGCTACCGCAAGGCCAACCGGCTGATGCGCCTCGCCGCGAAACTCGGCCTGCCCGTCGTCACCCTGATCGACACCCCCGGCGCCAACCCCGGACCCGAGGCCGAGACCGGCGGACAGGCCGCCGCGATCGCCGAGAACCTGCGGCTGATGGCCCGGCTGCCCGTTCCCATCGTCGCCGTGCTGATCGGCGAAGGCGGCAGCGGCGGGGCGCTCGCGCTCGCCGTCGCCGACCGCGTCCTGGTCAGCGCCAACGGCATCTACTCGGTGATCAGCCCCGAAGGCTGCGCCGCCATCCTGTGGAAGGACCCGCAGGCCGCACCCACCGCCGCCGCCTCGCTGCGGATGCACCCCGGCGACCTGCTCAGCCTCGGCGTCGTCGACGGCATCGTCCCCGAGCCGCCCGAAGGAGCCCACCAGGACCACGCCGCCGCGGCCGACCTGCTGGAGGCCGCCGTCACCGAGGCCCTGCGCGAACTGATCCCCTGGGACCCGGACCGGCTGCGCGCCGCCCGCCGGGCCCGCTTCCACAGCTACGGCGCCGACACCGGCGCCGGCGCGGCAGATTGGAGCCAGCCATGACCGTCGAGGTGAAACACCCGCCGTCCCGCGGACGGATCGCCCTCACCGGTGACGGATCCGGCGGCCCCGACCAGGTCGCGGACCTCGCCGAACTGTGCCGCAGCGTCGCCGAACTGGCCCGCACCAGCACCCGACCACCGCGCCGGATCCGGCTCGAACACCTCGGCACCGCCATCGAGGTCGAATGGGACGACCCCGGCGCCCCCGACGGCGGTGGCGTGCAGGTGACGGACGGTCAGGCCTCCTCGGCCGAACCGGAACCCCAGGACGGCCTGCACCACGTGTGCGCCCCGATGATCGGAACCTACTACCACGCGCCCGAACCGGGCGCGCCGCCGTTCGTCGCCGTCGGCGACACCGTCACCGCAGGCCAGCCGATCGGCATCCTCGAAGTGATGAAGATGATGAGCCCCGTCGAGGCCGACATCGCCGGCCGGGTGGTGGAGATCCTCGCCGCCGACGGCGCCGCAGTGGAGTTCCAGCAGCGGCTGATCGCCGTCGAACCCGCGTAGGGGGCCCGCATGTTCACCACCGTGCTGATCGCCAACCGCGGCGAGATCGCCCTGCGGATCGCCCGCACCTGCCGGGAGATGGGCATCCGCACCGTCGCCCTGTACTCCACCGCCGACCGCGACTCGGCGGTGGTCCGCTTCGCCGACCGGGCCGTCCACCTCGGACCGGCCGCCGCCCGAGCCAGCTACCTGCACATCCCGTCCATCGTCGAAGCCGCCCGGCTCGCCGGCGCCCAGGCCGTCCACCCCGGCTACGGCTTCCTCTCCGAGGACCCCGACTTCGCCGAGATCTGCGAAGCCAACGGCCTCACCTTCATCGGCCCGCCCCCGCAGGTCATCGAACAGCTCGGCGACAAATCGGTGGCCCGCCGACTGATGGCCGAAGCCGGCCTGCCCGTGCTGCCCGGCTCCACCGGCGCCGTCCGCAGCCCCGCCGAAGCCCGCGAGATCGCCGCCCGCACCGGCTACCCCGTCATCCTCAAAGCCGTCGCCGGGGGCGGCGGACGCGGCATGGCCGTCGTCCGCGACCCCGCCGACCTGCCCACCGCCTTCCAGGAGACCCGGGCCCACGCCCGCGCCGTCTTCGGCGACGAGCGGCTCTACCTGGAACGCTACGTCGACGGCGCCCGGCACATCGAGGTCCAGGTGCTCTGCGACCGCCACGGCAATGCCGTCCACCTCGGCGAACGCGACTGCTCCGTGCAACGCCGGCACCAGAAACTCATCGAGGAATCGCCCGCACCCAACCTGCCCGACCCGCTGCGCCACGAGATCTGCGCCGCCGCCGTCCGCGGCGCCCTCGCCGTCGGCTACGTCGGCGCCGCCACCTTCGAATTCGTGCTCGCTCCCGACGGGGCGTTCCACCTGATGGAGGTCAACTGCCGCCTCCAGGTCGAACACCCCGTCACCGAGATGGTCACCGGCATCGACCTGGTCCGCGAACAGCTCACCATCGCCGCCGGCGAACCCCTGACGCTCCGTCAGGACGCCGTCCGGCCGCGCGGCGCGGCCGTCGAGGCCCGGGTCAACGCCGAGGACCCCGAACGCGGCTTCCTGCCCACCCCCGGGCTGCTCACCGAATTCGTCCCGCCCGGCGGCCCGTTCGTCCGGGTCGACACCCACGCCTACCCCGGCTGGCCGATCGGCCCCGACTACGACTCGCTGCTCGCCAAGACCATCGCCTGGGCGCCCGACCGGGAACAGGCCGTCGCCCGCCTCGACCGCGCCCTCGCCGAGTTCCGCATCGACGGTCCGGGCGTCCGCACCACCACCGACTACCTGCGCCGCACCCTCGCCGACCCGCGCTTCCGGGCCGGCCGGCACACCACCGGGCTGGTCGCCGAGATGGCGGCGGAGGCCGCGGCCGGATAGAGCCGGTTCCGAAACGCCAGAAGCCGTCCGGACCGAGCTGGTCCGGACGGCTTCTGGCCGGCTGCGCCGTGTGGGCACTGGTCAGGGGACGGCGCAGGTGAACGCGTGCAGGTACGCGTTGACCGGGGCGACGGCCTTCAGCAGCAGGCCGGACTCCTCGATCAGCGCGGTCAGGCTGCCCAGGGTGTGCTTGGCGCCGCCCACGTTGAGCAGCAGCAGCAGGTCCATCGCGGTGGTGAACCGCATCGACGGGGAGTCGTCGACCAGGTTCTCCACGATCACCACCCGGGCGCCCGGGCGGGCCACCTGGCGCAGGTTGCGCAGCGTGCGGCGGGTGGATTCGTCGTCCCACTCCAGGATGTTCTTCACCAGGTACAGATCGGCCTGCACCGGGATCGCCACCCGGCAGTCGCCCGGCACCAGCCGCGCCCGGTCGGCCAGCGGGCCGCCCGGCAGCAGCCGCGGATCGGCGTGCTCGACCACCTTCGGTAGGTCCAGCAGCGTGCCGTGCAGGCCCGGGTGACGCTCCATCAGGGCCGCCAGCGCCTGCCCCTGGCCGCCGCCGATGTCGGCCGCCGTGGCGATGCCCGCCAGGTCCAGGAAGTCGGCCAGGTCCTGCGCGGACTGCCGGCTGGACTGCGTCATCGCCCGGTTGAACAGGGCCGCCGAGTCCGGCGCGTCGTCGTGCAGGTACTGGAAGAACTCCTTGCCGAAGGCGTCGGCGAACACGCTGCGCCCGGTGCGCACCGCGTCGTCCAGCCGGGACCAGGACTGCCACGTCCACGGCTCGGTGCACCACAGCGCGATGTCGCGCAGGCTGCCGGGCTCGTCGGTGCGCAGCAGGCGCGACAGCGGGGTGTGACGGAAGCGGCCGTCACCCGTCGCGGTGAACACCTCGTAGCAGACCAGGGCCCGCAGCAGGCGCTCCAACGGGACGGCCGGGACATCCAGGCGAACCGCCAACTCCTCTGCGGTGGCGGGTTGTTCGTCCAGCGCGTCGGCCAGTTTCAGGCTGGCGGCGGCGCGCACCGCGCCCGCGCAGGCGGCGCCGAAGGCCAGCTCGCGCAACAGCATCGCGGGCGGCACGCCGGGTGCGGCGGCCGTGCCGTCGGGTGTCGCGGCGGCTGCGACGGCGGGGGAGGAGGGCGGGACGGGTCGGGTCGGGGCGGAGGTCATGGGCGCGTCGGCCTTTCGTCGGGGCTGGAGGGCTCGGAGGGCCGGTCAGCAGTGGCCGGCGGGCTGGTCGGCGGACCGGTCAGCAGTGACCGGCGGGCTGGGAGGTGCGGCAGGAGTTGGTCATGAACGAACTCCCGTTGCGCTGGTCGAGGTCGGCGAGGTCGACCGGCAGGTTGTCGAGCAGGATGTTGTCGGTGACGACGGCGCGGGCGTTCGGCGCGCCCACCACGCTCGGGTACAGCACGATGCCGCCCGACATCGGCGACGTTCCGGAGTGGTCGGTGACCAGGTTCTCGGAGACCACCACGTCCTCGGTGCCGGTCAGCAGGATGCCCGTGCCCTGCACCGAGTCCAGGCGCGGATTGGGCTCGCAGTAGCGGTTGTTGGCGCGCACCACGTTGTTGGTGACGCTCAGCGAACCGGCCCGCGGCACCCCGTCGTCACCGACCACGAAGATGCCGCCGCAGTTGCCGGAGGCCAGGTTGCCGGTCGCCGTCAGGTCCCGCACCCGGCGCAGCTGCAGGCCGATCCGGTTGCCGGTCAGCCGGTTCGCCGCCACCTGGGTGCCGCGGGTCTCCAGCGCACCGCCCTTGCGGTCGAACCAGTTGGCGACGAAGATCCCCGCCTGCCCGTTGTCCCGGGCCTCGTTCTCGGTGAGCACGGTGCGGGTCGACATCTCCACGCTGATGCCCTGCAGGCCGTTGTCGTGGGACGCCACCTGGTGGACCGTCAACTTGTCGGTGACGGCGGCGGCGATCCCGTTCTTCGCGAAACCCGTCACCGCCAGCGACTCCACCACCGCGCCCGACACCGGCCGCACCGGCATCCCGCGGTCGTCCGCCACACCCGTCACGCACAGCCCGTTGCCGGCCGCGGCGCAGGCGCTGTGGTCGGCCGGGTCGGGCACCAGCACGGAGCGGTTGCCCTGCCCGCGCAGCGTCACCCCGTCGGTGGCGATGGTGACGCTGCCCGGGTAGTTGCCCGCCGCCAGCTCCACCACGTCACCCGGGCGGGCCGCGTCGACGGCGGCCTGCACGGAGGCGCCGGGCTGGACGCGGTGCACGTTCGGGCCGGCGGCGTTGGGGCGGGTGACGTCCGGCCGGGTGGCGTTGGGGCGGGTGGCGTCCGGCCGGGTGAGGTTCGGGCGGGTCACGGTCGGGGCGGTGGCGGTCGGGAAGGCCGGGGACGCCACGGCGAACGGCGAAGCCGGCACCGGGGCGGCGGCCAGCAGGGTCGGCACGGTGGCGGCAGAGGCGAGCAGAACGGCGGCGAGACGGGTTCGCGGGCGTGTCGAGGTGAAGAGAGGAGTCATCTGGGGGAGCCGATTTCCAGGGGTCGCGGTCGCGGACGGCGTTGGCGCGCGCCCGCCGCCTCGAAGCTATGGTCGTACCCCGGCCGCGGCCAGCCGGGTTCGGTCGCAAGGGTTGCCCGCGCCCGCCGAACGGATGGCCGACCGGCGCGCCTGAAGGGCGGTCGATCGGACGGCGGCCGGGAGGATGGTCGATCGGACGGTGGCCGGGAGCGTGGCCGGGAGGGCGGTCGATCGGGCGGCGGTCGGGAGGATGGCCGGGGGGCGGGAGGATGGGATCACCCGTACACCCGATCGGGGGGAACTGCGGCCGGGCACCGGGCCCGTCCGGGCGGGCCGAACCACTATGGACGCATGACTCTGCACCGTGGACGAATCGCCGAACAGACCGACCCCGCCCCCGACGACCTGCGCCCCACCGGCGTCGGCCGGACCGAGCTGTTCCCCGCCGAGCCGCACTCCGCCGACCACTACCGCACCGAGCGGCAGCGCAGCGAGGAGTACCGGCTCGACGAGGAACTCGCCGCCCGGCACGCCGTTGTAGACGTCGGTCCGGAGACCGAAGTGGAGACCGCGAACTGGCCGGACACCGACGACCCCGCCTGGGACTACGACGACGTCATTCTCCGGTCGGTCAACTGAGTACCCCTCAGCGCGCTGTGCCCGCCGCTCGACCACGGTCGGACGGCGGGCACAGCGCGCTGAGGGGCATTCGGCGACGGCGCGTTCGTCAGTAGCGCTGGGCCTTGACCACCACCGGGACCAGCGTGGTGTCCGAGCTCTTGGTGGAGAACGCCACCGGGTTCTCGGTGGCGCCCGGCGCGAGGTTCTCCACGCCCACCACCGTGGAGTCCACGGCCTGCCCCGAGCCGTCGGTGAAGTCCACCTGGATCGCGTACGAGCGGGTCTCCTGGGTGCTGTTGGTGACCGTCACCTTCGCCGCCGTCAGATTGCCGGTGACCTGGGTCGGGATCCCGGTCAGCGTCACATCGCCCAGCGCGTTGCCCGCGTCCGGGACGGTCGCCAGCACCTGCTGCGCCTTCTCCCGGCGCGCTGCCAGCTGGGCGTTCGCCGACGCCTCGAACTCCGCCGCCTGCCGCGACGCCGACTCCCGCGCCGCCGAGACCGACGCCAGCGCCGAGGAGTGCAGCGAGGCGAGCGGGGAGGCCGGCTCGCCCGAGAAGTTCTCCGCCCCCACAGTGAACGTCGACATCGCCGCCTGCACCGGATCCTCGCCCGAGCTGCCGCCGCAGGACGCCATCACCGCCATGCCGGTCGCGGCCGCACCGAGCGCCAGCACCAGCCGCACGCCCCGCCGAGCGCCGGCCCGCCGAGCACCGCCCCGCCCGGGACGGGCCTGCCGGACGGGCGGGGCCACCCGGCCCTGGCGCAGCAGCGGTCGGCGGGGCGCGTGCTGCCGGATTTGTCGGGTGGTGGGGGTTTCTGCCTCGGTGAAGGCCGGTGGATCGACGGGCCTCGGTTCCCGGGCGGAACTGTTCTGATCCGCGTCTCGCATCGCGCTGCACCCTTTCGCTCAGAACCGCGCCGGCCACTCCGCGCCGCGGTCGATCCGGCGAGCCGTCGGCCCGCACCAGGACGTGCGGAACCAGCGCTCCGCCCTCCGTCCCCATCGTCGGAGCCCCGCAACCTCCCGGGCCAGCGGCGCTGCGCCATTGGGGGGAGTCCGACGGTCCGTCAGATCTACGGCTGTGACGGCGAGATACGTATGACCGGTGATCGGCGCTTGACGGGTGATGGGTGATGGGTGACGGGTGGCCGGGGCTCGACGGGTGACGGCGTGCGACGAGGGGAGGTGGTGGGCAGTGGGGGAGCAGCGGATCGTGCGGCGCACGCCGAGTTGGAGCGCGCTGGTTGGGGCGGTGCTGTTCTACTGCCTGTCCTTCACGCCGTCGCTGCTGCCCCGCCCCTGGCTCCTGCAGGCCACCGCCGGGGCGATCACCGCGTTCTTCGGCTACGGGCTCGGCGCGTTCTTCGGCCTGGTCGCCCGCCGGTGCGGGCTGCTGCCTTCGCCGGCCGTGCGGCGCGCCGGGTGGTGGCTGCTGGCCGGAGTCGGCGGCGGTGCCGTCGTGGCGATCACCGCCTGGAGCGTGCGCTGGCAGGGCGACGCGCGTCGGGCCGTCGGGCTCGACCCGCGGATCGGCTGGTGGCAGTGGACGCTGGTGCTGCCGGTCGCCCTGCTGCTCGGTGCGCTGCTGGTGCTCGCCGCGCGGGCCGTCCGGCTCGGCACCCGGACGCTGCGGCGGATCCTCGCCCCCGCCGTCCCCGGCTGGGCGGCCGCCGCCGGGGCCGCCGCGCTCGCCGCCGTGCTGGTGGTCGGATTCGTCCAGGGCTTCCTGCTGCGCGGCCTGCTGGGCCTCGCCGAACGCGGCGCCGCCCTGACGGACCGCTCTACCGGCCCCGGCATCGTCCGGCCGGAGCTCCCCACCCTCTCCGGCAGTCCGGACTCGTACGAGAGCTGGGACAGCCTCGGCGCGAAGGGCCGCGACTTCGTCGGCCAGGCCCCCACCGCCGCCCGGATCTCCGGCTTCACCGGACGTCCCGCCAAGGATCCCGTCCGGGCCTATGTCGGCCTGCGCTCCGGCGAAGGGATCGGCCTCACCGACCCGGAACGCGTCCTGCAGGAACGGGCCCGGCGCGCCGTCGCCGAACTCGACCGGGCCGGTGGCTTCCAGCGGAAGGTCCTGGTGGTGCTGGGCACCACCGGAAGCGGCTGGGTCAACGAACGCATCGCCCAACCGCCCGAGTACCTGTACGACGGCGACAGCGCCGAAGTCGCGTTCCAGTACTCCTATCTGCCCAGCTGGATCTCCTTCCTGACGGAAGGCAAGGCGAGCGAGGCCGGCCGCGCCCTGTACGACGCCGTCCACGCGCACTGGTCGCAGCTGCCCGCCGACAGTCGCCCCCGGCTGCTGGTGGCCGGCGAGAGCCTCGGCTCGTACGCCGTGGAACGGGCCTTCCCCGGCGGCGTCGACCAGCTCACCGCGGAGACCGGCGGGGCGCTGCTGGTCGGCCCCACCCCCGACAATCCGCTGCGGAAGACCATCACCGACGGGCGGGCGCCCGGCAGCCCCGTCTGGCGGCCCGTCTACCAGGACGGCCGCACCGTGCGCTTCGCGCAGCAGACCTCCGACTTCGCGATCCCCGACGCGCCCTGGCCGCAGCCCCGGGTGGTCTACCTGCAGAACGGCAGCGACCCCGTCGTGTGGTGGCAGCCCGCGCTGATCTGGAGCCGACCCGCCTGGCTGAACGGGCAGCGCGCCCACGACGTCCCACCGACCATGCGGTGGTACCCCGTGGTGACGTTCTGGCAGGTCACCTGCGACCTGGCGGCGTCCGAGGCGGTGCCCGAAGGGCACGGGCACCGATACGGACTGATGCCGGTCGAGGCCTGGTCCCGGATCGTCCCGCCCGACGGCTGGACCCCGCAGGACACCGAACGGCTGGTGGCGTACCTGCGGGAGCAGCCCTGACGCAGTGGCCGACACGATGTCGGACGCGATGTCGGACGGAGGGTCGGACGGGGCGTCAGTGGTGCGCCGGCTCGGAGTGGGCCTCCGGGAGGCCGGGGGCCGTCGGAGTGGTGCCGGTGCTGGTGCCGGTGTCGTTGTTGTCACGGGGACGGAGGAGGTGGCGGGCGAAGGCGGCGGAGGTCAGCAGCAGGGCGGCCGAGACCCAGGCGGCGATGTTGATGCCGTGGACGAAGGCGTTGTTCGCGCTGGTCAGCAGCTGCCCGGCGAGGTCGCCCGGCAGGGTCGCGGCGGCCTGCACCGCGCCGCCGAGGGACTGTCCGGCCTGGTCGGCCAGCGCCGGGTCCGTGTTGGGCGGGACGGTGAGCGACCCCGCGTACAGGGCCGTCACGACCGAGCCGACCAGTGCGATGCCCAGCGCCGCGCCCAGCTCGTACGCCGTCTCCGACACCGCCGAGGCGGCGCCCGCCTTGTCGGCCGGGGCGGTGCCCAGCACCAGGTCCGAGGAGAGGGTGTACACCACGCCTTCGGCGGTACCCAGCGCCAGGAAGGACGAGCCGATCAGCAGGTAGGCGCTGTCCACCCGGATCAGGCCCAGCACCGCGATGCCCAGCCCCATCACCAGCAGACTGACCGTCAGCACCCGGCGCGCACCCGCGCGCCGCGCCAGCCGGGCCGTCAGCAGACCGCCGACCACCGAGCCGACGAAGGCCGGGAGTTCGGCGACACCCGCCGAGAGCGGCGAGTAGCCGCGCACCAGCTGGAGGTACTGCGACATGAAGAAGATCACACCGGACAGCCCGATCAGGCTGATCAGCGAGGACACCACCGCCGCCGTGAACCGCGGGTCACGGAACAGCCGGACCTCCAGCAGCGGAGTCGGCAGACGGAGCTGACGCCGTACGAACAGCGCCAGGGCGGCCGCACCCAGGACGAACGTCGCCGGAGTGGTCCAGGAGGCCAGGCCGTGCGCGGCGAACTCCTTGATCCCGTACACCGCGCCGATCACGCCCGCCATCGACAGCAGCACGCTCGGCATGTCCCAGCGGCCCGGACGAGGATCGCGGGACTCCGGCAGCAGCCAGGCGCCGAACACCAGCAGCAGCACCATCACCGGCAGGTTCAGCAGGAACACCGACCCCCACCAGAAGTGCTCCAGCAGCACCCCGCCCACCAGCGGGCCGAGCGCCGCACCCGCCGTCGCGCCCGCACCCCAGATGCCGATCGCGGTCGCCCGCTCCCGGGCGTCCGGGAACAGTGCGCGGATCAACGACAGCGTGGACGGCATGATCGTCGCACCCGCCACACCCAGCAGCGCCCGGGCCAGGATCAGCCAGCCCGGACTCGGCGCGTACGCCGCCAGCAGCGAGGCCGCGCCGAACGCCGCCGACCCCGCCAGCAGCACCCGCTTGCGCCCCAGCCGGTCGCTGAGCGCACCCATCGACACCAGCAGGCCGGCCAGCACGAAGGAGTAGGCGTCGCCGATCCAGAGCAGCTGGGTGCCGGACGGGCGGAGGGTCTCGGTGATCGACGGGATGGCGAGGGACAGCACTGTCGCATCCACCGCCACCAGGGTGACGGCGAGCACGAGGACGCCGAGACCGGTCCAGCGGTGGCCGGACCGGCGGTGGTCGGACCGGCCGGCCCCGGTGTGGTCGGGGCGGACGGCGAGGGGGGAACTCATGGGGTATCAGGTCTCCGTAGAGCGCCGCCGAGGAACAACTCGGCGAGCGAGAATGCACTTTCGCGAGGGGCGAGCCGACCTTCCTGGACGGCCCAGCCGATGCCGGCCACCAGATCGAAGAACGCCTCGCTGAGCCAGCCGGCCGAGAGCTCGACCCGGAACGTCCCTTCCTGCTGCCCGCGCAGGAACAGTGCGCGGACCCGGGCGTCCTGGAGCTCCCACAGGTCATTGATCTCGGGATCGTCGTACAGCTGGTTCTCACCGGCCAGGAACGCGCACAGTGCGGCATCCGGCACCACCGCGTCCACCAGTCGACGCAACGCCGCCTCGGCGCTGCCTTCCTCCACCTGCGCGACATCCAGCGCGGCGGAGAACCGGCGCAGGCCGAGGGCGCCCACCTCACGGATCAGCGCCTCCCGGCCCGGGAAGATCCGGTGCAGGGTGGCGCGGCTGATGCCGGCGGCGCGGGCGATCTCGTCGAGATGTGCCGTCGGGCGTCGGGAGAGGACGCCGACGGCTGCCTCGAGGACGGAGTCGCGGTCGGTAGCCATGAGAGCAGCATAGCGCAGATGAGACATTGATGTCTCACTCTGGAGGTGGGAGTCTCAAGGGGGGGGGCGGGGGTGGTGCAGATTCTCGGGGGTGGCGGGAGCCTTTGGCGGGTGGCGCGGGCTCTTGAGGTGGTGCGGGTTCCGGGGGTGGTGCGGGCTCTTGGGGTAGTGCGGGTTTCCGGGGCGTGTGTGGGGTGCCTGCACGCCGAAGACCCCGCGCGGGGCGCGGGGTCTTCGGGGGTGACGTGCTGTGGGGCTGTGCCGTGGCGGCCGGTCGGGTCGGTGGGCCGCCGGCTGGGCTCAGCTCTGGTTGTAGAAGCCGGTCTCGTCGAGCGGGCGGTCGATGACCATCACCTCGACGTCCGCCGGCGTGAGCAGGAACACCCGGCGGGCGATCCGCTCGATGCCGCCGCGGGTGCCGAAGATCAGGCCGGAGGCGAAGTCGACCATCCGCTTGGCCTCGGCGTCGTTCATCTCGGTCAGGTCCATGACCACCGGCGTGGCGGCACGGATGTGCTCGCCGACGGTGCGGGCGGCCTCGAACCCGGTGGGCCGGAGCGAGACGATCTTGGACGGCCCGATCTGCCCGCCCGGCAGCGTCTCCTCGCCGTCCCACGCTTCCTCGTACATCGCGGCCGGGTAGCTGCCGGAGGGCATAAGCCACCCGTTGTGGTGCTCGTCGCGAAGTGCTCCCATTAGCCGCGCCTCCCTGTCTCGTTCCGTACTCGTCCCCCGGAGGACAACGGGTCGTTTTGACACGTCATCCACTTGTTGGAACTGTCCGAGTATCGCACTGATCACCGCAGAAGTGCCCGCACGCGCTCACCCGACGGGTTGTGGCGTGGGCGAAAATCCGTGCTTACCCGGATATTCGTAACGACGCCGGCGGTCGGTGAACGGTTGCGCGCGATGACACTATCGGTGGCGGCCGGAGGACAGTTGACTGTGTGTCAACAATCATGTAACGGCTTCACCTGATGGGGTTGGTTTTGGGCCACGGGCTCCCGGTTCTGTCCTCGGGGCCGCGTGTCGCGCGTGGCGTTCGTCTCGTCTGTGTTGTTGGGCGTGTCGCGTACGTCTGTGCGTCGGGAGCCCGGTGGGGTCACTCGCCGATCGTGCCGTCGATCCGTTCGCGCAGCAGGTCGGCGTGGCCGTTGTGCCGGGTGTACTCGTCGACCAGGTGGAAGAGGATCCAACGGAGTGTCATTTCATTGCCGCGCCACGGACGCTTGGCCGCGGTGTCCAACGACACACCCTCGATCGTGGCACGGGTGCAGGCTACGTCCTCCTGCCAGGCGGCAGTGCCGGCCACCGGATCCGCGTCGTCGACCAGGTCGAAGTCGCCGTCCGGGAACGCGTCGGACCAGTACCGGTCGGCCGGCTCCGGAGTCTCGCCGTTCAGGTACCGGCGGAACCAGTGCCGCTCCACCTCCGCCATGTGTGGGATCAGCCCGAACAGTGACATCGGGGACGGGGGCAGGACCGTTCACGGAGCTGGTCCGACGTCAGCCCCTCGCACTTGGGGGAGGCGTTGGTGTCCGTCATGCCGTCATGGTGGGGGACGGGTGGTGGGGTGTGCGAGCTGTTCTCAGGTGGGCGGCGGCTCGGGCTGAGTTGGTCCGGGTGGGCGCACGGGGTGGTGCGATGATCGGATTTTCACTGCTGATTGATGCGGGTGGGGTGTGGGTGTGCGCAAGGTGATGACGGGGGTGCAGCTGACGCTACGTCTGCTGCTGGAGTTGGCCTCGCTGGTCGCACTGGCGGTCGGCGGCTACGGGCTGTGGGGCGGTGCACTCGTGGCGGTACGCGTGCTGATCGCGCTGGTGCTGCCGGTGGCCGCGGCCGTGCTGTGGGGACGTTACGCCGCACCGCGACGGCCGGTGCGCGACTCGGCGGTGGCCTGGTACGGCGTGCAACTGCTGATCTGGGGCGGATCGGTCGTCCTGCTGGCGGTCACCGGCCATGCGAGCTGGGCGATCGGGCTCGGCGTGCTGATGATCGTCAACACGGTGTGGCTGTGGCTGGTCGGCGAATGGTCGCCGGCGATCGAGCGGTAGGCCGGCGTCGGCGTCCGTGAGGCGGCACGGGCCCTGGCTCCGGTCGCCGGTCCAGCTCTTGCATCGAGGTGCGGCGGACAGTGGCCGGGCGGTCAGGTGGTGCGGCGGGAGCGGGCGCGCCAGAGCGAGACGGCGCTGAACACACACATCGCGGCGATCACCGACGCCGAGATCAGGAACGCCGGGGACCCGGGCGAGCTCGCACTCGCCCCCGCGATCACGTACGCCGCAGTGGTCGGGACCACGCCGAGCACGGTCGCCGCCAGGTACGGCCAGAACCGGACCCTCGAGAACGCGCAGGCGAAATTGCCCGCCTGGAACGGCGCCCCCGGGAACAGCCGCACCAGCAGCACGCTGCGGAAACCCTGTTCGGACAGCCGGCGGTCGATCTCGATCAGCACCTTGCCACGCACCAGCGGCCGCAGAGCGTCCCGGCCGAGCGACCGGCCCAGCGTGAACGCCACGATCGCGCCCAGCGCCGAACCGGCGATCGCCAGCGGCACGCCCCACAGCGAACCGAACAGCAGGCCCATTCCCGCGTTCAACGCCGGGCGCGGCAGGAATGCGACGGTGCCGAAGGCGTAGGCCGCCAGCGCGATCGGCATCCGCCACGGACCGGTCGCCGCCGCGAGCACCGCCGTCGGATCCCAGAGCAGCAGCGAGGCCGCGGCAGCCGCGAGGACGGCCGCGAGCAGACCGAGGCGCAGCAGCGCGTGGCGGTGCGCGCGCGGGTGCGGAGCGGCCTTGGCCGGGGTGGCGTCCGCGGTCGGAGTCACGGTGCTGGTGGCGGGGGTTGTGTCGGCGGCGGTTGTGGTGGCGCTGGTGGCGGCTGTGCGGACGTCGGTGTCGCCGTCGGCATGGACGAGGAGCGGCGCGGTGGGGCCGGATGTCGGCTGCGGGGCGGGCACCCGGCGAGCTTAACCGGGGCCGTCGTGGTGGTCCGGCGAGGGTGTGCGGTAGTCGGTGCGCGGCCCCGGGCGGGCGGCGGCGGACGGGTGGGCCCGGCCGGGCGGGGGCGGAACCCGTGGGCGGCGTCGGCGGGTGCGGGCTCAGACGGTGGGGCGGCGCAGTTGCTTCAGCAGGGCGATGTCGGCGGCATGCCGGACACCTTCGACGCGGTCGGGGTCGTGGCGTCCGTCCGGGGTCTCGATGATCAGCGGGACGCCGGCGGTGGCCGGGTGCGCCAGCAGAGCCCGGAAGGCGGAGGCGCCGATGTGACCGGCGCCGATGTTCTCGTGGCGGTCCTTGCGAGCGCCCGCGACGTCCTGCGAATCATTGGCGTGGATCAGCCGGAGCCGGTCCGGGCCGACTGCCTGGTGCAGGGCTTCGAAGAGCTCGTCGACCCCGTCGGGGGCGGCCAGGTCGTGGCCGACGGCGAAGGCGTGGCAGGTGTCCAGGCAGACACCGACCAGTGGGTGGTGGTCGAGCGCGTCCAGGTAGGCGGCGAGATCCTCCATCCGGGCGCACAGCGAGCTGCCTTGGCCGGCCGTCGGCTCCAGCAACAGCCACGGGGCGTCGTCCCCGTACCGATCGAGGCCGTCCAGGATCGGCATGACCTGCGCGCGAACCTCAGCCAGCGCCTCCTCCCGGGTACCGCACAGCGCCGAACCGGTGTGAACCACCGCGCCGAGCGCGCCGATCGCCGCCGAGCGGTGCAGTGAGTGCGTCAGCGACTCGACCGAACGCTCACGGGTCGCCGGCGAGTCGGAGCCGAAGTTGATCAGGTAGGGCGCGTGGACGTACGCCGGGATGCCCTGCTCCGCGCACGCCGTGCGGAACGCCAGGTCGTGCGCCGGATTCCCGGCCGGAGTGGCCCACCCGCGCGGGTTGGCGACGAACACCTGCACCGCCTCCGCACCGACCTTGGCGGCGTAGGCCAGCCCCGTCCCCACCAGACCCTTCCAGGCCACGGGAACATGGGCGCCGATCGGGTTTCGTGGGGCGGAATTCATGGCCCCGAGCATCCCACGGCAGGATGGACCAGCAGGTCACCGGGGTCGCCGACGGACTTTCTCTCCCGGCGGTCGGCCATTCGGCAGAGCTCGCACGGGCCTGCCGGACAGGCCTTCCGAGCGGGCCGGGCGGGTCTGTCGAGCGGCCGGGGCGGCTCTGCGGAGTCGGCCCGAGGATGCTCGCCGGACGGTTGGCGGGTGGCCGAGTTCGACCGAGTGGTTCACGGGCAGACGACGGGACGGAGAGGCGAAGGCAGATGGACGAGTCACTGGCGCGGGCACAGCGCGAGCACTGGGAGCGGACGTACTCCGCCCACCCCGGCATGTACGGGGACCAGCCGTCGGAGTCGGCAGCGCATGCCGCCACGGTGTTCCCGCCCCGGGGCGACGTGCTGGAACTCGGCGCCGGACACGGACGCGACGCGCTGTTCTTCGCCCGCCAGGGCTTCACGGTGACCGCGGCCGACTTCAGCCCCGTCGGCCTCGACCAGCTCGCCGCACGGGCCGCCGCCGACGGCCTGACGGTGACCACCTTGGTGCAGGACGTCCGCCGACCGCTGGGCCTGCCGGACGGATCGGTCGACGTGGTGTACGCGCACATGCTGTTCTGCATGGCGCTGTCCACGGCCGAGTTGGAGGCGCTGGTCGGGGAGGTACGGCGGGTGCTGCGGCCCGGAGGTGTGCTCCTGTACACCGTGCGGCACACCGGCGATGCGCACTTCGGGACCGGGACCGGTCACGGCGACGACATCTGGGAGCAGGGCGGCTTCGCCGTGCACTTCTTCTCGCGGGAGCTGGTGGACCGGTTGGCGGACGGCTGGACTCCGGCCGAGGTCGAGCCGTTCGAGGAGGGTGACCTGCCGCGCCGACTGTGGCGGGTGACGCAGCGCCGGACGGACTGAGACGTTGAACGTCTGGGGTGAGCTGAGCCTCCGCCGGTGCTGATCCGGGCCCTGGCCCGGGCGTGCGGGACTGCGGGCGCGCTTCAGGCCTGGGCGCGCCCGCGGTGAGGGGCAGGATCGGTTCTCCTGCTCCTCACCCGGCGGCGTCGGTAGATGACTCGACCGGTGGTGCCGGTGGCCTTTTCGGTGGTGCGAGCGGCGGCCCGGTCGGACCGTCTCAGCGGGTGGGCTCCAAGGAGCCGGACGGGGTCGTGGAGCCCGCGGAGTTGCGGTGGCGCATGGCCGTGGCGGACGGAATCAGTGCGGCCGCCAGCAGGGTGACGACGACGAAGGAGACCGTCAGCGAACTCGCCTGGGCGATGCCACCCACCACGGCCGGGGCGACCAGGCCGGAGGTGTACGTGATGGTGGCGACACCGGCGATGGACTGGCTCGGGTTGGTGCCGGCCCGTCCGGCGGCGGCGAACGCGAGCGGGACCACGACGGCGATGCCTATGCCGATCAGGGCGAACCCCGGGATGGCCAGGTACGGAGTGTGGGAGAGGACCACCAGCACGCCGCCGACGGCGGCGACCACGCCGCTGATCCGCACCGTGAGCACCGGGCCGAGGCGCCGGATCACCGCGTCGCCGGCCAGGCGGGCCGTGGCCATGGTGGCGGCGAAGGCCGTGAAGCAGGCGGCGGCGGTCGATGCGGAGGCACCGGTGATGTCGCGAAGGTAGACGCCGCTCCAGTCCATCGAGGCACCCTCGGCGAAGACGGCGCAGAAGCCGACCAGCCCGATGACCAGCGCTTCCTTCGGCGGCAGCGCGAAGCGGGGCGGTGCCTCCTCGGCGTCGGTCGGCCGGACGTCGAGCACGCCGCGCGACACGGCCTGGGCGATCAGCACCAGGATCAGCGCCGTCACCGCGTACTGGATCCGGGCGTCCATCTGCCGATGCGCCGCCAGCACACCGAAGCCGGAGCCGATCAGACCGCCCAGGCTCCACATCCCGTGCAGACCCGACATGATCGAGCGGCCGAGCCGCTCCTCGACCTCGACGCCCTGGGCGTTCATCGCTACGTCCGACATGCCTGCCGTCGCGCCGTAGAAGAACAGGGAGAGGCAGAGAACCACCAGGTTCGGGGAGAGCGCCGGCAGCGCCAACGAGAGGCACCACAGGGAGAGCAGGCCCTGCAGCGCGGCCCGGGCCCCGAAGCGGTGCACGATGCGACCGGCCAGCGGCATGGCGATCGAGGCGCCGATGGCCGGGAACACCAGGGCGAGACCGAGCTGGCCGGGACTCAGATCCAGCTGGTCCTTGATCCACGGGATGCGGCTGACGAAGGTGCCGGTGACGGCACCGTGGACGGCGAACACCAGCGCCACGCTCAGTCTTGCGCGCCGGACATCCTTGAGAGTTTCGCCCATGCTGGGCTCCCCCTTGGGTCGATCGGATTCGCAATAAACTATCAGGGACCCTGCCTGATAGAAACCTCTGGAAGGATGCAGGCTCATGACGACCGCTCGCACCGCCACGCCGAGCACCGCCCGGGCCATCAACGACCGGCTCGCCCTCGACCTGCTGCTCGAACGGGGCCCGCTCACCGCATCCGACCTGCGCACGCTGACCGGACTCTCCCGACCCACTGTCGCCGACCTGCTCGAACGGCTCCAGCGCAGTGGACTGGTCGCCCAGGCCGGGGAGAGTGCCGCGCTCCGCCGTGGCCCCAATGCCCGCCTGTACGGATTGGTCGCCGATCGCGCGCACCTCGCCGGAATCGACATCCGCGCCACCGGTGTCAGCCTGGTGGTCGCCGACCTGACCGGGCGGACCCTCGGCACGGCCACCATCGCGGCACCGACGGGAGGCGAGCCCGGTGGGCCGGGCCGGCTGCCGACCGGCGAGGCTGCTTCGGGTGTCGCAACTGTTGTGACCGACCGGCCGGTTCGGGCGCTCGGGGCGGTTGGGGAGGTCGGCGCGGGGGCGACCGGCCCTTCAGGAGGTGAGGCGGGGGAGGGCGATCTGCTTGTGGAGCGGACCGTCGACGTCCTGCTTGCGACCGCCGCCGAGGCCGGTGCCCGCGAACTGCACACCGTAGCGGTCGGCGCACCCGGCCTGGTGGACCCGGCGAGCGGCGCACTCAACAACTCCGGGAAACTGCCAGAGTGGCACAGCAAGCTGCTCGCCGCCCTGCGGGCCCGCCCCGGGACGGAGGTGATCCTCGAGAACGAGGTGAACCTGGCGGGGATCGCCGAGCATCGGATGGGCGCAGCCCGGGGCCGGAAGGATTTCGCCCTGATCTGGCTGAGCCACGGCGTCGGCGCGTCGGTGGTGCTGGACGGCCGACTGCGGCGCGGGGCCTCCGGCGGTACCGGCGAGATCGGGTTCCTGCCCGTCCCCGGAACCGTCGGCCTGCCGGACGCCACCCGGTGCGACGGCGGGTTCCACTCGCTGGTCTCCAGCGCGGCGATCTGTGAACTCGGCGCCCGCCACGGACTGCACGCCGAGCCCGACGGGCCGGCGCCCGGTGCCGAGGCCTTCGTGCGCCTTGCTGTCCAGAGTGGAGCCGACGCCTTCCTGGAGGAGTTGGCCGGACGGATCGCGATCGGAGCCTCCGCCATCTGCGTGGTGCTCGACCCCGGCTGCGTGGTGCTGGGCGGCGAGATCGGCCAGGCCGGCGGCCCCGAACTGGCTGCCCGGGTCGAACGCCACCTCGCCCGGCTCTCTCCGCTCGCCACCGAAGTCCGTGCCGGCACGGCGGGCGGAGGTGCCGTGCTCGCCGGCGCGGTGCTGACCGCCGGTGACGCGGCGCGCCGCGAACTGTTCGGAGGCGAGTGAGGCTCCGGCCGCGGCAGGTGAGCGGGCCGAGGACCGGCGCTCCGTCCAGCTGACGGGTCGTCGGGTCGCGCGGTCGAGGACCGTCGGTGGTGGGGTGTGTATGCGGTCGGTTGCCGGTACGGCAGGATGACGGGGTCTGCCCCGCTTTCCGTGAGCCGCCCAGGAGCTGCATCCATGGCCATCCCCGACCGGCCTGTCCATCCGTACCGCATCGGCGAGGCAGCCTCCATGCTGGGGGTGAGCGCCGACACCATGCGGCGGTGGGTGGACGCCGGGCGCCTGTCGGCGACCCGTGACGAGCACGGCCATCGGATCATTGCCGGCGCCGAACTCGCTTCCTTCGCCCGGGAGCTGGCGCGCCCGGAGAACAGCGAGACGGAGGGGCGTTCCTCGGCGAGGAACCGGTTCCCCGGCATTGTGACCGCGGTGGTGCTGGGCGACGTGGCCGCGAAGGTGGAGATCCAGGCCGGACCGTTCCGGGTGGTCTCGCTGATCAGCCGGGACTCGGCGGAGGAGCTCGGACTGGTTCCCGGTGCCCCCGCCACCGCCGTCATCAAGTCGACCAACGTCGTCGTCGAGCGCCGCTGACCCACTGCCCGGTCGGTGCGTCGCCGCTGCAGGTCTGCCAGTCTCCCGGGCAAGCCGGATGCGACGGCCGCCACCAGGTATCGGAGGTGCCTGCGCAGCGGCGAAACGAAGCCGCCTAGGATGCGGAGTTCTGCGGCCAACCGTCGGCGAGGCGGACCGTGGTGTGAGTTGCCCGACTGTGCGAGAGGACGACCCCGTTGAAGAGCCGCGTGCGCGCCGTTGCCCACCGTGGTGACCCGTACCAGCACCGCGAGAACACCCTGCCGGCGGTCAGTGCCGCGCTCGCGGCGGGAGCGGACGCCGTTGAGGTCGACGTCCAGCTCACCAAGGACGGCGTGCCGGTGCTGCTCCACGATCAGACGTTGGAACGGCTCTGGAACGACCCGCGACCGATCAACCGCGTGACCTCCGAACAGCTCGCGGAACTGGCCACGCCCGGCCTGCGGATCCCCACGCTCGCCGAGGTACTGCCGGTCGTCGCGCAGACCGACGGCCGACAGTTGCTGATCGATCTGGACGACGCCCGGCCTGCCGCTGCGACCTGGCGCACCGTCAGCGACCTCAACCTGACCGACCGCGTCGCCTTCTGCGGGTCGGTCGCCGCGATGCTCGCCGTGCGGGAGTTCGCGCCCCGGGCGGAGATCTCGCTGACCTGGAACCGACTTCAACTGCCCAAGCAGCGACTGCTGGAGGAGCTGCGCCCCAGCTACCTCAACCCTCCCTTCGGACTGGTCGACGAGCGCTTTGTCGCGGCCGTGCACGACGCCGGCCTCGGCCTCGCCACCTGGACCGTCGACCTGCGCAGGACGATGCGACGCATGCTCGACCTCGGCGTCGACTCGCTCACCTCCAACCGGGTGGCCCTGCTGCGCCGCACGATCGACCAGCACCCCGACGCCCGACGAACCTCGTGAGACGCCACCATCTCCAGCGGCGCGCCGCAGAGCAGGTGACTGCCAGCCGTGATGACCGTTTCGTGTTGAAATAAGACGATCATGGCGGCTTTCCGGCGGCGGAGGTGGCGGTGGCAACGGGCGACTCTCCGGAACCACACGAATCGAACGACCATGCCGAGCCGCAGACGCCGTCCGGCGACCGGGGAGGCTCCGAGCAGCCCAACGTGAACGACTCGGATCGTGGCCCGTCGGCTGCAGACTCGGATGACCACCCCGGTGCGCCGGGGTCGGCCGGCCGAAGCGGATCAGCTGGCGGACATGCAGGTCCAGCCGAAGGTGCCGGAGCCGGTGCGGCCGGCGGAGGACGGGCCGACGGTCCTGTCTCCGATGAGCGGGCCGAGGGTGACCGCGGTCCCGCCGGTGAGGCGCCCGCATCCGGTGGACGATCGACATCAAGTGAGAACACCTCCATAGGTACTGAGGGCCCGTCGGGAACGGGTACAGCAGTGGCAACCCGCATGGCGGGGTCGGACGATCGGAGGCCGGCCCTGATGCTGCCGCCGTCCGTTCGTGCGGCCGCTGCCTGGTCGGCGGCGGTGATTCTCCTCATCACC
This sequence comes from Kitasatospora sp. CB02891, assembly GCF_002803145.1. Lineage (NCBI taxonomy): Bacteria > Bacillati > Actinomycetota > Actinomycetes > Kitasatosporales > Streptomycetaceae > Kitasatospora > Kitasatospora sp. CB02891. The sequence goes on along the minus strand of NZ_NNBO01000001.1, from coordinate 232,478 downwards.
GTCGCCGGGTTCGCGGTGTTCGTGGTCGTGGAACTCAGGGCGGCGACCATCCCGATGCTGGTCGCGCTACTGGCCACCGCCCTGCTCTACCCGGTCATGCCATGGCTGGTGAACCGCGGCGTAAGCCGCGGCGCGGCAGCCGGACTGACCTGTGCGACTCTGGTGCTGGTCGTCACCAGCGGCATCGCACTGCTCGTCAACTCCCTGGTGGACAGCGCTCCGCAGATCGCCGCCGGACTTCAGCAGGCGGGCGACCGGATCGCCTCATGGCTCGGACCGCTCGGCGACAGAATCCAGTACGCGCTCCGTCAGAGCGCCGGTTCGGGAAGCAATCTGGTGGATTCCCTCGCCAATGGTGTGCTGTCCGGACTCGGCCTGGTCACTCAACTGCTGACCGGAGGGGTGCTGGCCCTCGCCCTGATCTTCTTCTTCCTGCGCGATGGCCACCGGTTCGGTGACGCCATTCACGAGTTGATGCCCGGCAAGCACTCCGACACGGTGATCGCCTGCGGTCAGCAGGCTTTCGCGGCCATGGCCGGGTTCATGCGCGGCACCACCTTGATCGCGCTGATCGATGCGACGTTCATCTCCATCGGACTGCTGCTCCTCGGTGTCCCGGGCGCGGCCGGACTGGGCGCTCTGGTTTTCATGGGGTCCTACATCCCGTTCGTCGGAGCCTTTCTCTCCGGAACTGTGGCGGTACTCGTGGCCCTCGCGAACGGCGGCCTCGGTACTGCCCTCTGGGCGCTCGGTGTGGTGCTGGCGGTGCAGGCGATCGAAGGCAACGTCCTCCAGCCGGTCATTCAGAGCAGGACCGTCGAGCTCCACCCCGCGACGATCATGATTGCGGTGGTGGCGGGCTCCGGGATCGCCGGAATCATCGGAGCCCTCCTCGCCGTTCCGGTCAGTGCGGCCGGCCTCGGCGTGGTGTCGGTACTTCGCGGCAGTGCGAAGACGCCTGGGGCGCCGACGAACCGTCGCAGACGACACCGCTCCGAGAGTCAAAGTCCTGAGAGCTGAAGCGTCGAATCCGATCGTTGATCAGTGGCGGGCGTCCCGTCCGAGGCCCAGGTGGTGGGGCGCCCGGCGGATGGTCGCTGGCGGCACTGCAGGGGCAGTATCGGTCAGCTGCCCCCGGCGGTGGTGAGACGGTCAGGGAGCGGGGAAGTAGGCGGCGAGCCAACGGTCCAGTTCGGCGAACACCTGCGCCCGGACAGCCTCGGACGAGAGAACGAGGTCATGGACACCGCCTTCAACGCGAATGATGGTGACGTGTCGGCCGAGACGTGGTGCGAGCGCGGCAATGTCGTCGGCACGCAGGACCCCGTCGGTGTGCATCAGTGCGGGATCCCATCGGCTGGTGACGGTGGACGCCGTGGAGGCCATCATCAGGATCGGACAGCCGACGGAGAGCCCGCGTCGGACCGTGCGGTGTCCGCGCTGGATCGCCGCCAGCCAACCGGCATAGAGCGGAAAGCCTTCGGCCGGCTTCAATGTGAGGTCGAAATCCCAGCTACCGCGGTGCTCCCGGTGAAGGCTGTGGACGTAGTGCGGGTTGAGTGATGTCGGTAGCTTCCGGGTGGGAGTGGCCCTACCGAGGGCATCGAGTGCAGGCGCCCCGAGGGTGCGAACCACGGCCGAGGCCGGCATCGACAGGAACGGGCTGTTGAGGAACAGGCCGTCGACCAGCCCACGCCCTCCACGCCGGGACGCCCACAGCGCCGCCACCAACCCGCCGGTGGAGTGCCCGTTCATCAGCACCCGGGTGTGGCCGTCGACTTCCCGGATCACGCGGATCGCCTCGTCCAGTTCCTCGTCGTAGGCGGTGAGGTCAGTGACGAAGTTGGGGGACTGGTGGGGTCGAAGCGATCGGCCGTACTTGCGCAGATCCAGGGCGTAGAAGGAATAGCCCGCGGCGGTGAAATGGTCGGCGAGGTGAGTCTGGAAGAAGTAGTCGGTGTAGCCGTGCAGGTACAGCACCGCCTGACGGGATCCCGGAACCAGCCTGCGGATCAGCGTGGCACTGACTTCCCCTTCCTCGTCCGGGATCAGAGGGAGCTTCGCCGCTTCGTACGGGGCACCCAGGATGTCTTCGCGGAACTCCATGTCAGCCACACCCACTTCCTGCTCTGCAACGCCGCCCCGGGGCCGTCCGGGGTGGTCCACCTCCGCGACCATACCGGTCGGTAGATCGCTCGGTTTGGGAAGACTGCCCTGGTCGGGCCTAAGCTGCCCGCATGGTTGTCCCTTCGTCGATCGTTCTCTGCCCCGTCGCATTCCGGAGGCCTGCCCGATGACCGGGCCGACCGCCGGCCCTCCCGACCCGCGCCCCGTGGAGCGAGAGGTGGCGCTCGGGACAGCCAAGTTGATGCCCGACATCGATGACGAGGGCGGGTGGCTGCTCACCCTCGACGGCACCCCGCAGTCGTATGTCGACCTCCAGGACCCCACGCACCTCGAATTCGAGTACGTGCAGCGGATCGCCCACCTGCTGGACGTGGTCGCAGACTCGGGGGAGCCGCTCGACGTCCTGCATCTCGGTGGTGGTGCGCTCACCCTGCCCCGGTATCTGGCCCGGACTCGGCCCGGCTCGTGGCAGCAAGTGGTCGAGGTCGACGGGCCGTTGACCGAGTTCATCGCGGAGCACCTCCCTTGGTCGTCCGGTATCGACGTGGTGGTTGGCGATGCGCGGTCGGCGCTCGAATCCGTGGCGCCGGGGACGTTCGACGTCGTGGTGGCGGACGTCTTCCGCGGCTCGCGGACGCCGGCGCACCTCACGAGCGTGGAGTTCGTCCGGCTGGCCGCGGCCACGCTCCGGCCCGGTGGGTGCTACGCAGCGAACCTCGCAGATGGTCCGCCACTCGCATTCGCCAAGGCCCAGACGGCGACCGTTGCTGCCGTCTTCGCCCACGTCTGCCTGGTGGCCGAGCCCAGCGTGCTGCGCGGCCGACGGTACGGGAATGTTCTGCTGATCGGCTCCGACGAGCCGCTGCCCACGGGGGAGTTGAGTCGGCTGCTCGCCTCCGATCCCTTCCCTGCCCGCCTGACGGAATCGCCGCAGCAGGCGTCCGAGCCGGTCACGGATGCGACCGCGGAGGAATCGCCGCCCCCACCCGCTGGGGCGTTTTCGTTGAGCTGAGCCGGACAGCGGCCCTCGCGGGGTGCTGTGCAGGAAGTCGTACTTGATGGCGCGCTCCATTCCCTGGAAGACGGGACGGCTGGTCAGGAATTGGCCGGGGCGGGCATCGGCTGAACGGAACGCCGGATGGCGGCGGTGTGGGCGTGCCGTTCAGCCGATGGCAGACATGGCTGGCCAAGCGGACCGGATACGGGTGAGCTGATCAGTCCGCGGAGAGAACGAGGCGGCGCGCTGTTTCGCGGTAGCCGAGCAGCTCGAAGGCGGCAATCATGGGGTGGTTGGTGAGGTCCGTGTCGGCACGGACGACGGATTCCTTGGCCTCGTCGGCGAGGACTCTGGTGACTTCGGCGAGGATCTCGGCCACGAAGCCCCGTCCGCGGAATTCGGGAAGGACTCCGAGATAGCCCACCACAGGCGCAGTGGAGTTGCGTGACGGGATCCCGAAGCCGACCACCTGCCCGCTGGACGTTCGAGCTATTCGCCACCAGGAGCGCTCACCGAGCATGTCGTGGTGGTAGAACGCGACATCGTTCCGGGCCTGTTCCTCCGGCCCGAGAAGCAGCGCCTCGTGTGTGGTGGCTGCGTCCAGGCTGCCGGGCAGGACTCGGCGGAAGAGATCGACGAACACCTCGTCGTCGGGCTCTGGTGTGAACACCAGTCGGTCCGACAGGGTGGGCACCGGCCGTTCCGCAGTCCACTCGAAGCGGAGACGCTCGGTGGAACGGCGAAGGCCGGCCGCCTTCGCTGCTTCGCGACGCCACTCCACTGCTGCGGCAGCCTCGGGCTGACCACGCCAGGTCGGCGGCAGAAACAGGTGGTAGTCCGGCGGGACAGCGAGGCCGTCTGCGGCGAAGACCCGATGGGCGGCCGCAAGGAGAGCGGCAGCTGCGGTGTGAGCGCCACCGGAGAGCGGGGACGGCTGCGAACCTTGCGCATCGAGAGTGGTGAGAGCCGATGGAGCGCCGGTGATGAACAGGGCGTCCAGGCTTCGGGGGTGAGCATCGCCGGGCATGCCCCACCAAACGGCGACCACCAACGGCATTCGCTCGGGTCGTGCCTCGGCAATCCAGATCCACTCCGGACGGTACTCGCCCTCGGCAAGCCGGGCGCGGACGACATCGGCGGAGACCATGGTGGACGGGTCGAGCTGAATGCAGGAGAGGACAGCGTCAAGCTCTTGGGAAACGATCGGACGGAAGATCACAGTGCCTCCGGGACGGGGAAGGGTAGGAGGCGAGCCCGATCGTTGCGACGCGTGATGACCGTGGAAGTGGAGACGGATCAGGCGGTCGCGCGAGTCGGGTGCGCCGTGGGAGGGAGATGAACTATCGGCACCACCACGGGACCTCCTCTCGAAACCTGACAGTGTGCTGCAGTGCCAGTTCGCCAATGGGTCAATGCCAGACCGTCGGTGGAGCTGATCCACCGTCAGTGCCCCGGATCCTAGAGAGACCGGCCGATGGTCCGCAAATTATTTTCCGGAACTTCTTTCGGGAGCACTGAGCGATCCCGGAAACCAGCGGTCGGGGCGGCTGGCCGCGACGCAAAGGCAGGATTGGCGGTCTGGTGCACCCGACAAACGGGCAGGTTACGGTGAATTACTCGAAAGAGTGGTTCCAGAGATATTGGCGACTGGGGAGGTTGGCGTCGATCTGGCGAAGGTAGAAATGCCCATGGCGGTGTCGGATCCAAGGGGAGGTGTCGGTCGATGAGTGGGCGGTTTGGAAGGCCGACGCTGGCAGGTAGCGGCTGCTAAGAGTGGCCGAGGTGTCCCGCCGTGGCGCCGGGGTCGGGTGCGGCCGCCGAGGGCGAACCCGACTCTGGTTGCGGTGGACCGGATCTCCCCGCCGCGCAAGGGGCGTCTCGGCTCCGATGGTCATCGGGTCCGTCCCCGCATCGGTGTCGAGGGTTCCGCAGGCCGAGCCTGTGGGTGCAGATGGCAGCGGACTGATGTTCATTCTGATAGGAGAGGAATTTAAATGTTGAATTGTTCGAAAAACCTCGCTACGGTCGGCCGCGCCGGTGGCATCGGCGGTCGGCAGGGAAATCTCAGAAGAATTAGGAGGTAGCAGTGGTCGTGGAATTTGCCGCGGAGCCTGTATCCCGCGGGTCAACCGCGCATGGGCTGAGCGCACCGACGGTGGGTCTGGCCGGGTCGATCCTGGTCGGGCTTGCCGCAGGTCTGGTGCTCCAGGCTTGGACGGTGGCGTTTCTGGGGCGCTTGGGTGGCGAGGCTCTCTACGTCCGCTCGGTCTACACGCCGATCGGGTATCTCGCGTTGGCCGTGACGGAGGGCTTGGTGGTCGCCGCACAGGTATCGGCAGGTCGTGCGGCAAGCAGCGGTCGACACCGGGAGGCGCTCAAGTCCGTTCCAACCTTCCTTGCCGCAGGCGGAAGCCTGTTACTGCTTCAGGCGGCAGTCGTGGCAGTGGCACCTGGTGCCGTGCTGGCAGTGCTGGGGGTGGCATCGGACGAGCAGCGGCCGGTGATGGTGTTCATCGTCGCGACCGCAGTGAGCAGCGCTGTCGGCCTGATCCCCTACCTGGGGGCGGGAGTGCTGCGGGGCCTCGGATTCACCGGGGCAGCTGCCTGGCTCGGCGTCGCGTTCACCGTCCTTTCCATCGCGGGAATGACCGTGCTCCACTGGGCGACCGGGCTCGGGGTTCTGGCCGTCCCGATCGGGGGCCTGCCGGCCACAGTGCTCGTGGGGGCAGCCACTGCGATTGTGCTGAGGCGGAAGGGACTCGGGTGGCCTGTGCTTCGAGGGGATCGACAGGCAGCCGGGGAGGTCTGGAAACTCGGCGCGCCGGTTGCTGCCACGTTCCTGCTGCTCTCGGTGGCCACGCTCGGATATTTGACGGTACTGCAGTCCGCCGGGCCCACCGAGGTTGCGGGGTTCAGTCTCGGGCAGATGGCAAGTTCGTTGGTGATGGTGGTCGCTCTGGCGATCGGTTCGGGCGCGGCAATCGCCGTGACGTTGACGCCGGGTGAGAACCGACGGGGCATCAGCCTTGCCGGCCTGACCACAACCCTGCGGCTGTCCCTCCCGCCGTACCTGGTGATCGGTGCGGGTGTCTTCCTGTTCCGGGGAGAGATAGCCGGGGCTCTGACGAGCGACCGGGCGACGGCTGCAGTGACAGCCGAGTACTTCGCCTGGACCGGGCCGACCCTGGCATTGTTCGGCGGAACACTGGCGCTGCTGACCTATCTGGAACAGATCGGCCGGGCCGGCCTGGCGTTCACACTGAACGCGGTGTACTTCGCGCTGATGGTGGCCGCGGCGTTTCTGATACCGGGGCAGGTGACCAGCGGTGATCTGGCAAGGTTGACCGCGGCCGGGAACCTGCTGGGGTTCGTCAGCCTCTGGTTCAGTGCGCGGTTCCTGATACGTCGCGGCTGAGGACGGCTGACGGGCGCACCGAGCATCGGGTTCCGGGGCGGTACGGAGACGGAGAGCGGCATGGGTGGTCACATGGGTGAGACAGCGGGACGCATCATCTTCCTCAACGGCACGTCCAGTTCGGGGAAGTCGAGCATCGCGGATGAGTTGCTGGACATTCTCGACGATGAGGTCTGGTTCCATCTCGGCGTCGACATGTTCAACGCCATGCGGACCAAGCGTGCGATGGAGCAGGCCCAGTTCGACGAAGCGCTGAAGCGAACCAGGATGGGATTCCACCGATCGATCGCTGCGATGGCGGAAGCCGGCAACAGCGTGATCGTCGACCACGTCCTGAGTGAACCATGGCGGCTTGCGGACTGCTTGGACGTCCTCAGTCCCTATCAAGTCCTGTTCGTCGGGGTCCGCTGCGACGTGCAGGAACTGACGCGACGTGAGACCGCGCGGGGTGACCGGCCATCCGGTCTGGCAGCCCAGCAGCACGACCTGGTGCACCGGCACGGCGACTACGACCTCGAATGCGACAGCGGGGCGTGCTCGCCGCGTGAATGCGCGGAGCAGATCAAAGCGTTTCTTCCGAACCAGTCGGGCTCGACCGCCTTTGAGCGTCTCCGGGCAGGCGCAGGACGGTAGCACCCGCGATCCGGGACAGGCGGTGAAGGGGCAGTGAGACCTTAGGCTGAGCCAGGGTCGGCAGTGGCGGTTGGTCAAGAAAGGGAGTGCCGGGGTGGCGGACAAGGACAGCGGGCCTGGGCAGGTTCGGGTGGCGGCGGCGCAGTTCGAGTGTGCGCCGGGAGACGTGGAAGCGAACGTCGGACGGATCACGGCGCTGGCGCGGCAGGCACGGGAGGCCGGTGCGGCCGTGGTGTTCGGGCCGGAGCTGTGCCTCACCGGATACGAGCTGGCGATGATCGCCGCGGATCGGCGGCTGTGGACGGAGTCGGACGATGCGCGACTCGATCCGGTGCGCGGCCTCGGCATAGCTGTGGTGGTCAATGGCGTTGCCGCGGGGCCCGAGGATCAGCCGCAGATCGTCAGCACCGTGTATGGGCCGGACGGAGCTCTGGTGACGACGTACGCGAAGGAGCATCTGTACGAGAACGAGCAGGAGGTGTTCACAGCAGGCAGCGGCGGTGGCAGGTTCTGGCTGGACGGGGTCGGATACTCACTCGCCACGTGTTTCGACAACCACTTTCCCGAAGTGGTTGAGCGGAATGCGGCGCTGGGGTGCCAGGTGCATCTCGCCAGTTCGCTGTACGGCACCGGGGGCGGGCGGGAAGAGCGGCGGACAGTGCATCCATCGATCGCGAAGGCGACCGGTATGCACGTGATGTTGGCCAATCACGTCGGCGTCGCCGGACCGTGGACGGGCTGCGGCGGCAGTGCTGCCTGGGCGCCGGACGGGACGTTGGTGGCAGAGGCGGACGAGACCGGGCCGAAGCTGCTGGTGGCCGACCTGGAGGTGGAGATGAGCAAGTGAGGACGGGCGGAGGGCCGGGTACAGGGCGCTGAGCGTCAGCGATAGTCGTCGTCGGGCACCCGGTCGGCCAGGTCGTCGAGGACTGTGAAGCGGACTGCTTCGCGCAGCGGCTCGTCGGGGGCTGCGTCGTCGAACTCGGCCTCGGCGTCCTCATCCGGGTAGACCAGGTGCACGGCAGCCTCCTCGGCGCTGGCCGCCCCGCCGTCGGGGCCCACATCGGAGCCTGCAGTGTCGATTCCGTCCTCGACCAGGCGCCCGGCGCGCGGGGACGGACCGGCGGTCCAGCGGTCGTCGACCTCCTCGGGGTCTTCGTCGGGCTCCTCCTCGGACAGCAACTGCTCCAGGGACTCCCCGCGTGCGGCCTCTCCGGGCGTCGTGCCGTACGCGATCGCGCCGTGGTACGAGTCGGCAGGCACGACTCCCGTGTCCAACGGGTCGTCGTCGAGCCGGTCCGTGAGCAGGGAGTCGGCCGGTTCGAGAACGCCGTCGTCCTCGGCGGGTTCCGGGTCCTGGGCGTCCCAGTCGGTCATAGCAGCACCTGTCCTCGTCACTCGGGGTGAGCTTCCACCCAGCCTCTTCATGCTCGCCAGGGAGCTACCGGGCTCGCAACACGGCGCGGTGGCGGTGCCCCGAGAGGGCAGCCGCAGACTGCCTGGCAGCCGGGTGTTGCCGACATGTGCGGTCGGTGACGCATGGTGTCGTGCGGTGACCGGCCCTGCTGTGAAGATCTGGAGGCCGGAAGTGTCGGAGGACGGAGCGGTTCGTCTGCGAGGGATGTGCCGAGGTGGCCGGCGGACCGGGTTGATGGCGGCGGAAGGTGGCGGGCGGAGCCGGTCGGGCCGATGGTGCAGCAAGGGATGATGAGCGGCGCGGACGGAACACGCTCTGGCCGGTCGGTGAGGTCGGCGAAGTGGACGGGGCCGGACCGGATGGACGGAGGAGGTGTGCAGTGGTGAGGGTCGGCGGAGTGCCAGGGTTTGTCGGGCGGCGGCATGAGCTCGCGCGGCTGGTCGGGGCATTGCGGGCGGCGCCTTCAGTGGTGCTGGTGGAGGGCGAGGCCGGTGCCGGGAAGTCTGCGTTGGTGCGGCAGGCGCTGACGGAGGCCGGCGTGGCGCCGGAGCGAGTGCTGACCGGGTACTGCCACCCGCTCGCCGAACCGGTGCCGTACGGGCCCGTGCTCGATGCGTTGCGTCGCAGCGGCCCACTGCTGGCAGAGGTGTCGCCACTGCCGCCGAGCACAGGCGCGCTTCGGCCATGGCTGCCGGATCTCGGGGCGTGGCTCCCGCAGGAGGTGGCGGGCGGGGACGAACGGTACCGACTGGTGCAGGGCGTGCGGGCGCTGCTCGGCGCGTTGGGCGGAGTGGTGCTGCTGATCGAGGACGCACAGTGGGCGGACCGCGCAAGTCGGGACCTGTTGTTGCTGCTGGCACGGGATCCGCTGCCGGGTCTGTCCTTGGTGGTGACCTACCGGGCGGAGGAGACGGAGGCGGGTGTGCCGGTGCTGGGAGCGGTCTACCGCTGCCCACCGGGGGTGGCCGGTGGGGCGGTCCGGCTCGAGCCCTTGGGAGAGACAGTGGTGCGGGAGCTGGTCGCCAGGGAGTGGGGCGCCGACGTGGCCCCCGAGCTGGCGGCAGTGCTGAGCGAACGGTCCGGTGGCCTACCGGCCGCCGTAGTGGAGGATCTGGCGGCTCTGCGCGCCAGTGGCCCGCACCCGGAGCCGGTTTCGGCACTGGCCACCGCCGAACTGCCGCGGAGCCTGTGGGACACGGTCGTCGAACGGCTGGCCGGGCTCGGACCGGACGCGCTCGTAGTGGCGGAGACGGTCGCGGTGCTGGACGAGCCGGCCGGTGAGGACACGATCGGTGTGGTGGCGCAGCTGTCGGCCGAACGGGTGGCGGCGGGCCTGGTCGAGGCGTTGCGAGCGGGAGTACTGACCGAGCCGACTGCGGCCCGGTACGGATACCGCGGCGAACCTGCCCGGCGGGTGGTGTACCGGCGCATTCCGGGGCCGTTGCGGTCGGCGCTGCACCGGCGCGCCATCGCGGTGCTGGACGGTCGCGAGCCGCGGCCGCTCGCCCGGATCGCCGAACACACTCGGGCCCTCGGCGATCGTGAGGCCTGGCAGCGGATGGCCGAAGCGGCGGCGGAGCAGGCGGCCGAACAGGGTGACCCGGCGGCTGCGGGTCTGCTGCTGCGTGAACTGCTCGCGGAGGCCGAGCTGGCCCCTGAGCGGCGGGTGCGGGCCGCCCGGGCGCTGTCCGCGATCGCCGCGAACGCCGCCGACGACACCGCCAGTACTGCGGCGCTGGCCGGAATCATCGCCGACCCGCGCCTGCCGATCGCCGACCGGGGCGAGATCCGGCTGACGCTCGGCCTGCGGATGGCGGTGCAGGGCGGCGACCGAGCGGGGTTCGCGCAGATCGAGCGGGCCGCCGACGAACTCGCCGAGCGTCCCGCCAGGGCGGCGCGGGCGCTGGTGGCGCTGGCGATGAACGAACGCGACGGCGCCGGAGCCGCCGCCCGGGACCGCATGGCGCATGCCGCCGCCGCGCTGGAGGTCGAGCCGGACGAGGAGGTCACCGCCGCCTACCGGGCCACCCTGCTGACCTTCCAGGCCCGCGAGGGCGACCCCGAACTGTGGCCCGAACTGGACCGGCTGCCCCGCGACTCCACCAACCCCGAGGTGGTCCGGCAGACCACCCGCGCGCTGTACAACGTCGGCGACATCGCCCTCGACACCGGGCACGACCAGCGGGCGGGTCGGTTGCTCGCCGAGAGCCGAGCATTGGCCCGGCAGGCGGCGATCGCCTACGTGGAGTGCTACAGCCGGATCGCCCTGCTGCGCCTGGACGGGTTGGCCGGGCGCTGGCAGGGGCTCGAAGAACGGTTCGCCGCCCTGGGGACGGAGTTCCCTGACGTCGCGATGGCAGGCGCCGAACGAGCCATGCTGCTGGGCCGGTTGGCTGCCGCACGGGGGCGGCTGTCGGTGGCCAGGGCCGAGTTCACCAGCGCGGCCAGGTACGGCGAGCGGGAGTCGCAGGTTACCGCCGCCATCCGCGCAGCCGCCGGTCTCGGTGCGCTCGAACTGGCCGAGCGCGGTGGGGCGGAGGCTGCCGTGGTGGTGGCGCCCGCCGTGGCGATCATGCGTCAGGCGGGGGCCTGGGCGCGCAGCGCGGAGCTGCTGCCGCTGGCGGTCGAGACCGCGCGAGCGGTTGGCGACATCGATGCCGCCCGACACCTCACCGAGGAGGCGGCGGAAGCACTGGTGGGCATCGATGCACCGGCCGCGCACGCGGGGCTCGAACTGGCCCGGGGTTACCTGCTGGACGGCCTCGGCGGCGCGGGGGACGACGGCGCGGCCGAGGCCTTCCGGCGGGCGCGGGACGCGTGGCGGGCGATCGGCCGCCCGTACGAGGCCGCCCGCGCGGAGGAGCGGCTGGCTCGAGTGCTGGCCGAACACGATGCGCAGGCCGCGGCCGAGCGGCTGGCCGCTGCGGAAGCGACGTTCACGACGCTCGGGGCCGCGTCCGATGCGGCGCGCTGCCAGCACGTTCGGCGCGACCTCGGCCTCGGGCGGATGGCGTCGCCGGGCCGACGGGGCTACGGCGAGGCGCTGTCGCCACGCGAGCGGCAGGTCGCGGAGCTGGTCGGACAAGGGGCCAGCAACCAGGACATCGCGCAGGCGCTGTTCCTGTCCCCGCGTACGGTCGAGCACCACGTGGCGAGTGTGCTGCGGAAGCTCGGGGTGGGACGGAAGGACGTCGCCGAGGCCTTGGCCGCGAGGTGACGGCCGGTGAGCCGACGGTCGTGGGTGGCGAGTCGGCGGCTCCGGGCGGCGGACCGGGGACGCGGCAGGGCTGAGGGACGCTCAGGTCCGCGGCTGATGGGGCAGACGGGCGAGGTAGGAGAGGGTGGCACGGCGGGTCTGGCGTTCGACGGTGCCGCGCCGGGGGCAGCGCGGGGCGGGGGGCTCGGTGAGGGCGGTGAAGTGCTCGCTGGCGTAGAGGCGGAAGCGTTCGCGGCGGGTCATCCGGATCTCCTGACTGGGGGTGGGGAGAGCGGTTACCAGCTTTGCGGTGCGGCCCTGGGCTGATCAATGCGTAGGGGATACCCATCCCGGACGACGAAGGGTACGTAGTCGCGGGACAGGCTTGGCCGGGAGGAGGGTTCAGCGGATGACGTGCGGGAGGAAGCGCGCGCCCTGGTGGGTGATGGGGCTGTCGTCGGTCTCGCGAATGCCGAGGCCGGCGGATTCGCCGTCGACCACCCAGGCACCGAGGACGGGGCGGTTGCCGTCGAAGTCGGGGAGGGGGTGGTACTGCTGGTAGCAGTGGCCTTCCGCGCCGTAGCGGTCGGGATCGCCGGCCCAGTCGGCGAGCCGGGTCTGGGTGCCGTCCGGTTCGACGATGCGGATGCCGGCGCCCTCGCGGCCCAGCAGCGGCTTGGCGGCGTAGCCGGGGCCGTCGGGGTCCGCGAGTTCGCGCGGGCCGTCGAGGTAGGCGGGCAGCAGGTTGGGGTGGCCGGGGTTGAGTTCCCACAGAACGGCCAGCAGCGCCTTGTTGGACAGCAGCATCTTCCACGCGGGCTCGATCCACAGGGTGGAGCCGGTGCCGCCGCCGAGGTCGACGACGTCGAGGAGTTGGTCGGCGAACTCGTCCTCGACGAGCCACTCCCACGGGTAGAGCTTGAACGCGGAGCGGATGAAGCGGTGTTCGAGGTCGACGAAGCGGCCGGTCAGGCCGTCCCAGCCGATGTCCTCCATGGCGATGCCGACGGTCTGCAGGCCGGCCTGTTCGGCGCACTCCTGGAGGTAGAGGGTGGTCAGCCAGTCCTCGCCCTCGGTGTCGCCGCGGGAGTGCGCGAAGTGCACGGGCCCGGGCGGGAGCAGGTGCTTCTGGCGCTGCCACGAAGCGATCAGGCGTTCGTGCAGGGAGTTCCACTGGTCGGCATCGGGGAAGCGGTCCTCCAGCCAGAACCACTGCGGCCCGGCGGCCTCGATCAGCGAGGTGGGGGTGTCGGCGTTGTACTCGAACAGCTTGGCGGGGCCGGTGCCGTCGTAGGCGAGGTCGAACCGGCCGTACACGCTGGGCTGTTCGTCGCGGCGGCGCCAGGATTCGGCGACGACTGCCGCGAGCCGGGGGTCGGCGATGCCGAAATCGGCGAAACGGCCGGTGCGCACCACGTGGTCGGCGGCGGCGAGGGAGAGTTCGTGGAGCTCCTCGACGACCTCCTCCAGGGCCTCGACCTCGGGCAGGGAGAACTCGTAGTAGGCGCTCTCGTCCCAGTAAGGGTGCGGGCCGCCCTGGTTGCAGGGGTCGGAGCACATCGCGTACACGAGGCCCTGGGATTCGACGGTGGCCAGCCAGTCGGGGCGCGGGGTGATGGTGTGACGGCGCATCAGAGGTCAGCCGCCGCCCGAGCCGCTGCTGCTGCCCTTGGGACAGCCGAATCCGCCGCGCTTGGTGGCGGCCTTGTCGAAGGTGCCGCCGTTGACGGTGTCGGTGCCGTACCCGCAGTAGTACCAGCGGCCCGCACCGGAGCCGCCGGCCGAGCAGGAGTGACTGCCCAGCACCTTCAGCGTGGTCGGGTCGACGCACCGGCTGGGTGGGGCACTGGAGGAGGAGCAGCCGGAGAGGGTGAGGGCGAGCGTGCCGACCATCCCCAGCGTGACGACGCCCGACCGGCGGCGAGCGCCGGGTATCGGTCGGTCCGAGGCGGCAGCGGCGGGCGGAGGCGGTGTCATGGCGGATCATCGTACGCGGAAGATGTGATGGTCGGTCCATTGCGGTCGGAAACTGATGGCCGCCCAGACCCATGGGTTATCTTTTGCCGATCCTTGACCATGGTGCGGCCCGGTGCGGCTGCCCGATCCCGGGGGAGCCCCGCTGATGAACGAGATAGTCCACGGCCTGGGCGCGGCCACTGTGTACGGCCTGGTCGGCCTGGTCCTCCTGCTGCTCGGCTACCTGCTGATCGACGTGCTGACCCCGGGCAAGCTCGGCCGGCTGATCTGGGCCGAGGGCAACCGCAACGCCGCCCTGCTGCTCAGTTCGGCGCTGCTCGGCGTCGGCGGCATCGTGTACACCGCGATCCGCACCACCTACGACGACTTCGGCAAGGGCCTGGTCTCCACGGCGGCGTTCGGCGTCCTCGGACTGCTGCTGATGGCGCTCGCGTTCTGGCTGCTGGACCTGCTCACCCCGGGGCGACTGGGCGCGATCCTGGTCTCGAACGAGCCGCACCCCGCGGTGTGGGTGTCGGCCAGCTGCAACCTGGCCGCCGCGGCGATCGTCGCGGCCTCGATCGCCTGACGGCCGGTCGTCCGAGCCGCACCCCTCGGCCATCTGCGCAGGACGGTCGGCCGCTGAGCCGGACGGGCCGCAGCCACCCCCGAGTCGTTGACGCGCAGTCATCGGCGGCCGCCCGGCAGGAGTTCGGCGAGCAGCGGGGCCACCTGCTCGGTCTCCAGCAGGAAGCCGTCGTGGCCGTACGGCGAGGAGATCACCCGCAGGGCGTCGGCGTGCGGCAGGTGCGCGGCGAGTTCGGCCTGCTGGGCGGGCGGGTAGAGCCGGTCCGAGTCGACGGCCGCGACCAGCGCGGGCGCGGACACCCGGCGCAGGGCGGCAGCCGTCCCGCCCCGGCCGCGGCCGAGGTCGTGAGCGTTCATCGCCTCGTTGAGGACCACGTAGCTGCCCGCGTCGAAGCGGTGCGCGAGCTTCGACGCGTGGTGGTCGAGGTAGGACTCGACGGCGAACCGTCCGCCGCGCCACGGGTGTTCGCCGGCCTGCGGGGTGCGGCCGAAGCGGGTGGCGAGCTCGGATTCGCTGCGGTAGGTGATCTGGGCGAGCCGGCGGGCCAGGCCGAGGCCGTGGTGCGGCCCGCCGCCGGGCGGCAGGTGGTGGTAGTCGCCGCCGTGCCAACCGGGATCGGTCCGGATCGCGTGCAACTGCGCGGAGGCGTGCGCGATCTGTTCGGCGGAGGCCGCCGCCGTGGTTGCCAGCACCAGCAGCGCACCCACCCGCTGAGGGTGCGTCACCGCCCATTCCAGCGCCCGCATCCCGCCCATCGACCCGCCGACCACCAGCGCCCAGCGCGCCACGCCGAGCGCGTCGGCGAGGAGCGCCTCGGCGGCGACCTGGTCGCGCTGGGTCAGGAACGGGAAGCGCCCGCCCCAGATCCGCCCGTCGGGCGCGGCGGAGGCGGGGCCCGTGGAGCCCTGGCAGCCGCCCAGCACGTTCGGCGCCACCACGAACCATCGGTTGGTGTCCAAAGCGCGCCCGGGGCCGACCAGTTCGTCCCACCAGCCCGCCGTGGGGTGCCCGGTCGCGGCGGGCCCGGCGAGGTGGCTGTCGCCGGTCAGCGCGTGCAGCACCAGGACGGCGTTGGAGCCGTCCGGCGCGAGCGACCCCCAGGTCTCGTACGCCAGTCGGCCGCCGGGCAGGGTGCCGCCCGCCTCCAGGTCGAGCGGCCCGGGCAGCGTGAACCAGCGTCGTCGGCCGGCCGGGTCGCCGTCCCGCCAGGCCCCGGTGGCGGGCGGGACGGCGATGCCCAAGGTGCTGTTCAGGACGCGCCCTTCGCCGAGCGGAAGCCCGCCTCCAGGTCCGCCTTCAGGTCGGCGACGCTCTCCAGTCCGACCGACAGGCGCACCAGGCCGGGCGCGGTGCCGGTGGCCGCCAACTGCTCGGCGTCCAGCTGGCTGTGCGTGGTGGACGCAGGGTGGATCACCAGGCTGCGCACGTCCCCGATGTTGGCGAGGTGGCTGAACAGCTCCAGCCCGTCCACGAACCGCCGCCCGGCCTCGACGCCGTCGCGCAGTTCGAAGGAGAGCACCGCGCCCGCGCCGCGCGGCAGGTAGTGCTGCGCGGCGGTGTGCCAGCGGCTGGACGGCAGTCCCGGGTAGTGGACGGCCGCGACCTCGTCGCGCGCCTGGAGCCAGCGGGCCAGCTCCAGCGCGTTGGCGGTGTGCCGCTCCAGCCGGAGTGACAGAGTCTCGATGCCCTGCAGGAGCAGGAACGCCGAGTGCGGGGCGAGCGCCGGGCCGAGGTCGCGCAGCAGCTGCACCCGGAGCTTGGCCGCGAACGCGCCCGGCCCGAGGGCGTCCCAGAAGCGCAGGCCGTGGTAGCTCGGGTCGGGCTCGTTGAACCCGGGGAAGCGATCGGGGTGGGCGCCGAAGTCGAAGGTGCCGCCGTCCACCACCACGCCCCCGATGGTGGTGCCGTGTCCGCCGAGGAACTTCGTCGCCGAGTGCACGACCACGTCGGCGCCGTGCTCGATCGGCCGCAGCAGGAACGGCGTCGGCACGGTGTTGTCGACGATCAGCGGCACCCCGGCGGCGTGCGCGACATCGGCGACGGCGCGCACGTCCAGCACGTTGCCGCGCGGGTTGCCCAGCGACTCCGCGAACAGTGCCTTGGTGTTGGGACGGATCGCCGCCCGCCAGGCCTCCACGTCGTCGGGGTCCTCGACGAAGCTCACCTCGATGCCGAACCGGGGCAGGGTGTGCCGCAGCAGGTTGTAGGTGCCGCCGTACAGCGAGGCCGAGGAGACCAGGTGGTCGCCCGCCCCGGCCACGGTCAACAGCGCCAGCGTCTCGGCGGCCTGCCCGGAGGCCAGGGCGACCGCGGCCACACCGCCTTCCAGGGAGGCCAGCCGCTGTTCCAGTACGTCGGTGGTCGGGTTGTGGATCCGGGTGTAGATGTTGCCCGGCTCGGCGAGGGCGAACAGGTCGGCGGCGTGTGCGGTGTCCCGGAACGCGAACGAGGTGGTCTGGTAGATCGGCACCGCCCGGGCCCCGGTCGCGGGGTCGGGCTGCGCGCCCGCATGGATCTGCCGGGTCTCGAACGACCAGCCGGAAGTGGCGACGGGGCTCTGCTCGGACATGCTGCTCCTGTACGCGTGCGGGGAGGGCGGGACGGCTGCGCGGGCAGGGCGAAGCCGTCGCGGGAGGCGAATTGACGGACCGTCGGAAATGAGCGGAGGCGGCGGAGGAAGGCCGCCGGGACGGTCACGGCGTCAGGTAAGCACAGCGCGGAAACGGCGCGCCAGCGGATCGGCGGAGCGGACACGCGGGGACATCTGGCGACACATCGCGGAGACCTGCCGGGTCATCATCCGACAGTCTGGTCATATGACTTCTGGCCTTTGACTTCAGGCGGCCGGTGCCGTGATGGGGATGCCCAGCAGGTCGAGGAAGGCGGCAGTGGCCGGTGTCAGGCCCGAGCGGCTCCACACCACCGTCTCGATCCGGGTCGGCGCGTCCGTGACCTCCACGGCGGCGACGCCCGTCAACCGGTCGACGTACGCGGCGGGCAGCATCGCCACGGCCAGACCGGGACCCACCAGCCGAGGCATGTACGCAGCGTCGGTGACCTCGAACGCCACGTCACGGACCAGGCCGGCCGCACTGAACGCCAGATCGGTCTGAGCGCGGCCGGCCGTGCCCGCCGGCAGGTCGACGAACGGCTCGGCGGCCAGCTCGTGCAAGGTCACCCGACTGCGGGCGGCCAGCGGATGGTCCGGCGCCACGACCGCGACCAGGCGGCCGCGGGCCAGTTCACGGGCCGTCACCCCCTGCGGGCGCATGGTCGGGGGCAGGCCGAGGAAGGCCACGTCCAGCGTGCCCTGGCGGACCTGGTCGACCAGGTCGTCGCTGGCGCCGACCCGCAGACCGATCCGCACCTGCGGGTGGCGGTCGCGGAACGCGTGGAGCCCGGTCGGGATGTCCACGGCCGTGACGGTGGGGATCAGACCCACGGCGAGCCGCCCGCGCACCTCGCCGACCGCAGCCGCGACCTCGGCGGCCGCCCGCTCCGCCGCCTCCAGGCACTGTCGGGCGGCCGGCAGGAAGGCCTCGCCGGCGGCGGTCAGTCGCACTCGGCGGCTGGTGCGTTCGAACAGCCGGGCGCCCAGCTCCTGTTCGAGGCGGGAGATCTGATGGCTGAGCGCCGACTGCACCACCAGGCAGCGCTCCGCGGCGCGGGTGAAGTTGAGCGTCTCGGCGACCGCGACGGCGTAGCGCATCTGCTGGAGCTCCATGCGCCCATCCTGTATCGATCGTCGAACGAGATCAATGCGTTGACAAACATGTGTTGGACTCATCGATCGGGTGAACGTGAGACTCTCCGGCATGACAGCGACCGGCACCACCCCGTCCGTCGACCCGCTCACCACCCGTGCGCCGTCCGGCAGTTCGGGCCGTGGCCGCGGGACCCTGCCACGCACCGCGCTGACCGCGATCGCCCCCGCGGTGTGGGGCACCACCTACGTGGTCACCACCGAGCTGCTGCCCCCGGGGCACCCGATGTTCGCCGCCCTGCTGCGTGCCCTGCCCGCCGGCCTGATCGCCCTGGCCGTCACCCGGACGCTGCCGCGCGGAAGTTGGTGGGGGAAGGCCGCCGTCCTCGGCGTGCTGAACATCGGACTGTTCCTGCCGCTGCTGTTCACCGCCGCCGAACGCCTGCCCGGCGGAGTCGCCGGAACCCTCGCGGCCGCCCAGCCGATGATTGTCGCCGTGCTGGCCGTGGCCGTGCTGCGCCAACGCCTCTCCGGCCGAAGGCTGCTGTGGGGCCTGGTCGGCGTACTCGGCATCGGACTGGTGGTGATCGGCCCGAGCGCGGCCCTGGACGTCGTCGGCGTGGCGGCCGGACTCGGCAGCGCCGCCACCATGGCGCTCGGCATCACCCTCACCAAGCGCTGGGGCCGCCCCGAAGGCGTCTCCCCGCTCGCGCTCACCGGATGGCAACTCACCTCCGGCGGCCTGTTCCTGCTGCCGCTGACCTTCCTGTTCGAAGGCGCCCCGCCAGCCGTCGACGGGCGAGCCGCACTCGGCTACCTGTGGCTCGGCCTGATCGGCGGACTGCTCACCTACGCGCTGTGGTTCCAGGGCATCACCAGCCTTCCGGTCACCAACGTCGCGGTGCTCGGACTGCTCTCCCCGCTGGTGGCCGCCCTCCTCGGTGCGATGGTGCTCGACCAGACCCTCGGCCTGGTCCAGCTGGTGGGCTTCGCTCTCGCGCTGGCCTCGATCGTCGCCGGACAGTTGCCCGATCGCCGCCCCGCCCCCGCTCGGAGCTGATCGGCGATCAGGCGCCGGGGCCTCGGCCCCGGCGGTCAGACCCGGCGGATGACGCTGATCGAAATGGCGTCGACCTTCATGACCTTCACCACGTCACCTGCCTTCGGCGCGTGCACCACCTGGCCGTTGCCGATGTACATGCCGACGTGGCTCCGGTCGGACTTGTAGATCACCAGGTCGCCGGGCTGGGCGTTGCGCCAGTCCGTGCCGACGTTGGTGCCGACCGTGGCCTGCTCCTGCGAGGTGCGCGGCAGCGAGACGCCGGCCTGCGCGTACGCCCACACCATCAGACCCGAGCAGTCGAAGGTGTTCGGGCCGCTCGCGCCCCAGATGTAGTCCGAACCCTGCTTGTCGAGCGCGGCCTTCACCGCGACCTTGGCCGCGCCGGTGGCCTGCGGCAGGGTGGTCGGGTCGACCCGGGAGGCGCTGCGCGACGCCGACCCGTCGGTGCCCCGCACGATCGCGGCCCGATCGGCGGCGGACAGCGTGCTCAGCAGGCGCTGCGTCTCCTGGAGCTTGGACTGCACCGTGCCCTTGGCGTCATTGAGCGCCTGGGTCTGGCCGTCCAGCTCGGCCAGGACGGCCGCGGCCTCCTGCTTCTGCTGGTTCAGCCGGCGCTGCTGGTCCTCCAACGCCTTCAGGGTGGCGGTCTGGGTGCTGGCCGCCTGGTCGAAGGACGAGGCCTGGTCGAGGTACCTGTCCGGGTCGGACGAGAGCATCAGGCGCACGGACGGGTCGATGCCGCCCTGGCGGTACTGGTCGGCTGCCACCGCCGCCAGCCCGGAGGACAGCTCGGTCAGCTGCTCCTGGCCACGCGCCAGCTGGTCCTGCAACTGGTCGGCCTGCTTGCGCAGCTGGTCGGCCTTCTCCTTGGCGCCGTTGTACTTCTCGGCGGCCTGCTCCTGCTCCTCCAGCAGCTTGTCGACCTGCGCCTTGACCTCGTCCTTGCTCGGCTGGGCCGGCGCGGCGTGCGCGCTGACCTGCGCCGTCAGCGCCACCGCGGTGGCAGCGGCACCGGTCAGGACGTAGGCGCGGGCGCGGCTCGCTTGTTTCGGGCGTCGATGGGAAGCCATGGGGGCTCCTGCTTTCTGCTCCGGTCGGATGCTTCTGCTTGCGTGATCATCCGACAATGAGTTTGAGGCCAGACCGTAATCAGGTCAGGGCCCCCACGTCCACTTGCGCAGGTCCGTGAACCGGTTCGGTCGGAGCCGACATTGACTACCCTTCAGTAGGAAAGGCCGTGTCGGCGTGGCTCGCTAGCGTGTTCGCATGACCGACGCCCTCCGCGATCTGCGCCAGCTCCGGCCCCACGCCGACCTGTCCGCGGTCGCCGCACTGCTGCCTGCCGGACACCTGGTGAAGCCGGACGACAACGACGAGGACTCCGCCCCGGTGCTCTGGATGAGCGACGGACCGGCGCCCCTCGGGCTGTGGGAGAAACTGCACCGCGAGCATCCCGGCAGCGGACTGTGGCCGCTGCTGCTCGCCCCGCTCTCCACCGCCGACGCCGGCTTCCGCCCCTGGGGCACCGGCGAACTCCAGCCGCGCAGCGCCGGCGAACCCGACCTGTACGATCCCGCCGCACTGCTGCGCACCGGATGGGAGTACTCCACCACGCTCTACGGCGATCCCGACAGCGACGACGAGATCGACCCGGAGGAGAGCGCCGAACTCGCCGAGAGCATCGCCCCGTTCACCGACGGCTGGCCCGGAACGGCGCCCGCCGCCGAACAGCCCGGCGACCCCGATCGGGCCGCCCGCGCGCTGGCCCGCGAACTGCTCGCCAACAACGCCCAGTTGCGGATAGGCCTGGTCCCCGCGGCCACGGGCGCCGAGGCGCTGACCGCCTGCGGCTGGACCGGGCCCGTCAACCACGAGGACGACATCGCCAAGGTCTCCGCCGTCCTGCTCGACTGGGAACGCCGCTACGGCACCCGGCTGGTCCAGGTCGGCTTCGCGGACCTGGAGTTGAGCGTCGGCGCGCCGCCCGAGGAGGACGACCTGGCGCTCCGGATCGCCGCCGAGCACCTCGCGTTCTGCCCCGACAACATCTTCCAGGGCGCCGGCACGATCGCCGACTACGCGCCCGGCCTGGTCAACGCCGAGCAGTGGTCCTTCTGGTGGGACTGACCGGGGGTCGCGGCCGTCCGGTGGGCCGATCGCTCCCCAGATGATGTGACGGAACGTCAACTCCGGTCGAACCAGATCCACCTGTGCGGGCGGAGAATCGCCCACCGACTCACCCCGCCGGGTGGTTTGGGGCCCTGACCAGCAGGTTTGGTCAGGAGCTGCCCCTAGGCTTCGGGACATCAGGAACAGCCGAAGCCGAACGGCCATCAGCGGCCGTTGGGCCACCGGAGCGAAAGGGGGCGGCCACGGAGAACGCGTGGGTGTGGCGGTCAGAGTGCAGTGGTGGGACGGGTGCGCAGCAGGGCGCGTCCGGGGAGGGCAGTTGCGGCCAGGCAGAGCAGGGTGGCCGCGCCGCTCAGCAGGAGGGCGGAGGTGAGCGGGACGTGTGGGGCGGCGGAAGTGAGCGCGCGGGTGATCGGAGTGAGCGTCGTCCAGGCGATCGCGGCACCCGTCACCAGGCCGATCGCGGCGATCAGCAGCGCCTCCCAGCGCAGCATCGAACGGACCTGACGGCGAGTGGAGCCGGCCAGTCGCAGCAGGGCGATCTCGCGGCGGCGGTCCAGCACCGTCATCACCAGGGTGTTGGCGGCGGTCAGCGCCGCGAACCCGGCCAGCACGCCCGCCATCACCTTGTTCGCCCAGCCGTTCAGCTCGCGATCCTGATCGGCCTGTGCCGCGTAGTCCTGACGGCCTGTCACCGACAGGCCCGCCGGGGCGAGCTCGGACAGGGCCTTCGCGACAGCGGTGCCGCCCGTGCCCGGGGTCTGGGCGACCAGCAGGCGGGTCGAGTACGGCGAATCGGTGTGCGCGACGACCGCCGCCTTCGGCAGCAGGGCCTGTCCGAAACCGAGTCCGCGGCGGTAGGTCGCGACCACCGTCGGCTCGACGCGGGTGCCGTCGCCGAGCCAGAGCGCGGCCCGCTGACCGACCTTCACGTGCAGGCTCTCGGCCAGCAGGTCGTCCAGCGCGATCGTGTCGACGGCACGGGCCAGGTCGGCCGGCGAACCGGACGTCACGCCCAGATCCAGCACCTTCGCCAGTGCGGCCGGATCGCCGTCCACCGCCTGGGCGTTGGCGGTGCCGAGCGCGCCGGACGACGAGTACACCAGGCCGGTGGGCAGCAGACCGATCGCGGCCTCCACTCCCGGCAGCCCGGTGGCGCGCCCCACGATGTCGGCGGGCAGTCCGGTGGCGGCTTCGGCGGTGACCACCCGGTCCGCCTTCAGTCCCTCGCGGACCTGCACGGAGGCGGCGTGATCGAGGCTGGACTGCAGGAACAGCAGCGTCCCGCAGAAGGCCGTCACCATCACGATCGGGACGGCCGCCGAGGCCAGCCGACGCGAGGAGGAGCGGGCGTTGTCGGCGGCCAGCGAGGCCGCGGCCCCGGCGGCGCGCAGCAGCACACCCACCAGACCGACCGCACCGCGCACCAGCCACGGGCCGAGCAGTCCGACCGCGACCAGGAAGCACAGCACCACGCCCAGGGCCAGGTTCGCGGCCGTGGCGCCCGCCACGTTGGCCGCGGCCACCGCCAGTGCGACCGCGCCGGCGGTGAACAGCGCACCGATCACCGCCCGCACCGCGCCCGGCGTACCGGGCCCGGTCTCGGCCTCGCCGAGTGCCTGGGTCGGCCGCAACCGGGAGCTGTGCCGGGCCGCGATCAGACCGGCCGCCAATGCCGTTGCCGTGCAGGCGGCGACCGAGACGAGCAGCGGCAGCGGGCCGATGTCGAGCGACACCCCGGCGGGCACCGCACCGCGGGTGACCAGTTCGCCGAACCACCAGCGGGCCAGTGCCAGCCCGGGCAGCACGCCGATCGCGGCGGCGACCGGGGCGATCAGCACCGCCTCCGCGGCGATCGAGCGGCGGATCTGACGGGGCGTCGCCCCGATGGTCCGCAGCAGCGCGAACTCGCGGGCCCGCTGGCCGGTGGCCAGTGCGATGGTGCCGGCCAGCACGAACACGGCGACCATGGCGGCCGTGCCGCCGAAGGACCCGCCGATCCCGGTCAGGACGTCCTTTGCTTCGAGCAGCGCCGGCTGCTCCACCGTGCCGCGCTGCTGACCGGTCGTCACCTGCACCTGTTCGGCCTGCACCTGTTGGGGCTGGGCCTGTTCGGGCTGGGCCTTTTCGTCCAGCGCGCGGCGGAGGGCGTCGGCCAACGCAGCCGGAGAGGTGCCCGGCGCGGGGCGGACGGCCAGCGCGTCGATCCGGCCCGGGTGGCCGGAGATGCGGTCGGCGGTGCCGTCCGAGAACCAGGCGGTGGCGCGGCCGGGCTGCGCCTCGGCGAGGCCGGAGATCCGATAGGAGGCGGTGCCGACGGGAGTGTCGACGGTGAGGTTCGAGCCGGGGGCGAGGTGGGCGGCGCGGGCGCTGGCGGTGTCCAGTACCAGCTCGCCGTCGGCCGGGGCGCGCCCCTCGGTGAGCCGCTCGCCCGGGGCGATGCCCAGTGCGGCCCAGCCACGTCCGGTCAGCCCGGTGAGCCCGGGCAGGCCGGATCGCCCGACGGACACCGGGAACGCCGAGTCCGGCCGGTCCTGTTCGACGCCAGGTACCGAGGCGACGACGGCCGTCAACGAGGCGTCCAGCCGGGCCCGTTCGGGGAGGGTCTGAGTGATGGTGTCGGGCCGCTTGCCGTGAACGACCGTCATCTTCACCTGCTGGTCGGCGGCGACCACGATCGGCGCATCCGCGTACCGGTCGGGCCCGACGGTCGCGGTGAGCCCGGTCTGCAACAGCACGCCGCACGCCGTCACGACGGCCGAGGCGAACAGCAGCGCCAGGAAGGTGCCCGCGAACGATGCGGGCCGGAAGCGTACGGCGGCGCGGGCCAGTCCGTTGGTCATGCGGTCGACTCCGGGAAACAGGAACGGGCGGGAAGGACGGCAGCGGCCGGCCGGAAAGGTGCGGCGGCGCGGGTCGGATCGACGGTCATGCGGTCAACTCCGCGGGTGCGAGGACGAGGCGGCGTCCTGGGCAGGAGCGCCGCCGGGCCGGGCGGCGAGGGTGAGCATGCGATCGGAGACGGTGCGCGGTTCGGGGTGGTGGAGTTCGCCCGCCAGGAGGCCGCCGGCGAGGAAGACCGCGCGGTCGGCGAAGGACGCGGCCACCGGATCGTGGGTGACCATCACCACCGTCGCGCCCAGGCCGTCCACCGCATTGCGCAACAGGCCGAGGACTTCGTGCGCGCTGCGGGTGTCGAGCGCACCGGTGGGCTCGTCGGCGAAGACCACGTCGGGCCGGGTGATCAGCGCCCGGGCCAGCGCGACCCGCTGCTGCTGACCGCCGGAGAGCTGGCCGGGGCGACGCGAGGCGTGTTCGCCCAGGCCGACCCGGGCGAGCAGCTCGTGCGCGCGGGCCTTGTCCGGCCGACCGCCGGCCAGGCGCTGCGGAAGCAGCACGTTCTGCAGGACCGTCAGCGAAGGCAGCAGGTTGAACGCCTGGAAGACGAAGCCGATCCGGCTGCGCCGCAGCTTGGTCAGCGAATCCTCCCCGAGCGAGCTGATCGGCTGCCCGGCCAGCAGCACCTGGCCCGCGTCGGGCCGGTCGAGTCCGGCGGCGCACTGCAGGAACGTGCTCTTGCCGGAGCCGGACGGTCCCATCACGGCCGTGAAGCTGCCCGCGGCGAGCGCCAGGTCGATCCCACCGAGGGCGTGCACCGCACCCGCGCCGCGACCGTAGGTCCGCCGCACCCCGCGCAGCTCGACCGCGGGCACTCCGGTGCTGGGTACTCCGGCGGTGGGCACCCCAGTGGTGGGCCGCCGCCCGTCCATGGGCAGCTGTGCTCCGGACAGGCGGTGCGCGGGCGCAGGCGCGGGCACCCTGGACGACGAGGGTGGCCCGGAGGTGGGTGGCCCGGAGGTGGGTGCGGTGGAGTTCGGCCAGGGCGACCCGGGTGCGGCGACAGCGTCGGAGGCGGCGGACTGGGCGGGCCGGCCGGGCTGGGAGCGGCGCAGGCGGGGCGACATGGTGGAGCCTTCCTCGGAGGTGACGCCCCGGTGGTCCTCTCTCCCGGGGCATCGCCAACGCTAGGAAAACCGCAGGTCACTCGCCATGAAGGGGGCTGGAGGGTTCAAGGTGGGGATATCCCCACCTTCATCCGGCAGCCAACCCCCGGACGGCTCACGGAGCCTGAGGCAGGATCAGGATCCGGGAAGCGTGTCGCAGGATCAGACCGGTTTGCTCGCGTGCGCCGGGATCTGGTTGGTGACCGCCAGCACCTCGCCCTGGGGCTGCACGCCGGTGGCGCGCCGGAGTTCAGCCACCTTTGGGTCGGACACCGACACCGTGAGGGTGTACGGCGCCGGGCCGGTGACGGTGTTGCGGCCGTCGGTGCGCAGCATCAGTCCGGACGCGAGGGCCTGCGGGTCCACGCCGGGGCAGAGTGCCGCCACCGGCAGTACGGCGTGCGCGCTCGCACCGTGGGCGGAGATCAGCCAGCCCTGGCCGTCGGGGGTGTGCGGTGCGCCCTCGACGGTCGCGGGCAGTCCGTACGCGGCGGCCACCAGGCCGTCCGGTCCCTCGATCTCCACCGCCACACCGTCCGTGCCGAGCGGTGCGGACAGCGCCAGCGGCGTCGCGGAGCCGGAGCTGAGTCGAAGGTCGAGGACGAACTCGCCGGGCCGGTCGGCGCCGAGACGCTGATAGCCGTAGGCGGACAGCAGCAGGGCCGGTCCTGACGATCCGTCGACGGTGAGCTCGGCGGGCGCGGTCGGGAAGCGGTGGTAGCCGCGCGCTCCGCACCGGCTGCCGGTGAACACGCCGCCGCCGGGCAGCGCTCGGTCCGTGGACGGAGCGGGGCTGCCGGGGCCGCGGCCCGCGCGGGCCAGTTGCGGGGTGTGGGCGCGTTGCGGTTCGAACAGCACCCCGCCGACCACCAGCAGGACGATCAGCAGCCCGAGCGCCACCGTCCACTGCTCGCCCCGGCTGAGCGAGCCGAACCGGCGCAGCCGTCCGAAGCGGCCGGTGGGGTAGGGGCGTTGGTCCCGGTCGGGGCGCGGGGATCGGCTGCGGAACGGGAGGTGGAACCGGCGACGGGCCCGTCCGCCGCGGGCCGAGGCGGCCGTGCCCGGCGACCAGCGGCGGCCGCCCGGGTCGACCGGTGGCTCGTGGCGCCAGCGCTCGGCCAGCATTCGGGCCCGCGCGGACGGCTCGCTCACGGTGGCGGAGCGGACGAACTCCTCGTCCAGGACCAGACCTTCAAACGGGTCCGGCGGCTCGATGGCATCGGGCGGGCGATGGTCGGACATTGCGCCAGTATGCCTGCCGCCGAGGACATTGCGGGGCTATGTTTTCGATCACGGACGCCGCCGTCCCCGGGAGGGCCCCGGGCTGCCGCACGTCCAGGAGGACGCCCGCCATGCCGCAGATCCTGATCGACCACTCGCCCGGCATCGACTTCGACGCGACGGCGTTCGCCAAGGAGGTCCACCAGCTGATCCCCGAGGTGATCGACACCGCCACGGCCGACTGCAAGACGCTGGTGCGACCGGCCGCCACTCACCTGGTCGGTGACGGTTCGTCGGGCGAGGCTGTCGTTCTCGTCGAGATCAAGATCCTGGCCGGGCGGAGCGTCGAGGCCCGCAGTGAGCTGTCCGTGCGAGTCACCGATCTGCTGCGCTCGCACATTCGGGTGCCGGCCGCGTTCTGCGTCCAGGTGAGCGAGCTGGAGCGGGAGACCTACGTGTTCGTCCACCACGCCGGGCACTGAGCCGGTCAGGGGGAAGAGTGCCTGCCCGGGGCAGGGACGGAGTGATTCGTCTCGGCCCCGGGGGAGGCCGGTCGAGCGGGAGGGGGGTGAGCCGCTGTCAGAGGCCAGGGGTGGATTCGTCGAGGTGCAGGGGGTCGGTCCCGGCCGGTCGGGGTGGCTGTTCGGCGGCGCGGGCGAGCCGGAGGAACAGGGGCGGCAAGGCCAGTTCGCTGACGGTGAGGGCCACTTGGAACCAGTGCGGCCAGCCGTGAACGGCGAGTGAGAGGATCCGCCCGACGGCGCCCAGGAGCAGGATGCCGGCCAGCAGGCGTACGGAACTCGCGCGGATCGGAGTCTGTCGGGCCGCGTGGAGCCAGGCGAGGCCGTAGCCGGCGAAGACCGCGCCGAAGAACCGGCCGAGGCTGTCCACGGTCGCGTCGGCCGAACTCTCGCCGGGGATCGCGGCGTTGCCGAGCAGGACGTGGAACAGTCCGATCGCCGTGCAGACGTACCCCATGGCCAGCATGAGCCCCCGCAGTGCCTTGACCTTGGTCATGACAGTGCCACCCCCGGTCAGTAGCGCCGATCGGCGCTAGTAGACATGTGTCAACCAGTGGTGCCAGGCTACGCGCCGTTATTAGACGCGTGTCAAGTAGCATGACCGGATGCCTCCGCGTCAACGACTCAGTCCGGCCGACCGCCGTGCCCAACTTCTCGCCGTCGCCGCGCAGTTCTTCGCCGCGCACGCGTACGACGAGGTGCTCATGGAGCATGTCGCCGAGCGCGCCGGTGTCTCCCGTGCGCTGCTCTACCGGCACTTCCCGAGCAAGCGCGACCTGTTCGCGGCGCTGTACCGGCAGGTCGCCGAGCAGCTCCTCGCCAAGACCCGGTTCGACCCTGCCGACTCGCTGGTCGAGCAGCTCACCGAGGGGCTGGACGCGCACATCGAGTACTTCGCGGAGAACCGCAACACCGTGCTGGCGGCGAACCGGGTGCTGGCCGGCGACCGGCTGGTTCAGACGATCATGGCCGACGAGCTCGACGCCCTGCGCGAGCGGCTGCTCGGCGTGCTCCCGCCCACCGACGGTCGGACCCGGGAGGCAGTGTCGGGAGTCCTGAAGAGTTGGCTGGTGTTCGTCCAAGTCCTGTGCGTCGACTGGCTGATCGAACCGAACTGCACCCGGGTCGAACTGCGTGACGTGTGCATCGGCGCGGTGCTGGGCGCGATCAGGCCGCTGCTCGACCAGGACCCCGCTCCGGACTGGCCGCGCTGAGCAGGCGCGGAGAGGTCACGGCGGGCCGGCCGTACCCAGCTCGGCCGAGCGGCGGACGAGGCCACGCAGTCGGGACGGCGATGCGGGGACGTTGCGGGCGCCGGCGGCCGGTGCGGGGAGGCCGTGCAGCGGGGTGTCCCACTCGACCAGTCGGGCCGGCACCCAGGTGACGGGCTTGGTGTCGTTGCGGGCGTTGGCCCAGGCGGCGAGGCGTTCGGCGGGGTGGCGGTCGGGGAGCAGGCCGCGGTCGTCGGTGCGCACCCCGAGCTCGCGAACGGCGTCGGAGTAGAGGTCGTTGCAGAGCCAGGTGTGCACCCATCCCATGTCGTAGCCGATCACCTCCCAGCCGAGTTCGGTCCCGCCTTCGGTCGGCTGCAGGGCGGGTTCTGAGCGGTTCTCGTCGAGGCAGGAGAGCAGGGCCGGTTCGTGCATGCCGGAGGTGCGGATGTCGGCGACGAAGCCGGCGGTGTGGTCGGCGGGGATCAGCAGGGCGTACAGGCGGGCCGCGGCCGGTATCGGGAGCAGCGCGCAGGCCGCGCGGGCCTCCTCGGCGGTGGCGAACCAGCTGTCGTCCTCGGGGAGTTGGTCGATCAGGCAGGCGGAGGCGGTGGTCAGTCGCTCGGTCGGGGGCAGGTTCCCGCCCGTCACCCGCTCGGGGACGGCCACGAACCAGCCGGCGAGGAGGGTGTCGGACGGGATCGGTCGGGACTGGTGATTCGGCGTCATGGAGGTTCCCGGGTAGGGGATTCGGTGGCGGTGGTGTGTCGCTCGGCGAGCCGGAGGAGGTGGCCGGGCAGGTGCTTGTCCAGCCCATGGTCGAGGTGGACGAGGTGGGCGTGAAGTTCGCGGGGGCGTCCCGGTGGCGCGACGCGTACCCGCTCCGGGCGTCCGACCGGCGGTGGCGACCGGGCCGGCCCGTGCGCGGATCCGGCCGCGGTCCTGCCGCCGCTCGCGTACCGCCGGGACGGTCCCGTGCTCGTCGCCGTCCACGGCGAGACCGCCGCGACCGGAGATGCGGCCGCTCGGCAGGTCGTGGGTGTGCGCCAGGTGGGGCCGGCCGGCGCTGGAGGAACTTCCGCTTGTCCAGCGGCTCGTGGTCGTCGTCGTGGGCGAGGTGGAGGGGCGGGTCCTGGCGGACCGGTCGTCTGCCCTCGGTATCGGCGCCGCAGAACGGGCCGGTTGCGCCGGTTGCAGTCCTCCCGGCACCCGCCGAAGCCGTCCGAGAGAGGGTGCTCGGCGATCAGCCGGCGGAGCGGTGGCTGGCGAGTCCCAGTAGTACACCGGTGAGGCTCCGTTCATCGATCGGTCACGTCGGTCGGTCGCAGTGGAAAACCTTCAACCGTATCGAAGAGCCGCACCGCACAGCAAGCGAGTTGGTGCTACGCGTACTTCAGGAGGAGTTCGAGCATCCGCGGGTCCTGGTGGGTGAAGCCCAGGCCCGGTCGGCCGCGGTCGAGTTGGGCGATGGCGGTCATCTCGTCGGCGGTGAGTCGGAAGTCGAAGACGGCGAGGTTCTGGCGCAGCCGTGCGGGGTCGGTGCTCTTGGCGACCAGGGGGATGCCGCGCTGGAGCAGCCAGCGCAGCACGATCTGCGGGATCGACCGGCCGTGGGTGGCGGCGATGTGCTGGAGGACGGGGTGGGAGTACAGGTCGGGGTTGCCCTGGGCGAGTGGGCCCCAGGCCTGGAGGACGGTGCCGTGCCGGTCCTGCACGGCCTTGGCCTCGTCCTGCTGGTGGAACGGGTGGACCTCGCGCTGGTTGACGGCGGGCACGACGCGGTGATGGGTGATCAGGTCGAGGTAGCGGTCGGAGTGGAGGTTGGAGACGCCGATGGCCCGGACGCGGCCCTCGTCGAGGAGTTCCTCCATGGCCCGCCAGGCCCCGTAGTAGTCGTTGAACGGCTGGTGCATCAGATACAGGTCGAGGTGGTCGAGGCCCAGGTTGTCGAGGGAGACCTCGAACGCCCGCCTGGTCTTCTCGTAGCCGTGGTCCTTGAACCACAGCTTGGTGGTCACGAACACCTCTTCGCGCGGAATGCCGTGGGACCGCAGGGCCGCGCCGACGGCCTTCTCGTTGTAGTAGCGGGACGCCGTGTCGATCAGCCGGTAGCCGGCGTCGAGCGCGGCGGGGACGGTCCGGGCGACCTCCTCGTCGGTCATCCGGAAGACGCCCAGGCCGATGCCGGGCAGCTGCACGCCGTTGTTCAGGGTGATGAATTCCATCGTCTCTCCTCGGTTCGGTGGTGCGGTTCAGCCAACTCCGGGCAGCCGTGCGGTGGGAGGCCGCGTCGTGAGGGGTACTGGCAGGGACCCCCACCGCGGCCGGTCGCTGCCTAGGCTGGCGGGCATGGACAACCGGGAAGAAGCCGCCGCGTTCCTGCGCTCCCGCCGCGACCGGATCACCCCCGAGCAGGCGGGGCTGCCGGTGTACGGCCTGCGGCGGGTGGCGGGGCTGCGCCGCGGCGAGGTCGCGATGCTCGCCGGGGTCAGCGTCGAGTACTACACCCGGCTGGAGCGCGGCAACCTGAAGGGCGTCTCCGGCAGTGTCCTGGACGCCGTCGCGCTGGCGCTGCGCCTGGACGACACCGAACGCATGCACCTGTACGACCTGGCCCGCGCCGCCGGCGGCTCGGCAACTCAACGACGGGCGGCGCGAGGTGATGCTGCGTCGGTGGTGCGGCCGAGCGTGCGGCGGATCATCGAGGGCATGCCGGACCTGCCGGCCTTCGTGACCAACGACCGCCTCGACACGCTGGCCGCCAACCCGCTCGGCCGGGCGCTGTTCGCCCCGATGTTCGCCGATCCCACCCGTTCGCCGAACACCGCCCGCTTCGCCTTCCTCGACCCCGCCTCCCGCCGGTTCTACGTCGACCGGGAACGCGTCACGCGCGACGCGGTCGGAGTGCTGCGGGTCGCCGCGGGCAAGAACCCGCACGACCCGGAGCTGATCCGGCTGATCGGTGAACTGTCCACCCGCAGCGAGGAGTTCCGCAGCCTGTGGGGCGCCCGTGACGTGCACGTCTTCCGGCAGGGCGTCAAACGCTTCCGGCACCCGGTGGTCGGTGAGCTGGAGCTCGACCACGAGAGCATGCTGCTCCCGGGCGAGGACGGGCTGAGCGTGGTCGTCTACAGCGCCGCGCCGGGCAGCGCCGCCACCGACGCGCTCACCCTGCTGGCCAGTTGGTCCGCGACGGCCGGCCGGGAGCAGCGGCTCGGCGCGCCGTCGGGGTGAGCGGCGTCACATCGGGGTGCTGTCAGCAATCGGTGCGCCGCCCCGTTCAGAGGGCACGCGAACCAGAAGGAGCACCCTCATGAGGCACCGCATCGTCGTCCTCGGCGCCGGCTACGCCGGAGCCTTCGCCGCCGGAAACCTGGCCCGCCGGCTGTCCGCCGACGACATCGAGATCACCGTGGTCAACGCCGCTCCCGAGTTCGTCGAGCGGATGCGGATGCACCAGCTCGCCAGCGGCCACCGGGTCGAACTCCGCCCGCTCACCGAGATGTTCGCGGACACCGGCGTGCGGGTGCGGGTGGCCCGCGTCACCGGCCTGGACCCCGAGCGCCGGACCGTCGCCGTCACCGGCGAGGACGGCGACGACGAACTCGCGTACGACACCCTGCTGTACGCGCTCGGCAGCACCGTGGACCGGCACGGCGTCCCCGGCGTGGCCGAGCACGGGTACGACGTCGCCGGCCTGCCCTCGGCGGCGCGGCTGCGCGAACGGCTGGCCGAGCTGGGCGCGGGCGGCACCGTGCTGGTGGTGGGGGAGGGCCTGACCGGCGTCGAGACCGCCGCCGAGATCGCCGAGGCCCGTCCCGACCTGAAGGTGGCACTCGCCGCCCGCGGCGAACTCGGCGCCTGGCTCTCCCCGAAGGCCCGCCGGTACCTGCGCCGGTCCTACGCGCGGCTCGGCATCACCGTCCACGAGCACACCGCCGTCGAGGCCGTCGAGCCCGGCCGGGCGATCGCCGCCGGCGGCAGCGCGCTGCCCGCCGACGTCACCGTCTGGACGGCCGGCTTCGCGGTGAACCCGCTGGCTGCGGCGAGCGGCCTGGAGGTCGCGGCGGACGGCCGGATCACGGTCGACCGCACCATGCGCTCCGTCTCGCACCCCGACATCTACGTCGCCGGGGACAGCGCCCACGCGATCGGCGTGAACGGCCGCCCGCTGCCGATGTCCTGCGCGTCGGCCGGCCTCACCGCCCTCCAGGCCACCGCCGCGATCGTCGCGCGGCTGACGGGCCGTGAGGTCCCGGTCTCCGGGCTGAAGTACTACGGCAACCACATCAGCCTCGGGCAGCGGGACGCGCTCGTGCAGATGGTGGACGGCGAGGTCCGCTCCAAGTCCTGGTACCTGGGCGGCCGGACCGCGGTGCAGTTCAAGGCGGGCGTCCTGAAGGGCTCCGTGTGGACCATCGCCCACCCGACCTACGGCCTGCCCAAGCGCAGGCGCCACCCGACGGCCGTCCCCGCGCAGAGCCCCATGCCGGCCCCCGCGCCGAACTCCGTGCGGAGCGCCGCCTAAGTTGTTGTGCATGGACAGCGTCGCCGTCGACCGCTTCGAGGCCAGCCGGGGCCGGCTGGCCTCGCTGGCGTACCGTCTGCTGGGCTCGGCCGCCGATGCCGAGGACGCCGTGCAGGACGCGTTCCTGCGCTGGCAGGCCGCCGACCGCGACCGCATCGAGGTGCCCGAGGCGTGGTTGACCCGGGTGGTCACCAACCTCTGCCTGGACCAGCTCCGTTCGGCCCGCGCCCGGCACGAGCGGGCCGTCGGCGACCTGCTGCCCGAACCGCTGCTGCAGGGCGATCCGATGCTCGGCCCCGCCGACACCTTCGAGCAGCGCGAGTCGGTGTCGCTGGCGGTGCTGACGGTGATGCAGCGCCTCGGGCCGGTCGAACGGGCCGCGTACGTGCTGCGCGAGGCGTTCTCCTACCGGCACGCCGAGATCGCCGGGATGCTCGACATCAGCGAGGCCGCGAGCCAGCAGCACGTCCACCGGGCCCGCCGCCGGGTCGCCGCCGAACACCGCGGCGGCGGCGCGGAGACCGACCCGGCGGCCGCGCGCCGGGTCGTCGAGGAGTTCCTGAGCGCCGCCACCTCCGGGCGGGTCGACCAGCTGGTGGCGATGCTCACCGACGACGCCGCCATGGTCTCGGACGGCGCCGGGCTGGCGAAGCGGCTGCTGCGGTTCACCGGTCGGGAGCAGATCGCCACGGCCGCGCGGGCCGGCTTCCGGCCCACCCCCGCCAAGATCCGGCTGGCCGGCGGTGCGCCCGCGCTGCACATCGCGCAGGTCAACGGCGCGCCGGCGGTGGTCGCGGTGGTCAACGGCCGGGTGCGGGGCGTCGTGGTGCTGGAACTGCGCGACGGCAAGGTCGCCCGCCTGTGCGGAATCGCCTCGGCGGACCGGCTGGCCCGGATCGACGCGGCCTGGCAGCGGCTCGACGTCGTGCCGCCGGTGGCCGCCGCCTGGTGACCGGAGGCCGGGCTTGACCTTGACCCGAGGTCAGGCCCGACGCTGAAGGCATGACGGAGAACGCGAACACGACGTCCCACAAGGCTGCCTGGTCCGGACCGGTTCCGGTGGAGGACACGGCGCTGGCCGTCACCGACACCGGCGGCCCCGGGCAGCCCGTGGTCTACCTCAACGGCTCCTACGCCACGCAGCGGAACTGGCGGCACGTCATCGCCGAACTCGGCGACGGCTACCGGCACATCACCTTCGACGAACGCGCCCGCGGCCGCTCGGAGCAGTCCGCCGACTACTCGTTCGCGGCCTGCCTGCGCGACGTCGACGCCGTACTGGAGGCCACCGGGGTGCGGCGGCCGCTGCTGGTCGGCTGGTCCTACGGCGCGGCACTGGCCTTGCACTGGAGCACCCGCAACCCGGACCGGACGGTCGGTGCGGTGATGGTCGACGGCGGCTACCCCTGGGACTACCTGGCCACCGTCGAAGGCGGCCGGGAGGCCGGTCGCGAGCAGATCCGCGCCATGTTCCGGAAGCTCGGGTGGATCATGCCGTTGGTCCGGCCGTTGGGCCTGGCCGCGCGGATGTCCGCCGAACAGCACGCCGAGATCAACATCGAACTGAACGAGATCGTCGCCGACAGCGACCCGGTGTTCGACCTGGTGACCTTCCCCATGCGGTTCCTGGTGGCCACTGGCGCCAGCCTCGGCGGCACCGAGGAAGGGCTGACGGCGATGCGCGCCACCCTCGACCCGATCCTCGCCCGAAATCCGCACGTGCAGGTCAGCGCCACCGTGCCGAGCAAGCACACCACCGTCGTTCGCAAGGACTTCCGGGCGATCGCCACCGCCGTCCGCGAGGTCTGCGAGGTCTGCGAGGTCCGCGGGGGCGGCGGGGTTTGTCAGGACGCCGCGCAGTGAGGTTCGCTGACGGAATGACAGACGGGATCACCATCGGCCGGGCCGCCGCGTTCGCCGGCATCACGGTGAAGACCATCCGGGTCTACCACCGCAGCGGCCTGGTCGAGGAACCCCGCCGCGACAGCTCCGGCTACCGGCGCTACGGCACCGCCGAACTGCTGCGCCTGGTCCAGGTCCGCACCCTGGCCGGGGCGGGCGTCCCACTGGCCGAGATCGGCCCGATCCTGGACGCCGAGGGAGCGGACTTCACGACCGCGCTCGACCGGGTCGAGGAGAACCTCACCCGGCGGATCGAGGAACTGACCGCCCGCCGCGCCACGTTGCGCCGCCTGGCCACCGGCGACCGGGTGCTGCTGTCCGACCGGGCGTGCGCCGTCCTCGACCGGTTGCCCGGACTGGGCTTCTCCGCCGAGGACGTGACCACCGCCCGGGAGGGCCTGATCCTGGTCCGCGCCCTGATGCCGGAAGGCTTCGACGACTACCTCGCGCAGATCGAGCACGGCCTCGACGACCCCCGGCACGTCGCCCTGATCAAACTCACCTGGAGCGCCGGCAACTGGCCCGCCGACGACCCCCGGATCGAGGAACTCGCCGAGGAGATGGCCCGGCACTTCCTCGCCGACCCCTCCCTGCTGCCCACCTTGACGGGCCTTCGGGAGACGGACGACGCCGCCACCCGGCGCGACCTGCTCACCCACCACGGGGAGGACGACCGCCCCGGCTGGGCCGGGCTGACCGCGCTGATCCAGCAGAAACTGCGCGCGGCCGGCGCCGAACTGCCCTGACGGCCGCCCGCCGACCGAGCCGACCCGCCATGGGGGCCGTGACCTGCGGGTCGGGGCGGTGGGGCGCTCCGCTGTTCGCGGGTCGTCCCGGATCGGGAACAATCGGCGCCGTGCCCGACTCACCGAACCCCGCCGAACTCTCCGCCGCCCAACTGGCGGAGCACGCCTGGCAACGCCTGCGCGCGGAGGCAGCCGCACTGGAACTGCCCTGGGCCGCGGCCTACCGACAGCTGATCGAAGCCGCGCACGCCGAGCCGGCGCTGCGCGCCCTGTATCCCTTCACCAGCCATTGGGCGCTGCGCTTCTCCACCACCACCGGGCCCGCGATGTCCGTCGTCGGACCGGTCCTGTCGGTGGACGGCGACGGCGTGTTCGAAGTGGGCACCGGCATCGTCGTCCCCAACCTCGGCCGGTTCGCCACCGCGCGCGAGGCCGTGGCGTGCGCCGTCCGTGAACTCCCGCCCGACCTCGGTCCGGTGACACCGGGCACTCCGTTGCGGCCGTGGGCCGACGGATAGCCTCCCCTGGTCTCCCCGGCATGTTCGAGTACCACGGCTGGATCAGCGTCCGCGAGCGCGCCGACGCGGAGGACGAGGAGGCCTTCGCGGCGGAACAGGCCCGGCTGCGGCGGCTGGTGGAGGCCATCGAGGAACGGGCCCGGGAGGTCGGCGGGCACGGTTTGCTCGACGTCAGGTGGATCAACGGGGAACCGTTCCTGCACCTCGGCGGATTCCGCAACCACGCGGACCCGGAGGTCCTGGCGTTCTACCGCGAGGTCGGCGTTCGCGCGCCCGGCTCCTACGGCCTGCTGTACGTCCACGACGAGGAGGACCGGGCGCACGCCGACGAGTTCGTGGTGCACCGGATGGTACGGGGGCAGGTGAGCGTCCATGCGGATGCCCACCTGTCGCCGTGCATCCCGGTGCTGGAGGACTCCTGGCCCGGCTGACGGGCCCTCAGGGGCGGCGGGCCAGGAGGACGAACTCGCGGCCCGGGCGGTCGGGTGCGTCGCGGACCTCGCGGAGGTCGAAGCCGGCGGCTCGAAGGTCGGCGGCCAGCTCGTCGTGCTCGCGGAAGCGCAGCGTGGAGTCGGAGGTGAGGTGCGCTCCGTCCGAGGCGAAGACGTAGTGCGAACGGAAGGTCACCAGCGGGCCGGTGACGTCCAGCAGGCTCAGCCAGGCCTCCACCCGGCCGACCTCCGGCAGGTCGGCGATCTGGTGGGTGGCGTCGCGGGTCCAGCTCTCCCAGGCGCGGCGGGACGGGTCGCGGGTCTCGAACACCAGGTGGCCGCCCGGGCGCAGCGCCGCGTGGACGCCCCGCAGGGTGGCGAGCCAGTGCGCGGGGTCGGTGATCGCCTGGGCGACGTTGGCCGTCATGGTGACCAGGTCGACCTGCAGCGGGGGCAGCTCGGTCGCGTCGCCGCAGATCCAGCGGACGCCGTCGCCGCCCGGCTTGGCCCGGGCCACCGCGACGGACGCCGCCGCCGGGTCCACCCCCGTCACCTCGATGCCGCGCTCCGCGAGCAGCAGGGCGAACACGCCGGTGCCGCAGCCCAGATCGAGGACGCTGCGCGCGTCGAGCTCGGCGGCCAGGCGGAGGTAGGGGAGCAGGTCGGAGCGGTCCGGGTCCAACGCGTCGTAGAGCGCGGCCAGTCGGGGATCGGTGAAGCACTCGTCGGCCATGGGGCGAGGGTACGTTCGTCGGCCGGTCGGGCACCTCGGGTTTTCGCCGGGAGTCCGGAAAACCCGTTGCTGCCGGGACGGGCGTTGCATACGGTGTGCGGGTGAACACCGGAACGGCCATGAGCCACGCACGGATCGGTGACCCGGTGGGCGGCTGACGCCGCCCCGGGCGCCCTCGGGGTGCCCGCCGGTTCGGGGACCGCCCGGTCCTGGGAGCAGATCTTCTCCCAGGCCGACCAGGCCGTCTTCAACATCCCCGACCCGGAAGAGGTTCACCCGAAGCCATGCCCGCTGCTTTCAACCACACCATCATCCCCGCCACCGATCGTGTCGTCTCCGCGCGCTTCTACCGCGAGCTGCTGGAGGCCGAACAGGCCCCGTCCTGGGGGCCGTTCACCAACCTGACGCTGGCCGACGGCGTGCTGCTCCAGTTCGCCGAGCCGCCGGTGGAGATCCAGAGCCACCACTACGCCTTCCTGGTCGACGACGAGCACTTCGACCGTGCCTACGCGCTGCTGTGCGAGCGCGGGATCCCGCACTGGGCCGACCCGCAGATGAAGCGCCCCGGCGAGACCAACACCGAGCACGGCGGGCGCGGCGTCTACCTGCTCGACCCGGCCGGCCACGGCCTGGAACTGATCACCCGGCCCTACCTGTAGAAACGGTGCAGGCGGTCGGCGGCGCGGATGCGAGGATGAGCCGATGGACCATCAGGATCTGCGCGCAGCCCTCGCGGAGCTGCAACTCACCGTCGCCCCGGAGCTGGACGCCGACTGGAGCGTTCCGGCCGGCGGGCTGGAGTGGTCGTGCCAGGAGACCCTGGCGCACATCGGCCACGACCTGCTCGCCTACGCCGGCCAGTTGGCGGCCCGCCCCGCCGACCGCTACCTGCCCTTCGACCTGACGGTCCGTCCGGGCGCCGACCCCGCCACCACGCTGCAGATCGCGCTCGCCTGCGGCGAACTCCTCGCTCTTGCGCTGGCCGCCGCCGACCCCGCCGTGCGGGCCTGGCACTGGGGCCCGGCGGACCCCAGTGGCTTCGCCGCGATGGGCGTCGCCGAGATCCTGCTGCACACCCACGACATCGCCACCGGCCTCGGCCTCGACCGGACCCCGCCGCCCGCCCTGTACACCGCCGTGCTGGCCCGGCTGTTCCCCGACGCGCCGGCCGGCGACCCGGTCCGGGTGCTGCTGTGGTGCACCGGGCGCGGCGAACTGCCGGGCCTGGCCCGGCGCGAGTCCTGGGGTTGGAAGGCGGCGCTGTCCGACTGATCCGGCAGGGCGGGACGGCGGGTGAGGGCGGGATCGTCAGGAGGGCGTCGGGACCATGCGGTGGAGACCCTTGCGGTCGTAGTAGGAGGTCATCGCGAAGCCGAACACCAGCGCCACCACGAACCCCACCGCGATCATCACCCAGGCGCGGGTCAGCCCCGCGTCCGCCTGCGCGTCGAAGTACAGGATCGCCCGCACCCCGCCCGCGACCTGCCGCATCGGCTCGAACGCGCCGAGGAAGCGGTAGAAGGACGGGGTGGCCTGGAGCGGGATCGTCGCGCCGGAGGACGGCAGGGCGAGTGCGATGAAGACGAACATCGCCACCAGCTGGCCGAGCGAGCCGAACGCCGCGTTGATCGCCTGCACGCCCAGGCCCACCGTGAGGCAGGCGGCGAACGAGAACACCCAGAGCAGCGGCAGGTGCGGGGCGTCCATGCCGAGGATGCCGATCGTCGCCAGCATGATCATCGTGGTGGTGACGACGGACAGCCCCGCCGTCATCCCCATCTTCACCAGCAGGGTCTGCGTCCGGTTGATCGGCACCGTCGGCCGGCGCGAGTGCCACGGCCCGATCTCGCTGTCCGCGTAGCCGAGCGCCGTGTCCACCCCGTTGTGCACCAGGTTGGCGCTCAGGAACCCGGCCAGCACCAGCAGCAGCGTGTAGTAGAAGGCGCTCAGGCCGAGCCCCGTGTGCCGGGCGATCGGATGCCCCTGCTGCACCTGCACGTCCACCGGGTCGGCCAGCAGCAGCCGCGCCGTCGCCGGGGCGTTCGGCGCCGCGGCCGTCAGCTGCCTGCCGATCTCCGTCGAGGACCGGTGCGCCGCCTGCTGGGTGATCTGGCTCGCCAGCGAGGACGCCAGCGAGCCGGTGCCCGGATTGGTCAGCGCGAACAGCACCGGGCGGGCCGAGGCCTGGTCGCTCGTCAGCGCGGCCACCGTGCGGGAGAAGTCCTCCGGGACCACCAGCGCCCCGTACACCCGGCCCGCGGCCAGCTGCTCCTGGGCCTGCGCGCGGTTCACCCGCTGCCACTGGACCTGGCCCGGCGGCGTCCCCGCCGCCACCGCGTCCGTCACCTGCGCGCCCAGCGGCGCGGACTGCCCCGGCAGCGGCGGGCCGGCGTCCGCGTCCACCAGCGCGATCGGCATCCGGTGCAGGTGCTCCGACGGGGTCAGGATGCCGCCCATGTACAGCAGCGAGAGCACCAGCGCCACCAGCGCGCTCAGCACCCCCGGGATCAGCCACAGCTTCCACCGGCGCAGCACCTGCCCCGCGCGGGCCTGCGGGGGAACTCCGGTTGCCATGCCACTCCGCCCAGTCGCCCGACGGCCTCCCGGCGCTCGGACCGGGGCCTCCGACGAGGCTAGGGCGCGGTCGGGTCGCGGCGGCCGCGACACCGGCGGCGCTCACCCCAACGGGCCAGCCCGAAGGGTTCGCTAGGGTGGGCGCCATGGACGATCAGGTTTCGACGGACGAGCAGGTCACGGCACCGTTCGGGAACTTCCCCGAGGTACGGCGGGCGGTGGACGCCGTCGTCGAACTGGCCGGGCCGGTGGCCGAGGCGCTGAAGCAGTGGGACGCCGAACTCGCCCGCTCCGTGCGGTACGTGGACACGGACCCGGAACTCGCCGACACCGCCGTGTTCTGCGCCGCCTACGACGTCCCCGTCGAGGCGTCCGCGAACTGCGTGGTGGTCGCCGCCAAGCGCGGCGGCGAGACCACCCTGGCCGCCGGAGTGGTGCTGGCCACCACCCGGCTCGACGTCAACAAGGCGGTGCGCGGCCACCTCGGTGCGCGCAAGGCCTCGTTCGCGCCGATGGACACCGCGGTCGGCGGGAGCGGCATGGAGTACGGCGGCATCACCCCCGTCGGCCTGCCCGCGCACTGGCCGCTGCTGATCGACGCCGCCGTCGCCGCCACCCCGTGGGTGCTGATCGGCAGCGGACGGCGGCGCGGCAAGCTGATCCTGCCCGGCGCGGCACTGGCCGCACTGCCCGGCGCGCAGGTGCTGGACGGGCTGGCCGGCTGATCCCGGGCGGCGGGAACACCGGGCGGCGGGAACACCGGGCGGCGGGAACACCGGGTCGCGGGAACACCGGGCGGGCGACGGCGGTTGGACCGGATGGTCCCCGCCGGGCGGCGCCCGGGCGGGCGGGCCACGCACCGCACCAGGGGTGCGGACACCCCACGCGAGGAGTGAGAACGAGATGACCACGGACCGGGCCGTCCTGGCCGGCGGATGCTTCTGGGGCATGCAGGACCTGATCCGCAAGCTCCCCGGCGTCCAGTCGACCCGCACCGGCTACACCGGCGGCGAGAACGCGCACGCCACCTACCGCAACCACCCCGGCCACGCCGAGGCGCTGGAGATCGTCTACGACCCGGAGCGGATCAGCTACCGCACGCTGCTGGAGTACTTCTTCCAGATCCACGACCCGAGCACCGTGGACCGGCAGGGCAACGACATCGGCAGCAGCTACCGCTCCGCGATCTTCTACGGCGACGAGCAGCAGCGCGCCACCGCGCTCGACACCATCGCCGACGTCGACGCGAGCGGCCTGTGGCCCGGGAAGGTCGTCACCGAGGTGACGCCGGTGGCCGAGTTCTGGGAGGCCGAGCCCGAGCACCAGGACTACCTGGAGCACTACCCCAACGGCTACACCTGCCACTTCCCGCGGCCCGGCTGGAAGCTGCCGGTGCGCGACGGGGTCTGACGGCTCGTCGGGATTTCGGCGGGGGAGCGTCTGCGGCCGTCGACCGGGTACGCCCGGTCGGCGGCCGCTGCTGGTGTCCGGGTGCCGACCGGGCGGGTGCCTGCGGGCCGGGGTGGGTCAGTGGTCGGCGCGGGCGCGCAGCAGGGCGTCCAGGGAGTCGACGATCCAGTCCCAGGACGCCTGCGGGTCGACCGGGGTGTGGGCGAAGCCCCCGGCGGCCTCCAGCTCGATGTAGCCGTGGAACGCGCCGCCGAGCAGGCGCACCGCGTGCGTCTGGTCCGGCTCCGGCAGGTGGTAGCCGCGCAGGATCGCCCTGGTCAGCTGGGCGTGCCGGGGGGCCGCACTGGCCGCGGCGGTCTCCGGGTCCAGCCGGAGCCGGGTGGCCTGGTAGCGCCCCGGGTGCTCGCGGGCGTAGCCGCGGTACGCCTCGGCGAACGCGGCCAGCGCGTCGCGGCCCGCCCGTCCGGCGATCGCGTCGGCGGCCCGGTCGGCGAGTTCGGTCAGCGCCAGCAGGGCGATCCGCACCTTGAGGTCCTGCGAGCTCTTCACGTGCGAGTACAGGCTGGCCACCTTCACGTCGAAGCGCCGCGCCACCTCTGTCACCGTGACCTGGTCGAAGCCCACCTCGTCGGCCAGCTCCGCACCCGCCTTGGTGAGGATCTCCGCCGACAGACCTGCACGCGCCACCGGACCGCCTCCTGCTGTTCTCTCGTGCCGTACGTCCACGATTATCCATTTGCCTAAACGATTTAGGCAAATTAACGTGGCGTTTCGTGAGAGAGCTGACCGAGTCCGAGATCCGCGCCGCGTTCCTGAACTGCTCCAAGGGCGAGGCGAAACGACTGAACCTGCCCCGCGAGCTCGCCGACCAGCCCTGGGCCGAGCTGGACTTCCTCGGCTGGCGCGACCCGCAGGCCCCCGACCGCGCCTACCTGGTCACCGTCCTCGACGACCGCCCGCAGGCCGTCGTCCTGCGCAGCTCGTCCGCCGCCACCTGGCAGCCCCGCCGCAGCATCTGCTCCCTCTGCGTCACCACCCACACCGGCGGGGTCTCCCTGCTGGTCGCCCCGCTCGCCGGCCCCGCCGGGCGCCAGGGCAACTCCGTCGGCGCCTACAT
This sequence comes from Kitasatospora sp. CB02891, assembly GCF_002803145.1. Lineage (NCBI taxonomy): Bacteria > Bacillati > Actinomycetota > Actinomycetes > Kitasatosporales > Streptomycetaceae > Kitasatospora > Kitasatospora sp. CB02891. The sequence continues at coordinate 190,336 of NZ_NNBO01000001.1, read as the reverse complement.
GTGCAGCGACCTCGCCTGCCCGCAGTACGTCCGCGGCCTGCGCGAGACCGGCACCCGGATCCACGAGTCGCTGACGCGGGAACAGCGGATCGAGCGGTTGAGGGAGAATCTGGCAGGCTTCCTCGCCAAGGTGCAGGGCGGGGAGACGGGCTGACGGGTCGTCGAAGGGGGCGGGCATGAGCCAGGTCGGGGTGGACGTCGAGGCGTTCGACGCGTTGGAGCGCCGGATCTGGGCCCGGAGCGCCACCGCCTACGCCGCGAGCGTCGCCCGACTCTGCGCCCACCCCGTACCCGCGCTGCTCGACGCCGCCGAGGTCCGGTCCGGCAGCACGGTGCTCGACGTCGGCACCGGAACGGGCGCCGTCGCTACGGCGGCCTGCGCCCGCGGAGCCCGCGTCACGGCCGTGGACGCCGAACCGGGCATGCTCGCCGAAGCCCGGCGCGCCGCGCCCGAGGCGGCGGTGAGCGTCGCGACCCTCCCCGAACTCCCCTTCCCCGACAGCGCGTTCGACGCCGTGGTCGGCAACTTCGTCCTCAACCACGTCGGACGGCCGGACGAGGCACTCGCCGAACTGCGCCGCGTCCTGCGCCCCGGCGGACGGCTCGTCCTCACCACCTGGGCCGCTCCCGCCCCACCCGGACAGTCCCTGCTCGCCCGCGCCTTCGAGGCCGCCGGAGCCACCCGCCCCGCGGACCTGCCCGCCCCACCCGCCGCACTCGCAGCCGTCACCGACCTCGCCGCCTTCCGCGCCCTGCTCGCCACCGCCGGACTGGCGGAGCCGGACGGCCGACTGCTGCGCTGGAACCACCGGACCAGCAGCGAGGCCTGGTGGGCCGGCCCAGCCGGCGGCGTCGCGTTCCTGGGCGAACTCCTGCGCCACCAGCCGCCGGAGGTCCGGGCCGGGGCGCGGCGGGAGTTCGACCGGCTTGCCACCGAATTCCGTTCCGAGGACGGCGAGTTGGAGCTGCCGCACGCCGCGCTGCTGGTGTCGGCGCGGCGTTGAGCCCGGTTGCCTCGGGGAATGGTCCCGAACGGGAGGCCCGGCGCCGGAGACCTCGGATCAGCGCAGAGCGGCCCCCGGCCTGTCGGTCGCGCCGGGCAGAATCCGGCACCGTGAGCCTGCACTTCGAAGTCGTCATCACCTGTCTCCTGCGGGACGACACGCCGGACACGGTCCTGAACGCCGCGCGATGGCACCTCGGCCTGATCGCCGATCGCCCCGCAGGGCTGGACGCGGACGAGCACATGTGTCCGATGCTTCGCCCGGACCCGGACTGCCGACTGCCCGGAGGGGATGTCGCCTCGCTGCGCCGCCAGTCGCGGGACCGCGCTGCCGGCGCCGAGTTCAGCTGGGGGCTGCTCAGCCGCAACTACTGGCTCGACGACGAGATGGGTGAACTCGCCACGATCCTGGGCCTGCTCGCGCCTCATGTCGAGGAACCCGGTTACGGCGGCTTCTTCCGTGAGGAGTTCGACGGCAAGCCGACCATCCTCACCTTCCTTCCGGAACGGGACCTACGGAGCGGCAGGCTGAGGTCAGACCGTGCCGCCGGCCGCGTCGCGGGCGGTCAGTAGGTCCTCGATGCGGGTCTCGGCCCAGGTGCGGGTGATGGCCAGGACGTCGAGGAGGCTGCGGATGGCGTGCAGGGGCGCGGAGTTCGGAGAAACGGTGGGGGGAAGCCCTCCAAGCGCTGGATGATCAGGCCGGCTCGGTTGTCGCCTACTCGGATCGGACGGTATGCCAACCCGCTTGGTGCAGTGTGGAGTTCGTCGTCCGTTGCATTCTGTTCGGCCCGCTCCGTGCTCCGAATCCGTGAGCGGGTGAGGGTCGTCCGGAGCGTAGCGTGGCCGTCATGCGGGGGTCGGAGCCGGTGGTGCATCTGCTGTCCGGGTTGCCGGGGGTGGGGAAGAGCACGTTCGCGCGGGAGTTGGAGCGGGAGAGGGTGGTCCGGCTGTCCGTTGATGAGCGGGTGGTGGCGCGGTACGGCGGCTCGGGGTGAACTGTCCGGAGGCGGAGCACCTGGCGCTGCTGGAGAGCGTGGCGGAGTTGGTGGAAGTCGTGGGGGCCGGGCGGTCGGTGGTGTTGGACCACGGGCCGGGGATGCGCGCCGAGCGCGATGAGTACAAGCGGTTGGTCGTCGGGCTCGGCGCGCGGTGGCGGCTGTGGTGCTTCCCGGTGGAGCGGCCGGAGTTGCTGCGTCGGCCGGCTGTGCGGGAGGCGCAGGGCGAGGGCGTGCGGATCTCGCCCGGCGCGTTGACGTGGATCGCCGAGCACTCCGAGGAGCCGCGCGGCGAAGGGGAGGAGCAGGCTCCGGATCAGTGGCCGCCGCGCGGGCGTTCGCAGCCGCCTTCGAGGTAGGCGCCGTGGATCTCGATCCGGCCCGCGCCGGAGAGCACGCCGGTGAGGCAGCCGCCCGAGCCGGGGACGGAGAGGGTGAAGTGGACGCCGTCGCCGTAGGCGGAGAGGACGGCCCCGGGGTAGGCGAGGCCGGTCATCAGGGTGCGGGCCTGGGTCTCGTCGGCGGGGGTGTTCTTCGCGGCGGCCGCCGTGATCCGGGCCGCGTGGGCCTCGCCGCGGCAGCGCTGACTTTCCGTCAGGGTCGCCATCTGCAAGTAGGCGTGGTTCTCCGCGTACTTGGAGTTCTCCGGGTCCGTCCCGCCCTCGCCGCCCGCGGTGGCCACCGGGGTGGGCGGGACGGTGGACTTCCCCGCGCAGAGCTTCGCCACCTCGGGGAACTTGAGGTCCGCCTCGGCGATCTCGCGCTGCCACCGCTCCTGCGCCTCCTGCTGCATCCTGCTGATGCTCGCCGACACCTGCGGGTCCGGCGCCGGGGCCGACCCGGAGCCGATCACGTGCGTGCTGCCGCAGCCGGTCAGTGCCCCCACAGTGGCGAGAGCGGCGGCGGCGAGGACCAGGACGGGACGCTTCACGGCGAGAACTCCAAAAGACAGTGGCGGGCCTCGGACGGCCCGTCCCCCCGGATGGGCATCCTTTCGTGTGCGATGCACCGCCCGCCAGAGTATCCGTACTCGGATCCGCGACCAGGGGCGGGCCCGGTGGTCCGATATTGCGTGGACGGGTGTCGAGCGGGGCTGACACGATCGACGGATGGGAGCTTTGGACGGCGTGGCGGCCAGGGTCGCCGGCGGGGCCACCGTGGAGTTCCGGCCGAGCGGCTCGTCGATGGTGCCGCTGATCCTCAGTCGGCAGCCGGTGATCGTCACGCCGGTGGACCCCGCGCTGCTGACGGTCGGCGACATCGTGCTCGCCCGGGTCGCCGGCACCGTGTACCTGCACCTGGTCTCCGCCCTCGACCCGGCCCGGCGGCGCGTGCAGATCAGCAACAACCGCGGCCGCGTCAACGGCTGGACGAGCCACGACCGGGTCTTCGGCATCTGCGTCTGCGTAGACGGCACCGCCCGGCCCGGCGCAGCGAGCCGGGCGTCGAAGGCCGCGACCGGCCAGGTCCGGCCCAGTGAGGGGGAAGGTGGGCGATGACGGAGAGCGACCAACACCTGCGGCACCGGCAGTCGTTCGGCGCGGCCGCCGACGCCTACGCCGCACACCGCCCGGACTACGCCCCGACGGCCGTCCGCTGGGCGCTCGATCCGGCCCCCGGCCGCCGGGTGCTCGACCTCGGGGCCGGCACCGGCAGACTCACCGGCTGCCTGCTCGCGGCGGGCGTCGAGGTCGTCGCCGTCGAACCCGACCCGGCCATGCTGGCCGAGCTGCGCCGGGAGCTGCCGGACGTCCGGGCGCTGACGGGCAGCGCGGAGTCGATTCCGCTGCCGGACGGGTCGTTCGACGCGGTGCTGTCCGGCAACGCGATGCACTGGTTCGACATGGACGCGGCCGGCCCCGAGATCGCCCGGGTGCTCGCCCCGGGCGGGGTGCTGGCCGGCCTGTGGAACCTGTTCGACGACGGCGTCGGCTGGGTGGCCGGCCTCGCCGAGGTCGGCGGGAGCGCGGCGATCGGCCCGCGCGACGTCCCCGCGAGCTGGCGCACCGGGACGGCCGCCCTCCACCTGCCCCCGTCCGGCGGGCCCGCCCGGTTCGGTGCGGCCGAACAGGCCGAATTCCCGCACGGCCAGCGCCGGACCGCCGAGTCGCTGGTGGCCACGCTCGGCACCAAGGCGGGCATGCTGGTCATGCCGGAAGCCGAGCGCCGGTCGCGGCTGGACCGGGCCCGCGCCTATCTGGCGAGCCGACCGGAGACGGCCGACGGCGAGTTCGTGCTGCCGATGCGGACGGGCGTGCTGCGGGCCCGGCGGCTGTGATGGGCCGTCAGGACGGTTGCGGGCGGCCGGGGCCAGTACGGGTGTGCCAGGCCGGTTCCCGGGGCGGAGTCCGTGAAACCGGCCTTGTGTCCATGTTTACCCGGGAGTTGGAGGACTACTGGGGCTGGTCGCCGTTCAGCGGGACGGCGTAGACCGGCTCCGGGCCGAAGCCGGTGAAGCCCGCCTTCCGCAGGATCGGGCCGGACGTGGTCGGGTTCGCCTTGACCAGCGCCATCGTCGCGCCGTTCGCCACTCCGTAGGACAGCCGGGCGTCGAGTATCGACCGGTACACCCCGCGTCCGCGCCAGTGCGGCACCACCACGCCGCCCGAGAGCCGGGCCACGCCGTCCACGACCGCCACGCCGCCGGTGCCGGCGGGCTCGCCGTCCACGTAGGCCACGATCAGGCCGCCGCGGCCGGCCGGGACGGTCTCCGCGTTCCGGGCCGTGACCGCCTCGATCCGTTCGGCGGGCGGGAGTTCGCCCCGGAAGCCGGCGGCCTCGATGGCGAGCCCGTCCCGGGCCGTCGCCACGTCCGTGGCCCAGCGCAGCGAGACGTCCACCGTCGGAGGCCGGAGCGCCGGCGCGCCCTCGCTCAGGTCGGCGGCCACGATCTCCAGTTCGATCTTCACCTGCCCACCACGGGCGGCCAGTTCGGCGGGCAGCCCCGCCGGGTCGCCGAGCAGCACCTGCCAGTCGAGCGTGGGCAGCCCGAAGGCACGGGCCCGCTCCACCACTGCGTCAACGGCCTGCCCCAGCGGGCGGGTCGGCGTGAAGGAGACCACCGAGAGGTCGAAGGCGACATAGTCGGGCAGCCGGAGGATCGTGTACTCCTCGTCGGCGACGACCTCGGCGTCGTCCGGCATCCACACCCAGGCCGCACCTGCGGCGGCGACATCAGCAACTGACAGGCTCATGCGGAGGAGCGTACGGGGACGGTGCGTGTCCGCACGGCGCTGTTGCAAGATCAAGACCTGACGGTGACACAGCCCGGCGCCCCTGTGACGGTGCGCCGGTGCCGCTCGGCGGATGCCCGGGAGTTCGTCGACGGTCGAGGCTCCTCGACGGTGCGGGGCGGCCGCAGGACCGGCCGTGCGTGCGTGTGCTGACAGCACGCTGCTCCTGTGACGGACGGACGGATCGTTAGTCGGGGAGTCGTGCGGGGGAGTTGTCGTGGACGCCGAGCTGATCGTGCTGGCCTCCGTTGCCGGTACGGCGGTGGTGCAGACGGTCGGTACGGAGGCCTGGGCCGTTCTCCGGAGCCGGGTGGCGTCGCTGTTCCGCCGCCAGGGGCCTGAGGAGGTTTCCGCGGAGACGGTGCTGGAATGGCTGGACCGGACGGCCGCGGAGGTGGCGACCGCAGAGCCCGGCGAGGCCCGGCAGGTGCGGAGCCGGGCGGCACTGACATGGCAGACCCACTTCGTCGAGCTGCTGGGGGAGGGCCGCGGCCCCGGCCGGTATGCAGTGGCCGCCGGTTTGCAGGAGACGGTGGCCTGCGCCCGGCAGACGAGCGGAGTCGTCGGCCGCGGCCCGCACATCCCGGCCGGCATCGGGGTCGCCCCCCGGAACCGCAAGATCGCCGCTCGGAGCATCGACCACCTGGAAGTCCACCAGCACCACCACTCCGCGCGGGCGCCGGTGTGGCGGCCGGTGCGGGCGGGGGCGGTCCCGCCGCCGACCCGCGTTCCAGCCCCGCGAGGGACTGCGGGCAGAGCTCGACCAGGTACGCGGGCGGCACGCGGCGCTCACCCAAGTGCTGTCCGGGGGCGGCGGCGTGGGCAAGTCGCAGCTCGCCGCCGCGTGCGCCCGCCGGGCCCACGCCGAGGGCGTGGACATGCTGGTGTGGGCGGACGCCGCCGACCCGTCCCTGATCGTCGCCGCCTACGCGCAGGCCGCGCACCGGGCGGGCGTGCCGGGTGCGGACGGGCGGGACGCCGAGCGGGACGGGGGCGCGTTCCTGGACCGGCTCGCCGTCACCGACCGTACCCGGCTGGTGGTCCTGGACGACCTCACCGCCATCGAGGACGCCGGGCCGTGGTGGCCCCGCCCGCCCGCCGGCCGGGAGCGGAGGCGAGGGGCGGGTGCTGGTCACCACCCGTCGCCATGACGCGCCCGTCCCGGGCGCAGGACGGGCCGTCGTCGACGTCGGCACCTGCACCCGCGCGGAATCCCTCGCCCACCTGCGCGAGCGGCTCGCGGCTGTGGGAAAGGCCCACCTCCTCGACGACCGCACCGAGGAGCTGATCGAGGCGCTCGGCCGCCTTCCGCCGGCCCTCGTGCACGCGGCCGCCCACCTGATCAACGAAGACACCGACAGCACCGGCTACCTCCGCCTGTTCATCGACCGGGCCTCGCGCATGGACGCGCCACTGCTGCCAGGCACCGACACCGACGACTACGGCCGACCCGTCACCGCCTCCCTGCTCCTGCTCCTCGACGCCGCTCGGCAACGCGAACCCGCGGGCCTCGCCACCCCCGCCGTCCGCCTCGCCGCCCACCTCGATCCGGCCGGCCACCCGCAGCAGCTCTGGGCCACCGCCGCTGTCACCCGCTACCTCGACGCCCACCGCACCCCGCAGTCGGCGCCCGTCACCGCCGGTTGGACGTCATCGGTGGCGAGCAGGTGGAAGTGGGTCCAGGCGGGGTGGTGGAGGAGGTAGTCGGTGCCGATGTCTCCCACGAGGTTGCGGTAGACGATGTACAGGTGGCCCAGGGTGGACGGGATGGTGAAGGTCGGCCAGTCCGGGCGTTCGATCAGGCGGCGGTGGAAGTCCTCGGCGGCGTCGTAGTCCGCGTCGAGCAGGAGTTCCTGGACCTCCTCGTCAGGTGCGCAGGAGGCGAGGTGCGCCAGCCAGAACAGGGGTTCGTCGAGGAGTTCGGGGAGGCGGGCGAGGGGACCGCCCTCGTGGCCCGGGATTCCGTTCGGGGGGAGGCCTGCGCTGTTCGTCACGGGGGTTGATCCTGTCAGTGGCCGCTGTCAGTGCCCCGGGCTTCAATTCCGGGAACGGAGAGGAGGCGTCGGGATGGCGTGTCGGGGAGTGTTGTTCGCGTTGGCGGAGGCGGAGCGGGCGCGGCTGTTGGGGTGTGGTGGTGACGGGGAGGTGATGGCGTTGGTCGAGGAGATGGAGGAGGCGTGGGACGAGGCGTGGGTGTGTGAGGTGGACAAGGCGTGGGATGCGTTGCACCGGTGTCTGACGGACGGTCGGCTGGAGTACGGGAACGGGGAGTTCCCGTTGTCGCACGTGATTCTGGGCGGGCGGGCGATGTACGAGGGGGAGGACTACGTGGTCTGTTACGTGGAGCCGGGGGAGGTGCGGGCGGTGGCGGGTGCGTTGGGGCGGGTCGACGAGGGGTGGGTGCGGAGGCGGTACGCGGAGTTGGAGTTCGAGGAGTATCAGGGGGTGCGCGGCGAGGAGGACCTGGCGTACACGGTCTGCTTCCTGCCGGAGCTGCGGGAGTTCTACCGGCGGGCGGCCGAGGAGGGCCGGGCGGTGGTGTTCACGGTCGATCAATGATCGTTCCCGGGGCGGCTCTTCACGACTTTGCCATCAAATGATCATTCGTTTGCCGGGACGATGACCACGGGCAGACCACCAGGACGGTTCGAATCTCCTTCGCACACCGACCCGTTCAGTGAAAGGCGCCCGTTCGATGAGCAGCAGTGCCGACCGTCCCACGCCCGACCAGCAGTTGCGTGCCGCCGCCGCCCGGCTCGACCGCCGGCGGTTCCTGACCGTCACCTCGGCTGCCGCCGCGCTCGCGTTCGGCGTCAATCTGCCCGGCGCGCACGCCGAGGAGAACGAGCTCGCACCGCGCACCCTCACCGAGAACCCGTTCACGCTGGGGGTGGCGTCCGGTGATCCGCTGCCGGACGCGGTGGTGCTGTGGACCAGGCTCGCGCCGCGTCCGTTGGAGCCGGGGGCGGGGATGCCGCCGGCGGGGAACGTGAAGGTGGGCTGGGAGGTCGCCCGGGACGAGCGGTTCCGGCGGGTCGAGCGGCGCGGCAGCGCGCGGGCGCACGCCGAGTTCAACTGGGCGGTGCACGTGGACGTGGACGGGCTGGAGGCGGGGCGCGAGTACTGGTACCGGTTCACCGTCGGCCAGTGGAGCACCCCGGCCGCCCGCACCCGGACCGCGCCCTCGCACGGCCGCAAGCTGGACCGCACCAGGATCGGGCTGGTGTCCTGCCAGGCGTACGAGGACGGCTACTTCACCGCCTACCGGCACCTCGCGCAGGAGGACCTGGACGCGGTGTTCCACGTCGGCGACTACATCTACGAGTACGGCATCGACTCGGTGGGCGGCGACCGCCAGTACACCGACCGGGTGCTGCCCGCGGACCTCAACCACGAGACCACCACGCTGGCGGACTACCGGCTGCGGTACTCGCTCTACAAGACCGACCCCGACCTGCAGGCCGCGCACGCCGCGCACCCGTGGTACGTCACCTGGGACGACCACGAGGTGGAGAACAACTACGCCAACGGCATCCCCGAGAAGAACCAGGACCCGGCGCCGTTCGTCGCCCGCCGCGCCGCCGCCTACCGCGCCTACTGGGAGAACCAGCCGCTGCGGACGCCCAAGCCCAACGGCACCGAGCTGACCCTCTACCGCCGGTTCCAGTACGGGCAGTTGGCGCAGTTCGACATCCTCGACACCCGCCAGTACCGGGACGACCAGGCCAACGGCGACGGCTGGCAGTACCCGACGCCCGAGTCCGAGGATCCGAAGCGCACCTTGATGGGCGCCGCCCAGGAGCGCTGGTTCGCCGACGGGCTGCGCCGCTCCAAGGCGGTGTGGAACGTGGTGCCGCAGCAGGTGGTGTTCTCCCGCCGCAAGAACACCACCGCCGCCAGCTCCAAGCTGTCCATGGACGCCTGGGACGGCTACCCGGCCGCCCGCGAGCGCTTCCTGACGGCTGTCGAGCAGGCCGGCGTGAAGAACCTGGTGCTGCTCACCGGCGACGTGCACGTGGCCTACGCGCTGGACGTCAAGCGGAACTTCGACGACCCGAACTCCCGCACCGTGGGCGTCGAGTTCGTCGGCACCTCGATCAGCAGCGACGGCGACGGCGCGGCCCACCCGTCCAACTGGGCGACCCTGACCGCCGCCAACCCGCACATGAAGTTCTACGACGGGCGGCGCGGCTACACCGTGGTCACCCTCGACCGCCACCAGGCCCGCGCCGACTACCGGGCCGTCAGCCACATCACCCGCCCCGACGGCACGCTGCTCACCGCCGCCTCCTTCGTCACCGAGGCGGGCAACCCGGGCGTCAAGCCCGCCTGATCCGCGCCCCTGGCGGTCCGTCAGGCGCCGTAGCGGCGCCGGCGGGCCGCGTAGGCGCGCACCGCGCGCAGGAAGTCCAGTTCGCGGAAGGCCGGCCAGTAAGCCTCGCAGAAGTACAGCTCCGCGTAGGCGCTCTGCCACAGCAGGAAGTTGGACATCCGCTGCTCGCCGCTGGTGCGGATCACCAGGTCCGGGTCCGGGCGGCCCGCGGTGTACAGGTGGCGGGCGATGTCCTCGGCGGTCAGGGCGTCGGCGATCTCCCGCGTCGGGCGTCCGGCGTCGGCCTGTTCGTGCAGCAGGTCGCGGACGGCGTCGACCAGTTCCTGGCGGCCGCCGTAGCCGACCGCCAGGGTCAGTTGGGCGCCGGTCGGGCAGTCGGCCGTCGCCTCCACCGCGTGCTTCAGGGCACGGGCCGTCGAATCCGGCAGGGTGTCCAGATCGCCCGCCAGGTGCACCTGCCAGCGCGGGCGGGGGACCGCCAGGTGCGCGGCCAGCACCTCCTCGATCACCCGCATCAGGAAGGCGATCTCGTCGTCGCCGCGCCGCTGAAGGTTCTCCGCCGAGCACACGAACACCGTCACGTGCCGCACCCCCAGCGCCTCGCACCAGCCCAGCACCGAGCCCACGTGCCGGGCGCCGAAGCGGTGCCCGAGGCGGGTGTCCGCCAGTCCGCGCTCGCGGGCCCAGCGGCGGTTGCCGTCCATGATCAGGCCGATGTGCCGGGGCAGTTCGGCGCCCGCCAGCCGGCGGCGCAGGCGGCGGGTGTACAGCGCGTACAGCGGGGCGGTGAGGCGCATGTGACGGCCCTTCAGGGAGGGGACGGGTGACGGGCGGCGGCCCGCCCGGTGCATACTGGGACATGAATAGCACGCGACGCGTGTCATCGAGAAACGGGAGAGGCCGACCGGGAGGCCGGCCACCGGAACAGGAACCAGGTGCGCACCAACGACGCCCAGATGCTCGTGCTGTCCGCGCTCGCCGACGGCCCGCTGCACGGCTACGCCGTCAACACCGCCATCGAGCGGATGACCGGCGCCCGGCTCGGCCGCGGCAGCCTCTCCGGCGCCCTCGCCCGACTGCACGGCAAGGGCCTGATCGCCTACCTGGACGGCGACGGCCGACGCCGCCCGGTCCGGCTCACCGACGACGGACGGGCCGCGCTGGGACGGGAGTTGGGCGCGCTCGCCGACGTCACCGGCCGGCTCTTCGAGACCGTCGTCCCCGACCGGATCGCCTACCAGGAGCGGCTCGCCGCCACCGACCAGGTCCGCGCCTACAAGCAGGTCCTGCTGGACGCCCTGGCCGCCCGCCCCGGACACCTCGTGCTCGACTGGGGCTGCGGCCCCGGCACCGACCTGGACGCCCTGGCCCGCGCCGTCACCGCCCGCGGCCGGGTGCTCGGCATCGACCACGACCCGGAAATGGTCCGGCGGGCCGGCGCCCTCCCGCACGCCCACGTCCTGCACGCCGACGTGCACCGGCTCCCGCTCGCCGCCGACAGCGCGGACCGGGTCCGCACCGACCGGCTGCTGCAGCACCTCGCCGACGTCCCCCGAGCGCTCGCCGAGGCGCACCGGGTGCTGCGCCCCGGCGGGCGGCTGGTCGCCGCCGAACCCGACTGGGACACCCTGGCCGTCGACCACCCCGACCTCGACATCGCCCGCGCCTGGAGCAGGCACCTCGCCGACCGGATCGTCCGCAACCCCGTGATCGGCCGTCAACTGCCGCGGCTCGCCGCGCAGTCCGGCCTCGACGTGCGCGCCGTCGTCCCCGTCACCTCGGTGTACCGCGAGGTGCGCGCCGCGGACCAGGTGCTCGGGCTGCACCGCAACACCGAACGCGCCGTCACCAGCGGCTACTTGACCTGCCGCCAGGCCGACGACTTCCTCGACCACCTCGCCCACGGACCGTTCCTGGCCTCCGTCACCCTGCACGTGGTGACCGCCGAGAAGCCCCGGCGCTGACGGACGGCGAGGCCGCCCCGCTCGGACGGGGAGCGGGGCGGCCTCGGCGGTGTCTGCGCGGGAAGGGTCAGGAGGTGGACTTCGGGCCGCAGAAGGTGAGATCGATCAGGTCGAGGACCGCCGGGGTCAACTCGGCGCCCTTCTGCGGGTCGTACGGGTTCGCCGAAACGGCGATCTGACGGGTGCCGGAGCGGTCGCCGAACAGGTAGGTGACGTAGCCGTGGATCCCGCCCGGGTGGCCCCAGACCTCGCCGCAGGAGGTCCGCAGCTGCATCAGGCCCAGACCGTAACGGGTCGGCGGCTGCTCGTCCGCCGCCACCGTGGTGGTCATCTCGGCGAGCTGCGCCGGGGCCAGCAGCCGGCCGCCGAGCAGCGCCGCGTTGAAGCGCGCCAGGTCGTCCGTGGTGGAGATCAACTCGCCGGCCGCGCCCGCCATCGACGGGTTCAGCTCGGTGATGTCGGCCGGGCCGTCGGACAGCGCCAGGTACCCGTGGCTGTGCGGCCCGGGAACGGCGGTCGCGGTACCGGGCAGGAAGGTGTGGCCCAGCCCCAGCGGCTGCAGGACGCGGCGGTTCACCTCGGTGCGCCAGTCATGGCCCGTCACCCGCTGCACCAGCTCGCCCAGCACCAGGTAGTCCGTGTTCGAGTAGTGCCAGCCCTGGCCCGGCGGGAAGTACGGCTGGCGCGAGACGCCGATCGCGATCAAGTCCCGGGCCCGGAGGGTCTTCCACCGGTCCACCGCGAGGAGTCGGCGCAGCGCGTCGTCCGACTCGTACGCGAACCGCGGGTCCTCCAGGAAGTCGGCCAGGCCGGCGGTGTGGTTCATCACCTGACGGACCGTGATGTTCCCGCCGTTCGGGACCACGCCGGGCAGGTGGCGCTCGATCGGCTCGTCCAGGTCGATCCGGTGCTCCGCCGACAGCTGGAGCACCACGGTGGCCACGAAGGTCTTGGTGATGCTGCCGGCCCGGAACTCGCCGTCCACCGGCGCAGGTTGCCCGGTGGCGAGGTCCGCGACGCCGGACGTGCCGCGCCACACCGCCCGCCCGTGGTCGCGCACCTCGGCGATCGCGCCACTGGCGCCCGCCCGCCCGGTCAGGGCGTCCAGGCCCTGCTGGAGCGCGGTCCGCTGCGGCACCGGCACGGACGGCGGCGTGGTCGCCCCCGCGCCGGGCGCGAGGGCGAACACGGACGCACCCGCCACCAGGGCGGCGGCCAGCCGCAGTGCGGATCGGTAGTTCTTCACACGAGTCTCCTTCGACAAACGCTCTCTGATCAGGGGGTTCGTCGACCGCAAGCCTCACGGCTCGGTCGTCCCTGCGGCATCGCTCGTCGGGAGGAGCCCCCGACCCGGAAGATCCTTCTCCGGAGGTAACGGGATTCGAGGTTCCCCCGTCGATCGGCGGGGAGCGCCGGCGGGGCGTCAGGCGTCAGGCGTCGGGTGTGAGGTGGCAGGCCGGCGGGCCTCGATCAGGGTGCGGGACATGGTGGAGACGAACACGCCCTCGCGCTCGATCAGTTCGTGCAGCTCGCGCAGGCGCTCGCGGTAGCGCTGCACGGAGAAGTCCGGCACCGTCCAGATCACCTTGCGCAGGAACCACACCACCGCGCCGACGTCGAAGAACTCCAGCCGCAGCCGCTCGTTGCGCAGCTGCACCACCTCCAGCCCCGCCGCCCGCGCCCGCGCCGCCTCCACCTCGTGCTCGCGGGTGTCGCCCACCTCGAAGGGGCCGAGGAAGAACGCGCTCAGCTCGACATTGGTGCGCCCGCCGACGTGCTGCGCGACGTAGCTGCCGCCCGGGGCGAGCACCCGGGCGATCTCCGCCCAATGCACGACGGCCGGCTGACGGCTGGTCACCAGGTCGAACGCGCCGTCGGCGAACGGCAGCGGGGCGTCCTCCGGGACGGTCACCAGCACCGCGCCGAGCGGGTGCAGCAGGGCGGTCGCCTTCGCCGCGTTCGGCGGCCACCCCTCGGTGGCGACCATGGTGCGCGGGAAGTTCGCCGCCCCGGCGCCGGCCAGCACCTCGCCGCCGCCGGTCTGCACGTCGAGCGCGGCCGAGGCCGCGGACAGCCGCTCGCCCAGCAGCCGCTGGTACCCCCAGGACGGGCGCTGTTCGGTGGCTCGGCCGGCCAGCCAGGAGAAGTCCCAGCCGTCGACCGGGGCGGCCTCGGCCTCGGCGAGAAGATCGTTGAATGAGCTGTTCATGCCGGGAATCCAAGCACGTGGGGCGCGGTGCGGACGAGCGAATTGACGCGTCCGAGATTTTTCCCGACAGAGTGTCGGCAAGGGTTTGACTTAGGCAAGCCTCACCTAAATAATCAGGGGAAGTCGATCTCTGGAGGCCCGCCCATGTCCGCGTCCGTCGCCGTCGTCAACCCGTTCTCGGCCCAGCTCCGCACCGCCAGCGCGGAGGAACACCAGGCCGCCGAGCAGTCCTCCTTCATGAGCGACCTGCTCGGCGGACGGCTCGGCATCGAGGCCTACACCGACCTCACCGGCCAGCTCTGGTACGTCTACCGCGCCCTGGAGGCCCACCTCGACACCCTCGCCGAGCACCCCGTCGCCGGACCGCTCGCCGACCGCGCCCTGCTGCGCACCGCCGCCATCGAACGCGACCTCGACCACCTGGCCGGCCCCGACTGGCGCGAGACCCTCGCCCCGTTGCCGGCCACCGCGGCCTGCGCCGAGCGGATCCGCACCCTCGCCACCGACTGGCCGGCCGGCTACCTCGCCCACCACTACACCCGCTACCTGGGCGACCTGTCGGGCGGTCAGATCATCCGCGGCGTCGCCGAACGCACCTGGGGCTTCGCGCGCAAGGGCGACGGCGTCCGGTTCTACGTCTTCGAGGAGATCGACAACCCCGCCGCGTTCAAGCGCGACTACCGCGCCAAGCTGGACGCCGCGGGCGAGTTGATGGACGGGGCGGAGCGCGACCGGGTCGCCGAGGAGTGCAAGGCGGCCTTCGGCCTCAACGGGGCGATATTCGCCGAGCTCGCCGAACGCCACCCGGCGTCCCGGCAAGCCTGAGCGTTCGCCCGCCGTTCTTCCACCGGCCGTTCTTCCGCAGGCCGGGACGGGGTGACGCGCCCGACGTTCGCTCGGGCATCATCGACGCCATGAGCGACACGCACCCCGACCGGCTGGCCCGGCTGTGGCAGGACTTCCTCGCCCTGCCCTTCCCGCGCAGCTGCTACCGGCAGGCCCCCGCCGGCGAAGACCTGGTCCTGCTCGACAGCCACCTGGCCGGCTGCGTGTCCGCCGCCCTGACCGGCCCCCTCGACCGGCGCCGCCGCGAGGCCCTCCACCACGGCATCGCCGCCGTCCACCGCATCCTCCCCGCCCTCGCCGACGACGCCGAGGCCTGCGACTACTTCACCCGCCTCCGCGAACTCGCCGTCCTCGCCGTCGAGCGCCAGTCCCCGGAAGGAGCGTCGCGGCAAGGGAGTTGAGCGGCAGTCCGCATGGTCCTCCGTCGTCGGCGGGTGCCGGAGTGCGACGCGGGTCGAGCCGGAGATTTGGTTCCACGGTGGAGGGTGTGGTCGATCTCGCCGGGGCCGGTGTGTTCGGCGAGGTCGACCAGGCCGGGCGTACCACTATGCAGTTCAGGTCCGTCCGGTCGGCGCCGTCCCAGGCCCGGAGGGTGGTCTCCGCCGGCGAATCGGACAGATGTCGCCGGGTGGGATCCGCGCCTATGACGGAGAGCGCGACGAGACGGCGGACCCTGGGCGGTCGGGCCGCGTCCGCGAGCGAGGATCGCGGACGCGGCCGACCGGGTTCGCCCGCGCCGGCGGCGAAGGGCACGGCGTGTGCGCCCGCGAGCACCGGTGCGAGCTGCGCGGGCGAGGTCGGCGACGATCGGCACCGCGTCGGCGGCCCGCACCTCGGCGGCGTGGTCGGAGCGCCGGACGATCCCCGTGACCCGGTGCCCCCGGTCTGTCGGTAGACGGGACGTCAGAAGCGCGACCCTGCCGTGGCCGCCCGCGATGACCACCGACACGCCCGCACCACACGAGCGGGAACCCCCGCACCGGCCACCGCCGCGCCCGCAGAGTGGGGCGGCGGTCGCCCCCTTGTTCGCGTCCACTCGTCGATGTCAGGGCAATGCCGCAAACCGAGCCACGAGGGACAGCGACGGCCACGACGGTGCCGGGGCGGCAGGAGGGTACGCCCGCCCTTGTCCTGTCGGCCCTCGAAGGTGCGGTGCAGGTCGGATGCCGGGCAACCGGAGTTCACGCCGGTCGACCTCGCCCGGCAATCGCTCAAGACCACCTGTCAGGGGCTACCCGCACCTGCCGTCGGCTACGACCGCGGCCTGGCGAGCCGGGACGGCCGGTCGGCACAGGACCCCTCATGCCCGGTGGTCCAGGGCGCCGGAGCGGCCGGCGGTTGCACTGTCCGCAGGGAGTTCTGCCCGGGCCCACCTGTCCGGAGGTTTGGCGGCTCCTGACCGCGGCGGCGGCGATCACGTGGTCGCGAAGCCCGGGTTGCCGGACGAGCCGAGGACGATCCGGCCGATCGGGGTGCCGGTGGCTTCGCGGACCGAAATCGACGCTGCCGGGGGAGTGGGCCCGGCGACCAGCAGCTCGGGCCCGCTGGGGGCTCCGGCCGCCCTGCGGCTCGGGCTGATCGACCGTGTCCTGGCGCGCTGCACGGAGGAGTTCAGGTCGCGGAACGCCCCGCTGACACCGCTGTTCGCTGCCTTGCCGACGGTCCACGGCCGGATCGTGGCGCAGAAGGCCGCCCGGAAGGTCGACGAACGCAGTCGGTCGCCGGCCGCGTGCCGTGCCGACGAGCCGGCGGTGATGCGCCGCCAGTTCTTCGCCCCCCGAGCGGCGGTGTGTTGAGCCGAACGGCGGACCTGGTCTGCGGCCCATCGGATGTCCCGCACGGCCATGTGGACCGGCGGGCCGGGCCAACCGCTGTTAAGACGGTTCTGAGCCATTGTGTCCGGCTCTCCCGGCTCCGAGGAGGCATCCTCATGGGTGCTGCAACAACGAGTGCCACCGACCCCGACGTGGTGCACATTCTCTGGATCAACGCGGGGCTCAGCTGCGACGGCGACTCGGTCTCCCTGACGGCCGCCATGCAGCCGAGCATCGAGGAGATCGTCACGGGGGCCCTGCCGGGCCTGCCGAAGGTCGCCGTCCACTGGCCGCTCATCGACTTCGAGTGCGGACCGGTGCAGGGCGCCGACAACTTCGTCGAGTGGTTCTTCAAGGCGGACCGCGGCGAACTCGACCCGTTCGTCCTGGTGGTCGAGGGATCCATCCCCAACGAGGGGATCAAGAAGGAGGGCTACTGGTGCGGCTTCGGCGACGACCCGGCGACCGGTCAGCCGATCACCACCAGTGAGTGGCTGGACCGGCTCGCCCCGAAGGCCACCGGCGTCGTCGCGATCGGCACCTGTGCCACGTACGGCGGCATCCACGCCATGGAGGGCAATCCGACCGGTGCGATGGGCGTGCCGGACTACCTCGGGTGGGACTGGAAGTCCAAGGCGGGGCTGCCGATCGTCTGCGTGCCCGGCTGCCCGATCCAGCCCGACAACTTCGCCGAGACCCTGACGTACCTGCTCTACCAGTTGGCCGGCTCGGCGCCGATGATCCCGCTGGACGACAAGCTGCGCCCCGCCTGGCTGTTCGGCGCCACCGTGCACGAGGGCTGCGACCGCGGCGGCTACTACGAACAGGGGCAGTTCGCCACCGACTACGGCACGCCGGAGTGCCTGGTGCGGCTCGGCTGCTGGGGCCCGGTCGTGAAGTGCAACGTCCCCAAGCGCGGTTGGATCAACGGGGTCGGCGGCTGCCCGAACGTCGGCGGCATCTGCATCGCCTGCACGATGCCCGGATTCCCGGACAAGTTCATGCCGTTCATGGACCCGCCTCCCGGCTCGACCGTCTCCACGGCGGCCAGTTCCGCGTACGGCTCGGTCATCCGGCGGCTGCGTGCGATCACCCTCAAGACCCTCGACAAGGAACCCAAGTGGCGCCGCACCGGTCGCAAGCTCACGACCGGCTACCGCGCCCCGTGGTGATCCGGCGGGCCGCTGCGCACCCCGCGCGGCGGCCCGCCCGTCGCTCCTCCCACCCCTTCAGAAGGGCACGACAGACACGATGGCACCGATGACCAAGGCGGCCGGGGACGGCAGCGGCCTGGTGGAGATGTCCTGGGACCCGATCACCCGGATCGTGGGCAGCCTGGGCATCCACACGAAGATCGACTTCAAGCAGAAGCGGGTGGCGGAGTGCTACAGCACCTCATCGGTCTTCCGCGGCTACAGCGTCTTCATGCGCGGCAAGGACCCGCGCGACGCGCACTTCATCACCAGCCGGATCTGCGGCATCTGCGGCGACAACCACGCCACCTGTTCGGTCTACACCCAGAACATGGCGTACGGCGTGAAGCCCCCGCACCTCGGTGAGTGGATCATTAACCTCGGCGAGGCCGCCGAGTACATGTTCGACCACAACATCTTCCAGGAGAACCTGGTCGGGGTCGACTACTGCGAGAAGATGGTTCGCGAGACCAACCCCGGCGTGCTGGAGTTGGCCGAGCGCACGGAAGCGCCGCACGCCGGCGAGCACGGCTACAAGACCATCGCCGACATCATGCGCTCGCTCAACCCGATCGAGGGCGAGTTCTACCGCGAGGCGCTTCAGGTCAGCCGCTACACCCGGGAGATGTTCTGCCTGATGGAAGGGCGCCACGTGCACCCCTCCACGCTCTACCCGGGCGGTGTCGGCACGGTGGCCACCGTCCAGCTGTTCACCGACTACCTGACCCGGCTGATGCGCTACGTCGAG
This sequence comes from Kitasatospora sp. CB02891, assembly GCF_002803145.1. NCBI lineage: Bacteria > Bacillati > Actinomycetota > Actinomycetes > Kitasatosporales > Streptomycetaceae > Kitasatospora > Kitasatospora sp. CB02891. Next base: position 171,995 of record NZ_NNBO01000001.1, on the reverse strand, counting down.
TTCATGAAGAAGGTCGTGCCGCTCCACGACGACCTCTTCGACTTCTTCTACCAGGCGTTGCCCGGGTACGAGGAGGTCGGGCGGCGGCGCGTCCTGCTCGGCTGCTGGGGCAGCCTCAACGACCCCGACCACTGCGACTTCACCTACCGCAACATGACCGACTGGGGCCGGCGGATGTTCGTCACCCCCGGCGTCGTGGTCGACGGCAAACTGGTCACCAACGACCTCACCGAGATCAACCTCGGCATCCGGATCCTGCTCGGCAGCTCCTACTACGAGGACTGGCAGGGCAAGGAACTGTTCGTCACCCACGACCCGCTCGGCAACCCGGTCGACCCGCGCCACCCGTGGAACCAGCACACCGTCCCGCAGCCGCAGAAGCGCAACTTCGACGACAAGTACAGCTGGGTGATGTCCCCACGCTGGTTCGACGGCAAGGATCACCTGGCGCTCGACACCGGCGGCGGCCCGATCGCCCGGCTGTGGTCCACCGCGCTGTCCGGGCTGGTCGACATCGGCTACGTCAAGGCCACCGGCCACAGCGTGGTGATCAACCTGCCGCGCTCGATGACCATGCCGGAGACCACCTTCGAGTGGAAGATCCCGCAGTGGAGCAACGCCATCGAGCGCAACCGCGCCCGCACCTACTTCCAGGCCTACGCCGCCGCCGCGGCCCTGCACTTCGCCGAGAAGGCGCTGGAGGAGGTCCGCGCCGGCCGCAGCCAGACCTGGGAGCGCTTCGAGGTACCGGACGAGTCGATCGGCTGCGGCTTCACCGAGGCGGTCCGCGGTGTGCTCTCGCACCACATGGTGATCCGGGACGGCAAGATCGCCAACTACCACCCGTACCCGCCGACCCCGTGGAACGCCAGCGTCCGCGACAGCTACGGCACGCCCGGCCCGTACGAGGACGCGGTGCAGAACACGCCGATCTTCGAGGAGAACTCCCCGGACGACTTCAAGGGCATCGACATCATGCGGGCCGTCCGCAGCTTCGACCCCTGCCTGCCCTGCGGCGTCCACATGTACGTGGGCGGCGGGAAGACCGTGCAGCAGATGCACGTGCCCACCGGCCTGAGCGGGCTCGCATGACGGCGGAGCAGACCGGGCAACGGGTCCAGGAAGCGCTGGACCGGCTCGCCGAGTACGGCGCGCAGGAGACCGGCGAGCACTTGGTGCGCGAGCTGATGGAGATGTACGGCGACGGCCTCACCCGACTGGTCCGGGCGGTGCCGCCGCCCGCGCTGGACCGGCTGCTGGACGACCCGGTGGTGGCCGGACTCCTCGTCCTGCACGACCTGCACCCCGAGGACGCCACCGCCCGTATCCGCCGGGCGCTCGCCACCCTCGCCGAGCCGGTCGAACTGTCCGGCTACGAACCCGCCACGGGCACCGCCCGGCTCCGCCGCACCCGAGGAGGCTGCGGCTGCTCCGAGCAGGACATCGAGACCGTTCTCGCCTGCCACGCACCCGAGGTGACGGCGCTGGAGCTGGAACAGACCCCGCAGTTGCTGCAGATCTCCGCCCGCCCGCCCAGCCCGGCGGAGGCACGGTGAGCACCCGTCGACTCGACAGGCTCGGCACGGCCTTGCTGCGCCGGCTGCGCGAACCGGCCCCTCCGCAGCCCGAGCGCTGCACCTTCTGCGGCCAGCGCGTTCCGCAGCAGCACCGGCACCTGGTGGACACCGAGGAACAGGCCCTGACCTGCGTCTGCACCGCGTGCGGGCTGCTCTTCCAGCAGCCGGGCGCGGCCGGCGGCCGCTACCGCAGCGTCCCCGACCGCCACCTGATCGACCCGGACCACCGGATCGGCGAGGACGCCTGGGCGGCGCTCGGCATCCCGGTCGGGACCGCCTTCCTCTTTCGCAACGCCAGGCAGGACCGACTGGTGGTGTTCTACCCCGGCCCGGCCGGTGCCACCGAGAGCGAGCCGGACGAGGCCGCCTGGCAGGCCGCCCTCGACGGCAGCCGGCTCGCCGCCGTCCTGGAACCGGACGTCGAGGCGCTGCTGCTGCGGCACACCGACGACGGCGTCCAGTGCCACCTGGTGCCCATCGACACCTGCTACGAACTGGTCGGCCGGCTGCGGCGCTGCTGGCGGGGGTTCGACGGCGGCGCCGAGGCCCGGGCCGAACTCGACGCCTTCTTCGCCCGGCTCGACGAGCGCGCCAGGCCGCCGGCGGCGGAGGTCTCCCGATGACCGAACTCGGCTTCGCCTGCACCGGCGTGACGACCGATCCGCACGCCGCCGGGCCCACGCTCGTCTTCCGGCTGCGGATCACTGCGCCCGCCGCCCGGGTGCACGCCCTCGCGCTCCGCTGCCAGCTTCGCATCGAACCCGCCCGCCGCGGCTACGGCGAGGCGGAGGGCGAGCGGCTCGCCGACCTGTTCGGCGAGCGCTCCCGCTGGGGCACGACGCTCAACCCGGTCCAGCTCGCCCAGGTGCCGCTGATGGTCCCCGGGTTCACCGGCGAGACCGAGGTGGACCTGCCCGTGCCGTGCACCTACGACATGGACGTCGCGTCCGCCCGCTACCTCAGGGCGCTGGACGGCGGGGAGGTCCCGTTGCTGCTCCTGTTCTCGGGCACCGCGTTCGCCGGGCCCCGCGGGTTCCAGGTCACCCCGGTCCCGTGGGACCGGGAGGCTCCGGTGCGGATGCCCGTCGCGGTGTGGCGGGAGGCGATCGACCGGCACTTCCCCGGCTGCGGCTGGCTGCGGCTGCCCGAGGACGTGATGGACGCGCTGCTCGCCTACCGTTCCAGCCGCGCCCTGCCCTCCTGGGAGGCCACCGTGCGGGAACTGCTCACCGCCACCGAGTTCGAGGATGCCGCCCGGTGACCGCCTTGACCGAGGAGTTCGACCGCAGATTCGCGCAGGCCCGGCAGATCGCCGACGCCGTGCTCTTCGAGGGGTACGTGCTGTACCCCTACCGCGCCTCGGCCGCCAAGAACCGGCTCCGCTGGCAGTTCGGCGTGCTCGTCCCGCCCGGCTGGGGCGAGGACAGCGGCGAGCACTCCCACCAGCGCACCGAGTGCCTGATGGAGCCGCGCCCCGGCGACCGACTGGCCGTGGAACTGCGCTTCCTGCGGGCTCAGCGCCGCACCGTCGAACGCGCCCTGCCCGGCGGCGGGTTCGAGCCGGTAGAGGAGTTGGAGCTCGCCGACCGGCTGCTGGTGCCGTGGGACGAAGGCGTCGAGGAGCGCATCGAGCTACTGCTCCCGGTCCCGGAGCCGGCCGAGGGGGCAGTGCACCCGTTCCACCTGCTGGTCGGCGAGGACATCGAAATCCTCTACGAGGAAGACGTGCCGATCGGACGGCTGGTCCGGCGACGGGAGTCGGTCGAGGGCGTGCTGAGGCTGACGGCCCGCGCGGTCCCGGGGCCGTACGCGGTCCAGCGGCTGACCGTCGTGGTGGAGAACACCACCGTCCGGACGGCGGCGCCGGCAGACGGGCGGGAGGCGGCGCTGCCGCACTCGCTCGTCTCGACGCACCTGCTGCTCGGGCTCGACCGGGGCTCCTTCCTGTCGGTCACCGACCCGCCCGAGTGGGCCAGGGAGGCGGTCGCGCAGTGCCGCAACGAGCACACCTGGCCGGTCCTCGCCGGGCCGCCCGGGCGCTGCCGGGTGCTGCTCTCCTCGCCGATCATCCTGGAGGACCACCCGAGCATCGCCCCCGAGAGCCCCGGCGCGCTCTACGACGCGACCGAGATCGACGAGATTCTCGCACTGCGGACCGCCGCCCTGACCGACCGCGAGAAGCGCGAGGCCCGCGGTACCGACGAGCGGGCCGGCGCAGTGATCGACCTCGCCGACTCGATGCCGCCGGAGGTGCTGGAACGCCTGCACGGCGCCGTCCGAGGCCTGCGCGCGATCACCGGGAACGCGCCCGGCCGGCCGTGGTGGGATCCGGGCGACGACCCCGAGGTCGACCCGGAACACGACCGGGTCGTCGTCAACGGCCGGCAGGTCGGTGCGGGCAGCCGGGTCGTGCTCAGGCCCGGGCGGCGGCGCACCGACGCGCAGGACCTGTTCCTGGACGGGCGGACCGCCCTCGTCGAGGCCGTGCTGCACGACGTGGACGGCTCGGTCCACCTCGCCGTGACGGTGGAGGACGACCCCGGCGCGGACCTGTGGCGGGCCCAGGGCCGCTTCCGCTACTTCCAGCCCGACGAGATCGCCCCGTTGGAGGAGCCGTGAGCACGGGCCGCGTCCTGGTCGCCGGGGTCGGCAACATCCTCCTCGGCGACGACGGGTTCGGGGTGGAGACCGTCCGGCGGCTGGGGGAGCACCCGCTGCCGGACGACGTCGAACTGCTCGACGTGGGCGTGCGCGGCGTCCACCTCGCCTACCAGGCCCTGGACGGCTACCGGCTGCTGGTGCTGGTCGACGCCACCGCGCGGGGCGGCGGGCCGGGCACTGTCTACCTGATCGAACCGGACGCCGGCCCGGTCGAGGTGCCCGTCCTGGACGGGCACCGGATGGGACCCGACGCAGTGCTCGCGCTGCTCGGCACCCTGGCCGCAGGTACCGGAGGCACGCTGCCCGAGCGGGTGCTCGTGGTGGGCTGCGAGCCGGAGTCGCTGGACGAGGGAATCGGCCTGAGCACACCGGTTGCCGCCGCCGTCGAGGAGGCGGTCCGGGTGGTTCTGCGGATCGTCGGCGCGCAGGAGCCGACGGGCGCGCAGGCGGACCCGCAAGTGGAGAGAGAGACAACGGCATGGTGAAGAAGCTGCTCTGCGCGGCCGTCGTGACGGCCGTGGCGGCGGTCATCTGGCAGAACCTGGACGACGTGAAGCGGTACGTCAGGATCAGTCGGATGTGAGCCGCGGATTGCTGCGAACGGCGTAGCCCCCGGCGCGGCGGCGGCGCGGCTCCGAGCCGCAGCCGCCGCCGCGCCCTTCAATCGAGCCTTGTTGCCTCCCAGTAGCGGGAACGGGGCCCATGCACGAGATGTCGATCGCGGCGGCAGTCGTCGAACAGGTGGACGCCGCGGCGCGCGAGCACGGGATGGAGGCCGTCGTCCTGGTGCGGCTGCAGGTCGGCGAACTGGCCGGCGTGGTGCCCTCGGCTCTCGAGTTCTGCTTCGAACTGGCCTGCGCCGGAACGCTGCTGGAAGGCGCGGTCCTGGAGACCGAGACGGTGCCGGCCCGCGCGAGGTGCTCCGGGTGCGAAACCGAATGGTCCGTCGGCATGCCGCCCGACCTCGGCTGCCCGAACTGCGCCGGCGCCGGGGTCGAACTGCTGGCCGGCCGCGAGCTGCAGATCATCGGCGTTGAACGGGCCGAGCGCCCGGCGGGCGCCGGAGCCCGACAGGAAGGCTGAACTCCCATGTGTCGTACGGTGGAACTCCGGCAGGCGGTCCTGGCCCGGAACGACGACGGTGCCCGCGCCCTGCGCGCCCGGCTCGCCGCCCGGGGCACCGTCGCGGTGAACCTGCTCTCCAGCCCGGGCAGCGGGAAGACCGCGCTGCTCGAGGCCGAACTCTGCCTGGCCCGCGACCGCGGGATTGCCGTCGCCGCCCTCACCGCCGACCTCGCAACGGAGAACGACGCACTGCGGCTGGCCCGTTCCGGAGTGCCGGTGAAGCAGGTGCTCACCGACGGGCTGTGCCACCTCGAGTCCGAGATGCTCACCGACCAGCTGGCCGGCTGGCTGCCCGCCGGCATCCGGCTGCTGTTCGTGGAGAACGTCGGCAACCTGGTCTGCCCGGCCTCCTACGACCTCGGTGAAACGCTGCGGGTGGCGCTCGCCTCGGTGACCGAGGGCGAGGACAAGCCGCTCAAGTACCCCACCGCGTTCGGGCTGGCCAACCTGGTGCTGGTGACGAAAGCCGACCTCGCTGCGGCGGCGGAGTTCGACGGGACGGCGTTCCTGGCCAACGTCGCCCGGGTCAACCCGGGGGTGGAGGTGGTGTTCACCTCGGCCCGGACCGGGCAGGGCGTGGGCGAGTTGCTGGACCGGGCGTGCGCCGTGCTGGACGGTGCGGAGGTGCACCGGCCGGTGATGGCGGGAGCGTCGGCGAACGGGCCCGGGCACCCGCACTCCCGCGGGGATGCGCACACGCACGACGGTGCTGCCGCGGAGCACCTGTGAAGGTCGGTCAGGAAGCTTCGTCGGCAGCCGGGTTGGAGCGGCGGCGGGTGGCTGTCCGCGGGGTCGTCCAAGGCGTCGGGTTCCGGCCGTTCGTCTTCGCGCTGGCCGCCGAACTCGGCCTCGCCGGGACCGTCACCAACACCGGCGAAGGGGTGCTCGCCGAGATCGAAGGGCGGACCGAGGCGCTGGAGTCGTTCTGCCGGCGCGTCGCCGGCGACGCGCCGCCGCTGGCACGCGTCGACGCCGTCGAACAGGTGCCGTTGCCGCCGACCGGCGCGACCGGCTTCGCCATCACCCCGTCCCGCGGCGACGGCCTGCGGCGCTCCCTCGTCCCGCCGGACACCGCCACCTGTGCGGACTGCCTCGGCGAACTGGCCGACCCCCACGACCGCCGCTACCGGCACCCGTTCATCAGCTGCACCAACTGCGGGCCGCGCCACACCATCGTCACCGGTCTGCCGTACGACCGCGCCAACACCACCATGGCGGACTTCCCGATGTGTCCGGACTGCGCACGGGAGTACACCGACCCCGCCGACCGGCGCTTCCACGCCCAGCCGGTCTGCTGCCACGCCTGCGGGCCCGAACTCTCCCTCGTCGTACCGGGCGACCGGACGACCCGCCGCGAGGACGCCCTCGACGGGGCCCGCCGGATGCTCCGGGACGGCGCGATCCTGGCCGTCAAGGGCATCGGCGGGTACCACCTGGCGTGCGACGCGCGGAACGTGCCGAGCGTCGCCCGGCTGCGCCGGCGCAAGCGGCGCGGCTCCAAGCCGTTCGCGTTGATGGCCAGGGACCTCGCCGAGCTGGCCGGGCTGGTGCAGGTGGGGCCGGTGGAGGAGGAACTGCTCACCGGTGCGGCCCGGCCGATCGTGCTGCTCCGCCGGGTGGGCCCGAAAGTCTCGGCGCCGGGGTCGGTGGCGGCGCTGGAGGCCGTCGCGCCCCGCAGCCCCGACCTCGGCGTGATGCTGCCGTACACTCCGCTGCACCACCTGCTGCTCGCGCCGCCCGGGCCGGGGCTGCTCGTGATGACCAGCGCCAACCTCTCCGGCGAGCCGATCGTCACCGACGACCAGGACGCCTTCGACCGGCTGGCTCCGCTGGTCGACGGCTGGCTGGCGCACGACCGGACCATCCACGTCCCGTGCGAGGACTCGGTGGTGCGGGTGGTCGACGGGGAGCACCTGCCGCTCCGGCGCTCCCGCGGCCACGTGCCGCTGCCGCTGCCGCTTCCCGTGCCGGTCCGGCCGGTGCTGGCCGTCGGAGGGGACCTCAAGAACACCTTCGCGCTGGCGCGCGACGGCTACGCCTGGCTGTCCGGCCACATCGGGGACATGGACGACCTCGCCACACTGAAGGCCTTCGACCGCGCGACGGCACACCTGGAGGCCGTCACCGGGGTCCAGCCGGAGGTGTTGGCGGTGGACCGGCACCCCCACTACCGGTCGGCCCGGCACGCCCGGCGGTCCTTCGGCGACGCACGAGTGCGGCCGGTGCAGCACCACCACGCGCACATCGCCTCCGTCATGGCCGAACACGGGCTGGACGGCAGCCGGCCCGTCATCGGGGTTGCGTTCGACGGCACCGGGTACGGCGAGGACGGCGCCGTCTGGGGCGGCGAGGTGCTGCTCGCCGACTACGACGGCTTCCGGCGGCTCGGACACCTGGCGTACGTGCCGCTGCCCGGCGGCGACGCCGCGGTGGTCCGGCCGTACCGGATGGCGCTCGCCCACCTGTGGGCGGCGGGCATTCCGTGGTCGGCCGACCTGGCGCCGGTCCGTGCCTGCCCGCGCGACGAACTGGCGGTACTCGAAACCCAGTTGGACCGGTCGTTGAACTGCGTGCCGACCTCCAGCATGGGGCGGCTGTTCGACGCGGTGTCCGCGCTGGCCGGCGTCTGTCAGCTGGCCGAGTACGAGGCGCAGGCGGCCATTGAGCTCGAGGCCGCAGCGCTGGCCCACGGGCCCGCCGAGGGGTACGCCTTCGGGCTCCGGCGCGACGGCGGCGTGCTGCTCGGCGAGCCCGAGCCGGTGCTGGCCGCGGTGGTCGCAGACCTCGCCCTGGGGGCGTCCGGCGGCCTGGTCGCCGCCCGGTTCCACGCCGCGGTGGCCGAGCTGGTGCGCGCCCAGTGCCGGGCCGCCCGCGCTGAGCAGGGCACGGACACGGTCGCCCTGACCGGTGGCGTGTTCGCCAACGCGCTGCTCTCGTCGGCCTGCGCGCACGGGCTGCGCGCCGACGGCTTCACCGTGCTGCGGCACCGCCGGGTGCCCCCCAACGACGGCGGGCTGGCGCTCGGTCAGCTGATGGTGGCCGCCCGGGCCGGCGGCCCGGGCGCGGGTTGAGAGGAGAGAAGGATGTGCCTGGCGGTGCCCGGCAGGGTGATGGAGATCTCGGAACGGGACGGGACGCGGATGGCGGTCGTCGACTTCGGCGGGGTGGTCAAGGACGTGTGCCTGGAGTACCTGCCCGACCTCGGGGTCGGTGAGTACGCCATCGTGCACGTCGGTTTCGCGTTGCAGCGGCTGGACGAGGAGTCGGCTCGGAAGACCCTCGACCTCTTCGCGGAACTCGGCCTGCTGCAGGAGGAGTTCGGCGACCCATGGGAGGCGGCGGCAGGAACGGGCGCGACGGAGGAGCGGCAGTGAGGTACCTGGAGGAGTTCCAGAACCCGGAGTTGGCGGGCGGGCTGCTGGCCGACATTCGCGCTGCGGTCACCCGGCCGTGGGCGCTGATGGAGGTCTGCGGCGGGCAGACGCACACCATCATCCGGCACGGAATCGACCAACTGCTGCCGGAGGGTGTGGAGTTGATCCATGGGCCGGGGTGCCCGGTGTGCGTCACCCCGCTCGAGGTGATCGACCGGGCGCTGGCCATCGCCGCCCGGCCCGAGGTGATCTTCTGCTCGTTCGGCGACATGCTGCGGGTGCCCGGCACCGACCGCGACCTGTTCCGGGTCCGCGGCGAGGGCGGCGACGTGCGGGTGGTCTACTCGCCGCTCGACGCGCTGCGGATCGCCCGGGAGAACCCGGACCGCGAGGTGGTCTTCTTCGGCATCGGCTTCGAGACCACGGCCCCGCCCAACGCCATGGCCGTCCACCAGGCCCGGAAGCTGGGCGTGCGCAACTTCAGCATGCTGGTCTCGCACGTCCGGGTGCCTCCGGCCATCGAGGCCATCATGACCTCGCCCGACTGCCGGGTGCAGGGCTTCCTGGCCGCCGGGCACGTGTGCAGCGTGATGGGCACCGACGAGTACCCGGCGCTGGCCGAGCGCCACCGGGTGCCGATCGTGGTCACCGGCTTCGAACCGCTCGACATCCTGGAGGGGATCCGGCGCACCGTACGGCAGTTGGAGCGCGGCGAGCACCGGGTCGACAACGCCTACCCGCGGGCCGTCCGCCCCGAGGGCAACCCGGCGGCCCGGGCCATGCTGGAAGACGTCTTCGAGGTGACCGACCGGGCCTGGCGCGGCATCGGAGTGATCCCGCAGAGCGGCTGGCGGCTCTCCCCGCGCTACCGCGACCACGACGCCGAGCACCGCTTCGACGTCTCCGGGATCACCACCTGCGAGCCCGCGCAGTGCCGGGCCGGCGAGGTGCTGCAAGGGCAGCTCAAGCCGAACGAGTGCGAGGCCTTCGGCACGCTCTGCACCCCGCGCACCCCGCTCGGCGCCACCATGGTGTCCAGCGAAGGGGCGTGCGCGGCCTACTACCTCTACCGGCGACTGGGCGCGCCGGTCGCTCCCCAGGAGGCGACCTTCGTTGGCTGACATCGAGATCCGCACCGCGCTGCCGGCGACCGCGCCCGACGGGCCGCCCTCGGCGCCCGACTTCTCCGGGTGGTCCTGCCCGCTGCCACTGCGCGACCACCCCCGGGTGGTGATGGGGCACGGCGGCGGCGGGGCGATGTCCGCCGAGCTGGTGGCCAACCTGTTCGTCCCCGCGTTCGGCGGCCCCGCCCTGGCCGGCCTCGGCGACTCCGCCGTACTGGAACTCGGCGGCGCGCGGCTCGCCTTCTCCACCGACTCCTACGTGGTGCGGCCGCTGTTCTTCCCCGGCGGCAGCATCGGGGACCTCGCCGTCAACGGCACGGTCAACGACCTCGCGATGAGCGGTGCGCGGCCCGCCTACCTGTCCTGCGGCTTCATCCTTGAGGAGGGAGTGGAGATGGCCGTCGTCGACCGGGTGGCGCGGGCCGTCGGCGCTGCCGCGCGGGCGGCCGGAGTGGAGATCGCCACCGGCGACACCAAGGTGGTCGAGGCCGGTCACGGCGACGGCATCTACCTCAACACGGCCGGCATCGGGCTGGTCCCGGCCGGCGTGGACATCAGGCCGCAGCGGGCCGCTCCCGGTGACGTGGTGATCGTCAGCGGGGAGATCGGCCTGCACGGCGTGGCCGTCATGAGCGTGCGCGAGGGCCTGGAGTTCGGAGTCGAGATCGAGAGCGACTGCGCCTCGCTCGGCGGCCTGGTCGAGGCGATGCTCGCCGTCACCCCCGACCTGCACGTCCTGCGCGATCCCACCCGCGGCGGTCTCGCCGCCGCTCTCAACGAAATCGCGACGGCCGCCGGGGTCGGCGTGGTGGTCAACGAGCGGTCGGTGCCGATTCCGCCGCAGGTGGCGAACGCCTGTGCGGTGCTGGGCCTCGACCCGCTGTACGTCGCCAACGAAGGCAAGCTGGTCGCCTTCGTGCCCCGCCGGACCGCCGACGCCGTGCTCGACGCGATGCGCGCGCACCCGCTCGGCGCCGGCGCGGCCGTGATCGGTGAATGCGTCCCCGACCACCCCGGCATGGTCGTCGCTCGAACCGCGTTCGGCGGCACCCGGGTGATGGACCTGCCCATCGGCGAGCAGCTACCGAGAATCTGCTGATCGCGCAGCATCGCCTGCCCGTCGGAACGAGGACGGTGTGCGGACGGACACCGGCACGCTGGATCCGGCGCCCGGGGGAGGGCGTGCGCGCGTTCGCCTCCGCCATGACGGGCCGTCAGGCTTCGGGCGCGTTCGCCGTCGGCCGCGAAGGCCTGCTCGCCGCCGCCCGCGACCGAGTACGAAAGCCGTCCGCCTGATCGGGGCACGGTCGGTCGGAGCGCCGGCCCCGGGTGGTCGGGGCCGGCGTCCGGTGGGTTCCGGTCGGACGGGCGGGGCGTTCAGAGGTGGGTGACGAGTTCCGGCATCAGGTCGTTGAAGGTGCGGCCGTGGGAGGGCGCGCCGATGGCGGTCATCTGCCATGCACCCGAGACGCGGTGCACCTTCGCCATGATCTGGGCGGTGTGGCGTTCGCCGCCGGTGAGGGTGTACCTGGCGAGTTCCTGGCCGGTGGCCTCGTCGACGAGTCGGCAGAACGCGTTGCCGACCTCGGCGAAGGTCTGGCCGGTGAAGGAGCTGACGGTGAAGACGATCTGGTCGATCTCGCCGGGGACGCGCTCCAGGTCGACGACGATCGTCTCGTCGTCGCCGCCCTGGCCGGCGCCGCCGGTGAGGTTGTCGCCGCTGTGGCGTACCGAGCCGTCGTCGCTGGTGAGGTGCTGGAAGTACACGACGTCGACGGGGCGTTTGCCGGAGAACAGGACGGCCGAGGCGTCGAGGTCGATCTCGCTCGCGAAGAGCTTGGACAGGAACCCCTTGCGCGGCGCGGCCTGCCAGCCGAGCCCCATTCTGACGGTGCGCAGGGATCCGCCTCCGGGCTTCTCCAGGGTGATCTTCTGTCCCTTGCCGAGGTTCACGGTCATGGTTGTTCCTTGTCTCCGCCCCGGCGGTGCTCCGCCGGCGCGGTACTGGGCCTACCTGTTCTGGCGGGGTGGGTCAGCGGCCGGCGACGGGGGAGGGGCCGACCAGTTCCTTGAGGACGTCTTCCAGGGTGACCAGGCCGAGCGGGCGCCCGTCGGGGTCGATGACGGCGGCGAGGTGGCTGCCGGAGCGGCGCATCGCGGTGAGGACGGCGTCCAGCGGCATGGCGGCGGCGACGCGGGCGATGGGGCGCAGGGCGGCCGGGGGGAACGGCCGGTCGGGGGTGTCGTCGTGGTCGAGGGCGTCCTTGATGTGGAGGTAGCCGGCGACGGTGCGGTCGGGGGCGAGGACGGGGAAGCGGGAGAAGCCGCTGCGGGCGGCGAGCCGCTCCAGTCGGGCGGGCGTGGTGCCGGGTTCGGCGAAGACCACTTCGGTGCCGGGGGTGACGACCTCCGAGACGGGGCGGCTACCCAGTTCGAGGGCGTCCTGGAGGAGTTCGGTGTCGCGGTCGCTGAGCAGTTCCGCGTCGGAGGAGTCCTTGACCATGCGGGCGAGTTCCTCCTCGGTGAAGACGGACGCGACCTCGTCCTTGGGCTCCACGCGCAGCATGCGCAGGACGCGGTTGGCGAAGGCGTTGACGGAGAACGCGATCGGGCGTACTGCCCGGGCGGTGGCCACCAGCGGCGGGACCAGCAGCATGGCGGACTTCTCGGGGGCGGCGAGGGCGATGTTCTTCGGGATCATCTCGCCGAGCAGCATGTGCAGGTAGGTGGCGGCGGCCAGGGCGACGACGAAGGCGATCGGGTGGATCAGGCCCTCGGGGACGCCGACGGCGTGGAACGGCGGCTCCAGCAGGTGGGCGATGGCCGGTTCGGCGACCATGCCGAGCACCAGGGAGGAGACGGTGATGCCGAGTTGCGCGGTGGCCAGCATGGCGGAGACGTGCTCCAGGCCCCAGATGACGGTGCGGGCGCGGCGGTCGCCGGCCTCGGCGCGGGGTTCGATCTGGCTGCGGCGCACCGAGATCAGGGCGAACTCGCCGCCGACGAACAAGGCGTTGGCGACGATGGTGAGCAGGCCGACGGCCAGTTGCAGGGCGGTCACCGGGTCTCCTCCGGGCGGTCGGCGGCGTCCTCGTCCGCGTCGGCCGGCGGTTCGGGCGCGGTGAGGCGTACGCGTTCGGCGACGTGGTGGGCGACGGTCGTCACGTCGAGGGTCCAGCCGTCGAGTTCGACGCGGTCGCCGGGGGAGGGGATGCGGCCGAGCAGGTCTGCGATCAGGCCGGCCAGGGTCTCGTAGGGGCCTTCGGGGACGGTGAGCCCGAGGTGTTCGAGCTCGTCGGTGCGGGTGATGCCGTCGCCGTCCCAGCGGTGGCGGCCGTCCGGGCCGGCGCCGAGGTCGACGAGGTCGGGGACGGCGTCGGGGTCGTGCTCGTCGACGACCTCGCCGACGACCTCCTCGACGATGTCCTCCAGGGTCACGATGCCGGCGGTGCCGCCGTACTCGTCGATCACCACCGCGAGGGTCTCCTCGCCTCGCATGCGCTCCAGCAGCCGGTCGACGGTCAGCGACTCGGGCACCAGCATCGGCGGCGTCATCAGCGTGGTGACCGGGCGGGACGCACGGGAGGCGGCGGGGACGGCGAGGGCGCCCTTGATGTGGACGGTGCCGACGACCTGGTCGAGGCTCCCGCGATAGACCGGGAAGCGCGACAGGCCGGTGGCCCGGGTCAGATCGGCGACGTCGGCGGCGCTCGCGTGCTCCTCCAGCGCCCGGACGTCGACGCGGGGCTTCATCACGTTCTCCGCCGTCAGCTCGCGCAGGCTCAGCGAGCGGACGAACAGCTCGGCGGTGTCCGGCTCGATCGCGCCCTCGCGGGCCGAGTGCCGGGCGAGCGCCACCAGCTCCTGCGGGGTACGGGCCGAGGCCAGGTGCTCGGCGGGCTCCAGGCCGAAGCGGCGCACCACGCGGTTGGCGGTGTCGTTGAGGTGGCCGATCAGCGGGGAGAACGCCGCGGAGAACCAGTACTGCGGAGCGGCGACCGCCTTGGCCACCGCCAGCGGCCGGGAGATCGCCCAGTTCTTGGGCACCAGTTCGCCGGCGACCATCAGCACGACGGTCGACAGCAGGACCCCGAGCACCAGCGCCGCCGTCCCGGCCACCGCGGAGGGCAGGCCCACCGCTTCGAGCGGGCCGCGCAGCAGGGCGGCGACCGACGGCTGAGCGACCATGCCGATCACCAGGCTGGTGATCGTGATGCCCAGCTGGGCCCCGGAGAGCTGGAAGGTCAGCCGCTCGACGGCCTTCAGCGCGGTGGCCGCGCCGCGCTCGCCGTCCGCGGCGGCCTTCTCCACCGCCCCGCGCTCGACCGTGGTCAGCGAGAACTCCGCGGCCACGAACACCGCGCACGCGCCCGTCAGGACGAGTGCCAGCAGCAGGAGCAGCACTTCCGTCACCGGGACACCTCCGCCCGGGCGCTCGCAACCGGTCGGTCAGAACGGGGGGAACTGGGAGGTTCGTCCATCGCGGGGGCCGCGACTCCTTCGTGGTCTCGGTGGCACGTCGGTGGCGGAGCGCCCGCGACGGGCGCCCCGATCCACACGAGTGTAAAGGAATGGCAAAGTCGGGTCAGTGGTGCGGATCACGTGGCCCGGCGGCGGCGGAACAGCGCTCGGATGCCGAGGACCAGGGCCACGACGAGCCCGATCGCGAGCAGGACGAGCAGCACGATGACGACGAGGACGGCGATGCCGAGCTTCTTGAAGAAGCCGCCCTTCTTCTTCTCCTGTCTGTCGCCGGCTGCGAGGTGGCCGACGGCCGCCGCCGGGGCGTGGCCGACGGCCTGCGCGACGGCGGCAGCCGCGCCCGCCGACTGGGCGACGGCCTGCGGCCGCACGGGTGCGGCGGTGGGCGCCGCAGTGGCGGCCGGGCCCTGCACGGCCAGCAGCGCGGCGAGCGTGACAGTGGAGAGGGCGGCGGCGATCCTGCGCCTGGTCACTTCTCGGGTCTCCTTCGGTTCGTTGCGGTCCGACGCCGGACGCCGGACGCCGGTGTCGAAGCCGGGGCCGGTGCAGTCCGGTCCGGCGAAGTCGGGACTGTCGTGGCGGGGACGGAAGACCGGGCGCGCGCCATCGGCGGGCGCGCCGCCCGGGTGCACGGCTTGGGCAGATCTTTACCTGGACTTGAATCTACAGCACTGTAGAGGATTCGAGAATCCCGGACGGGAGTCCGACGGTCGGTCAACTCGGGTGGTGTGCGCAGCCTTTGCCGCCCGCCCAGGGCCGGGGCGGCGCAGCGGGCCTCGCCGGAGCCGCCGCTCCGCCCGGCGGGCACCGCGATGTTCCCGGCAGCGGAGCCGGGCGGTGCCGCCGGACGGAGGCGGGCCATGACTCGGAACAGTTCGAGCCGTCCGCGGAGCGAGGGGCGCCGCGGGCACGGAAAGCCGGAGGCTCAGGTCCTCGGCATCCTTCGCGAGGCCGATGGGCCGGTCGCCGCAGAGCGGGAGCGCGCAGGACTGTCGGGCAGCGTCGCCCGGGGCACGGTGATGACCGTCCTGTCCCGCCTGGAGGCGAAGAGCAGCGGGGCGGGCGGGCACATCTCTGGAGCGCGGTCGCCGATCCTGCGGCGCTCAGTGCGCCGAGGATGCGCCGACTGCTGGACGGTGCGAGCGGAGGCGCCCGCGATGCGGTCCTCCCGAGCTTCGTCCGCGGCCTCTCGACCCAGGACGAGCCACTCGTGCGCGCTGCTCGTCGAACCGGCGGGCCCGCCGGTTCGACCGGTGGGGCGGAGCGACCGGCGGACCGAACCGGACCGAGGTGCGGCCGCCCCGGATGCTCCGGTCGGTCAGCCGACCACTCGGAGGGCGACCAGCGCGCCGACCGCACTCAGCCCCATGAAGATCGGCGTCGCGGGACGGACGGCTGCGAAATCTGCGCTGCCGCGCACAGCCGCGTTCGGCCTGCCGGCCGGTATGCACGTCAGTGATCGGGCCGGGGTGCGAAGCCGTCGACGGCGTCACGCCGACGGGGCGAGGACCCGACCCCGGTGGTCCCGGACGCGCAGGGTGTCCACGTGGCCGCCGGGTCCCCGCTTCCACGACGGGTCGGGAGTCGGCGAAACGGGTGCCGGGCCGCAAGCGGGCCCTGGCCGTCGACGTGCTGGGCCCGGTCGTCGCCGTCCTCGTCCCGGCTGCGAACGCGGATGACAACGCTGCCGGCATCGCCCTGTTGGACCAGGTCGCCGAGCACGCCGGCGGCAGCGTCCGAAAGGCCTTCGCCGGGGAAGCCGTCACCGGCCCGGTCTGCGGCACCTCGATCCGCAGTTCCTCCGTGCCTCGGCCGTCTCTCGTGCGTACGGCGGTACAGCGCCCGCCGCGTCGCCGCTCCCACCGGTCGCCTGCAAACGACCTCAGTATCGTCCGGGCAGGTCAAATGCCCTTTCGGGACAGGAAGTTCACGAGACCGTTGACTCCGTTGCCGATCGCCGGGAAGGATACCGATCATCCAGGCGGACACGGCCGGAAGCACACTCTCTCCACCCGGACCTTGCAAGGTCTCCGCAGCAGATACACAAGGACAGGAGGGAGCCCCGTGAGGATCGTCCGCACGGCTCCGACGGAGCCGGACGTCCGGCCGAGCCGGTCGGTGCTTCTCGGATCGCATCGCATCGGCCCCGCCGACGGGACGCTCGTCACCGGGTGGAAGCTCCCGCAGGACGAGGCCTGCCCGGTCACCCGCCGGCAGCGTCCGAGCGGGACGCGGGCCAGGGGCGCCCACCGCACCGGCCTCGGAGTGGGCGGCGCCGTTCGGCCGGGCCGGGCGCGGTGACGCCGGTCATGACGGAGACCCGCATGCGAGTCGCCCTGATAGGCGCGGGCCCCCGCGGTCTGTCCGTACTGGAACGGCTCTGTGCCAACGAGCGGGTCAACCCCTCCCCGCGTCCCCTGACCGTGCACCTGATCGACCCCGACCCGCCCGGGGCGGGCGGGGTCTGGCGCACCGACCAGTCGCGGCACCTGTTGATGAACACCGTGGCGTCCCAGGTCAGCGTGTTCACCGACGACAGCGTACGGATCGACGGCCCGGTGGAGCCCGGACCGAGCCTGTACGAGTGGGCCCGTTCGCCGTACGGGGCCGAGGCCGACGTGCTTGCCGAGGCCGCCGCGCTGGGCCCCGACTCCTACCCCACCCGCGCCTTCTACGGTGCGTACCTGCGGGCCGTGTTCCAGCGCCTGGTCGAGCGGGCGCCGCAGCATGTCACGGTCCGGGTGCACCGCTCCCGGGCCGTTGCCCTCACCGGAGAGGTGTCTCAGCAGGTCCGGCTGGCGGACGGCAGCACGGTCGACGCACTGGACGCCGTGGTGCTGGCCATGGGGCACGGACCGGCCGTACTGGGCCGGGAGGAGCAGCAACTCGCGGACACAGCAGCGGCATTGGGGCTCCGCTACCTGTCGCCGGGCAATCCGGCCGACGCCGACCTGAGTGCCATCCGGCCGGGAGAACACGTTCTGGTGCGCGGTCTCGGGCTGAACTTCTTCGACCACCTGGCGCTGCTGACCGAGGGCCGCGGCGGCACCTTCACCCACGAGGGCGGTCGACTCGTCTACCGCGCCTCCGGCAAGGAGCCTGTGCTGTACGCGAGTTCACGGCGCGGTGTGCCGTACCAGGCGCGTGGCGAGAACCAGAAGGGCGCCTACGGGCGGTACGTCCCGCGACTGCTCTCGGCCGAGTTCGTCGGCGCCCTTCGCCGGCCGGGCACCCCGCTCGACTTCCGTCGCGACCTGTGGCCGCTGATCGCCCGTGAGGTCGAGAGCGTGTACTACGGTGCGCTGCTGGACGTCCGCGACCGCTCGGCCGACCGGGAGCCGTTCACCGAGCTCTACCTGGCTGCCGAACGGCCGGAGCAGCGGGCCGAAATCCTGCACGCGTACGGTATCGACCGGGCGGACCACTGGGACTGGGAACGCCTGGCCCAACCGTCCGCGGGCCGGGAGTTCGGCGACCGGGCGGAGTTCCGGTCCTGGCTGCTGGAGTACCTGTCACGGGACCTGCGGGAGGCCCGGTCCGGTAACGTCCGGGGCCCGCTGAAGGCAGCGCTGGACGTCCTGCGCGACCTGCGCAACGAGATCCGGCTCGCGGTGGACCACGGCGGCCTGGTCGGCGACTCGCACCGCGAGGACCTGGAGCGCTGGTACACCCCGCTCAACGCGTTCCTGTCGATCGGCCCGCCGGCCGCCCGGATCGAGCAGATGATCGCGCTGATCGAGGCGGGCGTACTCGAACTCACCGGTCCCGGAACCACGGTGAGCGTCGACGCCGACCGCCGGGCCTTCCTCGCCCGCTCCGGCCGGGTGCCGGGGCCGCCGGTCCTGGCCACGGTGCTGATCGAGGCCAGGCTCCCCGAACCGGACGTGCGCCGGACCGCCGACCCGCTGCTGCGGCACCTGCTGGACAGCGGCCGGATCGCCCCCTACCGGACGCCGGACGTCGGCGGCCACGAGACCGGGGGACTGCACGTGACCGCCCGCCCGTACCGGGTGGTCGACGCCGAAGGCCGTGTGCACCCGCGCCGGTTCGCCTACGGGGTTCCCACCGAGGGCGTGCACTGGGTCACGGCGGCCGGCATCCGTCCCGGGGTGGACTCGGTGACCCTGGGCGACTCGGACGCGATCGCACGCGCCATACTTTCGCTCCTGCCCGCAGAGCGGCGGGAAGCAGTCAGGACAGGAGCCGACGCATGACACCCGAGACCGTGCCACCCGACGCGGAGGCGGACACCGGTCTGCTCTCGCCGGTCCGGGCCGGCACCCCGATCGAAGGCGCGGTCGGCGACCGGGCCTGGCTCCAGGCGATGCTGGACGCCGAAGCGGCGCTGGCGCGGACACAGGCCGGACTCGGAGTGGTACCGGGATCGGCGGCCGAGGCGATCACCGCCCTCGCCCGGGTCGAGAACTTCGACGTACGGGCGCTCGCACTGGCCTCCCGGGAGACCGCCAACCCCGTGGTCGGCCTGGTCCGGGCCCTGACCGAGTTGGTGGCGGCCCGGTCCCCCGAGGCGGCGGAGTACGTCCACTCCGGCTCGACCAGCCAGGACATCCTGGACACCGGGGCGATGCTGGTCGCGGCCCGCGCCCTGCGGATCATCCGGGCGGATCTGGACCGGGTGGCCGGAGCGCTCGCCGCACTGGCCGAGGCCCACCGGTCCACCCCGATGGCGGGGCGCACCCTCGCCCTCCAGGCCGTGCCGACCACCTTCGGCCTGAAAGCCGCCGGATGGCGGCAGTTGGTGCTGGACGCCGACCACCGGCTGGCGCTGGTCGAGCGGACCGGCCTGCCGGTCTCGTTGGGCGGCGCGGCCGGCACACTGGCCGGATACCTGGAGAACGCCCGCGCTGCCGACCCCGCCACCGACGACGACCCGGCCGCCTACCTCGACCGCCTGGTCGACGCCTTCGCCGCCGAGACCGGGCTGGCCCGGCCGGTCCTGCCCTGGCACGCGCTGCGGACCCCCATCGCCGACCTGGCCGCCGCGCTCGCGTTCACGGCCGGGGCACTCGGGAAGATGGCGGTCGACGTGCAGGTCCTGACGCGGACCGAGATCGGCGAGGTCGGAGAGCGGCCGGTGGCCGGCCGTGGCGCCTCCTCCGCCATGCCGCACAAGCAGAACCCGGTGCACTCCACCCTGATCCGCAGTGCCGCACTCCAGGTCCCGGCCATCGCCACCGGTCTGACGCAGTGCCTGATCACCGAGGACGAACGCTCCGGCGGCGTCTGGCACGCCGAGTGGCAGTTGCTGCGAGAGGCACTTCGGCTGACCGGCGGCGCCGCGCACACCGCGGTGGAACTCGCCGAGGGTCTGCAGGTACGGCCCGAACGGATGGCGGCCAACCTGGCGCTGACCGGCAGTCAGATCGTCTCCGAACGCGTCTCCGCTGTCCTCGCCCCCCTGCTCGGCCGGGCGGCCGCCCGATCCCTGTCCTCCCGGGCCGCGGCGACCGCCGCGGCCACGGGCCGGGAACTCGCCGAGGTACTCGCCGAACTTCCCGAACTGAAGGACGTGTTCACTCCGGAGGCACTGGCAGCGCTGTGCCGCCCCGAGGACTACCTCGGAGTCGCGGAGCCACTGGTCGACCGGGCCCTGCGGCTCTGACCCCGGTGGGCTCGCTGGGTGGCCGGTGCGGGCCCCTCGGCATCGTGCCACACCGTGCACCCGGCCGTTCAGACCCCCGTGGCCCCACCACCGGCGGGGGCCGCTGCCCAGCCTCCAGGACCGTCCCGCCGGTGCCGGCGGGACGGCTGTCGCCCCGTCCGCTCACGGTGCCCCTCACCGCTGCTTTCGGCCCCGTGTCCCGTCAGGGGAGGCCCCTCCGGGGCGAACTGGCCACCAGGTACGTCTTCTTCGCAGCGGGGACCGAGGCCCGACACCGTTGCAGGCCGTAGGAAGCCCGACCCTGGCCGGGCATCCCGGAAGGCGATGAAGGGCGAGGCGACCGCCCTGGTCATGGTCGTGGTGCCGGCCCGGGGGTGCGGCCGACTCGCAACGGATTTTTCCATGACGATGCGTCAGATTGCCATCGCTCCTGACGAATCGGGAGGTTCCCGTAGGACACCCGCAGCGGCGGGACCCGCGTGCACCGGGGCTGCCGTGTCGACGCCGGCGGCCTGGATGTGGTCTACGATCCGCCCGAGTCGGTCTCGACATATCGCGGTGCGCGAGTGCCGTGCCAGAACAGGGGTTGGGGCGTTGTCGTCAGTGGACGTGGTGCGGGAGTCGGCCGGGGCCGGGCGGATCGTGCTCTTCGAGGAGTCGGCGCGGGACGGTGCGCAGGCCAAGACCCTGATGAGCGCCGACTTCCGGGTCCGGCTGGCACGGGAGCAGGGGGCGGTGTTCGGGGCGGACGGGCCCCGGCACGTGGTGTTCGCGGCCGGCTTCCCCTCCGTGTGCGGGCAGGAGTTCGAAGCGACGCGCCAAGTCGCCCTGGAGGCCCAGGGTTCGGTCAGTCCGTCCGCGATCTGCCGAGGCACGGTGGCCGATGTACGGCTGGCGCTCGGTGCGGTGCGGGGCGCGGTGCACGCGCGGGTCATGGTGATCGTGGCCGCTTCCGAGGCGACCGCCCGGGCCCTGGTGCACAGCGACGCCCGTCAGGCCCTGCGCCAGGGTCTGGACGTGGTGAAGGAAGCGGTGGATCTGGCGGACGGCGTGGCGGTGGACGTGTGCCTGGTGGACGCGCCCCGCGCGGACCACGCCCTGGTGGCCGAGTACGCCGGGGCGATGACGGCCCAGGGCGCGGGGACGATCGTGCTGGCCGACACGGTCGGCGACCTGCTGCCCGGCCGGACCCGGGACCTGTTCCAGCGGGTCGCAGCCGGTGCGGGGCCGGAGGCGGTCCTGGTCTCGCACCTGCACAACGACCTGGGCCTGGGCCTGGCCAACACCCTGGCCGCCCTGGAGAGCGGGGTACGGGTGGCGGCGTGCTCGTGGCTGGGCATGGCCGAGCGCAGCGGCATGGCCGCCACCGAGCAGCTGCTCTTCCTGCTCGCGCACGACCGGGCCAAGGCCGAACAGGTCCTGGGGCCCGGCTGCGAACCGTGGTGGACCGAGCCCGACCTGACCCGGCTTCCGACGATCGCGCGGATGGTGTCCGCCGAGACGGGAGTCCCGCTCACCGTCACCACCCCCGTCGTGGGCACCGGCGTCGCCACCATCTCCACCGGAACCCCCTTCACCCACCCGCAGACCTTCCAGCCCTACGACCCCCAGCAGCACCTCGGGCTGGCACCGACCGTGGTCCTCACCCACCTCGCCAGCCGGCGCGTGCTGTGCGCGGTCGCCGAGCGACTCGGCCACCGACTCGACCCGGCCCAGACCAGCGCAGCCCTGGCCTGGGTCAAGGACCGCGCCTACCGCCTGAACCACGCCGTCATCGCCGACGCCGACTTCGCCGCCTACCTCGACGGCCTCACCGCCACCACACCCCGATCCTGAACGGACCCGCGCCCATGCCGGCCACCGCCCCGCTCGACACCAGCGCCGCCGCCCACGCCCTGACCGCCGGACGGGCCGTCGTCCTGCCCAACCCCAGCCCCCTCACCTACGTCGTCACCGCCACCAACCCCCAAGCCGTCAACAACGCCAAAGGCCGCCCCACCGGCCAGGAAGTCGCCCTGTGGGTCCACCAGGACACCACCTGGACCGACCTCACCACCCACCTGGACCTGACACCGTCCGCCCTGCACACCGCGACCACCCTGCTGCGCGACCAGATGGTCACCCTCCTCGTGCCCGTACGCACCGACACCCCGCCACCGGCCTGGACCACCCCCGCCCTGCGCGACGGACACCTCCTCCTCTTCGGCGCCCGGTGGCAGCCCCTCACCCCGCTGCTCGACCGCTTCCCGCGCCTGTACGTCAGCAGCGCCAACCGCACCGGACAACCACCCGCCGCCACCGCCCCCCAGGCAACCGCCATGTTCGGCCCCGACACCCCCGTCACCGACGCCGACACCCTGCGCCACACCGGCACGCCCCACGCCGCCACCACCATGCTGCGCATCACCCCTGACGGAGACCTGGCCCACATCCGCTCCGGAGCCCAGGACCAGGCCCACGGCAGTGACCCGAACCGCTACCTGGAACGTCTCCGCAAGACGACGGACAGCTGAGCGCGGACGTGTGCCGACAGCCGTCCGCGCCCGGTGGGCGCGTTGGCACTGGTGGCGGTGATGGGAGCCGCTGCGTCGGCAGCGGAAGTGGCGGGCGCCGGGGTGGAGATCGTCTCCGCGAGCGTCTCTGGCAACGTGCTGTCCTGGTCCGGCAGCTACTCGTGCGAGGCAGGGCCGGTCAACAGGACCACGGTCCCCGCGACGGACACAGCCTGCGGCTCTGGAGCAGACGCGGACGGGGTGCTCGATGACGCGCGCGAGTACGTGGTCGAGCACCTGGTCGAGCACTTGGCGGATCCGGGCGGCGTGCTGATCGTGGACGACACCGGGTTCCTGAAGAAGGGCGTTCGGTCGGCCGGCGTCCAGCGGCAGTACTCCGGCACCGCCGGCCGGACCGAGGATCCCCCAAGAGGGGGTGCCCCCAGCCAGGTCGGAGTCCTCCGCGCCCACTCCGGCGAGCGGGGCCGGACCGCGGGGATCGGTGACGAGGTCGAGTTCGCTGCCGAGGTCCAGCTCATGACGACGTATCACGCCCGACATGATCTCTCACCGCTCGATCACCTTTGAAGACGAACCCTGGAGGCCCCGCTCGATCCGGTGAACTGGTGGACGGCGCCCGAGCGTGCCGGTCCATGTGAAGAAGCCCGGTTCGCTGGAGATCCCGTCGGCGGGTCTGCCTCTCTCGCGAGAGCTGCTGGACCGGGCTTCCGAGAAGGGCGGAAACGAGTTCGACGTGTTCGGTGACTGCGTGGTCGGTCTGCGGCCGGCCCAACGGGACGGGCCCGGGCGGGAGTTGAATTCCGCCCGGGCCCGTCGGTGGGTCGGTCAGTCGGTGCTGCGGCGGCGGACCAGGACGGTGGTGGCGCCGCCCAGCAGGACCAGGCCGGCGGCGGTGGCGAGCAGCGGGACCGAGCCGCTGCCGCCGCCGGTGAAGGCGAGTTCGCCGCCCGGGGTGCCGGTGGTGGTGAGGGTGGCGCCACCGCCGCCACCGGTGGACGTACCGGTGGAGCCGCCCGTCGAGGTGCCCGAGGTCGGGGCCGTGGTCGGGGCCGTGGTCGGGTCGGGGAGAGTGGCGCCGCGGTCGAAGGAGAGGGTGACCGTGAGGGCGTCGAGTGCCTCGCCCGCCCGGTAGGTGCCGAACGCCGGGACGCCGTCGGCGGTGAGCTTGGCCGGCACCTGGCGGAGCGTCACCACACCGTTGACGGGCTTGAAGTCGGCCTTGGAGAGGTCCAGTTCGGCGAGGCGCACCCCGCTGAGGGAGACCGGTGCGCCGCCCCGGGTGGCGGCGGCCACGTCGGCGACCAGGTAGGCGCCCGAGGCGTCCACCCGGAGGCCCAGGCGGGAGAGCCGGGTGTCCAACTCGTAGTGGCCGTCGGCGGACTGGTGGCCGAGGAAGCGGACCGAGCCCGCGAAGTCGGCCGTCAGCGCGTGGTTGTCGGTGCGGTAGCTGCCGGTGGCCGACCCGAAGCGGTAGTCGCTCGCGCCGCCGTCGAACTGCACCCGGCCCGCCGCGATCGGCCCGGTCACGTAGCTGCGGAAGCCCTCCTTGACGCCCCACTCCAGACGGCCGTCCACGACCGCCAGCTCCTTGGTCGCCGGGGTGGACGGGGAAGACGACGGGGAGGTGGACGGGGAAGACGACGGGGAGGTGGACGGGGAGGACGACGGGTTGGTGGTGGGAGTGGTGGACGGTTCAGTGGTCGGGGTGGCGGACGGCTCGGTGGTCGGAGTGGGGGAGGGCTCGGTGGTGGGCTCGGTGGTGGGTTCGGTCGAAGGCCCGGTGGTCGGGGTCTGGGTCGGGGTGGGGGTCGGGGTCGGCGAGGGGGACGTGGGGGACTGCTTCAGGACGATGGACAGCGGGTCCAGCTCGGCGCCGGCCTGGTAGAAGCCGGCGAAGGCCTTGGCGCCCTCGGCGGTGAGCTTGGCCGGGGTGGCGGTGCCGGTGGTGGTGTCGCGGGCGACGGTGAAGGTGGCCAGCGAAACGTCCTGACGGAGCGTCGGGGCGGGGGCGCCGACGGTCTCCTTGGAGGCGGTGTCGGCGGTGAGGGTGCCGGTGGTGCCGCTGGTGGTGATCCGGAGGTCGCTGAGGGCCACGTCGAGCGCGCCGCCGTGGGCGAGGAAGCGGACCCCGCCGTCGAAGGCCGCGTTCAGCGAGTGGGTCGTCAGGTCGTAGCCGGCGGACGCCAGGTTGAAGTGGTACGAGCCGTCCGTGTTGAGGGTCGCGCCGCCGGTCAGTTCGACGCTGCCGCCGCCGGCCGGGCCGGTGACGTAGTTGCGGAAGCTCGCCTTGACGCCCCAGTCGAGCGAGCCCGTGTCGTAGGTGACGGAGGCGGGGGCACCGGCGCCGAAGGCGAGGCTCGGGAGGCCGAAGGCGGTCAGGCCGAGGCCGGTGGTGAGGGCGGCGAGGGCGGCCAGTCGGGTGCGGTTGCGGTGGGCCGTGGTGGTGCGGGACATGGGTGATGGGCTCCAGGGTAATGGGGTGGGAGGCAGGTGGTCAGGGGCGGCGTCGGCGGTGCCGGACGGCGAGCGTGGCGGCGGTGGCGGCGGCCGTGAGGACGGCGAGGACGAGGACGGTGACCGTGGTGGCGGACGGGCCGCCGTCGGTCGGAGCGGTCGCGGCGGCGGGGGCCGCGGCGACCTGGTGGGGCTCCGGCGTGGCGGCGGGGCTGCCGAGGTCGGGGAGCGGGGGGAGGGCGGCCGCCGGGTCGAGGGCGACGGCGAAGGTCAGCGGGTCGAGCTCGGTGCCGGCGGGGTAGAGCGAGCCGAACGCCTGGGCGCCGGAGCCGGTCAGGGTCAGCGGGAGGTCGGCGGCGGTGAGCAGGCCGTTCTCGGTCCTGAGCGCGCTCGCGGGGAAGGTGGCGAGCTCGGTGGCGGCGGAGGTACGGGTGGAGCCGTCGGGCGTGCGGCCGTTCACGTCGGCGAGCAGGCGGCCCTGACCGCCCGTCACGGACAGGCGCGGGTTGGCGAAGGTCAGGTCGAGGCCGAGGGTGTCGCCCTGGCGCAGGCCGGTGAAGCGGACGGCGCCGGTGAACGAGGCCTCCAGGGTGCCGGTGGCCGCGTCCCAGGTGCCGCGGCCGGGCGTCCAGCGGAAGAACGCCCCGCCGTCGGCCGCACCGTCGGTCGGCTGCCAACTCCCTTGGGCGATCGATCCGGTGACGTAGTCGCGGAAGGTCCGGCGGACGCCCCAGTCGAGCGCGCCGTTGGTGAAGGCGGCGGGGGCGGCGACGCCCGGGTCGGTGGATGGAGCAGCCGACGGGGTGGCGGAGGGCGTGGGCGTCGGGGCGGACTTGAGGGTGACGGAGAAGGTCAGCGGGTCGAGCGCCGTCCCGGCGGGGTAGAAGCCGCCGAAAGCGGTCGCCCCGGCGGAGGTCAGGGTGGCGGGCACCTGGCTGAGCGTGACGGTGCCGGACGCGCCCTTCAACGAGACGCCCTTGAGCGAGAGGTCGGCCAGCCGGGCCTGGGAGGCGGCCGAAGTCTGCCCGGTCTGGCGGGACTTGGAGCTGACGTCGGCGTACAGTGCGGCACCGCCGTCGGCGTCCGCCTTGACGGTGAGTCGGGAGATGCTCAGGTCCAGCGCGTTGCCGCCGTTCTCCTGGTGGCCGGTGAAGCGGACGCCGCCCTGGAAGGCCGCGGACAGCCGGCCCGTCGTCGGGTCGTAGCTGCCGGTGGCGGAGTGGAAGCGGAACACCGAGCCGCCGACCGTGGACGCGCCGCCGCTCAGGGCCCATTTGCCGTTCGCCACCGGGCCGGTGACGTAGTTGAGGAAGCTCGCCTTGATTGCCCAGTCCAGCCGTCCGCCGGAGACCGCCGGGTCGGCTGCGGCGGCCCGCCCGGGGAGGAGGAACAGCATCAGCAGCAGGGCCAGCGGCACCGCGCGGGCGGCGCGGAGCGGGCCGGCCGGGCGGCGGGCGGGAGCGGGGGGCCGTCCGGAGACGGGCATGGCGAATCACTCCTCGGGGAGAGGGTCGGGGGCGGTACGAGGGCAGGCCGGAGGGGGTGCGGGGGTCTCCCGTGAGGCAACCCCCCCTTGCCGGAGTCAGGTAAGGCTAACCTAATATATGAGTCAAGCGTCCCGCTCACGACCCCCTCCGGGTCGGCCTCGACGGGACGTCAACGCACTCAGAAAGGCCCGAGGTTGAGCCGTCCACGCAGCCCCCGCAGCCCACGCACTCCCCGCAGTCGCCTGCGCGCCCGTGCCGGAACCGCCCTCGGTGTCCTCGCGCTGCTGCTCGGCGCGAGCGCCTGCGCCACCGGCGAGCCCGCCGCCGCGCCGGCGGCGACCGGTGCCGCGAGCCCGGACCGGATCGACCCGCTGCCGGGCACGCCGACGCCCCGACTGCCCGTCACCGTGCCGTCCGCCGACGGCCGGCAGGTGACGGTCGACAGCGTCGAGCGGATCATCCCGCTGAACGGCAGCCTCTCCGAACTGGTCTTCAGCCTCGGGCTCGGCCGCCACGCGGTGGCCCGGGACGTGTCCACCACGTTCGAACAGGCCGCGCAGCTGCCGGTGATCACCCAGGCGCACGAAGTCTCCGCCGAGGGCGTGCTCTCGCTGCGCCCGACCGTCGTGCTCGCCGACCGCAGCACCGGCCCGGCCGAGGCGGTCGAGCAGATCCGGGCCGCCGGCGTCCCGCTGATCGTGCTGGACGACGCGAAGAAGCTCGACGACGTCGGCGCCCGGATCGACCGGGTCGCCGCCGCACTCGGCGTCCCCGAAGCCGGTGAGGAGCTCAAGTCCCGTACGGCGCGGCAGATCTCCGAGGTGCAGGCGCAGCTTCCGCCCGCCGCCGGGGCCCGGCCCAAGGTGGCGTTCCTCTACCTGCGCGGCAGCGCCTCGGTGTTCCTGCTGGGCGGCCCGGACTCCGGTGCGCCCTCGCTGATCGAGGCCGCCGGCGGCGAGGACGCCGGCACCGCCGCGAAGTTGAGCGGCGACTTCACCCCGCTCACCAGCGAAGCCCTGGTCAAGGCCGCGCCCGACGCGATCCTGGTGATGAGCAAGGGCCTGGAGTCGGTCGGCGGCGTCGACGGGCTGCTCGCCCTCCCCGGCGTCGCCCAGACCCCCGCCGGACTCGACCGCCGGATCATCGCCGTGGACGACGGACGGCTGCTGTCCTACGGGCCGCGCACCCCGCAGGTGCTGCACGAGATCGCCACCCAGCTGCACCGGGACGCCAAGTGACCACGACTCTCGAAGAAGCGCCGACCACCGTCCCGGCCAAGGCGGTTCGCGACCGGCGGCCGCTGCTGCTGGCCGCCCTCTCGGTCGCCCTGCTGGCCTGCGCGCTGCTCGCCGCCGGCACCGGCGCGTACCGGATCCCGCTCGGCGACATCCTCGCCTCGCTCGCCCACCGCGCCCAGCTCGGCGGCCACCCGCTGGACCGGGTCCCCGAGTCGGTGCTGTGGAACGTCCGGCTGCCCCGGGTGGTGCTCGCCCTGCTGGTCGGCGCGGCGCTCGGCTGCGCCGGGGCGCTGATGCAGGGCGTGTTCGGCAACCCGCTGGCCGAGCCCGCCGTGATCGGCGTCTCCTCCGGCGGCGCGGTCGGCGCCGTCGCCTGCATCGTGCTCGGCCTGGACGCCCTCGGCAGTTGGACCGTCACCGCCGCCGCGTTCGCCGCCGGACTGCTCACCGTCGGCGTCGTCTACGCCATGTCGCGCAGCGGCGGCCGCACCGAGGTGGTCACCCTGCTGCTCACCGGCGTCGCCGTGAACGCGTTCTGCGGCGCGCTGATCGGCCTGCTGCTGTTCACCGCCGACACCGCGGCGATCAGCCAGGTGACGTTCTGGCAGCTCGGCTCGCTCTCCCAGGCGAGCTGGAGCAAGGTGCTCGCCGTCCTGCCGTTCGCCGCCCTCGGACTCGCCGTCGCCCCCCGCTACGCCCGCCGCCTCGACCTGCTGGCGCTCGGCGAGCGCCCCGCCCGCCACCTCGGCGTGGACGTCGAACGGATGCGGATCGTGCTGATCACCGTGGTCGCGCTGCTCACCGCGGCCGCCGTCGCCGTCAGCGGCATCATCGGGTTCGTCGGCCTGGTCGTCCCGCACCTGCTGCGGATGCTCGCCGGGCCGGGCCACCGGTTCCTGCTGCCCGCCTCCGCCGTCGGCGGCGCCCTCGTGCTGGTCGCCGGCGACCTCGCCGCCCGCACTCTCGCCGCACCCGCCGAACTCCCGCTCGGCGTCCTCACCGCACTCATCGGCAGCCCGTTCTTCTTCTGGCTGCTGCGCCGCACCCGACGCCGCCAGGGAGGCTGGGCATGACCGAACTGCTCGTCGCCGAGGGGGTCGGCTGCACGCTCGGCGGCCGACCGCTGCTGACGGACGTCCACCTGACGGTGCGCCGGGGCGAGATCCTCGCGCTGCTCGGCCCGAACGGCGCGGGCAAGTCCACGCTGCTGTCGGTGCTGGCCGGCGACCGGCGGCCGACCGGTGGCGAGGTGCGGCTGGACGGCCGTCCGCTCGCCGCCCACCGGCCCGCCGAACTCGCCCGCCTGCGGGCCCTGTTGCCGCAGCACCACGAGGTGTCGTTCCCGTTCGCGGCCGGGGAGGTGGTCCGGATGGGCCGCGCGCCCTGGACGGGCACGCCGGCGGCGGCCGACGACGAACCGGCGGTGGCCGGTGCGATGGCCGCCACCGACTGCGTCCACCTGGCCGCCCGCCCGTTCACCGCGCTGTCCGGCGGCGAGCGCGCCCGGGTCGCGCTGGCCCGGATCCTCGCCCAGGACACCCCGCTGCTGCTGCTCGACGAACCCACCGCCGCCCTCGACCTGCGGCACCAGGAACTCGTGCTGCGGATCGCCCGGGAGCGCGCGGAAGCAGGCCGGGGCGTGATCGTCGTGCTGCACGACCTCACGCTCGCCGCCGCACACGCCGACCGGATCGCCCTGCTGGACGCCGGCCGCACCGTCGCCGTCGGCCCGACCGGCGACATCCTGGACGCCGCACTGCTCAGCAAGGTCTACCGGCACCCCGTCGAGGTGCTGGCGCACCCGCGCGGGGGAGCGCCCATCGTGCTGCCCGAGCGCCCCCGCGAAGCAGATTGACGGATCGTCGGCCCGGGAAGATCCACTACTGGGCGACGGCCGACCGGGGGAGATCCGGATCACGACGCGGTCCGGGCGGGTGATCCCGCGTCGGCGGCCCATACGGCCGGGCCCGTCACGGGAACGGCACCAGCAGGAACCGGACCACCCGGAGGCACCGCATGCACCTGACCATGGTTCTGCTGCTCACCCCGCTCGTCCTGGCCGGCGCCGTCAGCGCCACCCGCTCGCCCGCCCGGCGCGGCCGCCACCGCGCCGGGCCGCGCCGCCCGAACCCCTGAGGCGCGACCAGTACTCGTGTGATCGTCAGATGTCTGAGCTCGGCCGGTCGTCGAGGGCCCGGCGGTCGATCAGGGCGGCCAGACCGTCGAGGATCCGCTCGACGCCGAAGTCGAAGGCGTCGTCACGGCCCTCGCCCGGCTCGGCCATCGCGGAGGCCAGTGCCGGAAAGCGCTCCGCATGGGCCGCGACCAGCCCGCCGAGGGCGCGCAGCAGCTCGGCCTCCGGCGAACCCTCCCGGGACGTCCGCTGCTGGGCGGCGATCGCCCGGACATGGCCGACCAGCAGCACGGCCGCGTCCATCCGCTCCGCGCCGCTCAGCCCGTGGCCGTCCAGCGCCGCCACCACCCGCTCCAGCCAGGCCAGTTCGCGGGGGCCGGTGAGCCGCGGGCCGGACAGCGCGTCCAGCACCCACGGGTGCGCGGCGAACAGCTCCGCCATCCGGTGCGCCCAGTCGGTGAGTTGGCTCCGCCACGGGGCGTCGCTCGGCGGCGGGGGCTCGCCGACCGTGTGCTCGACCATCAGGGCGATCAGCTCGGCCTTGCCCGGCACGTACCGGTACAGCGACATCTTGGTGTAGGCCAGCACCCCCGCCACCCGCTGCATGGACACCGCCGCCAGACCCTCGGCGTCCGCGATCCCGATCCCGGCCCGGGCGATCGACTCCAGGCTGAGGGCCGGCTTCGGCCCCCGGGTCGGCCGCGCCGGCGGACCCCACAGCAGCCGCACGGCCGCCTCGTGCTGCTCCGCCTGGTCCGGCTGCTCCTTCACGGGCCCTCCCCGGTGTCGCACCGGGACTGCCTTGCGCCCGGCCCAAAACTGCGTCTACCGTACACAGCAGCAAACAGTGTCCGCGAGACACACTTTCTGCTCCGGGCCCGGGGAGGGCCCGTCGAGCTCCGTCGCTTGCGACTTCCGAGGGGGAAACACCGTGCAGATCCTGATCTCCGGCGCCGGCATCGGCGGACCGGCGCTCGCCCACTGGCTCGGCCGGTACGGCCACCGGCCCACCGTGGTCGAACTCGCGCCCGCGCTGCGGCCCGGCGGCCAGGCCGTCGACTTCCGCGGGCCCACCCATCTGACGGTCCTTCGGCGGATGGGCCTGCTGGACGAGCTCCGCACCTTCGACACCGGCGGCAGCCCGATGACCTTCACCGACCGGCACGGCCGCGTCCGGCTCCGGCTGCCCGCCGACTTCGCCGGCGGCGAGATCGAGATCCCGCGCGGCGAACTCGCCCAACTCCTGTACCGGCACAGCGAATCCACCACCGAGTACCTGTTTGGCAACACCGTCACCGCGCTCCGGCAGGACGACCGGGGCGTCCGGGTCGCCTTCCGGTACGGCCCGGAACGCCGGTTCGACCTGGTGATCGGCGCGGACGGACTGCACTCCCGGATCCGCGCCCTCGCCTTCGGACCCGAACAGGACTACGTCCGCCACCTCGGCTACTACGCCGCCACCTGGCAGCTCCCCAACCGGCTCGGCCTGCCCGCCGGCAGCACCGGCATCAACACCCCCGGCCGACTCGCCGCCGCCGGCGCGGACCCGCGCGACCCGGAGCGGGCCGGCGCCTTCCTGCTGTTCGCCTCGCCGCGGCTCGACCACGACCGGCACGACACCGACGCCCTCAAGTCCCTGCTGCAGCAACGTTTCGCCGACCTCGGCCGCCCCGTCCCGCACCTGCTGGAGACCCTGCGCGACGCCGACGACCTCTACCTCGACTCGATCAGCCGCGCCGACGTGCCGAGCTGGTCGAACGGCCGGATCGCGCTGCTCGGCGACGCCGCCTGCGGCGCCACCATCGGCGGCATGGGCACCGGCACCGCGCTGGTCGCCGCGTACGTCCTCGCCACCGAACTCGCCCGCGCCGACGGCGACCACCGCACCGCGTTCGCCCGCTACGAACGGACCGTCCGCCCCTACGCCGAACGCTGCCAGCGCGGCGGCGACCGCACCGGCCCGTTCCTCGCCCCGCGCACCGCCGCCGGCCTGCGGGCCCGCAACGCCCTTCTCAGTAAGGGCTGGATCCTCGACCGGATGCTCCGACTCGGCCAGGACGTCGCCACGATGGAGCTGCCGGAGCCCGTGTGAGACCCCGCCGGTGCGGTCATTCGGTTGCCCGCGGTCTCGGGGCTCGTCGAAGATCCTGCGTATGGACCACGTGATACGAGCCACCACTGCCGAGGACTGGCAGGGCGTCAAGGAACTTCGGCTGCACGCGCTGCGCGATCCGGCCGCGAGCATCGCCTTCCTGGACACGTACGAGGCCGAGGCCGTCAGGCCGGACGAGTTCTGGCGGGACCGCGCAGCAGGCGGCGGCGAACTGCTCGCCCGGCAGTTCGTCGCCGAGCGGGCCGACGGCGGCCTGGACGGATCGGTGACGGTGCTGGTCGAGCGGGCCGGCCGGGACGTCTTCGGCGGGCAGGCCGACACCGACCAGGCCCACCTGGTCGGCGTGTTCGTCCGCGAGGAGCAGCGCGGCAGCGGTCTGGCCCGCGCCCTGTTCGACGCGGCGATCGCCTTCGCCGACGGGCTCGACGAGCCCCGGATCTCCCGCGTCCGCCTGTACGTGCACCAGGACAACCGGCGCGCGGAGGCCTTCTACCGGAAGGTCGGGTTCATCCGCAGCGGCCAGTCCGTCCCCGTCCCCGGCGACGAGTCGTCCGTGGAGCACGAGCTGGTCCTCGATCAGCGCGTATGAGTCTCAACTCATGCCCGCTGCACCGTCGTTGCCGAACGGTGGGCGAAAGCGCTGCGGTAGGCGGCCGGGGTCATGCCGAGGTGGCGGTTCAGGTGCTGGCGGAGGGACTCGCCGGAGCCGAGGCCGCTGCGGTCGGCCACCTGGTCGACGGTCAGCGTGGTGGCCTCCAGCAGCTCGCCGCCATGACCGCGTACCACACCTGGCCGGAGACCGTGCCGCCGCTGTTCGCGTCGATCCTCGCCGCGACCGAGCGGGCCGGCGCCGACTACGTGATGCTCGGCAACCTCTACGCCTACCGGCAGAGCACCGGCCCGGTCAGCGAGCGCACCCCGCTGCTCCCGCACACCCGCAAGGGCAAGGTCCGGGCCGAACTGTGGCGGCAGGCCGAGCAGGCCCACCGGGACGGGCGGCTGCGGGTCACCGAAGTCCGGGCCGGCCAGTACCTGGGCCGGGGCGCGGTCTCCGCGTTCACCCTGCTCGTCGCCCCCCGGGTCCGGGAGGGCGAGCTGGCCCTCGTCCACGGCAACCCCGACGCGGTGCACGCGTTCTCCTTCGTCGGGGACGTCGCCTCCGCCCTGGTCGCCGTCAGCCGCGACGAACGGACCTGGGGCCGGGCCTGGAACGCGCCCGTCATCGCGGCCACCGTGCGGGAGGCCGCCGAGGCCCTCGCCGAACTGCACGGCGCACCCGAACCGCGGCTGGAGTCGCTCACCGAACGGGACATGACCCTGCTGTCGCTGAGCGAGCCGCTGTGGCGGGAGTTCATCGAGACGAGCTACATGTCCGACCGCCCGTTCCGGGTGGACGACAGTGACATCCGCGACACCTTCGGCCTGAAGTCGTCGACGCTGCGCGAGGCACTGGCGGTGTGAGCCGGCGGCCCCCGGGGGCGGGCGATCCGGCGCGCCCGCCCCGCCGGGGGAGCGAATCCGCACCGCGCCCGTCGTCGCTCGGCCCGGCAGGGAGGGTCGGGACGCGGGACGACGACAGCGGGCGATACTTGGTCGACCAATTCGTCGAGAGGCGCCGTCCACATGGCCAAGAACTCCGCCGCACCCCGAGCCGGCGCACCCCGAGCGCTGCTGCAACTGACCGGGGTGAGCCGCTCGTACGGCGACCGGGAAGTGCTCCACCCCGTCGACCTCGAAGTGGCCGCCGGCGAGTGCGTGGCACTGCTCGGGCACAACGGATCCGGAAAGTCGACCCTGCTGCGCGTCGCCGCCGGCCGCGACCTGCCGACCACCGGAACCGTGCGCTTCGACGGCCTGGCGATGAACGAGAACGACCCCCGGATACGTGCCCGGGTCGCGGTCGTCGGCGACACCGTCGCCTGCTACCCCGACCTGACCGTGCGCGAGCACCTGCTGCTGGTCGCCGTCGCGCACGGCGTCGCCGACGCCGCCGACTGGGTCGCGCAGGTCCTGGAGAACCGGTCGCTCACCGAACGGGCCGACGCGCTGCCGTCCGCCCTCTCCTCCGGACAGATGCAGGCCCTGCTGCTGGCCTGCGCGCTCGTCCGGCCCCGCGACCTGCTGCTGCTCGACGAGCCCGAGCAGCGCCTCGACCCGGAGGCGCGCCGCCGGCTCGCCGAACTCCTGACGGCGGAGCTCGCCGACGGGGTCGCGGTGCTGCTGGTCACCCACCACACCGACCTCGCCCGGGAGGTCGCCGACCGGGTCGTCGTCCTGGAAGAGGGCCGCGTCGTCCGCCAGGGCGCCCCCGACGCCGTCCTCGACGCACCGGCGGACGCCCGGTGAGCCGCCAGAGCGTGGTCGAGGCCGAGGACGCGACCGCCGCGGAGTGGACCGAGGACGACGACTGGACCGACGAGGCACTCGCGGTGCTGCGCGCCCTGCGCGCACCGCACCGGCGCAACCGGTTCAAACAGATCGCGTTCGCGCTCTACTGCACCGTGCTGATCCTGGTGATCTGGGGCGGCATCCCCAGCTTCGGCCTGTTCCTCCACGCGTCACTGGGCGCCGACTACACCGGACACGGCCCCGACCTGCTCGCCGCCATGCCCAGCGGCATCGCCGCCGTCGGGCTCGCCACCGTGCTGCTGGCCGTCCGCGACGGACTGTGGCGCGGACCCGTCGTACCGCCCCGGGCCACCACCGACTGGCTGCTCGCCCACCCCGTCCGCCCGCGCCCCGTGCTGCGGCCGTGGTTCTGGCTCTCCTGCGGGCTGGCCGCCTTCCCCGGGCTGGTGATCGCCGTCGGCGGGATGGTCGCGCTCGGCCTGACCGTGCGCGTCGGCCTGCCCGCCGCCCTCGGCTGGTGCCTGCTCGGCGGCCTCTGCCTGCCCCTGCTGGGCGTCTGCGCCGGGCTGCTGGTGCAGAGCAGCCCGCGGGCCGCCCGCTGGGTGCGCCGGCTGACCCCGTACGCGACCCTGCTGGTCCTGGCGCTCGCGACGCAGAGCGCGCTGGCCGTCGCCGGCCACCCCGTCCACTGGCTGGAGAAGGTGGAACTGTGGTCGGGCCCGTGGGGCTGGGCCGGACTCGCCGCGCTGGCCCCGACGCCCGCCGCCGTCCCCGGCGGCGCGGCCGCCGCCGCGCTGCTGGTCGTCTCCACCGTCGTCTCCCTGGTGCTCGCCGACCGGGCCGCGGGCACCCTGGCGCTGCCCCTGCTCCGGGAGCGCGCCCGGACGGCGGCCGGCGTGCTGGCCGCGCTGCGGACGGTCGAACTGCGCGCCGCGAAGCTGACCGTGGCCGGCGCGTCCGGCAACGGCCGTCAGGTCCGGGTCCGGCTGCCCGCGCCCCGGCAGCGTTGGCTGATCCTGTACTGGCGGGACGCGCTCTCGCTGCTCCGCACACCCGCCCGACTCGGCCGCGCCGTCCTGCTGACCGTGCCCGCCGTGCTCTGCGCCGTCCTCGCGCACGACACCGACGGCGTGGTGTCCTGGGCCGTGACGGTCGTCGCGCTGGCGTTCGGCTACCTGGCCGTCGCCCAACTGCTGGAGCCCGCCCGGATCGAGACCGACGACGTGCGCCGCGCGTCCTGGTCCCCGTACCCGTTCGCGAGCCTGATGCTGCGGCACGCGGTGGTGCCCACGGTCCTCGGCCTCGTCCTCGCGGCGGCCGGAACGGCCGCGGTGCTCGCGCTCGGCGGCGGCCCGGCCGCCTGGCTGGCCCTGATCGCCGTCCCGCCGCTGGTCGCGGCCGGCCTGGTGAACGCCTGCCGCGGCGCGGCCCGCCGGGACCTGCTGTACCGCCCCCAGCCGGCCGGCGGCACCGGCCTGGCGTTCTTCGTAGCCTGGTACGCGGCCGGCCCGGCCGTGGCCGTCCCCGTGCTGGCCCTGCCGTTCTCGGCGGCCCTGCGCAGCGGCTCGGCGGGCTCGCTGCCCCAGTCCTCGGCGATCGCCCTGACGGTGGCCCTCGTCCTGCTCCAGTGGGCACAGGGCCGGGCGGGCAAGCTCCCCGCGCAGGCCAGGCCCGGCGCGGTGGGTCAGCTGTAGCTGCCGCAAGGCCGGACGGCGGCCGCTGCTGTGCAGGTCGACGTGCCCGCACCCCGCGACGGGGTGCGGGCACCGCTGTTCGGAGGGGCCGGGCCGGCCTGCGGCGACGGAGGGGCTGGGCCGGCCTGCGGCGGAGTACCCTTATTCCATAGAATTGTCGAGAAAGGGGCCGCAGTCATGGCGGACCGGGCCGCGAAGACCGAGCTCTACGAGGCGTTCGCCGCCACCGGCAAAGCCCTCTCCAGCGGCAAGCGGCTCGAACTGCTCGACCTGCTGGCCCAGGGCGAGCGCACCGTCGACGCGCTCGCCAAGGCCGCCGGACTCAACCTCACCACCGCCTCCGCGCACCTCCAGACGCTGAAGCAGACCGGCCTGGTCGCCACCCGCCGCGACGGCGTCCGCATCCACTACCGGCTGGCCGGCGAGGACGTCGCCCAACTCCTCGACCTGCTGCGCCGGGTCGCCGAGCGCCACCAGGCCGCCGTCGCCCCCGCCCGCACCGCCTACCTCGGGCCCGAGGCCCCCGACGAGCAGGACGCCGTCCGCCGCGAGGACCTGCTCACCCGGATCGCCGCCGGCCACGCCGTCGCCCTCGACGTCCGCCCCGCGGAGGAGTACGCCGCCGGGCACATCCCCGGCGCGCTCTCCATCCCGGTCGAGGAGCTCGCCGAGCGGATCGGCGAACTCCCCGAGGACGCCGAAGTCGTCGTCTACTGCCGCGGCGCGTACTGCGCCCTCGCCTACGACGCCGTCCGCCTGCTCACCGCGCGCGGGCGCCGGGCGATCCGGCTGGACGACGGAATGCTGGAGTGGCGGCTCGCCGAGCTCCCGGTGGACGCGGGCGCGGCGGCGGCCTGAGGCACCGTCAGGTGCGGTCCCGCAGGCTCCTGGTGGCGGAAGCGTGAAGATCTCATGGACGGATGGTGGGTCTTCGCGGATCGGGGCGGTGCGGGCGGTGGGGTGCTCCGGGCGGTGGAACGGCGGGACCGATCAAGGCGGACCGGGTTCGATCGTGCGATCGAGGCAGGTGCGGGCCACCGAGCGCGCGGTGGAGGAGTGGTGACAAGCTTTTGCACGGTCGGTAGCAGGCATGGCTTGGCAATGATTCCGGTCCTATGATGCAGGGACGAAAATTGGGCCCGCCGCCGTCGGCACCGACGCGGGGGTCCTGAGCTCACGGGGCCGACAGTGCGAGCGGCCCCAGCAGTGCGAGTCGGGGGCGGGCATGTCGCAGCAGATCGTGGTCGATTCGGAGAGCCTCCGGACCGAAGGCAGGAACATGTCCGCCGTCGGGCAGGACTTCCTCTCCGCCCTCCAATCCCTCTCCGGCCGACTCGAATCCCTCGAACAGGGCGACACACCCCCCTGGGGCGACGACGACCTCGGCGAGAAGTTCGGCATCGTCTACGAGGGCCTGCGCGACGGCATGAAGGAGTCGATGGACTCCCTCGGCACCCGGATCGGCGAGATCGGCGACAAGTTGCAGAGCATGGCCGACAGCCACGAGGCGAACGAGAGCCGCACCGAGGGCGACATCCACACCCTGGAAGCCCGCGAGGGCGAAGTCGGCGGCCAGATCCGGGCGCTGTACCGGCCGCGGGGCTACTGACCAACCCCCTTTCGCGGGTACGGCGTGCGGCGCCGACGTCACGTCCGACTGCCCGCCTGTCCGCCTGTCCGTCCGTTTCGTTCCGTTGGCTCGTGTCGTTCGTTCTCGTGAGGCGCAGGGGGTTTTGGCGAAGTGTCGCTGATGTTGCCGGACAGTGTCGAGTGGGTCCTGGAGATGCTGGGCTTCGACTGGCCGACCGCCGACGAGGACAAGTTGCGGGAGTCGGCGCGGGTCTGGCGGGACTTCGCGGACCAGGTGGACGAGTTGCACTACCGGGGTGTGAGTGCGGCGAACGGTGTGCTGTCGAGCAACTCGGGTGACAGCGTGGATGCGTTCCGGGCGACCTGGGGGAAGTTCTCGGGCGGGGGTTCGGACGGGTATCTGGCTGATGCGGCGATGGCGGCGCGGTTGATCGCCGGGGCGTTCGAGGCCGCGGCGGTGATCGTGGTCGCGTGCAAGGTGGCGGTGATCGCTCAGTTGGTGGCGTTGGCGGTGGAGTTGATCGCTGCTCAGGCTGCTGCGCCGTTCACGTTGGGTCTGTCGGAGTTGGGTGCGGCGGGGGCGACGGCGGCGACGAGGATGATCGTTCGGCGTCTGTTGAAGGAGCTTCGGCAGGCGTTGATGGAAGCGATCATGGAGACCTTGAAGGAGCCGGCGGTGTCGGCGGTTCAGGGGATGATCAGTGATCTGATCGCGCAGACGGTGAATCAGAACTTCGGTGCGCAGAGTGGTTACGACCTGGGGCGGACGGCGAAGCGCGGCGCGGAGGACTTCACGGAGTCCGTCAAGAACTCGGGTCAGACGTTCACCGAGTCGTTCCGTGACGGCCTGGGTTCGCGTGCCGGTGGGCATGTGCGGAGCGGCATCGACCATGCTGCCGGGCACGGGGACTCGTCGTCGGGTGGGCACGAGGGGGCGGGCTCGGGGAACGAGCGGTCCGGGAGCGAACACGCCGGGAGCGAGCGGTCCGCGACGGGCGGGGGAGGGGACTCGTCCGGGTCCGGCGGCAGCGCCGGCGGTGGTGGGTCGGTGCCGTCGGGCGGGCACACGAACTCGTCCTCCGGGGGCGGGAGTTCGTCGAACGGCGGGCCTTCGCAGCACGGTGCGAGCGGCGGCGGTCCTTCGCTGAGTTCGTCCGGCTCGGGGGACTCGCACGCCGGTGGGTCCCCGGAGCACGGGTCGAACGGCGGGAACCAGCAGAGCGCGCCGCCCCGTCCGCCGCGAGCCGACAGCGGACCGGCGCTCGACCCGTTCGGCACCCGCGTCGGCGCCGACCACCAGCCCCCGGCCCACGACGCGACCGCAGGCGCGTCCGCCACGTCGCACGACGGTGCGTCCCGGACGGGTGCGGACGGTGTGAACTCGCCGAGCCAGGGCGGGCATTCGGGTGCGGGGGTGGGCGCGGGGACGTCGTCGCCGTCGCCGTCGTCGCATGACGGTGCGTCGCGGACGGGTGCGGACGGGGCGGGTCCGGCCGGGGCCGATGGTGGTCGTCCGGCTGGGCATGATGGTGTGCCGCATCGGGCGGAGCCGGATGGCGGGCGGCCTGCCGGGCACGAGGGTGCGGGGCGTGGGCCCGAGAGTCACGGGTCTGCGCGCGATGGTTCGTCGTATACGGGGACGGATGGTTCGTCGCATCGGTCGGAGCCTGATGGTGGTCGTCCGGCCGGGCATGATGGTTCGTCGCATCGGTCGGAGCCTGATGGTGGTCGTCCGGCCGGGCATGATGGTTCGTCGCATCGGTCGGAGCCTGATGGTGGTCGTCCGGCCGGGCATGATGGTGCGCCGCATCGGTCGGAGCCCGATGGTGGTGGTCCGGCTGGGCACGAGGGTGCGGGGCGTGGGCCCGAGAGTCACGGGTCTGCGCGCGATGGTTCGTCGTATACGGGGACGGATGGTGTGCCGCATCGGTCGGAGCCGGATGGTGGTCGTCCGGTGGGGCATGATGGTTCGTCGCATCGACCGGATGCCGATTCGGGTCGTCTGGCCGGGCACGAGGGTGCGGGGACGCCGTCGTCGCACGACGGTGCGTCGCAGACCGGTGCTGATGGTGGGCGTCCGGGTGGGCAGGACGGTCCGTCGCGTGGGCCCGAGCACAAGTACCAGCTGTCGTACGACGAGCATGCGCTGAACGGCGACGTGGTCAAGGACTCCAACGGTGTCAAGGTCGTCACCGACCGGATGAGCACCCCGTACCTGAGCCCCGCCGCCACCGACTTCAACGACTCCACCAGCAAGCCGGGCTTCACCGTGCACCAGCCGGGCGTCGGCGACAGCTTCGGGCCCGATCCGGTGCGTGGAGGTGACTCGCCGTCGGGTCCGTCGCACGGGGCCGATCCAGGTCGCCCGCACGACGTTCCCGGGCCGCAGCATGCCGGGATCGCGGCGAACGAGCCCGGGCCGTCGGGCGGAGCGCCGGGGTCGCAGCACGAGGGTTCCGGCGGCGCCGACACGCGGCCGCCGGTCGGGGCTCCTGTCACGGCCGGAGGTACGCCCCCGTTCCGGGTCGGCGACCAGCGGAACGGCGACTCGGACTCCACGCACACGAGCCAGGTGCCGCCGCGCCTGGACGTGGCCGGTCTCGGCGCCACCGCCACGGCACCGCCGCCGCACGCCGGTTCCGACCATCGGCCGGGCACCGGCGCCAACCCGACGCCCGGCCCCGACGGGACCGGCCCCGTGGGCGGGGCCGGTGCTGCGGGTGGCGGTGCGCCGATGGGCGGTGGCGCGATGCCGACCGGCGGCACCCCGTCCGGTTCGGGCACGAGTCGACCGACGTCCGGGCCGAGCGTCACCCCGACAGTGCCGGGCCAGGGCCAGGGGCCCACCCGCCAGGGCCAACAGCCCAGCGGCAACTCCACGTTCACGCCGCGCCCGGCTGCCGACCGCCCCGACCCGCGAGCGGCCTTCGGCCAGCACTCGGGCCCGGACACAGCCCGCCCCGCCGCGAGCCACCCCGACGGCGGACGCCCGGATGCGGGTCGTCAGGACGGGGGCCGGCTGGGGCCGGTGCGTCCCGACACGGCTCGCCCTGATTCGGGTCGGCCGGATGCCGGGCGCACTGATGCGGGTCGTCCGGACAGCGCCCGTCCCGCTTCGGCGGGCCCTGATGGCACGCGGTCGGACGGTGGTCGGCCGGATTCGGCGCGCCCGGATGGCGGCCGCCCTGACGTGGCACGTCCCGATGGTGGACGCCCGGACGCGGGTCGTCAGGACGAGGGCCGGCTGGGGCCGGTGCGTCCCGACCACACGCGTCCCGACACGGCTCGTCCCGACACGGGTCGGCCCGATGGTGGGCGGCCGGATGCCGGGCGTACTGATGCGAGTCGTTC
The DNA here is from genome assembly GCF_002803145.1 of Kitasatospora sp. CB02891. Classification (NCBI taxonomy): domain Bacteria; kingdom Bacillati; phylum Actinomycetota; class Actinomycetes; order Kitasatosporales; family Streptomycetaceae; genus Kitasatospora; species Kitasatospora sp. CB02891. Next base: position 131,106 of record NZ_NNBO01000001.1, on the reverse strand, counting down.
CGATGGCGCTCGTCCCGACACGGCGCGCCCTGACGGCAACCGGCCGGATTCAACTCGCCCGGATGGTGGCCGTTCTGACGCGGCGCGCCCGGACGCGAGCCGTCCCGATGCTGCGCGTCCTGATGTGGCTCGTCCGGACAACACACGTCCCGATACGGCGCGGCCGGACACAGGCCGGCCGGACGGCGGTCGTCCCGACGCTGCACGTCCCGATGCGGCGCGGCCGGATGGCAGTCGGCCGGACTCAACTCACCCCGACGGCAGCCGCCCCGACGCGGCGCGTCCTGACGGCGGCCACCCCGACGCGGGCCGTCCCGACGCCGATCGGCCGGACACCGCACGTCCCGACGCGGACCACCGCCCCGACGCCGACCACCGCCCGGACGCGGACAGTTCGCACCCCGACGCCCCGGCACACCCCGACGCCACGCCCGACGGTCACTCCTCGCGGCCGGACGGTCTCGCCGGCAGCCGGCCGTACGACACGCCCGGTGGGTTGGAGCGGCCGGATCCGCAGCATCAGGTGGATCTGGAGAGTCGGGTGCCGCGGAATCCGGACGGGACGCCGCAGCGGCATCCGGATCCGAACGGGGACTGGCCGGGGGCTGTCAACGGGGACGGGCACCGGGCGCCGGGGCGGGACAACAACTGCCTCGACGTGGCGCTGTCGACGGCGGACACGTACAGCGGGAATCCGACGGCGGCCGCGCCGCGCCGTGATGGCGGGTCGGAGGGTGAGCGGGGCGGTCGGGACCGGGCGGAGAGTCAGCTCGGGGCGCCGTTCCGGGACATGGGCAACGGGGATCCGGCGTTCCGGCGGATCGAGGACCGGTTGCGCCAGGACGGGCACGGCTCGCAGGCGGTGATCATCACGCAGGACGCCGACGGGCGGGCCCACGCGTGGAACGTCGTGAACCACAACGGCAGGATCACCTACCTGGACAACCAGACCGGCCAGCGCAGCGACAAGCCGCTGCACGACGGTGACCACGGCGTGTTCGCGATCACCCTGGACCCGGACCGCCGGCCGACGAACGAGCACGGCGCGAACGAGCACGGCGGATCCGAGAACGGCACCGGCGATCACAGCACTGCCGACCGGCGGCCCGAGGATCCGGCGGGCAAGAACAAGGCCGAGGACGACCCGGAGGGCGGCGCGGCCAAGAAGAAGGCGAAGCACGACGGGGACGGGAACGCAGCGGCAGGCCCGTCGCACGACGGCTCGCACGACAACACGCCCAAGACCGACAAGCAGGTCGTCGACGAGCGCCGCGCGAACGACCCCGACCACCCGATCCACGAGGCGGACCGCACGGAGGAGCACCTCGGTCCGAAGGAGGGGACGAAGGACGAGATCTACGGCGTCAAGCCGGACGACGCCCAGCAGGCGCTGCGGCAGAGCAACGACGTCCGGCAGCTCGACATGGATCACGTCTACGACCGGCTGAACGACTGGGCGACCAGCGGCGACCTCGGCAGCGTGCTGGACAACAGCAAGGCGGGGAACCCGAAGACGTTCAACCGGAAGGACCTGGAGGACGCGCTGCCCGGGTTCAAGGAGATGAGCCCGGGCGAGCAGGGCGCGGCGGTCGCGGCGATGGGCCGGATGAGCGACGAGTTCCACAAGAACCACGGCGTGGGCGCCAGCCCCGAGGCGATGTCGTACCCGTACAACGCCGACCCGCGGGTGCCGGGCACCGCTCCGGGCGAGGCGGACCAAGCGAGTCGCGGCGGCGTCGACCACTCGACGTCCAAGGGCGAGGCGGGGCTGAAGCAGTCGCAGGACTACCAGGACGTCCGGAAGGAGATCAAGGAGGCGTTCGGGAAGCGCAGCATCCAGGGCGCGGTCGCCCAGGCCGGGCACCGGCCGGACCTCACCGGGCGCAACTACGCGGTGATCGAGGTGTACGACCCGAAGACGAAGCAGGTCAGCTTCGTCGTGGACAGCTCGGTGCCGCCCAGCACCCCGCGGGCCGGGATCACGCCGCTGCACTCCGAGACGCACCTCGGCGGCTGGATGGACCACCTGAAGGCGACCCGGGACCAGAAGGACCAGCCGGAGGTGCTCAGCCTCTACACGGAGCGCGAGCCGTGCGGCATCGGCAAAGGTCACGCGGACTGCTCCGGCTACCTGTCACGCGATCAGACCGGGGTGCCGGTCTACTATGCGACCGGGTACCGCACGGATCCGAATGCCGGCGCCACCCTTCCTGCCGGCCAGCTGACGGCCAAGCAGAAGATGGACCGGGACTTCGGCGACCATGTGGCAGAGGTGGGCCGGGCCTGGATGGAGATGGAGAAGAAGCGCCAATCCTCCTGAGTGCCTCGTCACCGCAGCGACGAGCGAACATGAGCCAGTGAGCAAGGGAGTGGCCGGATGACCGGGCGCGACGAGACGGCGGTGGCGGCGGCGATCGCCACTGCCACCGAACGACTGCAGGGCGGCAGCCGGGGTCGGCTCCACGTGACCGGCCCGGCCGGCAGCGGGAAGAGCGCGGTGCTCGCGGGCATCGCCGAGGCGTTCCCGGCGGCGATCGCGATCGACGCCGCCGGGCGCAGCGCCGACTCCGTGGTGCAGGAACTGTCCGACCGCACCGGCGCGTTGCGGCGTCGCGGCTTCGGCACCCTGGACGACCTGGAGCGGGCGCTGCGCCGCGATCGGACGGCCCGCACCGTGCTGCTCGCCAATACCCAGCAGGCGGGTTCGCTGGCCTGCGGCGGCGAGGCCGTGCGACTGCGGGCCGTGGTCGGCGCGCTCACCACGGCCGCCCAGGAGGGCCGGCTGCAACTGGTCGTCGAACAGCCCGAGCCCCCCGCGCCGCTCGACGCCGAGCCCACCGCGTACTGGCTGGAGGTGCTCCGGCTGTCCGGCGGCACGGGCCACGACGAGCTGACGGCGCTGACCGCCGCCGTCCCGCCGCAGAGCCTGGCCGCTCTGCGGGCGCTGGCCAACGCCCAGCTGCGCCGGGTGCCGGTGGCCGCGTGGGCCGAACTGTGCCGGGCCGCCGACGTGCCGGTGACCGAGGCCGATCTGCTGGCGCTCGCCGCCGAGCCGCTGGTGCGGGAGGCGGACGGCACGGTCGGGTTCGACCGCCCCGCCCTGGTCGAGGAGTTGCAGTACGCGCCGGTCGAGGCCGCCGCGTTCCACGTCCGGATGACCGAGCACCTGTCGGCCGCCGACCTGACCGCCCCGTGGGCCGCCCGTTCGCTGCCCGGCCACGCCGCCGCGTCCGGACGCTTCGACGACCTGCTCGACGATCCGCGGGCCCTGGCGCACGTCCCGCAGGACGCCCTGACCGAGGCGCTGCGCACCGCGTACGCCGACGGCGCCTTCCGGTACGGCACTCCTGCCGCCGCGCTGCGCCACCTCGTCGGCTACGGCCTGGCGGGCGCGCCGCACGGCGAGTGGGTCGCCTGGCTCGCCCACGACGCCCACACCCGCGGCCGGTTCGACCGCGCCGAGGCGCTCGCCGCGGCCTGCCCCGAGCCGTTGACGTTCCGCACCGTGTGGTCCCGGTGGAGCCCCATCGGCGCGTTCACCCCCCGCACCGGGCCCTGGCACACCGAGGAGATCGACCGGGTGTACGCCGCCGAACTCCGGGGCGCGCCCGTCGTGGTCACCGAGGACGAGGAGGAGAACGGCTGGGTCCGGGACGCCGCGACCGGCGAGCTGATCGGCCCGGCGGACAGCGGACTCGGGCCCGGCAGCGCCACCCTGACGGTCCGTCCGGGCATCGGCTACGCCACCGTCCTGGACGGCCCCGACGGCGCGCCGCTCGGACTGTTCCACCACCCGGACGCGGAGACCGCCGGCGCGGTCGGCGACCTGCTGGTGCTGGCCGGCGTGCGCGGCGCCTACGCCGTCCGACCGGACGTCGGGCTGCTGCGCGACGCGCCCGCACACCGCCTGGTCCCGCTGGTCGGCTCGTTCGGCCGCCAACTGCCCCGCCCGTACGACCCCGCAGCGACCCCCGACCTGCGGCAGCTGCTCGAACAGGCCTTCGGCGCCGAGGGGTTGCACCCGATCGACCCCGTCCCCGACGGCATCACCCACGGCCCGACCCGCGAACTGCTCGCCACCGTCGGCCTGCCCGCCGTCGACAGCCCCACCGGCTACTGGCTCACCCCCGGAGCCCAGCTCCCCGCCCGCCCCTGGCCGGACGGCGTCGAACAGCTCGGCACCGGCCCGTACCACCTGCTCGGCGGCTGGCTCGGCGCCGACCTGGTGCTGGACGGCAGCGACGGCCGGGTGCTGCGCATGATGCCCGCGCACTGGCCCGACACCGCTCGCCCCCGCGAGCCGCTGATCGGCACCACGCTGGAACGCTTCCTCACCATGATCGCCGTCCAGGCCCAGTACCTGACGGCCTACTGGCCCCGCGAGGCGGACAGCAACGACCTGCTCTCCGAACTCCGCACCCGCCTCGCCGGAATCGACCCCGACGCCGCCGCCACCGACAGCTGGCAGCACGTCCTCGAACCCGACACCTGGGCCTGACCCTCCCCGACGCCCCGCCCCCCGACCGGAGAGATCGACGTGACCGACACGACCGCCGCCCACCAGCCCCATCCGTACCTCGGCGGCCGGGCGGCAGCGCTGCGCACCCTGGCGGCCTGGCGGGCCGGCACGGCCGACGCGCCGCGCACGGTGCTGATCACCGGCGACAGCGGCAGCGGCCGAACCCGGCTGCTCACCGCGTTCCTGATGCTCAGCGACCCCGCCCACCGCGCCCGCATCGACACCACCACCCTCGACCCGGCCACCGTCCCGCCCGCCGACCTGCCCGCACCCCCCGTCCTCGACGCCACCGGCCTGACGGCCGTCCAACTGCGCTGGCTGCTCGCCGACACCTTCGCCCCCGGCACCGACCGGTCCGAACACCTGCCCGCCGTGCTCGCCGGGCTCGGCACCCCCCAGCAGCCGCAGACCGTGGTCGTCGCCGACATCGACCGGGCCGGCCTGCTGACCGGCACCGACGAGGCCGCCAGAATCACCACCGAGGTGCTGCTGCCGCTCGCCCTCAACCCCGGCGTCCGCCTGCTCGCCGACCTGCCCCGCACCGAGGCCGACCGGCTCGCCAAGGACGTCCCCGCCGGCCAACTGCGGATCCTCGACCTCGACCAGGACCCGTGGCGCGACCCCGACGCCCTGCTCCGGCAGGCCGAACTCGCCGTCCCCGACCTCACCGTGGCCCGCCAGCTCGCCGCCGTCGCCGACAGCCCACTGGTGGTCCGGCTGGCCGGCTGGTCCGTCCAGGCCCACCCCGCCGGCCCGCTGCCGCTGCCCCGCAGCGCCGGCGACGCCCTGGACCTGCACGCCGAACGCTGCGGCAACGACGAACTGACGCTGCGCCGACTGCTCGCCCCGCTCGCCCTGGCCGGCCCCGGCGAACCCCTGCCGTTCGACCTGTGGGGCCCCGTCGCCTCCGCCGTCGCCGGCAAGGACCTCGGCCCCGCCCTCGCCGCCGGCCGCGACCTGCTGCTGCCGTTCTTCGACCTCGCCAGCACCGCCGCCGGGACGCCCGGCGCGCGCATCGTGCACCCCGCCGTCGCCGACGAGATCCGCGAGCGCCTCGGCCGCACCGCCCGCGAAGTCCACCGCCGGATCGCCACCGCGCTGCTCGCGACCGTCCCCGGCGGCCACCCCCGGCGGTGGGCCGCCGCCGCCCCCTACGTCCGCGAACAACTCGCCGGACACGCCCTGCATGGCGGCCTGCTCGACCAACTCCTCACCGACCCCGGCTTCCTGCTGCACGCCGAACAGCACCGGCTGCGCGCCGCCGTCGACCGGCTCGCCGCCGACCCGACCGCCGACCTGCCGCCGCTCGGCCGGACCTGGCTGCGCCTCGCCCCGCTGTTCACCCGCCAGGAACTCGACGTCGAACTGCGCGCCGCCCTGCTCGACCACGCCGCCTGCCAGGACGGCCTGCCGAGCCTCGACACCACCGGCCTGGACGTGCCCTGGCACACCCTGTGGGCCCGACCGCTCACCGGCGTCGACGCCGTCACCGCCGCCGTCCGCCCCGACGGCAGCCACCTGCTGGTCGCCCACCACCCGGGCCGGGAACCGGAGTTGACGGCCTACGACGCCCGCACCGGCGAGGCCGACCACACCGACCCCGGACAACTCGCCCGCCCCGACGGCGAGCAGCGCGCCGCCGGCGCCCTCGCGCTCAGCATCGGCAGCGACTACGTCCGGCTCTGGCAGCGCGGCGCCGACGGCGCCGTCACCGGGCCGAGCGCCGCGTTCCTGTCCGCCGCCCCGCTGGCCGGCGCCGACCTCACCCCCGACGGGCTGCTGCTGATCGCCGACGCGCACGGCGTCTCCGTGCTGCGACCTGCGGTGCTCTCCGCCGAGGTGGCGGCGCATCCGGTCGGACCGTGACCGTCGACCGTCCATTAATGTGAACACCGACCAACCGGCTCCGAAGGAGAACGACCGCGTGACGACCCGTGAGCAGGCCATCGAGGCGGCCCACCAGTGGATCAACGGCGCCCGGCCCGAGGAGCAGTGGCACCGGATCGGCGTGCACGAGTTCGACCTCGGGTGGGTGCTGTGGCCGATCCCCGACGCCGAACCCGACCGGCCCGTCGGCGAACGCCGGGCCCCCGCCGAGATCGGCACCGCCTGCGCCGTCGTCGACCGGGAGACCGGCGAACTCACCCACTGGCCCTCGGTGCCCGTCGACGAGGTCGTCCAGCTCTACCGCGACAAGCTCGGCGCGGGCAGCCACGACCCGTCCCGCCCGCCGGTGGTCGGCCCCGGCGCCTCCGTGGTCCTCACCTACCGGGACGCCGCCGGCGAACAGCAGAGCCTGTTCCAGCTCTCCGCCCCCGGCGCCGGCCACCCCGAGGTCCGCGCCTGGCGCACCCTCCAGCAGCAGGGCGTCCGCCCCGAGGACGTGCTGTCCGTCTACACCGACCTGCGGCCCTGCGAACTGCCCGGCGGCTACTGCGCGTCCGTGCTGCTCGCCGAACTCCCCACCGCCACCTTCGACTACGGCCACGCCTACGGCCCGCGCTACGACCGCCGGGCCGCCGCCGTCCGCGCGCTCACCGACGCCACCGAGGACACCTTCCGCCGGGCCGGCCGCCCCGTCCCGCCCAGGCCCAACCGGATCCCGTTCCCGCGCGCCGTGCCCGTGGCGGCCCCCGAGAGCGACCACGACCTCGGTGCCCGGCTCGACGCGCAGTTCGGCACCGACCGGATCCACCGCCACCAGGGCCCCGTCCCCGCCGCGCTGCCCGCCGCCACTGCGGCCACCCTCGCAGAGGCCGGACTGCCCGCCGACGTCCCCTCGTTCTTCCACCACCTGCCCGGCCTGCCCACCGTCGTCGACCACCTGACCGCGACCGGCCGCGGCGCCCGCGTCCCCGACCGGACCCGCGCCCTGCTCGCCGACTACCGCCTGCTCGGCGACGACGGCCACGCGCTGATCGCCGTCCAGTGCGGCGACGGCGGCACCGGCACCGGAGCGGGCATCGGCCGGATCTGGGCCGTCGACCCCGACACCGGCACCGGCCGCTACCTCAACACCGACCTCCCCGCCTACCTGCGTTCCCTCGCCCTGCTCGCCACCCGCCACCCCGCCCTGCACGGCCTCGACCCCCGGACCGCCGGCCTCGCCGTCGACGCCTTCCAGCACGACCTGGCCGCCCTCGACCCCACCGTCTTCAGCGACCCGGAGAACTGGTGGGCCGTCATCGTCGAACAGCTCTGGGACGGCCTGCTCTGACACCTCGTCAGTCCCCGGCGCCGCCCTCCACCGCCGGGGACGGCGCGGCCGGCAGATCTGTCCCGTCGCTGAAGGAGATGCGCCCGTGGAGGATCCGGAGTTCGTCGTGCAGGTGGCCGAGTCCGAGGCCAGGGGGCGCGAAGTCCTGCACGCGGTCGTATCGGTGACCGGGCTGAGCTTGTGGCACAGCAAGCTCCTGCTGGACAGTGCCCCGGCGACGGTGCTGGAGAAGGGCCCGTTCGCCGAGGCCGTCGCCGCGGCCCGGCGACTCCAGGAGGTCGGCGTGCCCGCAACTGTCCGCTGCACCTGGTGCGACAGGGCGGTGCCCCGCGACGGGACACCGCTCGACCCCGGCCCGTGCGCATCCCGCCACTGGCCCACCGCCCACTGCCGGGCGAACTCCCTGACCAGCTGCGACTGCGGGTTCTGCCGCGCCTGTGGGCCCGTCTACTTCACCCGCTGACGTCGCTCGACGTCTCGCGGGGGAAGCGGTCGCCCAGGACGAACGCCGTGGGCCAGGGCTCGCTCAGGATCTTGCCGAGCAGGGGGTCGCTGGACTCCAGCACCTCGCTGACACGGCCACGAGCTGTCAGAACTCCGCCGGCAGGCCCTCCGCCACCAGTGCGACGGCCTGTTCGGCGGTGGCGACCTCGACGGTCTCGTGGCTCGACCGGCTGCTCCGGACCAGGAAGCCTCCGTCCGACAGCGGGTCGATGGCCCCGCCGACCGGTTGGAACGGGAAGCGCGGGACGGCGGAGAACCACAGCCTGTAGTGGCTGGTCACGGGCGTCAGTCGGCGCAGCCGGGGCTCGGCGAAGGCGGCCTCGAACATCGCCCGGTAGCCGAGGGGGTAGCGGTGCAGCGCCCGGGTGTCGAAGCGGCCCAGATCCTGACGCCAGATCAGTTCCACTTCGTCGAGCGGCGCACGCTCGTGCGCGAACGCCCAGTCGTGGACGACCAGGAACGGTGCGACGTCCCGGACGCCGGCGAGGTCGGCCCCCGCCAGCCAGGCGGCCACCGCGCGAACCGCCTCCGCGAGGTCCGGGGCGTGGCCGTTGGCGAGCGTCACCCCGGCGCGCCGCACGGAGACGGCGGGACCCGCGTCGGGTATCCAGGTGCGGATCCAGGCCCGGTCGTCGGTGTCGACGTCCCGGAACTCGGCCCACGAGCGGCCGAGTTGTTCCGGCGCGGGCAGCAGCAGCCCGAGTTCGGCCGCGACCTGGTCGAGGCGCGCACCGAAGGCGGCAGCGGCGGCCTCCCGCTCGGCGGCTCCGGGATCGTCGGCTCCGGGATCATCGGATGCGTTGGTCACACCGCAGTGTAGGAGGCAGGCGGGTCGGACGGGGCGTCAACTGCGGTAACCGACCGGGGATCCCTTCCGAAGCGGCCCGACGGCGCTCGCGGCCCGGGCCCGCATGCCTCGCGTCACGTCGCTCGCTGCACTGTCCGCCCGTCGCCCGGCGGGAGTGGGCCCGGCTGGTCCCACCACCAGGGCAGGGCGGTGTGCGGCCAGTTCGGATCGGGGCGGAAGCCGCACCAGGTGGCGTCGAACGGGAAGGCACCGGTCTCGGCGAGTGCGATCATCCGCTCGCCCTCGGCCCGGACGGCGGCGGCGCCCTCCTCGGTCCAGAAGAACGGCTGCCCGGTCTGCTCGGCGAACTCGTCCTTCCAGCGCCAGTTGCGGTCGGGAGTCACCAGGACGTCCAGGGCCTGGTCGATGTGGTCGGTCCCGCCGCTCCACCGCCCCACCGGGGATTCGAGGTTGACGTACCAGCCGACGAACGAGCCGCCCGGATCGAAGGACCACCACACCGAGTGCGCGGCCTCGGACGGGGCGAGGATGAGCGCGCCGTAGGGCTGCCCGGTGGACGGCACGGCCAGCGTCGGCAGACGCATCTCGTCGGCCGGCGGCAGCGACCGGGTGGGCGCCTTGTCCAGGGTGACCCGCTGTACGGTCGCCGACCCGGCGCCCGCCCGGACGAGCAGCCCGCGGTCGTCGTCGGCCACGACCCGCCCGCACTGGAGCGACCCGATCCGGCCGTCCGGACAGAGCCCTCGGCGCACCACGGTCCGTCCGATCCCGATCCTCATGCCACGCAGCGTAGGCGGTCGGCCTCGGACGTCCTTCCAGAGGACTTCGGAGCCGGTTCTCCACCGGCGCGCGGGACGCGGGCACGGTTGCCGCGTCCAGCAGCGGCGTCGCCGTGCGGTCAGCGCACCACTGTGCGGGCGACGCGGAATCCCACGTCGTCGACACGGAAGGTCGGGTGGCTGCGGCGTCGCACGGAGGCTCGGCAGCTCCAGTGCTCGTCGAACCAGCCGCCGCCACGCAGGACCCGGTAGCTGCCGTAGACCTCGGCGTCGTAGAGGTCCCAGCACCACTCCCACACATTGCCGAGCATGTCGTGGAAGCCCCACGGATTGGGCTGCTTGCGGCGCACCCCGTGGATCCGGCCGTTCGAGTTGCCTCGATACCAGGCGATCTCCTCAAGGGGGCCGTACCGCGGTCCCGTGGTCCCGGCGCGGCAGGCGTACTCCCACTCGGCTTCTGTCGGCAACCGGTACCCGTCCGCGGAGGCATCCCACTCGACGGGCCCGCCGTCGGCCTGAACACGGTAGGCGGGCGCGAAGCCGTCGCGCTCGGACAGCGCGTTGCAGAATCGGACGGCGTCCCACCAGGACACACTCTCGACGGGTATCCGGTCCCCGTGGGCGGCGCTCGGACGCTGATCGGTGATCCGGTCGTACAGCGCCCGGGTGACCGGAGCCGCCGCGAGCCGGTAGCACGCAAGCTCGACTGCCCAGCTGCGCTGCGTCCGCCGATCCGACAGGACGACCTGCCCGGCGGGGACATCGATCATCTCGGGCTCTGCGCTCGTATCCATGAATCGAGGACGCTACCGGAGTCTCCCGGACCGGATGCGGCAGGCCGCGACCCGACGTGTCGTCATGCCCGCCGGAGACACTGCGCTGCCGGACGTCAACTGCGCTCGGAGGAGCGGCGTTTGCGGGTGCGGCCGATCGCCCAGCCGGTGAGGGGGGCGACCATCAGGGCGGCCGCCGCGGTGTCGACGCGGGAGGTCCAGCGTTCCCGGGAGGCGCTCGGGAGGGTGCCGAGCGCCGGGGCCACGTGGCCCGCCGGGTCGGTGGTGACGGTGACGGTGGCGCCGACGCGGTAGGAGGAGCTGAGGTTGCCGTCGACGGTGGCGGTGATCGGGGGGCCGTCCAGGGCTTCCAGGGTGAGACGGGGGTAGGAGTTGTTGTTGGCGTCGAACTCCGTGGTGACCTTGGCTATTCGGGCGCGCTGCTCTATGCCGTGGTGCCGCAGGGCGCGGATGTCGAGCAGGTAGGTGTGGGCGACCAGCAGGACGACGGCGAGGGAGGCGACCACGATCATCCAGCCCGTCGGGTCCTGCCGGGACGCCGGCCAGACGGCCAGCAGGATCAACAGACCGGCGATCACCACGGCCGGCGTCGCGACCTGGGCGCCGAACCGGTAGGAGAAGGCGGCCAGTTCGCGTCCGGCGAGAACCACGGCGGCCCAGACCAGCGCCGCCAGGGCCGCATTGCCGACCGCCCGCCCCACAGTGCGCATCGTCTCGCCCCTCCCCGGGTCGCCGCAGGTGACGGGACCACCGTACGCGCCCGCTCGGACAGCGGCCCGAAAGTTACAGGCGGGCGGACCGGAGCGCGGAGGCCCGGAACGCTCGCGAAGAGCACAGGTCGGAGCGGGCGAAGGGGCGTCAATGCGGCGCGGTGCGACGGGAGTTGGTGGCGCGCGGAGTCTGCCGCCGGAGGCCTTCGGCGGCTACCATCGGCCGAACCCGCTGCGGGAGCGCTCCCACGACCCGGTTCCCGCAAAGGCCCCGGTCAGCCCGCCGCACCCGGCAGGCGGACACCTCTCTCCCACCCGAGAGCACCCCCCGGAGGACACCCCGTGCACACCCCCGAGCGCCACCGGCGCAGCACCGTCCCACCGACCGCCGCCGAACCGGCCGCCAGGACCGGCCGCCCCTCCGGCCGAGCCGCCGTGCTCGCGCTGGCCGCCACGGCGACCGCCCTCGGGCTGGTGACCGGCGTGCAGGGCGGCGCCGATGCCGCCGTGCAGGGCAGCCTGCCCGCGGGCACCCAGTTCTACCGGGACCCGGCCTCCCAGGTCGTCAAGTGGGTGGCCGCCAACCCCGGCGACTCCCGCACCCCGGTGATCTCCAAGCGGATCGCCAGCCAGCCGCAGGCCATCTGGTTCAGCAACTACCGCCCCACCACCGTCACTTCCGACGTCCGTGCGGTGACGGCCGCTGCCGAACAGGCCGGGCGGACTCCGGTGCTGGTCGCCTACGCCGTCCCCAACCGGGACTGCGGCGGCGCATCCGCCGGCGGGGCGCCGGACCTCGCCTCGTACGACGCCTGGGTCGGCAAGTTCGCGGCCGGGCTCGGCAGTTCACGCTCCATCGTGGTCCTCGAACCGGACTCGATCGCGCTCACCACCTGCCTCAACGCCCAGCAGCAGAGCGACCGCTTCGCCTCGCTGGCGCGCGCCGTCAGCACCATCCACGCCGCCAGTCCCGCCGCCAAGGTGTACCTGGACGGCGGCCACTCCACCTGGAACTCCGCGGGCGAGCAGGCCAACCGGCTGCGCAGCGCCGGCGTGCTGAACGCGGACGGCTTCTTCAGCAACGTCTCGAACTTCAACACCACGGCGGGCGAGTCCGCCTTCGCCCACAACGTGCTCTCCGCGCTCGGCAACCCCGGCAACCTGCACGCCGTCATCGACACCAGCCGCAACGGCAACGGCCCGGCCGGCAGCACCTGGTGCGATCCGTCCGGGCGCGCCATCGGCAACTACCCGACGGCGAGCACCGGGGACAGCGCGATCGACGCCTTCCTGTGGATCAAGCCCCCGGGCGAGGCGGACGGCTGCGCGGCCGCCGCCGGCACCTTCGTCCCCGACATCGCCTACCAACTGGCGGTGAACGCGGCCGACCCGAGCAGCCCGCCGAGCACCCCGCCGGCGTCCAGCCAGCCGCCGACCTCGCAGCCGCCCACCTCGCAGCCGCCGACGAGTCAGCCGCCGAGCGGTGGGACGTCGTGCTCGGTCGCGTACCGGGTGAGCTCCTGGAGCGCGGGCTTCACCGGGGACATCACGGTGAAGAACACCGGCAACGCCACCATCTCCGGCTGGAAGCTCGGTTGGACGTTCCCGGGCGACCAGAAGGTCACCAGCGCCTGGAACGCCACCGTCGTACAGAGCGGGGCCGCCGTCACCGCCACCGACCTGGGCTACAACGGCACCCTGGCGGCCGGTGCGTCCACCGCGTTCGGGCTGCAGGCGACCTACGGCAGCAGCAACACCGCCCCGAGTGCCTTCACCCTGAACGGAACCGCCTGCACCCTCTCCTGAACCCTCCCGGCCCGCCGTCCCGCCTCGCCGTCCCGGCCCCGGGTCGGCGGGGCCCGGGCCTACGGGCGGAGTTGAACGGCCGTCACCATCACGTACCCGACCAGCAGCCCGAACAGGCACACCGCCGTCACATAGCGCGGCGTGAACGGCAGCCCGGCGAGCGACGGGTACAGCAGCACTGCGCCGCCCGCCGCCAGGTCCGCCAGGTAGAGGCCGTCCGGCGGGACGATGCCCGTGCTGTGCGCGGCCCAGCCGGTGGCGATCAGAAACCCCGTCAACAGGGTGAACCCGGACAGCAGTCCCGAGCCGATCGCGCCCAGCGCGGGATGCGGGTCCGGCGGCGGCTCGCCCTCCGGCGTCCGCGGACGGACCCGGTGCGCCATCGCGAGCGCGCCGACGGCCAGCGTCATCGAGGCCAGTGCGCCGAGCAGCGGAGAGGGATTCATCGGCTCCTCCTGGAGAACGCGAGATGCTGCCCGGCCAGCGCGGCGAGCGCCGCCGGCAGCAGAACGGTGAGGACCAGCACGGTCGCCCACACCGACGGCTCGATCGCCGCCGGGGCGGACAGCCCGGCCGGTGGCGGTGGCGCGGCGACCGCCGTCGAAGGGGTGGGGGTGGGGTGCGACCGGACCGCCGGCGGGGGCGGGACCGCGGCGGGCGCGGTCGTCCGGTGCGCGGCGAGCGGCGACTGACGGGACGTCGTGGGGTGCGGTGCGGGGGCGGCCGTCGTCGGCGTCGGGGTCGGCGTCGTCGGGGCGGGATGCGACGAGGGAGTGGGGGTGGGTGTGGGAGTGGCGGCCGGGCTCGGGGTGGGTGACGAGCTGTGCGTGGGGCTGGGGCTGGGCGTGGGGCTCGGGTGCGGGCAGTGCCAGGGCGGCGGGTACGGGTGCACGTGTGGTGGCGGCGGCAGCGACGGCAGGTGCGGGAACGGCGGTGGGAACACGCCTGGGGCAGGGTCCATTGCCCGATCCTCCGGCTGCCGCCGCCCCGCCGACACCGCTCCCCGATCAAACCCCACGGGGCGGTGAAAGCCGTCAACCGTTCCGCCGCCCCGGCCGGAATGCCCGATCGATGACGATGCGTCAGTTCGAGCCGGGCTCGTCGGAGTTGGCCGGTCGGAGGGTGTCGAGGCGAGCCAGTTCCTCGGCCGAGAGCCGCAGCGCGCCCGCGGCCACGTTCTCCGCGAGGTGCTCCGGATCGCCGGTCCCCGGGATCACCAGCACGTGCGGCCCCTGCTGCAAGGTCCAGGCGAGGCGGACCTGGGCGACCGAAGCGCCGTGCGCACGGGCGACGGCGTGCACCGCGTCGTGGTCCTCGGCGGTCGGACCGGACTCGCGTCCGGCCCCGGCGATCGTGAAGAACGGGACGAAGGCGACGCCGAGTTCACCGCAGAGCCGCAGCAGCGCCCGGTCCTCGTCGGACGCGCCGAGACCGAAGGGGTTCTGCACGCAGACGACCGGCGCGACGCTCCGGGCCTCGGACAGCTGCTCGGCGGTGACGTTGGAGACGCCGAGATGGCGGATCAGCCCGGCCTCGCGCAGTTCGGCCAGAGCGCCGAAGTGCTCGCCGATCGAACCGGTCCGGCGGCTCGGTGGCACCCGCAGGTTCACCACGTCCAAGTGGTCGCGGCCGAGTTGACGGAGGTTCTCCTCGACCTGGCCGCGAAGCTGCGCCGGCGTGGCCCACCACCAGGCGCCCGAGGGGTCCCGACCCGGCCCGACCTTGGTGCTGATGACCAGCTCCTCCGGGTAGGGCGCCAACGCCCGGTTGATCAACTCGTTGGCGGAACGGGTCGCCGAGAAGTAGTACGCGGCGGTGTCGACCTGGTTCACCCCGAGCTCGACCGCCCGCCGGAGCACCCCGATCGATCGGTCGCGGTCACGCGGCGCCCCGCCGTGGAACGGCGCGGTGCCCGTCAGCCGCATCGCGCCGAACCCGAGGCGGTTGACGGTCCGGTCGCCGAGACGCCAGGTGCCGGCGGCGGGTGCGGGTGCGGGTGCGGTGGTCGTCGGTGAGTTCATGGCAGGGGTCTCCCTTGGCAATCGGGTAGTGGTGGGGTGGGCGCCGGCGCGTTTCGGAGTGCTCGGTGCGGGCCGGTCCCGGGCATGAAAAAAGCCTCCTCGGCGGATCGGGATCCGCGCCGAGAAGGCTCAGGTGATGGTCGGGATTCTAGCAGGCGGGGGAGACGGAGCGGCGGAATGGCTGCGTGCTGCGTGTGTACGGCCGTCCCGCCGGCTCGGCGACCTTCGCGAGAAGCCAATGCGGCTGCCCCTGAACGGAGTTCGGTGGTCCCTGCGGGCTCCGGGAAAGCGGGGGCGCGGCACTGACGGGACGGCCGTGCGGTGTGCGCGCGTGGTCGTCCCGTCGACTCAGTGGCCTTCGTGGGCGGTCAGGGCCGCTGCCCCGTCCCGGAGTTCGAGGGCATCGTCCGGAGCGGCGGAGTCCGAGCGCCGACCGGGAAGGACCGCCGCGGTCAGGGCGACGGCGGCGACGGCGAGGACCGGCCAGCCGGTGCCGAGGACCAGGGCGAGGACGGCGGGGCAGCAGACCAGGGCGGCCAGGCGGGGGAGTCCGTCGAGGATCCGGATCGCGGCGGCCGTGCAGGCCAGGTAGACGGAGAGGAAGAGCGCGGTCGGCACCGCCACCAGCTGATCCGTCGTCAGGACGCCCGAGCCGACCAGGGCGATCAGCGGGCCGCCGGTCAGTGCGGTGGTGGCCACCACCGCGTACGAGCCGCGGCGGCCGGGGGTGGGGGTGGGCGGGAGCAGGGCGTCGGTCAGCTCGGCGGCGCCGGTCAGGTAGGTGTTGGTGGCGGCGAGGGTGAGGACGAGGGCCGCGCCGACGGCGAGGACGCGGCCGCTGTCGCCGATCGCGGCGCGCATCAGGTCCGCGAGCGGGACGGCGCCGCCCGCGTCCGGGCCGAGGACGGCGACGGTGGCGGCAGCGAGGCCGAGGCAGAGCAGCGACGTCACGACGAAGGCGATCAGCACCACCAGACGCAACTGCCGGTGCGGGTCGCGCAGGCGGGTGGTGAGCGAGGCGGCGGCCTCCCAGCCGACGAAGGCGAACATCAGCGGCGGTGCGGCGCGCGCCACCCCGGCCCAGCCGTGCGGGAGGAACGGCGTCCAGTTGGCGGCGCGGGAGGACGGCGCGGAACCGAGCATGGCGAACAGCACCAGCGCCACCAGGACGGCCACCAGCACCATTTGGAGTTTCACGCCGGTGCGCACGCCCACCAGTCGGACCGTCAGGACCAGGCCCAGCAGCACCAGGGCCGCCGGCACCGCGGTCGACTCGCCCGCGCCGATCGCCGCCGCCGCGTAGCTGCCCCCGATCAGGCAGACCACCGGAGCGCCCGCCACCACGCCCGCCAGGAAGCACCAGGCGGCGGCGCGTCCGGCCCGTTCGCCGAGGCCGGCGGCGGTGTAGCCGGCGACGCCGCCGGCCGAGCCGACGCGGGTGCCCAGCGCGCAGAACACGACGGCTATCAGCCCCGACAGCACCAGCAGGGCCAGCCACACCAACAGGGAGGCGGGTCCGGCGGCGCGGGCCGCCAGCCCCGGGAGCAGCAGCAGGCTGGGGCCCAGCAGGGCCCCGATGTACAGTGCGGACGCCCCGGCGGTGGACAGCGGGGGACGGCCTTCGGCGATCTTCTCGGGCATGTGCCGATTGTGGCCCCGAACGTGCGGCACGCGATGGCGAATTTCGCCGTGCGGGGCGCGTGAAACGGCAGAATCGCTCGCCTGCCGGCCGCTAGGGTGCACGGCATGCCGAGCCAGCAGTACGACCGCATCGACCGTGCCATCCTGGAGCACCTTCAGCGGCACGGCCGCACCGCCAACGTCGATCTCGCCGAGGCCGTCCGGCTCTCGCCGTCCTCCGCGCTGCGCCGCACCAAGGCGTTGGAGGCGGACGGGGTGATCGCCGGGTACCGGGCCGAACTCGACCGGGAGCGCGTCGGGTTGGGCCTGACGGTGTTCGTCTCGCTGCGGGTCGAGCAGCACTCCCGGGAGACCTCGCGGCAGATCGAGCAGCGGCTGACCGAGATCCCCGCAGTGGTGGCCTGTCATGTGGTCTCCGGCGAGGCCGACTTCCTGGTGGAGATCGCGGTGCCGGACCTCGCGACCTACGAACTGGTGCTGCTGGACGAGATCCTGGCGATCGGTCCGGTCCGGGACGCCCGCTCCACCTTCGCGATCCGCACCATCCGCTCCCGGGGCCCGCTCCCGCTCGACCGCTGGCCGGCCGCACGCGGCCGCTGAGCGGGGGTGCAGTCCGGGCGGTCGCTGATCGAGGCGCGGGCCGGGCGGTCGCTGAGCGGGGCGCGGGCCGGGCGGTCGTCGCCGGCTTGATGATGAACCTTCACATTGCGGGCCGGGATGGTCACCGGACGGCAATGCAATCTTCACGACGGATTGTCTACCCGCATAGACCCCTGGGCTGCCACGCTGTGCCGGGTCCAAATTCCCTGCCCCGCCGCCCAGTCCAGGAGCTTCCCGTCGTGACGAATCGTTTCCTCAGCCGCTTCGCCACCCTCGCCGCCACCGCGGCCCTCGCCGCCGGAGCCGTCACGGCGAGCACCGGCACCGCCGAAGCCGCGCTGCCCACCCCGGTCTCCGCCGCCACCGCCCGCGGCTACCTCGCCCAACTCACCGTCAAGGCCGAGGACCGCACCGGCTACAGCCGCGACCTCTTCCCCACCTGGATCACCATCTCGGGCACCTGCAACACCCGGGAGACCGTCCTCAAGCGCGACGGCTCCAACGTCGTCACCGACGCGAGCTGCGCCGCCACCTCCGGCAGCTGGGTCTCCGCGTACGACGGCGTCACCATCACTTCGGCCTCCGGGCTGGACATAGACCACATAGTCCCGCTCGCCGAGGCCTGGGACTCCGGCGCCTCCGCCTGGACCACCGCCCAGCGCCAGGCCTTCGCCAACGACGTCACCCGGCCCCAGCTGCTCGCCGTCAGTGCCAGCACCAACCGTTCCAAGGGCGACAAGGACCCGGCCGAGTGGCTGCCGCCCGTCACCGGCTACCGCTGCACCTACGTCCGCGCCTGGGTACAGGTGAAGTACTACTACAGCCTCTCCGTCGACGCCGCCGAGAAGGCGGCCCTGACCAACGTCCTGGCGGGCTGCTGACCAACCGTCGGCGGCCGGGGCGTCGGCACTGCCCGCCGAGGCCCTGGCCCCGTGGCGGGCCGTCAGGATCCCGGGACGTTCCGCCGGGGTCGGGCGTCGTGCGTGGATCTGCGGAGAGGGTCTCGATAGGGTCTTTCCATGGAGCCACCATGCATCGAGGTCGGCGGGCCGCAGTTCGACTTCCTGCTGCAGGAGCCGCTGTCCCGGGCGCGTGGCGGGGACTCCCTGTAGGAGCAGTTCCTGCGCCGGATCCGGGCGGACGACGCGACGTGGGCGCGAGCCCGCGGGTGGGCGCCGGCGTTGTCGCCGGTGTTCCTCCGAACTCGGCGGACAACCGGGTGGTGCGCGCTTTGGTGCTGGAGCAGCGGGCGGTGGCGGGCCGTCAGGATCTCGGGACGTTCCGCCGGGGTCGGGCGTCGTGCGTGGATCTGCGGAGAGGGTCTCGATAGGGTCTTTCCATGGAGCCACCACGCATGGAGGCCGGCGGGCCGCAGTTCGACTTCCTGTTGCAGGAGCCGCTGTCCCGGGCGCGTGGCGGGGACTCCCTGCAGAAGCAGCTCCTGCACCGGATCCGGGCCGCCGTGCTCGACGGCCGGCTGCCGGCCGGTAGTCGGCTGCCGGGCTCGCGCGCCCTGGCCGAGAGCGTTGGGGTGTCGCGCAACACCGTCACGCTCGTGTACGAGGTGCTGAGCACGGAGGGCTACATCGAGCCGAGCCGGCAGGGCACCCGGGTCGCCGCGCTGGTCCGCCCGGAGCCGGCGGACCGTACGCACCCGACTCCGGCCGTGCCGGCCCGGCGTACTGGGCGGATCCGCCGGTCGGGCCCGGGCGGCGAGGCGTCCCTCGCCTTCGCGCCGGGGCTTCCCGCGCTGGCTCAGTTCCCGCTGGCGGCCTGGCGGCGTTCCCTGGACGGGGTGTTCCGGCAGGGCGGGACGGAACTGCTGGGCTACGGCCCGCCGCAGGGGGAGCCGGCGCTGCGGACGGCCGTCCTGCGGCACCTCGCGCTCGCCCGCGGCATGCGCTGCACACCGGAGCAGATCGTCATCACCGAAGGCGCGCAGGAGGCGCTGGCGCTGTGCGTCCGGCTGGTCACCGACCCGGGGGACACCGCCTGGGTCGAGGACCCGGGCTACCGCGGCGCGCAGACGGCGCTGGCCTGCGGCGACCTGACCGTGGTGCCCGTGCCGGTCGACCAGGAGGGCCTGCGGACCTCCGCCTCCGATTGGGCGGACCGCCCGCCCCGGCTGGTGTGCACCACGCCCGCGCACCAGTACCCGACGGGTGCGGTCCTCACCGCGTCCCGGCGTCTCGACCTGATCGAGAAGTGCCGGCGGCACGGCGCCTGGATCGTCGAGGACGACTACGACAGCGAGTTCCGCCACAGCGGCGAACCCCTCGCCTGCATGCAGGGCATGACGCCCGGCGCTCCCGTGTTCTACGTCGGCACGTTCAGCAAGACCCTGTTCCCCTCCCTGCGGATCGGGTTCCTGGTGCTGCCCGAGCCGCTCGTCGACCGGGCCGGCCCGGTGGTGGGCGAGCTGCTGCGCGGCGGGCACCGCCATGAACAGCTCGCCCTCGCGCACTTCATGGAGAGCGGCCAGTACAGCAGGCACCTCGCCCGGATGCGCCGCCTCTACCGCCGTCGGCGCGACGCGCTCAGGGCGGCGCTGGCCGAACACTTCGACGTGCCCCACACCGTGACCGGCGGGGACAGCGGGATGCACCTGACGGTGCGACTGCCGCCGAACGTTCCCGACCAGCGTCTGGCCGCGGCCGCCCGCCGCCACCGGATAGCGCCCCGGTCACTGTCCCAGCACTCCCTGGTCCCGGACTCCGGCCACAACGGCCTCGTCCTCGGGTACGGCAACACCCCCGAGTCGGCGTTCGCCCCGAACCTGCGCCGACTCGCCGATCTGGTCAGGGAGTTGGACTGACCTGCGGGCCGGGCAGCGGCAGCTCCCCCCGCTCGTGGACCAGTGGAGGCGGCAACGGCCGCGGGCTCAGCGGCAGTTCGAACAGGGCCCCGCTGCGGCTGGTGGGGACGGAGCGCACGAACTGCCAGCCGTGGGTGCGGTAGTAGGCGTGCAGGGCCGTGTTGTCGCTCCAGACGTTCACCCGCAGCACCTGCGCGCCCGCCCGGGCGGCCCGCCAGCGCGCCCAGTCGTTCAGCCGACCGCCGATGCCCTGCCCGGCGTACCGGCGGTCGACCGCGAAGGCGCTCAAGTAGGCGGCGGGGAAAGCCAGTTCCTCCGCCGTCCAGAGCCGGGAGCTGCCCACCGGCCGGATCGTGAGCGTGGCGACCACCTCGCCGGCGGGCTCCGGCATCGCCACCACCGTCGCGCCCCGGGCGATCCGGGCCAGGCCGCGCCGGGCGTCGTACGGGTCCGACCACTGCCGCGAGCCGTGCGTGCGGGCGATCCAGTCGGCGGCGGCGCTGCGCAGCTCGGCCAGCCGCCCCAGATCGGCCGCGAGCGCCGGGCGGACGTACAGCGGGAAGGGCGGCGTCAGCACGGTACGGCAGCCGTGAGCGGTTCGAGGGCGAAGCCCGCGTGCAGGGCCTCGACGAGCTGCTGTCCGTGCGGGGTCAGCCCGGTGCCGTCGGGGGCGGTCAGCGAGTAGCGGGCGACGATCCGGGCGATCGCCACGCCGGGCTGCAACACCAGTCCGAGGGAGGGGAGTTGGAGGAGGACGCAGTCGTCGGGCCCGCACTCCAGCAGGCCGAAGCCGTCACCGCAGCGCCGCAGCGCCCCGTCCTTGAGCCGGTGCAGGCCGCCGGTCGGCGCGGCGGTCACCCGTACCGGGCCGCCGGTGTGCCGCACCACCAACTGGCAGCCGTCGGCCGGGTCCTGACTCGGCTCGCCACCGGTGGTGCGGCCATGGCGCTCCAGGACATGGCGCAGCGCGGCGGGCAGGGCGTGCTGGGCGAGTTCGAGCTCACCGAGCAGCCAGGTCGAGCCCTGCATACGGGAGTTGACTTCGAGGAGCAGCGCGTCGTCCGTCCCGTCCAGCACGAAGTCGGCGCCGAACAGGCCCCGGTAGCCGAGGCCGGCGAGCGCGGCGCCGACCCGCCGGGTCTGCTCGGCGGCCCGGGCCAGCGCGCGGCCGGGCAGCAGGCCAGGGGCGGCGAAGTCGCAGCCCGAGTAGGCGCCGAAGGCCGCGCCGACGCCCTCGACCCGGGTCAGCTGGACGGAGGGGCGCATGACCCGGACCGTGCCGTCCGCCGAGACCAGGGCGTGCACGTTGACCGGGGCGCCATCGACGTACTCGCTCACCAGCCACGGCCCGGCCCCGGCGCCGATCCGGAGCAGGTCGGCCTCCTCGGTGACCAGATGGGTGCCCTTCCCGCCGGAGCCGCGCGGTGTCTGCACGACGTAGGTGTCGCCGAAGCGGCGGCGCAGCTGCCGGTGGTCGAGGGCGTCGACCACCGCGTCGGGCGGCGTCCGCACCCCCAGCGACCGCAGCCACGCCCGCTGCGCGGTCTTGTCCCGCAGGGCCGACAGCGGCGCCGACGGGGCCGGCTCCACCAGCCGGGCGCCGAGCTCTGCGAGGGGCGTGCGCCAGTGCGGCTGGAGCGCCTGGTACGAGAGCAGCGCCAACTCCCGCCGCAGCCGCGGCCGCCCGCCGGTCCGGGCGAGCTCGCGCAGCACCTGGTCGACCCCGACTCCCGTGGCGGTGTGGTCGCGCAGGCCGGTGGCCGCCTCCAAGGCGTGGAACTCGGCGTCGAACTCGTCCGCCCAACCGGCGTCCGGGGACTCCACGCTGAGCACGGTGGACAGGCAGCCGGTGCGCAGCAGCGGTAGCACGAGCAGGGGGCGGGGGCAGATCGAGAGCCCGGGGATCGCCCGCAACCGGTCGATCGCTTCGTCACAGGATGTGATCACCAGGTGATTATGGGAGCCTCCGGAGGGCTCGCCGTCGTGCCGGTGCGCTGCCGTGCTGGTGCGGGGCGCGCGGTGCGCGCGGACCTCACCCGAACGAAGGAGCGTGCCGAGTTGACGGTGCCGCAGTACGGCCTCGGGCCGGAGTGTCAGCAGAAGGCCGCCGGGTCCTGGAGCCAGATCCGGATGAGCTTGTGGGCCATCACGACGATCAGCGTCCAGAGCAGGAAGCGCCAGCGGGAGCGGCCGTGGCTCGCCGCCAGATGGCCGGCGAGGACCGTCAGGGCGAAGGCGGGGACAGTGATCAACAGGCGGAAGAGGAACAGGAATCCGTCGCCCCGGGTGGGCTGGTCGGTCGGGATGCAGGGGGACGGGTAGCGGAGAGCGAGCAGCACGAGCTCCCAACCGGCCCACCACGCGAGCGGAAGGCAGGCGAGCAGCCACCAGCAGCCGGGGCGGGAGCGCCCAGGAACCGCGGCGGGCTCCCGCCCGGCCCAGATGTCGTCGTCGTTCCAGGCCATCGGCCCTGCCCCCCATGCGCACGGCCGCCGGATGGTTCGCAGGCGACCTGATCGTCTTGGCGATATCGTGGTGAAAGCTTGACGAATAGTCAACTCGGGCTCTGGACAAGCCATTACCCGTGAGTAAATCTCGGGTGATGTGACCGAACCCACCGCCACCGCGCCCACCGCCCGCCCCGCGCGCCGCCAGGTCATCCAGGCGGCCGCCCTCACCGCTGGCGCCCTCGCCCTGCCGCTCGCCGCCACCGCCGGCAGCGCAGCCGCCGCCGGCGGGGCCCAGTTCCTGCACGGCGTCGCCTCCGGCGACCCGCTGCCCGACGGCATCCTGCTGTGGACCCGGGTCACCCCCGGCGCCACCGCCGTGCCCGGCTCCGGACTCGGGCCCGGCACCGCCGTCCAGTGGCAGCTCGCCACCGACCGCGCCTTCACCGCCGTCGTCGCGAGCGGCACCGTCACCACCGCCGCCGCCACCGACCACACCGTCAAGGCCGACGTCCGCGGCCTGCGCCCCGACACCGCCTACTGGTACCGCTTCCTGGCCGGCGACGCCGTCTCGCCCGTCGGCCGCACCCGCACCGCCCCCGCCACCGACGCCGCCGTCGACCGACTGCGCCTGGGCGTCGCGTCCTGCGCCAACTGGGAGGCCGGCTACTTCTCCGCCTACCGCCACCTGGCCGCCCGGGGCGACCTGGACGCCTTCCTGTTCCTCGGCGACTACATCTACGAGTACGCCTCCGGCGCGTACGGCACCCGCGGCACCGTGGTGCGTCCGCACGCCCCTGCCAACGAGATCATCACACTCGCCGACTACCGCACCCGGCACGGCCGTTACAAGACCGACCAGGACCTGCAGGCGCTGCACGCCGCCGTCCCCACCATCGCCATCTGGGACGACCACGAGTTCGCCAACGACGCCTGGTCGGGCGGCGCCGAGAACCACACCCCCGGCACCGAGGGCGACTGGAGCACCCGGGTCGCCGCCGCCAAGCAGGCCTACTTCGAGTGGATGCCGGTCCGCCCGTCCATCGCCGGCACCACCTACCGGCGGCTGCGCTACGGCAAGCTCGCCGACCTGCACCTGCTCGACCTGCGATCGTTCCGCTCGCAGCAGGCCGGCATCGGCGACGGCGACGTCGACTCCGCCGACCGCAGCATCACCGGCCGGGCCCAACTCGACTGGCTGAAGTCCGGGTTGGCGGCCTCCGACACCACCTGGCGGCTGGTCGGCAACGAGGTGATGATCTCGCCGGTCGCCTTCCTGTCACTGCCGGACTACCTGCTGCGCCCGCTCGCCCAACTGCTCGGCCTGCCCGGAGAAGGACTGGCCGTCAACACCGACCAGTGGGACGGCTACACCCACGACCGGCGCGAACTGCTCGGCCACCTGAAGGACCACCGCATCACCAACACGGTGTTCCTCACCGGCGACATCCACTCCGCCTGGGCCTGCGACGTGCCCTTCGAGGCCGCCACCTACCCGGCGTCCGGCAGCGCCGCCACCGAGTTCGTGGTCACCTCCGTCAGCTCCGACAACATCGACGACATCCTCAAGGTCGCCCCGCACACGCTCTCCCTGGTGGCCGTCGCCGCGATCCAGTCCGCCAACCGGCACGTCAAGTGGACCGACCTGGACTCGCACGGCTACGGCGTCCTCGACCTCACCGCCGAACGGGCGCAGATGGACTACTACGTCCTCTCCGACCGCACCAAGCCCGACGCCACCACCAAGTGGGCCCGCTCGTACCGCACCCGCAGCGGCACCCAGCAGATCGAGCGCGTCAACGCCCCGGTGAACTGACCGGCGCGCGGCACGGCCGGGGCCGGCGGATCTCTTTCCGGGCCCCGGCCGTGTTGCCGACGGATCGCTTCCGGCCCGGGCCGGGGCTTGCCGGCGGACGGTCAGCGGCGGGTGGTGGTCCGGTTGAACAGTCGGCGCGACCAGACGTAGCCGACTGTGCCGATCCCCGCGCACCAGGCCAGCGACACCCAGCCGCCGGAGCCGACCGGCGTCCCGGACAGCAGGCCGCGCAGGGTCTCGATCATCGGGGTGAACGGCTGGTACTCGGCGAACAGGCGCAGCCCCGGCGCCATCGAGCCGGCCGGCACGAACGCCGAGCCCAGGAACGGCAGGAACTGAATGAGCAACGGCTTGTTGCTGGCCGACTCCACGGTCTTCGAGATCAGCCCGAGCGCCACCGACAGCCAGGTCACGGCCACCGCGATCGCGAGCAGCAGCCCGAACGCCGCCGCCCACGCCGCCGCGCCCGCGTGCGGCCGGAAGCCGACCGCCAGGGCCGCCGCGACCACCAGCACCAGCCCGACCAGGGTCTGGACGACACTGCCGATCACATGGCCGGTCATGAACGAGGACCGGACGATGTTCATCGTGCGGAAGCGGTCGATGATGCCGCCGGTCATGTCGGAGCAGATCGCCACCGAGGTGGCCATCGAACCGCCCGCCACACCCATCACCAGGATGCCGGGCGTCAGGTAGGCCAGGTACGCGTCGCGCCCGCCGCCGGGGCCGGAGCCGAGGCTCGCACCGATCGAGTCGCCGAAGGCGAAGACGAACAGCAGCAGCATCAGGATCGGCGTCATCGCCTGACTGAACGTCAGTGCCGGGTAGCGGGCCGCGTGCTTGAGGTTGCGGCGCAGCATGGTCATCGAGTCGTGCGCGGCCAGGGCGAGAGTGCTGCTCATCGCGGGGTCTCCTCGGCGGCAGGTCGGCGGGAACCGTGCGGGGTGCCGGTGCCGGTGCCTGTGCTTGTGTTGGTGTCGGCGCCGGCGTCGGAGCTGGTGTCAGCGTTGGTGCCGGTGCCGGTGCCGGTGCCGGTCAGGGCGAAGAAGACGTCGTCGAGGTCCGGGGTGTGCACGGAGAAGTCGGCGGCGGGGAGGCCGGCCGCGTCCAGTCGGTCGATCACGCTGCGCAGGGCGGCCAGACCTGCGTCGCCGGCGATGCGCAGGGCGAGGTTCTCCTCGTCCCGGCTCGCGCCGGGGAAGGCGGCGCAGGCGCGTGCGAACCCGGCCGGGTCGGCGAGGCGCAGGCGGACGTGGCTGCCGGGGATGCGCGCCTTCAGCTCGTCGGCGGTTCCCTCGGCGACGATCCGGCCGCCGTCCAGGACGGCGATCCGGTCGGCGAGTTGGTCGGCCTCCTCCAGGTACTGGGTGGTCAGGAAGACCGTGGTGCCGCCCGCGACCAGGCCGCGCACGGTGTCCCACATGGTGCGGCGGCTGCGCGGGTCGAGACCCGTGGTCGGTTCGTCCAGGAAGATCACCTGCGGGTCACCGACCAGCGTCATGGCCAGGTCGAGCCGGCGGCGCATCCCGCCGGAGAAGGTCGCGGCGCGCCGGCCGGCCGCCTCCGCGATGTCGAACCGCTCCAGTAACTCCCTTACCCGGGCGCGCCCTTGGGGGCGCGGCAGGCGCAGCAGGTCGGCCATCAGGAGGAGGTTCTCCTCGGCCGTGAGCAGGTCGTCCAGGGCGGCGAACTGCCCGGTGACCCCGATCGCCGACCGCACCCCGTCGGGGTCGGTCAGCAGGTCGTGGCCGGCGATCTGCGCCTGGCCGCCGTCGGCGCCCACCAGGGTGGAGAGGATCTCCACGGTGGTGGTCTTGCCCGCGCCGTTCGGTCCGAGCAGCGCGAACACCGTCCCGGCGGGGATGGTGAGGTCGATGCCGTCGAGGACGGTCCGGTCGCCGTACGACTTGCGCAGGCCGATCGCGGTGACGGCGGGGGTGGTGCCTGGCGCCTTTCCGTGCCTGGGTGTGGGCATGACAAATGGAGGCATGTGCCCTCCCGGTTGAGCGGCGTGAACGGGTGTGCGTGAAACAGAAACCGAATGAGCGTCAGTCGCGGGCGCGACGAATGTCGATGTTGCCGTAGCGGGTGCGGGCCCGGATCTCGACCGTCTCCTCGTGCTGCTCCGGGGCGTCCGCGGCGGAGAGCGAGTTGCGGACCTGGCCGCGCTGCGCGCCGACCTCCAGCCAGGCCGCGGTGCCGGCCCGGACGCCGACCTCGATCGCGCCGAAGCCGGTCTCCAACTGAACGCTGCCGCGAGCGACTTCCCCCACCAGCAGGGTGCCGCGGGCCGTACTGGCGTGCAGCGAGGCCGCGGCCCGTTCGACGGTGATGTCGCCGTTGGCGCCACTCACCTGCAGGTCGTCGGCGGCGAGCGCGACAGTGGTGCTGCCGTACGAGTTCTTCACCACCGCCGGGCCGTCCAGCAGCCCCACCCGGACGCTGCCCGAACTGGTGGTGATCTCCGCCAGGCCGTGCACCCGGTCGACGGCGATCGACCCGTGTGCCGCCGTCACCCGCAACGGCCCGGTGCTGTCCAGCCGGACGTCACCGGACGCGGTCTTCACCTGCACCTCGCCCAGCCGGCCCTCGCCCAGCACCTGGGTCCACGCGCCGCCGGCCTCCAGCCGTGAGCCGGCCGGAAGTTCGACCGCGACGTCCACCGTGCCGGTCCGCCCCAGCAGATGGCGCTGCTTGGGCGTGCGGACGGTCAGCACGCCGCCGGCGAAGCCGATCTCGGTCTGCTCGGCGGCCCGCACGTCCGCCTCGCGATCGGGGTCGCGCGGCCGGGCCGCCACCACGGTGTCGGCGCGGTCGGTCGCGATGACGTGCACCGAGCCCGCGGACACCTGGGCGTTCAGCGAGATCGGCTCGGGAGTGTCGAAAGAAGGCATGGCGATACCGTCCTCACGGGTCGTCAGAGGAGTCGGGGATTTCGGGCTTGATGGTGGGGGTGGTGCGGGGCTCAGCGGACCCAGCCCGTGAAGCTCCGGCCGAACGCCTGCGAGCGCTCCGCCGGCCCCCGCGCCCGGCCCCCGTCCTCGACGGCGGACGCCACCGCCCGCACCAGCCAGGCATTGACCGACAGCCCCTCGCGGGCGGCCGCCGCCTCGGCCCGCGCCTTCAACTGGGCCGGCAGCCGCAGATTGATCCGGGCCGTCCCCCCGTCGTCCTCGACGCCGGACGGATCGGCCGGTGGCAGGGGGGCCGGCGGGAGGAAGGCCGGCGGGAGACCGGCGGGCCCGGTCGGGGCGCTCTCGGCGAGCGGCGCAGTGACCACGAAGTCCGGGTCCAGGCCCCGCAGTCGCACATCGACCGACCCCGGGGCGAGCTCGCGCGTGACCTCGGCCATCGCATCCGACAGCACATTGAGCATGGCCAGCCGCACCGCCGACTCCAACGGCGCCGTCAACCGATCGGCCAACGCCCGAGCATCGGCCCCTCCGGCCTCGGCGGCCACGGCCAACTCGCGCCGGAGGTTGTCGACATACGGGGTGAGGTCCATGGCTCCATCGTGGCACCAATCTGATGCCACATCAACTCCTTTGGTGTCAGTGGCTGGTGGCTTGACGGCGAGATGCGAGATGACCTGCGGGGATGGCTCGCCGGATGACGAGTGGGGCTGCGGTTCGAGGCGGTGCCATGCGGTGCCACACGGTGCCATGTGGTGCCGCCTCTGGATGCGGACACCCGCGGTGCGGGCTCCGGCGCGGCGATTACAGCCCCGCCGCATGGTGTGGCGTTCGTGCGCCGACGGCCCTGTCCGGCTGTCGGGCCAGGTCGTCACCTCGGCGGTTCGTCGGCCCACAGGCGGACTGTCGGTACGAGTGGCGGCAGGGGTTCGGTGTACCGATGGAGCGCCAGAGCCTCCTCGACGCGGCCCAGGACGACGAGTTGCTCGGCCAGGGTGTCGAGGTTTTCGCCCTCGTGCAGGCGGAGGGCGGCGACGGCCTCCTCGGTGCGGCCGGCCGTGGTGAGGAGTTGTGCGAGGTCGGAGGCCGCGTACGAGGTGGTGCCTTCGGGGTGGGAGCGGGCCTGCGCGATGGCCGCGTCGACTCCGAGGTGGGCGGCGAGCAGTGGCAGCCGGAGCCGGTACAGGTCCCACGCCTCCTCGCCGTTGCGCAGCGTGGCGAGGGCGTCGAGGTGGGCCAGGCCGTCGGCGGGGCGGCCCTGGGCGAGGTACTGGTCGACGAGAGCGTGGAGAGTCCAGTCGTCCCCGGAGTGGGCGTCGGCCCGGGCACGGAGTGTGCCGAGCGCCTCCTCGCCCCGGCCGTGGCGGGCCAGGAGTCGGGCGAGTCCGGGTGCCGAGTGCGCCCGCCCGCTGTGCTGCCGGTACACCGCGATCGCGCCGGGGACGTCCCCGCGCTCCTCCAGCAGCTGCGCCAGCCGTTCCGCGGCGGCGTCCCGTCCGTCACCCGCCGCGTAGGTGCGCAGCTCGTCGATGCGGTCGTGCCGGGCCAACAGCTCGGCCAACTGGTCGTGGCCGTTGGACGAGGCGAAACGCCGACGTGCGAGCAGGGCGATCGCTTCGTCCACGCGGCCCTGCCGCTCGCGGATCGTGGCGAGCAGGCCGAGCGCGGTGTCGGTGTCGAAACCGTTGCAGCACCACGGGAAGTCCGAGCACCGGTGGGCGTCGACCCGGGCGGTGAGCAGTTCGGCGGCTTCCTCGTCGCGGTCGGTGACGTGGGCGATGTCGACCAGGACGTCGGCGATGGACGACTTGCCGACGTGCGGCAGCAGCAGGTCGAACGCCTCGGCGGCTCGGCCGTGGCGGGCCAGCAGACGGGCGTAGTGCTCCAGTCCGTTCGGGTGTCCGAGGGCCGTGCGGGCCCGGACGGTCTCGATCGCCTCGTCGACCCGTCCCCAGGCCTCCAGCAGCTCGGCCAGCGCCACGACCGCCGTCCACCGGCCCGTCGCGGCGTACGGGGCGAGGACGGCGGTCGCCTCGGCCGGACAGCCCCGCTCGGCGAGCAGCCGGGCCCAGGCCTGTGCGCAGAACCATTCGCCGCGGCCCGCCCGGTCCGCCACCACGGCGGCATGACCGTGTGCCAGCAGGCGGGAGACCAGTTCCGGCGGGATGCAGCGGGAGACCGTCCGGGCCCGGTGCTCAAGATCATTGGCGTCCACGGCCCGCACCGTAGTGCCGGTCACCGACACGGCACCGGTCCGGCGACCCGGGGTGGTGCTGATGGTGCGTCATGGCATCGATCGGACCGGCAGATAGCATCGCGGCAAGCAACCGCCGACGGGGGAGGACCGCAGTCATGACCGAGGAACGCCGCACCCGTTGGTGGCAGCGTCGGGCCGCCGCCGAGCCCGTCGGGGAGTCCGGGTTCGATGTGGTGCGGCGCGGATACGACCGGCAGCAGGTGGACGCGCATCTCGCGTTGCCGCCCGGGCAGCGGCCGCGGCCGGCCGCGTTCGACATCGTTCGGTTCGGCTATGAGCGCAGGCAAGTTGACGAGGCGTTGCGCGAGCTGGGCTGAACGTTCTTGCAGGGCTCCCAGGTTGAGGTGCCGCCGAAAATCCTTTGCGGTCGAACCGGTTGGCGTGCGATCTTGTGCGCGTCGTCGAAGGAGGGTGCCCATTGGAGCTCTTCGCGTGCGCGCACTGTGCGAGCGCACTCACCCGGCCGGTCAGCCGGGTCCGGTTCCCGCCGTACGCCCATCACCAGATCGGCAACGGTGTGCAGTTGCCGGCCCTGTTGGACCTCGGGAACTACGCGGTCGACCCGGATCCGTTCGGCCCGCCCTGGCGGCCGTGGGGCGAGTTGACCGAGGGCGAGGCGGAGACGCGCGGCTATTACGCCCCCGTTCACCACTGGGTGTCCGACGGCGCGGCCGGGCGGATCCTGCTGGCGCCCGGCGACGACATCGGCACCGCGCTGATACTCGATCGCGCCGGCGGCGCCTGCTGCGGCCTCACCGCCCATGGCGGTCCCAACGTGGCCTGCGCCCGTTGCGGGCACCCCGTCGGCGCACTCTCGGACGACTGCTCGTTCTGGCAGGCCGTCTGGCTGGAGCCCGATGCGGTCCGCGCGGTCCCCGCCGGCCCCGAGCCGCCCGTCGTGGAGTGGACGGACGTGGTCCACGAGCGTTTCGCCGTTCCCCCGGTCGATGCGGACGGCCGCTGGAACTACCGGTGCAGGCAGGAGATCTGCGTGACCGTCGTCGACCTGGTAGTCGCCGCCGACGGCGCTCCCGTCGTGTTCGACGACGAGGAGGCCGCCGCCCTGTTCGGCCGAGCCCTGAGCCACTACGTGATCGGTGCCGAGGGGCCCCCGAAGCACTGCGCGCTGTACGGCCCGGGCCGCCCGCCGGCGGCCCGGCACCCCGCATTGGCCCTCGTCCCGCGGCATCCGCAGACCGGCCGCCCCTGGCCCACCCCGTCCGGCGTCACCGGCGTCCCGCTCGACGTCGAGGTCTGGCGGTGCCTCGCCTTCCCCCGCACCCGCTCCGCCGTCCGCGTCCCGGGCCGGCTGCGCGCCGAGATCGACCGCGACGATCCGCCCTCACCATGCCGGCGCGGCGCAGTGCGGTTCGACTCCCGGCTGATCAGCGACCTGCTGGCCCGGCACCCCGCCGTCCGCCGTCCGGCCGTGCAGGCCGCCCACCGGGTCGGCGATGAGTTCTGGTGGTACTGACGGGGCGCGTGACGGTCGGATGTCCTTTCGGACAACGACCGCGAGGCCGGCCGAAGGTTCGTCAACCCAGGCGGGTGAACGATCCGGTTCGAGCCCCCTGGGCTGCCGGGCCACTGGACGCACCGGCCGTGGAGATCTCCTTCGAGACGACCTGTCCGGTCCCTGCGTAGGGCTGCGAGAGGCATCGCACCGCGTCCTCGCAGGTGTTGGCCGCGTGCGCCGGGGAGGCGCCCGTGAAGGCACCGGCGGCGAGGACGAGCGCGGCGGCGAACGACTCGATCCGGCGGGTCAGGCGGGTCAGGCGGTGGAGCTTCATGGTGCGTGGGACCTTTCGAACGGCACTGCGGGAGGGGCAGCCCGTACCGCGCGAGCGCTCGCCTCGGCCGGCCAATGGCGGCGGCGGTCACGGTGGTTCGGGTACCGGCACGATGATGGCGGCCCGACGCGGCCCCGATCGATGCGAGAGTGCTGCGACTCGGCCGATCGGGTGGTACGTACTACCGCGTCCCGGCGCGCGCCCGCCCGAACTGCGCCACCGTGCGCGCCGCGAGCGGGTGCGGAGCCCGGGGCTGCGCGTCCCCGTTGCGGCCGGAGGTCAGACCCGGACCGCGCGGACCCGGTCGGCCGCCAGGTGCAGTTCGTACGGCAGGCAGCAGTCCGAGCAGAGCGTGGCCACCAGGGTTCCGCAGGCGCACAGTTGGTTCATTCCGCCGTTCGGTGTCGCCCCGCAGCAGGCCGCCGAGGCGTGGCGCACTTCCAGACCGAAGGCGTCGTCGGGATTGAGGACGATGCTGCCCCGCGGGCCTCGCGGGATCAGCGGCTGCCCGTTGGCGTCGGGCACACGCTCGCGAGGCACGACCCCCGCACCGGTCGACATGAGCGGGCCGCACGGCCCGGTCTCGACCGCGAAGCAGCCCGCCGGCACCGTCGCCGGCGACGGTCCCGGTGTCTCGGCCTCCCACCAGGCGTGGAACGGCGGCGGGGGGACGGCGGGCAACTGCCGCAGCGCCCCGGTCAGGGCGGCGTCGCAGGCGGCGCACCGGAAGACGGTCAGTCCGGTGTCGGCGGCCGGGTCGAGCTGTTCGTGCATGTGTCGACCGTATCGAGCCGGACGGGCCGTCACCCGGGCGAGTGGGAAAGGGGCCGTCGCGAGGCGTAGGTTCGGGGGCGGTGATCCACAACTGACGGGTGGTGGTTGAAGGATGGGCGAGGCGCATCCGCTGCTGGGGTACTTCCTGGACGCGGCCGAGGGCAGCTTTCCGCCGGTGGACGGCGGGGTGACGGTGGTTCCGCCGCTCGGGGGCGGACTGGAGGGCTCGGTGGCGTTCACCGGGCACGCGGTGGTGGCCACGGCGCGGTCGGCGGCCGAGGTGGAGGCGCAGGGGCCGGACGGGTTCGGGGGGTCGATGGGGCCCGACTTCCTGCGGTACCTGGCGGGGCCCGGCGGCTGGATCGGCTGCATCGACGCGACGCTGGTCGCCCGCGGCCGGGGCGGCCCCGCCCAACTGGGGCCGCTGGACGGCGCGGACGGCCACCCGCGGGTGCAACACGCCCGGGAGGTGCGCACGGACGTGGGCGTGTACGGGGACGGGCGCGGGCTGGTGACGCTCGCTCAAGGGCTGGCCGGAAGGCGGGAGTTGAGCATCGAGCTGCACCGGCCGGACGACCCCGGGCCGGGCCGCGGGCGCTCGCTGATCGCCGACGCGCTCACCCTCGTCCCGGACGGCGAACCGGTGTTCGCCGCCGTCTCGCCCGGCAATGCCCGCTCCCTGCGCGCCTTCCTCGCCTGCGGCTTCACCCCGATCGGCAGCGAAGTCCTGCTGCGCCCGCACCGACCCGACCCGGCTCGACCTGCGTAGCGGGTGTGCCGCGGTCTTCACGGACAGTGACGGCGTCGATGGCGGGGGAGGGGCGGGAGCCCGCGGTCGGGGCTAGCGTGGACGGTGGGCCGGTCGGCGGCGAGTGCCTCCGGCCCGACACCGGTCGGCATGCATAGCCGGCCGCCGTCCCCCGGGAGCCGCCGTGAGCAACCAACCCCAAGGCCTGGAAGAACTGGGCCCGATCGACTATCTGGTGATCTCGTTCCCGGGCAGCCGACTGACCGGCGAGGGAATGCCCCTGCTGGTCGACCTGGTCGACCGGGGCATCATCCGGATCCTCGACCTGACGTTCGTCCGGAAGGGCGCCGACGGCACGATCGCGGGCGTCGAGATCGGCGACCTCGACGGGGACGGGCAGCTGGACCTCGCCGTGTTCGAGGGCGCCTCCTCCGGCCTGCTCGGCGACGCCGACCTCGCCGAGGCCGGCGCGCTGCTCGACCCCGGCGACTCCGCGGTCGTCCTGCTCTACGAGAACCGGTGGGCCGCCCCGCTGGCCGCCGCGCTGCGCCGGGCCGACGCCCGGATGCTCGCCGGCGGCCGCGTCCCGCTGCAGGACCTCGTCGAGGTGCTCGACGCGATCGACGAGCTCGGGACCACGAGCTGACCGGGCCGCTCGCCCGGTCCGCCGGGGAGCGGTCGAAGCGCACGTGATCGAACAGGAAAGGTGGAACAACCATGCCCGGACTGCTCCGCGGCGTCGCCCGTACCGCGGTCGTCGCCGGAACCGCCACCGCCGTCTCCAACCGGGTCTCCCGTCGGCAGGCCGGCCGGTGGGCCCAGCAGGACGCCCCGCAGGTCGTCTACGCGGAACCCGCCCCGCCGCCGCAGGCGCCGGCGCAGACGAGCGCCCCGAGCATGGAGGAGAAACTCGAACAGCTCCAGCAGCTCGCCGCGCTCAAGGAGAAGGGCGTGCTCACCGAGCAGGAGTTCGCCGCGCAGAAGGCGCGGATCCTCGGCGGCTGACGCCGGACGGCCGCCGGTCCGCCACCGGGGAACGGATGAGCCGGGCAGCCCGGGAGGCGCAGTGAACAGGTGGAAGCCGCTGGTCGTCCTCGGGACGGCGCAGTTCCTGATGGTGCTGGACGCCTCAGTGATGAACGTGTCGATCAGCCAGCTGGTCGCGGACTTCCACACGGACGTGACCACCATCCAGGCCGTCATCACCCTCTACACCCTGGTGATGGCGGCCTTCATGCTGACCGGCGGCAGGATCGGCGACATGATCGGCCGCCGACGGGTCTTCGTGATCGGCCTGTTCGTGTACGGCATCGGCTCCGGCCTGACCGCGCTCGCCCCGACCGTCGGCGTGCTCGCGCTCGGCTGGTCGGTGATCGAAGGACTGGGCGCGGCGCTGGTGCTGCCGGCGCTGGCCGCCCTGGTGGCCGGCTCCTACCAGGGGCGCGAGCGGGCGATCGCCTACGGCGTGGTCGGCGGCCTGGCCGGCGCGGGCATCGCCGTCGGGCCGCTGCTCGGCGGCTGGGTCACCACGTACCTGACCTGGCGGCTGGTGTTCGCGGGCGAGGTGGTCCTGGTCGTCGCGATCCTCACGGTGATGCGCTGGATCCCGCCCCAGCCCGCACCCACCGAGCGGACCGGGCTGGACGTGCTCGGAGCCGTGCTGTCCGCCGCCGGCCTGGCCCTGATGGTGCTGGCCGTCCTGCAGAGCGGCACCTGGGGCTGGGTCCAGCCGCGCAACCCGCCGTTCACCGTCCTCGGCTTCGCGCCGACGCTGTTCGCCATCGGGCTCGGCGCCGCGCTGCTGTACGCGTTCTGCGTCCACGAACGGCACCGGGAGCGCAGCGGCGGGACACCGCTGGTCTCGCTGGACCTGTTCGGCAACCGGCCGCTGCGCGCGGGGCTCGTGACGCTGTTCAACCAGAACACCGTGCTGCTCGGACTGTTCTTCGTCATCCCGCTCTACCTCCAGGTGGTGCAGGGGCTGGACGCCTTCCAGACCGGACTGCGGCTGCTGCCGGTCTCCGTGACGATGCTCGCCACCTCGATGTGCGGCTCGCTGGTGCTGCGGTTCGCCTCGACCCGGACGATCGTCCGGCTGGGCCTGCTGGTGCTGCTCGCCGCCACACTGTGGCTGATCACCGCCATCGGGCCGGAGCTGAAGGGCGGCTCGTTCGCGGGCGCGATGGCCCTGCTCGGCATCGGCCTGGGCATGCTCGCCTCCCAGCTGGGCAACACGGTGCAGTCCAGCGTCCGGACGGCGGAACGCAGCGAGGCCGGCGGCCTCCAGTACACCGCGCAGAACCTCGGCTCCTCGCTGGGCACGGCGCTGATCGGCGCGCTCCTGGTCGGAGCCCTCGCCGCGTCCGTCACCACCCGGATCGAGAGCGACCCGAGGGTGAGCGCGGCCGTCGCACAGGAGACCGTGACGCACGTCGCGGCGGGAGTGTCGTTCGTCCCCGCCGACCAGGTCGCCACCGCCCTGGCCGCCCGGCCCGACGTGCCGCCGCAGGAGGCCGAGGCGATCGTCGGCCACTACCGGGACGCGCAGATCCAGGGCCTGAAGTCCGCCGTCCTCGCCTGCACGGTGATCACCGCCGGCGCGCTGCTGTTCACCCGCCACCTCCCCACCACCCGCGAGGCGCTCCAGCCACCGGACTGACGGCCCCGCCTCAGCGCGGCCTGCGCGCCGCGAGTCGCCAGGCGCCCTGCTGGACGAGCAGGGTCAGCACCCCGGCCAGGACGATCCCCGACAGGTTGAGGGCGAGCTGCACGGCGGAGCCCCAGCCCTGCGCGTACTCGCCGTAGGCGACCGCCACGGCGGCGTTGGCCGCGGCCGGCACGGTGGTGACCGAGATCGCCACCCCGACCAGCGCCGACGCCTTGGCCGAGGTCAGCGACAACAGGCCCGCGACACCGGCGAGGAAGGCCACCACGAAGGACATGGCGTCCGGCTGCCAGATGAACGAGGTGTTGGGGCGGGC
The DNA here is from genome assembly GCF_002803145.1 of Kitasatospora sp. CB02891. Lineage (NCBI taxonomy): Bacteria > Bacillati > Actinomycetota > Actinomycetes > Kitasatosporales > Streptomycetaceae > Kitasatospora > Kitasatospora sp. CB02891. Next base: position 95,167 of record NZ_NNBO01000001.1, on the reverse strand, counting down.
CGCGGCGAACTTGGCGTCGCTGAACAGCCCGAGGGCGTCCATCAGCAGCGCGAACCCCACGGTGAGGACCATCGCCACGGTGAACCCGACCACCAGGGCCAGCAGCGAGCGGAGCGCGGGGCGGGCCCGGCGCTGCACGACGGCGACGCACAGCCCGGCCAGCGGACCGAACTCCGGGCCCACGGCCATCGCGCCGACCACCAGGATCGCGCTGTCCAGGACGGCGCCGCAGGCGGCCAGCATGGTGGCGACCGTCAGCAGGGTGAGGAAGACCCAGCTCAGCGTGGACTCCTCGTGGACGATCCCCGACACCTCCTCCCACACCAGCGCGTCCGCGCCCTCGCCCGGGGCCTGCTGCTCCGCCTCCTCGGCCGCCCGCGAGATGGTCAGCCCGGCCTCGTCCATGGTGATGGCCCCGCGCTCGGCCAGGCCCAACGCCCTTAGCTCACCGAGCAGTTCGTCGACAGACTCGCGCGCCACGTCGCACAGCACCAGATCGCCGGCCGGTCGGACCGCGCCGCCGGGCAGCACCGCGACGTGGGCGACGCCGACGCAGGCGTCCAGCCGGTCGAGCACCTGCGCACGCAGGTCGGCGGGAACGATGAGTCGAAGTTGAAGCAAGGAGTCCTCCGGGCGGTCGTACTGTCCGCCAAACCCTAGGCCCTGTCGGCCCCGGGCCCCGGCCGGGAACAGGGGCGGGCGGCTCACTCCGCGTAGCGGGCCGCCAGGGTGCGGGCGGTGGCGGCGAGGCGGGCGCGAAGGGCGGGCGGTTCGAGGACCTCGATGTCGGCGCCCAGGCGGAGGAACTCGCGGTGCGCGTGGTCGACGGACTCGATCGGGACCAGGGCCTGCGTCCAGCCGTCGTCGGCCGGTGCGACGCCGAGGCGGCGGGCGCCCTCCGGGGTGAGGCGGACCAGGGCGTGGCCGGTGTGCAGGCGGGCCCGGAAGTCGGCCAATCGGGCGGCCCAGCAGGCGGCCAGGGAGAAGTCCGCAGGGACGGTGAACTCCTCGTCGAGGCAGGTGAGTTCGAGGATCTGGTCGATCCGGTAGGTGCGCGGCCCGGCCGCCACCAGGTACCAGCGGCCGGCCTTCAGGACCAGCCCGTACGGCTCGACCCGCCGGGTGATCTCCTCCGGGGCGCGCCAACGGCGGTAGCGCATCAGCACCGCGCGCCGCGCCCACACCGCACCCGCCACCGCCGTCAGGTGCGGGGTGGGGTCGGCGTCTGCGTACCAGCCGGGCGCGTCGAGCAGGAAGCACTCCTGGATCCGGTCGGCGTGCGCACGCGCCTGAGCGGGGAGGGCCGCGCGCAGCTTGAGCCGGGCGGTGGCGAGGGCCTCGCCGAGGCCGAGTTCGGCGGCGGCGCCCGGCAGCGCGGCGAGGAACGCGGCCTGCGCCTCGTCGGCCGTCAGCCCGGTGAGGCGGGTCCGGTAGCCGTCCACCAGGCGGTAGCCGCCCGCGTGCCCGGCCTCGCCGTACAGCGGGATGCCGGCGGCGGCCAGCGCCTCGACGTCCCGGTAGACCGTCCGGACGGAGACCTCCAGCTCCTGCGCCAGCTGACGGGCCGTCAACCTCCCTCGGCCCTGGAGCAGCAGCAGGAGGGTGACCAGTCGGCTCGCACGCATGCGCGGAAGTGTCCCGCGCTCCACTGACAGCAGATGTCAGGGGAGCGGCCCTAGCCTGCCACGCATGAGGACCACGACCCCCATCCGGACCGGAGCGGCAGCCGCGTGAACATCGTCGAACTCCGCCAGTACACCCTGCACCCCGGCGCCCGGGACACCTTGATCGACCTGTTCGAGCGGGAGTTCGTCACCGGCCAGCAGGCCGTCGGCATCGCACTCGGCGGCCGCTTCCGCGACCTGGACGATCCCGACCGCTTCGTCTGGATCCGCGCCTTCCCCGACATGACGCAGCGTCGGCGCGCCCTGGAGGCGTTCTACACCGGCCCGGTGTGGCGGGCGCACCGCGACGCGGCCAACGCCACGATGATCGACAGCGACGACGTCCTGCTGCTGCGCGGCCCCGGCTACACCCCCGCGCCCGGCCTCCGCGAGGTGGGCGTGACGATCTGCCGGCCGCCGTCCGCCGCCGAGTTCGACGCCTACGCCGGCCGGCACCTGGCACCCGAACACGCCCTGCACCGCACCGAACACGCCGTCAACGACTACCCGCAGCTGCCCGTCCGCACCCGCCTCGACGTCCGCGTCTGGTTCGGCCCGGCCGAGCCGCCGCCGTGGACGCCCCTCCAACGCCTGCGGCTGGCGCCGGTGTCGTAGCGGAGGCTCTAGGGTCGAGGGATGACGGACATCGAACCGCCGGGCGGCGCCCGGCCCGGTGACGGGGAGATCGCCGAGGGCTGGGCGGAGCCGTGGCGGCCCGGGCAGGTCGCGTCGCGGTTGGCGGGGCTCGAAGTGCCGTGGTGCGTGGCGGCGGGGTGGGCGCTGGACCTGTTCCTCGGGCGGGAGAGCCGGCCGCACGGGGATCTGGAGATCGCCGTGCCTGCGGCCGCGTTCGAGGAAGTGCGGGGCCGCTTCCCGGAGTTGGAGTTCGACGCGGTCGGCTCCGGCACGGTGTGGCCCGCCGCCGGGCCCGCGGCGCTCGCCGCCACCCACCAGACCTGGGCGCGCGAACCGGCGAGCGGCCGGTGGCGGTTCGACGTCTTCCGCGAGCCGCACGACGGCGCGACGTGGATCTGCCGACGTGACCGGTCGCTGCGCCTGCCCTACGCGGAGGTCGTCGAGCGGACCGCCGCCGGCATCCCGTACCTGCGGCCCGAACTGGTGCTGCTGTTCAAGGCGAAGGCGACCCGCCCCAAGGACCGGGCCGACTTCGACCGCGTCCTGCCGCACCTGTCGCCCGACCGCCGCAGGGCCCTCGTCGGTTGGCTCGCCCGCGTGCACCCGGGCCACCCCTGGCTGGAGCGGGCGGCCGGCTGAACGGCCGTCAGCCGACGTGCCGGAAGGTCTCGGGGACGGGCAGCGAGGCCCAGCGGGGGAGCGGCCAGACCAGGACACGGGCGCGGCCGACGACGTGGTCGGTGGGGACGAAGCCGCCGCCCGGGTTGTGGAGTTGCTGGAAGCGGGAGTCGGCGGAGTCGTTGCGGTGGTCGCCCATCACCCACAGGTGGCCGGGCGGGACGGTGACGGTGCCGACGGGGTAGTCGTCGCAGGGCGTCGCGCCGGGGTAGACGTACGGCTCGTCCAGGGCCGCGCCGTTGACGGTCAGGGGCCGGCCGGCGCGGCAGTCCACGGTGTCGCCGCCGACCGCGACGACCCGCTTGATCAGGTCCTTCTCGTCGGCGGACGGCGCCAGCCCGACCCAGCTCAGCGCGCTGCGGACGCCGCCGAGGACACCCCCGGCGCCCGGCTCCGGAGGGAGCCAGCCGCCCGGGTCGCGGAAGACCACCACCTCGCCCCGCTGCGGAGTGTCCCCGAGCCAGGGGCTGAACTTGTCGACGGCGACCCGGTCGCCCTTCTGCAGGGTGCCCATCATCGAGCCGGACGGGATGACGAAGACCTGGAACACGAAGGTCTTCAGCACGAACGCCAGCACCAGCGCCACCGCGGCCGGCACCACCAGCCCGCGCAGCGCCGAACGCCGACCCGCGGGCCGGTCGGTCGTGATCAGCGCCCGCAGCCGGGCGGAGGTGGCGGTGAGCAGCACGGAGCGGTGCGACAACGGACGACCCTTCCCCCGGAGGCCGGCCGGCCCCTGGCGGGTCCGGCCGGGCGCCATCGTACGAACCCGGCCCGTCGGGGGAACGTAAACGGCTGTCACCCGCACCCGGTACCGTGCCTCAACTCCCCTGGTACGACAGGCAAGAAAGGTTCACCCGTGACGACCGATACCGACCTCGGCGGATGGGACGCCGCGCTGGCCGAGGCCTTCGCGACACTGCTCGGCGACGGCGCGGCGGCAGACCCGGCCGCCCGCTACGGGGCGTACTACGCCTCGGAGAGCCTCGACGAGTTCCTGTTCCCCAACTCCTGGGCCGGCGCCGACGCCCTGGCGGCTGCGGAGCCCCGGTACCTGCCAGACCCGGACGGCCCGCACCCGTTCTCGCCGTGGAACTGGCAGTTCGACCTGAGCGCGTCGCTGTTCCGCTTCGACCCCGACCTGCTGGCCGCGACGGGCGCGTGGGGCGAGGACGGGCACAAGGGCCCCCGGCCGTTCGACGAGGCCTTCGTCGCCGACCTGCGCGCCGTCGCCGCCGTGGACGCCTCGGACGCGGCGGTGGTGCGGGGCGCGGAGCTGGGGCCGCTGCTGCGCCGGCACGGCGTCGACCTGACCGACGAGAGCTTCCGGAAGCTGAACTACTGGCTGACCGTCGTGCTGCGGGTCGCCACCGACGGCACCCTGGACGGGGCGATGCGGGCCGCCACCTTCACCGGGCGCGGCCCCGGACACCTGGTGACCGGGCACGACCTGCGCACCGACCGTGCCGCCGCCGAGCCCTGGGAGAAGCGGCTGGGCGCGCTCTCCCACCCGGGGCTCCGCGACCACCTGCGGCCGCTGTGCCGCTCCGAGGCCGACGCGCGCAGTGAGGGCGGGTTCTGCAGCGGCTCCGAGCACTGGCCGTGGAGCGACGTCGTGGACGCGGTCGGCTGCTCGCTCGTCATGGGCTGGGGGTTCGGCGAGTCCCAGGCCGGTGTCGCCGTGGTGCGGCTGCCCGCCTGACGGAACGCCGGAGGCGGGTGGTGCCGCGGCCCGTCCCCCAACCGGCCGCGACGCCACCCGCCAGATGATGCTGTGCCCCGAGGCTAGACGCGCTGCCAGAGGGCGGGGACCACGTCCGGCGTCCAGGTGCTCTGCGACAGGTGGGCCTGCACGCAGCGGTAGCTGACGCCGTTGTAGGTGACCACGTCACCCACGTTGTAGTTGACCCCGGCGGCCCAGGTGCCGCCGCCGTTGCCGCCGCCGTTCACCACGAGGGTGAAGGTGGTGGCGTGGGTGGCGGAGGCGCCGGTGCCGGTCAGGGTGATGGTGTAGGTGCCGGCCGGGGTGGAGGCCGAGGTGGCGACCGTCAGGGACGAGCTGCCGCCGCTGGAGACGGTGGACGGGCTGAACGAGACGGTGGCGCCCGACGGCGCGCCGCTCGCGGTCAGCGCCACGCTCTGCGCCGCACCGGAGGTGGTGGCGGTGGAGAGCGTCGCCGTCGCGGACGAGCCGGCCTGGACGGTGCCGGTGGCCGGGTTGACCGAGACGCTGAAGTCGTTCATCGGCGTGGTGCCGCCGACCGAGGTCTTCCAGATCGCGTATGCCACGCCGTCGGCGTTGCGGTTCAGCACCGTCGCGTCGACGTTCGAGGTGGTGTCGCAGGACTGGTGGTAGCAGGAGTCGTACGAACGGCCCGCCGTGCCGCCCCACTTGGCGGCCTGACCGGACGTCTTGACGGCGTCCGCGCCCGCCGCGTAGCCCGAGGTCGGGATGCCGCCCTGCTGGAACGAGTAGTCGTCGGAACGGCCCTGGCCCTCGACGTTCTCCTCCGGCTGGAGGTTGAGGGAGTCCCAGTACGCCTTCAGCGGGGCCGCGGTGGCCGAGTTGACGTTGTTGATGAAGTAGCCGGCGTTGGTCGAGCCGACCATGTCGAAGTTGTAGTAGCCCTTGATCGCCGAGCGCTGGGTCGAGGACAGCTGGCCCACGTAGTACTGCGAACCCTGCAGGCCCTGCTCCTCACCGGCCCACCAGGCGAACCGGACGTGCTTGGTCATGGTCGGGTTCTGCTGCGCCAGGACGAGCGCGTTCTCCAGCAGCACCGCGGAACCGGAGCCGTTGTCGTTGATGCCCGGGCCGGCCGAGACCGAGTCCAGGTGCGCGCCGAACATGGTGACCTGGTCCGACGGGCCGCCCGGCCAGTCCGCGATCAGGTTGTTGGAGGTGTAGCTGCACGAGGTGCAGGTCTGCTCGGTGACGGTGTAGCCCGCCGCCTGCAGCTTGCCCTTGACGTACGCCAGCGACTGCGTGTAACCCGCGCTGCCCGCCCGGCGGTTGCCGCCGTTCTGCTGCGCGACGGTGTACAGCTGGCTCAGGTGCGCCTGGACCTTGGCCACGTCGATGTCCGGGGCTGAGCCGCCGGGGTTGCCGCCGCCGTTCACCGTCAGCTGGTACTGCGCGGTGTGGGTGGCCGGACCGGAGCCGGTGACGGTCAGCGGGTAGGTGCCCGCCGGGGTGTTCGCGCCGACGCTGATGCTCAGCGTCGCCGAGCCGCCGGACTGCACGGAGGACGGGGAGACGGTGGCGGTGGTGCCGCTCGGCGCGCCGCTGACGGACAGCGAGACGGTCGCCGCCGGGGCGGTGACGATCGCGGTGGAGACCGTCGCGGTGGTCGAGCTGCCCGCCTGCACGGTGCCCGCGGCCGGGCTCAGCGCCAGCGAGTAGTCACTGGTGGGGTTGCCCACGCAGGTCGGGTCGCCGGGCTGGGCCGGCACGCTGACGGCGTCCCAGGCGGCCTTGGTGCGGTTGAAGAAGTTGCAGGTGGAGTCGAGGTTCTTGGCCGCCGTCAGGGTCGCGGTGCGGTACTTCTTGTACGTCATGCCGCTGGTCTTCAGCAGCATGCCGCCGTAGAAGACCCGGCCCGCGTCCCGGATGCCGATGCCGGTCACGCTGGAGGAGTTGCAGGTCGGGCTGGACGGCTTGCCGCCGCCCGGGTTCGAACCCTCCGCCAGCAGGTAGAACCAGTGGTTCAGCGGGCCGGCCGCCGCGTGCTCCTCGGTGTTCGGGATGGACGCCGAGTAGCAGTTCGGGTTGCCGGATATCTGCGAGGGGTTGTACATCACCCGGATCGGGCCCTGCCCGACCAGGTTGATCATCTCGCCGACGGTGTAGTCCGGGGAGTCGTACGGGGCCGGCTCGTTGGCGTACGCCTCGGTCAGCGCACCCATGATGTCGCCGGTCGCCTCGCCCAGGCCCGCCTCGTTGCTGGACGCGCCGCCCGGCGTGTACTGGTCGAGGCCGTGGCCGAACTCGTGGCCCACCACGTCGATCGCGGCGATCCACTCGTTGGCCTGGCTGTGGCCGATCGAGATGGTCGAGCCGTCCCAGTACGCGTTGACGTCGTTCAGACCGACCTTCACCGGCCAGCTGCCGCCGTTGCCGTTGTGGCCGTTGCGACCCAGCCAGTCGCGGAGCATGTCCCATTCCTTCTGCGCCGCGAACATCGCGTCGGCGCAGCCGGTCTCCTTCGAGGTCGCGGCGCCCGTGCCCCAGGAGTCGGAGGACTTGGTGAACACCGAACCGGTCGAGTAGTCCGAACACTGCAGGCCCGGACGGTTCGGGTCGCGCAGCGAGAACGAGCTGCCCGATCCGGTGGTGGAGATGGTCAGGCCCGCGGGGCCGTTCCACTTGCTGTTGATGGTGCCGGCCTTCACGTCGTCGTAGCTGTCGGCGACCTCGCCGGTGATCGCGTCGACGAACACGTGCAGGTGGCTGGGCCGGTTCTCGTTCGAACCCGACAGCACCGACTCCCAGGCCAGGCGCGAGGTGCCGTCCTTGACCCGGACCACCAGGCGCGGGGCCTCCGCGGAGTCGACCTTCGCCAGCCGCGCGCGCGCCGCCTGCTCGGCGGCCGCCGCGCTCACCTTGGCCTTCGTCGGCACACCGACCGGGCCGGACGCCGCGTTCTGCACCGCCCGGACCTTGCCCTGGCCGTCGGCGAGCACCACCGCGTCGCCGCCGACCACCGGCAGGCCCTTGTAGGTGCGCTCGTACGACACCGAGTACAGGCCGCCGAGGAAGGGGGTGACGGACTGCCGTTCGTACGCCTCGTCAGGACCCTTGGCCAGCGCGTCCAGACCGGCCGACGCGGCCAGGTCCGCGGCCGAGACCGCCGCGGCCAGTGGCGTCGGCGCAAGCGGGGCGGGGGTCGGGGCGGCGGACGCCTGCCCGGCGAAACCACCCAGCATGCCGCCCAGCACGGCCAGGGTGGTGCCGGCGGTCAGCAATCTGCGTTTCATTCAGAGCTCCATTGGTGTGGGGTACCACGGGGTGTGGGGGTGCCCGGAACCCTCACACCGTCGCCATGCCCCGGTCAACGGGGTGGACAGGGCCCGTCAAGAGCTGGCAAGTTCCGTCAAATACCCCGACCCCGAACCAAGTTGGCAAACAATTGGTACAGACCACGCCATGTACGCAGCCAGGGTCGGTTGGTACGGTCTCGATACCGCCCCCCGCACGGGCGGGCGCAGCGGAGCCTTCGGGGAGGTAGCGGCGAATGCTGGGCGCAATCGACCCGGTCGCGACGCCGGACAGCAGCAGTGGCCTCGACATCGCCACGGGCAGCGGCGGCTGGCAGGAGTTCGGCGCACTTCTGCGCCACTGGCGGCGCCACGCCGGCTGGACCCAGGCCCAACTCGGCGCCGCCGTCGGCTACGACCACACCGCCGTCAGCCGCCTCGAACACGGCGCCCGCCGCGCCACCCCCCGACTCGTCCGCCGGCTCGACGAACTCCTCTCCACCAGCGGCGAACTGACCCGCTGCTACGGACGCGCCGAGACCGCCGAGGCGGACCGCCCCGCCGTGCCCGCCCACCTGCTGCGCCCGCCGCTGCCGCCCGGCGACAGTGCGACGGGGCCCGTCGCCGCCGACCACTGCCCGACCAGGCTGCCCCACCACGACCTGCAGTGCCCGCTGCACGGCGCCGCCGGTTGCCAACTCCCGCCCCCCGCAACGGCACTGGCCCTGCACGCGGCGTTCTGCGACAACCCCGCGGCGCCGCTCGACACCGACACCGTGCACGCCCTCGCCGCCGTCCTCGGCGCCCAACTCCACAGCGCGGAACGGGCGATGGGCGAACGGGGCCCCGGCGCGGTGATCGAGGCCACGCTGCGCGCCGTGATCGCCCGGCTCGCCGACGCCCCCACCCGGCACCGCCGGGTGCTCGCCCGCCTCGCCGCCGAACACGCCCACGCCGCAGGCAGCCTGCGCCTGCACGGCGGACGCCCCGCCACCGCGATGGCCTGCTTCGACCGCGCCGTCGGCTGGGCCGTGCTGGCCGGCGACCCCGCCACCCAGGTCGCCGCGCTCAGCGACATGGCCGTGCTCGGCCTGCTCGACGACGACCCGTGCTCGTCCCGCGCCTACGCCCGGGAGATCCGTCATGCCGCACCGGGACACCACTGGTCCGGCGCGCTCTCCCAGATCGGCGAGGCCCGGGCCACCGCCCTGGCCGGCGACGTCCGGGCCACCGTCCGCCACCTCGGCCGGGCCCGGCTCCACCTCGACCAGCCCGAGGACGCCTCCTACCTGGTCCCCTGGCTCACCCCGGCCGCCCTGCGGATGCGGATCGAATCCGGGTCCGCCGCCGCGCTGCGCGACCTCGCGGTCGCGAGCAACGACCCCCGCCTCGCCCGCCGCGCCCTCGTCGCCGCGCACACCGCGCTCGACCTGCTGGGCACCGGCGAACTCCCCGCCGCCCGCGCCATGCTGACCGCCCGCATCGCCGACTGCCACCTCTGCCAGGACGACCCGTACACCGCCGTCGCCACCCTCACGCCCCTCCTCGACACCCCGCCCGCCGCCCTCCCTGCCCTGGTCCGCCACGAACTGCGCGGCCTGCGCGCCCGACTGGCCGCCGGCGCCCCCCGCTGGGGCCACGCCGTCGCGGAGACCGCGGCCCGGCTCGACGCCGCGATCTGACGGGGGAGAGGGGCGGGCGGTCGGTCAGCGGGCGGTCGGTCAGCGGTCGGGCAGCGGTCGGGCAGCGGGCAGCGGGCAGCGGTCAGTGGGCTCAGAGCAGGCCGTGCCACAGCTGCTCGACCAGCACCGACCACCAGGCGGACTCGGCGCGGAACACCGCCGGGTCAACCGCCACCAGCGACTCCTGGAGCCCGGCCACCGCCGTCCCCGCCGCGATCGGGTCCAGGCCGACCATCGCCGCGCGGGCCTCGGCGACCAGCAGCTGGGACCGCAGATACCCGGAGAGCGAGGAGTTGACGAAGCGTCCGCTGCCCGTGCGCGGGTGCACCGCCCAGACCGACCCCGCCTCCTGGCCCTCGCGCTGCACCGCGATCACGCATAGCCCGTCCGAACCGATCCGGTTCCAGCCCGCGAGCACGTCCAGCACCTGCGGGTCCAGTGTCGAGCCGGCGGCCGTGAGCGCGGTCCGCAGATCCGCGAACAGCCCACCGGCCGGCGGCGGATCCGTCCGGTCCGCCGTGAACAGCAGCGGCACCTCCATCGGCAGCCCCGCCCAGGTCAGCGTGGCGCAGGTGTCCGACGGCAGACCGGCCCGCAGCGGATCGTCGGCGTCGAACCGGAGCACCTCGCCCAGCACGCCCGGCAGTCGGCGCCCGAGCGCGACATCGCGGACCGGCTCCGCAGGGACGACCGCGTCCGGCTCCGGCGCCGGCCGCCGGTTGGGCCGCGGCTGCGGCCGCAGCGATGCCGTCAACGCCGCGACGCCCTCGGCGCGTTCGGCAGCCGAGATGCCGTACGGGTGGTCGCAGGAGTGCACCGCGTCCGGGAACTCGCGCTCCAACACCGCCGCCGGGTAGCCGCCCGGCAGGGTCGCCGGACGCAGCGCGGTGTGCACACTGCGCACCGCCGCGGCCGGCACACCCAGGCGGGACAACTCGGCCGGCAGCCGCAGCTCCACCGGCGCCAGCCCCGGCGCCGACACCAGCTCCACCCGCCCCTCCTGGCCCGCCCCGTCCAGGTACGTGGCGACCAACCGGTTCCCCGGCCCGACCACCGGCCGCAGGCGCTCGCGGTACGCCTCGATCACCTCGTCCACCGGCACCGACGACCACACCGACAGCTTCCCGGTGGCCCGGTCCACCACCCCGCACCCCTCGCCGAGATCCGCCGGCGGCCGCCGCTCCCCGGTCACCGGATCACGCTCCGGCGCGGCCGGGGCCGCCCACACCACCCAACCGAGGTCGAACTCACGGTGCCTGACCTCCCGTCGGATCGCGCCGGCGGTGTTCAACCAGGCGTCGGCGGTACGGAGGGCGTGCTCCTCGGTGATCACGAATAGCTCCTCGACAGGCGGCGGTACGGGCAGACGGGCCAGGGAGTCCGGGGGACGATATTACGAGCCCTTTGGGATAAGACTATGATCCCATGGTCAACTCGGATTGGGTGCGAATGAGTTGACCAACCACTCGGGGCAGGGCCGAAGCACCACAGGGGGAACGACGTCATGTCGCTGATGTTGCCGGACAGTGTCGAGTGGGTCCTGGAGATGCTGGGCTTCGACTGGCCGACCGCGGACGAGGACAAGTTGCGGGAGTCGGCGCGGGTCTGGCGGGATTTCGCGGACCAGGTGGACGAGTTGCACTACCGGGGTGTGAGTGCGGCGAACGGTGTGCTGTCGAGCAACTCGGGTGACAGCGTGGATGCGTTCCGGGCGACCTGGGGGAAGTTCTCGGGTGGGGGTTCGGACGGGTATCTGGCTGATGCGGCGGTGGCGGCGCGGTTGATCGCCGGGGCGTTCGAGGCCGCGGCGGTGATCGTGGTCGCGTGCAAGGTGGCGGTGATCGCTCAGTTGGTGGCGTTGGCGGTGGAGTTGATCGCTGCTCAGGCTGCTGCGCCGTTCACGTTGGGTCTGTCGGAGTTGGGTGCGGCGGGGGCGACGGCGGCGACGAGGATGATCGTTCGGCGTCTGTTGAAGGAGCTTCGGCAGGCGTTGATGGAAGCGATCATGGAGACCTTGAAGGAGCCGGCGGTGTCGGCGGTTCAGGGGATGATCAGTGATCTGATCGCGCAGACGGTGAATCAGAACTTCGGTGCGCAGAGTGGTTACGACCTGGGGCGGACGGCGAAGCGCGGCGCCGAGGACTTCACCGACGCGGTGAAGAACTCCGGCGAGACCTTCAAGGAGGCCTTGCGGGACGGAGCGGGCTCGCGTGCCGGCGGCCATGTGCGCAGTGGCATCGACCATGCTGCCGGGCGCGGGGATTCGTCGTCGTCGGGCGGGCACGGCTCGGACGGGTCGTCGTCCTCGGACGGCGGCGGAGGCGACCGCTCCGGGGGCGGGGGAGAGGGGTCCTCCGGGACGGGATCGGGTTCGGGGTCGGGTTCGGGGTCGGGTTCCGGCGGCAGCGGTTCGGCGTCGTCGGGCGGGAGTTCGTCGAGCGGCGGGCCTTCGCAGCACGGTGCGGGGGGCAGCGGTCCGAGGATCAGCCCGTCCGGTGGTGGGTCGGACCACGGGTCGGATGGCGGGGGCCGGTCGACGACGGCGGCGCCGCGTCCGCCGCGAGCGGACAGCGGACCGGCGCTCGACCCGTTCGGCACCCGCGTCGGCACCGACCACCAGCCCCCGGCCCACGACGCCGGTCCGTCGCGGACGGGTGCGGAGGGCTCGGGTCACGCCGGAGCCGACGGCGGTCGGCAGGCCACGCCGAACACGAACGGAGTCCCGGCCGGCGATGGTACGGGCGTTGACCGACCGTCGGGTGCTCGGGCTGCGGACGGGCCGAGTACTCCCGCGGCCGGGACCCCGGCACCCGGTTCGCACCCCGGCGGGGATGCCCCGGCGCGGACCGATGCGAGCACCGCGAGCACCGCGAGCACACCGAGCGCACAGCCGAACCCGACTGCGCCCGCGCACGACACCATCACTGACGGGTCGTCGACGGCGGACCGGTCCGGCACTCGGGCGGCACGGGCCGAGGAGATACCCGGTCAGGTGCCTTCGCGTGATGGTGCGGAGGGTGCCCCTGCTCACGGGCAGTCGGCTCCGGGCCGTACTGAGACCGCGGCGCATCTGGCGGGCGAGCCTGTGACGTCGACGCGCGACGTGGCTGCGGGCCCGGGTGGTTCGGAGGTCGGGCAGGGTCGTGGCGCGGTTTCTGATGGGTCGTCGGGTTCGGTTGCCGATGCCGGGAGGCCGCATGGCGAGTCAGCGGGGGACCGGTCGGGTCAGGTGCCTTCGCCTGGTGGTGCGGAGGGTGCCCCTGCTCACGGCTCGGTTGCGGATGGGCAGGCGGCGCCGGGCCGGGCCGAGTCCGCAGCGCATCCGGTGGCGAGGGAGTCCGCGATGCCGCCGCGCGATGTGGTCGCAGGCTCGGGTGGTTCGGAGGTCGGGCAGGGTCGTGGCTCGGTGTCCGACGGGTCGTCAGGTTCGGTTGCCGACGCCGACCGGGCAGGCAGTGCTCCCGCCCCTGCGCGTTCGGATGCCGTGCCGTCGGGGGACGGTCGAACCGGGGTGCCTGCGACGGCGACCGAGTCGGCCCGGGTCGATCCGCGCAGCGCGTTCGCCGATCCGGCGGCGCCCGCTCCCCACCTCAACACCGCAGGGCTCGGCGCGACCGCGACCGGGACTCCGCCCTCCGTCGGCGAACACCGCACTGCGACTGCCCCGCCGACCGCCGAACACCCGGCCCCCGCCGCCGGCGTCACCGGGCCCGTCGGAGCGCCCCACACCGGAACACCGGCTGCGGGCAGGCCACCCGGTGACAGTCCGGCGCCCGGCGTTCCGGCACAGCGCCGCACCGCCCCAGAGACTCCCTCCGGCGCGCCCGTCCCCCCGCGCCCGGCCGCCGACCGCGGCACCGCCACACGTCCCGACCCGCGCGCGGCCTTCTCGGTGCACCGGTCCCCGTCCCGGCCGGATGCGGCTTCCGGTCCGGGTCCGTCGCGGACGGATTCGCACCGGCTGACGGATCCGGCCCGCTCCGAGCAGCGGGCTCAGGCTCGCCCGGTTTCGGCTGTCAGCCCGGATTCGCACCGACCGACGGATACGGCTCGTCCTGAGGACCGGTCTTCGGTTCGCCCGGATGTCGCCTCGGGTCAGAGTTCGTCGCGGGCGGATGTTCGTCGGCCGGCGGATTCGGCTCGTCCGGACGTCGGCTCTGATTCGGGTTCGTCGCGGGCGGATTCGCACCGGCCGACCGATTCGGCTCGTCCTGAGGACCGGTCTTCGGTTCGCCCGGATGTCGCCTCGGGTCAGGGCTCGTCGCGGGCGGATGTTCGTCGGCCGGCGGATTCGGCTCGTCCGGACGTCGGCTCCGGTCCGGGTTCGTCGCGGGCGGATGTTCGTCGGCCGGCGGATCCGGCTCGTCCGGACGCTGGCTCCGGTCCAGGTTCGTCGCGGGCGGACTCGCACCGGCCGGTGGATCCCGCACGTTCCGAGGGGAACGCCCCGAAGGATCCGGTGGCCGATCGGTCGAAGGGGGACTCGTCCGGCGTCAACTCCCGTCCGGAGCACGGGAATGCACCGGAGCGAGGACCGGTCGGCGATCAGCCGCCGTACCGGCCCGCTGCTGCGGATCGGCCGCTCGGGGGTCCCGGTGGTCTGCTCGAACCCGATGCGCGGGACCACGAGCGGGTGCGGGATGCCGTCCCGCAGCATCCCGACGGGACTCCGCAGCGGCATCCCGACCCGCACGACGGCGACTGGCCCGGTGCGATCAACGGACATGACCCGAACGGGCCGGGGCGTACCAACAACTGTGTAGACGTCGCCCTCGCCACCGTCGACACGTACTCCGGGCACCCGACGCCCGCGGCCGCCCGCACACCCGACCGCGACGGCGACGGCAACCCCTCGCCGCTGGGCGAGCGCGGTGGCCGGGACCGGATCGAGAACGCCCTCGGCGCCCGTTTCTCCGACTTCGGCGACGGCCCGGACGCGTACCGCCAGCTGGAGGACGCCCTGCGCAAGAACGGTCACGGCTCGCAGGCGGTGATCATCACCACCGACCGGGACGGGCGCTCCCACGCCTGGAACGCCGTCAACCACCAGGGCCGGATCACCTACCTCGACGCGCAGACCGGCCGCCGCAGCGACCAGCCCCTGCACGACGGTTCCAACGGCGTGTTCGCCGTCCCGCTCGACCCGAACCGCCGTCCGGCCGCGCCCGCCGCGAGCCCCGAGACCGATCCGTCACGGATCCACGAGGACGAACGCCGCGCCCCGGAACGGCCGGCCGGCGCCGACGACACGTCCACCGACCCGCCGCCGGACGGCCGCTACAACGACGACGCGGAACGGCAGCGCGTCCGCGCCCAGGTGGCGAACGCCAACAACGACCCCGAGTGGTTCAAGAAGCACTACAACGTGGTCGGTTCGCGCAAGGCCATCGGCATGAAGGACGAGAACCGGAACGAGATCCCGCAGCTCCGCCAGAACCCCGACTGGGCCGCCGACCCCGACAACCACGACCGCTGGGTGGCCGCCCAGGACGCCCCGCCCCCGGCCGCCGAGGACTACCACCACGATCGGGAGGTGCTGCGCGAAGCCGC
The DNA here is from genome assembly GCF_002803145.1 of Kitasatospora sp. CB02891. Lineage (NCBI taxonomy): Bacteria > Bacillati > Actinomycetota > Actinomycetes > Kitasatosporales > Streptomycetaceae > Kitasatospora > Kitasatospora sp. CB02891. The sequence goes on along the minus strand of NZ_NNBO01000001.1, from coordinate 79,980 downwards.
CGTCCCCGCCGACCGTGAGCGTGCCCGGAAGATCGAGGACGCGATCACCAAGCGCGAGGCCGCCCTCGCCGCGGACCGCGTGGCGGAGGAGAAACTCAAGGAGGCGAAGGACGCACACGAGGCGGACAAGAACGACGACGACGCCAAGAAGGAATACGAGCGACTGAAAGAGGCGCACAAGGACCCGCACCACAGAATGGGCAAGGCGGGCGAGGAACTGGGCGACCAGGTGGCCGAGTTCCACGCCGTCCCGGAGAACTTCCCCGACGCGACCCGGATCGACGACCGGAAGGACGGCAACAACCGCTTCGACCAGATCTGGGAACGCCCGGACGGGAGCTTCGTGGTGGTCGAGGCGAAGGCCCCGACGGCGAGCCTCGGCGACCGCCGTGCGCTGGACGGACGACAGGTGATGCAGGGTCATCCGGACTATTTCAAGGCAATTCTCGGGGAGATGGCGAAAAGAGGGAAGAAGGACATCGTCGAATTGGAGCTGATGACACGGCTCAGGACCGCGATGGAGGACGGAAGGGTCGACTACGTCATGGTGCAGGCCCGCGTCGACGGCGGTCAGTATGATGGCTATCGCATGAAGCATTTCAACATTGACGTTTCCGCTCAGGAGGGGAGCCTGCAATGAGGGTCGCAGTGGTCCGGCACGAGGCCGATCAGCAGAACCTGGACGCCTGGTTGGAGACGGCCACCAGGATTCTCGGCGAGGGGATGGAGGCGGAACCGCTGACCATGTTCCGCCTCGAAGGCGTGCTGACCATGGCCGACGCGCTGCTGAAGAACCGCTCGCTGGCCGACCCGACCGCGCAGCAGCTCGAAAGCTGGCACGCGTGGGTGGCCGCGATGCAGGCGAGTTCGGCGATGTTCGCGGCGTTGCAGGCAGACGGCTCGGCGCAGTGCCGGATCGGATTCGAGGGGAAGGTCAGGTCGATTCCGGCCTCGGGCCCGTGCGGTGACACCCACGCAGGCAACTGGCTCACGGCGTTCTGGTTGGCGGCGGCCTGCCGGGACAAGCGTCGGATGGACGAGCTGTGCACCGTGACGGTGGATCAACTGCGCGCCTACGGTGCGGTGTTCGACGAGTTCGTCTACGCGTGGGTCGCTGCGGTGCAGGCGTACTGGCGGGCCGATGCGGATCTGATGGAGCACCTGCTCGCGGCGATCGACGGGACGGACCCGGAGGTGGCGACGGTTGCGGATCGGGAGATCCTGCTGAAGGTGCTGTATCCGCCGATCGCGGCGTTCTACCGGCTGGTGCAGCGCGACGAGGAGAAGTTCGCGGAGGCGATGCAGCGGGCGCTGGAGCTGCACCGGGAGTACTTCACGGCGGACGAGGAGCGCGCCGACGGCGCCGACTCGCTGGTCTCATTGCCGCTGATGGGCATCGCCTGCCTGGCCCGGGAGGCCGGCCTGAGCGTGGAGATCGAGTCGGACTACCTGCCGAAGCACATCCTGCTGGGCAGCTGGGTCGGCGAGTTCGAGGCCTGAAAGGCGTCCCGTTCGACGGGGGTCCAGTGGGGTGTCTGGCATCAGTTGGTAAGGTCGTCCGTATTTTGGTGGCCTGGGCATTCGGCCGGCCTCAGATCTTATGGAGGCCGGGCGGTGCAGTTCGTCTGCCGGAACTTCGGGCTGTCGGACATGGTTCGGCGCGGCCTCGCTCCGCACGAGGTGCCCCTGGAGGTGCTGCTCCTCGACATCGAGGCAGAGCTGTCCATCTGGGAGCAGGGGCGGCAGGTGTGGTCCGAGGAGGCGTTCCCGGTGGCCGAGCTGGCGTACCACCTGGCGCTCTGGCTCCAGGGCCCAGCTGCCGGCGATGAGAATTTCGAGCTCGACTCGATGCAGGCGGAGGAGGGGCTGATCCGCATCGTCCACTGCGATGAGGGCTGGCGGATCGGTTCCGACTTCACGCCGAACTTCTGGACCTCACCCATCGCTCGGGACGTTCTCGTGGCAGAGATCAAGCATTTTGACCGTGCTGTGCGCGAGGGCATCGCTGCGATGGGCATCGACCCCGCCTTCATCCCAGAGCCCTGAACTGTTCCGGCCGGCCGACAGGTTGGGTGATCGCGATGTGGCTGGTGTGATCACGGCATCGCAGCCGGGGCAGCCCCGTTCACCGGGTTGAGCCAGCCGTCGGCGTGGTCGGAGCGCGAGGAGAGGGCCGAGGTGGTTGATGATGCGGCCGGCCGCGGACTTGGAGACCGCGAGCATCCGCAAGAACACCGTCCTCATCGTGGATGGCAGCCTCGTCCCCACGCGTGATCACACAGTGGCCGAGCAGCCGAAGACCACCACTACCCCACCAACCACCAGGTCGTCATCAACGCCGACACCCGGCTCGTCGCCTCACGCAATCGTTCGGCCATTGCGGGACAAGCCTTGGTCCCACGCTTTCGCGGGCGGCGGCGGGCGCCACGATGCGTCGATCGCACAGACGCGGGTTCGGCCAGAAGTCACTGCCTACGACACGGGGGTCCAACGGGCCGGTCCGGTGGCCCAGCGCGAGAGCAACGTCATCCCCGAGTCCGCTGTTCACTGCAATGAAAACTGCCTGTTTGACGTCCAGCCAGGGTAGTTCCACCGAGAAGATCACCGCGTTCTCCACCTGGAGCCTGAGCAAGGTCGCCGACCACCTCGTCACGCAGAAGGTGACCGCGGCCATCGGCCGGGAGACCGTGCGGCGGATCCTGCGCGCCGGCAAGGTCTCCTGGAAGACCACCACCGCCTGGAAGGCGTCCACCGACTCGGAGTTCATCGCCAAGATGCACCGTGTCCTGGCGCTGTATGACACCCCGCCCGCCGACGGGCGGGTGATATGCGTCGATGAGTTCGGGCCGCTGAACTTGATGCCCCGCAAGGGCAAGGCGTGGGGGCCGGTAAGGCGTCCGCCCAGGCTGCGGGCCGCCTACAACTGCTACGGCGGTGTGCGGCAGATGCTCGCCGCCCTCGATCCGGCCACCGGCAAGCCGTACTACCGCATTCACCCGCGCAAGCGGTGGCACGAGTTCCTCGGCCTCCTCAAGGCCCTGCGCGCACGCCGGCCCGGGCAGAAGTTGTATGTGGCGCTGGACAACATCTCCCCGCACAAGCACGCCAAGGTCCGCACCCGGGCGGCCGACAACGACGTCGAGCCGGTCTTCCTGCCGACCTACGGCTCCTGGCTGAACTGGATCGAGTCCGAGTTCGCGGCCCTGCGCTACTTCGCACTCAACGGCACCGACCATCGCAGCCACGATGAGCGGAACGTCGCCGTCGCCGCCCACGTCCGTCGGCACAACACCCCCGCGGGACCAACGACGGACTTCGCGCCCGACTCGGCGATCCGGTCATGGACCGATTGCCCGGCCGGAGCCGCCTGACAAGCCGCCAGGTCCACCTGGGCCCTCATCCGAACGGTGGTGTGCTGATCCGCTTCTCGAACCAGTGGTGGGCATACGGCTCGTCGTTGAAGGCAGCGACCTCCTGGAAGCCGCTGGAGTGGTAGAGACCGATCGCCGCGGTGAGCGCCTTGTTGGTGTCCAGGCGGAGTACCTCGCAGCCCTGCTGAGCGGCTTGAGTCTCCAGCTCGGTCAGGAACCGGCGGCCGAGACCGAGGCCCCGGGTGCGGGGCGCGACCCACATGCGTTTGATCTCGGCCGGGGCGCCGGGGGGCAGCTTCAGGCCGGCGCAGCCGACGGGCTCTCCGTGCAGCCGGGCGACCAGGAACAGGCCGCGCGGCGGCCGGAGTTCGCCCGCGTCGGGCAGCAGGCTCCGCGCGGGGTCGAAGCCGGTCTCGAAGCGTGCCTGAATCTCGGCGAAGTAGGACCGCAGGCAGTGCTGGGCGTCGGGGTGGTCCGGGTCGACCGCGTCCAGCGTGACCGTCGCAGCGGTCAGCAACCGTTCGACCTCGGCCATGGCGGCGACCAGCCGGGCGCGCTGGGCCGTGTTGAGCGGCTCCAGGAGAGAGCCGGCCAGCTCGTCGCTGCGGCCGTCGAGCACCGCGCGCTCAGCGCGGCCCGCATCGGTGAGCCGGACGGTGCGCACCCGCCTGTCCCGGGGCTGCGGCTCCACCGTCACCAGGCCGTCGGCTTCCAGGGAGCGCAGCAGCCGGCTGACGTACCCGGAGTCGAGCGTGAGGCGCTCGCGCAGTTGGCGCACGTCCTGGCCCTCCTCACCGATCTCCCAGAGCAGCCGGGCTTCACCGATGGGCCGGTCGCGGCCCAGGTAGTGGTCGTGGAGCACGCCCACACGTTCGGTGACGGTGCGGTTGAACTGCCGCACCTGGTCGATCTGCACCATATCCATTCTCTGACTTTAGTCAGAGAACCATGTGTGGGGCCAGAGGCTTCAGACTTCACCGAGACGTTGACCGACGTTCGAGAAGACGGATGCCAGACCGCATGTCGATTACCCAGTCGACGACATGAGCCGAGCCACTAGACGAGTAGTTCCGAAGTCGGTTGGGTTTGCCGGTTCTGCTCCGGGCATGCAGGGAGGGTGTCCAGCATTCGGGTTGTGACGACCGAAGAGCTGGACACCCTCCTGACCGCACTCTACGTGCAGATCGACGATCACCTGCCCCGAACACGGTGGTTGGGCCGCCCGCCACGGCTGGCGGACTCCGAGCTCGTCTGCCTGGCCGTGGCCCAGGTGCTGCTCGGCCACCACTGCGAGGCCCGCTGGATCCGCTTCGCCCACGCCCACCTGCGCGGCATGTTCCCGAACCTGCCCGGGCGGTCCGCCTACAACAAGCGCCTGCGGGCCGCGCGGCCACTGCTTCAGCAGGCCGTCCGCGACCTGGCCAGGGCCACAGACCTGTGGGCCGACCCGGTGTGGATCACCGACTCCACCCCGGTCGAGTGCGGCCGCTCCCGCGACACCGTCCGACGCTCGGCACTGGCCGGCTGGGCAGGTTACGGCTACAGCCGATCCCACTCACGCTGGTTCTGGGGCCTGAAGCTCCACCTCGTGTGCACCCCGGCCGGCCTGCCCGTCACCTGGGCCCTGGCCGGCCCGAAAGTCGACGAACGCGAGGTGCTGGCCGCGTTGATCGAGACCGAACCCGACCTCGTCCGCGAACGGCCCGGCCTGCTGATCCTCGCCGACAAGGGCTACGTCTCCGCCGAACTCGACCGCTTCCTCGACCAGCACGGCGCCCAACTGCTTCGGCCGTCCTACCGCACCAGCGCCCCACGCCCCGGCGAACACCTGCTGAAGTCCGTCCGCCAGCTGATCGAGTCCGTCAACGACACCCTCAAAGGCCAACTCGGCCTCGAACAACACGGCGGGCGCACCATCGAAGGCGTCGGCGCCCGGGTCGGCCAGCGACTCCTGGCGATGACCTGCGCGATCCGGCACAACCGCACCACCGGCCAACCCGTCACCCGCTCACTGATCGCCTACGACCACTGACCACTCCGGAGCTACTCGTCTAGCTGTCCGGCGGGTGATCAGGAAAGCAGAGATGGCCTCTGACCAGCGAGAACGAGGATTGTCCAGGTACTTGTTCCCGCCCCGGTCGGAGGCACTTCCAGGTCAGTAGGACTACTGGGTCGTACCCGCGTGTCCGCGTCGAGGAGGTGGTCGTGGGGTGGTCCCGCTGTGCGGTGCTGTGCTGCTGGTCGAGACTGCCCGCGAGGTTGGGAGTCGGGTGCGGCGAGTTACGGAGCGATCGACGAGCGGACCGCCCGGATCCGGATGGGGGCGTGGTCCTGGGCGTCGGTCATCGGCTTCGTCGTCACCTTCGACGGCCCGTTCACCGTCGAGGGCCCACCCGAACTCGTCGACGCCGCCCGTGAGGTGAGCGGCCGCCTCGACACTGGCGCGCCCCTGCTCAGGAGGCGTTCCTTGCGGCTTTCGACGGGCGAGGCGGTCGGAGCCGGCAGCGAGGTCACAGCACATGACGCCCTTGCGGGCGGGGGATTATGATCTCTTGATTCACCGATCCCGAGGGGGCAGCCATGGGCGCAGCAGACGATCGCGAGCTGGACGGTCCGGAGATCTCGGACGAGGAACTGCTCGACGTCGCCGACAACCCGGCGCAGGCCGCGGAGTTGCACCGGGCGTTGCGGACGATCGCGAAGACGGACGGCGTCGGGCCGGAGCTCCAGCAGATGGCCCGGGAGGTGCTGAGCGGGCGGATCGGGATGCGGGACGTGGTGGAGTCCGACCGGTACCTCTCGGCGATCGGGGCGCGGCTCGGGGAGATGCGGACCGCGGCGGAGAACATGTCGCCGGAGGAGCGCGCCGCGTCCGAGAAGCGGGCGGTGAAGCTGCGCGAGCAGTCCGAGGCCGAGTACGGGCCGGACGAGCCCGAGGAGTGGGAGCGCCCGCGCGACCGGAACTGACGTTCCGTCAGTCGGGCCGTACGGCCGAGGCGACGGTCGCTTCGAGTGCGGCCAGCGCCTCGGCCGAGGTGAAACGGCCGGACTCGACCTGGTCGCCCGCGGCGAGGATCAGCGTGTAGACGCTGGTGACCAGCCAGTGGGCGGGCAGGTCGGTGCGGAAGACGCCCTCGTCCTGCCCGCGGGTGATCAACTGCTCGACGGCGGCGAGGATGTCGGCGTGCCGGTCCTCGACGGTTTCCGCGGGCAGGGCGCGGCGGGCGGCGTGCAGCATCCGCAGGTTGCGGTCGAGCAGGTGCCAGGACGAACGCAGCAGGGTGCGCAGCGCCTCATCGGCCGGTGAGTCCGCCAGCTTCCGGGCTGCGACCGTGGCCGTGACCTCGCGCAGCGCACGGTCCATCAACTCGCCGAGCAGCGCCTCCCGCGACGGGAAGTGCGCGTACAGGGTGACCCGGCCGACGCCCGCCGCGGCGGCGATCTCGGCCATGCTGGCCTGCGGGTCACGGGCGAAGCAGCCGGCGGCGGCGACCAGGATCGCGGCGATGTTGCGTTCGGCATCGGCCCGCCGCGGCTGCCCGGAACCGCCCCGCCGGGTGGGCGTGGCGGAGCGGCGCTGATCGGAGTCCATGAAGGGGAGTCTAGGCCCGTCCCTTCCGGATCCTGCGGGGGCGTGGGGGAGGCCGGCCCGCTGCGCGGAGTACGAGGGCGGCCGACCGGCCGGATGGTGCGGGAGCCGGGGGAGTTGCGCGTCGGTGCGGTCGGGCCCGGGTGGAAGCGGGTGGAGCGCGGCTCGGTGATCCGGTGCGTGCCCGTCGCGCTGCGCGCGAGCGGTTCGTCGGTCCGACCGGCTTCGGGCGGGGGAGTCGAAGCGCGCCACCGGGCTTGGGGGCGTGCGAGGCCGACCGACCGTTCCGACCCTCCGAAGAGCAGCCCGCCCCACTGCACCCCGCCCGCTGCCCGTCCGCCGTCCGCCGCACCCGCGCGGGATCGGGTGTCTCAGTGCGCGTGCATCCCCGCCGGGCGCTCCGCTCGGCCCGGGGGGACGAGGGCCGGGGTGAGGGCGGCCGCGAGGAGGGCGGCGGCGGCGAGGGTCAGGTGGGCGGCGGGGAAACCGGCGGAGGTGTGGGCGACGATGCCCGGGGCGGCGGCGGTGGAGACGACCGCGATGCCGATCGCGCCGCCGACCTCGTGGAAGGTGTTGACCACGCCGGAGGCGACGCCCGCCTCCTCGTGCGGGACGAATCCGAGCGCGGTGGTGGTCGCGCAGACCAGCACCGGGACGACGCCGAACGCGGCGAGCGTCAGCCCGGCGACGGTCCAGAGCGGCCCGTCCGTGACCGCGAGCAGCCCGCTCCCGGCCGCGGCCAGCAGCAGGCCGCCCGCGGCGACGGTCCGGACGCCCGCGCGGGCCAGCAGATGGCCCGTCAGGTGTGCGGCGACGGCGGTGCCCGCCGCCATCGGCAGGACCAGCGCGCCGGTGGCGAGCGCGGACAGGTGGCGGACGTCCTGCAGGTAGAGCGAGCCGAGGAAGACCAGGCCGAGCAGCAGTGCGGTGGCGACCAGCATCAGCAGGGACCCGGCGGCGACCGGGCGGCGGGCCAGGATGCGCACGTCCAGCAGCGGGGCGGCCGTCCGGCGCTCCAGCAGGACGAACAGGCCGTAGAGCACCGCCGAACCGAGGGACGGCAGCAGCACGGAGGCCGAACTCCAGTCGTGGTCACCGGCGTTGACCAGGCCGAGGATCAACGCGCCGGTGGCGGCGGTGACCAGCAGCGCCCCGGGCAGGTCGATCCGCCGGTCGCCGGCGGCCGGGGCGGGCGGGAGGAGTGCGGGCAGGGCGGCGAGGACGGCGAGGCCGACCGGCAGGTTGACGAAGAACACCCAGTGCCAGCCCGGTCCGGCGGTGAGCAGTCCGCCGAGCATCGCGCCCGCCGCGAAGCCGATCCCGCCGAGCATCGCCCACACGCCGAGCGCCCTGGTGCGCTCGGGGCCGTCGAACGCCCGGGTCAGTGCGGCCAGCGCGGCCGGCGAGACCAGCGCCGCCCCCACCCCTTGGGCGGCCCGCCCGGCCAGCAGCGGGGCGGGACCGTCGGCGAATCCGGCCGTCAACGAGGCGGCGGTGAACAGGAGCAGACCGGCCGTCAGCATCCGGCGCGCCCCGAACGCGTCGGCGAGCCGCCCGCCCAGCAGCATCAGCCCGCCGAAGCAGAGCGTGTACGCGGTGACCGCCCAGGTGAGCGCGGAGCGGCCGAGGTGCAGGTCGGCGCCGATGGCGGGCAGCGCGACGTTGATCACCGTGACGTCCACGATCAGCATGAACTGGGCCAGGCAGAGCACCCCGAGCAGCAGTCGGCGGCGCGGGTGCGCGGCGGTCGGCGGGTGGGTGGACGGTGGGTGGTGCGCGACGCCGTGCATGGAGGACCCCCAGTAACTCGAACAGTGGTGTACGGGTTAAGGGATATCAGAGAACCAGGTAAGTTGAACAGTGGTGTTCGGGTTGATCGGCCCGCCGGGGAAATCCCGGACGGGTCAGGCGAGTTGGGTCAGTGCCCGGGCGGCGTCCGCGAAGAACTGCTCGTCGGCGGTGTCGGCGAGGCCGAGCACCACGCCCTGGGTGAGGCCGACGAACAACGCCCGCAGTGCGCTGACCAGGCGCTGCGCCTGATTCACCGTCACGGTGCGGTCGCCGTGCCGACGTCCGGTGAACAGCTCGACCAGCTGCGCCTCCTGGGCGCGGATCGACTCGGCCAGCCGGGTGCGCAGGTCGGCATCGTGCACCGCCATGTCCAGCAGGGTCACCTGGAGCGAGAGCGCGGCCATCGCGTCGGGGGCGTCGCAGCCGCGACGGTAGTGGCGGGCGAAGGCGTCGACCGCCGCCGGCAGGTCGAGTTCGGGCGGCAGGGCCTGTTCGAGCTCCGTGTAGTGCGGGCCCAGATGGTCGGCGACCACGGCCACCACCAGGCCGTTCTTGCTGCCGAACAGCGAGTACACCGCTCCGGTGGTCACTCCGGCGAGCCGGGCGATCTCGTCCAGCTTCGCCCGGTAGCCGTCCCGGGAGACCAGCTGGAGGGCGGCGTCCAGCAGTGCCCGGCGGTTGCGTTCCTTGGCCTCGGCCCTCGTCATTCGCATAAGCTGATTATGCTCGTAATCTGGTTACGAGAAACCACTCGGGGAGGGGTGCTCGCATGGCGAGGAACATGACGGCGGGAATCGTGGCGGACGGTGCCTTCAAGGTGCTGCTGGCAGCGGTGTTCGGGCTCGGGGCGGTGCAGGTCGGCCGCCAACTCGGCGTCGCGCCATGGCTGATGATCTGCTGCGGGGTGGCCCTGCTGATCTGCGGCGAGGCCGAGATCCGGTTCGTGCGGCGGCGGCCGGCGCGCACCTTCACCCGGCTGATGATCGGTTACGACACCGGATGGGTGCTGACCGCCGCCGTCGGCCTGCTGCTGGCGCGCGGCGGCAGCAGTGCGGGCGGGGAGGTGTGGATCGGCTACCAGGTGCTCGCGCCGCTGGTGTTCGCGGCGGTGCTGAGCCGGGCCCCGGAGAGTTCGGCCCCGGAGGGTCCGACCCGGAAGAACTGACGGATCGTCAGGACTGCTGGTCCAGGACGCCGTTGACGACCGTGTGCAGGTGACGGCGGAAGCGGTCGAGGACCGGCAGGTCGAGCGGGCCCAGGCGGCGGCCGGCCGGGTCGATGACGCCGGCCTGGCCGAAGGAGTGGGACGTCCAGACGATGGTGAAGACCAGCATCTCGACGTCCACGCCCGCGCCCAGGCCGGCCCGGTCGAGCACCTCGCGGACGGCGGCGGCGACCTCGGCGACCAGCGGGCCCGCGAACTCGGTCTCGATGTCGGCCAGATCGGCGCCCTCGGCCAGCCAGCGGCGCATCCACAGGGCCGGCACCTCGGGGTGGCCCAGGCAGAACGACAGGTAGGCTTCCACGAAGGCGAGCAGCGCCGCCCGGGTCTCCTCCGGCGACGGCCCGCAGGCGTGCAGCCGGCGGACGGCCGCGGTCACCACCTCGCGCTGGGCCAGGTGCGCGCGGCGCATCACCTCGCGGTACAAGTCCGGCTTGGCGCCCACGTGGTAGGCCACGGTGGCGATGTTCAGCCCGACCGCGTCGCCGATCGCGCGGGTACTGGTGGCGTCGTACCCGCGCTCGGCGAACAGGCGGGTGGCGGTCGCCAGGATGCGCTCGCGCGGAGTGTCGTCGGACCGGGTGCTCATGGGGTGAGGCTACCGGACGTGTCGTGCCGGTTTCAATCGCATGACGGAGTCGAAAAACCCAGGTCACAGAGCATTGCCCATTCCTCCATCATTCGATTGAATGAGCGCCTTCCACGGAGAGGAGGGCCCGGCGATGGGCTCCACGAAGGTGGCGGTGATCGGCGCCGGCGCGGCCGGGCTCGCCGCGGCCAAGGCGCTGCTCGACCACGACCTGGACGTCACCGTGCTGGAACGCGGCGACCGGGTCGGCGGCCTGTGGGCGGGCGACGGCAGCGCCGGGACGTCACCGGCGTACGACAGCCTGCACCTGAACACCAGCAAGGGCCGCACCCAGTTCGTCGACCACCCGATGCCCGAGCACTGGCCCGACTACCCGTCGGCGGCCAAGGTGGCCGGCTACCTCGCCGACTACGCGGACCGGTTCGGCGTCACCGAGCGGATCCGGTTCGGCGCCGAGGTCACCGCCGTCCGCCGCGCCGGGACGCACTGGGAGGTCGGGACGGCGGCCGGCACCGAGCAGTACGACGCCGTGGTGGTCGCCAACGGCCACAACCGCGACCCGAAGTGGCCCAGCCCCGGCTACCCCGGCGCCTTCGACGGCACCCAGCTGCACGCCCACGACCACCGCGGCGCCGACGCGTACCGGGACAGGCGGGTGCTGGTCGTCGGGATGGGCAACTCCGCGATGGACATCGCCGTGGACGCCTCGCACGTCTCCCGCGGCCCGGTGCTGCTGTCCGCCCGGCACGGCAGCCACATCGTGCCCAAGTACCTGTTCGGCCGCCCCGCCGACGCCACCGGCGGCGCGCTCGCCGTGCTGCCCTGGCGGATCCGGCAGGCCGTCGCGCAGACCGTGCTGCGGCTCGCCGTCGGCACCCCCGAGCGGTACGGCCTGCCGAAGCCGGCCGGCGGGCTGTTCCAGAACCACCCCACCATCAGCGACACGATCCTCCACCGCCTCACCCACGGCGAGGTCGAGGCCCGCCCCGGCATCGAACGGCTCGACGGCGACCGGGTGCTGTTCACCGACGGCACCGCCGACCGGGTCGACGTGATCGTCTGGGCCACCGGGTACCACGTCACCATCCCGTTCCTGGACGGGCGGTGGATCGGCGACGACCCCGAGACGCTGCCGCTCTACCAGCGGGTCTTCCACCTCGACGACCCCACGCTGAGCTTCGTCGGCCTGATGCAGTCCACCGGTGCCGCGCTCCCCGTCGTCGAGGCCCAGGGCAAGCTGGTCGCCGCCCACCTGGCCGGTCGCTACGCGCTGCCCACCCCCGCGCAGCAGCGCGCCCACGTCGAGCGCATGCACGCCGCCGCCGTCCGCCGCTGGGGCGCCAAACGGCCGATGATGCGGATCGACTTCGACCAGTACACCGCCGCCGTGCCCCGCGAACTGCGGGCCGGCGCCCGCCGAGCCGTCGCCCGCCCCACCCCCACCACGAAGGCAGCGATATGACGATACGACTGTTCGACCGCCGTCAGGACCCGCGCGGCCGCCGGGTGCTGATCACCGGCGCCTCCGGCACCATCGGCCGCTCCCTCGGTGAACGCCTCACCCGGGCCGGCGCCCGCGTCGTCGGCCTCGACCTGCGCCCCACCGGCGACGAGCCGTTCACCGTGCTGCGCTGCGACCTCACCGACGACACCGGTGTCGCCACCGCCGTCGCCGAAGCCCTCGACACCCTCGGCGGCCTCGACGTCCTGGTCAACAACGCCGGCATCGGCGGCCCCGCCCCCGCCGAACTCGCCCCCGGCGACGAAGTCCGCCGCCAGCTGGAGATCAACCTGCTCGGCACCTGGCGCACCACCGCCGCCTGCGTCGACGCCCTGGTCGCCGCCCGCGGCCGGGTCGTCATGGTCACCTCCCGGATGGCCGTCATGCAGCTCCCGCTGGCCGCCGCCTACGGCGCCTCCAAGCGCGCCATGGTCGCCTACGCGGACGCGCTGCGCCTCGAACTCGGCACCCACGTCACGGTCTCCTGCGTCTACCCGTCCGCCGTGCGCAGCCCCATCCACGACGCCACCAAGGCCGCCGGACTCTCGCTGGACGGCATGAGCGTGTACGAGCCGCTGGACGGCGTCCTCGACACGATCGAACGCGCCGCGCTCGCCGTCCGGGCCCGCCGCGACCTGCCCACCACCCGCAAGGGCGCCGTCGAGTTCTTCCTCGCCCGGCACCTGCCCGGGCTCACCGACCGGATCGTCCGGAGCACCCTCGCCGAGCGCGCCGCCGCCGGCGCCTTCGACCACGCCCCGCTCGCCGCCGGCGTCGCCGCCCGCCACCGGAGCACCCCGTGACGGACCCTCAGGCCCGGCCCGGAGCCGGCCGCCGCACGCTCGTCCTGTACGCCACCGGCTCGGTCGGCATGGGCGTGTGGGTCACCGTGCCCGGGCTGCTGCTGCTCTACTTCCTCACCGACGTGCTCGGCGTCCCCGCCGCCGTGGCCGGCCTCGCCCTGCTGCTGCCCAAGATCGTCGACATCGTGGTGCACCCGCTGCTCGGCTCGCGCTCCGACCGGCAGGCCCGCGCCCACGGCCACCGCCGCCGGATGATGCGGACCGGACTGCTGCTCGGCCTCGCGATGGCCGCCATGTTCACCGTGCCGGGCCAACTCACCGGCACACCGGCCGCGTTGTGGGTCGGCGGCTGGCTGGTCATCGGCAACCTGCTGTTCGCCGCCTTCCAGGTGCCCTACCTCACCACCCCCTCCGACCTGCTCGTCGGCTACCACGAGCGGACCCGGGTCTTCATGTTCCGGATGGCCCTGCTGACGATCGGCCTGCTCGGCGCGGGCGTCGCCGCCCCCGCCCTGGCGGCCGGCGGCGGCCGCGCCGACTACACCCGGATGGCGCTGCTGCTGGCCGTCGCGACGACCGCCTCCGCCGCCGTCGCGCTGCGCGGCGTGCGCCGCCTCACCGACGCCTGCGGCTTCCGCGCGCCCGACCCGCGGGCCGGCCACTCCACCCTCGCCGACCTGCGGATCGCCGGCCGGGACCGCGACTTCCGCGCCCTGGTGCTGTCGTACCTGTTCACCGGCACCACCACCCACCTGTTCCTGGCCGCGCTGCCCTACGTCACCCAGTACCTGTTCCACAACGCCAAGCTGACGGCGCTGTTCATGGGGCTGTTCCTGGCCCCCGCGATGTTCGCCGGTCCCGGCTGGAGCGCCTGGTCGCGGCGGATCGGCAAACAGCGCGGACTGCTGCTCTCGCAGGCCGGGTTCGCCGCCGGCTCGCTCGCCCTGCTGCCCGGCGCCCGGCTCGGCGGCGGCGCCGGCACCGCGCTCGCCGCCGCCGTCGTGATGGCCATGGGCATCGCCTTCTCCGGCCTGCAACTGTTCGCGTTCTCGATGCTGTCCGACGCCGTCAACGGCGCGGGCTCCGTCAAGGCCGGCGCCTACACCGGCGTGTGGACCGCCACCGAAGCCACCGGCACCGCCGTCGGCCCCTACCTGTACTCCGCCGTCCTCGCCCTCGGCGGCTTCGTCTCCAGCACCGGCGGCCACACCGCCGCGCAGAGCGGCACCGCCCTGGACGCGCTGCTGCTCGGCTTCACCGCCCTGCCCGCCGCGCTGATGGCCGTCGCCCTGTGGTTCCAACGCCGCTGCACCCTGGACCGCACCCCGTGACCGGACCCGACACCCTCGTCGTGGCGGCCGTCGCGCTCGGCGCGTTCGCGCAGGCCGCCACCGGCATGGGCTTCTCGCTGATCGCCGCGCCCGCGCTGATCGCCGCCGTCGGCCCGCACTGCGGCGTCCCCACCGTGTTGCTGCTCGCCGTGCTCGCCTCGTTGCTGCCGCTGTCCCGGGACTGGCGGCACACCCGCCCCCGGGACACCGGACGGCTGCTGCTGCCCACCCTGCTCGCCACCCCCGTCGCCGCCCGGCTGCTCGCCGCCGTCGACACCCGGCTGCTCACCGTCGCCGCCGGCCTCGGCGTCCTGGCCGGCGTCGCGCTGCTCGCCCGCGGGCTGCGCTCCGCGTTCCTGCGGCGCCCCGCCGGGGCCTGGATCAGCGGCCTCGGCAGCGCCGGACTGAACGTCATCGGCGGCGTCGGCGGCCCCCCGATCGGCCTGTACGCCGCCAACGCGGGCTGGCCCGCGCGCGAGGCCCGGGCCACCCTGCACGCCTTCTTCCTGGTGCAGAACGCGGCCACCGCGGCCGTGCTCGGCGTCGTCCTGCCGTCCTGGCCCGCGGTGGCCGCGCTCGCCGCCGGCGCGGCCACCGGCATGGCGCTCTCCCCGCGCCTGTCGCCGACCGCCACCCGGAGCGGCGTGCTCGCCGTCTCCTGCGTCGGCGCGCTCGCCCTGATCGGCACCGCGCTCTGACCTCAGCCCTGCGGCAGGTGCTCCGCGACCAGGGCGGCGAACTCGTCCGGGGAGACGATCCGGATGCCCAGCTCCTCGGCCTTCGCGCGCTTCGAGCCGGCCTTCTCGCCCGCCACCAGCAGCGTGGTGCGCTTGGACACCGAGGACGAGGACTTGCCGCCGGCCCGCTCGATCAGCTCGTTCATCTCGTTGCGGGACAGCTCCGCCAGCGGACCCGTCATGCTGCCCGTCACCACCACCGCCTGACCCGCCAGCGGGCCGCCCGCCCCGGCGGGCTCGTCGGCGGCCGGCGGGGCCTGCGGCTCGGTGACGGCGGTGCCCACGCCCTGTGCGGCCAGCCGGTCCAACAGGTCGGCCAGCTCGGCGAGTTCGGTCACCAGCAGGCGGGCCTTCTCCGGGCCGATGCCGTCCACCGCGGCCAGCGTCTCGGCGTCCGCCGCGCGGATCGCCGCCATCGAGCCGAAGTGCGCGGCGATCCGGCGCGACATGCTGCGGCCGGTGCCGCGGATGCCGAGCGCGCAGAACGCCCGGTGCAGCGGCTGGCTGCGGGCCGCGTCGATCGCCGCCAGCAGATTGTCCGTGGAGGTGTCGCCCATCCGCTCCAGCGCCAGCAGCTGCTCCCGCGTCAGCGTGAACACGTCCGCCAGATCCGCCACCAGGCCCGCCTCCACCAGCTGCACCGCGCGGGTCGAACCGAGACCCTCGATGTCCAACTGGTCGCGGCCCGCCGCGTAGATGATCGACGCCACCGCCTGGCAGTTGCGGCCCCGGCCGCACCGCCAGCGCTGCTCGCTCGTGTCGATCGCCTCCCCGCAGCGCGGGCACGCCTCCGGGAAGACGATCGGCCGCTCCGCGCCGGTACGCTGCTCCACCAGCGGCGCCTCCACCCGCGGGATGACGTCCCCCGCGCGGTGCACGAACACCCGGTCGCCCAGCATCAGGCCGCGCCGCTCGATGTCGGCCGGGTTGTGCAGCGTCGCGTACGTCACCGTCACGCCGTCGATCACCACCGGCTCCAGCACCGCCCGGGGCGCGATGATGCCGGTGCGGCCCACGTTCCACTCGACGCCCAGCAGGGTGGTCACCTTGTGCTCGGCGGCCAGCTTGCGGGCCACCGCCCAGCGCGGCGCCCGCGAACCGTTGCCCGCCTCGCGCTGGTCCGCCGCCTCGTCCGCCTTGATCACCACACCGTCGATGCCGAACGGCAGCGCCGCCCGCATCGCCTCGATCTGCGCCACCCGCTCCTGCACCTGATCGACCGTCACGCAGCGCACCGGCGCCGCGTCCGTGGTCGCCGCCGTGTTCGCCCCGAGCTCGGCCAGGCGGGCCAGCAGCGCGCTGTGCGCCAGCTCCTCCTCGCCGAAGCCGACGGCGCCGTACGCGAAGAACGTCAGCTCCACCCGGTACGGGCGGTCCTTGGCGCGCAGCGTGCCCGCCGCGCCGTTGCGCGGGTTGGCGAACGGGAGCGCGCCGTGCGCGGTGCGGACCTCGTTGGCGTGGTCGAACTGCTCACGGGTGAACAGCACTTCGCCGCGCAGCTCGACGTCCACCGGCTCGGCCAGGACGGCCGGCAGGCCCAGCACGTCGCCCGCCGCGTGGCTGATCTCCTCGCCCGCCAGGCCGTCGCCGCGGGTGATCAGCCGGTGCAGCCGACCCGCCCGGTAGCGGGCCGCGACGGCCAGCCCGTCCAGCTTCGGCTCCACGCACCAGGCCGCCACCGGGCGGGCCAGCCGGCGCTCCAAGGAGGCCGCCCAGTCGGCGAGTTCCTCCACCGAGAAGACGTTGTCCAACGACAGCATCGGCACGCTGTGCGGCACATCGCCCTGCACCGCGCCGCCCGCCACCTTGCCGCTCGGCGACTGCGGCAGCACCTCGTCCGGGTGCTCCTGCTCGTAGCCGGCGATCGCCCGCAGCAGGGCGTCGTACTCGTCGTCGCCCAACGGGGTGGACCCGTCGCCGTAGTAGGCGGCCGCGGCCGCGACGGCGGTGGCGACGGCATCGGCGTAGGCGCCGGGGGAGAGCAGAGCGGTGTCGTTCATGCACGTATGGTCTCGTGTCGCACTGACATTCGGGCCTGGTGCCCGTCGTGCACCACTTCAAAGATCACCCGACATTCCCTAGGGTGACGGCCATGACAAACCCGGGGAACGACACAACTGACGTGCACATCAGCCTGATCGGCGGCACCCGCCTCGAAGGCGCGGAGATCCACACCCGCACCCTGACCGCCTCCTTGGTCGGCGGCGCAGACATCGACCTCACCGACGTCGACATCCCCGACGGCGCCGAACTGCGCATCACCAAGCTCAGCCTGGTCGGCGGCGTCCACCTCCGGGTCCGCCCCGACGTCCGGGTCAAGGTCACCGGCATCCGCCTCGGCGGCGTCAGCGACGACGGCCCGACCGTCGCCGGCGGCCCGACCGTGCATCTCGCGGCCTGGGGGCTGGTCGGCGGGGTGCGGGTGAGCCGTGACTGACGCGCCATCAACAGGTGCCGTCGGTCCGGAAGTCGACCGGAGGGGTCGATCGGAGCACCGGGTGGGCGTCCTGCTGTCGGTGCAACCGACCGCGGGCCTGCCCGGCCTGCGGCTGCGCCCCTGGCAGGTCGACGACGTCGACGCCCTGGTGGCGGCGCACCGGGACCCCGTGATGCGCCGCTGGCTGCTGACCGTGATCGACGACGAGGCCGATGCCGGGCGCTGGATCGACGGCCGGCGCCGGAGCTGGGCCGCCGGGACGGGGTTCGGCTTCGCCGTTCAGGAGGACGGCGGCGTGGGCTTCGGCCCGCCGGTCGGCCACGTGAACGTGAAGGTCAGGGCCGAGGGCGTCGCGGAAGTGGGCTACTGGACGGCGGCCCGGGGCCGCGGGCGGGGGTTGGCCTCGCGCGCGCTGGAGGCCGTCGTCGGGTGGGCCCTGGCCGAGGGTTCCGCCGTGCCGGTGGCGCGGCTGGAGCTCTTCCACGCCGTGGGCAACCACGCGTCGTGCCGGGTGGCCGATCGCTGCGGCTTCGGCCTCGAAGCGGTCCTTCCCGCCCAGCCGCCGGCCCTCCCGAACGAGGGCCACCTGCACGTTCGACGCGCCCGCCGAGGGTACGGCTCGCTCCCCAGGGGGTGACGGACCGTCAGGGGCGGTCGGCCGGGCCGTGGGCGCGGAGTTGGGCCGGGCGGCCCGCGGGGCGGTGCCAGGCGAGGTCGAGGCCCGCGGCGCGGAGGGCGATGCCGAGGGCGTGGCGCATGGCGTTCTGGACGGCGGTGCGGGTGTCGGGCTGTTCGCCGTCCCGACGGGGGAGGCGCGGGGACGGGTTCCAGTCGAGGGCGGCCAGGCCGGCCGGGTCGCCGGCGTGCAGGACGATGCCCGCGCCACCCGG
Source organism: Kitasatospora sp. CB02891 (assembly GCF_002803145.1). Taxonomy (NCBI): domain Bacteria; kingdom Bacillati; phylum Actinomycetota; class Actinomycetes; order Kitasatosporales; family Streptomycetaceae; genus Kitasatospora; species Kitasatospora sp. CB02891. Next base: position 61,719 of record NZ_NNBO01000001.1, on the reverse strand, counting down.
GCGGGCCGCCACGGGCAGGCCCGCCAGGGTCGCGCTGCGGCGGACGGCCGTGACGATGTCCGCCCGGACGCCCGGGGCCACCGGCGGCGGGGCATCCGCGTCCGGCGGTGCGACGGCCGGGCGGTCGGCGGCGCCGCGCACGGTGGTGCGGTCCGCGTCGAGGCCGAGGGCGGGCAGCAGTTCGGCGAGCGCGTTCTCGACCGCGTCGGCGACCAGTTGACGGGCCGTCGCCGCCGGGCGCTGCCCGTCGCCCGCCGTCGCCGCGTCCTCCAGCCGGGGCGAGGCCAGCCAGCGCAGCACGATCGCCGCGCCGTCCGGCCGCAGGTGGACGCCGGGCCCGTGGCCGCCGTGTGCGACCGGCAGGCCGGCCAACAGCAGGGCCTCCGTCACCCGGTCCGCCAGCGCAGGATCCAGTTCCGATGTGACCTCAGTGGTGAGCGTGTCCACCCCGACCCCTCCTCCGCGGCGCGGGCGGTCCGCGCCGCCCCGCGGAGAGGGTATCCATGGACATGCAGAGTTCAACAGAGTCCCGGAACAGTTCGCGGACGGGTCGGCGCGGTCACCCGGGGAGCGGGCCGCAGAGCAGGTTGCCCGGGTCGGCCGGATTGTCGCTGATCCAGAACTGGGCCCACAGCAGGGCGAATTCGGAACGGCCGAGGTGGCCGTCGCCGTCCCGGTCGAGCAGCTCGAAGACGTCGGCGGTGTCGACCTCCCGCCCGTGCCAGGTGTCGACCAGCCGGCGGTGCTCGGCGCGGGAGATCCGGCCGTCGCCGTTCTCGTCGACCGCGTCGAAGACCGCGTCGGAGGTGGCGTTGACGTAGTCGAGCATCGCGGGCAGCCGGTCCACCACGGCGAGGACCTCGTCCAGGCCGACCCTGCCGTCGCCGTCGCGGTCGGCGGCTGCGGACAGGTGGTCCCACCAGCCGAGCATCACCTCCGAGACCCGGCCCGCCAGTTCCGGATCGCCGGCCACCCTGGGCAGCCGGTGCCAGCGGGCGGTGAGGTCCTGGAAGTCGGCCCGGTCCAGGTGGCCGTTCCGGTCGGTGTCGAACGCCAGGAACATGCCGGTGAGCTTGCTGCGCTGGAACTCGCTGGCCAAGGGAATCCGCCTCTCTCGGGGGTGCACTGCCGTGATCCTTTTCCCGTCGGCCGGTTCCTGCACCGGCGCACCGCGGTGCGGCCCCGGGCCCACCGCGCTCCGGGGGCGTGCGGGCGGGGCCGCACGCGGGCACCCTTTCGGGGCGGGCCCGGGCGGTGGGGCGGATCGATGAATGCCGCCGTCATCGCTCGTTCATTGCGGGTTTACTGCCAGGCCGCACAGTGGTGACACGGCCGACGGAGAGACCGGCGGCCGTCTCCAGGGGGGAGAGAACAATCATGGGGACCTACGTCCGCATCGCCGGCGCCGTCACGGCCGCCGCCGCGCTCGCGCTCGCGCTGACCGGCACGGCCTCGGCCGCCACCACCACCGAGACCGCGAAGGCGTCCGCCGCGCCGGCCGTCACGACTGCCGCCCGCAGCACCGTCGTCAAGCTGAACAACTGGACCGGCTGCACCCTCACCCGCGAGAACTGGCGGCTCTCGCACGGCATCTGGACCTTCGACCCGCCGGTGCACATCTACAACGGGCAGCAGGGCAGCTGGGCCTCCGAGTCGAACGGCTTCGCCACCGGCACCGAGGGCTACGCCCGGTTCTTCGCCGAGAACTGCGCCAACCCGGTCCTGAACAGCCGGAGCATCCAGGTCCACTGGAACAACCCGTACGTGGGCTCCAACAGCTACGACTCCAACGGCACCGACGTGAAGTTCTACGTCCCGCAGCCGGCCGGTGGCGGCGGCAACAACGCCACCGCCGAGTTCTCCGCCTGGGGGCTCTGACCGCTCCCGCAAGGGAACGGCAGGTAACGGCAAGGGTGCGACAGGCGCGGTTCCCGGGTGTGGGTGGGGCCGGAGTGGGCAGATATGGCAGGTCCCTGATCAATTCCGATGGATGATCAACTCCGTTGGGGAGGCCGCCAGATGAAGCGCAAGTCCTGGGCGCTGCTCACCGCCCTGTCCACCCTGCCGCTCGCGCTGTCCACCACCGCGGTGGCCGCCGAACCGGCGGCCGCCGCAGCCACCGCCGGCGCCGGGTGCGTGTACTCGCCGGCGGTGCCGGCGGACAACTTCAAGGGCATCCCGGTGTTCGACGCGAAGAAGGCGGCCAAGCCGTACAGCGCCACCCTGCGCACCACCCAGGGGGCGATCACCTTCAAGGCGCTGACCGACAAGGCCCCGTGCACCACCTTCTCGTTCCGGTTCCTCGCCGAGCGCGGCTACTACGACCGCAGCCACTGCCACCGCCTCACCACCCAGCGCCTGTACGTCCTGCAGTGCGGCGACCCGACCGGCACCGGCAGCGGCGGCCCGGGCTACTCCTTCCCCGACGAGAACCTCGAAGGGGCGACCTACCCGGCCGGTACCGTCGCGATGGCCAACGCGGGCCCGGACACCAACGGCAGCCAGTTCTTCATCGTCTGGAAGGACACCAAGCTGCGGCCCAACTACACCCCGTTCGGTCAGATCACCGGCGGACTCGACGTGCTGCAGAAGATCGCCGCCGGTGGCGAGGACGACCAGAACGCGCCCGGCGACGGCTTCCCGAACCTGCCGGTGAACTTCCGCAAGGTCAGCATCTCCGGCCACTGAGCCGGCCGGCGCGGCCCGTCGCCGTGCGCGGCGGGCCGCCTCGCCGCGTCACCATTCCCCTGCACAGGGGTTGACGCATCGTCAGCAACTCCGGGAAGCTTCCGACGGTTCTCGCGGCCGCCCGGCCGCGACCGGCGGCGAGGGGGCCACGATGCGCTGTTCGGGAATCGCCTGGACCGGCTCCGGCTTCGAGGTCGCGGTGCTCGACGAGAACGGCCGTCCCGCCGCCCCGCCCGCCCGGTTCGCGGCCGGGCGGATCCGCGAGCTCACCGACCATCTGCTCGGCCTGCAACGGGAGTTCGCCGCCACCGGCGAGCGATTGCTGACCGTGATCGACTCCACCAACGGCATACTGGACGGCGGCCTGATCAACGCCGGCCTGACCCTGTACCGGGCCGACCCGTGGGTGCTGCCGCCGCGTCCCGCGTTCGGCTCCGTCCCGGCCGAGGACCTCGCCGCCGCCGCGCTCCGCGACCCGGCCGCGATGGTCCGGCTGACCGTCGAGACCGGCACGTTCGGCGACCGCGCCGCGCAGATGGCCGCCGACATCGACGCCGGCATCCCCGCCCTGGAGCGGATGCGCCGCGCCGGTCGCTGCCTGGTCTCCGGCCACCGCGAACGCCCGGTGGTCGCCCTCACCTTCGACGACGGCCCCAACCCGCCCTACACCGGCCGGATCCTGGACGTCCTCGACCGGTACGCCGTCCCCGCCACCTTCTTCTGCGTCGGCCTGCACGCCCTCGCGCACCGCGCCGAACTCGAACGGATGGCCGCCGCCGGCCACCAGATCGCCAACCACTCCTGGTCCCACCCCTACCTGCCCGACCTCGGCAGGGGTGAGGTGCTCGCCCAGCTGGAGCGCACCGACGAGGCGATCGCCCGAGCCGTCGGCGACGACGGCCCGCGCATGTTCCGGCCCCCGTACGGCTCCCGCACGCCCGACGTGCTGCGCTGGCTCACCGAGGGCGACACCACCGTGGTGCTGTGGGACGTCGAACCGACCGACTGGGCGCGGCCCGGCGCCGGAGCCATCACCCGGGCCGTCCTGGAACAGACCCGCCCAGGCTCGGTGATCCTGCTGCACGACGGCGGCGGCGACCGCTCGCAGACCGTGGACGCCCTGCCGGGCGTGATCGAGGGCCTGCTCGACCGCGGCTGCACCTTCGCCCGGGTGGACGGGCTGCCGACGGCCTGACGGAGGGGTGGGCGCATACCGGCGTCCTTTGCTGCCGGGCACGCCCCCGGGCGATCGGGAGTGCTTCCGGCGTACAGAGGTCCGCCCCGCGTCGAGGTCGCGGGCGGAGCAGTCGGGTCAGCTCTCGGTCAGAACACGCCCGGCCCCCTGCTGGTCGGGCTGGCCGCCGAGCCCGGCCGCCATCGAACAGGCCGTGTGCGCGAGCGGCGCAGGCATGAAGCCGCCCAGCAGGTCGACGCACTCGTCGATGTCACCTGCCGCGGCGAGCGAGCACGCCTGCTGTGCGAGCTCCGCCGGAACGCCCGACTGGACGGCCGCGGTGACGCACTGCTGGCTGGTGGCATGGGCCTCGGGCGCGACGGCCACGAGCCCGGCCATCGGCAGCAGCGCGGCGGCACCGGTCAGGGCCAGGGAAGCCAGGAATCGCCGGACCGGCTTTCCCCTCTGTCGTGGCGCCACCCTGGGCGGGCGGTGCCGTGGGAACCATCCGGCACCCTCCTCGCGCTCCGAGCCGGACGCCGCGACAGCCGGCTCGCCCCGGCGGCGGACGCCCGTACCTCCGACGCGCGGATGCCCGTACGTCCGACGGCAGGGGTGCGGTTTCCCGAACCCCGAAGACGGGTGGCGGCACGGGCGAAACGGCAGGTGGGCGCCGCGCACGATGAAGGCATGACCAGTTTCACCACGAGCACCGAGACGGAGATCGCCGCCCGGGGCGAGGAACTGCACCGCGGCTACCGGCGCGCCGGCAGTGACATCCCCGTGCTGCGCGGAGTGACGGTGGAGTTCCGGCGCGGGACGTTCACCGCCGTGATGGGCCCGTCCGGCTCCGGCAAAACCACCCTGCTGCAGTGCCTGGCCGGCCTGGACCGGCCCGACCGCGGCCGGATCTGGTGGGGCCCCACCCCGATCGACGCCCTGCCCGAACGCCGACTCGCCCGCCTGCGCCGCGAACAGGTCGGCTTCGTCTTCCAGGCGTTCAACCTGATGCCCGGCCTGACCGCCGCCCAGAACGTCGAACTCCCCGGCCGAATGGCCGGCCACCGTCCGCCCCGCGCCACCGTCGACCAGGCCCTCGCCCGGGTCGGCCTGGCCGGCCGCGAACGCCACCGCCCCGCCCAACTCTCCGGCGGCCAGCAACAACGCGTCGCCATCGCCCGCGCCCTGGTCTCCCGCCCCCGCATCCTCTTCGCCGACGAACCCACCGGCGCCCTCGACCGCACCACCGGCGCCCGGATCCTCCACCTCCTCCGCGAGACCGTCGACCGCGACGGCGCCACCTGCGTCATGGTCACCCACGACCCCACCGCCGCCGCCCGCGCCGACCGCGTCCTGCTCCTCACCGACGGCCGACTCGTCACCGAACTCCACCACCCGACGGCCCGTCAGGTCGTCGACGCGCTCGCCGGGGCGGAGGGAGGGAAGCGATGATCGGGGTGCTCGCGTGGGGGCAACTGCGGCGACGGCCCGGTGGGTTCGTCGGACTTGCGGTGGCGTTGCTGCTCGCGGTGGCCACGGTCACCGCGCTCGGGGCGCTGTTGGGGGCCGACGGCGGGCGGGGCGAGGTGCGGGGGCCCGGAGTGGGGGTGATTGTCGGGGCGTTCGGGGAGATCACTGTGCTGGTGGCGTTCTTCGTCGCGCTGAACACGCTCGGGTTCGCCCTGCGGCACCAGTACCGGGACCTCGCGCTGCTGCGCACCGTCGCCGCCACGCCCCGACAGATCCGCCGACTGGTGCGGCGACAGGCCGCGTCGACGGTGGTGCTCGTCGCCGTCCCCGGCGCCCTGCTCGGGGCCGCCGCCGCGCGGGTCCTCCTCGCCGCGCTGCAGCACCGGGCGATGGCCGCCCCCGACGCCCGGATCGGCGGAGTCCTGCCTGCCGCGGCGGTCGCCGTCGCGGTGACGTCGCTGGTCGCCACCGCCGCCGCCACCCTGGCTGCCCGTCAGGTCACCGCGCCCACCCCGGCCGCCGCTCTCGCCGACGGTTCCGGCCCGGACCGGAGGCCCGGCGTCGTTCGCCTGCTCGCCGCGGGCATCGCGTTCACCGGCGGGGCGTTGCTGGTGCGTCTCGCCGCGACGCGTCCGCCCGCCGAGGTCGACAAGGCCGCGCAGGCCACCCTGCTCAGTGCCCTCGTCCTGCTCGTCGGCGTCGCGCTGGCCGGACCGCTGCTCGTCGCGCTGGTGACCGTCCCGCTCGGTCGTGTCGTGCGTGCGCTGCTGCCCGTCGCCGGATGGCAGGCCGAGGCGAATCTGCGCGGACACGCCCGCCGGGCGGCCTCCGCCGTCGTGCCGATCGCCCTGCTCGGCGGCCTGTCCGCCACCATGGCCGGCATGACCGGCACCGCTCTGCACGCCGTCGCCGGACCGCCCGGCGGGGCCACCTCCGCCACCGACAGCTGGCTGCGCCAGGCCGAGCTCGGCCTGCTCGGCTCGTTCGGCGCGATCGCCACCGTCACCACCCTCGCCGCACTGACCGGCGAACGTCGCCGCGAGTTCGCCCTGCTGCGCCTGCTCGGCGCGACTCGCCCGGACGTACTGCGGGTTGTCGCCCTGGAGGCCGTCCTGACCGCCGCGCTCGGCCTGCTCCTCGGCGGCGCCGTCACCGCCGCCGCCACCGTCGCGTTCAGCCTGGCCGCCACCGGGAGCCCGGTGCCGACCGTCCCCGTCGCGACCTGTCTGTGGATCGCGGCCGCGGCTGCGCTGCTCACCGTTCCCACGGTGCTGGCGGCCGCGACCGTGGCGATGCGGCAGGCCCCGGCGGCCGTGGTGGGCGGTGCACAGGAGTGAGCCGGGGGAGCATGATCGTTGTCGGTACGGGAGACGGAGGTCGGCGATGAGCAGACGGGTGCGGCGGTGGTGGGCGGTGCGGCCCGGGGAAGTGGGGTTCCTGGTGGTCGGGCTGCCGGCGGCGGTGCTCGGCGGGGCGTACGCGCTGGCCGCGCTGTACGCCGGAGTGCTGCTGTCGCTGACGGTCGTCGGCCTGCCGGTCACCGCGCTCGCGCTGGCCGGGGCCCGTCGACTGGGTGCACCGCAGCGGTGGTTGACGGGGCGCATGCTCGGCGAGAACGTCCCCGCGCCGGGCCCGGCCGCCCGGCCGGACGGCGCGATCGCCCGGGTCGGGGCCGCGCTCGCCGACACCGTCGCCTGGCGCACCCTCGGCTACCTGCTGCTGCGCCTGCCGCTCGGCGTGCTCGGCCTCGCCGTCGTCCTGCTGCCGCTGGGCTGCGGCTGGCTGCTCGGATTCCCGCTGTGGCTGCGCCTGTTGGAGGACGGCCCGCACCCCGCGAACCTGCTGGACGTCGCCGCCCCGCCGCTCGGGCTCGTCCTGCTCGCCCTCACCCCGCCGCTGCTCCGCCTGGCGGCCGACGCCAACCGGTACCTCGCCCGCCACCTGCTCGGACCGGCCCGCACCCAGCAGCGCGTCGAAGACCTGGAGGCTGCTCGGCACACGCTGCTCACCACCGGCGCCGACCGGCTGCGCCGCCTCGAACGCGACCTCCACGACGGCACCCAGGCCCGACTGGTCGCCCTCGCCATCACCCTCTCGCTCGCCGACGACACCCTCACCGACCACACCGACCCCCGGCTGCGCACCCTCCTCGACCGCGCCCGCACCCAGACCGACGACACCATCGCCGAACTGCGCACCCTCACCCAGGGCCTGCGCCCCACCGGCCTGGACGGCGGTCTCGCCGAAGCCCTGCCCGCCCTCGCCGCGGGCTGCGCCGTACCGGTCACCCTCGGCGTCGACCTGCCCGAGCGGCCGGACGAGGCGGTCGAACAGGCCCTCTGGTACTGCGCCGCCGAGCTGCTCACCAACATCAGCAAGCACAGCGCCGCGAGCGCCGCCCGACTCACCGTCACCACCGGCGCCGCCCGGATCCGCCTCACCGTCCACGACGACGGCCGCGGCGGCGCGAGCGCGGCCCCCGGCCACGGCCTGCACGGCCTCGCCGAACGCCTCGCCGCCGTCGACGGAACGCTGCGGATCAGCAGCCCGCCGGGCGGCCCGACCGTCGTCACGGCGGAACTGCCCTGTCGACTGTGAGGGTCGGTAAGGAAGTTCGGTGTTACGTTGGTCTGCTTTGCTCCGGTCGGAAGGAAAGCGGATGGACATTCCCACCTTGCACGGCAACTTCCTCGACGAGGCCCTCCCACGCGTGCGGCAGGACGGGCGGTTCGCCGGCGTGGCGCTCACCGGATCGATCGCGGCAGGAGACTGCGACGAGTACGCGGACGTGGACCTGGTGCTGGCCGTCGACGACGCGGCGTACGACGCGGTCATGCGGGAACGGCTGGCGCTGATCGGTTCCTGGACCTCGCTGGTGGCCGGCTTCACCGGGGAACACGTCGGCGAACCTCGGCTGATCGTCACGCTCGTCGGGCCGCCGCTGTTGCACGTGGACTTCAAGTTCGTCCGGGCCTCCGACTTCGCCGAGCGGACTGCGGACCCGGAGATCCTCTGGGACCGGGACGGCCTGCTGGCCGAATCCCTCGCCGAACGGCCGTTGGCTGCGGCGGAGTTCGACCTCCAGTGGATCGAGGACCGGTTCTGGGTCTGGGTGCACTACGGGGCGACGAAGCTCGGCCGCGGAGAACTGTTCGAGACCATTGGCTTCCTCTCCCACCTGCGCGACACCGTCCTCGGCCCGCTGGCCGCCCGCCGCGCGGGTGCGGACCCGCGCGGTGTACGCCGCCTGGAGACCGTCGCCCCCGAAGCGGCGCACGCCCTCCGGGCCACCCTGTGCGGCTACGACCACCGGGAGGCCGGACAGGCGATCCTCGCCGCCGCCGAGCTCTACCGCCGGTGGTCCGAGGAGGTCGGCGGAACGACCGTCGAACGCCGTCACCGCGCGGAGAAGCTCGCCTTGCAGTACCTTCACGAGGTCATCGAGGAAGTCTCCGAGGAACGGTGGGAGTGCACGAGCAGCAGGCAGGAGTGACGGAGTCCGATCCGGACCGAGATCCGGACGAGCACGTGCGGTACGCGCGCTACCGGCGGGCGTTCGTCGACGTGGCGCCGGAGGACGGGGCCGGGCTGGTCGCGCGGGTGTTGACCGATCCCGACGGGGCGATGGCCGGCAGCGCGGTCCGCGAGTATCTCGACCGGCGGGCCGTCGAGCTGTTCACGGACCCCGGGTATCCCGCCTGGCGTGCGGAGCCGGCCGAGGTCGTGGCGGCGAACGACTTCGTCTCCCGGCGGCTGCGCGAGTGGACCTTGCTGCGGGCGGCGGCGGTGGGCGAGCCGTGGGAGGCCGACGAGCTGCTCGCGGCGACCAACTGGTGCCGGCTCCACGCCGCCGAGACCTCGCCGGCCGGCGCCGTCCTCGCGGCACTGGTCGAGGGCGGACGCACCAAGCGCATTCGCAAAGCCGCCAAGTCGCGGACAGCGAAGGTGAAATGACGATCCATCAGGACAACTCGGCGAGGTAGGCCAGCACGGCCAGGACCCGGCGGTTGTCGGCCGGGGAGGCGTGCAGGTCGAACTTGGTGAAGACCGCGGCGACGTGCTTCTCCACCGCCCGCTCGGTCACCGAGAGCCGTTCGGCGATTGCGCGGTTGGAGCGGCCCTCGGCCATCAGGGCCAGCACCTCGCGTTCACGGGGCGTCAGTTCGTCGACCGCGCTGCGGCGGCGGGCGCGCATCAGGTGGGTGACGACCTCGGGGTCGAGCGCGGTGCCGCCCGCCGCGACCCGGTGCAGGGCGTCGACGAACTCCGAGGTGCGGGCCACCCGTTCCTTCAGCAGGTAGCCGAGGCCGGCCGCGCCGTCCGCGAGCAGACGGGTCACCCAGCCGGTCTCCAGGTGCTGGGAGAACACCAGCACGCCGACCTCCGGCCAGGACCGCCGGATCCGCAGCGCCGCCCGCACCCCCTCGTCGGTGTGGGTGGGCGGCATCCGGACGTCCACCACCGCCACCTGCGGGCGGTGCTCCGCGACCGCCGCGAGCAGTTCCTCGCCGGTGGCGACGGCCGCCGCCACCTCCAGGCCGCGCACCGTCAGCAGCTCCGCCAGGCCGTCCCGCAGCACCGCCGAGTCCTCGGCCAGCACCACCCGCAGTCGATCGTCCGTCATTCGATCATTGTGGGGCACGGCCGACCGCTTCCTGCTCGGAGCTGCTCGCCCGTCAGTCGGTCGGCGCCCGGTCGAGGTCAGCGCGGGCGGTGGGTGAGCGACCAGGCGGTGGTGTCGAGGTGGAGGACGCGGTCGGCACGGGCGGCCTGGGAGGGGCGGTGGGTGATGGTGAGGAGGGCGCCCGGGCGGGTGCGGAAGGCCTGGTCGATGCGGAGTTCGGCGGTGGCGTCGAGGTGGCTGGTCGCCTCGTCGAGGATGGTGAGCGGGGCCGGGCTGAGGTAGGCGCGGACCAGGGCGACGAGTTGGCGTTCGCCGGGGGAGAGGGCGGCAGGACCGACCGTGCCGTCGAGGCCGCCGTGACGGTCCGTCAGGGCGGCGGCGCCGAGGTCGTGCAGGGCCTGGCGGAGGCGGGCGGTCGACAGCGACGGGTCCGGCCAGCGGAGGTTCTCGGCGAGGGTGCCGGTGAACAGGTACGGCTCCTGCGGGAGCAGCATCCGAAGGGCGGCGAGCGCGGTGGGGGAGAGCTGCGCGGCGGGCAGCCCGGACAGCAGGACGTGGCCGCGGTCCGGGCGGAGCAGCCCCGCGGCGAGCGCGCCGAGCGTCGACTTACCGGTACCCGACGGCCCGACGACGGCGAGGTGCTCGCCGTCCCGGAGCGTCAACCGGAGGTCGCGCAGCACCGGTTGGGCGTCGCGCCCCCACGCGAAGTCGACGCCGCGCAGTTCGAGGGCCGGCGGGCGGGGCCTCCGTCGGACGGGGGACGGGGGTGCGACGGCGGGCCTCTCCTCCTCGGACGCGGCGGTGGTGGCGAGCCGTTCGGCGGCGACGGTCAGTCGCAGCCAGGACGGCCCGAGGCCCTGGACCAGCAGCCGCAGGGTCGGCTCCAGGGTGCCCAGCAGGTAGGCGAGGGCGCCGAGCAGCGCACCCGGGCTCAGGCCGTGGTGGAGCAGCGTCGGGGCGGTCAGGGCCAGGACCGCGAGCGGGCCACGGGCGCCCAGCGCGACCAACAGGTGCCGGGTGGCGGCCAGTCGGGCCAGCGCCCGCCCGGCAGCCTCGTTCGCTGCGACGTCGGACAGCACCCGGTCGACCGCCTGCTGCTCCGCCCCGCAGGCGGTCAGGTCGCGCAGCGCCGTCATGGTGCGCAGGGCGGAGGCGGTGAGTTCCTCCTCGGTGGTGAAGAGCTCGCGCTGGCGCCGGGCCATCCGGGGCGTGAGGGCGGCGAAGGCGGCGATCGAGAGCAGGAGGGGCGCGCAGATCGGGACGAGTGCGCCGGGCGCGAGCGCGGCGGTGCCGGCCACGACGGCGACCAGGGTCAGGGCGAGATGGGACACCAGCAGCAGCTGCCCGGCCAGGCTGTCGCGCACCGCCTCGACCTGACGGGTGATCCGGGCGACCGCGACGGCCGCCGTGTCCGGATCGGGACGGGTGGCGGCCGTCTGCCGGAGCGCACCGTCGGCCGTCGCCCGCAGCAGGCGGTCCCGGGCCGGCTCGACGATCCGGGCGAGCGGACGGTAGGCGTTGCGGGTCCCCCACGCGGAGACCGCCGCCGCGGCGGCGAACAACGCCAACCAGATCCAGCCGGTGGCCGGTTGGCGGGCGAGGAAGCCCCGGTCGACGGCCAGCGCGAGGGCCTTCCCGGAGAGCGCCGCGGGCGCGGCGGACAGCACCGTCCAGCCGGCGAGCTTCCAGAGCTCCGGCAGACTGCCGGCCAGCGCGACGCGCAGCAGCGCGAGACCCGGACGGGACGGGGGCGCGCCGGCCTGCCGTGACGGAGGCGGGGCGTCGGGCCGGCGGGGTGTCGGAGGGTGCGGCGGGTGGGGTGTGGTGAGTGGGTGGGTCCGGTCGGGTGAGGTCATGGTGTGGGCCCTGGGGGGTCGGTGGTGAGGAGGGCGCGGTGGGTGGGGGCGGGCTGCGGGGTCCGGTGCGGGGTGAGGGTGCGGAGGCGGCTGCGGGGTGCGGCGAGGGTGGTGTGTTCGGCGGTCGCGTCGAGGTTTCGGGTGGTGTGGTCGAGGAGCAGCTGGCGGGTGTTCCGGCCCTGGGTGCGGGCGAGGCCGACGTGTTGGCGTTCGCCGTCGGGCTGCGGGGTGTCGGGTGGGTGGGTTCGGTCGGGGGAGGTCATGGTGTGGGCCCGGTGGGGTCGGTGGTGAAGAGGGCGCGGTAGGCGGGGGAGGTCCACAGGGTCTGGTGCGGGGCGAGGGCGCGGAGGCGGCCGTGGTCGAGCCAGGCGACCAGGTCGGCGTGTGCGGCGAGGGCGGCGCTGCGGGTGGCGCACAGGCGGGTGCGGTGGGCGGCGTGGGTGCGGAGTGCCGTGAGGATGGTGTGTTCGGCGGCCGTGTCGAGGCTGCCGGTGGCGTGGTCGAGGACCAGCAGGCGGGCGTCCCGGCCCAGGGCGCGGGCCAGGCCGACGCGCTGGCGTTCGCCGCCGGACAACGGGGCGTCGGACGGCGGGGTGCGGTAGCCGGCGGGGAGCCGGCGCAGGAACGCGTCCGCGCCGACGGCACGCGTCGCGGCAACCAACTGCTGCTCAGGGAGGTCGAGTTGGCCGAGCGCCAGGGCCTCCGCGATCGTCCCGCCGTACAGCACCGGATCGGCGAACGCCACGGCGACGGCCGCCCGCAGCTGCTCCGGGCGGACGGCGGCGAGGTCGGCGTCGTCGAGTCGCACCGCGCCCCGTCCGGGGCGGAGCAGACCGGCGGCCAGGGAAGCAACGGCGGAGGTCGCGGCGTCGTCCGCGCCGACCACCGCGACCCAGGCGCCGGCCGGGACGGTCAGGTCCAGGTGGTCGAGCAGGAGGCCGGAGCCGGTCCGGACCACCACTCGCCGGAACTCCAACCTGCCCTCGCCGGGCGGAAGTTCGGCGGTGCCCGGGGCTGGAAGCGGGACCGCTTCGAGCTCGGCCAGCCGGACGGCGGCGGACCGCGCCCGGGCCAGGTCCAGCAGGCTCTGGGCTGCGCCGAAACCGCCCAGGCCGACCGTGGCGTAGGCCATCGCCGCGGCCAGCCCCCCGGGGGTCAGGCGTCCGGCGGCGAGGTCCGCGCCGGCCACGGCCAGCACGGCGACCTGGGTGGCGGGGGCCAACAGGCCGACCTTCCAGGCGGTTTCACGCTGGCTGCGCCACAGCGCGTGGCCGTGCCGGGCGAGCTCGGGCAGCGGGCGCAGCACCCGGGCGAGCTCGGTGGAACGGGCGCCGGCGGCGGCGATCGACGCACTGCCGCGCAGCGCCTCCACCAGCCGGGAGGCGATCTCGGACTGCGCGGCCTGGTAGGACTCGCCGTGCCCGGCGGTGCGGCGAACCTGACGGCGGATCAGCAGCCAGCCGGCCGGCGCGGCGAGCAGGAACGCCACGGCAGGGCCGGGCGAGAGCAGGAACAGGCCCGTCACCGCGCCCACCGCGGTGACCAGTTGGGCCACGGTGTGCACCACGGCCGCGCCGGCCAGCGCGGCCTGCGGGGCACTGCCGGTCAGCCGGGCCGCGATGTCGCCGGCCGTCGGGCCACCGGCCGCGCCCGACGGCACCGTGTCCGCGCCGACCCGCCGGATCACCGCCGAACGCAGCGCGCCGCCCACCGCGGCCGCGCCGCCGGGCGCGGCGTACTGCGAAGTGGCCTCGGCGACCGCGGCCACAACGACCAGGACCAGCAGCGGAGTTGCGGACGCCGGGCCCGCGCCGGCCAGGATCCGGTCGATCGCCCGGGCGAGCGCGCGGGGCAGCAGCAGGGTGCAGGCGGTGCCGACGGCGACGGACAGCGCCAGTGCGACGGTCCACCGCCGCTTCAGCGCCAGCACGGACCGCAACACGGGGGCGGGGGCGGGCGAGGCGGTGGGCACGGGGGCTCCCGGTGTGCGTGGCCGAAAGGGCGCCGGACATGCGGAGCCGGCCGTGCGCGAGGCGCACGGCCGGCCGGGGTTGCTCAGAGACAGAGCAGGGTGCTGACGGTGCTGTTGGTGCAGTTGACGACACTCAGGGAGCTGAGCACCGAGCGGTACTCGGTGGTCTCCTCGGGGGTCTCCAGCGCCTGCAGGTCGAGGATCGCCATGACAGTCTCCTAACGGGACACAGGTGGTGCTGCGGTTTCTCCGGCGGTCGCCGGAAAATCGTGGGGCGGCATGACTCGGCCGCGACGGGGCGGGGGAGCGGGCGTCAGGACCCGCGTCCGGGGTGGTTCAGCTCTCGGCCGGCCAGAACGGCATCGGCGGGCTTCCGTCGTACACCGAGGCCAGGGCCGTCAGCACGCCGGCGGTGCCGGTCGCCAGGTCCATCGACAGGCGCAGCAACTGCTCGCCCGGGAACGCCGGTCGGCCGTTCCGGGGCAGCACGTGCCAGGCCAGGCGGCGGACATGGCGATCGATCAGGTCGTCGTCCGGCCCGGCGTCCAGGCCGAGCAGGGCGATCAGCCCGGCGCGGCCGTTGAACAGGCCCGGCTGCACGATGAACTCCGGTTCGGCGGCGGCCCGGATCAGCGCCACCTGCTCGGCGAGCGCGGGATCGGGGCGGTGCCGCAGCAGGGCGTGCGCGACGGCGGCGATGCCCGCGCTGCCGGACTCCAGGTAGGGCAGCACCCGGCTGCCGTCGTCCACCTGAAGGGTGCCGTCCTCGGCCGTGACACAACGGGCGAGGTCCTGGTCGAGGGCGGCCCGGGCGAGGTCCAGCAGGACGGGGTTGTCGCACTCCTCGAACAGGCGGACCAGCAGCAGGGCGGTGCCGCTCGCGCCGTGCAGCAGGCCGGGCCGGGCCGTGGCCGGCGCGGGCTCGCCCAGGCGGAGCGCGGCGACGGCCCGGTCGGCGCTGGCGGCGGCCGCGGCCAGCAGGCCGCGGTCGCAGCTGGTTCGGGCGAAGTGCAGCTGGGCCAGGCCGATGCCCGCCAGGCCCGCGGACAGGTCGGCGCCCGCGCCGGGCGCCTCGTCCTTGTCGAGGCGGCGCAGCAGGTCGAGCGCACTGTCGCGCTGACCCAGGCGGTCCAGCACCCAGGCGGTGCCGTGCGCGCCGACGAACAGGCCCGGCCGGCACGGCTGCCGCTCCACCGCGTCGAGCAGCCACTGCACGTGCCGCGGATCGACGTCCGCGCCCACCGTGTGCAGCGCCCACAGGACGCCGGCCGCGCCGTACGACAGACCGAGGCCGTCGTGGGTGAACTGGGCGGGGTCGCCCGGGAACAGCCGGTCGGCGCGCTCGGGCGTGGCGCTCGCGGCGATCGCCGCCACCAGCCCGTCCCGCAGCCGGGGCCAGCCGCCCCGGCCCTCGCCGAACAGGCCCTCCACGGCGGCGAGTTGCTCCCCCTCGGGCGCATCGGCCTCGGGCAGGTACCCGTCCGGCAGCTCGAAGCGCTTGCGGGCCGAGCGGGCCAGCGCCGCGCCCTTCGCCGGGTGCAGCACGGTCAGCGGCAGCAGCGGCAGGAACGCCCAGAGCCGCAGCGCCCGCAGCGCGTGCTCGTCCACCTCGAAGCCGGTCAGCCCGGCCGGTGCGGCGAACCCGGCCGCGCCCAGCGCGGGGCGAACGAACTCGTCGACGGGGGAGGCGAGTTCGAAGTCGATGAAGACCACCGAGCCGTCGTCGCGGACGATCAGATTGCGCGGATGGAGGTCGCCGAAGACGATGCCGCGGCCGTGGATGGCGTGCAGCGCCCGCTCCACCGCGTCCAGCACCGCCGTCGCCTCCTCGCGGTACGCGGCGACCGCCGCCTCGTCCGCCTCCGGGTGCACCAGCGGAAAGCGGCGGCCGAACCAGTGGTGCAGCCCCTCGCCCGCCACGTACTCCTGCACCAGGAAGCGGTGCTCCCACGCCGTCAGATCGCCCAGCACCGCGGGCACCGCGTCCAGACCCGCCAGTCGCTCCAGGATCCGCTGCTCGCGGACCAGCCGCTGCACGGCGTCCTCGCCGCGCTGGTCGAGACCCGCGAACGGGCGGCCCTCCTTGAGCACGACCTGCTCGTCGCTGCCGGCCCGCCGCGCCAGGTAGATGCCGCCGCCGTTGGAGAAGTGCAGCGCCCGCTCCACCGCGAACGGGAAGTCGTCGACACTGCTGCGGCCCGCACCCGCCACCGCCTCCGCCAGCACCGCCGGCACCGGCGCCCAGGACGGCAGGTCGAACGCCGCCCGCCGCACATCGGGACGCAGCACGCCCGACGGCTCGCGCAGCGCCAGCACCAACTCGCCCTCCTCGTTGCGGCACCACTGCTCCGTGAACGCCCCGTAGCGCAGGTACAGCGGACCGCGCCGCCAGCGCAGATCGCTCAGGACGTACGGGCCGGGCGCTCCCGCCAGGGCGTCGTCCAGCTCGGTGAGACATCGCTCCAACTGCGCCTCGTCGGCCGGGTACAGCGTCATGAACTTCCCGCTGGAGCCGCGCGAGGCGTACTTGGCGTTCTGCGTCTGCACCAGCGCCGGGCTGCGCAGGAACTTGAACGCCACCCCGTGCTCGAAGCAGTGCGCCCGCACCACGTCCAGGATCCACGGCGCGTTGTCCAGGCAGGCCGAGACGTGGATCTTCCACCCCTGCTCCGGCAGCGGCGGCGTGGCCGGCTGGTAGCCCACCCACACCTCACGCAGGCTGCGCACCCAGCCGCTCGGCGCGGCTTCGGTGGCCGCCGGGAACTCGTCGCGGGCCGCCCATTGGACCGGGGAGTCGTAGAAGACCGGATCGGCGTAGGAGTACGCCTCGTAGCGCATGTCCATCGGAAGAGCTCTCCATGGCGCGTCGCAGGGGGAGGGGGAGACCCCCGGATGCCGGACGGCGTGAAGCCGGCACAGCACGGCAGCAGGGGGATCGTCGGTCGAGCCGATTGTGCGATCGGCTGACCGCCACCGAGAGTCTGCAAGGGACGGCGCGACCGTCGAAAGAGCTTCGGAAAGGGTTGGCCGGATTCCGCAGGCGCATGCCGGAGGCCCTCCCTCCGGTCCCCGACCCTCCCTTTACCTGCGCTTTCCCGTGCTGGGCGCAGCCGCGTCCGCGGGCCCGCGCCCGCCCCTCCCGGGCGTCCCGCCAGCGCAGACACCCGGAAGCGGACCGCGTCACCGCCCCGCCGTCGCACGCGCCGGTACGGCCGCGCCCGGGTCGCACCTCGGCACAACGTCGGAGCGCACGAGCCCGTCGGCCGGGCCCCGATCCGGGACCCACTGGCCGGTACCCGACCGGCGCGCCAAGGGCGTGCGAAGCGTGTCCCTGCCGCCGTGCGCGCCCACCGTCCCGGCAGCCGCCCCTTCCAACGCGCCCCCGGCGTGCGGCGGTTGACGCGCGCCCCAGCTGGGACGACACGCCCCGGCCGGGCCGCGGATGGCCGGTTGTCGGTCTTCCGGGCCACCCCACCCGGGTAGCACCCCGGCATGGCAACGCACTTCCTCACCGGCGCCGGCTCCGGCATCGGCGCCGCCACCGCCGAGCTGCTCGCCGCCCGCGGCGACCGGCTCTGGCTGCTCGCCCGCGACAAACCCACCGCCGCCCGGCTGCGCGAGCGATTCCCCACCAGCCGCACCGTCGTCGCCGACCTCGCCCACCCCGCCGGCCTCGCCCACGTACTCGGCGGACCCGCCGCCCCGCCCCGGCTCGACTCCCTGCTGCACATCGCCGGCACGGCCGACTGGGGGCCGGTCGGCGACAGCGATCACGAGCTGTGGCGCCGCACCCTCACCGTCAACCTGCTCGCCCCCGCCGAGCTCACCCGGCTCCTGCTCCCCGCCCTCCGCACCGCCCAGGGCCACGTCGTCTTCATGAACTCCGGCGCCGGCCTGCACGCCCCACCCGGCCTCGGCGCCTTCGCGGCCTCCAAATTCGCCCTCAAAGCGCTCGCCGAGTCCCTGCGCGCCGAAGAACACCCCCACCGCGTCCGAGTCACCACCGTCTACCCCGGCGAAGTCGACACCCCCATGCAACGCCGCCTCCACGCCCGCTTCCGCATGGCCTACGACCCCGCCGCCTGCCTCACCCCCCAATCCGTTGCCGCCGCCCTCGCCGCCGTCCTCGACCACCCCCACGACGGAACGGTCAGCGACCTGACGCTGCGCCCGGGCAGCTGAAGGGAGACGGGACGGAGGAGGCGGGGGTGGCTCGGCGTTGGTGGTGCACCCCGGCCGGCGTTCGGCGGTCGGCCGGGGTGCGGGTGGGGCCGTTACGCAGTGGTGAGGTCGATGCCCAGGACGCCGGTGGCAGTGGCGACGCAGAGGCGGCCCTCGTCGGTGAGTGCCAGGCCGACGGCCGGGGCGCCGAGGTGCAGGTCGTGGGTGACCCGCTCGGCGCCGGCCAGGACGACGCGGACCAGGCCGTCCGTCCACGCGGCCGCGCAAACCAGGCCGCCCGGCGTGGTGGCGACGGCGACCGCGGTGACCGGGACGTCCCGGGCCGGCACGGGCGGCGAGAGCGGGCCCCGGCCGGGCATCCAGGCCTGGACGGCGCCGTCCGTGCCGCCGCTGATCAGCAGGTGGTGGCCGCCGTGGTGGGCGAGGTCGACCGCCGTCACCGGTGAGGCGTGGAGCGGGGCGTCGCTGTGCACCGGGTCCGTGCCGTCCCGGTCGTCCAGCAGGTGGACGCGGCCCGCCGCGTCGCCCGTCGCCACCGCCCGCTGCTCGCCACCGCGCGCCGCGATCGCCGTCGCCCCGTCGTCCATGGCGGCCAGCAGCCGCCGCACGGCGTCCGAGGACGGACGGAGCTCCTCGACGGCGCCGCTGCGCCGCAGCGCCCAGGCGCCGCCCTCGTGGCCGACGGCCAGCGCCATCGTGGAACGGTCCGTCAGCTGCGCAGACGATTCGCCGGCGGACCGGCCGGTGGCCGGGTCGAGCACCACGACGTCCCAGCCGACGGCGACCGCGAGACGGTCCTCGTGCCGGGCGAGCAGGTGCACCGGGTCGCTCTCGCCGGCGAACGCCCAGCGGGCCCGCCAGTCGTGCCCGGCGAGCTCGGCGAATCGTTCCGCGAGGTCGCCGTCCGGCCCGACCGTCCAGCAGTGCAGGGCGGACGCCCGCTCGGCGGGGTCGTCGGCGGCGGTGACCCGCGGCCCGGCCAGTCGCCACGCCCGGTGCACGGGCGTGCGCCCGGCCGCCGTGCGGTCGGCGTCCGAGAACTGGCGTGCCCGCTCCTCGTCGAACTCCTTGCCGTCCGCGAGCGCCTCCCGGCGGGCCTCCGCCTGCGCGAGTTCCGCCCGCTGCCCGGCGTCCGCGACCCGGACGGCGGCCGCGTGCTCCAGGGCGAGGCCGACCGCCGACGGATCGGCGTGCACCAGGACGGCCGGGTCGGCCAGCAGGTCGTCGACCGGGGCCGAAGCCCGGACGGCGTGCCGCAGCACCAGGTCGAGCCGGGCGGCGTCCTGCGGGCCGGGCTGCTCCGGGAGGAGGTTCTGCCGGATCGACAGGTGGTCGAGGCCCGACCGGGCGAGCCGCTCGGCGAAGGCGTCCGGCCAGACCCGGTACCGCCCGTCCGGATCGGCCGGCAGCAGCAGGTCGACCGCCTCGTGCACCGCGAACGGGCCGAGGCTGCCGGGCAGTTCGCCCCACAGGTCGGTGTCGAGACCGCCCCGGACCGAGGCCAGCACCACTACGGGGGCCCGGACGAGTTCGGGCAGCGACTCCCACCAGGTCTCGGCGAGCGTCTCCGCCTTCCGCGCGGGGGTGGCCGCCGGGTCCAGCAGCACCCCGTCCCCGGTGCGGGCGGCCAGCAGAGCCAGCGCGGGCGACGGGTACACCTCCGCCGGGAGTTGACGCTCCGCCAGGGCGGTCGCCCACCGGGTGAAGGCGTCCAGGTCGGTCCACTGCGGCTGGTCCAGGTCGAGCACGGCGGCGGGCACGTCGAGCGCCGCCGCGGCCGGGGTGTCGGAGGCGCACTCCACCACCAGCCGCAGCCACGGCACCCGCAGCAGCGGCCGCAGCACCTCCGCGGCGATGCGCTGCGCGGCGTCCGACAGCCGGCCGGCGCCCGCCCGGTCGAGGTCGGTCACCACCAGGACGCGCGGCACCCCGTCGATCAGCGCCGCGACCAACTCGTCCGGGTCGGCCGCCGACACGCCCAGCAGCGCGGCGAGCCGCCACACGAAGGCGTCCACCGTCGACTCGGCGGCGGACAGCAGCACATCGGTTCGCCGACGAGGGTGCGGACCGTCCGCCGGGCACGCGGCGGCCAGCCAGTGCAGCAGGTGGCTGCGGCCACTGCCGCTCGACCCGGCGATCCGGCACAGCCGGGGCGCGTGCGGATCCTCCAACCACCCCAGCAGCGCCCGCCCGGCCGGGCGCCGCCCGGCGTGCAGCGGCGGCAGCGGCGCCGCGCCGTCCCCGACCGACTGCTCCGGCAGCGGGGCGCCGTAGCGCGGGTTGGGCCGGAACCGCAGCGGACGACCGTGGGCGTCGACCTGCCAGGCCCCCTCCACCGCCTCCACCGGCACCGACCCGTCCGGGTCGTGGCCCTCGTCGGCCTTGAACAGCCAGCCCCCGCGCCGCACCGCCTCCGCGCACTGCTCCCGCGTCATCCGCGGAAACGGCCGGTACCCGGGCGGTGCGACCGTCGGCGGGTGCTCCGCCGCCGTCGGCGCTGCGCCCTGCTCGTCCGGGACGATCAGCTCGCTGGTCCAGTCCGCACCCATACAGTCCTCCCCCGTTGCGACTTCTGTTCGGTGTCGAGGTACACCTTGCCATCGCCCCGGGCATCGCGGCAGCGGCCCGTCACTTGTCACCGTCGA
Organism: Kitasatospora sp. CB02891; assembly: GCF_002803145.1. Taxonomy (NCBI): domain Bacteria; kingdom Bacillati; phylum Actinomycetota; class Actinomycetes; order Kitasatosporales; family Streptomycetaceae; genus Kitasatospora; species Kitasatospora sp. CB02891. The sequence continues at coordinate 41,108 of NZ_NNBO01000001.1, read as the reverse complement.
CACCGCGTCCCGCCCGGGGTTCGGCCCCGCCGCCGACGCCCGACGCAGACGCCCGACGCCCCGTCAGGCGCGGGCCCGGGGCTTCCGGAAGGCCAAGCCGGTCAGCAGGAGGCCGACCAGCATGACCGCAGTGCCGATCGCCCACAGCGGAGCGCCCCCGGCCCGGCTGAACAGGCCCACCGTGCAGCCGATCGGCGTCAGCAGCGCGCCGACGGTCCACAGCCCGAGGGAGGTCGGGCGCTCGGGGCGGAGCGGCGGCCTGCGGCCCAGCACCAGGACCCGGACCAGGTGCGGCACGGACATCGCCCAGATCAGCGCCGTGCACACCCATCGGAACATCGCCATGCCCACACACTCCCTGCCCCAAAAGTGCCACGGCACTTCACCGAGGCAGCCGGATCCTTCCACCACCGGTCGACCCCCGCTGCACGGACCCCCTCCCTTCCGCTGCGGTCCGCCAGCCCCGGACCGTTCGGGAGAAGCTCCACAAGAACAGGCCTTTCCCGGGTAGAGCCGTGGCCCATGGGAAAGTTGATGCTCAGTCAGGGCCACGGAACCGGCCGGACCGGTGCGATCGTCCGTCCACGCATGAACGACAACACGTTAGGACGACGAGGCCTGCTGCGTACCGCGGTCGCGGGCGCGGCCCTGCTGCCGATGGCCGGCGCGGGTGCCGCCGCCGGGGCCGGGACGGCGGCCGCGACCGAGCCCGGACCGGCGCCGGGCGGAGGCGGTGAGACGGTCTACACCTGGCTCGGCACCACCGGTTGGCGGATCGAGGGCAACGGGAAGACCGTGCTGTTCGACCCGTACATCACGCGGTTCCCGACCGACGGCTTCAACCCGAGGACGCGGCTGACCGTGGCCCCCGAGCTGATCGACCGCCACATCGGCACCCCGGACCTGGTGCTGGTCAGCCACTGCCACTGGGACCACTTCAACGACGTCCCGTACATCGCAAGGAGCCGGGGCGTGCAGGTGGTCGGAACGGCCACCACCTGCTTCCTGCTCCGGGCGATGGGGGTCGACCCGGACCAGCTGATCGTGGTGAAGGGCGGCGAGTACCTCGCCTTCGACGGGTTCACCGTCCAGGTGGCGGCCAGCCTGCACAGCCGCAACGCCAAGCACCAGTACTGGGTGCCCGGCACGCTCACCGGCCCGACCGCCACCGCGCCGCGCACCATCGGCGACCTCCCGGAGGGCGACACCCTCGCCTTCCAGGTCCGCCTCGGCGACGGCCCGTCCGCGCTGCTGACCGGCGCCGGCGACTTCGTCGAGCAGCACTACGCCGGGCTGAAGCCCGACATCGCCATGATCTCGACGGAGAGCACCGCTCACAGCGTCCACCGCTACGTTCCGCGGATCCTCAAGGCCCTCGACAACCCTCGCACGGTGATCCCCGTGCACTGGGACACCTTCGAGAGCCCGCTCACCGACCCCGCCGTCCAGGACACCGCCATGGACCTGGACGGCCTGATCGCCCGGACCCGTGAACTGTCCCCCGAGACCCGCCTGATCCGCCCCGAGCACCTGACCCCGCTCCGCCTGCGGGCCTGACCGACCCACCCCCGCCGCACCCGCCCGGCGCGGCGGGGAGCCACCGCTCCGGGCGGGGCCGTGACCTCCTTCGCCCCGGTCCTGCTGAACCGCCGCGACTCGACGGGACGGGGCCGGCGCCGAGGTCCGTCGACAGCCCCGACACCCCTGTCCCGACGTCAACTATGGTGTGCAGACGCCACGGTGGAGCCACCCACCGCCGGACGACACCACCAGGGGGACCCATGACCGATGCCGCGCTCCACGCCCCGGCGACCATCCCGGCCAGCATCGCCACCGAGCGGCTGATCCTGCGCCCGTTCACCGTGGACGACACCGACGACCGGTACGCCTACCAGGCGCTGCCCGAGGTCGTCCGCTACCTCTACCGCCCGGCGCTCACCCGCGAGGGCTGCGAGGAGTCCATCCGCACCCGCGCCCACGCCGGCTGGAGCGCCGACGGGGACAGCCTCCTGTGGGCCGTCTGCCGTGCCGATCAGCCCGGCGTCCTCGGCGAGGTCGTGGTCATCCTCACCAACGCCCGCGCCCGCCAGGCCGAGATCGGCTGGGTCTTCAACCCGGAGTACGCCGGTCAGGGCTACGCCACCGAAGCCGCCCGCGCCCTCGCCGCAACTGCCTTCGAATCCCTGGGAGTTCACCGCGTCTTCGCTCGGCTCGACGCCCTCAACACCGCCTCCGCCCGGGTCTGCGAGCGCCTCGGCATGCGCCTGGAGGCCCACCTGATCGAGAGCGACCTCGACGGCGACCGCTGGGGCAGCGAGTGCGTCTACGCCATGCTCGCCCGGGAGTGGAAGGCCTGACCCCACCGCCACGAACCGGCCCCCGGCGGCCGACGCGATCGACGTCGCGTCGGCCCGGCCGTCGGGCGGGCAGAGGTGCGGAACCGGGCGGGACCGGGCGGGACGTCGGCGGTGCGGCGCTGCACGCTGTCGTGCACCTGGGGTGCTCCACCCAGGCGGCTTACCTATTCGTGACCGATTCCCTCCGCCCGGCCGCTGCGTAGCGTCATGGACGTCAGCCCGACCCCGATCCTCTGGGAGCGCCACGATGCCCGCCTACGCCCTGGCCCAGGTCCACGCCGTCGAACCCTGCCCCGACACCGTCGAATACCTCCGGCGGATCGACGCCACCCTCGATGCGTTCGGCGGCCGCTTCCTGGTCCATCGTGGCAAGTTCGAGACGGTGGAGGGGAGTTGGGGAAAGATGGGGCTGATCCTGATCGAGTTCCCCGACTACCGGCAGGCCCGCGCCTGGTACGACTCGCCCGCCTATCAGGACATCCTGCACCTGCGCACCCGCCACATGACGGCCGACGCGATCCTCGTCGAGGGCGTCCCCGACGGCTACCGGGCCGAGCGCTCCCTAGCCGAGCACTGAGGGCTCCCGGCGGCGTCGAGCGTGGGTGCTCGTCGGGTCCGCCGGAACGCGAAGGCGCCCGGCGGGTGGAATACCCGCCGGGCGCCTGGTTCGAAGTCAGCCCTTCGACCTGGGCCCCTCAGCCGAGGTCAGCGCTCAGAAGCTTGCGCCGGAGTCGGTGAACGAGCCGGAGACACCCTCGTCGCCCGCGAACACCCAGCCGGCGATGTGGTCGACGCCGTGCGGGGAGACGACGGAGGCGACGCCCGCCTCGCCGGCGCCCTCCTCGTTCGCGATGAACTGGGCCTGGGCGAAGTGGGCCTCGGGGCCCTCGTGGAAGCCTTCGTGAGCGGAGGCGAGTCCGGCGCAGCCGATCACGAGGGGGGCGGCGAGGGCAGTGACGGCCAGGACACGCTTGACAGCACGCATGGAAATTCTCCTCCGAGTAGTTCGGTTGTGCGGCGGGGCCTGTGGTGACCCCGACGACTCCAGGACGACATGGGAGCCGGAAGCCTGCAACGGGGCTGTGCGTCCGTCTGGAGCTGACGAGGCGTCATGAACCCTTGTCCCGCCAGAGAAAGATCGGATCGTATGTTCACCCTTGGGTGGCTGCTCCAGCGGCGCAGCGGAGGCGGATCCCGGCTGCCGGCGTCGCCTGCCGGGTCGATCGGGCGGTGGGCCCGGTTCGGCTGCACGCGCGTCGGCGGCCGAGCGAGTCTGACGGATCGTCAGAAATGCCTTGATGTACGGTGGGTGAGATTTCAGACCTGTCGGGTCGCCGTGCCTCGTCCTGGCCGGTCCGGCCGTGCAGCTCCGGTCGTGCGGCGTCGCTCACGGGCGCCGCGACTCGGTGCGGTGGCGGATGGGGCGACGGCCGGTCCGCTGGGCCGGTCGGCGTCGCGCAGGTGGCCGCCTCGTCGAGCGTATGGTCGGCCGATGCTGCGGCCGCCGTCGGCCCGCCACGTCCCCGAGGCCGCGATGCGGCGAGCGGGGGTCGGCGGCGGCGACACTCCTGATCTCCCATCAGGACCTCATGATCCCGGCGGGACTGATGCCCGGTCGGCATCCCGGGCTGGCGCATCCGAGGGATTCCCTAGGACCACAGATAGTACAAACTGATAACTCTTGGTAGTGGCTGCACATAGTCAAGGGCATGACGAGACATTTCCGCGGACCGGGGCGGCTCAGATCCCGCACGGCCCGCCTCATCAGCGCCGCAGCCACTCTCGGTCTGGTCGGTACGGGTCTGGCCGCCACCCTCGGCGCCCAGGCCGTCGGCCCCGCCCCTCGCCGTGCTGCCGCCGCGCCGGAGCGTGTCCTGGCCACCGGTTCCCCGCTGCTCCAGGAGGACTTCACCGGTGCGACGGCGGACCCGAGATTCGTCGCGGTGGGCTCGGCCTGTCTCACCGGCGGACCCGTCACGACGCCCCTCCCGCCGGACGGCCGCCAGCTGACCGGCTGTCCGATCACGGAGATCGGTCCGGTGCCGCCGCTGGACAGCGCGCCGTTCGGCTACCTGCGGATCACCGATTCCGCCAACGACCAGAACGGCGCGGTGCTGTTCAACCAGGCACTGCCGGCCGGCAACGGCCTGGACGTGACCTTCGACCAGTGGCAGTACGGCAGCACCACGCCCGCCACCCCGGCCGACGGCATCTCGTTCTTCCTGGTCAACGGTGATGTCTCGCTCGCACACCCGGGGGCGTTCGGCGGCAGCCTCGGCTACGCGCAGAAGCTGCCCGACGACGACCCCAACCTGGCCATCCTGCCCGGCGTCGACCGGGGCTACCTCGGCGTCGGCCTCGACGTCCTCGGCAACTACTTCGGCGACTGGGAGCACCGCGGCAACGGCTGCACCACCCGTTCCCCCGCCGGCACGGCCTTCCACGTCCCGGCTCCCGGCCCCAATATGGTCACCGTCCGCGGCCCCGGCCACGACGAGGACGGCTACTGCTTCCTCACCGCGACGACCAGCAACTTCTCGACCACCGGCCCCTGGCCGTCGACGCTTCCGGGCCAACTGCAGGGCCCGCTGACCTTCCTCCCGCCCGACGTGACGCCGGCCCAGGCCCAGGCGCTGCTGGAGCCGTCCCGCCGCCGGGTCAACGTCCACCTGACCCCGGCCCCGGCCCCGGTGCTGACCGTCACCGTCGACTTCAACGACGGCACCGGCCCGCACCAGGTCCTCCAGACCCCGGCGCCCCAACCGGTCCCCTCGACCTACAAGTTCGGCTTCGCCGGTTCGACGGGCCTGTTCACCGACGTGCACCTGATCCGCAACGTGGTGATCAACACCGACGAGCCGCTGCCCGGACTCAACCTGGTCAAGCAGGCCCACCAGCCCCTGCCCGCGAACCTGACGGTCGGCAGCAAGATCCCGTACGACTTCGTCGTCACCAACTCCGGCAACGTCCCGATCGACAACCTCGCGGTCAACGACCCGAAGGTGGGCCCGGTCAGCTGCCCGGTGAGCGTGCTGCAACCCGGTGAGACGGTCACCTGCACCTCGATGTACACCGTCACCGCGGCGGACGTGGCCGCAGGCCACGTCGCCAACACGGCCCAGGCCACCGGTACGGCCGACGGCGACCCGGTGACCTCGCCGCCCGCGTCCGAGGACGTCCCGCTGGTGGACCCGCCGAGCATCGACGTCCTCAAGCACGTGGACGAGCCCGGCCCGTTCCACGTGGGCGACACCGTCCACTACACGTACACCGTGAGCAACACCGGCGGCACGCAGCTGAACAACGTCTCCGTCACGGACGACAAGGTCACCGGCATCACCTGCGACTCCTCGACCCTCGCCCCCCGAGGATCCCCCGGGGACCGCACACAGTGCCACGGCACCTACGTGATCACCGCCGCCGACGCGGACGCAGGCCAGGTCACCAACCACGCGGTCGCGCACGGCATCGCCGACGACCAGCCGGTCACCTCCCCGGAGACACAGGCCACCGTCGAGGTCGTCGGCCCGTCGTCCCTGTCCCTCGCCAAGGCGGCGGACACGGCAGGCCCCGTCCACGTCGGCCAGACCGTCACCTACACGTACACGGTGACCAACACCGGGCAGACGGTGCTCGACCAGCTCCTGGTCACGGACGACCACGCGACGCCGGTCACCTGCAACGCGACGACCCTGAACCTCGGCGCGAGCACCACCTGCCACGCCACGTACGTGGTGACCGCCGCCGACCTGGCGCTCGGCCACCTCACGAACAGGGCCGAGGCGGCCGCCACGAACCCGGACGGGGACACGGTTCTGAGTCCGCCGGCCGAGGTGCGGCTGCCCGTGGCGGGCGAGGCGCGGCTCGGCATCGAGAAGACGGCGGACTCCGCGGGTCCGTTCCGGCTGGGCGAGACCGTCCACTACACGTACACCGTCACCAACACGGGCACGCTGGCCATCCACGACGTCACGGTCGCGGACGACCATGTGGCCGGTGTGACGTGCGACGCGACGACGCTGAACCCGGGCGCGAGCACGCTCTGCCACGGCTCCTACGTCATCACGGCGGCGGACGTGCAGGCCGGTCACGTGACGAACACCGCGCACGCGAACGGCACCGGCCCGGACGGCGAGCCGGTGGCGAGCCCGCCCGACGACGCCACGGTCACCGTCGTGGGCGAGGCGGTGCTGTCGATCGAGAAGACCGCGAACAGCGCCGGCCCGTTCCACGTGGGCGACACCGTGCACTACACGTACACCGTCACCAACACCGGTACCAGGGTGATCCACGGCATCACGGTCGCGGACGACCACGTGGCCGGTGTGACGTGTGACGCGACGACGCTGAACCCGGGTGCGAGCACGCTCTGCCACGGTTCCTACGTCATCACCGCGGCGGACGCGGCAGTGGGTCACGTGACCAACACGGCGCACGCGAACGGCACCGACCCCGAGGGGCGGCCGGTGCAGAGCCCGCCCGACGACGCCACGGTCACCGTCGTGAGCGAGGCGCACCTGTCGATCGAGAAGAAGGCCGACAGCGCGGGCCCGTTCCACGTCGGTGACACGGTCCACTACACGTACACCGTCAAGAACACCGGCACCGTCGCCGTCCACGACATCGCCGTCACGGACGACCACGTGGCCGGTGTGACGTGCGACGCGACGACGCTGAACCCGGGTCAGAGCACGCTCTGCCACGGCTCCTACGTGATCACTGCCGCGGACGTGGCGGCGGGCCACGTGCTGAACAAGGCTCATGCGTCGGGCAAGGACCCCGAGGGTCGTGCGGTGGAGAGCCCGCCGGGCGAGGTGGACATCCCCGTGGTGGGCGAGGCCAAGCTGTCCATCGTGAAGAAGGCCGACGCCGCGGGTCCGTTCCGGGTGGGTGACACGGTGCAGTACACGTACACCGTCACCAACACCGGCACCGTCGCCGTCCACGGCATCGCGGTCTCGGACGACCACGTGACGTCGGTGACCTGCGACGCGACGACGCTGAACCCGGGCGCCCGCACGGTGTGCCACGGCTCGTACGTGATCACCGAGGACGACGTCGAGGCCGGGCACGTGACCAACAAGGCCCGCGCGAGCGGTGTGGACCCGGAAGGCGATCCGGTGGAGAGCCCGCCGGGCGAGGCGACGGTGGAGACCACGTCGGGTGCGTCGTCGCTGTCGATCACCAAGCAGGCCGATGTGTCGGGCTCCGCGCAGGTGGGTGACACCGTGACGTACACGTACACGGTGACGAACACCGGGACGACGGTGCTGACGGACGTCGCTGTTGCCGATGACCGGGTCGCGCAGGTCACCTGCGACGCGAGGACGTTGAACCCGGGTGGGAGCACGACCTGCCACGGGACCTATGTGGTCACGGCGGAGGACGCGAAGGCCGGTCACGTGATCAACACGGCGACGGCTTCGGGCCGTGACCCGCAGGGCCAGCTGGTGAAGAGTCGGCCGGTGTCGCTGTGCGTGACGGTCTCGGAGTGCCCGGAGAAGGAGAAGGGCGAGGGCTGCGTGAAGATTCCCCGTCCGACCGCGCCGCCGAAGCACGGCGGTGGTGGCGGTCACCTGCCGGACACGGGTTCGCCGGCGGGTCTCGCCGCGGTGGGTCTGGCCGGTGGCGGGCTGCTGACGCTGGGCGGTGTGCTGCTGTATCGGGCACGGCGCCGGGCGAACGCGGACCGGTTCGTGGGGTAACGCCCGCGGATTCACCGCTCGTTCAGTGCGGACCGCCCCCGGGGCCTTCGGGCTTCGGGGGCGGTCCCCTGCCGTTCTCGTGCGGGTGGTCCGGCCTGGGGAATGTGTGTGCGGGCGCTGGTTGTTGCCTCGGCTTGTCGGTGTTGGTCTGCGGCCCGTCGTGTGCTGTTTCTCGGTGTCAAGTGGGGGTGTGGTGGATGGTTTCGCCGGTACCCGGTCCTGTCGTCGGGCTTCGTCGCCCGCTGTTCGGGGCGGGGCCGGTGGGCGGGGGAGTGCCTCCGCTGTCGTGGGGCGGGTTTCTGGTGCAGATGTTTCCGTGGAAAGGCAGTGGTCCTTGTGGTTGTCGACCTTGAGAAGTACTTCGCGCGCATTGGCTGGGACGGTGGTCGGGCGCCGACGCTCGAAACCTTCCGCTCCCTGCACCGCGCGCACGTCATAGGCATCCCGTTCGAGAATCTGGACGTCGTCGCGGGCGGAGTGCCGTCGTTGGACCTCGACGATCTCCAGGCCAAGCTGGTCGAGTCGTCGCGGGGCGGTTACTGCTTCGAGCACAACAGCCTGTTCGGCGCTGTCCTGGAGCAGTTGGGCTTCCAGGTGACCCGCCTTTCGGGCCGGGTGCGGTACGGCGCGCGGCCGGGGGAGGAGCGTCCCCGGACGCACATGGTGCTGGCCGTCGAGGTACCGGGCGTCCCGGGCCGGTACCTCGCGGACGTCGGCTTCGGCGGCCTCGGCGCACTGCTGGAACCGCTGCCGATGGTCCCGGGCCAGGTGAACGAGGCCGGCGGGCGCCGCCACCGCCTGGTGGTGGAGGAGACGGAGGGCTGGGCGCCGGTGTGGGTGATGCAGGCCTTCCGGGGCGGCGAGTGGGAGGACCAGACCGCCTTCACCCTCGACCGGGTGCCGGTCCCGGACCTCAAACTGGGCAACTGGTTCACCGCCACCCACCCGCGCTCGCCCTTCCACCGACTCTTCGTCCAGCGGACCTTCGCCACGGGACACCACCTGCTGCTCGACACGAAGACTGTCACCCGGACCGGACCCGACGGAGCCGTCCACCACGAGGAGATCGACGACTCCGACGAGCTGCTCCGCCTGCTGGAGTCCGACTTCGGCATCACCCCACCGGCCGCCCTCCGCCCGCCGGCCGCCGTGGCCTGAACCAGCCCGCGCGGACGGGGCGGCATCCTGACGGCCCGTCGGTCCGGGGTGGGCGCCGAATCGCCCAGAGCCGCGGGGTGGGCCCATACCTGAGAGCCAGTCGGGAGGACAGCTCTGCGGGGTGAGGCCGACCGGCAGGTCTGCGTCGTAGGTTCGCAGTTGCAGTGATGGTCGGGGAGCCGGCGGCAGCCGTCGGGTGCTTCGGGGTTCTGGGCCCGTCGGCACACCGCTGCATCCGGCGACGCCCGACAACCGGTGCCCCGGTCGCCGCCGATCTGCCGGCCTGAAGGCAGCTCCGGGTGGCGGTGGTAGGGAGTCGATCGGTGAAGAGCGTGGACGATACTGGCCGGATGGACAGGGCCGACAAGCACAGGGTGCGCCGAGTGCTGAGCACCGTGCGGACGGACCTGTTCACGTTCGCTCCGCAGCCGATGCCGCCGATGCGTGGGCCGGGGCCGCTGAGGTGGTTGCCGCAGTTGGCGGTTGTCGTGGTGGCGGTGTTCGCGGCCGTCTACGCGACCGAGGACCTCGCGGTGAGGTCTGTCGGGGTGGCCCATGCGGTGTTGCCCGTGGTGGCGTTGCGGCGTCCGTTGCCGGCGTGGTGGGTGTCGCTGGCGATGCTGCCGGTGCTGTCCCTGCACGAGCCGTTGAGGGCGTACACGGGGTGGGCGTGGGCGGTGCACGCCGGGCTGTCGTTCCTGGTCGCGTTGCACAACCCGCTGCGGGTGATGGTCGAGACGCTGGTGTTGAGCGCTGCGTTGCTGCTGGTCCTGCAGGCGGTGCCGGGCGGGATCGGCCCGTGGTACTTCACGGCGATCGTGCTGGCGATGCTGGCCGGCGTAGCGGCGGCCGCGACGGCGGTCCACCGGACGCGGGAGGTCCGGGTGCTGCTCGCCGAGCAGGAGAGCGCTCTCGCGCAGGAGCGGGCGCACCGCACCGTCCTGGAGGAACGTGCCCGCATCGCGCGTGAACTGCACGACGTGGTCGCCCATCACATGAGAGATGTTCACCGGCGGCACCCCGCAGCAGTACCCCGACCGCTACCGCGAGGTCTCCCCGACCTCCGACGTCCGCCCCGGCCTGCCCCGCACCCTCCTCGTCGTCGGAGACCGCGACCGCAGCGCCCGCCCCGAGACCGTCACCGCCTTCGGCGACGCGCTCAAGAAGCAGGGCGTCCCCACCGAAGTCAGGCAACTGCCCTTCGCCGAGCACGCTTTCGACGACGCGTACGGCAGCCTGACCTCCCAGACCAGCCGGCAGATCCTCCTCGACTTCCTCACCGGCGACGCCCGCTGACGGGGGTCGTCCTGGGCCCGGCCGGGTCCGGGAAGCCGTGAAGACAGGGCCTCCGGTGCAGCTCGGGGTCCGCTCGAACGGGGCCCGGACCGGCTGGCCCGGGCTCCGGTCCGCCCGCTCAGACGCCGAGCTCCCGGGACTGTCCGGCCCACCGGACCACGACCGGCATGGCCAGGCCGGCCGCGACGAAGACGCCGCCCATCACCAGCCAGCCGGGGACGCCCCAGCTCAGGCAGAGCAGGCCGAGCAGGCCCGGAGCGACGGTGTAGCAGAGGCCCATGCCGATGCCGAACACGCCGGAGTACTGGCCCTGCGCATGGGCGGGGGCCAGTCGGAACCGCAACTCCATCGACCCGGCCGCGTGCCACAGCGAACCCACGGTGTGGACGGCGACGCCGGCCGTCATGGTCGCTGCGGCGGCCCAGCCCGGCAGGTCCGAGGCCATCGCGATGACCGCCATGCCGACCAGGAACGCCAGCCCGGCGCGCCGGGTGGCCCGGCCGGCGGCCTGGCCGCCCTTGATCCCGCGGCTGGTCCGGATCTGAAGGACGACCACCATCACGGTGTTGACGGCGAGCGCGATGCCGGCGAACCAGCGCGGTGCATGGGTGTGCAGGACCACCCACAGCGGCAGGGCGTAGGTCACCACCTCGCCCTGGATCCACAGGATGCCGTCCAGCACGACGAACGCCAGGTACGGCCTGTCCTTCATCGCGAGCCACCGGTCCGACCCGGTCGAGGCCGGCAACGGCTCCAGCCCGGGCAGCCGGAGCATGACGGCCGCGCAGCCGACGAAGGTCAGGGCGTTGGCCAGGACGAGCGCGCGGTAGGCGGAGCCGGTGTCGAGCTGGATCACCACACCGGCTGCCAGTGCGCCGAAGGTACTGGCCAGGAAGGCGGCCGAGCGCAGGTAGGAGCGGAACCTCGGCACCTCGTCACCGCCGAACCGGCGGATCATCGGCCCGCGCGCCGCGCCCCCCGAGGCGCCGGCCAGGTCGGTCACCGCCACCGCCGCCATGAACGCCACGAACGAGTGGGCGAACAGCAGCGACACCATGGCCACGGCCTGGATCAGCAGGGTGACCAGGAAGACGCCGTGCGGGCCGCGGCGGTCGGCGAGGTGACCGACGGGCGGGCCGGCGAGCAGGCCGACCACTCCGGCGACCCCGAGGCCGAGGCCGACCTGCTCGATCGGCAGGCCGATCACCCGCAGGGCGTACAGCGGCGCCGTGGCCAGGAAGGCCGCGGTGCCGAGCTGGTTGATGAAGCCTCCGAGGGCCAGTCTGCGCTGGGGTCCGGACTCGAGGAGTAACCCCCGGCGCACCAGCCAGGGCCGACGGTCCGGGGCGGTGTCCTCCTGGCAGTCGTCGGGGGACAGCGTGCTGGTCCGACTCACGTGCTACTCCTGAACGTCGATCACGGCTGGGCGGGGACGGACGGCGCGGCGCGGTGCCCGGGAGCGAGCCGCGCGTCGAACGCCTCGGCGAACCCCGGCGCGGGATTCAGCCGGAGTCGCCTCCATCGATCCGCTCACGGCGACACCGGTCTGCGAATCAAGGCTTCAAGATCATCTCAGGAGAGCGTGCTCGCTGCTCCCGTATCCGGCGATCCGTCAACAACGGGCCTTATCCGCTGTCGGGTTGCCTCCACCGGCCGTCCGTCCGGGCCGGGCGACGGCGGTGGCGATGGCATGGTCGGACCCGCCTGTCACCCGGGTTCCCGGGGCCTCTACCGTGGCGGTATGCGCACCGACCTTCGCTCCTGGGACGTTCTGTTGATCGGCGGCGCCTCGGGCGTCGGCAAGAGCCGCGCCGCTGCGGGCCTGGCTGCCGCCCATGGTGCGTTCACCGTCGAATTCGACGACGTGGTGGCCGCGCTCCAGGCGGCCACGACGCCGGCGACCCACCCCGCGCTGCACCAGTTCGCCGCCTACCGGGACCCGGAGGCGGAGCTGGGCCCCGACCGTGTTCTGGATCTGCAGATCGCCACCGCACACGCCCTGGACGAGGCCCTGCTCGGTGTGGTGCGCAACCGCTTGAGCGTGGACGCGCCCGCCATCGTGGAGGGCGACTACCTCACCCCTCGCGCCGCCGCACGGGCCGCGGCCGAAGTCGCCGCCCACCGCCGCCGCCTGCACACGGTCTTCCTCCACGAGGGCGACCCCGCGCGCATCGGCGCCAACTACGCCCACCGCGAGCCCGACCTGGGCCCCCAGCCCGCCCGGGCCCAGGTCAGCGCCCGCTACTCCCACTGGCTCGCCGACCAGGCCCGCGTCCACCGTCTGCCCGTGGTCGACTGCCACCCCTACGACACCCTCCCGCAGCGCCTGGCCGCCGCCCTGGCCTGACCGGCCCGCGACGGCCCGGGTGCAGCCCGCTTCGCGGCCGGGTCGTCAGGCGTCCTTCCCGGCCCGCAGCAGGCGGCGGATCGAGTCCGCCATCGCGACCACGAACGCGGCCCGCTGCTCCTGGGGGACGACGTCCAGCGACAGGTACGGGTTGAGGTCCTCCAGCTCCACGAGCAGCAGTTCCCCGTCGGTGGTGCGGCAGGCGTCCACCCGTTGGATGCCGTGGTCGAGGGTGTTCCAGTCGATGAACCGGCGGGCGAAGGCCAGGTCGGCCTGCGTCGCCGGGTAGGGCGTCAACTCCCAGCGGCGGGCGGGATCCGGTGCATGGAGGGCGTACTGGAAGGCGTCGTCGACGAAGTAGAACGACACCTCGTAGCGGAAGTCGACCAGCGGCTGGACGAGCAGCTCCTGCGTGCCCGCTCGCTCCAGGTCGGCCAGCTCCGCGCGGTCCACGACGGAGAGTCCGATCGAGTCGGCGCCGGCGGCCGGCTTCACCACGTACCGCTCGGCGCGCGGCAGCAGGTGGGCGTCGGCCGGCCGGTCGACGGTGGGTATGACCGGGAATCCGGCCCGGGTCAGCTCCACCAGGTAGCCCTTGCCGGCCATGTCGCCGCGGCCCGTCAACGGGTTGTAGACGCGGGTGGCGCGCGCACCGGCCTGTCGGCGGAACTCCTCGAACGCGTCCCGGTAGTACAGCACCGGCCCGCTGTTGCGCACGACGACCGCGTCGAAGCGGTCCATCAACGCGACCGCGTCCCGCGGATGGCACAGGGCCAGATCGAAGTCCTCGCGCAGTCGCGAAGACAGGAAGATGTCCTCGTCGCAGTACCGGCGTCCCTGCGCCGGATATGCGAGATCGGTGACGAACAGAATGCCGGAACGCTCGCGCACGACGCAGTCCTCTCCCGGTGGGCGAGCGGCCACTCTACGGGGCGACGCCACCACGGCCCCGACGCCGGCGCCTGGTCACGCCGGTCGGCTGCCCTGTTCAGCGGGCTGCCGGACCTGGAGGGCTGTGCTGCGGACGGATCGCACGTCCGGGCACTCGGGCATCGGCGAGCTACGCGTAGCGCTCGAACAGAGCGTGGAGGTACTCCTCCAGTCTGCTGCCCAGAAGGGCGGGGCTCAGGTCCGTGCGGCCGAGCTCGCGCCAGGGGACGGCGACCTTCTCCGCGTCCGGCGCGAAGGCCAGGGCGTCGACGACCCGCCAGTACAGGTGCGCCGCGCGCTGCTCGGCGAGGTGCCCGCCCGCGGCGAGGTAGCGGTCCGCGAAGGCCATTCCGAGGGAGACGCCGTGGAGCAGGGACAGGGCCGTCGAGCAGTGGGCCACATCGAGGTCGGCCGGTCCCCACGAGGTCTCCACCCAGTCGACCACACCGCTGATGCGGAGGTCGTCGCCCTGACCGTCGAAGAGGACGTTGCCCGGATGGAAGTCCCGGTGCAGGAAACAGGAGTCGTGAGCGGGCGGGTCCTGCCGGATGACGTCGACGGCGCGCTGCCAGAGCTCGGGCCGCAGCGTGTCCTGAGGGATCGTCACCCGCTCCGGCGACGTCCAGGCCTGCCAGGCCCGCGGCCTCGCGTCGCGCGGGACCTCGACCCGATGGATGCGCACCAACTGCCCGGCCAGCAGATCGGCCCGGCGTTCGGCGTCCCGGTCGTCCAGGCGGACGGCCCCGGGCAGCAGTGACATCAGCAGGGACGGGTGGTCGCAGTACGTCGCGGTCGCGTCCACGTCCAGGAGCGTGGCCGCAGGCACGTCCGTGGCCCCGAGCAGACGCAGGATCGCGGCTTCGCGGGACAGCAGACCGTCCGCGTGCTGGACGAAGAAGGGCTTCACGAAGGACCGCAGCACCAGGTCCCGTCGGCCACCAGGCCCCTCGATGCGGAGCCTGCGCATCTCCGAGGTCCAACCACCGCGCAGCCGCTCGTCGCCCGCTATCCGCTCCCCATCGGGGAGTTGACGCTCCACCCACGCCCGCGTGGCGCCCCGGCCCGGCACCCCGGGATCGCCGTCGAGTTGCGCTCCGCCCCCGCCTTCGGTCACGACGGGAGGCTATCGGAACCACGGACGACGCGTCCTCCGGGCCCGGTGATCCACCCGCACGAGCACAGGCACTCGTCCCCGTGGGTTCCCGGTGTTCCGGCGGCAGAACCGACCCTGGGTTCCAGGTCGGAATTGACTTGTCAGAGGGGCCATTTGGGGCTCTAGGCTCATGGTCATGACGACCGAGAACCTGCCCGTGACCATGCCCGCGATGCTGACCCGCCGTGCCGACGCCGAGACCTGCGCCGATCCGAGCAGCGTGATGACGCTGCTCGGCGAGTCGGATGCGGCGCTCGGCGGGTTCACCAGCTACCGCTCCAGTTTCGCCGCCGGTGCGCCGGGGGCGCCGGCGCACTTCCACACGAAAGCGACGGAGCTGTTCTTCGTGCTCGGCGGTTCGCTGCGGGTGCTGGTGGACGATCAGGTCACCGTTCTGAACGCGGGCGACTTCCTCGCGGTGCCGCCGCACACCCCGCACGCCTTCGCGGCCGCGCCGGGCGTGGAGGCCGACGTCCTGTTCGTCTTCACGCCGGGACTGGGACGGTTCGACTACCTGCGTCTGCTCGGCCGGGTCATGCGCGGCGAGGCCGATCCGAAGGAGATCGCCGAGTCCGCGGAACGCTTCGACAACCACTACGTCGACAGCCCCGTCTGGCGCGCTGCCCTGGAGGCCTCTGCCTGAGCGGTCGCGGACCGCGTCGCCGGTCGGGGTGCGGGGCGGGGTCGGCGGCGGCCGGTGGGTGCGGGCCGATTGGCAGGATGTCGATGCAATTAGGCATTTCCGCCGGCTCCGCCGGCCGGTCTCCCCGCGCAGAATGCACAGCAGAGCCGGCCGTGCGGCTCCCGAACGGAGAGATTCCCTGTGCGCTTCCTCGACTCCGCCTCCTTCACCGCCGAACGCCCGTGGGGCGCGCTCGACCTGGCCGAGCTGGACGACGCGACCGTCCGGCTGCACTGGACGGACCAGCCCTACCGGTGGCACGTCAACGACGGGCCGGAGGTGTTCGTCGTCCTCGACGGCGCCGTCGACATGCACTACCGCGTAGGCGGCGTCGAACGGGTCGAACGCCTCACCCCGGGCCGGGTGTGCTGCGTCGAGCGGGGCGACGAACACGTGGCCCACCCCGCCCCGGAGGCCCGCATCCTGGTGATCGAGAAGCGCGACAGCGACTGACCGGCGGCCGGACTGCTCGCCCCGTCGCGTCGGTCCTCCGACACACGTTGGCCAACGACCGTCCTCGGCAGGTGATTCGACGACGAGTCGGGCAAGGCGGACACCGGCACCGTGCTGCGTGCCCGCCCCTCGGCGGCGGGTCGGCGTGCGACGGCTGCCGGTCGCCGCGCCGCCCATCCCGCACGCGGCCGAGTGCGCCCGAGCGCCGGAATGCCCGCCGCCCGGACGGAGTTGGAAAGGCGGACCGACCCGTCCAACTCCTGGAGCAGCGCCGTGACCCGTTCGTTCCTGTTCCTGCTCGGCAGTGCCCGCACGGGCGGCAACACCGAATTGCTCGCCCGGGCGGCCGCGGATCAGCTCCCGGCCGGTACGGAGCAGCGCTGGTTGAACCTCGCCGCGCTCCGGCTGCCCGATTTCCGGGACGAGCGCCATGGCACGGGCGATGCCGGGGCGGTGGGGGAGAGCGACGAGGAGCTGCTGCGCGAGGCGACGGTCGCGGCGACCGACATCGTGATCGCCTCCCCGCTGTACTGGTACTCCGTCTCCGCCCACACCAAGCGCTACCTCGACCACTGGAGCAAGTGGCTGCGTACCCCGGACCCCGGCTTCCGGGCGGCGATGGCCGGCCGCACCCTCTGGGGCGTCACCGCCATGGCGCACGCCGAGGAGGGGGCGGCCGAGCCGCTGGTCCTGACCCTCCACCACACCGCGGCCTACCTGGGCATGCGTTTCGGCGGCGTCCTGCTGGGCCACGGCACCCGCCCCGGCCAGGTCCTCGCCGACGAGGACGCCCTCCTGCGCGCCAAGACCTTCTTCACCCAGTCCCCGCCCCCGGCGCGCTTTCCCTGGGCCTCCTGACCCGCCGCCACCTGCCCGTCCTTCCCGACCGCCGACGGTGCGTCAGTGCCGTCCGGGCCCGATCTCACAGTCCGAAAGCCAACCCGGCGGTCACGCCCGCGGCCACTACGAGCACGGCGTTGAGCGCGATCCGGCGGTCCCCGCCCGTCAGGTGGACGGCGATCGCACCGCTCTGCAGGAGCACGAACCCGACGGCCGCGGCCGGCGCCAGCGCGGGGGCGATGCCGGTCGACGGGGGAAGGACCAGGCCGGCCGCGCCGAGCACCTCGACCACGCCCAGCGTCCGCAGGGCCGGCAGTGGCACCCGGTCGACCCAGGCCATCATCGGCCGGAGCCGATCACGGCTGCGGACCGCCTTCAACGTGCCGGCACAGACGTAGAAGGCCGCGAGCAGCCCCGCAACGACCCCGTAGGCAATGTTCATGACTCCCCTTCGCAACTCGCCGTCACAACTCCCTTTCATGACGTCCGCTCACGGCCCCTCCGCACGGCTGCCGTTCGCGGCCGGCCACTCTCCTTCGGTGGCCGGCTCGGTCGCGTACCGGGCCATCGCGTCGGCGTTGACCTGCGGTGTCAGCGGCCGTCCGTCGGCGAGCGTCCGCTGCAGGTCGCGGAAGTACTGCACGTACAGGTCGGGTGTGAACGTGCTGAGGAGGACGGCCGGTTGGTCGGTCGGGTTGGCGAAGGTGTGCGGGGTGCCGGGCGGGACCATCACGAGGGTGCCCGCGGTGGCGTCGTGGCTCTCGGCTCCGACGGTGAACCGCACGGTGCCGGACAGGACGTAGAAGCCCTCGTCGTGTCGGGCGTGGCGGTGTTGCGGCGGTCCTTGGGTGTGGGGGGCCAGGACGGATTCGGCGACGGCGAGGCGGTGTTCGGTGTGGCTGCCGTCCTCCAGGATGCGCATGCGCGTGGTGCCCAGGGCGATGGTCTCGCCGTCGCCGGGGCGCACCACCGATACGGCGGGACGGTCGGGCCGCGGTGCGCGGTTCTTCGTTTCGTCGGTCATGTCCACGAGTCCACCGCCGGGAGCCCGCGGCTGTCCAAGACCTGTTCCGTCGGGCCGATACCCCGCGGATATCGTGGCAGCGTGGAGCTACGGACCTTGCGGTACTTCGTGGCGGTCGCCGAGGAACTCCACTTCGGCCGGGCCGCCACCCGACTGCACATCAGCCAGCCGCCGCTGAGCCGGGCGATCAGGCAGTTGGAGGGGGAGGTCGGCGCGCCGCTGCTGATCCGCTCGCCGGCCGGCGTCGCCCTCACCCCGGCCGGTGCGGTACTCCTCGACGAAGCCCGGGCACTGCTCGGGCGCGCCGACCGCGTCCGGGCGCGGGTGGACGCGGCGGCGGGGGCCGCGAGGCTCACCGTGGGCATTCTGGACGACGGCGCGGACCCGGCCGCGGCAGCGCTGGCGGCCGCCTTCCGCCGGAGCCATCCCGGTCTCGACATCCGCGTCCGTGACACCGACCTCGCCGATCCGACCTGCGGCCTGCGCGCCGGCCTGGTCGACGTCGCGCTGACCCGCGCGCCCTTCGACGAGACCGCCCTGACGGTGCGTACGCTGCGCACCGACCCGGTCGGCGTGCTCCTGCGCACCGACGATCCCCTCGCCCGCCGGGGCGGGCTGCGGCTCGCCGAGCTGGCCGGCCGCCGCTGGTTCCGGTTCCCCGAAGGCGCCGATCCCGCCTGGCAGTCCTACTGGGGCGGCGGCGAGCCGCGCGAAGGCCCGGTCGTGCGCGCCGTCCACGAGTGCCTGCAGAGCGTCCTGTGGAACGCCACGGTGGGCCTGGTCCCGCTCGGGCACCGGCTGCCGCCCGAGCTGACCGCGGTCCCGCTGGTCGACATGCCGCCCAGCCGGGTGGTGGCGGCGTGGAACGAGGGCGACAGCAACCCGCTGATCCGGTCCCTCGTCGACACCGCGATCGCCGCCTACCGCCGCCGCTGACCACCCCACCACCTGCGGCCCGCTTCCCGCCGTGCCACGCACGACGGGAAGCGGGCCGCAGACCTCAGTGCGCACGGCGCAGGGTCAGAGCCGGAACGGGTTCGCGTTGCGCGCCGCCAGCAGGAGCCAGGCCGTGGCCCCCGTGTGCAGCGACGCGTAGTACAGGTCGCCCATCCCAGTGTCCAGGCCGTCGCGGGACGCGGCGACCAGGCCGTAGCCGTCATGGTTGGGCGCCTCGCGCTGCGCCCGCTCCAGGCTGTCGACGAAGGCGGCGACGGTCGGCGCGTCCGAGGCGCGGCCGCGCAGGTTGAGGGCGGTCAGCACCTGGGCGGTGCCTTCGAACCACACCTTGGTGCGGTCCGCGCTGCTGAACGCCATGCCCTGGTAGGGGCCGTCCTGGGCGGTGTGGTTGGCCAGGGCCCAGTCCAGCGCCCGGGAGTGGTCGGGGCTCAGGGTGGCGAGGTAGCTCCACGCCTGGATGTCGGCGGGCACCACCTCGTCGGCGCGGTGCACCCCGTCCTCCGTGGTGCCCGTCCACAGCCGGCCGTCGTCGGCCTGCATGCTGGCCACGAAGTCGAAGGCGCGCCCCGACCGCGCCGACCAGTCGGCGTTCCCGGTGAGCTGCGCGAGCATCGCGAAGAACGCGCCGACGTCGATGTTGTGCTCGGTTGCCTTCCACGTCAGCTGCCGGATCAACGCGCCGGAGTCGTTCCACAGGTAGCCGCCCGTGTAGCCGCCGGCCCCGCGGTCGTCCGCGGTGTTCGTCTGGATCCAGTTCGCGGCCCGCAGCGCACCGTCCAGGTACCGCTGGTCGCCGGTCGCCCGGTACAGCTGCGCCCAGGCCATGCCCACCCACGCCATGTTGCCGGTGTAGGTGGAGAACCCGCCGATGTACGGGGTGCCGCTCGCGGTGATGAACGGGTTGGGCAGGTACGAGGAGCGCAGGCGGCCGTCGGCCAACGGGTCCCGGTCCTGCGCCTCCAGCAGCGCGTCGCCCAGCGTGCGGGCGCGGCCGATGTCCGGCGCGTACCCGCTCTTGACCAGGGCGATCGCCATCAGGGCGTCGTCGTAGACGAAGCTCGACTCGAAGCCGTTCTCGCCGAACTGCGCGCCGGGGGAGAAGTAGCCGCCCCGGTAGCTGCGCGGCAGGCCGTGCGAGACGGGGGCGGGGTAGTCGTTCATCCGGCTGCGCAGGAACGAGTACGCCCTGTTCGTCGAGGTCGTGCCGATCACCTGCCACCCGACCGGCACCGCGGGCGCGGGCTCACGGGGCGCCGGCGGGCCCGGGACGTACCGGTAGCTGTTGATCTCCTCCACGGCGCGGTGGGTGGAGCCGCCCAGCGGCAGCTCGTAGAAGTCGACGGCGACGTAGTTGGGCGTCTTGCGCGCCGCAGGCCCGCAGTAGTCCCTGGCCCGCTCCAACAGCTTGCCGCCGTTGTCGATCGCGGCGGTCAGGATCGTCGGCACGTTGCGGAACTGGTTCATCACGAACAGCGGCACGAAGTTGGCGCCGGGCGACGCCGTCGTCGTCAACGGCCGCTCGCCCCAACGGGAGTAGCACTCCCACTTGTTGCCCAGGTCGCCGATGCTCCAGTAGTTCTCCACCGTCCACGTCCGCCCGTACGCGACCCCGCCGGCCGGAGTGACGTCCCTGTCGGAGAACAGCAGCAGCCGCTTGTTCGCGGCGCGCATCGCATTGAGCGTGGGCCAGCCGTTCGCCCGCACGCCCTGCTGCTCCGGGTCGAAGATCAGCTCGCGCAGGCCGGCGACCTGGTCGATGGCGTGGTCGAGCAGCGCACGGTCGGAGACGTAGTCCTCCAGGAAGACCGTGACGACCGGCTCCGTCCCCGCGGCGACGGGCTCGTTCAGGAAGCCGACGACCCGGGTCATCAAGTCCCGGAACTTCCACGGCAGCGGACCGGTGGGGTCGTCGGGCCCGGTGCTGCCGGTCAGGCAGTTGCCCCCGTGACAGAGCACCACCTCGTTGTCGACCGTGGTGACGTCGAGCATCAACCCGCGGACGCCCTCGGAGAGTTGACGGTTGATCGAGCGGCTCTGATTGGTGGCGAACAGGAACATGTCCTCGTAGTTGTTCCACGCGTTGTGCGTGGTGAGGAACGTCGCCTGATCGAGCCGCGGATCGGCGGGCGGCGCGGCCTTCACCAGGCTCGTCGAGGTGAAGTACCAGGCCGTGCTGTCGTCCGCGCTCCCGCCGACCACCAGGCGCGCCTTGTGATCGGTGCCGGGGGAGGCGAGATAGGCGTTCTGGCCGGGGACCTTCACCCGGTACATCTCCGCACCGACCTCGTCGAACACCCAGTCCGTGCGCTCTCCTTCACACGCCAGCAGCTCCGTCGAAGCGCCGTCGGCGCTGCGCCCCAGGCAGTACGCGCCGTTGACGTTGCTCTTGATGCGGTAGCCCTCCCCGCCGGGCTCGAACCACCACTCCTGCTCGCTGTCGCGCTCGTAGGGCTCCTGCCGGATCGCCTTGCCCACCGCCATGTCACCGTTCTCGACGGCGACGGACAGCCCGCTGCGCACGTTCTGCAGCTGCAGCGGCCCGTACTTGCCCGGCGGCCCCTCCACCGCCCCGGCGACCCCACCCGGCCCGGCCACGCCCCCCAGCACCCCGGCGAGCGCCAGCAGACACCCCGCCACCCGCACTCGACCACGCCCGCGGCTGCGTCCGCGCCGCAGTGACCCCGACTGCCCCACCTGAACCCCCAAGATCGACGATCTCCACTTTCCCTCCATTTGTATCCACCTCCACCCCCTCCCAGTCATCACCCTGCGGGCACATCTCCTGGACCTTTCGGGCACACCTGTCGGACCTTCCGGGCACGCCCGCCCTCCGCCGCCGCGTACGACCAGCGCCTTCGCGTCGCCGGCGGACCGGACGGGGCGAGTCGCCCTGCTACGGCGACGACATGGCTTTCCTTTACCTCGCCCGAGTCCGGGCGCGGCCGCTGCCTTCGCCTTCGCCGCCCGTGGATCGTCGCGCACCCGAGGACAAGCCACCCATGCGCGAACGCGCCTGCACCGCCGGCGACAACGGTGCCGGCAAGACCACCGTCCTGCTGCGCCTGCTCACCGACGACCTGTTACCCGACGTGGCCGGCTCGGCGGCGGCAAGTACCGACTCGCGGGGCCGTGCCCCGCCGCTGCGGGGCCGCACCGTCGTCCCGCTCGGCCGGGTCGACGCCTGCTGGATCAGCTCCGGCTCGGGATCCCGGTGCGGCTCGACCCGACGTGGC
Source organism: Kitasatospora sp. CB02891 (assembly GCF_002803145.1). NCBI lineage: Bacteria > Bacillati > Actinomycetota > Actinomycetes > Kitasatosporales > Streptomycetaceae > Kitasatospora > Kitasatospora sp. CB02891. The sequence continues at coordinate 18,973 of NZ_NNBO01000001.1, read as the reverse complement.
GATCGCCGCCGCCCAGGCCGACGCGGCCGTGACGGCCGCCTGGCGGACAGCCTCCGCCCACCTGACGGGCCGTCATTTGTATATGGTGCCCGGCTCCGGGGTGCCCGGGGCGAGGAGCTGCCCGACAGTGACGAAGGTGTAGCCCCGGCCGGCGAGCGCGTCGAGGATGGCGGGCAGCGCGGGAACGGTGCCCTTGTGCAGCGGGTGCAGCAGGACGATGCCGTCGCGCGCGGCGCCGTCCAGGACCCGCTTGGTGATCAGCGCGGTGTCCTCGGTCGCGTAGTCCTGCGCGGTCACCGTCCACAGCACCTGGGCCATTCCGAGTTCCCGTGAAATCTTCGAGACCCGGTCGTCGGTGCGGCCCTCCGGCGGACGCATCAGGGTGGGCCGCTGCCCGGTGACCTCCGCGATGGCGTCCGCGGTCCGGACGAGTTCCTCGCGCACCTCCGCGTCGGGCACCTCGGTCAGCCGGGGGTGGTTCCAGGTGTGGTCGCCGATCTCGTGACCCTCCCGGGCGATGCGCCGCACCACGTCGGGGTACGCGTGGATGTCCCGTCCCTCCAGGAAGAACGTCGCCGGGGCCCGGTGCTGCGCCAGCAGGTCCATCACCCGCTCGGTCGGTTCGCCCGGACTGCCGTCGAACGTCAACGCGATGCACTTGCGCTGGGAGCAGTCCACCCGCCCCGCCGCCGGCCCCGCCTTCGCCCGCTTCCGGGCCTGGCCCGGATCGACCGTGACCATGGCGAAACTGCGGATGACCACCACCGTGACCAGCGCCGCGACGGCCAACACCGCCACGCACAACAGGACGTAGAACCTCGGTCCCCGCTTCGCCATCCTCATGGGGCGAACCCTACATTTACGTTTTCGTCCGCTTTCCTGGGCCCGGACATGGTGGGGCCGGCCCGATGACGCCCCGCCGGCCCCGGGGTTGCCGCTGGCGGCCAGGTGCTGGGGGGCAGGGTCTTGTCTGATGTTCCGACGAACCGCATGCGAAGCGTGGTCGGTGTCCGGTACGTTGCACGAAGGTGTGCCGGGAAGCCTGGTCGGCGAACAAGGGACAGTTGTGTCCGCGGGCCGGTCCGGGGGTGGTGTGTGGCGCTCGATGCGGGGTTCGCCGGCGCGTCGTCGGCCCGGCCGTGGCTGTGGACCCGCCGCCTCCTGTGTCGGCTCCCTTTCGAGAGGGCTTCAGCGAACGTCGGGCACGCTCCGAGAACTTCGACACCGTCCGGCGTTCCGGCCGCCCGGTGCCGTCCGACCCCGAGAAGGGGCGGGGCGGCACGCCCCGGTGGCGGCGGTGGTGCGTTTCAGCCGAGTACCGGACCAGGGGGAGAACCGTCATGACCCACCGTCCCTCATCGTCGCCGTGGACCCGTACCGGCGGTGCGCTGCTCGCCGCGGCGCTGATGGTCCCGGCGGCCGCCGTCGCCTGGTTCCTGTTCGCCGTGATGCTTCCGCACGACGCCGAGCGGCACCGCTCGTACACGGCCGCCGTCCCCTGTCCGGCTGCGAGCCCGAGCAGGCCGGGCGAGGAGTGCGTGCGCGCCGTGACGTTCACGGTGAGCAGCACGGTCGTCTGGCACGGGGGCCGGGGCGCCGAGTTCCGGGCGACGCTGGACGGCACCCCGTTCTGGCTCGGCGAGGTGCTGTTCGGCAACGCCGGACCGGTTCTGGAAGACCTGGAGCCCGGCGACCGGGTGGACGGCACGGTGTGGCACGGCCAGGTGATGCGCGTGCAGCGGGACGGCGAGACGCAGGCGACCGTTGACGAGCCCCGTGACGAGTTGCAGTTCACCGCCGGGCTGGGCACCTTCGCCGCCCTGCTGGCAGTATTCGCCGCCACCCTCGGCGTGCTGCAGTTCATCGGCCGCCCCGGCACCGTCGCGCTCGCCCGATGGATCGCCTTCACCACGTTCCTCGCCTGCGCCGCTCCGGCGGTGCTGGCGTTCTTGACGGGCTTGCCGTGGTGGACGGTGCCGGCCGCGGCCGTCCCGACGGCGCTGTTCGCGGCGGAGGCGGCGCGGCGGCTGAGCGCAGCGCAGGCTCCGGGAGGACCTCGGGGCGTCGTGGACGACCGGTCGCCCGCTTGATATTGGGCGCGGGCTCAGGGCAGAGCCCGTCTGCCTTCCAGTGCCGGGCGCGTCCGGTGGTGTCGTGGCGGGTGTGCCGATCGGGTGCCGCGCGCTCGTGGATCGTCTTGTGCGGCTGCCCAAGCTGTGCGGCCCGGGTGTGCGTCGTCACGGGGTCAAGGCATTGCGCCTCGGCATCGTCGGGGGGCAGGCGTTGGAGCGCTTCTTCGTCGTGTCGGAGTCGCGGGGCCTGGTCCGCCATGGGTGGGGAGCGGCGGTCGGCGCGCGCCTGGCGGAACCGTTCGAGGCGGTGCGGGTGCTGCTGGTGCGGCGCAACTGGCTTGGTGGGGAGAGGACATGAGCAGCCGTGAGGGCGACCGGGTCGGGTCGGGCTTGGGGCGGCGTCGGTGATCGAGCGGGCGCAAGACCTCGGTGGTCGGCCGAGCAGGGCCGACACCGACGACTACGGGCCGGTGCTCGGGGTGCTGGAGGACTGGCTCGGCGCCCGGGGCGTGCTGCATCGGCGGGGAGGAGCAGCGCGCGTCCATGTGCCTCGGGGTTGTGGGTTCGGGAACCGAGGGCGGGTGGGGTGCGTCGCGTGACCCGGGACGATCATCATTTTGAGGAGGCGGCGTGGGGTCGGTGGAGGGCAGTCGGGCTCGTGGCTGTGGTTGGGCTTCGGCGTGGGTTCTGGCGGCGTTGGTCCTCGCGACGGCGGGTGTCGTCTGCGGCAATGCCTGGGTGGACGAGGCGTGGCACTGGTGTCTGACCCAGGATCACGAACCGGATCCCACACTGGCGGCGGCCACCCGTTCCGCCTGGGTCGTCATGCTCGTCGTACTGCTGGTGTGCGGCGCGGTGCTCTCCCGTCTGCCACGCAGCCGGTGGTACCTGCTGCCGGTGATGTGCATCGTCGCTGTGGTGTTGGTCTGGTTGTACGTGACCGGGATGGGATCCCCTGCGCCGTTGCGGCCCGGGGATCCCGAGGAGGCCGCGTGCTGGACCATGCCGACGTTTCCCTTCCTCGGTTGAGCCGCCGCGGGAGAGCTCTGGTGGGGGCGGTTCTTGCGGGGTGTGTTGGTGTCAGTGGGCGGGTTGATCGATGTGGTGGAGGTGGGTTCGGAGGGTGGCGAGGGCGCGCATGCTCTGGGTTTTGACGACGGAGTTGGTGACGCCGAGTATGTCGGCGGTCGCTTCGATGGTGTGGTCCTCCCAGTAGCGGAGGAGGACGATGGCGCGGTCTCTGGGGGTGAGTTGGGCGAGGGCGTCGATGAGGGTGAGTCGGGTGTCGGTGGTGGTGGTGTGGTGGGGGGTGTCGGGGGTGTGGTCGGGGATGCGGTCGGTCGTCACCTCGGTGGTGCTGCGCAGGCGTTTGTGGTCGAGGAGGGTGTTGAGGAGGGTCTTGCGTGCGTAGGCGAACGGGTCGTGGTCGCGGCGGGTGATGCGGGGCCAGGCGAGGTACAGCTTGGTGAGGGTGGTCTGGGTGAGGTCCTGCGCGAGGTGCCAGTCGCGGCACATCAGGTAGGCGATCTGGCGGAGCCTGGGGGCTGCGGCCTGCGCGAACGCGGTGAACTCTGCTTCTTTGCGCACGGGTGGTGCCCCCTGGTGGTGTGTGGGGTGAGTGCCGGGTGGGGTGTGCGGCCCCGGGGGTCCCGGGGCCGCGATCGGGTGGGATCAGTCGAACAGGGTCAGTCGATCGGGGGGAGTGCGGGGAAGCGGGCGGCGGCCGCAGCGCCCTGGGCAGGGGTCATCATGGTGTGGAAGGCCGGGTTGGCGGCGAGTTCGGCGGCGGCCTCCTCGGTGAGGGGGAGGACTCCCGGCAGGTTGGCCGTGCCGTTCCAGGCCAGGCAGGTGGCCATCTGCACGGTGACGGCGGTGCTGTCGGCGTGGCGGACGGTGACCACGGTGTTCTGGATGCAGTTGTCGTTCACGTGGGTGGTGCGGACCTGCTGGCCGTACTTGTCGCGGTGGCAGCCGTCGTCGGTGGAGCACTTGGCGTCGGGGGACGCGGTGCCGACGAACACCCGCATCATGCCGAGGCCCTGCGGGGTCTGGATGTTGACCTGGGCGACGGGGACGTCGGCGGCGTACTTGCCGTGCGCGTCGGTCGCGCCGTTGGCGGCGTAACCGCTGGTCTGCAGACCGGCGGGGAGTGCGTCGAGGACCGTCGCGAGGACGGCCGCGCCGCTCACCCGGACCAGGGCGCCGGACGCCGTGGGCGACGGGGTCGGGCCGGCGGGGGCGGCGAGGGCGGGTGTGCCGCCGGCCGCCGGGCCGACGGCGGTGGTGCCGCCGGCGGTGCCGGGCAGGTGGCCGGCGGCCAGGACGACGGCGGCCGCCAGGGCCAATGCCGATCCGCCGACCTGTCCGATGGTCCGTGCCCGGCGCGCGCGGCGGCCCTTCCTGGTGGCTTCCGCCACGATGTCGCCCAGGGGCGGCGGTGTCAGTGCGGACAGTTCGTCGCTCAGGTCCAAGCGGAAGTCCTTCATCCCTGACTCTCCTTCTGTCGTTCTCTGCGCACGCCGGCCATGCGGACCCGCTCGAACGCGGCTCTGACCTCTACACGGGTGCAGGGGCGCGTGGGGTCACAGGAAGAAGCCGCTGTTATCCGACCGTGACCTCATCGCTGTCGGTGACGACGCCCCGGCCCGGCCGCCGGCGCATCCTCAGCGACCGGCGTCCCGGCTCCGGCGGCTTCTCACCGATGCGCCCCGGGCGGGCTCCCGCACGGTCGGCGGGGCGGCGCGCGTCACCGACGTCTCCGACAGCGCTCGGCCGACGGTGATCCGGGGCGGGGCGCGTGGTCCGCTGCCAGGGTCGGGCGGTGGTGGTCATCGACCTGCGCACTGACTGCCCGGCGTGTGGGGGTGTCGCGTGGGACGAAGTGGCCGGCGGCAGTAGACCGCGTGCGGGTGCGGAGTGAAGCTGTCGCGGGTTCTGGTGCGGTTGTTCGACGAGGATCTGACGGTGCCTGAGGTCCGGGAGGCTCTCGGCGGTCTCTGGCCGGTGCGGCACCGGACCTCCGTCTGCGGGGCGGCGCCCTCTTGTCGACGCGCCCGACATCGTCCGGCCGTCGGTGATCCGGGTCGGGGCGCACTGTGCGCTGGCGTGGCGCGGCCGCGGGGCCGGGCAGGTGTCGGCTGTGGGTTCGGGCGGTGGCGATCACGCCCGTGCACCGCCTGCCCGGTGTCCGACGTCCTGCCCGGTGCGTGGGGGATGTGAGGCGAGGTGTCGGCGTTGGAGGTGCCGGTGGGTGTGCGTCGGTGTTCGCGGGTGCTGGCTGTGGGGTGGAATGTCGTGATGGTGTGGGGAGTTGACGGTGCAGCGGTGTCGGAAGTTCGTGGTGTGGGGAAGGCGGTGGCGCGGGGTGGTGCGTGCGGTGTGGAACGGTGTGGTGGTGGCCGAGTCCGGGGAGACGGTCGTGGTGGAGGGCAATCACTACTTTCCGCCGGGGTCGTTGAACCGGGAGTTCTTCGTCCCGAGCGACACGACGACGGTCTGTCCGTGGAAGGGCGTCGCCCGTTATTGGACGGTCTCGGTGGGCGGTGTCGAGAACCGGGATGCGGCTTGGTTCTATCCGGAGCCGAAGCCAGAGGCCGAGCAGGTGCGTGACCGGGTCGCGTTCTGGCGCGGGGTGGACGTCGTCGCATCCGAGTAGCGGCGCTGCGGACCGGGCGGCCGGTGGTTCGGCGCCTCCGGGCGCCCGGGTTCGGTGGGCCGGGGGGACGTGCTGCTGCTCCGGCGCGTCCGCCTGTCGGGGCTGCGGGGGCTGCGGGGGCTGCGGGGGCTGCGGCGGGCCGGGGGTGTCGGGGTGCACCACGCCCGGTGGGGCGTGGTGCTGTGGCGGCCGAGTCCTCAATCGGCCGCGGGTGGGTGTCCGTGTGGTCCTGCCGTTCGGGGGTGTGGCGGGGTCAGCGCAGGACTTTGCACCAGAAACCGTTGACTTCTGTGGCGTCTTCGTAGCCGTAGGAGCCGTAGAGGTTGCCTCCGGCGGGCTCTAGGGCTCGGATCGGGCGGCCTCGTCCGTCTGTTTTGCGGTAGGTCACGACGAAGGAGGTGAGCATCGGGTAGTCCTGGAGGAACTGCCTGAGGAGGGCCCGGCAGGAGTGGCAGGGGCCTTTGTCGGAGTGGAGTGTGATGGTGCCTCCGGTGACCTGGGCCAGGATTTCGGTCAGGTACTGGTCTTCGTCGCAGCCGAGTCGTTCGAAGATGGCGTTGGCGAGGAGGTTGACGGTCTGCTTCTCCGGGTCGTTGGCGTGCCGGTACTGGCCTGCGAAGGTGCTGCCTTTGGGTTCGGGCTGTCCGTGGTAGTAGGAGCTGTCGTCCATGGTGGTGCCGGACAGGCGCTTGAGTTGTCCCTTGAGGTCGGGTCCGGCGGTGAAGGAGATCTGGTAGTCCAGGGTTGCCTGGTTGTCGGAAGGCACTGCCGTGGTCACGTGTACTCCGTCCGCGGGTGGAATCGAGGCCGGGGACACCGTGGCATGCGTGGATACATGCGTGATAAACGGAAGTTGGGGTGCCGCGCTGTGCGCGGGTGAGGCGTCGAGGATGCCCGGATGCCGGCCCCTCCGGGGGCGTGGGGCGAGCGATCTGGCTCGGTCGGCGTCGCCCGTGCCGCCGGATCGGCCGGTGTCGCGTCATGGCGGTCGGCGGCGAGGATGCCTTCCGCGAGGACGGGGCCGTGGTCGAGGGCGTGTCGCGTGAGTGGGCTCGTCGGTGCGATGTTCCTCCGGTCCGTGACGTCCCCCCGCGGTGCCTCGCGCCCGTGTCGGCGTACGGCCTTGACTCCCCACCCACATACACGTGAACGTCCCTGGTTGTCGGACCAGTTCGGGCGTCTTTTGTACACCCCGCCGAAGTGCGCGAACGCCCTGCGGTGTCGACGCATCGGTCGCGTCGCCCGCCCTCCCGGCCGGGAGCGTGCGGATCAGGTGCTGCCGGTGCTGGGGAACGGGGTCAGGTGGTGGTCGCAGGCCCTGTGGCCGTGTGGCCCGCCGAGCGTGCGGCGTTCGGGGCTGCGCTGCGAGCGGATGGACGGGACGGCGTCGACTTCGGCTGCCGGACCCGCGACCGGGCGGCCTCGGGGGCGGGTCGTACGGCGGCCCCTGCCGCGGGCGTCGGTGCGTCGGTGTCGGGTCGGCGTGCCCGGAGGTCCTCGGTCAGCCGATGAGGAGCGAGTAGTCGACGGTGCTGCGGCCGGTGAAGCCGCCTCCCCCGCCGACCGTGGGAATCACAGCCTGGCCGGCAAGGGGGGTGCCGGCTGTGAAGCCGTTTCCGGTGCAGCTGGTGATGTTGATGCTGAAGGTTTGGTTGGCGCCGTTGCAGGTGAGGACGGTGACCACGCCTTCGCCGGCGGCTGCGAGGTTGCCGGGTTGGACCTGGTCGAGGGTGATGATCGTCGAGGTCGGGGTGGGTGTGCCGGTGGCGCAGTTGTAGTAGCCGGTGCGGGTGACGGTGCCGTTGCCCGGGAAGGTCGCGGACGGGTCGAGGTGCACGTAGACGCCGCCGGTGACGGTGTCGGCGGTGTCGACGACCGTCACGGGGCCGTCGGTCAGGCCGGCGACCACGGTGATTTCCTGGGTGCCGCTCATGCCGACCTGAGTGGCGGTCACGGTCTGCGTCTTGTTCACGTTCGCGGTGCCGCACGGGACGGCGACCTCGGCGGACGCGTCGTTGCCGTGCTGGTCGAACTCGACGCGCAGCGCGGCGTTTCCGCCCGGGGCGGCGGTGTCGGTGCAGGTGTAGAGGATGTTGGCGGACACGGTGCCGACGCCGACGGTGACACTGCTCGGCATGATGCTGACCGACAGCCCGCCGGTGACGACGGCGGCCCTCGGGCTGGCCGAGGCGGATGGCGCCCGGTTCATCACGTACACCCCGAGCCCGGTCAGCAGGAGTGCGACGGCGGTCAGGGCGACGAGGAGCCTCTTCGGGGCGGGGAGCGGACGGATTCCGGGCATCGTTGGATCACCTTTCGGCGACTGGAGGGGGAGGTTTGTGCCTCCAAGACACCTCCGACCGGTGCCGTCGGCAAGTTGTGCTGGTGCGTCGGGAGGAGGCCATGGCGGGTGGCCCGGCCGCGCAGGAGCTGACCGTTCATCACGGCGACGATCGCCCTGGTCTGTGCGTCCGGTCCGGGCGCACAGGGACTGACCGAGGGGCAGCGGAGCGATTGACAGGGGACCATCTCGTCGCCCTCGCCCTCGCCCTCGCCCTCGCCCTCGCCCTCGTCCGCGCCGACGCGAGGTTCGAGAATGGCGTCCTGGTCGAGCGCGTGGAGGCTGCCGTTGCCTGATCACGCGTCCGAGGGTGTCCCCAGGTACGGCGTGTCGAGGAGGGTGAGGGGGATCGGGCGTCTGCTCCGGTCCCCGAGGCGCACCAGAGGGACCGTCCAGCCACCCCCCCTGCGGGCCGGGGGACGAGTGCGTGGTCGTCGGGCTGCTGGGGGCATGGCCGCCTGCCGTCGGCTCGGATCGGGCTGCGGGCGGGGCTCTATGTTGCTCGGCCGTCGTGTCGGGGTCGGGTGGGTGCGGGTGCTGTTGCGGTGGCGGGTTTCCGTGCTCGGGCTGGGCGGTATCGGCCAGTTCGTCCTGGTGGGATGCAGGTGCCGGTGGATCTGCTGTGGTTGGAAGACCCTGTGCGGAGAGGAGGTGGCGGGGTGTGCCCCGGGGGGCCGGGGCACACCTGCGGGAGTCCAGCGTCAGCAGGCCACCACGGTGGAGACGGTGGCGGTCGAGGTGGGCCAGCCGGGCTGGGCCACCGAGAAGGTGGTGCTGACGGTGGCGCCGCACGGGGCGCTGGAGAAGACGCTGCCGACCTGGTTCGCGCCGGCCTGGACGATGATGGACGGGTGGACGGGTGCGAGGGGGGCGCTGCCGACGACCGTGCCGGAGACGGTGAAGCCGAGGGGCCGGGGCTGCCAGGACGGGTCGTCGGGCGTGGCCACCCCGTAGAAGCGGACCTGGTTGCCGGTCACCTCGACGCAGGCCCGGGTCAGCAGCGGGCCGGGCGCGCCAGGGGTGCCGCAGGTCACGACCGCGCCGACCGGTCCGGCCGGTCCGGTCGGCGCGGCGGCGGCTCCCTGGACGGTGGCCAGGGTGGTTATGGCCGCGGCGGTGGCGACGGCGATGACGGTGGTCTTCATGGGTGTCTCTCCTCGGGTGGCAGGGATAGGACGATGGGCGGAATGTGAAATGTCACATTCCGCTGGCATCAGCATGGCAGTTCCCCGCACCCCGGGGAGCGGCATCCGGGAAGAAGGCGGTCTTCCGCGGGTATCGGCCACCGAATGACCGGAATGGCCTGTCGGTGATCGCACAAACCCCTGGCCCGGCCCGCCGGGGCGGCCGAACCCCCCACCGGGAAAGCAGAGTTCGGCACCGACGGGCGCGGGGTACGTGACCCTCTCGCACCCGTACCGCAGCCGGAGCGGGCGCCGGTGATGGCGGCGGTAGCCGATGCCGGGGCGGCCGCCGCCTGTGCCGGGAGGTCGATGCGGGCACCGGCCTGACCTTCCCCGACACCGGCGGCGTCGTGACCCGGCGAAACGAGCGCAACGTCCGTGTCCCTGCCGGCGTCCGCGAAGGACAGCGCCTGTGGCTGCCCGGCCTGGGCGGCCGGGGCTGCAAGGGAGACCTGCCCGGTGGCGTCTGCGTCACGGTGCGCGTCGAGCTCTGGCCGTTCGGCCGACTGGCGCCTCGGCCCCTCGATCCCGCCACGTTGTCGGTGGCCCGGATGTCCTGTTCCTCTCGCGGGGACGGGGCGGCAACCACAACGACGTCGCGGTTGGCAGCCGACCGGACGGGTGAGCGTGGCGTGCTGCGCCCCTGTACTCGTGGCGGGCGCCCGGCGGCGCTGGATCCGCGGTTCTGCGGGGGCTCCTTCCCCGTACCCCACCAGCTCTGTGTGGGCTGGACATGCGCTGCCGCCTGATTCGTTTCCGGCAGGCGAGCGGGGTCCGAGGGCTTCTGGAGGCTGTTCGAGTGCTCGGGCTGTGGCATCTGAGATCGGCTCGGCCGCCGAGGCCCGCGTCTGGAGCGGTGCGCACCCGGCACTCGTCGGTGGTGAGTGCGCGAGCGCCGGGCGAATGCCTGCTGCGACCCTGGCGTGGACGGCTGGCCGGGCTTGCGGTTGACGTTGCGGCAGCTTCTACGGTTGTGAGCAGGGCCGGAACGACCGGCCCGGCGAGGCGAAGGCACGGAACGAGGACGATGGACCTGTCGATCGCGGAGGTGGCCCGGTTGTCGGGCGTGACCGCCCGGACGCTGCGGCACTACGACGAGATCGGCCTGCTGCCGCCGGCCCGGATCGCCGCCAACGGGCACCGGCACTACGGGGAGACGCAGCTTCTGATGCTGCAACAGATCCTGGTGCTGCGGGCCCTCGGCGTCGGCCTCCCGGAGATCGGCCGGATCCTCTCCGAGCAGGTGGACGAGGTGGAAGCCCTGCGCGGCCACCACCGCCGTCTCCTCGCCGAACGGGACCGGCTGGACACCCTGGCCGCCACCGTCGCCCGCACCCTCGCCGATCTGGAACGATCCCGAAAGGACGGCCAGCCCATGACCATCAACCGCCCGGAGAACCTCTTCGAGGGCGTCCAGCCCGACCAGTACGAGGAAGGCCTCCGGAACTTCCCCGAGCTCGCCGAGGCGACCGACCGCCGCAGCGCGACGATGGACGCCGCCGAGCTCGGGGCGGGCCAGCGCGAGCGAACGGCCGGGATGATCCGCCTCGCGGAGCTGCTGGCGGCCGGCGTCCCGGCTTCGGCCGACTCCGTTCAGGCCGAGATCGACGCCCAGTACCGCTCGCTCGCCGAACTGCATCCCGTCACGCCCGACGAGTTCCGCGCCATGGGCCTCGGCTGCGTCCAGAACCCGTCCTGGCGCGCCGCCTACGAGGCCGTTACTCCCGGCCTGGCGGAGTACCAGCACACCGCGATCGAGTACTACGCCACCACCCGCCTGGCCTGACCCGGCCCGCTCCTCCGCTTCCTGTCGGATCCGTCACCGCGGTCACGCGCGTCATCCGGCTCCGCCGGTGATCGCCGGGGCACTGCCCAGTGGTGCTTTGTCGGGTGGGGGTGGTTTTGGCCTGGGTGTCGGGTGGTGGCGGGTCGGGCGTGTGCCGTTCCGGGTTGTCAGGAGTTGTTGGAGGGCTCTGACGGCCTGGTGGAGGGTCATGTGCCGAGCGGGCGCTTTTGGGCGGCTCCGGACCAGGGCCGCGGGGAGGTGAGCGGCGGTGGCGGGGGTGACGTGGCGGTGCCGTCCGGTCCAGGAGCGGCCTTCGACGTGGTCCGGGCCCAGGGCGGTCTTCAGCTCGCGGTGGTCGTGCTCGATCCGCCGGCGGATCTCGGCCGGGCGGACCGGTTCCCTGATCGGGGTGTCGGCGGGTTGGTTGGAGGCCCGGTGGTGGGACGGCTCGGCCATGTGGGCGGGCCACTGGGCCGGCGGCCGACGGCCGGCGCGCGGGCGGGGTGCCGTCTTCCTCAAGCCGCGGGCGGCGTCCGGCCGGACGGACCCGTAGAGCGACGTGGTCGCCGGTGAGGTGGTTGCGTGGGCCGCGTCGCCAGGTGGCCGTGCGGGCCGCTGTCCGGCCGGCGGCCCGTACGTGCTCTGCCGGTGGGAGGGGCCGGGTGCGGTAGCGGGGTTCGGGTCCGGGGCGGAGTCCGCCGTGGGCGGGCCGGTGGGTGACCGCGTCCGGCGGGTGCGCGGTTGCTCTTGACCTGGACGATCCACCGCAGGCCGTGCTCGTCCGAGGCGGCGCGGAGGCGGGCGTTGTCGTGCGACCACGACCGGCGGCGCGGTTCCCCGGGCGGCGAGTTCGTCGAGCGTCTCCACCGCGAGGCGCCGCTTCGGGCGGTGACCCTCGTCGGCGGGGATGCTGCAGCGTTCCCGCCGACGCCCGCCATGGGCGGCGGCAGCCGGGTCCGCGGCGTGCTCCGGATCCCAGGCGGCGGGCAGGAACAGCCGTCGGTCGAGCGGACAGGAAGCCCGGTCGGTCACTGCGTGGACGCTCACCCCGGCCTGGCAGTTCCCGGCCTTGCCGAGCGTCCCGGAGTATTGGCGGTCGACCCCGGGCGAGGCGCTGCCGTCCTTCGGGAACCCCGGGTCGTCGATCACCCGGGCCTGCGGCGCCAGCGCCTACACGGCACGGCGGGCGATGCGGGCGCGGACGTCGTCCAGTGACCGGGTCGAGGCGGTGATCAACTGCTGCAGGCGCTGGTGGTCGATGCCGAGGCGCCCGGCCATCGGCTGCATCGACTTGCGCCGCCCGTCCAGCAACAGGCCGCGCAGGTGGCTCAAGCCCTTGTCCTGCCGGTTCGAGCGCGGCAGCGGAGAGAACACCTCCGCCGCGAAAGCCTCCAACTCATCACGCAACACTGCCAGTTCGTCTGGATTCACATCGACGAACCGCCGAGCACCTGACCTGCCCGGAGTCCGCGCAGCACATAACAAAGCACTACTGGAAGCCGTTGTCGTACCGATCTTGGTGAGCATGGGTTCGAACGCGGCGGCTCGGTCGGGCGATCCTCGGTCTGTCCGTGTATGAGGACAGGGCCCCTGGTGCAGGTCGGGGTTGTCGAGACCTGGAGCACGCCAGGAGGCCCTACCGGCGGCATCCCGCACCTCCACCGCAGAGGCGACACGACACCTCGTCTCCGCCGCCGAAACACCGCCCTTATGCCTGACCAGCGCAAACGCACCCGTCACTCTCGGAAGGACAGCGGCTTCCAACTGGCCGGGACGGGAATCGTGTCAGGAGTCTGGTCTAGGTTCGGCCTGTGAACCACAGCAGCTCCAAGGCCGGGACGCCCCACGAGCCTGACTTGCCGTCCTACCAGGTGGTCCTGGCGGAGACCGATTGGGGTTCGCTCCAGACGGCTTTCGGGAACGGTGAGTGCCTTCCCGAAGTCCTGGCACGGTTGCTGGAGCCTGATTCCACGGTGCAGGTCACCGCTTTGTCGGAACTGAGTGAGTTGGTCGGCCACCAGAACAGCATCTACGAAGCCACCGTCCCCGTCGCCGTGTATATCGCGGGCATCCTCGCCCACCCGGCGGCCATGACCCGCCGGCCGTATCGCAGCGTCCCCATCCGCGCGACATTGTTGAACTGGCTGGTTTCCACGGCTTACGACGCCTCCGACGAGATTGTCGACCGCACCGAGCATTACTTCCCTGGCTTCCTCACCCACGGCACCACGCTGGCGGCCTTCCGCGACCTGCGCCCGATGCTCTATCGAGCCGTCGCACCCTTCCTGCAGGACAGTCACGAGGACGTGCGCGAAGCCGCCGGCCTCGCCGCGCTCATCCTCGCCGAACACCCCGCGCTTGCCCAGCGCCGCGATCACCTCGCCGTGCACGCGCGCCGCATCCTGGACACCAGCAGCGACGACCCTTCCCGGCGCATTGCCTGGAAGGCCCTCGAATCATGGGGCCACGACGTCACTGACATTGAACCTTTCCAGGAGGAGCCCTGGGACTGCGGGCCACACAGCGATGGCCGCGGCGATCTCGAACCTCCCTTCTGACCGATAGGCGAACGACCCACCGGCCCAAGGGTGCGCGGCCGGCCGAGTATTCCGGAAGGAAAAGCGGTCGTGCCACATCCATGCCAGATCGAGCGCGGAGCCACTGGAAACGAGGGGCTCAGCGAGTCCTGGGCCGTCGATCAGCTCTCCCAGCATTCGTTTAGAAGCCGTTGTCGTACCGAGCTGGTGAGCATGGGTTCGAATGCGGTGGCTCGGTCGGGCGATCTTCGGTCTGTCCGCGTATGAAGACAGGGCCTCTGGTGTTGCTCGGGGTCGTTGAGACCTTGAGTACACCAAGGGGCCTTGTTGTCGCTGTTCTGTGCCCTCGCACCGGCTGGCGCCAACTCGGCTTCACCGGAGTGTGATTGCCTCACTCATCGGTTCGGGAATGCCGGCGACCGACCGTAGGGGCGACCGAGGTGTCCGTCCGACATGAGCGATGCGGAGTTGGGCCGTCGTGCGCGACGCGATGCCCGTTCCTGCCTGGCTGGAAGGGCGGGGCGGGCAGCCGGAGGGCTACTGCCACCGTCGGACGGTCGACGCAGTGCTTGGTCGCGGGCGGTATCACCTGGCGGGCGATGCCGGTGGACTTTCCCGAGCGGGATCGTGTCCACGCCTTCTTCCGGCGCCGGCGCGACACCGGCTTGGTCGCCGAGTTCCACGACCGGCTGCGGGACCGGGTCCGCCAGGTCGCCGGCCGGGGCGGGGAGCCGACCGCTGGGCTCATCGACGCGCAGTCGGTTCAGGGGGCGGGCGTGGCGGGTCGGTCCGGGGGTCGGCTTCTCGTTGCTCATGGTGCCGTGGTCGGGCTCGACGAACGCCCGGTGCGTCTCGTGGGCGCTTCCGGTGCTCACATGGGGCAGCAGGCCGTCGCGGACGACTGCCGCGCTGGGGACGTTCCGCTTCTGTTGTGCCTTGCGCCGCAGTGTGTCCTGCCCCCGGGGGCTGTGTTGGCCTGTCTGTGTGTCGGTTTTTCCCGGGCCTGGTGCGTCGGCGGGCCGTCGGTGGTGGGGTCGGAGCTCATTGGCGCGGTGGGTTGGTGGTGTGTTGGTGCCCCGTCGGGAGGGTGTGCCCGACGGGGTTGTGGTGTGCGTGGTGCGTGGTGTGTGTGGTTGTGCTGGGTGCGCCCACCAGGACTTCGCCCCCGGTGCCAAGGGCAACCCCACGACCTCACCGGATCCGAACGCGCCCTGCTGCACCTGCTCGGCAACGGCCACACGGACGAGTCCGCCGGCCGCAAACTGGGCCTGTCCCTGCGCACCGTGCGCCGCATGATGCAGGCCTGATGAACCGCCTGGGCACCGAAAGCCGCTTCCAGGCAGGAGCCCAGGCCGTCCGGCAGGACTGACTGCGCCCCTGAGTCGGCCCGCGCCGACAGCGCGCGGACACCGCACCGCGTACCGCGCGGACATGCCGACGGCCTGCTGTGTCGGCCTGCCGCTGTCCTCGGCGGGCGTCGGGTCCGGCGGGGCGTACGGTCCGGGTGGAGGGGGCGGTGCGGTACGGCCGATCCGGGCCGGGAACTTCCACCGCGCACCGCGCACCATCCACTGCGCACCCGCGCTCGCTCGCGGCCTCGGCTCTTCGTGTCGTCAACGTCCGGGTTCCCAGTGCCAGATGGTGATGCCTGCGCCGTGGGCGACGGGGTGGTAGCCGGCGGTGGGGAGGGATTGCTGGGCGGTGAGGTCGTCGGCGGGGGAGGGGAAGTCGTCGGGGGTGTCGAGGGTGGCGGCCCATTCGGCGGTGGGGCGGAAGAGGGGGTCGCGGTCGTCGGGGGACAGGCGGGTGGAGCCGGCGCCGTCGGGGAAGGTGAGGTAGGGGAAGAGGGAGACGGTGCAGCGGGACGTGAGGTGCGGGGCGAGCCGGTTCGCGGCGGCGACCCTCGCGCCGTCGGGGACGGCGGCGAGGACCCGGTGGGCCGTCAGCGCGTCGGGGCCGGGACCGGACAGGTCCGGTCGCGGGGCGGCCAGCACCGCGACGACGAGCATCGCGGTGGGCGCGAGGCGCAGCGCCCCATGCCTGGGCAGGCGGCGCAGGCCGTCGAGCGCGGCGACGAAGACGACGGGCATCAGTACCGCGCTGTAGTGCCAGCCGGTGCTCCAGTGCGCGGGGTTGGCCGACCAGAAGCGCGCCGCCAGCGGCAGGACGGTCAGCAGGGCGAGCGGCGAGCGCAGCGCCAGCAGCAGGACCGGGGCGAAGAGCGCGGCGAGCGTCCACCACTTGGCGGCGGGGAGCAGTAGCCGGGTCACCGGGTCGCCGCCCCCGAGGGCGGCCGTCGCGCCGTACGCGTAGCCGCCCGTCGGGTTCGCCGCGGGGATCAGCACCAGGACGGTGAGCAGGGTGCCGAGCGCGGCCGCCGCGAGGGCCGCGGCGCCGAGCCCCCGCCGGCGCCCGGCCAGCAGGACGTGGCCGCCGGCGCCGGCCAGCAGCAGGCCCATGTCCTCCTTCACCAGCAGCAGCGGCAGTGCCCACCACACCGCGGCCCGCCACCGCCCGCGGGCCAGCGCGGCCGTCGCGCACGCCACCAGCGGGACGGCCAGCGCGATCTCGTGGAAGTCGAACAGCGAGGCCTGCCACAGGCCCCAGGACAGCCCGTACGCCAGCCCCGCCGCCACGCCCCGGGTCCGCCCCAGCCACCGCACGGCCAGCGCGGTGACGGGCACCGTCGACAGCGCGAACAGCAGAGACTGCGCCGCCAGCAGCGTCTCGGGGCCCGGCCAGAGCCGGTAGAACGGGGCCAGCACGGCCAGCGCAGGGCTGAAATGGTCGCCCAGCTGCACGAACCCGGCGCCCTTCAGCGTCACCACGGGCGGTTCGAGGTACGCGTAGCCGCGCACCGCCTCCTCGAAGATCCCGAGGTCGAAGCCGCTGGTCTGCATCCGCCAGTGCCTCGGCAGCGACAGCGCCGAGTGGAACAGCGCCACCGCGAACGCCGGCAGCCACACCACCGTGAGCGCCGGCAGCCGAGCCGTCACGAACGCCGGTAGTCGAGCTGCCGCGAACGCCGGCAGTTGAATCGCCGCAAAGGCAGACAGCCGAGCCGTCACGAACGCTGGCAGTCGAACCATCGCAAAGGCAGGCAGTCGAGCCGCCGCGAACGTCGGCAGTCGAACCGCCGCAAGGGCGGACAGCCACACCGCCGCGAACGTCGGCGGCACACAGGGACGGATCCGGAAAGGTATTCGCACCCGACCGACGCTAGGAAAGCCCTGCTGAGCCGATTCTGAAAGAACCTGAGGATTTCTTCAGCCCGGAGAAAACCGGCACATCGGGCAGTGGTCCTTTTCGCGCCGCGGAATTGACCTACGCTGGCCCGGTGCGCCTACTCATGGTCGAGGACGAGGAAAGGCTGGCCCGGTCGCTCAGCCAGGGCCTGCGGGCCGAGGGCTACGCGGTGGACGTGGCCGCCGACGGCCCGAGGGGCCTGGAGCTGGCCCGTTCCGCCAGGTACGACCTGCTGGTGCTCGACGTGATGCTGCCCGGCCTGAATGGCTTCCGGATCTGCCGCCAGCTGCGGGCCGAGGAGAACCCTGTGCCGATCCTGATGCTGACCGCGAAGAACGGCGAGTACGACGAGGCCGAGGCACTCGACTGCGGCGCCGACGACTTCCTCGCCAAACCGTTCTCCTTCGTGGTGCTCACCGCCCGGCTGCGCGCCCTGCTGCGCCGCGGCGCGGCGGGCCGGCCCGCCGCGCTGGCCGTCGCCGACCTGCGGATCGACCCGGCGGCCCGCCGCTGCACCGTCGCCGACGGCGAACTGCGGCTCACCGCAAAGGAGTTCGGCGTCCTGGAGAGCCTGCTGCGCCGCCCCGACCAGGCCGTGCCGAAGACCGACATCCTGGACGCCGTCTGGGACTCGGCGTTCCGCGGCGACCTGAACATCGTCGAGGTGTACATCGCCGCGCTGCGCCGCAAACTCCACCGGGCCGGCGCGCACGCCCGGATCGACACCGTCCGCGGCATCGGCTACCGGCTCACCCCCCACGCCCCGTCGCCCGCCGATGCCGGCTGACCGCCCGCGCCAGCAGCCCGCCCCCGTCCCGGGCCGGTGGTCCGTGCTCGTTCCGCGGCGGTGGCCCGCGCTCGGCGTCCGGGCCCGGGCCGCGGGGGCCGCGCTGATCGCGTCCGCGCTGGCGTTCGCCGTCGCCACGCCGCTGGTCGGTCACATCGTGCGGGTCCGCCTCGAGCACGCCGCCCTCGAACAGGGCTGGGCGGCGATCGCGGACCTCGAGGCGAGGGTCCGGGCCGGCGCCGGCGGCGGCGAGTTCCAGAACTATTCGTACGCGGTGCTCGCCCAGGACGGGCGATGGCTGCGCTCCGCCAACCTGGAGGACCCCCGCGACACCGACCCGGCGCTCGGCCTGCCGGCCCTGTCCCCGGACCAGTACAGCACCGACTCGCCGCACAGGCTCGGCACCGACCTCGTCACCGTCCGCTACCCGAACGGCCACGCGCCCCACTACCGGCTGCCCACCGCGGGACCCCGCACCTACCGCTTCCTGCGCAAGCTCACCGAACCGGTGTCCGCCGCCCGCCTCGCCCAGCTCCCCCCGAACGGCCCCCGCGCCGACCCCGCGAACCTGCCCGACCAGCAACTCCTCCTCTACGTGCTGATCGACCCGCTCACCGGCGACGAGACCGCCGCCACCCTCACCCGGGTGCTCGCCTATGACGTGGCCCCCGCCACGTCGCTGTTCGTCGCGCTGATCGCCTGGCTCGCCACCGGCCTCGCACTGCGCCCGGTCGAGTCGATCCGCCGTCAGATGGCCGCGGTGCGCGGCGGCGCGTTCCACGAGCGCGTCCCCGTCCCCCGCGCCCGGGACGGCATCCACCGGCTGGCCCGCACCACCAACGACACCCTGGACCGGCTCCAGCACGCCCTCGACGAGCAGCGCCGCCTGGTCGCCGACGCCTCGCACGAGCTGCGCAGCCCGCTCGCCGCGCTGCGCAGCTCGCTGGAGGTGCCGCTCGCGCACCCGGCGTCCGCCGACTGGCCGACGGTGGTCCGCGGCGCGCTCACCGACGCCGAGCGGCTCCAGGACCTCGCTGACGACCTGCTGCTGCTGGCCCGCGCCGAACGCGACACCGACCGCCCCGCCGACACCGCCGACACCGACGCCGGTGCCGTCGACGCTGTCGACCTGCACGACCTGATCGCCGAACAGCTCGCCGAACGGCACTACGGCGGACGGGAGTTGACGTACGAGAGCGAGCTCGACGACGCGGTGCTGACGGGCCGCGAGACGCTGCCGGCCCGCCTGGTGCGCAACCTGCTGGACAACGCCGCCCGGCACGCGGACGGCCGGGTCGCCGTCACGCTCGCCGTCGCGGACGGCTGGGCGCAGCTGACCGTCGAGGACGACGGCCCGGGCATCCC